>CAVQUY010000019.1:0-185374 GCA_963716955.1 uncultured Actinomycetota bacterium
CTCCACGGTGATGACGCGGAACTCGCGGGCGAGGAAGGGCACCTGGGCCTTCCACTGGCGCATGTGCACGATCGCCCACGAGGTCAGCAGCACGACCGTGGGCGCTCCCGCGGGCCCGGCGAACAGCTCGTAGCCGACCCGGACGCCGTCGCGTTCGATCTCCCCGACCTGGTCGGGGTCGGGTGCGCGCACGTCCCCACCCCCTGACCCGTCAGGGCCGGACCTCGTAGACGATGTTGAAGGGCGTCTCGGTGGCCCGCCGGAAGCGGTTGAAGCCGGCGTCGGTGGCGATCTGGCGGATCGCGGCGGGCCGGCCTGGGCGCCGAGGCTGTAGCCCCCGGGCTGCGAGCGCCCGCTGGGCACGCACAGGAATGTCGACAACGCGTAGTACAACCGGCCGACCGGGTTCAGGTTGTCCGTGAGCGAGTCCCCGGCGAAGGGCTCGACGACCATCCACGTCCCGTCCGGCGCCAACGAGTCGCGGACGTGGCGGGCCGCCCCGAGCGGGTCGCCCATGTCGTGCAGGCAGTCGAAGGAGGTCACGAGGTCGAGATCGCGGCCGGAGAACGTCGCGGCGGAGGCCACCTCGAAGGTGGTCCGATCCGCAACGCCGGCCTTCGCGGCACGCTTGCGGGCGATCTGGATCGACTCGTCGTGGTAGTCCGAGCCCGTGATCGTCGTCGTCGGGTAGGCCTTCGCCATCAGGACGGTCGACGCTCCGTGTCCGCACCCCACGTCCGCCACACGGGCCTCGCCACGCAGCTTCGCCTCGACGCCGTCCAGCGCCGGGATCCAGGCGTCGACCAGGTTCGCGATGTAGCCGGGACGGAAGAAGGTCTCGCAGCCGTCGAAGACGTCCGAGTCGTGCTCGTGCCAACCCATGCCGGCTCCGGTGCGGAACGCCTCGGTGATGCGCGGTTCCGCGCGGAGCGCGCCGAGGGCGAGGACGAACGCGCCCGGGAGGTAGATCGGGCCATCGGGATCGGTGAGTGTGAACACCTGCTCGTCGTCCAGGGCGAACGTGCCGGAGTCGGCGTCGTGGTGCACGTATCCGCTCGCGGCCTGCGCGGCGAGCCATTCGGTGATGTAGCGGGTGCTCGTGTCGGTCCGCCGGGCGAGCTCCTCGGGGGTCGCCGGTCCCTGGGCCAGTGCCCGGTAGAGCCCGAGCCGGTGACCGATCACCACGCCCCCGGCCGCGGCCGCGGCCCCCAGGTCGCTCACCATCCCTCCGACGAACGACATCAGCTTGTCCTGGTCCACCGTCATGGTCATCTCCTCGCTCAGCGTGGCGTCCGGGACGACGCTGCCGGGAGCGATTGCGTACTCATTGCGGGACTGCTGCGCCGGCGGGCGCGGGGCGGCATCCCTCGATCGTCGAGGCCGTCGCGAGCAGCGTGCGCCACCCGGAGCGTCGTGCAGCTCCCAGCAGCGTTGCGAGGGCTGCGTGGGCCTCGTCCGGGCGGCCGACCGTGCGCCATGCCCGAGCCACGCAGAGGTAGGCGTCCGCTCCGAGGAGCCAGGCCGAGCCGGGGGGCGCGGTGATGTCGGCGAGCAGCCGGTCGGCCTCGCGCAGGCTGGGGGGCACCGTCCCCGCGACGGGCGTGGCGCGCGCTTCGGCCTCGGCCATCGGTGCCAGGCACCGCAAGCGGCAGGCTGCGACGGCGTCGGGCCGGCCGCGTCGAGGGCTCCAGCCGCCTCGATCCGGGCCTCGTTCGTCTGTCCGGCCTCGAGCAGCGTGGTCGCCAGCAGTGCGCGGGCCGTGGACAACCACCACGGATGCGCGACCGGCCCGCCGAACTCGACGGCGCGCCGCCCGTGCTCGAGGGCGCCATCGAGGTCACCCTGCAGCCGGGCGATCCAGCCGAGGTGGGCGACGAACCAGGTGGCGTGGCCCGGGTAGCCGCTGTGCGCGCTCGCCTCGAGGGCCGCTCCGACACGTTCGCGGGCATCGTCCCACCGTCCTCACGCGATCGCCGCGAAGGAGCCTTCGAAGATCGCCCACGGGAGGTACCAGCGGTCGTCGCGCCGTCGCACGAGGGGCTCCATCTCGTCGATGACCTCGGCGAGCTCCGCGAGGTGGCCGAGGTAGGCGTGCGCGGTCTTGAGCCCGTCGAGACCGATCACCAGGGTCTCCTCGTCGGCGGCCGCGCGTGCGGCCTCGACAGCACGGGCGCCCTCGTGGAGGGCTTCGCCGAACGCCAGGCGGTGGGTCGCGAGGACCGCGAGCCGGGCTCGGAAGTCGGCTTCGGCGCGCGCGTCTCCCCAATCGAGAGCGAGGCGCAACCCTCGGCGCAGGTAGCCGATGCCCTCGTCGACGGGCCGGCCGAGGGCGACGGGGACATCACCACCGAGCTCGCGGAGCGCGGCCATCGCCAGCCGGCGGTCGCCTGCTTGTCGGGCCGTCACGGCGGCCGCATCCAGGTCGGCCCAGGCCGTGGCGAAGCTGTTCCAGGCCTTCGCGGGCACGGGCGCGGGCGATGAGCACGCGACCGATCAGCTCGGTGGAGTCCGCGCGCCGGGCCGCGTGGAGGGCCTGGTCGAGCAGCGTCTCCGCATCCCCGACCCCGCCCCGACGGGTGGCGGCCCGTCCGGCCAGGAGGAACGCGCGGGCCGCCCGCGTCCAGTCCGCGATCGCCAGGGCGTGGACGCCGACGGCTTCCGGGGTCGCGGTCAGCAGGTCGGCGGCGCGCCGGTGATGGAGACGACGGGTCGGCGTCGGAGTCGTCGCGTAGAGGACCTCGTGGATCAGGTCGTTGGCGAACTCGTACACGCTCCCGGCCTCGACCAGCAGCCGCGCGGCCACGGCGTGTTCGCACCGTCGCGCGGCGTCGCCCGGGTCGATCCCGAGGAGCCGCGCCACGACGACCGGGTCCACGGTGGCGCCGAGCACCGCTGCGGCTCGGAGGAGCTCCTCCCCGGGCGCACCGAGCCGGCGGACCCGGGCGACGACGGCCGCCTGCAGCGACTCGGGGACCTCCTGGTCACCGGCCGCCAGCCCGCGGAGGACCTCGACCACGAAGAAGGGGTTACCCCGGGTGCGGCGCTGGATCGCCGGTCCCCGCTGGGCCTGCCCGGCGCGACCGGCGAGCTCGGTGACCTCCACCGCGGACAGCGGCCCGAGGTCGATCCTGCCGGCCACGTCCTGCAGGTCGGTCAGGGCAGCGGCGCCCTCCTCGAGACGGATCGTGGCCACGACGAGCAGGCGCGCGCCCCCGGCCCGCAGCGCCAGGTGGTGCAAGAGTCCCACGGTGGCGATGCCCGCGTTGTGGAGGTCGTCGAGGACCAGCAGCATCGCCCGGCCGGTGGTCAGCGCCCGCAGCAGTGCACCGATGGCTTCGAAGGACCGTCGGGCGTCGGGCGCCGACGCGTCCAGGTCCTCCAGACCGAGCGCCTCGGCGAGATCAGGGAACAGCCCCGCGAGGACGCGGGAGTGGTGCCGGGCGACTCCACGGAGTTCGGCGGGTGGAAGTCCGGCCAGCGTGGGGCTGATGGCGTCGATGACCGGTTGGAGGAACAGCGAGCGTTCCGCGACGTGACACCGGCCGACGGCCACCCGGGCACCGACGCCGCCCGCGGTGCTCTGCAGTTCCGCCACCAGTCGCGTCTTGCCGATCCCGGCCTCGCCGACGACGAGCACGATTCCTGCGGAGCCGGCGGAGGCACGATCCCAGTGCCTGACCAGTTGCGTGGACTCGGCGCTCCGACCCACCATCGCGGGCGCCGCGGCAGCGCCGAGCTCGCTCGGCGGCTGCCGGAGGTGCGAGGCCGGCGTGGGCTCCGGGCCGGCCGGGGTCTCGTGCAGCACGGCGAGATAGGCCGCGCGGGTCGCCGGTGCAGGCTCGACCCCGAGCTCGTCGACCAGTCGGGCCCGGAACACGTGGTACGCCACGAGCGCGCGGGCCGCCTCACCGGCGGCCTGCCCGGCGGCGAGCAGCAGGCGCATCGCAGGCTCGTCGAACGGGTCCGTCGCGAGGGCGGCCAGGGCCAGTGCCCGGGCGGTCGTGACGTCGCCGGTCTCGAGGGCCGCCTGCGCAGCGTGGTGGTGGGCGTTGCGCCTCAGCTCGTGCCACCGACCACGAACGTCCACCACCCACGGGGCGTCGTCCTCCTCGACGAGGGGCTCCGCCTCCACCAGGTCGAGGGCACGTCGCGCCGCTGTGAGCGCCAACCCCGGGGCGCCCTCCGCGAGCCGGCGCCCGGCCTGGCTCACCAGGTCCGCCGCCTCGTCGATGTCCACGGACACGGCAGGAGGTTCACCGAGCCGATATCCCTCGCGGCCACCGAGAACCGCGGCGGAACCGAGCCGATGACGGAGACGGCTGATCAACGTCGCTACGTTCGCGGGCGGGCTATGTGGAGGCCGGTCGGGCCACAACACTTCCGCCAGACGCTCGGGCGAGATCAGATATGGACGCTGCGAAGCGAGGACCGCCAGCAGCCGGCGCTCCTTCGCGCTCCCGATGCGCAACGTGTCCGGCCGAGAAGCAAGGTCGACTCGCGACGGACCAGCGAGCCGGACCGTAACGCCCATTGTCACACTATGCAGGCACCATAGCGGGTAAGCAACCAGCCCATCACTGAGATAGACGAAAATCTCGATTCTGTAACCGAAAAGTCGCGTTCCGGCGCCGGGTCACGATCCAGGCGGCCCCGAAAGGTCTGATCTCCAGCCACTCGATCGACGCTGCGAGATACCCCACCGCCGATCGAGGGCCGTCCGAGCTGGCCCGGGTTCTTCATGTCGGAAGTCACAGGTCGACTCCAACAGCAGAGGCCGAGCCGCGGTGACTTCGGGGAAGTGACACAAAACCGTTGGCCACCACGCCGTGATAGGTCCAATTGTTGCGGCATGCTTTCCGTCGGACGGCTCGACCAGCCCGGCGTGCGCCGGAGCGCTCAGAGATGACCATCGTCGAGTCGACCGCCCGGGACTGTCGCTCTGGACCGAGCGCTCCGGACGCGCAGATGATGTCGATCGGCGCCGAGGCCTCCGATCCAGCTCGACCCCTCGCCGCCGGCCGGCGTCGACGAGGTCGTTCGACGTGGAATGGCCAAGGACCCCGAGCAGCGCTATCGGTCGGTGGCCGCGCTGCTGGCCGACTGCCCGCCGTCGAGAACGCCGCTCGCCCGCCTGGCAGGCTCGAGCGCGCGTGACTGGTGATCACGGGGAACGGGGGTCGAAATGCGAGCCTGGAATCCCAGCTACTCCGGCGCCCTCAGTACGGGTTCGTGTGATCAGCGGGGCGTGATCCCCGTGGCGTTGATCGAGGCGTCGGTCGGCCCCGTGACGAGGCGGGTCAGGGTCATCGACGAGGGCTGGGTGATGGCCGGGTCGCGGTAGAGGCCGATCTTGAGGTAGTCGCCGCCGTCGAGCAGCGTGCCCCGCGGCGGGTGGTAGTTCACGACCTTCGGGAGCCCGTCGCGCCAGACGTCGATCTCGGCCGCGCCCGGGCTGCGCGAGAAGTGGATGTGCAGCACGACGTCGATGGTGTCGTTCGGGCCGAGCGCGCCCACGTCCTGCTGGTCGGCGCCGACGTTGGCGAGCCGCAGCCGCCCGCGTCCGGCCTCGAGCGCGATCGGCGGCGAGCCGGTGTTGGCGCGCTGGTGCCACTGCAGCACCAGCTGCCAGGTGCCCGTGTCGGTGGGCAGGCCGTGCAGCGTGCTGACGTCGTGCACCCAGAGGTCGTCGCCCTCGTGGTACTCCGGCACCAGCGGCAGCACCTCGGCCCGCTTGCCGCCGCCGGGCACGGCGAACGAGAACGCCTTCCCGCCCACGACCTGCGGCCGCGGTGCGCCCTCGACGAGCCCCGACCCGCCGCTGTCGTCGAAGTGGCTCGCGAAGTCCCCGACGGCGGAGTCGAGGACCCCGCTGCCCGTCGCCGGCTTCGCGGCGAGGGCGCGCCCGGCGGCGAGGGGGTCGACGGTGGCGGTGGTCGTGGCGCCGGGACGGCCCGGAGCGGCGGCGACGGAGGCGGCCGAGCCGGGGGTGGCGAGCGGCGGCGCGTCGGACGCCCCGGAGCCCTTCCCGGCGAGCAGGACCAGCGGCAGCACGATCACCGCGCCCGCGAGCACCGCGGCGAGGACCAGCCGCAGCCGGGACGGTTCCGGTCCGTTCGGCGGCCGGTCCGGGGACGGCGGAGCGGTCGCGGACCGCGGACGTCACCCGACCCTCCAGCTCATCGCCGTACCTCCGTGCGCGGTGCCGTGCCTCCGGGCGACTCAACGACGGTGCCTCGCGGCGGGATGCGGCGGTGTGGCCGGTGCACGGGTTGCGGAGGTGAGCGCCACGGACGGGTGAACCCTCCAGTCCATCACGGAGCCGGCTGCGCCGAACGCGCGACGGCGAGCCTACGTCAGCCACTCCGTCGGCTCAGCGCGGCCGCCCCTCCGGGAGTCACCGTTCACCGGGCCGCCGTCGGGTGGTCACGCCCGGGGGACCCAGAAGCGCAGCAGCGCCCCGCCGGAGGGCGCCTCGTGCGCCGAGACGCCGCCGTGGTGGCGGACCGCGGTCTGGGCGACGATCGAGAGGCCGAGCCCCGAGCCCGGCATGGTGCGGGCGTCGGCGGAGCGGAAGAAGCGGTCGAAGACCAGCTCGCGCTCCTCGGGCGCGATCCCCGGCCCGGCGTCGGCGACCTCGAGCACCGCGGTGCCCGGCCGTTCCGGCGCCACGCCCGCGCGCAGCACGACGCGCACCTCGCCGCCCGGCGGGCTCCACTTCGCGGCGTTGTCGAGCAGGTTGAGGACCGCCCGCTCCAGGGCGCTCGCGTCGCCGACCACCTCGCACGGCGCCAGCTCGGCCTCGAACCGCACGCCCGGGGCCCGGGGCCGCGCGCGGTCCAGGGCCCGCTCGACGACCTCGGAGAGGTCGAGGTGCTCGGCGGCGACCTCGGGCGGGTCGTCGCGCGCGAGCTCGACGACGTCGCCGACGAGCGTCGCGAGCTCGTCGATCTGGGCGCGCAGGTCGGCGGTCAGCTCCGCCCGGTCGGTGTCGGAGAGCCGCGGCGCGTCGGGGCGCCCGGAGGCGGCGCCCTCCTCGGCCGCGACCAGCAGCTCCAGGTTCGTCCGCAGCGACGTCAGCGGGGTGCGGAGCTCGTGCCCGGCGTCGGCGACCAGCCGGCGCTGCCGGTCGATCGACGACGCGAGCGCGGCCAGCATCGCGTTGAAGCTGCGGGTGAGGCGGGCGATCTCGTCGCCGCCGGTGACCGTGATCGGCTGCAGGTCGCCGGTGCGGGCGACCCGCTCCGTCGCCGAGATCAGCCGCTCCACCGGCCCGAGCCCCGCCCGGGCGATCGCGACCCCGGTCACGGCCGCGAGCACGACGCCGATCCCGCCGACGACGACGAGCACGATCGCCAGCCGGGAGAGCGTCCGGCGGGTCGGGTCGAGCTCCTGGGCGAGGACCAGCGCGCGGCCGGTGCCCGCCTGCACGGCGACGACGCGGTAGGGCGCGCCGCCGACGACGCCGGTGCGCGGCGGCTGCGGCGTCCCGCTGGCGACCTCGACCTCGGGCCGGCCCACCGGTGGCTCGCTGCCCTGGATGTACAGCGCCCGGCCGTCGACGTACACGATCGCGACCCGGAAGTCGCCCGCGGCCAGCGCGTCGGAGGAGACGACGCGGAAGATCAGGCTCGGGTCGGCGAGGCCGCTCGACGACGCCGCGGTGGCCCGCTCGACGAGGCTCTGGTCGAGCTGGTCGTAGAGCGCGCGGTAGGCGGTGAAGAAGACGGCGACGGAGATCAGGGCGACGAGCAGGCCGGCGCCGACCGAGACCAGGATCGCGACCCGGCGTCGCAGCGGGATCTCCAGCAGCAGCTGCCAGCCCGACGGCGCGACGGGGCCGTCGTCGTCCCCGGTCCCCGGCGTCCCCGCACAGCTGTCGTCGCGTCCATCGTCCGTGATCCTCCCGGATGCCGGGTGGCGTCCGGGTCGGCTCCCCGGCGCGGGACGGCAGCGCACCGCCCGGGGACTGGGCCGGACGGGGGTGGCCGGTGCGGCGACGGGGTTCCCGCCGGGCCCCCGGGCGCGGGCATGGGGGACCCTGGGCGGATGAGCGAGAGCGACCCCCCGAACGACCCCCCGAGCGGGCCCGGGGTGCGCTGGGGCGACTCCGCGTCGGGCGGCGAGGTCCGCGCCGCGCTCCTGGTCGGGGGTGCCCTTCGGGGGCCACGTGCCGTCGAACTCGCCGACCACCGAGGCGACGGCGCAGTACGGGCCGGACGAGGCGTCGGACTACGGGTGGGGCCGGCCGGGCGGGGAGCAGTCCGACTACGGGTGGGGTCGTCCGGGGGGCGAGGCACGCCCGGGTGGCGGGTCGGCGTCGGGGGCGGCGTCCGGGACGACGACGGGCACGGCGGGCATCGACGGCGACGCCCCCCGGCGGGTTCCCGGCCGACCCCGGCGTCGGCTGGGGCGGCGCGTCGGACCCGCAGCGGTCCGGCGCGGGCTCGTCGGACGGCGACCGGCCCGGCCTCGCCGAGCGCCTCCGGGCCCGCGGACGGGAGGGCGCGGGCACCGTCGGGCGGACCGGGCTGATCCTGGTGGCGCTCATCGCGCTGATCGCAGGGCTCGTCGGCGGGGCGATCGCCGGATCGCTCGCCTCGGGGGGCTCCACGTCGGGGACCTCGCTCGCGTCCACCGACTCCGCGGGCGACCCCCTGCCGCCGGCGCCGGCGGGCTCCGTCGAGGCCATCGCCGCCGCCGTGCTGCCGAGCACGGTGCAGATCCTCGGCGCGGCCGGGGAGGGCTCGGGCGTGATCATCTCTCCCGACGGCCTGATCATGACGAACAACCACGTGCTCGCCGCCGGGCGCGGCGGCGGCCTCCAGGCGGTCTTCTCCGACGGCCGGGTCGCCCCGGTGTCACTGGTCGGCGCGGCCCCGGCCGCCGACATCGCCGTCGTCCGGGCCACCGGCGTGGGCGACCTGCAACCCGCCGTGCTCGGCGACTCGGACCGGCTGCGCCAGGGCCAGGCCGTCGTCGCGGTCGGCTCCCCGCTGGGGCTCTCGGGGACCGTGACGACCGGCATCGTGTCGGCGCTGCAGCGTCCGGTCGCGGCCGGCGGCTCGGGCGCGGGGGAGGACAGCACCCTCGACGCGATCCAGACCGACGCCGCGATCAACCCCGGCAACTCCGGCGGTCCGCTCGCGGACTCGCAGGGCCACGTCATCGGGCTCAACACCGCCATCGCCAGCGTGCCCTCCGGCGGCGCGAGCGCCGGCCAGGAGGGCGGCTCCATCGGGCTCGGGTTCGCGATCCCGGTCAACCAGGCCCGGCGCATCGCGACCGAGCTCATCCAGACCGGCCGGGCCACCCAGGCGATCATCGGGGTCCAGCTCGCCAGCGGCGGCCCGCGCGGGGCGACCGTCGCGGGCGTGACCCCGGGCTCACCGGCCGCGTCGGCGGGGATCGCGGCGGGCGACCTGGTGACGAAGGTCGACAACCGCGTCATCGAGGACGCCAACGCGCTCGTCGCCGCGATCCAGTCGGCCGCGCCGAACCAGGTGGTGACGCTGACCGTGGCGAGCCCCGGCGCGGCCCCCCGGCCCGTCCCGGTGACGTTGGGCAGCCGGGTGATCGGCGGGCGTTAGGTAGGTGCGCTTCGCGCCCGTGAGCACTGAGTGCGGCTATGGCGGCACTTGGTGCTCACGAGCCGGAGGCACTCTCCGGCATGCCCGGCATCATCGGGAATGCCGGCTGGGACCGGGACAGGGCCTGGACCTGCGACTTTTCGTCCACGCAGAGAACCACCGCGGCCTCCGGAGGATGCAGGTAGAGCCCGACCACGTCGTGGACCTTCTCCACGAACAGCGGGTCGTTGGAGAGCTTGAACCCGTCCTCGCGGTGCGGCTTGAGCTCGAACGCCCGCCAGATCCGGCCGATCGTCGAGCGCGAGAGCCCGCTGCGCTCGGCCATCTTCGCCCGCGACCAATGGGTCGCGTTCGCCGGTGTCGACTCCAACGTGGACACCACCACGTCCTCGACCTGCTCGGCGCTGATCGTCGGCGGACGACCCGGCCGCGGCTCGTCGATCAGTCCGTCGAGGCGGCGCTCGACGAACCGTGCCCGCCACTTGCCCACCGTCGGCGCCGAGCAGCCCACCCGAGTCGCGACCGCCGTGTTCGACTCGCCCGCGGCGCACGCGAGCACGATCCGCGAACGCAACGCCAACGCCTGCGCCGACTTCGCCCGCCGCTCCCACCGCTGTAACTGCGCACGTTCGTCGTCGCTGAGCACCAACTCGACCTTCGGGCGGCCCGTCCTCGCCATCCCGAGACCCTACAACTTATGTAGCGAACTTCCGGAGCGGGACACTAGACACCCAGGACCGCGAACGAGCGGCCCGTCGCGTCCATCTCCTCGGGCGCCGAGCGCTCGGTGACCCGCAGCCCGGCCGCGGTCGCGACCTCGTCGACGGCGTCGTCGCCGAGCACCGCCCACGGGAACCAGGTGCCGGTGAGCTCGTCGGCCTCGCCGTGGTCGTTGACGAGGTGCGCGGCGCCCTGCCACAGGCCGACGCCGGGCTCGAGCTCGAGCAGCACCGTCCCGTCGCGGGCGAGCAGGTCGCGGCAGCGGCGCAGCAGCGCGACCGGGTCGCCGCCGATCCCGATGTTCCCGTCGGCCAGGACCACGTGCTCCCAGCGGCCCTCGCCGGGCAGCCGCTCGAAGGCGTCGCGGTGCAGCACGGCCGCCCCGCGCTGCAGGCACCGCTCGACGGCCCGGACGGACACGTCGACGCCGAGCGCGGGCACGCCGCGGTCGGCGAGGGCGACGACGAGCCGCCCCGGGCCGCACCCGAGGTCGAGCGTGGCGCCCCGGCAGCGCTCCAGCAGCCAGCCGTCGTCGCCGTCGGCGTCGTCCTGCCAGCGCTGCACGGCCAGCGGCAGCACCACGCCGTCCGCACGCACCAGGCGGTGGCTGCGGCCGGCGAGCGCGGCGTCGAAGACGGTGGCCCCGTCGGGGACCACGCCCGAGCGCTCGCCGAGGCCGCACGCGGCGACGTCGTCCGCGAGCTCACCGAGGTCCGTCGGGGAGACCGGGCGTTCGCGGGCCGCGTCCACGACGGCGAACGGCTGGGTCATCGGCGACAGCGACGTCACGGGCTGACACCTCCGGGGAGGGGGAGGAGGTCGCCGACCGCGCGGGCGAAACGACCGTGGGGGACGAGCGAACCGACGCGGACGGCGTCGTCGGCGGTGTCCACGTCCGACAGCTCGGGCAGGTCGGCCACCGCGTCGCGGCCGAGCTCGGCCCGGAGCGCGTCGAGGGTGAGCCGGCCGGTCCGGTCGGTGGAGGTCGGGACGTCGGCGATGATCCCGGCCCGGCGGGGGTCGCGCAGGGCGAGGGCCCACCAGCCGCCGTCGACGGCGAGCCCGAGGGCCGCGTCCGCGCCGTCCTCGACGGTGCGCAGCGCCTCGTCGAGCAGGTGCGCGTCGACCTGCGGGGTGTCCATGCCCACCTGCACGCTCACCGCGCCGGGGAAGGTCGCGGCGACGTCGTCGTGGGCCGCGGCGATGCGCTCGCCGAGGGTGTCCCCGCGCTGGGGGACGACGGCGTGCGGGGCCAGGGCCGCGTGGATCTCCTCGGCGCGCACGGCCTCGTCGACCGAGCCCTCCAGGGCCACGACCACCCGCGCCCGCGGCGTCGCGGCCGCCGCGTCGAGGGTGTCGAGCAACGCCGCGGCCGCCATGCCCGCGGCGCCCTCCGGGGTCGCGGGCGGGCTCAGCCGGGTCTTCGCCCGGCCGGGGACCGGGGCCTTGGCGAGCACCAGGACGACACGCGGGACCGCGCTCCCGTCCCCGGCGCCCCCGGATCCTGCCTGGTCGACTCGCATGATCGGCGCGTTCGCACCGGGGTGCTTCATCGGTTCGGGGTTCCCGACGCCGGGTCGGCGGACGGTGCGCCGCGCGGAGTGCGGGCGAGCGCCCGGGTCATGTCGCGTACCGCGCGGAACGTCCCGCGCACCGAGCCGGACACCTTCGATCGCCCCCCTGCCCGCGGCCGGTAGGCCACGTCGACCTCCCGGATCCGCCACCCGGCGGCGCCGGCCCTGATGAGCAGCTCGAGCGGGTAGCCGAAGGCGCGGTCGGTGATCCCCAGGTCGAGCAGCGCCTGCCGCCGCGCCACCCGCACCGGCGCGATGTCGCGGACCCCCACGCCGCGCACCCGCATGAGCCCGGAGAGCACGAGGTTGCTCAGCCGCGCGTGCCACGGCCAGACGCCGCGCCCCGCCGGGACGCGCCGCCCCACGACGAGGTCCACCCCGGTGTCGAGCAGCAGGGTCACCATCGCCGGGAGCTCGGCCGGGTCCAGCGAGCCGTCCGCGTCGATCACCGCGACGACCTCGGTGCGCGTCGCCTCCAGCCCGGCGTGCACGGCCGCGCCGTAGCCCTTGCGGGTCTCGTGCACCACGAGCGCCCCGCGGGACGCCGCCAGCTCGGGTGTCCCGTCGGTCGAGCCGTTGTCGGCGACGACCGCGTCGAACCCCTCGGGCAGCGCGTCGAGGACCGTGGGCAGCGCCTCCACCTCGTCGAGGCACGGGAGCACGACGTCGACCCTCGCGCGCGGCGCCGCGCGTGCTGTGTCCCCGCGGTCGCTCACCGCGGTCACGCTATGCGGTCGGCGCCGGTCGCGCGCAACCGGGGGCCGTACCTCACCCTCCCGTCACCCCCGGAGGGTCACCCCCGTCCGGCGGACCCGCCACGTCCGGGTGGGCCCGCCTCACCAGGCCACCACGCCCGGTTCGTACTGTGCGTGGCCGTGACCACGGTGCTCGGGGACGTGCGCTCCCACGACGACGACGGCCGCGCCGTCACGCCCGGTGGTCACGACGACCGCCGCCGGGGTCCGCGGCTGCGCGGGGACCTCGTCGCCGTGGTGCTCGCCGCCGGCCTGGTCACCGCCGCGGCGCTGCGCGGGTGGGCCGCCATCCACGAGGGCGTCACGATCCTCGTCGGCTGGCCGCCGCTGCTCGCCGCGTGGCTCCCGCACTTCGAGCCCGGCGGGGTCGCCGCCGTCCTCGTCGCGCTGGTCGTCGCGCTCGCCGGGCCGGCCGTGGCCGCGCGCCTGCGCTGGGGCCCGCTGCTGGTGCTGGCCTACCTCGCGTCGGTCGCCTGGACGGCCGGGCTGGCGCTGATCGACGGCTTCGGGCCCGGGATCGTCGACCGGCTCACGACGCCCACCGAGTACCTCGTCGAGGTCGGGCGCTACCCCGGGCTCCAGCCGTTCCTCGCGACGTTCGCCGACCGCATCGTCGGGATGACCCCCGACACGCTCGTCACCCACGCCTCGGGACACCCGCCGCTCGCGACCCTGGTCTACGTCTGGGTCGCCGAGGTGTTCGGCCCGGGCGGCAAGCCCGCGGGCCTGGTGACGCTGCTGGTCGGTGCCTCGGCGTCGGTCGCGGTGGCGCTCACGGTCGGGGCGCTCGGCGGGCTGCGGTTCGGCCCCGTGACCCGCCCGCTCGACCCGGGGTCCGTGACCGCCGGGCGGGACCTCGCGCGCCGCTACCTCCCGTTCGGGGTGCTCTTCCCGGGCGCGGTGTGGGTCGGGGTGTCGGCCGACGGCCTGTTCGCCGCGGTCTTCGCCTGGGGCGTCGCCCTCCTCGCGCTCGGCGCGGTCCGCCGGGGCGTGCTCGGCGTCGTGGGGTGCCTGCTCGGCGGGGTCGTCCTCGGCGGGGCGCTCTTCCTGTCCTACGGCCTGGTCGCGGGCGGTCTGGTGCCGATCGTCGTCGCGGTCCTGGTCCGGCGCTGGACACCGTTGGTCGCCGGGGCGGTGGGGGCGCTCGGCGTCCTCGGCCTGTTCGCCCTCGGCGGGTTCTGGTGGCTGGACGGCTACGAGCAGGTCAAGGTGCGCTACTACCAGGTCGGCGAGTTCGGCCTGCTGCGCCCGTACACGTACTGGGTGTGGGCCAACCTCGCGGCCTTCGCGCTGACGCTCGGGCCGGCGGTCGTCGCCGGGCTGCGCCGGCTCGCGTGGTGGCCGCGCCGCGTGCCCCTCGCCGTCCCGCTGCTCGTCGGCGCCGTCCTGCTCGCCGTCGCCGTCGCCGACGTCTCGGGCCTGTCGAAGGCCGAGGTGGAACGGATTCTGGCTGCCGTTCGGGACGTGGGCGGTGCTCGCCTGCGCGCTGCTCCCGCCGCGGTCGGCGCGGTGGTGGCTGCTCGCGCAGGCCACGCTCGCGATCGCGGTGAACAGCCTGCTGGCGACGGTGTGGTAGCCACTCGGGCGTGCGTTTCCGTGCCGGGGCACGGAAACACGCACATGCGTCAGCGAACGGCCGCGCGCAGCGGGTCCGTCGCGAACCGCGTGATGCCCTCCGCGAACGACACCCGCGCGCGGTAGCCGAGCAGCTCCGCCGCGCGGGCCGGGTCGGCGGTGACGTGCCGGACGTCGCCGGGACGCGCGCCGCCCACGATCTGCGGCGCCGGCCCGTCCATCGCGCTCGCGAGCTGGGTGGCGAGGTCGGAGATCGTGCGGACCTCGCCCGAGCAGACGTTCAGCGGCGTGCACGTGCCGGCCGGGGTCGTGTCCTCCGGGGCCTCCAGCGCGGCCACGTTGATGCCCGCGACGTCGCTCACGTGCACGAAGTCCCGACGCTGCCGGCCGTCCTCCATCACCCGCGGGGCCTCCCCGCGCTCCAGGGCCGAGCGGAAGATCGACGCCACGCCCGCGTACGGCGTGTTCTGCGGCATCCGCGGGCCGTAGACGTTGTGGTAGCGCAGCGCGAACACGCGCCCGCCGGTCGCGCGGGCCCACGCGACGGCGAGGTGCTCCTGGGCGAGCTTCGTCGCCGCGTAGGTCGACCGGGGCTCCAGCGCCGCGTCCTCGGGCACCAGCTCGCCCTGCAGGTCCCGGCCGCAGACCGGGCACGGCAGGTCGTAGCGGCCGGCGTCGACGTCGGCCTGCGTGCGCGCCGGCGGCGGCTGGACCCCGTGCTCCGGGCAGGAGTAGCGGCCCTCGCCGTAGACGACCATCGAGCTGGCCATGACGAGGCGGCGGTGGTTCGCGCGGTACATCGCGGCGAGCAGGACGGCCGTCGCGACGTCGTTGTTCTCGGCGTAGGCGGGGGCGTCGTTCGGGTCGACGCCGTGCCCGACCATCGCCGCCTGGTGGCAGACCGCGTCGACCTCGGGCAGGAGGCGGTCGAGCAGGTCGGCGTCGCGCACGTCGCCGCGGACCAGCTCGAAGCGGTCGGTCCACTCCGGCGCCTTGCCCTCGGCGTGGGCCTGGGGGAGCAGGGCGTCGAGCAGGATCGGGGTGTGCCCGCGCTCGGCGAGCTGGTCGGCGATGGCGGAGCCGATGAAACCGGCGCCGCCGGTCAGGAGGACGTGCACGGCGCCACGGTAACGGCGGGCCGTCCGGCGGCGCGGTCGCCGGTCGGCTCGCTAGGGTCTGCAGGCATGGAACTCCCGCGCACCACGGCGGCGGCGATGCAGGACGACACCTTCGGTGGCAGCGACGGCGATCTGCTCGGGCGGGCGCTCGTCGTGATCGTCGACGACCGCGTCTCCACCGGCGAGCTCGCCGACGTCACCGGCCCCCTGGTCACCGAGCTGCTCGCGGAGGCCGGCCTCGTCGTCGACGGCACCATCGTCGTTCCCGGCGAGTCCGTGGCGATCCGCAACGCGCTCAACACCGCGGTGATCGGCGGGGTCGACCTCGTCGTCACCGTCGGCGGCACCGGGGTCTCGCCGCGCGCCGTGACCGCGGACGCGACCGCCGGGGTGCTCGACCGCCCCATCCCCGGCATCGCCGAGGCGATCCGCGCGTCGGGCCTGGCCGCGGGTGCGGTCGACGCCGGGCTCTCCCGGGGCCTGGTCGGGGTCTCGGGCTCGACGCTCGTGGTCAACCTCGCCGCCTCCCGGGCCGCGGTCCGCGACGGGATGGCCACCCTCACCCCCCTGATCTCCCACGTGATCGCGGAGCTCTCGGGGCTGGAGGAGAACTGACCTCGGGCGGCGACCCGGAGGCTCCCGAGGACGCCGCCAGGATGCCGCCGACGGCGGCGAGGACGAGGCGCGGGCGGCGGCGGCCCGGCGTCGGGCCCACGAGGCGCTGTTCGGGGACGTTCCGCGCGCGAGTGCGGACGAGCGCGACGACGCCGACCGGGCCCGCGGCGACGACGGCGGCCGCGACCGCCGCTGGTACGACGATCAGCGGCCCCCGCACCACGGCTGAGTGGGTGTGCCCGGCCTGTGTCGGCCCGCCACGCGCTGTGTCGGCCGCCTCGGCGAGGGGCACTGAGCGCAGGATTTCCGGCGCGGACCTGACGCAGTGTGACTCATGATCGACGAGTCCGGGGCTCGGCGAGCGCGGACAACGGAAGCGGGACAGCGGCGCGGCATCGCGGACGCTCAGCGCAGCGTCAGGGTGACCTCCTGCCCCACGGTCGCCGCCGCCACCCGCGCCGCGTCCGGCCCCGGCAGGGCCACGAGGACGAGCGGGGCCGACGCCGTGCGCTCCTCGCCGGGCAGCACCGTCAGCACCCGGGCACCCCGCGCGAGCACCACCCCGCCACCACCGCCGGCACCGCCGCCGCCCCCCACGCCGGCACCCCCGACGACGTCCACCAGCGCTCCCGCGCGCACCAGCGCCGCGACCGCCGGGTCGGCGAGCCGCAGCGGCACCCCGGCCGCGTCGGGGACACCGACCGCCGCCCGCGCGGCCTCGGGACCGACGAGCCGCACGTCGGTCAGCACCTCGCCGGCGCGCACCGGACCGACCGGATGCCGGCCGAGTGCGTCCCCCACGGCCGAGAGCGCGCCCGCCGGGACGGCGTCCGGGGCGCGCGCCGCCACCTCGACGTCGTCGGGACCCACCGCCGCTCCCGGGGCCGAGGTCCCGCCGGGCGAGCACCACCGGGGTCCCGGCCACCGACGGCGAGGCCGCCCCGGCCACCGCGAGCACCGCGGCGACCGCGACCAGCAGCACGGCCGCGAGGCGGCGCAGCGCCACCGCCCGCCGCCACCCGCGCGGCAGCCGCGCCCACCCCGGACCCCGGGGACCCCGCCGCTCGCCCGCACCCGCTCGCGGCGCCTGACCCACGATCCGCACGGAGCGGACGCTAGGCACCCGATCGGGGCCGCACACCCTGACCACTCGTCGGTTGTGGACAATGGGGGGAGACCCGGCGTGCTGTGGACGGCGCGGAGTCGCGGAACCGTCCGCCCGCGAGGAGAGGCACGCCCGTATGGCCGTGGTGCTCGTGCTCCTGGCGTGCCTGGGCAACGCCCTCGCCCTCACCCTGCAACGCAAGGCCGCCCAGGACAGCGCCCGCCAGCGCGGCCGGTCGGCCGGGTCGTTCCGCGACATGGTGCGCCGCCCGCCGTGGCTGTTCGGCACCCTGGTCTTCGGGCTCGCCGTGATCTGCCAGATCCTCGCGCTGCGGCTCGCGTCGGTCTCGCTCGTCCAGCCGGTGCTGGTGATGGAACTGCCGTTCACGCTGCTCGTCGGCAAGTGGATCCTCGGGGGCACGCTGCGGCGGTACGAGTGGGGCGCCGTCGCGACGATGAGCGTCGGGCTGGTCGTCCTGCTGGCCTGCCTGCGCCCGCACGACGGGGACGCGCTCGCCGCGGGGAACCTGCGCTGGATCCTCGGGACGCTGGTGACCCTCGCCGTCATGGGGATCGCCGTGGCGATCGCGCGGACGTCGGGCGCGGTCGGCAAGGCGGCGTTCTTCGGCATCGCGGCCGGGATCGGGTCGGGCTTCGTCGCGGTGATCATCAAGGCGATGACCGACGCGCTGGCGGTCGGCGGGCTCGGCGAGGTCCTCGCGACCTGGCAGAGCTACCTGCTGATCCCCGTCGGGCCGGTCGCGTTCTGGACCCTGCAGTCGGGGCTGCGGGCGGGGCGGCTGCTGGCCTCCCAGCCGGGCCTCACGCTCGGCAACCCCCTGCTGGCGTTCCTCTGGGGGACCGGGCTGCTCGGCGAGGAGGTCGCCGGCGGCGCCTGGTTCTGGGGCGGGCTGATCGGCGCGATCATGCTCACCGTGGGCGTCTTCCTGCTCGCACGGTCACCGGTGCTGGCGGTCCACGAGGGGCCGCGGGACGCCGTGATCGGGCGAGCGCCGGTCGGAACGGCGCATCGACGAACGCGCCGAGCCTCTGCTCCGAACGGGTGATCGCGCGATCCAAACCCGTTTCCGCGCAACGCGCGACGGGCATCGGCGTCTCTCGTTGTACAAGGCACGGAGCCACCGACCGCTGGGGAGCGGGTCGAGCACCGTGATGGTCCGGGTCGGCGACTCGGGGTTGCCGACCCGGACCTCTCCCTCGCTCCGTCCGGTCCTACGCGCTCTTCGTCGCCGTGGTGCTCGACCCGGACGACGACCCGCCGGACGATCCCGACCCGCCGGACGACGAGCTCTTCGACGCGGAGCCGTCCGACGACCCCGTCGAGGAGGAGTCGCCCGACGAGGACCCGGACGAGCCCGACTCGGACGAGCCGGAGCCCGAGCCCGACGACGAGTCGCTCGAGGCCGACGCCGCGGCGGACTCCGACGAGGACGACGAGCTCGAGGACCCGGCGCGGCTGTCGTTGCGGTAGAAGCCGCTGCCCTTGAACACGATCCCGACCGACGAGAAGACCTTGCGCAGCCGGCCGCCGCACACCGGGCACTCGGTCAGCGACGGGTCGGTGAACGCCTGGACCTGCTCGAACCGGTGGTCGCACTCGGTGCAGGCGTAGGGATAGGTGGGCACGCTCGCTCCTGTCGTCACCCGCGGGGACTCTGCGTCGGGGGAGTGTATCTGGCACTCACCCCACGCGAGTGCCAACACGGGCCGGGATCACGCTGTTCCCCGGGCCGCGGTGCGCAGCAGGCCCGCCCGGGGCCGCCACACGGCGTCGACCAGCACGTCGTGCGGCTCCGCCGGGAGCTCCTCGACCAGCTCGTCGTCGCCGACGAGGGCCACGACGACCGTCGACGGCGGGACCAGCGGCAGGCTGCGGTCGTAGTGCCCGCCGCCGCGCCCGAGCCGGACCCCGCCCGGCGTCGCGGCCAGCGCGGGGACGACGACCACGGCCGCGTCGCCGATCGCGGCCGGGCCGACGCGCGGGCCCCCGGGCTCGAGCAGGCCGTGCGGGCCGGGCACCAGGTCCTCCCGCCCGCCGAAGGGCGCCCAGTCCAGCGGCGCCGCGCCCACCGTCACCGGCAGCAGCACCCGCCGTCCCAGGACGACCGCCGCGTCGAGCACCGGCACCGCGCCGTCCGGGGCCGCGCCCGGCTCGTGCCGCACGGGGACGTGCAGGCAGATCGGGCGCTCCGGGTCCGCGTCGAGCTCCTCGAGCACCCCGGGCAGCCCGGCCGCGAGCGCGGCCGCGTCGCGCCACCGGTCGTCGTCGGAGCGCTCCCGACGCCGGGCGAGCAGTGCCCGCCGCCGCTCGTCCTTGGTCATCGGCCCAGCATCCCCGGTGCGAGGGGAGGATCCGGCCGCTCCATCGGCACGAGGGTTCCCCTCGCGCGCGGCAGGGGGCACCCGCACCCGGCTCACCCCTCGAGCGTGCCCTCCACCTCGCGCGGCCCCTCGAGGGTCACCGACCCGCGCACCGTCACCGGCCCGGTGAAGGTCACGTCGCCCCGCACCTCGAGGCGCTGCGCGTCCACCAGCGACGGCGCGCCGGCCGGGAACCGCGCCTCGAAGTCGCGCAGCATCCCGAAGTGGGCCTTGTCGAGCGAGACCAGCGGCGGGCGGCCGTCGAAGTGCGGCACCATCGCGCCGTCGTCGCGCAGCTCCCACAGGTCCGAGCGCGCCACCAGCAGGTCGTCGGTCGTCTTCACCGGCGCGAACCGGGTCCGCGGCACCTCGAGCGCGCCGGCCGCGTCGATCGTCGAGACCGCGGCCCCCATCGCGGTCTCGAGCTGCAGGACCTTCGTCGACCCCGAGTCGGTGGGGTCCACCGTCTTGCGGTTGACGATCAGCGGCAGCTCCGGCGCCGCCGGGTCGGCCTCCTGCAGCGCGGTGATCGCCTGCAGGTCGAACCAGATGTTGTTGGTGTTGAAGTAGTGCCAGCGCTCCAGGTCGCCGAACGACGGGTCGCCGTCGGGGACCTGGGCGGACTCGCGCAGCACGAGCTTGCCGTCGCGCATCGCGAGGTGTCCGCCCTTGCGGTCGGAGTCGGTGCCGCGCACCACCTCGAGCAGGAACGGCACCTCGTGCTCGGCGAGCCAGGCGGCGATCCGCGGGTCGGGCCGCGCGCCGAGGTTGTCGGCGTTGGAGACGAAGCACCAGCGCACGCCGGCCTCGAGCAGCGTCGCGGCGATCCCGCTGGCCGCGAGCGCGGTGTAGATGTCGCCGTGGCCCGGCGGGCACCACTCCAGCTGCGGGTCGGCGGGCCACTCCACCGGCTCGTGGGTCTCCGCGTCCAGCTTCGGCTCGATGCCCTGCAGGAAGTCCAGCGGCAGCGGCTGGTCGTCGAGCCCCGCGTGCGCGCGCAGCCGCTCCAGCGACGGCGGGCGGGTGGTCGGCGAGTCCATGAGCAGCAGCGGCAGCCGCGCGCCGGTGGCGCGGCGCATCGCGAGGGTCTGGACCGCGATGACGTCGAGGAAGCTCGAGCCCGGGCTTGATCTCGAGCGTCGATTTCGGCCCGTCGAGCCCCATGCTGGTGCCGAGGCCGCCGTTGAGCTTCACGACGGCGAGGCGGTCGAGCACCGCGCGGGTGGTCGCCTCGTCGGGCTCGGGGAGGTCGTCGAGGCGGGGGAGCGGCTCGACGGGGGAGAGCTCGTCGCCGGGCAGGGTCCCGACGCCGGGTGTGGCCAGCTGGGCGAGCCGCCGGCGGAACGCCGCGAGCTCCATCGGGTGGGCGCCCGCCTTCTCCAGCTTCACGACGGCGGGGTGGTCGGCGCTCACGGTCCCCGACCCTAGCGGGGCACCCCGACACCGGAGGTGACGCCCGCGCAGTGGGGGACACGGGCGCGTCGGTGCCCGGTTCACACGGCGTGTCGTAGCACGATGGGGTCCGTGAGGACCGTGGATGCCCAGCTGCGGCGGGTGCTCGACGCCGCGGTACGACCCGCGCCCGTGCGCGTGCCCATCTCCGAGGCGCAGGGGCTGCTGTGCGCGGAGGAGGTCGTGGCCGACCGCGCGCTGCCCGGGTTCGACCAGGCCGCCGTCGACGGGTTCGCGGTGCGCGCGGTCGACGTCCGCGAGGCCGACGCGGAGCCGGTGGAGCTGCCGGTGGTCGGCGAGGTCGCGGCCGGCTCGCGCCAGGCGCACCGCCTGAGCCCGAAGCCAGGCCGTGCGCGTGGCCACCGGCGCCCCGCTGCCGACGCTCGCCGACGCCGTCGCCCCGCACGACCACACCGACGACGCCGTGCCCTCCAGCCGCGCCCGCGTCACCGTCAAGGCCCCCGTGCCCTCGGCGGCGTTCGTGCGCCGCACCGGCGAGGACGTCGCGCCCGGGGACGTCGCGGTGCGCCGCGGCGTCGTCGTCGGGCCGGCGCAGGTCGGGCTCCTGGCCGCGGTGGGGCGGACGAAGGTGCTGGTGCACCCGCGGCCGCGGGTCTCGGTGATCGCCGTCGGCGACGAGCTCGTCGACGTCGACCGCACGCCCGGCGCCGGCCAGGTCGTCGACGTCAACTCCTACGCGCTGGCCGCCGCGGCCCGCGACGCCGGCGCCGAGGTGACCCGCATCGGGATCGTCGGCAGCGATCCGGCGATCGTCCGCGAGGCCGTCGAGGCGCGGCTCGGGCTGGCCGAGGTCGTGCTCGTGGCCGGGGCGGTCGGCGGGGAGCACGGCGAGGCGGTCGCGGCGGCGCTCGGCGACCTGGGCCCGGTGGACACGTCCCGGGTGGCGATGCACCCCGGCTCCGTGCAGGTCTTCGCGCGCCTCGGGCCACGACGAGGTCCCGACGTTCCTGCTCCCCGCGAACCCGACGTCGGCACTGATCGTCTTCGAGGTGCTCGTGCGCCCGCTGGTGCGCCTGGCGCTCGGCCGCCCGGAGCTGCACCGCCGCGAGGTGACCGCGCGGCTGCTCTCGCCGGTGTCCTCGCGGCCCGGGCGGCGCAGCTACGTCCGGGGGCAGCTGCTGCGCGACCGCACGAGCGGGGACTACCTCGCCCAGCCGCTCGGCACCGCGGGCTCGCACCTGCTGTCGTCGCTGGCCGAGGCGAACGCGCTGATCGTGCTGGACGAGGACGTCACGGAGGCCGGGCTGGACGACTCGGTGCGGGTGGCGTTCCTGGCGCCGCGGTAGGCGGCGCCGCCTGCTAGAACGGCGGGCATGGTCGTGCCGATCTGGGGAGGGACGCGCCCGACGGGCCGCCACCCCGGCTGGCCCGACCGGCTGCGCGGCCTGCGCACCGCGGCGGGGGTCGTGTCGCTGCGCCCGGTCCGTTTCCGCGACGGCCGCGAGTGGTCCCGCCTGCGGCTGCGCGACGAGGCCTACCTGACGCCCTGGGAGCCGATCCCGCCCGGGCGCTGGGCCGACCACAACGCGCTCGTCGAGTGGCCGGGGCGCTGGGGGACGCTGCGCGCGATGGGCCGCGCCGGCACCGCGCTGCCCTGGGCGCTGACCATCGACGGCCGGTTCTGCGGCCAGGTCGTCGTCGGCAACGTCGTGCGCGAGCCGCTCCTGTCGGCCTACGTCGGCTACTGGGTCTCCGCCGAGCACGCCGGGCGGGGGGTGACGACGGCGGCCGTGGCGCTCGCCGTCGACCACTGCTTCTCCCGCGTGGGGCTGCACCGCATCGAGGCCACGGTCCGTCCGGAGAACGGCGCGAGCCTGCGCGTGCTCCGCAAGCTCGGCTTCCGCGAGGAGGGGCTCCTCAAGCGCTACCTCGAGGTCGACGGCGACTGGCGCGACCACGTCGTCCTCGCCGTCACCGCCGAGGACGTGCTCCCCGACGGCCTCGTCGGGCGCGTGCTGCGGGCCGGGCGCGCCTCCCGGGCCTGACCCTCGACCCCCACACGGGCCTCGACCTGAACTCGAGCACCCACACGGCCCAGCGATCTCCACGTTTCGACAGTCCATCGAGTGGTCACGGCCCTCGCGTTCGCCACACTGCTTCCCTCACTGGAGGGTCATCGTCACGGTTCGCGCACGACACGCCGTGTCGGCTGCGGGGCGGATGGGACTCGTGTGACTAGCGTGGCGATCGTCGGTCAGGGTCCTCGGGGGTCCTGACCGACGGGACCGGTCCCTGGGAGTCCGGTCCCGTGGTCGGGGGGAACGACGGGGTCGGGGAGGGCGGACGGTGCCGAGCTCACTGGTGTTCACCGCGCTCGTGGTGGCGTGGTTGGCCGTTCTCGTGCCGGTGGTGGCGCGCCGCCGCCAGATGGTCCCGCAGCCCGCCGAGGCGCACCTGGCGTCGCGGGTCCTGGCCCGGCCGGAGCGCTCCGGCGCGTCCGTCGCCGTCGCTGATCCCGGCGCTCGACACCGCGGCGCCGCAGCGTGCGGGCGCCGACACGAACCACCCCGCGGACGCGGTGGACGCCACGGAGATGGCCGACACCGCCGACACGGGAGACACCGACGCGGCGGGCGCGGACGCGCCGGAGGGCCGCGTCCTCGATCGCGGCCGGGGCCGCAGACCGTTCCGGGACGACGCCGGGGAGGACGAGGGCATGGACGACCGCGACGAGGGACGCCTCGCGACCGAGGACCACGACGAGGACCACGACGACGGGTACGGCGAGCTCGGCCCGCCGCGCGCCGACGCGCCGGACGACGCCCGCCCGCGCAGCTACCGCCCGGGCCGGGGCGGGTTCGACGCCGACGCCGCGGCCGCCGCGGCGCTCGCCCGCCACACCTTCCGCCAGCGGGTGGCCCTGGGCCTGATCGCGGTCGCGGTGCTCTCGCTGCTCGCGGCCCTGGTGGTGACGCCCGTGCTGTGGTGGCTGCACGTCCTCACCGACCTCGGCCTGATCGGCTACCTCGTGTTCCTGCGCCGCCAGACGCGGATCGAGGACGAGGTCCGCCGGCGTCGTCTCGCCCGGCTCACCGGGGAGCGCCGCGCGCTCGAGGCCCGCCGCGACCGCCAGGCCGAGCACGAGGCGCGGCTCGCGGAGGTGCAGCGGTGGGGCGCCGTCGACGGGTCCGACGAGCACGACGACGACCTCGACGGGTACGACGAGCACGAGTACGAGGACCACGACGAGCACGAGGACCTCGACGTGCCGGCGCCGCGCTGGATCGCCCCGCGCACCCCGGCCCCGGTCGTCCCCGACGGCATGGAGCTCGTCGCCGACAGCGAGGAGCACCCCGACTTCCACGACCTCTCGGACTCCCGCGTCCCGGCCTACCGGCGCGTCGCCGCCGGCGCCTGATCTCCCCCGCGCACCCCGGCCCCGCCTCCTGGTGGCCGTCCACCGAACCGCCTCCCCCGACGGCCGGTGGACGACCACCCGGGGGCGGGGCCGGCGCGTCGAGGTTGCTAGAGTCCACGGTCGTCGGGGCTGTGGCGCAGTTGGTAGCGCGACTCGTTCGCATCGAGTAGGTCAGGGGTTCGATTCCCCTCAGCTCCACCCGCACTCACGACCCCCGCCGGCACGCTCGGCGGGGGTCGAGTCGTCTCCGGGAACGGTGGTCATGGCCGACGGCGTGCCCTGCTGGGCGGACCTCACGATCGGCGGGGCGCCCGACGGCGTCACCGCGTTCTACGGCGCCGTCCTCGGGTGGTCGTTCACCGACGACGGCGCGGCCGACCACCACGAGGCGGTGGCCCTCGCGGACGGCCGGCGCGTGGCCGGGATCGGCGGCCCGGAGGGCAGCCCGCCCGGCTGGACCCTCTACTTCGCCGTCGAGGACGCCGCGGACGCCGCCGAGCGTGCCGAGGAGGCCGGCGGCATGGTGCTGCACGGTCCCGACGACGACGGGTGCGGCGGCCTCGTCGTCGTCGCCCTCGACGCGGGCGGGGCCGTCGTCGGGTTCTGGGAGTCCGACGACGTCGGGCCCGGCCCCGCGTGGGTCGAGGCGGCCTCGGCCGAGCCGGGGCAGACGAAGACGTTCTACGGCGCCGTCCTGGGCCACACCCACCGGCCCACCGACGAGCCCGGCACCACGACGCTGCACCGCTGACGGCCCCGCGGTCGGCGCCGTCGTGTTCGCCGGGGACGCGCTGCCGCACTGGCTCGTGCACTTCGCGGTGGACTCCGCGGACGCCGCCGCCGCCGCGGTCCCGGCCGCGGGCGGCACCGTCGTCGAGGCCCCGGCGGACACCCCGCAGGGACGCCGTGCCGTGCTCGCCGACCCCTCGGGCGCGCGGTTCGCGGTGCTCAGCCGATGAGCTCGTCGAGCAGCAGGTAGATCAGGAACCTCGACGGCATCCGCGAATCCGGTCATCGCTGCCGCGCGACCGCCCAGCCGCGCGGTCCCGCCGCGTGGTTCCTGGCTGAGACGCGCGCTGGCGCCCGGCGCAACGGACTGGGCGGGTCGGAGCCCGCAGCGATCCCTGGGCGTGCGCGAGCGACAGGTCGGCGCAGTCCGCGCGCTCCCGGTCTCAGGTTGGAGCAGCCGCACCGCCGGCGGTTCCTAGCCTCGTCCCGCCCCCGCAACCACGGCCACCACCGCACGCTGCGCGCCGTCGCCGTCCCCCGCGCCGACCCCAGCCGGCTCGTCACGCAGCCCCGACCGGATGCCGCCCCTCCCCGAGGTCCTCCATGCCGCCCAAGCACCGTGCGCACCACACCCCGCTGCGCCTCCGCCCCGCACTCGTGACCGCGACCACCGGCCCCCTCGCCCTGGCCGCTCTCGGCGTGCTCGGCGCTCCCACCGCGTACGCAGCACCCACGACCAGCTCGGTGGGCGCCACCATCACGACCCCGACGACGACGGCCCTCGCGGCCGCCGACACCGCGCCCGCAGCCCTGACCGACACGGGCTACACGGTGGTCGCCGGGGACACCCTCTCCGAGATCGCCACCGCCCACCACAGCACCGTCGCCGCGCTCGCCGAGGCCAACCACCTCGCCTCTCCCGACGTCCTCGCCGTCGGCCAGCACCTCGTCCTCGGCGCCGACGACGCCGCCGCCCCCCGGTCCGGCGGGAACGCCACGGCCACCAGGACAGCCGCTGCGCCGCACGCCGCGGTACCCGGGGTCGTGGGCACCGCCCGCACCTGGATCGGCAC
This sequence comes from uncultured Actinomycetota bacterium, assembly GCA_963716955.1. Taxonomy (GTDB): domain Bacteria; phylum Actinomycetota; class Actinomycetes; order Mycobacteriales; family Pseudonocardiaceae; genus Actinomycetospora. The sequence goes on from CAVQUY010000019.1 coordinate 26,064, forward strand.
CGCCTACGAGTGGGGTGGCAACACCCGCTCCGGAGTCGACTGCTCGGGGCTCACCTCGCAGGTGTTCTCCGCCAACGGCACGAGCCTGCCCCGGACCGCAGACGCCCAGATGAACGCCACCACGCGGATCACCCGCGACCAGGCCCGCCCCGGTGACCTCGTCTTCGGCGTCAGTCCCGACGGCACCGCCCACCACGTCGGGATCTACATCGGCGGCGGCCAGCAGATCGACGCGCCCGACGCCGGGTCGACCGTCGGGGTCCACCGGCTCTACCACGACCAGACCGTGTTCGGCCGGGTCCAGTAGCGGGGTCACCCGACGGCGCCACCCACGAGGAGGCCGAGGGCGTAGGTGATCCCGGCCGCGCCGGCGCCGATGGCCAGTTGTCGCAGGCCGCGTCGCAGCGGGGGTCCACCGGAGAGGATGCCGACGATGGCTCCGCTGACCAGCAGGGCCGCTCCGACCAACACCAGGGCGACGAGCACGGCGAGCAGGCCGGTGAGGCCGAACAGGAACGGCACGATGGGACGGCGGCCCCGGACGCGAAGAACCCGAAGCTGGACGGTGCCGCGCCCAGACCGGTACCGACCACCTCGTGATCGTGATCGGGCTCGGCGCCCGCGCCGGAGCCGGCGGCGAAGCGGTCGGGGGAGGGATCGAGGTCGGCGAGCTGTTCGGCGGCGTGGCGGTCGGCCTCCTCGGCACTCATTCCCCGGGCGCGGTAGACCAGACCGAGCTCGTTGGCGTCGACGTCGAGCCAGGGCAGGTACCGCGGGGCGGTGGGGTCGGGCCGGGAGGCCGCGAGGAGCTCCCGTGGCGAGCGCACCGAGACGTACTCGCCGGCACCCATCGACAGCGCCCCGGCCAGCAGCGCGGCGACCCCGGTGAGCAGCACCGTGTGGGCGGCGACGCCACCGCCGGTGACCCCGAGGACGAGTGAGAGGTTGCTGACCAGCCCGTCGTTGGCGCCGAACACCGCGGCCCGGAAGGTGCCCGAGACCCGGGCTCGGCCGCGGGCGGCCAGGCCGCGCACCACTTCGCCGTGGATGCGCTCGTCGGCGGTCATGGCGGCGGTGGCGTCGGCGTCGCCGTCGTAGGGGGTGCGGGCCTCGGCGCGCTGGGCCAGCGCGAGCACGAACACCGAGCCGAACCGGTGGGCCAGCCACGCGAGCAGCCGCATCCGCGGGTTCCCGCTGCGGGGCCGGCCGGCCTGGTCGCCGAGCAGCCGGGCCCAGTGCGCGGCGTGCCGTTCCTCGGCCTGGGCGAGACCGAGCAGGACGGCCCGGTCCTCGCCGCTGCGCCGTTCGGCGAGGTGCCGGTAGACCTGTGCCTCGGCGTGCTCGTCGGCCAGGCGCCGACGCCAACGCCGCAGCGTCGCCGGGGACGGCTCGGCGGGCTGGGCGGTCTCCTCGCCGTGCTCGACTCGGTTCACCCCGTCAGGCTCTCATCACCGCCGATGCCGGCGTCGCGCCGAACCCCACCGACGGCGGACGACGACCCGGTGTGCGTCGGCGGAGTGACGGCAGCAACGACCGGGGAGCCGGAGGAGAGCGTCGGGGAAGGCACGGTGCCAGCCGCTCGTCAGGAGCGCCTCATGAAGGCCGTGGCCTACATCGAGCCCATGAAGGTCGAGGTCCAGGACATCGAGTACCCGGGCCTGGAGCTCAAGGACGGACCGGGGGTGAACCCGGCGAACGTGGGGCGGCAGTGCCCGCACGGGGTGATCCTGCAGCTGCGTCTCCACCAACATCTGCGGCTCCGACCAGCACATGGTCCGGGGCCGCACCACCGCGCCGCCGGGCTGATCCTGGGCCACGAGATCACCGGGGAGGTGGTCGAGGTGGGCCGCGACGTGGAGTTCATCAAGCAGGGCGACCTGTGCTCGGTGCCGTTCAACATCGCCTGCGGTCGCTGTCGGATGTGCAAGGAGGGGCACACCGGGGTGTGCCTGAACGTCAACCCGGAGCGTCCGGGCTCGGCGTACGGCTACGTCGACATGGGCGGCTGGCAGGGCGGCCAGGCCGAGTACGTGATGGTGCCCTACGCGGACTGGAACCTGCTGCAGTTCCCGGACAGCGACCAGGCCATGGAGAAGATCCTCGATCTGACGATGCTCTCGGACATCTTCCCCACCGGCTACCACGGCTGCGTCACCGCCGGCGTCACGACGGGCTCGACGGTCTACATCGCCGGCGCCGGCCCGGTCGGCCTGGCCGCCGCCGCCTCGGCCCAGCTGCTCGGCGCGGCCGGCGGTCATCGTCGGCGACATGAACGCCGGAGCGCCTGGCCCACGCGCGGAACGCTATCGGGTGCCGAGACCGTCGACCTGACCGAGGACGGCTCGCTGCCCGAGACAGATCGAGCAGATCGTCGGCGAACCCGTGGTCGACGCCGCGGTCGACGCGGTGGGCTTCGAGGCCCGAGGGCATGGCAAGGACGCCGGCGAGGCGCCCGGCCACCGTCCTCAACTCGATCATGGAGGTGACCGCGCGGCGGGTAAGCTGGGCATCCCGGGCCTGTACGTCGCCGGGGAGCTGGGCGCCATCCGACGACGCCGCCAAGGAGGGCAGCCTCTCGATCCGAATCGGGCTCGGCTGGGCCAAGTCGCACTCCTTCACGACCGGTCAGTGCCCCGTGATGCGCTACAACCGCCAACTGATGAACGCGATCCTGCGCGACAAGGTCCAGATCGCCGAAGGCGGTCAACGCCACGACGATCACGCTCGACGAAGCACCGCAGGGCTACGCCGAGTTCGACGCGGCGTGGCGAAGAAGTTCGTCCTCGATCCCCACGGCATGGTGAAGGCTAGCCGCCGACCGCTGACCGAGCACACGCGGCCGGCGCCGGCCGTGCCGCGCGTGTGGTCGTAGCGCGCAGATGATGAAATCAAATAGAGAGATCGAAGCGACCCGGGCGGAGAACATCCGACGACGCGCGAACCCGGCGACGGCCACCCCCGGGCGCTGGTGCAGTACGCCGAGGCAGCAGCTCGATGGCCAGAGGAGAGAGAAGAGATAAAAAGTCCCGCGGCGTGCCCCACCCGGTCGGGCCGTCGTAGCCTGCCTGCGCGGTGCAGAAGCAGGCCGGCGAGCAGCTGCCGTTGCTGCCGGAGGTGACGTCGTTGAAGCTGCCGGTGTGGTTGTACGGGTACTGAGCCGCCTGTCGCCCGCGTTCGGCGCGCCGGCCAGCGCCCACACCGAGGCGACGATCGGCGAGGCCGCCGAGGTGCCGCCATAGACGGACCAGCCGGACCCGCCGTAGGTCTGGTAGACCGCGACGCCGGTCGCCGGGTCGGCCACCGCGGAGACGTCAGCCTCCATGCGCGTCGAGCAACCGGTGTCGTGCTGCCATGACGGCTTCGGGTCGTACGCAGAGCACCCTGAGCCGGTGCCCTCGGACGAGCTGGTGTACCAGACCGACTCGGTCCAGCCGCGGGAGCCGCCGCCGCGGGTCAGCGAGGTGCCGCCGACCGCGGTCACGTACTGGGACGTCGCCGGGTACTCCGCGCCGTAGGCGGAGTCACCGGTGCTGGCGGTGATCGCCACGCCCGGGTGGTCGAAGTAGCTGGAGTCCGAGGAAGTGTCCGAACTGTCCTCGGAGCCGCCATAGCTGTTGGACACGAACTTCGCGCCCTGTGCCACGGCCTGGTTGACCGCGGTACCCAGGTCGCTCATATTCGCCGAGGTCGCCTCGACCAGCAGGATGATGGCACTGCGGGCGACCGCGGAGACCATGTCCAGGTCCAGGGATATCTCCCGGCCCAGCCGGTGTCGGCGGTCGGGTAGTCGGTGCCGCCGTTCTCGTCGATCTTCCGGAAGCAGCCGTTGGCGGTGGTGCAGGCCGGGCCCGGTTGGAGCGGTAGGCGGCCAGATCGGATTCGGCGTTCGGGTCGTCCTGAGCGTCCACGATGCCGACGGTAGAAGGGGGTGAGGGTAGCGGGGGGGAGGTGGTGGGGTGGGGGGGGGGGGGCACACGGGCGTGACGACCTCGACGAGAGCCGGGGGACGGGCGATGCGGGAGAGGGAAGGGGCAGGGTGGGAAGATAGAGAAGAGAGAGAGAGCCGGGCGACGGGCGATGCAAGATGACGACCGTCGTCGGTGGTCAGTGCTCGTCGTGACCGTCGCGGCGATCGCCCTGGCCGGCTGCGGAGCCGGATCGCTCCCTGCGGGCTCGCCGGTCGGCAGCGTCGGGTTCCTCGACGCCGTGGTTGCGCAGTCCCCCCGCGAGGACGGGCCGGCTTCGGTGACCCTCCCGGCGACCATGGACGGGGCGAACCTGTTGGTCGCCGTCGCCATGGGCGACGGACCCGGGCCGGGCGAGGTCGACGGCGAGGCCCAGCACACCCGGCTGGACGACAGCGCGGGCCACGCCTGGACCCCGCGCGAGCACCACATCGTGTTCGGCTCGATCATCGACGTGTACACGGCCCCGTCCGACGGGCGGGAGCAGGGCTCTGTCATCAGCAGCGAGATGACCGTCGAGCGCGGCGACGAGGGCCACTCGCTGGCCGTTCTCGCCTACCGCAACGGCCGTTTCCACTCCACCACGACCCGGAACGGCAGCTTCGGGGTTCCGCAGCTCATGGTGGATGTGCCGGCCGGCGCCGACGTGCTCACGGCGTTCGCGGACGGCCGGGAGAACACGCCCGCCACCGCCGTCGCCGGGTTCCGCCCGCTCGACGTCATGCCCGTGGACGGCGGGCCCCTCGGCGACCGGGACCTCTACCAGCTGGACCGTCGCGATCCACCCGGCTCCTGGTCCGGCGGTGCGATGCTGACCGGCAACCTCGCTCCTCCGGCGTCCGGGTACCCGGCGTCGGACGATGACCGCGGTCGCCGGGGCGACGGCCGGCGGTCAGGCCGGTGACCACGCCGCGCACCAGTCGCGGGTGCTGCGGTGGCGGCCGAGGCCGAGGACGACGAACTCGTCGGCGCGCCCGACGGCCTGCACCCCGAGGTAGCGCAGCGCCTGCACGATCGGGCTGCCGCGGCGCGGGTCCGCGGTGGAGACCGGGAACGGCTCGTCGCGGAGCAGCACGGTCGGGCAGGAGACCACGAAGAAGTCGAGCCACGCGAGGGCGGACTGCCGCCCGAGGTCGCCGGCGTAGTCGGCCTCGAGGTAGACGACCGGGCCCAGGCGGGAGGCCGCGGTGAGCACCGCCGCCACCCCCGAGGACAGGCGGTCGAACGCCCAGTCCGGACCGAGGGGGAAGCCCGGGAGGTCGATGTCGTGGAAGAGCTGTTCGCAGAGCGGCACGAGCGCGAGCTCGGCGCCGTCGAGCAGCACGGGCCGGGCGTGCGGGAACTGGTCGTGGAGGGGCTCGAGCACCTCCGGGGCGCCGACGATGCCGTGCAGCTCGTACGTCGTGCCGGTGACCGTTCACTCCAGGACGCCGAGGTGCTTGAGGACGTGCGCCGCCGAGGTCGCACGGACGTCGGCGACCATCGTCCGGTACTCCTCGGCGAAGAGCCCGGAGTGCCGGGTCATCGCGTCGGTCTCGACGAGGGCGACCGCCTTCTCCAGGTGCTCGCGGGCGAGCCGGTCCGCCACAGCGGGTGCCTGATGTGGACGTACTCGTCGTCGACGGCGGTGATGACGAGCTTCTTCCCCCCGGCGACGGTCGGGATCTCGCCGCCCGCCCCGAAGTCGCGTTGCAGCCGCCGCCCAGTCCAGGGGCATCGGTCGTCACCTCTCCGCGCGAGCGGTCGTCACGCCGCCGTGCCCGGCGGCGAGGGCACGCATGTGGTCCAGCACGCTCGGCCGGCGCCGCCCCGCCGTGGCGGTGTCACAGCCGCAGCGCAGCGCCACCTGCTCGTCGTCGAGGCCCTCGACGCAGGTCAGGACGAACGTCGTCTGCGCTTCGGCGCGGGACCGCGGCGAGCGCCCGACGGAACGGGGCCCACCCGACGGCCTCCCGGGCCACGCCGGCACGGGCGTCGCTGATGGCGTCCTCGGCGAGCTTGGCGATCCGCCCCGAGAACGGCAGGCCCCAGTGCCGGAAGACCAGCGGGCCGGGCGACGAGCCCCGTCGCGACCCGCACGGCGACGGCCTCCCCGGCGGCCGCGTCGCCGAGCCGGATCCGGCAGGTGTAGGAGACCGCCTGGTAGGTCGCGGTCACGCGGTCGAACCACTCCGCGTACTCCGGGACGAGCGCGGGCTCGACGTCCTCCACGGGTCGCCCCTGTCCGCCGGGCCTAGAGCGCCGCGAGCACGTGGTCGGCGGTGGACACCTCGTGGTCGACGAACTGCTGCTCCACCTCGAGCGAGGTGAGCACGCCGTCGGAGATGATCGCGGCGTAGCGCTCCGAGCGCGTCCCGAGTCCGAGGCCGGACGCGTCGGTGGCCAGGCCCATCGCGGTGGCGAACCGCGCGGCGTCGTCGGCGAGCATCACGATGCCCTCGGCGTCCTCGCTGCGGGCCACGCGCCCATGACGAACGCGTCGTTGACCGACACGCAGACGATCGTGTCGATGCCCTTGGCCAGGATGTCGTCGGCCTTCGAGGACGAAGCCCGGCAGGTGGAAGTCGCGGCACACCGGGGTGAAGGCGCCCGGGACACGCCGAACAGCACGACCTTGCCGGTACCGAGCAGCTCGGCGGTGCGCACGTCCTCGGTGCCCGCGGGCGTGACCGCCTTGAGCGGCACGTCCGGGATCCGGTCGCCTACTGCGATCACGGTGCTCGTCTCCTTCTCGACGCTCCGCGTGGAGGCGGGTCGTGGGTCAGGCGAGGGCGGTCCGACCGGCGCCACGACCGCCGCGCTCTCGTGCCGCCGCTCGAAGTCGCCGAGGCGCCAGAGGAGCGCGGCGCCGCCCCAGACGAGCACGAAGAAGCCGACGATGAGGTAGCCGAGCAGCTCGAAGTCGTCGGCGAGCCCGGCGAAGCCCGCCAGCGCGGTGACGCCGAGGTCGTCGGCGAGCACGCCCGCGAGGTAGACCGCGGCGATGAACCCGGCCACCGTGACCGTCGCCGCGGTGGTCGCGATGTTGTAGAACAGCCGCCGCGCGGGACTGCGGTTGGACCACGAGTAGGCGATCGACATGAGCAGGCCGTCGGCGGTGTCGAAGGCACTCATGCCGGCGGCGAACAGCAACGGCAGCGTCAGCGCGGCGAGCAGCGGGGCGCCGCCGCCGGTCGCGCCCGCGGTCGAGGCGGTCGAGGCCGACAGCGTCAGCAGGGTGACCTCGGAGGCGGTCTCGAGGCCGAGCCCGAAGAGCAGGCCCAGCGGGTACATGTGCCAGGAGTGCTTGATCAGCGTCCGCGCCCGGCCACCGAGGATGCGGTTGACCAGGCCGCGGTTGAGCAGCTGGCGCTCCAGCTCGGCCTCGTCCAGGGTCCCCCGCCGCAGCTGGCGCCAGGAGCCGACGATGCCGACGAGCACCATCGCGTTGAGCACCGCGACCAGGCCGAGGAACACCATCGCGACGACGGTGGAGACGGCGCCGCCGACCTCGCGGAAGCTGTCGATGGTGCTCGAGCCCGCGAGTCCGGCCGCCAGCGCGACGACGAGCCCGAGGATCACGACCACCGAGGAGTGGCCCATCGCGAAGAAGAAGCCGACGCCGACGGGGCGGCGGCCGCGCTGGACCATCAGCCGCGTCGTGTCGTCGATGGCGGCGATGTGGTCGGCGTCGAAGGCGTGGCGGATGCCGAGCACGTAGGCCAGCACCCCGGCCCCGGCGAACGCCCCGGCGCCCAGCGGCCCGGAGGTGAGCGACAGGTACAGCGTCCAGCCCGCGATGTGCAGCAGGCACACGACCCCGACGATCGCGGAGAGCTGGATGCGCTGGCTGCGGGACCAGCGGCTCCCGGGTACTGCGGCGAGGGTGGTCATCGCGTCCTCTCGGGGTCGGGGCGGGCGCGTGCGGCGGCGACGGTGTCCCGGGCCGGGCGCCGTGCCTGCACATCTCAGCACACGATCAGATGTTGGTCACGGGGTCGGGACGAGGGTCTGGACCATCGCCGCGATGTGGTTGCCCTGCACCTCGGTGACGTCGGCCGAGCCCGTGGCTTCGCCGCGGATCGCCTCGTGCGGGACGACGACCCAGCACGCGCAGCCCCAGATGCACTCGCCGGCCATGCCGTCGAAGCGGATCGACTGCTCGGACAGCATCACGCCGAGGTCGAGCAGCCAGGAGTGCATGAGCAGCTTCTCGTCCCACGACTCGATCGCGTCGTAGGCCTCGCGGGCGGTGAAGAAGGCCGTCAGGTCCGTCTTCGCGACACCCGGGATGATGATGTTCGAGTAGCAGGTGAGCTCGTCGAAGAACTCGCCGCCCGAGGTCACGAGGGTCCCGTCGTCCCCGTCGAGCACGTACTGGCCCAGGACGCTCTCGAGCTTCTTCTGCAGGGTGTCGTTCCACATCTCGCGCGGGCCGACCGTGTTGCACTCGATGTAGTCGGTCTTGAAGCCCTCCTCGAGACCGGAGAACTTCGGGATGTAGTCGATCCACTTGCTGACGACCTCGCGCCACCGGCCGCGGGGCTCCCCGGGCAGCACCTCGACGCCGGGGTGGGTGTACTTCGCGACGTCGAACAGTGTCCAGGTGCGGTCGCCGGAGATGTTGCGCTCGTGCGGGGCCCCGGTGAAGCCGGCGGGACGCAGCATCTTGAACAGCAGCCGGCCGTAGTCCTGCACCACGAAACGGGTGAAGGAGTCGGTGACGAACTTGCGCGTGACGCCCTTGCGCAGACCGTCGCGGATCGCCGGGGTCCCGGTCTTGGTGTACGAACCCAGGCGCTGCCAGGAGTGCTCCTGGGGCAGGGCGAGGAAGCCGCCGGTGAAGGGGTTCTTGTAGAGGTCGCCCCAGACCGCCATGACGCCCTGGTTCTTCTCGTCGTCGAGCATGCAGTCGATCTCGTTGATCGTCGGGAACAGCGCGGCGTCCCCGCCCGCGTGCTCCTCGTCGCCGGAGAACGGCAGGACGCCGACGCCGATCACCGGGATGCGGCGACCGAGCTTGACGTTCGAGAGGTGGCGCACCATGTCGACGGCCATGCCCGAGCCGGTGCCCCCGGCGAGCGAGAAGAAGACCAGCACCATCGAGGGGAGCTTGGTCTTGTTGATGGAGTCGACGAAGAGGTCGAGCTCCTTCTCGAGCATCTGGTCGCCGCCGTAGTAGTAGTGCCCGTAGATCGCCTTGGCGATGGCGCGGGGGCACGACTCGCCCGGCTTCGGGCATCTCCACGTCGGCGGGCAGCCACGGCTCGTAGTTGGGGTTCCAGTAGTACCGCGGGTACTCCATCTTCAGGTACTCGCGCCAGCGGTTGAGGCTGGTGCGCAGCTCCTCGGACGACGGCACGTCGAGCCCGACGGTCCGCACCTGGTGGCGGTCGGTCGGGATGTCGCGCTCCTGGAGGCGCTGCTCGAAGCCGCCCGCGTACTCCTTGAGCTCGTGCTGGTCCTGGTCGCCGATGTCGATCGAGAGGGCGGTGAACCGGGCACGCTTGTCGTCGAGCTGGTCCTCGATCTCGCCGGTGCGCAGCAGCGCCTCGACCATGTAGGCGCCGGTCTTGCCGATGCCGATGGCGTGGATGCAGTGCGGCGACTGACTGCCGGTCGCGGAGTGGTAGAGCGACATTCCCATGGTGAACCCTTCGGAGGAGGACGTGCGGAATCGTCGAGCAGGGCGACGGTGACCCGCGGACCGCGACGGAGAGATCGCGCAGTAGCGCGACCGAGATCGCGCAGCAGCGCGACGGAGATCGCGCAGTAGCGCGACGGAGGAGCGCTGATGCGCGCCATCTCCTTGGAGCGACTGTCAGTCGAGGTAGCCGAGGTCCTTGAGGACGGTGGCGGCCGTCGTCGGCCGCTCGTCGGCGATGAAGGTGCGGTAGTGGTCGATGACCGACGCGTAGTCGCGGGTCATCCGGCCCTCGTCGAGCAGGGTCATCGCCTTCTCGATGTACGCGCGGGTGAGCTTGTCCGACCACAGTCGGTGGGTGACGTAGATGTACTCGTCGTCGGCGCCGGTGACCTGCAGGGTGCGGGCCCCCGGCATCGACGGCAGCTGTGCGCCGTCCTTGTAGCGTTCGACGACGTCGGACCAGGCGATGGCCATGGGAGCTCCTCAGCCGGTCACGAACGGGGCGATCGGCTCGGGCTCGGCCAGGGACTCGGCCACCGCGACCGGCGCCGCCGCCGCCTCCTCGCCGCGGATCGCGGCGTGCGGGACGACACCCAGCACGCGCAGCCCCAGATGCACTCGCCGCCCATCCCGTCGAACCGGATGGAGGGCTCGCAGAGCATGACGCCGAGGTCGAGCAGCCAGGAGTGGATGAGCAGCTTGTCGTCCCACTCGAGGGTGTCGTAGTAGTCCCTCGCCGGGACGAAGGCGGCGAGGTCGAGCTTGCTGGCCCGGGGGATCACCACACTGACCCGGTCGCCGGAACCCTCGACGGCGAGCGCCACGGGGTCGACGGTGCTGTCCACCACGGAGCCGACGGCCGCGGCCACCGTCGACAGGGTCGAGTCGTCGGCCCCGCCCGTCACGCGCGCCTCGACGTACTCCGTGGAGAAGCCCTTGACCAGGCCCGAGGTCCCCAGCGAGGAGAGGTCGGCCAGCCGGCGGGGAGCGAGCACGTTGATCCACCGGTCGCCCTGCTCGCCGCGGATCGCCGGGTGCCAGGCGTCGGCCGGGACCGCGAGCCAGTTCATCGCCTTGAGCGTCTCGTAGAGGTCGCCGCTCGCGTTCTGGGCGAGGAACGCCCCGACGCCCTCGTCGACGTAGGCGTGGGTCGCGGCGAGGTCGCCGGTCAGCTCCTGGACGTCGTTCTGGTCGACCATGAAGAAGCCGCCGGTGAAGGGGTTCTTGTAGAGGTCGCCCCAGACCGCCATGACGCCCTTGTTCTTCTCGGTGTCGATCATGCAGTCGAGCTCGTTGATCACCGGGAAGAGCGAGCCGTCGGAGTACTCGGCGGGGTCGGCGCCGTTGGGCAGGAACCCCACGCCGACCACCCACGGCCGGCGGCCGAGCTTGATCGACGAGAGGTGCCGGGCGATCTCGACGACGATGCCGCTGCCGACGCCGCCGGCCAGCGAGAAGGCGACGACGACCAGCGGGGTGGCCTCGCTGGACATCACGCTCGTCGCGAACTCGTCGAGCGCTCCGGCGATCTCGCCGCCCTGGTAGTACTGCGACCCGTAGATCGCCTTGGCGACCGCGCGGGAGCAGTGGCCGTCCGACGGGGCGATCTCGACGTCGGCGGGCAGCCACGGCTCGTAGTTCGGGTTCCAGTAGTACCGGGGGTACTCCATCTTGAGGAACTCGCGGTAGCGGTTGAGCGCGTAGGAGAGGTCGGCGCTGCGTGGGCACGGGCATCGCCACGGTCGTGACGAACGACTGGTCGGCCGGCAGTGACGCCGGCCGCGTCGCGGACCTGCGCGAGGTCCTCGTCGCCGATGTCGACGGCGAGCGCGGAGAAGCGCGTGCCCGGCTGCGAGAGGAACCCGTCGGGCTGGTTGGTGCATGATCGAGCGTGATCAGGTCCGCGCCGGTCGGCACCGAGACCGAGCACGTGGAGGGAGAACGGGCCCTCGTGGTCGCCGGCGCGGTGGACGCCCTCGGTGGCCGGAGCGCCTCGATGCGGGCCATCGGTGCGTGGTCGGCCCGTGGTCGTGCCCGTGATCGTGATCGTGATCGTGGTCGTGCTCGGCGGCCATGGCCGGGTCCTCCTGGAGCGGGTCGCTGGTGGGTTCGCGTGCTCGGTGGGCGGGTGCGGCGAGGTCCGGGCGCGCGCCACCCGCGGACCGGGCGGGCTGCCTCGCCCACCCGGTCCGCCGGTGCCGATCGTCGGGGTGCCGGGTCCGTCAGGACCCGTTCGGGATGCCCTCCATCGGGGCCTCCGCGGTGCCGATGTACTCGCGCGTCATCTCCTCGACCTGCTTCTGGGCGAGCGCGGGGTCGGTGACCCAGGTCTTGTAGAAGTCGAACGGGCACTCGGCGACGCCCTTGTCGCCGTCGCCGGACTGGATGACGCCGGTGTAGCCGCGGTGCAGGAGCTTGAACAGGTGGTTCTGGGACTGCCAGTTCTTGCGTGCGTCCGGATCAGGGAGATCGAGAGCTCGGCGTACTGCACGCCCATCTCCTCGGTGCCGCACTCGCCGAGGGTGCGGCCGTCGAAGCCGACGAGTGACGAGTGGCCGAAGTAGGAGTAGACGCCGTCGAACCCGGTGGCGTTGGCGACCGCGACGTAGCACGTTGTTCGCCCACGCCATCGACTTGGCCATCATGATCTGCTGTTCCTTGGCCGGGTACATGTAGCCCTGCGGCCGGACGACGAGCTCGGCGCCCTTCATGGACACAGTCGCGCCAAATCTCGGGGTAGTTGCCGTCGTCGCAGATGATCAGGGCCATCTTGAGGCCCTTGGGGCCGTCGACGACGGTGGTGTGCTCGCCGGGGTACCAGCCCTCGATCGGGACCCAGGGCAGGATCTTGCGGTACTTGTTGACGATCTCGCCGTCGGAGTTGATGAGGACCAGCGAGTTGTACGGGTTCTTGTCGGGGTGCTCCTCGTGGCGCTCCCCGGTCATGGAGAACACGCCCCAGACGCCGGCGGTGCGACACGCCTCGGCGAAGATCTCGGTCTCGAACCCGGGAACGCTCGCGGCGTTGTCGAACATCTCCTGGCGGTCGTACATGATCCCGTGGGTCGAGTACTCCGGGAAGATGATCGAGGTCCATGCCGGGAAAGCCCTGCTTGATCCCGACGACCATGTCCGCGATCTGCTCGCAGTTCTTCCGGATGCTCTCCTGGTCGTGCAGGCGCGGCATCGTGTAGTTGACGACCGCCACACCAACGCCGTCGTTGCTGCTGCTGATGTCCCCGTGCCGCATGGGTGCCCGCCGTTCCTCGCGCTCTGTGCTGACGTGGACCGACCGTACGAGGCCTGGATCACGATGCAATATTTCCAGAGCAGAAGTAATCCAGGCGAAACGTGGCGAGGACGGACGTCACATGCGCCGTCAGCGCGGGCTGGGCTCCGGCCGGTGGGTGGCTGCCCGGTCGAGGCGGGTGAGCAGACCGACGAGGGAGGCCCGGTTGTCGGGGCCGAGGTCGGTGAGTGCCGCGCCGAGCGCGTCGTCGAGCTCGGCGGCGGTCCGCGCGACCAGGGCGTGGCCCTCGGGGGAGATGTGCACGTGGACGCGGCGACGGTCCCAGTCGTCGCTGCGGCGGTAGGCGAGACCCTCGGCGACCAGCTTGTCGACCAGGCGGGTGGCGGTCGGCGCGGGCACCGCGGCGCGGGTCGCGATCTCCCCCATGGTGTGGCCGCGGGCCTGCACGGCCGCATCGTCGACGCCCTCGTCGAGCAGCATCAGCGCGCGCCACTGCTCCCGGCTGATGCCCGAGGCGGAGGAGGCACGCGCGAGGCAGGACCCGACCGTCCGGTCCGCGAGGTCGAGGAGGTCGACGACGCGGATGCCCGGTTCGCGGCCTCGCGCGCTCATGACCGGACCTCCCCGACGTTGCCTGCTCGAAACAGTACAAGCTTCCCCGCGTCGTCCGGCGTGGCCATACTGCCTGGCAGGGGCCACGTCCCCGGAGGTGATGCCGGTGCCGAACGGCCGAGCCACGCCACGCCGCTCGACGAGCCGGGTGCGTGCGACGGGGCCGTGCGCGTCGCCCTCGTCACGCCCTGGCAGGGGCCGGCGGGCATGTTCGGGCTGTCGTGCCGGATGTGTTCCGAGCTCGCCGTCGCCGAGATCAACCTCGACGGCGGGCTCCTCGGGCGGCCGGTCGAGCTCCACCACGTCGACGGCGGGGCGGAACCGGGCGCGGTGGCGCGCGACGTCGGGCGACTCGTGCACACCGCCGCCGTGGACGCCGTGGTCGGCTGGCACATCTCGGCGGTGCGGCGCCGGCTCGCGCCGCGGGTCGCCGCGGAGGTGCCCTACGTCTACACCGCGCTCTACGAGGGCGGCGAGCGCACGCCGGGCGTGCTGCTCACCGGCGAGACCCCGGCGAACCAGCTGGGTCCGGCGCTCGAGTGGATGCGCACCGAACTGGGGGTGCGCCGGTGGGCCGTCGTCGGGGACGACTACGTGTGGCCCCGGGCCTCGGCCGCCGTCGCCGCGCAGTGGGCGCGCGCCCACGGCGTGCCGATCGTCGACGAGATCTTCGTCCCGCTGGGGACCCGCGACTTCGCCCCGGTGCTGCGGACGCTCGCGCGCGGCAGCGCCGACGGCGTGCTCATGCTGCTGGTCGGCGAGGACGCGGTGCACTTCAACCGGGCCTTCGCCGACGCCGGCCTCGACTACCGCCAGACGCGGCTCTCCACCCTCATGGACGAGACGATGCTGCTGGCCTCGGGCGAGCGCGCGACGCGCTCGCTGTACTCGGCGGCGGGGTACTTCGAGGACCTGGCGACGATGGACGCGTTGGAGTTCGCGGGACGCTTCGGGCGTCGGTTCGGGGCGGGTGCGCCGGTGCCGTCGAGCTTCGGCGAGTCCTGCTACGAGGGGATGAACCTCTACGCCCAGCTCGTCCGGGACGCCGGGTCGGTCCGACGCGAGGACGTCCTCGCCGCCAGCGACGAGGTGCGCTTCGGGGGCGCCCGCGGGGAGACGGTGCTGCGTGGCGGGCACGTCGTGCAGGACGTCTACATCGCCCGCGCCCAGGACGTTCATTTCGAGGTCATCGCCCGCCTGTCGACCGGGATCAGGGAGGCGTGAGGTAGCCGAGGTCGGCGAGCACGACGGCCACGAGGTTCGGCCCCCGCGTGCACCCGGTCTCGACCCGCGGACCGGACGCGTAGTAGCGCCGCAACCCCTCGGCGACCGCCATCGGCGTCCCCGCGAGCCGCCCGTCGCGCAGCAGCCCGAGGGCCGCGTCGAGGTCCGCGCGGGACACGCAGTCGCGCCAGAGACGCTGGCTCAGGCAGAATCCGCTCGTCGTCGACGTCGACGACCCGGACCCGCGAGGAGCCCGCCAACGACGCGAGGGACGGCCGGTCGGCGTAGCGCTCGCGGACCCGGTCCCAGTCGAGCGGGCCGTCCTCGGTCACCGTCACGGCTCCTCCGCTCCGGCGCAAGCCCCTCGTCGGAGGGGCGCCGCCGTGTCCCGTCCACGGTCGCAGGCGGGCCGCCGCGGCCACAACGCCCGGGAGGACGCACCGTGTAACAGCCATGAACATTCTCGTTGCGGAACAGTTGCGGCGAACATCTATCGCCAGGAGGGCAGCCAGAGCTCCGCGTTCCACCGGGCGGCCGTGATCGAGGCGCCGACGAGGATCGGCCACAGCCACGCGAAGTTCGCCACCACGAGCCCGACGTAGAGCGCGACGACCATGCGTCCCGTCGCGCGCCGCTCCGGCCCCGCCGTGCGCCGCCCGAGGATCTCGCCGAGCACGAGGACGACGGCGAGCACCAGGAACGGGACCACCGGCGTCATGTAGAAGAAGTACATCTGCCGGTCGATGTCGGTGAACCACGGCAGGATGCCGGCGCCGTAGCCCACGAGGACCGCCGCGTAGCGCCAGTCCCGGCGGGTGATCCAGCGCCAGGCGCCCCAGCCGAGCACCGGGAACGCGGTCCACCACAGGGCGGGGGTGCCGATGGCCATCACCGCGCCGACGCAGTCGTCGCTGCCGCAGCCGGACGCCCCCGCACCGGACTCGTAGTAGTAGAGCATCGGGCGCAGGCCCATCGGCCAGGTCCAGGGCTTCGACTCCCACGGGTGCGGGTTGCCGCGCGGGGTGAACAGCGTGGCGTGGAACTCGAGCACCTTCGAGGAGAAGTACGCCATGCCGCGGACCCAGTCGGGCAGCCAGTCCGGGAGCAGCGCGACGAGCGCGACCGAGTCGGCCTTGGCGTCGGTGACGTGCCGGTCGGTGCCCGTCTCGGAGGCGATCCACGGCAGCCAGCTCGCGAGGTAGACCAGGATCGGGACGACGAAGCACGCCCACAGCAGCGGGGCCACGTCGCGCACCAGCGTCCCGACCCAGGGGCGCGCCACGCCGGCCGCGCGCCGCGCGGCCACGTCGAACCCGATGATCAGGGCCGCCGAGGAAGACGATGTAGTAGAGCCCGGACCACTTGCTCGCGAGCGAGGCCCCGATGCACAGCCCGGCGGCGAACCGCCACCAGCGCACCCCGAGCCGCGGCCCGAACGGCGTGTCCAGCACCCGGCCCTGCGCGACGACGACGGCCATCCGGCTCCGGACGTCGTCGCGGTCGGCGAGGATCGCGGCGAACGCGCCGAGCACGAACAGCGTCGGGTAGATGTCGATCATCCCGACGCGGCTGGAGACGTGGGAGAGCCCGTCGCAGATCAGCAGGACGCCGGCGATCGCGCCGAGCAGCGTCGAGCGGGTGAGCCGGCGGGCGATGCGGATCACGAGCAGCACGCACAGCGTCCCGGCCAGCGCGGAGACCACCCGCCAGCCCACCGGGTCGTACCCGAAGACCCACTGTCCGAGCGCCATGAGCTGCTTGGACAGCGGCGGGTGGACGACGAGCTCGTAGCCCGGGTTGTCCTCGTACCCGCCGTTGCGCAGCGCCTGCCAGGTCTGCGGGACGTAGTGCTTCTCGTCGAAGACCGGGGTGCCGTTGTCGGTGGGCCACCCCAGGTCCCACATCCGCACGACGCCCGCGATCAGCGTGAGGACGACCGTGACGACCCAGCCGCGCAGCCGGTCGGTCGGCATCGGGCGCCCGAGCAGGCTCTCCACCCCGCGCGGCCCCGGGGCGAGGACACCGCGCGGGTCCGCGGGGGCGGGCGTCGCGGGCCGCTGGAGGGTGCTGCCGGCCGTCACGGGCGCTGATCGTACGGCCCTGAACTAGGGTCTCGAACCGTGCCCGACGGTGTCCTGCTGCTGGCGGCGACCCCGTTGGGTGACCCCGACGACGCGTCGGCCCGGCTGCGGACCGCGCTCGCGACGGCCGACGTCGTCGCCGCCGAGGACACCCGCCGGCTGGGCCGGCTGGCGGCGGCGCTCGGGGTGGCCGTCGCGGGCACCGTCGTGAGCTTCTACGAGGACGTCGAGCGGGCCCGCATCCCGCGCCTGGTCGAGGCGGTGCGCGGCGGCGCGACGGTGCTCGTGGTGACCGACGCCGGGATGCCCGTGGTGTCCGACCCCGGCTACCGGCTGGTCGCGGCGTGCGCGGCCGAGGGCCTCACCGTGCGCTGCCTGCCCGGGCCGTCCGCGGTGCTCGCGGCGCTCGCGGTGTCGGGGCTGCCCACCGACCGGTTCTGCTTCGAGGGGTTCGCGCCCCGCGCCGACGGCAAGCGGCGCTCGTGGCTGGCCGTGCTCGCGGCCGAGCAGCGCACCACGGTGTTCTTCGAGTCGCCGCGCCGCCTGGCGTCCCTGCTCGCGGTGGCGGTCGACGTGCTCGGGGCCGAGCGGCCGGCCGCGGTGTGCCGCGAGCTGACCAAGACCCACGAGGAGGTCGTCCGGGGCGGGCTCGGCGAGCTGGCCGCGTGGGCGGGGGAGCGCGACGTGCTCGGCGAGGTGACCGTCGTGCTCGGCGGCGCCGTCCTCGTCGCCCCGGAACCCGACGAGCTCGCCGGCGACGTGCTCGCGCTCGTCGCCGGCGGGCAGCGTCTCAAGGACGCCGCCCGCCGGGTCGCGACCGAGCGCGGGGTCTCGACGAAGGCCCTCTACGAGGCCGCGCTGCGGGCGAGGGACTGAGCTCGACGCTCCGGGTCACGGCGTGAGGACGAGCTTGCCGCTCACCGCGCCGGTGCGGTTGTCCTCCTGCGCCTTCCCGGCCTCGTCGAGCGGGTAGACGACGACCTCGGGCGCGCGGTAGCGACCGTCCGCGACCCCGGCGGCGAAGTCGGCGAGCGCGCCCTCGACCTCCTCGGCGGCGGCGCTCGCGCCGCCGGTGAACTTGACGCTCGTGCTTCCCGGCCTCCGGGTCGGCGATCGTGATCACGCGGTCCGCCGAGCCCGTCAGCGCGACGAGGTCGCCGAGCGCGCCCTTGCCCGCGGTGTCGAACGCGGCGTCGACGTGGTCGGTGACCGCGCGGACCCGGTCGGCGAAGCCCTCGCCGTAGACCACCGCGGTGGCGCCGAGCGCGGTGACGGCGTCCTGGTGGCGCTCGCTCGCGGTGCCGATCACGGTCACCCCGCGCGCCACCGCGACCTGCGTCGCGACGATGCCGACCCCGCCGGACGCCCCGGTGATCACGAGGACCTTCCCGCTCGTGTCGTCGCCCTCGCCGAGCCCGAGCAGGGCGAGCCCGCGGTACGCGGTCGTCGCGACCACCGGCAGCGAGCCCGCGACCTCCCAGCTGAGCTCGGCCGGCTTGGCGGACAGCGCGGACTCCTGCGCCAGGGCCTTCTCCGCGTAGGCGCCGCCCGCGGCGTTGCCCAGCACCTCGTCGCCCACGGCGAACGCGGTCACGCCCTCGCCCACGGCCTCGACCGTGCCCGCCACGTCGACCCCGCCGATCACCGGCTGCTCGGGCGCGTCGGTGGACGCCATGCCCCCGCTGCGGAGCTTCCAGTCGATCGGGTTGACCGACGCGGCGCGGACGGCCAGGCGGACCTGCCCCGGGCCCGGCTGCGGGTCCTCGCGCTCCACGATCTCCAGCACCTCCGGCCCGCCGTAGCGGGCGTACTGCACGGCTCGCGATGTCATGTGGTCCGCAACGCTCCGCGATGTGGACGAATTTCGTCGTCAGGGCGACCACCACCGCTCACAGTGGCGACGAGTCCCCGGAGCAGCGCCCCGGTGCGCGCCGCCGCGGCGTGCACCGCGTCCAGGACCGCGAGGTGGTCGATGCGCTCGTCGGTCGTCCCCGCGGCGGGGTTGCTGACCAGCGCGATCCCCGCGACGCGGGCCCCCGCCGCGCGGGCCGCGATCGTCTCCAGCACCGTCGACATCCCGACCAGGTCCGCCCCCAGCGTCCGCAGCATCCGGATCTCGGCGGGGGTCTCGAAGTGCGGTCCCGGGAGCCCGGCGTAGACGCCCTCGACGAGCGTCGGGTCGAGGCGGCGGGCGGCCGCGCGCAGGTCCGGGTCGTAGGCGTCGGTGAGGTCGACGAACGCGGGCCCGACCAGCGGGGAGCGCCCGGTGAGGTTGAGGTGGTCGCTGATCAGCACGGGCTGGCCGACGGCGTAGGCGGGGTCGATGCCGCCGGCGGCGTTGGTGAGCACGACGGTGCCCGCCCCGGCCGCGCAGGCCGTCCGGACCGCGTGCACGGCCTGCGCCTCGCCGTGGCCCTCGTAGAGGTGGGTGCGGCCCAGCAGCACGAGGACGGAGCGGCCGTCGACGGTGACCGAGCGGGCCGTCCCGCGGTGGTCCGGGGCGCCCGGCGGGGTGAAGCCCGGGAGCTCGGCGACGGGCACCTCGGCGTCCGCGGGGCCCAGCACGTCGGCGGCGGGCGCCCACCCCGAGCCGAGGACCACGGCGACGTCGTGGCGCTCGACCCCGGTGCGCCGGGCCAGCTCGGCCGCGGCGGCGCGGGCGGCGCCGTCGGGATCGCTGCGGGGGCTGCGCTGATCAGGGCTGGCGGGTTCGGCGCTCATCGGTGCAGCACCCTAGAGAGGGTCAGACGGGCGGGACGAAGCTGTCCGCGATCACCGAGAACTGCTGGGAGGCGCCGCCGGGGGCGGTGCTCGGCGCGGTCATCCGCACCACCCACAGGTCGGTCCCCGACGGGACGAGCCGGGTCCACGTGGTCCGGTCGTCGGTGGCGCCGCTGCGCGCCCGGTACACCGTCTGCTGCACCGGCTCCGACGCCCCGGGGCGCGCCGGCGCCACGACGGTGAGCGGCTCCACCCGGACCGCGTCGGCCCCGACCCGGTCGGGCTCGGCCAGCAGCGCGGCGTACGCCGCGGCGCGCTGCGCGGGGTAGAAGCGCACGAGCCGGTCGATGCGCAGCTCGCGGTCGGCGTCGTCGGACACGTAGCGCACCACGATGTCGCCGCCGGGCTGCTGCAGCCGGAACTGCTGCCACGTGCTGGGCACCAGGGCGGTGAACCCCATCCCGGTGCCGCTGTAGCGGGCGTTGTCGTCGCTGTGGGAGACCATCCGCTCGCCGTCGACCACGGGCCCGTCGGGGGCGAGCGACACCGAGAACGGCGGTTGCCCCCCGATGAGCCGGACGGCGGCGTACCCGCCGACCAGCCCGGCGAGGGCGAGCACGACGACGAGGACGACGACCCCGATCCGGCGCGCCGGGCTCGGCGAGGGTGCCGGACGGCGGGACGGGGCGAACGGCAGCGGACCGGGATCGGCCGCCAGCGCCTGGGGCGGGCCGGTGCGGGGCGGCGCACCCATGGGCGCCCACTGCGGGCGCTGGTAGGGCTGCGACCAGCCCCCGGACGTGGTCGGGCCCGGACGCGGCGCCGGCCGCGCGCCGGCTGGGCAGCCGGGGCGTGACCATCGTGGTCTCCGACGCGGACGGCTCCGGGACCACGGTCCCCGACGACGGGGTGGACGTGCGGGAGGTGCCCGACGGCGGCGTCGGGGTGCGGGGGGTGCCCGCGGACGGGGTGGAGGTCCGCGGGGTGCTCGTGGACGGGGTGCTCGTGGCGGCCGGGGCGGTGGGCGGCGCGGCGGTGGGCGGCGCGGCGACCTCGCCGGGGGGAGGTCGCTCGGCGCCCTCGTCGGCGGGGTCCTCCGCGTCGCTGCTGCCGGCGGCCTCCGGGCGGTCGGTCTCGTCGTCCGGGTCCGGCGTCGTACCGGCCGACGGTGTGCCGGCCACGGATGCGCCGGCGGCCACCGCGCCGGCGGCGGCGACGCCCGCCACCACGCCGGCGCCGCCCGGTCCCTCGGCGTCGGAGTCGGAATCGGGGTCGGGGACCGCGCTCGCGGCCGCCGCGGTTCCCCGCTCGACCTCGCCGTCGTCCGCGGCCGGCCCGTCGTCGTCCGTCGGGGCCGACGCGGGGGCCTCCTGCGTGGCCGGACCCGCGGCCGTCGTCGGGCTGCCCGGGGTGTTCCCGCTCGAGGTGTCCTCGGCGGTCGCGTCCCCGCCCTCGCCGTCCTCCGTGGCCGTGACCGGCGCGACGAGCGCGGCCGCCCCGCCGCTCTCCACCCGGCGGCGTCCTCGGGCGCCTCGCCGTCGGGCGGTGTGGCCTCGTCGCCGCCGGCCTCGGCGTCCGCGGTCGCGGGGGAGCGGTGCTCGCCTCCTCGGCGTCGTCGGCCTCCTCGGGCGACGACGACGCCGGCCGCGGCCGCCGCGTCGTCGTCCGCCGTCGTGGTGCCGGCCGACGCGTCGCGCGCCTCGGGCCGCTCGGCGCCCTCGTCGTCCGCCGCCGCGCTCGCGTCGCCGGCGTCCGCGCCCGGCGTCTCCGCGTCGGGCGTCGCCGTGTCCGGTGTGGCCGTGTCCGGTGTGGCCGTGTCCGGTGTGGCCGTGTCCGGTGTCGCCGTGTCCGGTGTCGCCGTCTCGGTGCCGGCTGCCGGCGCCGCCGCCGCTGCGCCGGCCACCGCGCCGGCCGCCACCGCCGCGGACGCGGCACCCGCCGTCGCACCCGCCGTCGTCGACGGGCCGGCCGCCGCCCCGTCGCCCGTCTCCGGCGCCTCAGGCGTCTCGGGGGGCTCCGTCTCCGGCGCCACGGCCGGGGCTCGTCGCGGCGTCGGGACGGCCGCCTCCGCCGGGGTGCGGTCGCGTCCGCCGGGGCCCGCCGGCCAGCGGGGCGGTCCGGGCCGCAGGCGGCGTGGGCGAGGGGCGGCGGGGCGACGGGCTCGGCGAGCCGGTCGTCCGGGGCCGGTCCTCGACGGCCCCGGCCCCCTCGACCAGCGTGTCGCTGCGTCCGCGGGCGGGGATCAGCCCGGAGCGGGGGTCGTCCGCGGCGGGACGCGACCCCGTCCCGGGGAGGCGGAACTCCGTCGTCGCGGGGGAGGCCGGCGCGGAGAGCATCGGGCCCTCCGGGTCGGCCATGAGCGGGCGCAGGCGCCGGCGCACGGCGGGCAGCGGCATGCGCATGCCGGGGTCCTTCACCATCAGCCCGCGCACGACGTCGACGACCGGGCCGTGACCCGTCGGCCGGGGGATGTCGCCGTGGACGACCGCCGACACCGTCGAGACCGGGTCGCCCGCGTCGTAGGGCGGGCGGCCCTCGAGGCAGGCGAACAGCGTCGCGCCGAGCCCCCACAGGTCCGCGGCCGGCCCGACCGCGCGGCCCATCGCCACCTCGGGCGCGATGTAGGGCGGCGACCCGAGGACGGTCCCGGTCTGGGTCATCGACGACTCGGCCGCGTTGCGCGCGATCCCGAAGTCGGTGAGCTTGATCTGGCCGTCGGTCCCGATGAGCACGTTGCCGGGCTTGACGTCGCGGTGGGTGATCCCGGCGCGGTGCGCGGTCATCAGCGCCGACGCGACCGCCGACCCGATCTCCGCCGTCTCGCCCTGGCTGAGGGTCCCCTGCTCGGCGATGTACGACGCGAGGCTGCGCGAGGGCAGCAGCTCCATGACGACGTAGGGCTCGGAGTCGACCTCGACGACGTCGTAGAGGGTGACGACGTTGGGGTGGCTGAGCATCGCCGTCGCGCGGGCCTCGCGCAGGGTCCGCTCCCGCACGATGGCGCGCTCGGAGACCGGCACCAGCGAGAGCCGGACCTCCTTGACCGCGACCGGACGGTGCAGCACCTCGTCGTAGGCCGACCAGACCGTGCCCATCGCGCCGCGGCCGAGCTCGGAGTCCAGGCGGTACCGTCCGACCAGGCGTCGCGTCTCGGCGGGGCGGGGACTCACACCTCCATGATGGCGTCCCGGCCGACAGTGTCCGTCGCCCCACCCGTCCGGCCCCGCCGCCGCTGACCCGTGGCGCACAACCGGATGGCGCGGTCCGTCACCGCGCGTGTGACCGTTCGTCCGGCGACGGGCGGCGTTTGCGGACCGGTGAGCCGGTGACCTGCGCGAACCGGCCGTTCGTCTCGGGCGCGGTGGGGGCACCCCACCACTGACAGCATCGTCCGGCCCCCTCGGCGCCGTCGGCGTCCGAGGGCCTCGGGAGCCCCCCGGATGGAGGCATCCTGGAATCTCCAGCCGCCGGACGGTCCCGTTCGGAGGGCTCGAGGAGGTGGAACGGTGACGCTGCTGCAGACCCGCCCGGAGGACTCCGGCGCCACGCAGGCACGCCCCGGCGTGACCGACCTCGGTGACGGCTCCGGACCCCGGTGGCTCGACGCGTGGCTCACCGCGCACGTGGGCGACGTCGTCGGCTGGCGCCGCGCCGTCCACGCCCACCCCGAGCTCGCGCGCTCCGAGCACGCCACCACCGCGATGTGCGCGCGGGTGCTGGAGTCGGCGGGCCTGACGCCGCGGCTCCTCCCCGGCACGGGCCTGATCTGCGACGTCGGCACCGGGTCGCGCACCGTCGCGCTCCGCGCCGACATGGACGCGCTGCCGCTGCACGAGCACGCCGACGTCCCGTGGGTCTCGCAGGTCCCCGGCGTCGCGCACATGTGCGGGCACGACGCGCACACCGCGGTGCTGCTGGGCGCGGGCGTCGCGCTGGCCTCCGTGGCGGACCGCCTGCCCGGGCGCGTGCGGCTGGTGTTCCAGCCCGCCGAGGAGGTCCAGCCCGGCGGTGCGCTCGACGTCATCGCCGCCGACGGCCTGGCCGACGTCGACCGCATCTTCGCGCTGCACTGCGACCCGCGCCTCGAGGTCGGGCACGTGGGCACGCGGGTCGGGCCCATCACCTCGGCCTGCGACATGCTCGAGCTGCGCCTCACCTCGCCCGGCGGGCACACCTCGCGGCCGCACCTGACCGCCGACCTGGTGCACGCGCTCGGCACCGTCATCACCGGGCTGCCCGACCTGCTCTCGCGGCGCGTCGACCCGCGCTCGGGCACCGTCATGGTCTGGGGGCAGGTCGACGCCGGGCACGCCGCGAACGCGGTCCCGGAGATCGGGACGCTCTCGGGCACGCTGCGCACCGCCCAACACGCGACCTGGAACGAGCTCGAGCCGCTGGTGCGCCAGCTCGTCACCGCCCTGCTCGCCCCGACCGGCGTCGGGTACGTCCTCGAGCACCGCCGCGGCGTGCCGCCGGTCGTCAACGACCCGGTGTCGGCCGACCTGCTGGCCCGCGCCGCGGAGCGCGCGGCGGGCCCGGGCGCGGCCGTGGACACCGAGCAGTCCTCGGGCGGCGAGGACTTCGGTTGGTACCTCGAGCACGTGCCCGGCGCGATGGGCCGGCTCGGCGTGTGGTCCGGTGAGGGCCCGCAGTCCGACATCCACCAGCCGACGTTCCAGCTCGACGAGCGGGCGCTCCCGGTGGGCGTGCGGACGATGGTGCAGGCGGCGCTGCTGTCGCTGGAGGGCTAGCTCCGGACGTCAGAGAAGTCTCTCTGCAGACACCGGACGTCCGAGAACCGTCGTCGATCACCGGCCTGCCACAGGGCCGTCCCGACGACGCTGCCGGGTCCGGCCCAGACTGTCGGTGCGGTGTTGCACGATGACTCCCGTGACCGCGACCGCTGCTGCGACCCCCACCGCGCTGCCGCCCGTCCCGCGCCGCCTCGCCACCGAGCTGGCGGTCGGCGAGGGCCAGGTGCGTGCCGCGATCGAGCTGCTCGACGGCGGCGCGACGGTGCCGTTCGTCGCGCGGTACCGCAAGGAGGCCACGGGCGGGCTGGACGACGCCCAGCTGCGCACCCTCGACGAGCGCCTGGGGTACCTGCGCGAGCTCGAGGAGCGGCGCGCCGCGGTCCTCGAGTCGGTCCGTGAGCAGGGCAAGCTGACCGACGAGCTGCACGCGCGGATCCTCGGCGCCGAGACCAAGAGCCGCCTCGAGGACGTCTACCTGCCCTACAAGCCCAAGCGCCGCACCAAGGCGATGATCGCCCGCGAGGCGGGCCTCGAGCCCCTCGCCGACGGCCTGCTCGGCGACCCGACGGTCGACCCCCGGGCGGCCGCCGCGGCGTTCGTCGACGCCGAGCGGGGCGTGGCCGACGCCGACGCCGCGCTCGAGGGCGCCCGGGCGATCCTCGTCGAGCGCTTCGGCGAGGACGCCGACCTCGTGGGCGAGCTCCGCGAGCGGATGTGGACCCGCGGCCGCGTCGTCGCCGTCGTCCGCGAGGGCAAGGCCGAGGACGCCGCCGCGTCGAAGTTCTCCGACTACTTCGCGTTCGACGAGCCGTTCACCAAGCTCCCCTCCCACCGGATCCTCGCGCTGCTGCGCGGCGAGGCCGAGGAGGTCCTGGCGCTGACGTTCGACCCGTGCTCGGCCGACGACGACGGCGACACCTCCGCCTACGAGACCCGGGTCGCCGCGGCCGCCGGCATCGCCGACCGGGGGCGTCCGGCCGATCCGTGGCTCGTCGGCGTCGCGCGCTGGGCCTGGCGCACCCGCATCTCGTCGCGCCTGGTGGTCGACCTGCGGGTGCGGCTGCGGGAGGTGGCCGAGGAGGGCGCCGTGGGGGTGTTCGCCGGCAACCTGCGCGACCTCCTGCTCGCCGCGCCGGCGGGGGCCCGCCCGACGATGGGCCTCGACCCCGGCCTGCGCACCGGCGTGAAGGTCGCGGTCGTCGACGGCACCGGCAAGGTCGTCGCGTACGAGACCATCTACCCGCACGTGCCGCGCAACCAGTGGGACGCCTCGCTCGCCACCCTCGTCCGGCTCGCGACGGAGCACGGGGTGGAACTGGTCGCCATCGGGAACGGCACCGCCTCCCGCGAGACCCACAAGCTGGCGCAGGAGCTGGCGAAGGCGGCGCCCGGGCTCATCCCGGCGATGGTCTCCGAGGCGGGCGCGTCGGTGTACTCGGCGTCGGAGGAGGCCTCGAAGGAGCTGCCGGACCTCGACGTCTCCATCCGCGGCGCGGTCTCCATCGCCCGGCGGCTCCAGGACCCGCTCGCCGAGCTCGTGAAGATCGACCCGAAGTCGATCGGCGTCGGGCAGTACCAGCACGACGTGTCCCCGACGATGCTGTCGCGCTCGCTCGACGGCGTGGTGGAGGACTGCGTGAACGCCGTCGGCGTCGACGTCAACACCGCCTCGGCGCCGCTGCTGCGCCGCGTGTCCGGCATCTCCTCCGGGCTCGCGACGACGATCGTCGGGTTCCGCGACGAGCACGGCCCGTTCGCCTCGCGGAAGGCCCTGACGAAGGTGCCGCGCCTCGGCGCGAAGGCGTTCGAGCAGTGC
This sequence comes from uncultured Actinomycetota bacterium, assembly GCA_963716955.1. Lineage (GTDB taxonomy): Bacteria > Actinomycetota > Actinomycetes > Mycobacteriales > Pseudonocardiaceae > Actinomycetospora. The sequence goes on from CAVQUY010000019.1 coordinate 52,113, forward strand.
GCGGGATTCCTGCGCATCCCCGACGCGCCCGACCCCCTCGACCGCTCCGGGGTCCACCCCGAGGCCTACCCCGTGGTGCGGCGCATCGTCGAGCGGACGGGGACGGACGTCGCCTCGCTGGTCGGCAACTCCGCGCTGCTCGGGCGCCTCGACCCCCGCGAGTTCACCGACGAGACCTTCGGGGTCCCGACGGTCACCGACATCATCGCCGAGCTCGACAAGCCCGGCCGTGACCCGCGGCCCGCGTTCGAGACGGCCACCTTCGCCGAGGGCGTCGAGAAGATCACCGACCTGGCGTCGGGGATGGTGCTCGAGGGCGTCGTCACCAACGTCGCGGCGTTCGGGGCGTTCGTCGACGTCGGGGTGCACCAGGACGGGCTCGTGCACATCTCGGCGATGTCGAAGGAGTTCGTCTCCGATCCGCGCGCCGTCGTCGGCCCCGGCGACGTCGTGCGGGTGAAGGTCCTGGAGGTCGACGTCCCCCGGAAGCGGATCTCGCTGACGCTGCGGCTCGACGACGAGCCGGGCGCCGGCGGTCAGGGCGGCGGCCGGGCCGGCGGCGAGCGCCGCGGCGGCACGCCGCGGGACGGCCAGGGCCGCGACGGGAGCCAGGGCCGCGACGGGGGCCGGCCACGAGGCGGCCAGGGGGGCAAGGGCGGCGACCAGGGCCAGCGCAGCAGGCCGGCCGGGCGCGGTGGGGAGCCGACCGGCGGCTCGCGGGGCAAGCCCCGTGGTGGTCAGGGTGGCAAGCCCGGCGGCGATCAGCGTCCCGCGCCCGGCGGGGCCATGGCGGACGCGCTGCGCCGGGCCGGCCTCGACCGCTGACGCCGCTGCCCACGAGGGGCACGTCAGGCAGGTCCGGGCGCTCCGGGACGTGCGTGCTGTGCCCCTCGTCGCCGGCGCGGGTGCGGCGTGCCGTACGAGGGGCACGTCAGGCAGGTCCGGGCGCTCCGGGACGTGCGTGGTGTGCCCCTCGTCGTCGAGCGCGGGGCGACGGCCGGCCCTACGGCGGGGTGCCGGGTCCCACCGAACGGCAGGGGCGCTCGCGCAGCGCCCGGACGTAGTCGTCGGGGGCGCCGGCGGCCTCGGCCGCATCGGAGAGCACCCCGATGTAGCGGGCGGAGGGCAGGCCGCCCTCGTAGGCGTCGAGCACGTACACCCAGGCCAGCTGCGGTCCGTCCATGGTCTGGATGCGCAGCCGCAGCTTCTTGTGCATGCCGAGCTCGCCGCCCTCCCAGCGGTCGAGCTGGTCGACGTCGAGCGGGCTGACGTCGTAGAGCACCACGAAGACCCGTGAGGTGGGGTCCTCGACCACGGTGGACAGCGCGCCCTCCCACCCGAGGTCCTCGCCCCCGAAGGTGATGCGCCACCCCTCGAGCCAGCCGGTCCCCGAGACCGGGGAGTGGGGCGCGCGTTGCATCATCTGCGCGGGGTCCATGTTCGACCCGTAGGCGGCGTAGAGCGGCACGGCGGACAGGGTAGCCAGGGGAGGGGGGCCCGACCGACGCCGGAACCACGCCGGTTACGCCGAACGGGCAGGATGGTCCGTGACCGGCGCATCGGCGCCCCACCACCACCCCCCGCGGCCGGGAACGAGTCCCGGAGCCGGCACCCCGAACACGGAGGACGTCCATGACCCGCATCGTCATCCTCGGCGGCGGCCCCGCCGGGTACGAGGCGGCCCTCGTCGCCTCGCAGCACGAGGCCGACGTCGTCCTCGTCGAGGAGGACCACGTCGGCGGGACCTGCGTGGCCTACGACTGCGTCCCGTCCAAGACCTTCATCGCCTCGGCCGGGGTGCGCGCGGGCTTCCGGCGCAACGGCGAGATGGGCATCGACGTCGACTCCGACGAGGCCGTCGTCGTCGACCTGCCGCGCGTCAACAGCCGCGTCAAGGACCTCGCGCGGGCGCAGTCGGCGGACATCCGGGCGACGGTGGAGCGCGCCGGGGTCCGGGTGTGCGACGGACGCGGCCGCTTCCGCCGCAGCGACATCCACAGCGCCACCCACGACATCGAGATCACCCACGCCGACGGGCACACCGAGGTCGTCACCGCCGACGTCGCGCTCATCGCCACCGGGGCCTCGCCGCGCGTGCTGCCCGACGCGGTGCCCGACGGCCGCCGCATCCTCACCTGGCGCCAGATCTACGACCTCGAGTCGCTGCCGGAGCACCTCGTCGTCGTCGGCTCGGGTGTGACCGGCGCCGAGTTCGTCTCCGCGTACGCCGAGCTGGGCGTCCCGGTGACGCTGATCTCCAGCCGGGACCGGGTGCTCCCGCACGAGGACCCGGACGCCGCGGCGACGCTCGAGGAGGTCTTCACCGAGCGGGGCGTGACCATCGAGCCGCGCTCGCGGGCCGACAAGGTCGTCGCGACCCCCGAGGGCGTCCGGGTCACGCTCTCCGACGGCCGCGAGGTCACCGGCTCGCACGCGCTGATGACCGTCGGGTCGGTGCCGAACACCGGCGACCTCGGGTGCGAGGAGATCGGGCTCGAGCTCCGCGACTCCGGCCACATCGACGTCGACCGCGTCTCGCGCACCTCGGTGCCGGGCGTCTACGCGGCCGGCGACTGCACCGGACTGCTGCCGCTCGCCTCGGTCGCCGCGATGCAGGGCCGGATCGCGATGTGGCACGCCCTCGGCGAGGGCGTCGGGCCGCTGCGGCTCAAGACGGTCGCCTCGGCCGTGTTCACCCGGCCCGAGGTCGCGACCGTCGGCATCGGGCACAAGCAGGTGGAGTCCGGGGAGTTCGCCGCGCGCGAGGTGCTGCTGCCGCTGGGCACGAACCCCCGCGCCAAGATGTCGGCCGTCTCCACGGGCTTCGTCAAGGTGTTCTGCCGGCCCGCGACGGGCGTGGTGATCGGCGGCGTCATCGTGGCCCCGGTCGCGAGCGAGCTGATCCTCCCGCTGGCCATGGCCGTGCAGAACAACCTCACGGTGGACGACCTCGCCCACACGTTCTCGATCTACCCGTCGCTGTCCGGGTCCGTCACCGAGGCCGGCCGTCGCCTGATGCAGCACGACGACCTGGACTAGGCCTGCGGCCATGTGAACGACTGTGGTCGTCGGGGCGACCGAATCCGTTCACATGGGCTCCGCCCTACGCCCAGTCGAAGGTGCGCGTGACCGCCTTCTTCCACTCCGCGTAGATCCGGTCGCGCTCGGCCGGGTCCATCGAGGGCTCCCAGACCTTGTCCTGGGCCCAGTTGTCGCGGATGTCCTGCTCGGACTCCCAGAACCCGACGGCGAGCCCGGCCGCGTAGGCCGCGCCCAGCGCCGTCGTCTCCGAGACGACCGGGCGGACGACCTCGACGCCGAGCAGGTCGGCCTGGAACTGCATGAGCACCTCGTTGCCGACCATCCCGCCGTCGACCTTGAGCGTGGTCAGCGGGACCCCGGAGTCGGCGTTCATCGCGTCGATGACCTCGCGGGTCTGGAACGCCGTGGCCTCCAGCACCGCCCGCGCGAGGTGGCCCTTGTTGACGTAGCGGGTGAGGCCGACGACGACGCCGCGGGCGTCCGAGCGCCAGTACGGCGCGAACAGGCCGGAGAACGCGGGCACGAAGTAGGCGCCGCCGTTGTCGTCGACCGTCTTGGCGAGCTCCTCGATCTCCGGCGCGGAGGAGATGATCCCGAGGTTGTCGCGCATCCACTGCACGAGCGAGCCGGTGACGGCGATCGAGCCCTCGAGCGCGTAGATCTGCGGCTGCTCGCCGATCTTGTAGCAGACCGTGGTGAGCAGGCCGTTCTTCGACTCGACCTTCTCGGTGCCGGTGTTGAGCAGCACGAAGTTGCCGGTGCCGTAGGTGTTCTTGGCCTCGCCCACCTCGAGGCAGGCCTGCCCGAACGTCGCCGCCTGCTGGTCGCCGAGGATGCCGGCCACCGGGACGTCGCGGAACGTGCCGCGCGCCCGGATCGGGCCGTAGTCCTCCGACGACGACCGGATCTCCGGCAGCATCGCCATCGGCACCCCGATCTCCTCGCAGAGCTCGGGGTCCCACTCCAGGGTGTCGATGTTCATGAGCAGGGTGCGCGAGGCGTTCGTCGGGTCGGTGACGTGCAGCCCGCCCTCGGTGCCGCCGGTGGCGTTCCACAGCACCCAGGTGTCCATGGTCCCGAACGCCAGCTCGCCGCGCTCCGCGCGCTCCCGCGCCCCGTCGACGTGGTCGAGGATCCAGCGCGCCTTCGGCCCGGCGAAGTAGGTCGCCAGGGGGAGGCCCGTCCGGGCGCGGTACCGCTCGGCGCCCCCGCCGAGCGCCCCGAGCTCGTCGCAGATCGCCTGGGTGCGGGTGTCCTGCCAGACGATCGCGTTGTGGATGGGCTCGCCGGTGGCCTTGTCCCACACGACGGTGGTCTCGCGCTGGTTGGTGATCCCGACGGCGGCGATGCTCGACGCGTCGAGGTCGGCGCGCGCGAGCGCACCCCCGCAGACCTGGCGGGTGTTCCCCCAGATCTCCGCCGCGTCGTGCTCCACCCACCCGGCCTGCGGGAAGATCTGCTGGTGCTCGAGCTGGTCGACGGCGACGACCCGCCCGGAGTGGTCGAAGATCATGCACCGGGTCGAGGTCGTGCCCTGGTCGATCGCCGCGACGTACTGGGTCATCCGTGTCTCCTCGTCTCCGCCCGGGCGTCGAGCGCCCTCGTCGCCGCAGACGGTTGCCCACCTAGCCCGCGGTGGCAAGGGGTTGACGCAGCTCACACGCAGCGCTTGCCTGTGTCTCCACACGCCTGGCACACCGGACGTGCACAGCTCGTCGGAGGAGGTCGCTGGTGACCCGTGCGCAGAAGCCGGCCGGATGGCGCTCCGGGACCGGCGGGGAGATGTTGTCGGAGTTCCTCGGGACCTTCGTCCTGATCATGTTCGGGCTGGGGTGCGTGGCGGTCGCCGTCGTCGGCCTGTCGGGCTCGGGCCGCCAGACCGCCGACTTCGGTCCGGCCAACTGGCTCATCATCGGCTGGGGCTGGGGGTTGGGCGTGGTGTTCGGCGTCTACATCGCCGGCGGCGTGAGCGGCGCCCACATCAACCCCGCAGTGACGCTGGCGTTCGCCGTACGGCGCGGGTTCCCGTGGCGGAAGGTCCCCGGCTATTGGCTGGCTCAGCTGGCTGGTGCATTCGTCGCCGCCGCACTCATCTACGCGGTCTACTCCCCCGCGATCAACGCGTACAACGCCACCAAGGGCATCGCCTCGCGGACCGCCTCGCAGGACACGTTCGCCATCTTCGCGACCTTCCCGGCCAAGTACTTCGCCGGCGGCCTCTGGGGGCCGCTGCTCGACCAGATCGTGGGCACCGCGATCCTCGTCGCCCTGATCGCGGCGATCATCGACCAGCGCAACCAGGCCCCGACCGGCAATCTCGGGGCCTTCATCATCGGTCTGGTCGTCGTCGGGATCGGTTTGAGCTTCGGGACCAACGCGGGCTACGCCATCAACCCGGCCCGCGACCTCGGGCCGCGGATCTGGACCTACATCGAGGGCTGGGGGCCACTCGCCTTCCCCGGCGCGGGCACGTACTTCGACAACTACTGGTGGGTCCCGATCGTGGGGCCACTGGTGGGCGGGGTCATCGGCATCCTCGTCTACGACTTCGTCATCGGCCAGGTGCTCGACGCCCGGGCCGAGGCGGCGGGTGGTGACGAGCCGCCGTCGCCTCCCGGACGCTCCGGCGACGACGGCGAGTCCCCCCGGGCTCCGGCGCCCCGCGAGGCGGCGCACCGGGAGGCGACGGCGAGCGGTCAGGAACGGATCGGCCCCGAGCAGGTGTGACGACCGCGCCGACGAGCGTGGGGCATGGTGGTGGGGGGCAACCCCCACCACCAGGTCGTGTTGACACGAGGAGGTACGTCCGTGGCCGCGAAGTCCTCCGGGCAGAAGTCGGGCCGGCAGTCCCCGGCGGCCGCGGAGCCCGTCACGGACGCCGACGGACTCGACGCCGGCGTGGAGCCCGCCCGCCTCGGCCCGGCCGAGCGGGAGGCCGCGTGGGAGCGGCTCTCCACCGAGCGGTTCGACGTGGTGGTCGTCGGCGGCGGGGTCGTCGGCGTCGGCGCCGCGCTGGACGCGGCGACCCGCGGGCTGACCGTGGCGCTCGTCGAGGCCCGCGATCTCGCCGCGGGCACGTCGAGCCGGTCCTCGAAGCTCTTCCACGGCGGGCTGCGCTACCTCGAGCAGCTCGACTTCGGGCTGGTCCGCGAGGCGCTCTACGAGCGCGAGCTGAACATGACGCGCCTCGCCCCCCACCTGATCAAGCCGGTCGCGTTCCTGTACCCGCTGACCCACCACGCGTGGGAGCGGCCGTACGTGACGGCCGGGATCACCCTCTACGACACGCTGGGCGGCAAGAGCTCGCTGCCCAAGCAGAAGCAGCTCACCCGCTCCGGGGCGCTGCGGATGGCGCCCGCGCTCAAGCGCGACGCGCTCGTCGGCGCCGTGCGCTACTACGACGCGCAGGCCGACGACGCCCGCCACACGATGATGGTGGGCCGCACCGCCGCCCAGTACGGCGCCGTCGTGCGCACCTCGACCCAGGTCGTCGACTTCCTCCACGAGGTGGACCGGGTCGCGGGCGTGCGCGTGCGCGACGTCGAGACGGGGCGTGAGACCGAGGTCCGCGCCCACGTGGTCATCAACTGCACCGGGGTCTGGACCGACCAGATGCAGCACGCCGCCGGCACCCGCGGCCGCTTCCACGTCCAGGCGTCGAAGGGCGTGCACTTCCTCGTCGCCCGCGACAAGATCCCCTCGGACGTCGGGATGATCCTGCGGACCGAGAAGTCGGTGCTGTTCGTGATCCCGTGGCGCAACCACTGGATCGTCGGGACCACCGACACCAGCTGGCGCCTGGACCTGGCGCACCCGGCGGCCACCCGCCACGACCTCGACTACCTCCTCGAGCACATCAACGAGGTGCTCGTCACCCCGCTGAGCCACGACGACATCGAGGGCGTCTACGCCGGCCTGCGCCCGCTGCTCGCCGGCGAGAGCGAGGAGACCTCGAAGCTCTCCCGGGAGCACGCGGTGTCGCGGGTGATGCCGGGGATGGTCTCGATCGCGGGCGGCAAGTACACGACCTACCGCGTCATGGCCAAGGACGCCCTCGACGCGGCGGCGGAGGACATCCCCACCCGCGTCGCCCCGTCGATCACCGACCGCGTGCCGCTCATCGGCGCCGACGGGTACTTCGCGCTGATCAACCAGTCGGAGCACCTCGGCCGGCGCTACGGGCTGCACCCGCACCGCATCCGGCACCTGCTCGACCGGTACGGCTCGCTGCTGCACGGGCTGCTGGCCCTGAGCGAGGACGACCGCACGCTGCTGGAGCCCGTGCCGGGGGCGCCGGACTACCTCAAGGTCGAGGTCGCCTACGCGGTGGCCTACGAGGGCGCGCTGCACCTCGACGACGTCCTCACCCGCCGGACGCGCATCTCCATCGAGTACGCGCACCGCGGGCGCCGAGTCCGCCGAGTCGGTCGCGGACCAGATGGCGGCCCTGCTCGGGTGGGACCAGGAGACCCGCGACCGGGAGGCCCGCACCTACGTCGAGCGGGTCGAGGCCGAGCGGCGCTCGCAGACGGTCGACACCGACGAGGAGGCCGACAAGCTGCGGGTCTCGGCGCCCGACCCCCGCGCCGAGCGTCTCGAGCCCCTCGGGACGGCCTGAGCCTCGCGCGTGGGGCCTCGGCGGCCACCTGGAGTGACGTCCGTCCAGCCGTCGCCTCGGAAGAGCGGGTCGCGGGGACCCGGGTTTCCCCGTGGTTGCCGCGGCCACGAATCACGCTGCGTGACGAGGCCAGCGACCGCCGAGTGGACTCCCACGGCTGCCGACGCAGCCGTGGGAGTCCACTCCGCTCGGGCAGTCGGCCCCGGCCGGCTCAGGACCCGTGCGGTGCGTGCCCGGGCGCGCTGACCACGAGCAGCCACACGCCGGGCGTCGGCAGGTCCAGCTCGTAGCGCCCGGACCGCGTGCCGGTGCGCCCGTGCTGGCCGCCGTGCTCGTCGACGAGCGTGACCACGGCCTCGCCCGGCCCGACCAGCTCGACGTGGCCGTGCACCCGCACCCCGGCGGGCGGCCCGTCGGGCTCGCGCGCCTCGGGGCCTTCGGTCGACCGGACGACGGGGACGGGCGCGGTGTCCGCGCGCTCGACGTCGGTCGCAGCCGTGTCGTGCGGAGTGGCGGCGTCGGCCGGTGTCCGGGTGCCGGCGGACTCGGCATCCACGGACTCGGGGTGGGTGGACCCCGCATCGGGCGCCGGGGCGTCGTCGCCGGCCTCCGGCGTAGCCGCGGGGCGGCCGCCCATGAACAGCGACACGACCACCGCGAGCACCCCGACGACACCCGCGGCCATGAACCCGACCCGCAGCCCCTGCGCGTCGGGGGTGCCGCCCAGCGAGACCGACGCGAGCGCCGAGATCGTCACGAAGGCCGCGGTGCCGAACGCACCGGCCACCTGCTGCAGCGTCGCGAGGATCGCACTCCCGTGGGAGTACAGCGGGCCCGGCAGCGAGGACAGCCCGTCGGTCATCAGCGGCGTCATCATCAGGCCCAGGCCGGCCATGAGCAGGACGTGGATCGCCGACCACCGCGCCCAGGGCCGAGCCCGCCCCGAGCAGGGTGAACAGCCACAGCGCCGCGGCCATCATGATCGCGCCGGGGATGACGAGCGGACGCGCACCGAACCGGTCGTACAGCGCACCCGACCGGCCGCCCGAGCAGGCCGAGGACCAGCCCGCCGGGCAGCACCGCGAGACCGGTCCAGAACGTGTCCTCGCCGAGCACCGTCTGGAGGAACAGCGGCAGCAGGATCGCGGCGGCGCCGAGCAGCGACATGAACAGCAGCGCGGACAGGATGAGCGAGACGACGAACTGCCGGTGGGTGAACGGCCGCAGGTCGAGCAGGGCCGCGTCGACGCTTCTGCAGGGCGAGCTGGCGCGCGACGAACAGGACGAGCGCGACCGCGCCGATCACCAGCGGCACCCACGGCGGGAGCGCCGCACCGCCACCGGCCTCGCCGATGGTGGAGAAGCCGTAGAGGATGCCGCCGAAGCCGAGCGCGGAGAGCAGCACGGAGAACAGGTCCAGCGGGACCGATCGCGTCTCGCTCGGCAGCCGCATCAGGATCGCGCCGACGATCAGGGCCGCCAGGGCCAGCGGCAGCACGATCCAGAACATCCAGCGCCAGCTCAGCGAGGCGAGCACCGCGCCGCCGATCGTCGGGCCGATCGCAGGGGCGACGGCGATGACGATCGTGATCGTGCCCATCGTCGAGCCGCGGCGCTCCGGCGGCACCAGCCGCATGATCGACGTCATCAGCAGCGGGATCATCACCGCCGTGCCGCAGGCCTGCACGACCCGCCCCACGAGCAGCACCGGGAAGCCGGGCGCGAGCGCGCTGATCAGCGTCCCGAGGCTGAACATCGTCAGCGACGCGAGGAAGACCTGGCGCGGGGTGAAGCGCTCGAGCAGGAACCCGGTGGTCGGGATGACCACCGCCATCGTCAGCAGGAACCCGCTGGTCAGCCACTGCACCGTCGTGGTGGAGACGCCGAGGTCGACCGTGAGGTCCTTGAGCGCGACCGAGAGGATCGTCTCGTTGAGGATCATCACGAACGCGGAGACGACGAGCACCGCGATCACCACCCCGGCGCGGGTGGTGCCCGGCGTGGCGCCGTCGGCCGGTGCGCCTCCCGTCGGGTGGTCCGCCGGCGGGGCGGCGCCGGGGGCGTCCGACGTGGTCGGGGCCGAGCTCATGGGCGGGCACCTCTCGGATGGCGGGGAGCGCGGTACTGGCGTCGGCGTCTCCGCCGACCTCCTCCAGACAACCACGACCCCCCGACAACGGACGACCGGATTGCGGCGGGACGTGACGCGAATCCGCTTCGGGGGACCACGTCCGGCGCAGTGGCGACGATCGGCGTCAGCCGCCGTGACGGTGCCCGAGCCACCCGAGGAGGGCGATCGCCGCGGGCACGAGCAGGAAGAGCTGCGGGAAGCGGAACCCGGTCAGCACGAAGAGAGCGATGGCGATGACCGGTGCGAGCGCGGACAGCTTCCCGGCGTTGCGGCCCAGGCGGGCGCCGAGGGGGGCGACCAGTTCGGGGAGGTCCTCGGCGCGGTCCGGGCGCTCCGGCCGGTCCGGCCCGGTCACCGGGTCGGCCCGGGTCCCGTCGGCCGGGGACGCCGCGGACGGCGCCGGGCCCGACCCGCCGTCGGGAACCGTCGAGGCCGCGTGCGCGGCGGGGTAGGCGGGGTGCGGCGCGGGGAGGTCGGTGAAGAGCGCGTCGAGCTCGGAGCGGAAGCGGGCGTTCGCGGCGACGGCCGACCGCTCCCCGTACTCGGTCGGGTCGAGCCGGCCCTCGCGCAGGTGCTCGTCGAGGGCGCCCATGGCGAGCTCGCGCTCCCGGGTCCCGATCCGAAGCTCGCTCACCCCGTCAGGGTAGGCGCGCCGTCGCGAGCGCCGCTTTTCCGAGGTCCAGGAGGGAGCGCGCCGATCGGGCGACCTTCCTGACGCTCCCTGGCTCCTCAGCCCGAGATCTCGCAGATCACCGCACCCTGGTTGACCGAGGCGCCCGCCTCGACCGACAGCCCCGTCACGGTGCCGTCCTTGTGCGCGGTCACCGGGTTCTCCATCTTCATGGCCTCGACGACGAGCACCAGGTCGCCCGCGGACACCGTGTCGCCCTCCGAGACGGCCACCTTCACCACGGTGCCCTGCATCGGGGAGGTCACCGCGTCCCCGGAGACCTTCGCCCCGCCGCCGGCCCGCTTGCGCGACTTCTTGGTGGCCGCCGGCGCCGCCCCGCCGGCTCCGCCCAGCGACAGCCCGGCCGGCAGCGAGACCTCGAGGCGCTTGCCGCCGACCTCGACGACCACGGTCTGCCGCGCGCCCGCCTCGTCGTCCTCGTCGGGCTCCCCGGCGGCCACGTACGGCTCGACGGTGTTCTCCCACTCCGTCTCGATCCACCGCGTGTGCACGGTGAACGAGGAGGCGCCCTCGGGGGCGGTGAACGCCGGATCGGTGACGACGAGGCGGTGGAACGGGATGACCGTCGGCATCCCCTCGACGACGATCTCGTCCAGCGCGCGCCGCGAGCGCTCCAGGGCCTGCTGGCGGTCCTCGCCGGTGACGATCAGCTTGCCGACCATCGAGTCGAACTGCCCGCCGATGACGCTGCCGGACTCCACCCCGGCGTCGACCCGGACCCCCGGCCCGGAGGGCGCGACGAACCGCGTGACGGTGCCGGGCGCGGGCAGGAACCCGCGGCCCGCGTCCTCGCCGTTGAGCCGGAACTCGATCGAGTGCCCGCGGGGCTCCGGGTCCTCCCGGATCCGCAGCTCCTCGCCGTCGGCGATCCGGAACTGCTCGCGGACCAGGTCGAGCCCGCTGGTCTCCTCGGAGACCGGGTGCTCGACCTGCAGGCGGGTGTTGACCTCGAGGAACGAGATCGTGCCGTCCTCGCCGACGAGGAACTCGACGGTGCCCGCCCCGGAGTAGCCGGCCTCGACGCAGATGTCGCGGGCGGAGGTGTGGATGCGCTTGCGCTGCTCGTCGGAGAGGAACGGCGCGGGCGCCTCCTCGACGAGCTTCTGGTGGCGACGCTGCAGCGAGCAGTCGCGGGTGCCGACGACGATGCAGTTGCCGTGCTGGTCGGCGAGCACCTGCGCCTCGACGTGGCGCGGACGGTCGAGGTAGCGCTCGACGAACGACTCGCCCCGGCCGAACGCCGACACCGCCTCGCGCACCGCCGCGTCGAACATCTCGGCGATCTCGTCGCGCTCGCGGGCCACGCGCATCCCACGCCCGCCGCCGCCGAACGCCGCCTTGATCGCGACCGGGAGCCCGTGCTCGTCGGCGAAGGCGATCACCTCGTCGGCGTCGGCGACCGGGTCCTTGGTGCCGGGCACCAGCGGCGCGCCCGCCCGCTCGGCGATCTTGCGCGCGGTGACCTTGTCGCCGAGGTCGCGGATGGCCTGCGGCGACGGCCCGATCCAGATGAGCCCGGCGTCGATCACGGCCTGGGCGAAGTCGGAGTTCTCGGAGAGGAAGCCGTAGCCGGGGTGGATGCCGTTGGCGCCCGACTCCTGCGCCGCGTCGATGATCTTCTCGATGTCCAGGTACGAGTCCGCCGCGGTCTCGCCGCCCAGCGCGAAGGCCTGGTCGGCGATGCGCACGTGCGGGGCGTCGCGGTCGGGCTCGGCGTAGACGGCGACACTGGTCAGCCCGGCGTCCTTGCACGCCCGTGCCACCCGGACGGCGATCTCCCCGCGGTTGGCGATCAGCACGGTGTGCAGGAGAGCCTGCTGAGCCTGCGGGGCCATCGAACTGCCTCCTGAGGGCGCGTCGTCGCGTGGACCGGGGTGGATCCGCGCGCAGTGTAGGGGCGGGCACGCCGTCCGACCGGCCGGGTCGCGCCCGGACTCCTCGGCCGTGCGGCGTTCCGGCGAACTCTCCCGCACCCCGCGCCGGGGGGACCACCGGTCTCCGCGTGGTCATGGCCACAGCACGGGGGGACGGCGGTGGCGGGCCCGCCGACGGCGATCGCTACCGTCCGTACCCGATGAGCCCACGGGAGACCGAGCGCAGCCCAGCCGGACCGCCGGCCGGGAGGACCACCTCCCCGGCCGGATCCGGCATCGAGCCGCTGGTGGGGACGGGCGGTCGTCGCGTGCGCCTCGGTGGCCGCGCTGGCCGGCACGGTGGCCGCCGTCGCGACGGCGGCCGGGGCGGACTCCGAGCAGGCCGGGCGCGCCTCGGCGCGGGATGCCGCGGACGCCGCCGCGCGCCCCGCGGCCCCGACGCCCGCCGCCGACACCGCGGCGGCCGCCCCGAGCCTCGCCCCGCCGCCCGCCGTCGCGGCCCCGGGCCGCCCGGCTCCGGGGCGGGCGGGCGCGCCCGACCTCGGCGCGACGGTCGCGGTGCCGGCCGGGTGGCAGGTCGCCGCCGGCCAGGACCTCGTGCCGGTGGCGCCGGGCCGCTTCCCGACGGTGCTGACGCTCGCCGACCGCTCCGCCGTGCTCCTCGGTCGCCTCGACCCGGCCGTCGGCTCCCGAGCCGGACGCCCTCGCCGACGAGGCCCGCCGCCTGGTCGGCGCCTTCGCCGACGGGGCGATGCGCCGGACCCCGGGCGGGCGCGGCCGGATCGCCGACGTCTCCGACACCGCGGGCACGCTCGACGGGCGCGACGCCCACACCGTCGTGCGCCGGGTGACGACGTCGGACGGGCCGGGGCCGCTCGTGCGGGTCACGACGGTGGCCGCCGGGCGCGGCGCGCCGGGCCTGGTGCTGCTCGCGGTCGCCGCCCCGGGCCCGCGGCAGGCGGCCGACGGCGCGGCCGCCGACCGGGTCGTCCGCTCCCTGTCCGCCGCCGTGCCGGCGGGCACGGCACCGGCCGGCCGGCGGTCGGGCCGGCGTCCCGCCCGCGACGGTGGCCGCGCCCGCGCGCCCGCCCGGGTCGCCCGGTCAGCCCGCCGTCAGCCGGCCGGCGCCCACAGATCGCTGACGGCCACCCCGAGCTCCGCGAGCAGGTGGCGGGTGAGCGGCAGGCTGATCCCGACGACGTTGGCCGGGTCGCCCTGGATGCCCTCCACGAACCAGCCGCCCAGCCCGTCGAGGGTGAACGCGCCGGCCACCGTCAGGGGCTCGCCCGAGGCGAGGTAGGCCTCCAGCTCCGGGGTCGTGGGCGAGCCGAACGTCACCAGCGTCGCCGCGTGCCCGGAGATCTCGGCCTCGGGTGCGCCGGCCCGCACGCGGATGACGGCGTGGCCGGTGAGCAGCTCGCCGTGCCGACCCGCCATCTGGTCCCAGCGCCCGCGCGCGGCCTCGACCGTGCCGGGCTTGCCGACCAGCTCGCCGTCGATCTCGAGCATCGAGTCGCACCCGACCACGACGCCGTCGAACGCAGCACCGCCGCCGTCGCCCTCGTCGGCCACCCGCCCCGCGACCACCCGCGCCTTCGCCAGCGCCAGCGCCGTGACCCGCTCGGCGGCGCTCGCCTCGCCCAGCTCCGCGAGCAGGGCCTCCTCGTCGACGTCGGAGACCACGACGTCGGGCTCGACGCCGGCCGCGCGCAGCACGGCACGACGGGCGGGGGATGCGGACGCGAGGACCAGGCGCACGGCGCGGGACCCTACGGCGGTCGTCGGGTCGACGCGTGAACGGCGCCGTCCTGGCGTCTGACGCCAGCATCGTGCCGTTGCTGCCATCGGGGAGGCCGAGCCTGGGGAGGCCGAGCCGGAGAGGCAGGCGGCCTCAGCGCCAGCCGGACATCCGCCACGCGTGCGGGCCGGGCGTGAGCGGGCGACGGACCAGCGACTCCCGCTCGGTCCACGCCGACGCCGGGCCGGTGTCCTGCTCGGGCGCCCCGGACCCCGCCGAGGCGGCCGCGAGGACGGCGGTCAGCGCGGCCAGCTCCTCCGGGGAGGGGTCGCCCCGCACGATCCGCAGCACCGGGCGCGCCGGCTCCGGGACCTCGTCGTCGCTCACAGCGGGATGTTCCCGTGCTTCTTCGGCGGCAGCGTCTCGCGCTTGTTGCCGAACGAGCGCAGCGCCCGCGCGACGTACCCGCGGGTGTACGACGGCGGCACCACGGCGTCGACGTAGCCGCGCTCGGCCGCCACGTAGGGGTTGGCGAGGGTGTCCTCGTACTCCTGCTGCAGCTCGGCCCGCCGCGCCGCGACGTCACCCGCCCTCGTCCTCGACCTTCTTGAGCTCCTTGCGGTAGAGGATGCTCACCGCGCCCGAGGCGCCCGTCACCGCGATCTGCGCGGTCGGCCAGGCGAGGTTCAGGTCGGCCCCGAGGTGCTTGGACCCCATGACGTCGTAGGCCCCGCCGTAGGCCTTGCGGCAGATGACCGTGATCAGCGGGACGGTGGCCTCCGCGTAGGCGTAGATCAGCTTCGCGCCGCGGCGGATGATCCCGTTGTATTCCTGGTCGGTGCCGGGCAGGAAGCCGGGCACGTCGACGAAGGTCACCACCGGCACGTTGAACGCGTCGCAGGTGCGCACGAAGCGCGCGGCCTTCTCGCTGGCCCCGATGTCGAGGCAGCCGGCGAGCTGGGAGGGCTGGTTGGCGACGAACCCGACCGCCCGGCCCTCGATCCGCCCGTAGCCGACGACGATGTTGGCCGCGTACAGCTCCTGGACCTCCAGGAACTCCTCGTCGTCGACGATCCGCCGGATGACCTCGCGGATGTCGTAGGGCTGGTTCGGCGAGTCCGGCACCAGGGCGTCGAGCTCGCGGTCGGCCTCGGTGAGGGCGTCCTCGACGGGGCCCGTCTCCTCCTCGGCCGGCAGCCGCGGCGGCTCGGTGAGGTTGTTCGACGGGAGGTACCCGAGCAGCTCCTGGACGTAGGCGATCGCGTCGTCCTCGTCGGAGGCCAGGTAGTGCGCGTTGCCGGAGGTGGTGTTGTGGGTGCGCGCGCCGCCGAGGGCCTCGAACTCCACGTCCTCCCCGGTCACCGTCTTGATGACGTCCGGGCCGGTGATGAACATGAACGAGGTCTCGTCGACCATCACCGTGAAGTCGGTGAGCGCGGGGGAGTACACCGCGCCGCCGGCGGCCGGGCCCATCACCAGCGAGATCTGGGGGACGACGCCGGAGGCGTGCGAGTTGCGGCGGAAGATCTCACCGTAGAGGCCGAGCGCGACCACGCCCTCCTGGATGCGCGCGCCGCCGCCGTCGTTGATCCCGACGACGGGGCAGCCGATCTTCATGGCCACGTCCATGACCTTGACGATCTTCTCGCCGTACACCTCGCCGAGCGCGCCGCCGAACACGGTGGCGTCCTGGGAGAACACGCAGACCGGGCGGCCGTCGACGGTGCCCTGGCCGGTGACGACGCCGTCGCCGTACGGCCGGTTCGCCTCGAGGCCGAAGTTGGTGGAGCGGTGGCGGGCCATCGCGTCGAACTCGAGGAAGCTGCCCTCGTCGAGCAGCAGGTCGAGGCGCTCGCGGGCGGTCTTGCGGCCGCGGGCGTGCTGGCGCTCGACGGCGCGCTCCGACCCGGCGTGGACGACGTCGTGCTGACGGCGGTGCCAGTCGGCCAGCTTCCCGGCGGAGGTGTGGACGTCGGGCGCGTCAGCGGCCTCGTCGGGCTGGGGCGGCGGCGTCGTCGCGGCGGTCATGAGCGCGGACCCTAGCGACACCCCCCGACGGCCACCCAGACGAACGGGCACGTGAGACCAGCCACGTTCTCGCCGCCGGGGGCGCTCGCAGCCGGCGCGACGGGGCCGTCGGGGGCGGCGGTTACCGTGCGCCCATGCTCCCGGGGATGAAGGAGGCCGCGGCCTGGGCCGCGGTGGCGCAGACGGCCGTCGCGCCGCGGGGCCCGTGGGCGCGCCTCGACGTCGTCGACCGGACCGGGTCGACGAACGCCGACCTCGTCGCGGCCGCCGCGGACGGGGCGCCGGACCGCACCGTGCTCGTCGCCCACCACCAGGACGCGGGCCGGGGCCGGCGGGACCGGGTCTGGGAGTCCGCGCCGGCGGAGGGCCTGACGTTCTCGGTGCTGCTGCGCCCCGACCGGGTGCCGGTGGCGCAGTGGGGGTGGGCGCCGTTGATCGCCGGGCTCGCCCTCGTCGTCGCGCTGGAGGACTACCGGCCGGCCGCCGGGGTCGCGGCCGTCCCGGTCGCGCTGAAGTGGCCGAACGACCTCCTGCTCGGGGCCGACCAGCGCAAGGGCGCGGGCATCCTGGCGGAGGTGGTCGACGGCGGGAGCGGTGCCCAGGCGCTCGTCGTCGGGATCGGGATCAACGTCGCCACCCCGGAGGCGGAGCTCCCGGAGGGGGGCACCTCGCTGCTCGCGCAGAGCGTGCGGCGCTCGCGTCCCGACGTGCTCGGCGACGTCCTGGCCACCCTCGCCTCCCTCGACGACGACTGGCGCGCCGCGCGGGGCGACGCCGCCCGGGCCGGGCTCCTCGCCGGCTACCGGCGGCGCTGCGCGACCCTCGGGAGCACCGTGCGGGTCGCGCTGCCCGGCGACCGCACGCTGCACGGGGTCGCGGAGGACATCGACGACGACGGGCGCCTCGTCGTGCGCTCCGCGGCGGACGGGGGCCTGACGCACGGTGTCCGCGGGCGACGTCGTGCACGTGCGCACCCTGGGTCCGTAGGTCCCCGCGGCCACCCGGATCGGTGGGCTCGTCCGGCGCGGTGCTCGGATTCGGGGCCGTCCGCGGATAGCCTCGATCGGAGCAGCCGCGAGGGGAGGGGACCGTGCCCTATCCGGAGCGTCTCCTCGTCGCCGGCGAGCGGGTCGCGCGTCACGTGCGGCCGCACTGGCGGATGCTCGTCCTGCCCGCCGTGCTCCCGCCCGTCGTCGCGTTCCTCGGGGCCTGGCTCGTGGCCCTGACCCGGCCGACGCCGTGGGCCGTCACCGTGCTCGTCGCCGCGATCGTGGTGGGCCTCGGGCTCGTCGGCTGGTTCTCGGTGGCGCCCGTGCTGCGCTGGCGCGCGACCCACTTCGTCGTCACCGACCGGCGCATCCTCGTGCGCGAGGGCGTGCTGTCCCGCACCGGGGTGGCCGTGGTCGGGGCGTCGATCACGGCGGTGCGCACCACCCGCACGGTGGCCGAACGCCTGCTGGGCTGCGGGACCCTCGTCGTCGCCGTCGACGACACCCGCGAGCCGTGGCAGTTCGACGGCATCGGGCGCGTCGACCGGGTGGCGGCCGAGGTCGAGCGGATGGCGCGCCGACGCGGTGGCCTGCGCCCCGACCGGTGGGGTGCGTGGCGCGACGGCGCCGCCGACGACGACGTCGAGGACCTGGACGACGAGGACGACGAGGACCCCGACCTCGACGAGACCTGGGACGACGACGCCGACTGGGACGACGAGGACGACGCCGGCGGCGAGTTCGCCGACGTGCCGACCCCGCGGCGCCGGGCACGCCGGCTGCCCTTCGTCCGGCGCCGGGCCCTCCCCGCGGGCCGGTAGGCCCGGCGCGGCCGGGAACCGACTCCGCTCGGCCGCCGTCCGATCATCGTGGGAGTCGACGTGCTGCCCGGCTGGCTCGAGGCGCTGGGGTTGTCGCCGCCGCCGGTGCTCGTCGCCGCGGCGGGGGAGGACGGTGCGCTGCCCGACGGCGCCGACCGGGTCTGGTGCGTGGTCTCCGGGCCCGAGGGCTGGGACGTCTACTGGGCCGAGGACGGCGCGCGGTGGTCGTGGACGCGCTTCGACGAGGAGTCGAGCGCCTGCCTGCACCTGTTCGGCCGGTTGGCCTGGACGCAGATGATGCGCGGTGCCCTCGGCCCCGGCGGCTGAGTCAGCGGCCGACGATCCCGCGCACCGCGTCGTGGAGGTGCCCGTTCGTGGTGAGCGCCTCGCCGCCGTCGATGCGGTCCACGCCCGCGAAGTCGGTCAGGCGCCCGCCGGCCTCGCGCACGACGACGGCGGGCGCGGCCAGGTCCCAGGCGCTCGCGCCGGGCTCGACGGCGGCGTCGAGCAGGCCCTCCGCGACGAGCACGTGGTGGAAGAAGTCGCCGAAGGCCCGGCTCTCCCAGGTCTCGCGGGTCAGCGCGAGCCAGCGGTCCTGGGCCCCGATGCCGCGCCAGTACTCGAGGTCGGTGGTGGACACGTAGGCGTCGGCGAGGTCGGCGACCGCCGAGACGCCGATCGGGGCCGCCTCGATCCCGCGGGCGACGTCGGAGGTGAACGCCCCCAGGCCCCGCGCCGCCCACCAGCGCCGCCCCAGGGCGGGGGCGCTCACGACGCCCACCGTCGGCGAGCCGCCCGAGACCAGCGCCAGCAGCGTCGCGAACACCGGGACCCCGCGGGAGTAGTTCTTGGTGCCGTCGATCGGGTCGACGATCCAGCAACGGGCACGGTCGGGCGGTCCGCCCTCCACGCCGCCGCCGCGCTCCTCGCCGAGCACGGCGTCGTCGGGACGCTCCGCGGCGAGCAGCCGGCGGACCTCGTCCTCGCAGGCCACGTCGGCGTCGGTGACGGGGGTGCGGTCGGGCTTGCGGTCGATCACCAGGTCGCTCGCCCGGAACCGGCCGAGGGTCACCGCGTCGGCGGCGTCGGCGATCCGGCGGGCGAGGTCCAGGTCGGCGGCGAGTGCGGACGCGTCGGTCACGGTCGGCATCCTCGCAGGGGCGAGCGGAGCGACGGGGCACGGGCGCGGGGCGATGGGACCAGCCCGGCTGCCGCAACGGAGATCACGCATCCGCGGACTACGCTCGCCGGTCATGACCACCGTGCTGCTCGTCGAGGACGATGCGGCCATCGCCGGCCCGCTCTCCCGCGCGCTGACCCGCGAGGGGTACGAGGTGGACATCATCGACGACGGGCCGAGCGCCGTGACCCGGGCGGGGGAGGGCGAGGTCGACATCATGGTCCTCGACCTCGGGCTCCCCGGCATGGACGGGCTCGAGGTCTGCCGCCGGGTCCGGGCGGGGAAGCCGGACCTGCCGGTGCTCATGCTGACCGCGCGCACCGACGAGGTCGACTTCGTCGTCGGGCTCGACGCCGGGGCGGACGACTACGTGGGCAAGCCCTTCCGCCTGGCCGAGCTGCTCGCGCGCGTCCGGGCGCTGCTGCGCCGCCGGGCGCCGGAGATCCTCGACGCGGGCGGGGTGCGGATGGAGCCGTCCGCGCGCCGGGTGCTCGTCGACGGCGTCGAGGTGGGGCTGGCGAACAAGGAGTTCGAGCTGCTGCGGGTGCTGCTCGCGCACGCCGGGCAGGTCGTGTCCCGCGAGGAGATCCTCCGCGAGGTCTGGAACGACCCCGAGATGAAGACGTCCAAGACGCTCGACATGCACATGTCGTGGCTGCGCCGCAAGCTCGGCGACACCGACGGCGGCCCGTCCTCCGGCAAGCGCATCTCGACGGTGCGCGGGGTCGGGTTCCGCTTCAACACCTGAGTCGGGGTCGAGCAACCGTGCGCCGGCGCATCCTGATCTCGACCCTGCTCGTCGTCGCGATCACCGTGACCGTGCTCGGCGGCCCGCTGGCGATCACCACGTGGCGCCTCGTGGAGGACTTCACGCACGCCGAGCTGGCGGGCCGGCTCCGGCAGGTCGTCAACACCCTCGACACGCAGGCGCAGTCGGACCACCCGGTCGACCTCGCCGCCGTGGCGATCGCGGTGCCGCCGGGCGGCTCGCTCGCCATCCGGACCGCGCGCGGGGTCAGCGCGATCGGCGACACCACCGACCCGACGCAGGTCGCCGAGACCCTCCCGTTCGGGCTCAACGGCTCGGCGGTGCTCTCCGAGCCCGCGGCCGAGATGCGCTCGCGACAGCTGCAGGCCACCGCGCTCGTGCTCTCCGCGGTCCTGCTCTCGGTGGCCGTCGGCGCGATCGTCGCGACGGTGACCGCGCGCCGCCTCGCCGACCCGCTGCAGCAGGTGGCGGGCCGGGCGGCCCGGCTCGGGGCGGGCGACTTCCGGCTGACCCCGCACCGCCACGGCATCCCCGAGCTGGACCGCGTCGCGGACGTCCTCGACTCCTCCGCCGTCGCGCTCGCCGAGCTGCTCCAGCGCGAGCGCGACCTCGTCGGGGACGTCTCCCACCAGCTCCGCAGCCGGCTGACCGCGCTGCAGCTGCGCCTCGACGAGCTGTCCTCGCACCCGGACCCGGACGTCTCCGTCGAGGGCGCCGCGGCGCTGGAGCAGGCCGAGCGGCTCTCCGAGGTCCTCGACGAGCTCCTCAGCTCCGCCCGGGAGGCGCGGGCCGCGAGCGCGTCGCCGCTGGCCCTCGACGGCGAGCTCGCCGCGGTGCGCGACGAGTGGCAGGGACCGGTGAGCGCCGAGGGGCGCTCGCTGCGGGTCCGGGTCGGCGAGGGGCTGATGGCCCGGGCGACGTCGGCGCGGTTCCGCGAGGCGCTCGGCGTCCTCGTCGACAACGCCCTGCGCCACGGCGGCGGCACCATCACGATCTCCGGCCGGCACTCGGACAAGGACACGATCGTCGTCGAGGTGTCCGACAACGGCGAGGGCGTGCCGTCGGAGCTCGCGCCGCACGTCTTCGACCGCGGCGTCTCGGGGGCGGCCTCCACCGGCGTGGGCCTCGCGCTCGCCCGGGCGCTGATCGAGGCCGACGGCGGGCGGCTCGAGCTCGCGCGGACCAAGCCCGCGGTGTTCGCGGTGTTCCTCCCGATGCCGCGCACCGACCAGGTCGTGGCGGCGGCCCCGCGTCCGCTGCCCGCGACGGGGCCGCGCTGACGCCGCGTCGTCAGGCCAGGGCGGCCGGGAACACCCAGCGCCGGAACGCCCACCAGCGGAAGGCCATCGCGAGCAGCGTCCCGACGACCTGGGCGCTGCAGCAGGTCGGCCACCTGCTCGGAGAACGCCGAGACGTGCGGCACCGCCAGGTGCAGCACGTAGCGCGAGACGCCGAGGGGCGCGGCGTTGACGATCAGCGCGATGCCCGACACGACGAAGTAGCGGGTCGCCTCCCGGGGCCGGGCGAGGCCGCCGCGGGCGCGGAAGGACCATTCGCGGTTGGCGAGGTAGCCGACGATCGTCGCGACGAGCACCGCGAGGATCTTCGCCGTGACGGGCTTCGGCTCGAGCACCGTGTTCTCGAGCAGCAGGAACACCGCGGTGTCGACGACGAAGGTGCCGGCCCCGACGATCGCGAACCGGACCAGTTCGGCGTGGCGGCCCAGCAGCGTCGCGGGCGACGCGAGGGACCTGCCGGTCCGCGTCGGGTGCTCCATCGCGGCCGAGTCTAGGACCGGGGCCACGCGGCGTGGCGGCCCCCGTGCGCATCGTGCCCGGACGGGTCCGGGGCCCACTCCGGAGGCGGGCGTCTCCACCCGGCCTCCACCCGCAGGACGACGTCGGCCGGGCGCTCCCTCCCTAGCGTCGTTCCTGCCGCGGATCGCCGCGGCGGGACGATCGGGGAGGACCACATGAGCGCCATCGGGACCGCACCGGTGCAGCCGCAGTCCGCGGCGGAGCCGACGACGCACCACGCCACGCCGCCGACGAGCCGGACGCGCCAGGTGCTGCGTCACGTCGCGAACCCGACGCTGCTGGTCGGCGTCGTCGCCCCGATCGTCACGTACGACGTGCTGAGCGGGCACACCTCGGACGTGACGGCGCTGGCGGTCGGGGCGGCGTTCCCCGCCGCGGCGACGCTGTGGACGCTCGCCCGGACCCGTCGTCCGGAACCGGTCGCGCTGATGACGCTCGCGGGGATCGTCCTCGGGCTGACCGGCGCCCTGGTGTTCGACAGCTCGATGTTCCTGCTGCTCAAGGAGTCGGTGGTCACGGCCGCGTTCGGTCTGGTCTTCCTCGGCTCGCTCGTCACGGCGCGGCCGGTCACCTTCGCGCTCGGCCGGGCCATGATGGCGACGACGTCCGCCGAACGGGAGGCGTACGACGCCACGTGGGACCACCCCGGGGTGCGGGCCGGACACCGTCGCACCACGGCCGAGTGGGGCGCCGCGTTCCTGCTCGAGGCCGGGCTGCGGACCGTCCTCGCCTTCGTGCTGGCGCCCGGGACGCTGCTGGTCGTCTCACCGCTGCTCACCGCCGCGGTGCTCGGCCCGGTCGCGCTCGTGACGCTGCGCCGGCGTCGCCGGGCGGTCGCGCGCATGAGGGCCGCGGCCGCGCAGGCGTGAGGCCGTCCGCGTCGTGACGAGGTCGACACGGCCGGTGTCCGCGTGGTCGCCGGGCTCGGATCCGTGCTAGACGACGCCCTCGTGACGAGCGGACCGGGGCGCACCCGCCAGGAGGAGATCTACCGCGACGGCGTCTCCGGTCGCCGCCCCCGCGTCCCCACCGCACCGACGGAACGGGAACGCCGCGGCCGGCGGGCGATGAGCCGCGCCGCCGACGCCTACGTGAGCGGCGGGGCGGGCGCGGAGGCGACGATGCGCGCGGACCGGGCGGCCTTCGCCCGGTACGAGATCGTGCCGCGGGTGCTGCGCGGCTCGGCCGAGCGCGACCTCTCCGTGGACCTGTTCGGCCGGCGGCTCGCCGCCCCGGTGCTCCTGTCGCCGATCGGCGCGCTCGACCTGGTGCGCCGCGACGCCGACCTCGCCGTCGCCCGCGGGGCCGCGGCGGCGGGGGTGCCGATGATCGTGAGCAACCAGGCCGGGTCGCCGCTGGAGGCGATCGCCGCGGCCGGGGGCGCCTCGCCGCGCTGGTTCCAGCTCTACTGGTCGACCTCCGACGACCTCGTCGACAGCTTCCTGCGCCGCGCGGAGGGCAGTGGGTGCGACGCGGTCGTCGTCACCCTGGACACGACGATGCTCGGCTGGCGCCCGCGCGACCTCGACCTCGGGCACCTGCCGTTCAGCCGCGGGCTGGGGATCGCGCAGTACACGTCCGACCCGGTGTTCGCCGCGCTCGCGGCGGCGCGGGCGGCCTCGCCGCGCTCCGGGCCCGCGCCGCGGATCACCCCGCGCGCGGTGCGGACCCTGCTGGAGATCACGCGCCACCACCCCGGCGGCTTCCTCGACAACCTCACCTCGCCGCTGCCCCGCGCCGCCGTCGAGACCTTCCTCGACGTCTACTCGCGCCCGCACCTGTCGTGGGACGACCTCGCCACGCTGCGCGGGCGCACCCGGCTGCCGATCGTGCTCAAGGGCGTCCTGCACCCCGACGACGCGCGCCGGGCCGTCGACGCCGGGGTCGACGGGGTGCTGGTCTCCACCCACGGCGGCCGGCAGGTCGACGCCGCCGTCGCGTCCCTGGACGCGCTGCCCGACGTCGTCGCCGCCGTCGCCGGACAGGTGCCGGTGCTGCTCGACTCCGGGGTGCGCACGGGTGCGGACGCCGCGATCGCGCTCGCGCTCGGGGCGACCGCGGTGTGCCTCGGGCGGCCGTGGGTGTGGGGGCTCGCGCTCGCCGGCGCCGCGGGGGTCGCGCAGGTGGTGGGCGACGTCCTCGCCGAGCTCGACCTCACCGTCGGGCTCGCCGGGGCCCGGACGCCGGCCGGGGTCGAGGTCCGCCCGCGGCGCTGACCGACGTCGGCGGTGGGGATACCGGGTGCTCTCCCGGTCATGTTCGGCACCCTACGGGCGGCCCTGACAGAAGTGTTGCTTCTGGCGCGGTCACGACTGGGTCTTGGACTTCTGGTCGAGGGCTTCCGACGATGGCTCCCATGACGCGCACCGAGCGCCCGATCCTGCCGACGTCCGCGGACCGGTCCGCCGCCGCGGCGACGAGGACCTCCCCGGCGCGCTCGCCGGGTTCCAGACCGCGGACCCGCACCGACCCGACGTCGTGGTCGGCGCCCGGGACGCCGCCGACGCCTCCGCCGCCGTGCGGTAGGCGGCCGCCCACGATCTCCCGGTCGCCGTCCAGGCGACCGGGCACGGGCACACCACCGGGCGCGTGGGCGGGGTCGTCGTCACCACCGGCCGGATGCGCGAGGTGCGCGTCGACCCGGCGTCACGCACCGCTCGGGTGGCGGCCGGCGCGCGGTCGGCGGACCTCGTCGCGGCGGCGGCCGAGCACGGGCTCGCGCCGGTGTCCGGCTCGTTCCCGGGCGTGGGCGTCGTCGGCTACACCCTGGGCGGCGGGCTGGGGCTGCTCGGGCGCGCGTTCGGGTGGGCCTCCGACCGCCTGCGCGCCGCCGAGATCGTCACCGCGGACGGGGTCCTGCGCCGGGTCGGGCCGGGCGACGAGCTGTTCGCGGCGCTGCGCGGCGGCCGTCCCGACGTCGGGGTGGTGACGGCGCTGGAGGTCGGGCTCGTCCCGGGCGGCACCGTGGTGGGCGGCGGCCTCTTCCTCGACGCCGCCGACGCGGACCGGCGTGCTGCCGGTGGTGCGCCGGATCGGTGCGCAGGCCCCGGAGTCCCTCGGGGTCTCGCTCGGCGTGGTCCCGGTGCCGGACCTCGACGTCGTGCCGGCGCCGATCCGCGGGCGGACGGTGCTGCACGTGCGGCTCGTCGACCCCGACGGGGCGGCCGCACGCGCCGCCGAGGCCGCCGTCCGGGCGGCGGCGCCCGTCCTGCTGGGCGGGCTGGCCGAGCTGCCGTGGACCGCGAGCGGGTCGATCTTCGGGGAGCCGGAGACGCCGCACGCCTACGAGGGCACCAACGCGCTGGTGTCGGAGCTGTCCGACGACGCGCTGGCGGGCGTGGTGGCGGCGGCGCGGTCGGCGTCGGTCGGGTGCGTGGTGGACGTCCGGCGGCTCGGCGGCGCGCTGTCCCGGCTGGCGGAGGGCTCCGACGCGGTGTCGTTCCGGGAGGCCGGGTGGATCGTGCGGGTGCTCTCGTCGACCGCCGGGGTGTCGACGGCGGCGGTGCGGGCGGCGCACGCGGCGGTGCTGGCCCCGGTGGACGACGTCCGCATCGGGCGGATGGCGGCCTTCGTCTACGGCGCCGCGCCGGTCGGGTCCGACGAGGTGCACTCGCCTCGGGTCCGGGCGCTGCTGGCGCGGGTGCGGGCCGCGCACGACCCGGGGCGGGTGTTCGGCTGAGCGCGCTCTGCGCGAGGGGCAACTCGGTCGCGTCTTCCGAGCGGGGGTGCCCTCGCCCGGCGGGCGGCGGCCCGGTCAGCGCAGGAGGACGTCGAGCGCGGGCTCGAGCAGGCCGCGGCGGGCGGCGCGGACGTCGGCGCCCAGACCGAGGACGCGGAGGTCGACCAGCGCCGTGCCGCGGCGGAGGACGGGGTCGTGGTGGCCTCGGTGCGGGAGTGGGCCCGTCGGCCCGGTCCGGCGGCCCGACGACGACGCGCCGTGGGACCACGTCCCGGATGCCACCGTGCCGTGGCCGGCGACGTCGGCCCGGCGAGCAGTGCCCGAGAGCTCGGATCGTCGCGCGGCGGCGTCCATCGCCGCGGCCGGCCGGACCGGCGCCCGTGCTCGACGTGGCCGGGCGCCGGTGCCCCGCGGGGCGCGCGCCGGCCGACGTCGTGGGGCCCGGGGAGACGGCGCCGGCCGGGGCACTCGGGCCGCGGCACGACCGCGGCGGGGCAGTCGCTGCGCGCCGCGGCAGTCGGTGGCAGCCCGGGACCGGGCATGCACCCGGCAGCGCCGCGCCCGGCAGCACCATCGGGGCCGCGGCCTCGGGGACCGCCGCGCCCCCCGAGCCGAGCGCGGTCGCCGTCGCCACCCCCAGCCCCGCGAGTCCGGCGGCCGCGATCCCGAGCCGCCGGGCCCGCGGCACCTCGGCCGCGCTCACGACACCGCCGACGGCGCCGAGCACCCCGATGACCCCGCCGCCCGCGACGACCCACTCCGCCGTCGTCGGCCACGAACCGGTGAACACGCCGGGCGCCGCGCGGTCGGCGAGGTAGCCGACGAGCGCCGCCCCGAGGACGAGCGGCGCGATCGTCGAGCGCAGGATCCCGGAGTTCACCTCCCGCAGCTCCGCGGCCAGGGCCCGGCACTCCGCGCACTCGCGCAGGTGCTCCTCGACCTTGACGGCGTCGCGCTTGGAGAGCCCGCCCCGGGTGTAGGCGCCGAGCTTCTCCTCGGCCTCGCGGTGGCGGCGGTCGCGGGGCGGGGCGGCCGGGCCCCCGGTCAGGTGCTCCTGCAGGTAGGCCTGGCGCAGCCCCTCGCGGGCGCGGTAGCCCAGCGCCGACACCGCGTTGGCGGTGAGCCCGAAGAGCGGGGCGATGTCGGCGGGCGAGTCCCCCTCGACCTCGAGGTGCCACAGCACCGCCTGCCACCGCTCGGGCAGCGTCGCGAAGGCGCGGGCGGCGAGCGAGCGCTCGAGCCCGGCGACGGCGGGGTCGGTGAAGGGGATGACGGTGCGCTCGGGGTCGACGCCGATGACCTCGCCCATGTCCTCGGTGAGGTCGAGGCGGCGCTCGGCGCGGGTGCGGTCGTAGGCGAGGTGGCGCAGCGAGGTGAGGAGGTAGGCCCGGAAGGCCTCCGTCGGGCCGCCGCCCGCGCGCAGGATCTCCAGCAGGCGGGCGAAGGCGGCCGAGACCAGGTCGTCGGCGTCGGCGGGGGAGCGGGCGAGCTGGCGGGCGAGGCCGCGGGCGGCGTCGCGGTGACGGTCGTAGAGGGCGGCGAACGCGAGCGAGGAGGCCTGGTCGGCGGGCCGTCCGCGCAGGACGGCGAGCAGGTCGGCGTCGCTGCGGACGTCCGCGCGCGCGGACCCGTTGCCCGGCTCACCGCCGGGCGCGGGCCCGTGTCCGGGACCACCGCCGTCCGCCATCGGGCCCACCACCCCCTCGGCGGGGAGTCTGCGGCCGGACGCGGGAGGATCCTCGCAGCGTCACCGTCACGGATGACCGCCTCGCGCGTCGCCACCACAGGGCCCGACCGGCGCGCGGGCCGCCCGGGCGTGGAGGAGGACATGGCATGACCCTCGCGGACGAGCTCACCGGGGGCACCGCCTCCGCCGCGGAGCCTCGCCCCGACGCCGACCGGGCCGCTCGGCGCGCCGGCCGCGCGCTCGCCCACGAGGCGCTGCGCGAACGGTGGTTCGCGTGCAGTCACGCCCTCGGGTGGACCGTCCCGTCCGAGTGGCCCGACCCGAGCGTCGAGGAGGTCTGCGAGGCCGTCCTCGACGGCCGGGTGGGTCCGCCCCTGGAGCAGGCGCTGACGCACTGGGCCGGGGCGCGGGCGTCCGCGGGCATCGGTCTCGACGAGACGCTCTCCGACCTGGCCGCCCTGCACACCGCGGTGAGCGGGGCGCTCGGCGAGCTCGGCCCGCGGCGCCGCCTCGCCCTGCCGGGGACGGACGGGTCGCGGCTGGTGCGGGTCGTGTCGCTGGGCTGGAGCGACGTGGCGTGCGGGGACCTCTCCGAGGCCGCCGCCGTCGACCCCCTCTCCGGGCTCGCCAGCTCCCGCTACCTCATCACCCGCCTCGCCGAGGTCCACCGCGCCGCCCGCGCCGGCGGCACCCGCGTGCCCGAGACCCACGCCCTCGTCGCGGTCACCCTGCCGGTCGCCGGGTGGTCGCGGGTCGCGCCGCTGACGGTGGCCGGGAACGCCGCGTCGGTGGTGTTCGACGCCGGCGAGACGATCGCGGTCGTCGGCCGCTCCACCGTGGTCGTGCTGGCCCCGCGCGAGGGCCTCGCCGGCCGCGTCCGGGTCCTGCGGGGCCTGCTCGCGCGTCGCCTCTCGGGGGCGGCCGGGGTGACCGGGACGCCGGGCGCGCGCATCGTCGCGCTGCCCGCCACCCTCGACGGCGCCCGGGACACCCTCGTCCGGCTGCGCGACGCCGAGCCGCCCGCGCCGCGGCGCGACCGGATCCTCGGGCTGGACGTGCCCGTCGTGGGCGGGTCCGACCCGGATCCCGACGACGAGGCGGGTCCGGACGACGAGCCCGTCACCATCCCGGGTCCGCGCTGAGGCCTCGGGGCCCGGCGGCCGATAGTCTTCCCGGCTCGTGGAGGAGCGCACCGGCCTGCCCGTGGTCGCGATGGTCGGCGGCGGGCAGCTCGCACGGATGACCCAGCAGGCGGCGATCGCCCTCGGCCAGACGCTGCGGGTGCTCGCGGTGGACCCGGACGAGCCCGCCGCGCGGGTCACCCCCGACGTCGTCATCGGTGACCACCGCGACCTCGACGCGCTGCGCCGGGCCGCCGCGGGCGCCGAGGCGCTGACCTTCGACCACGAGCACGTGCCCGGCGAGCTGCTGGAGAAGCTGGTCGCCGAGGGGGTCGCCGTCCACCCGGGCCCGGAGGCGCTGCGCCACGCCCAGGACAAGCTGGTGATGCGCCGGCGCCTGTCCGAGCTGGGCGAGCCGGTCCCGCCGTTCGCGCCGGTCGAGGGCACGGCCGACGTCGAGGCGTTCGCCGCCGAGCACGGCTGGCCGGTCGTGCTCAAGGCCGTCCGCGGCGGGTACGACGGCCGCGGGGTCTGGATGCTGGACTCCGCCGACGAGGCCGCGACCACCGTCCCCGAGCTGCTGGCCGCGGGGACGCCGCTGATGGTCGAGCAGAAGGTGGCGCTGCGCCGGGAGCTGGCCGTGCTGCTCGCCCGGTCGCCCTACGGGCAGGCGGCCGTGTACCCGACGGTGGAGACCGTGCAGGTCGACGGCATCTGCACCGAGGTGCTCGCCCCGGCCCCCGGGCTGTCCGAGGAGGCCGCCGAGGCCGCCGAGGAGCTCGCGCTGCGGATCGCGGCCGCGCTCGGCGTCGTCGGGCTGCTCGCGGTGGAGCTCTTCGAGACCCCCGAGGGCCGCGTCGTGGTGAACGAGCTCGCGATGCGCCCGCACAACTCCGGGCACTGGTCGATGGACGGCGCGGTCACCGGGCAGTTCGAGCAGCACCTGCGTGCGGTGCTCGACTATCCGCTCGGCTCGACGGCGACGCTGCGGCCGGCGTGCGTGATGGCGAACGTGCTCGGTGCGGCGAGCGCGCGGGTGGCGGCCCGCCGCGACCGGGACCCGACGAGCGGCTGCACCACACCCTCGCGCGCTTCCCCGACGCGCGGGTCCACCTCTACGGCAAGGCCGAGCGGCCGGGCCGCAAGATCGGGCACGTGAACCTCACCGGGACCGACGTGGACGACCTGCGGCGGCGGGCGCGCCTCGCGGCCGACCACCTCGCCACCGGCGTCTGGACCGACGGATGGAGCGCCCACTGATGTCGAGCGAGCTGGTGCCGGGACAGGCGGTGGCGACCCGGGCCGAGGGCGACCAGGTGGCGGGCACCCGGCTGCCCCCGCTCGTGGGCATCGTCATGGGCTCGGACTCGGACTGGCCCACGATGCAGGCCGCCGCGGAGGCCCTCGACGAGTTCGGCGTGCCGTGGGAGGCGCGCGTGCTCTCGGCGCACCGGACCCCGCGCGCGATGCTCGACTGGTCGGAGTCCGCCGCCGGGCGGGGGCTCCGCGTCGTGATCGCCGGGGCGGGCGGGGCGGCGCACCTGCCGGGCATGGTCGCCGCGGCGACGGTGCTCCCGGTGATCGGCGTGCCGGTGCCGCTGAAGCACCTCGACGGCATGGACTCCCTCCTCTCCATCGTGCAGATGCCGGCCGGGGTCCCGGTCGCGACGGTGTCCATCGGCGGGGCCCGCAACGGCGGTCTGCTCGCCGTGCGCATCCTCGCCGCGGCCGACGCCGGCCTCGCCGCGCGGATGGCCGACTTCCAGGCCGACCTGCGCACCTCGGTGGCCGGCAAGGACGAGGCGGTGCGCAAGCTCGGCCCCGGCGGGTCCTGAGCGCCGGGCCCGCCGCCGCGCTGCGGTGGCACATGGCTCGGGACGGAAGAACCCTGCTCACTCGGCGATGTCGGAGACCCGGAACGGGCCGGCCGCGTCGGCCAGGTCGTCCACCCACGCGTCGAGCTCCTCGAGCGTCATCGCGCACGCGCCGGCGACCAACTGCTCCTCGGCGTCGGCAGCGGGGCGGACCAGGTCGAGTGCCTCGCACAGCACCATCGCCGCCTCGGGCTCCACCCGGCCTTCCAGCAGGGCGCGGACGACCGCCGGATGCGCCGCCGCCAGCTCACCGCTGATCGCGAGGGCCTCGGCGGCGGGGCCCGTCGAACCACTTCTGCTCCATGCCCCGGACCGTAGACCTGACCCCCGACAGTCTCGGATTCCATGATCATCCGCGACTGTCGGAGGCCCCGGATAGGGTCGAGCCGTGGACTTGAGGATCTTCACCGAACCCCAGCAGGGCGCGTCCTACGCCGACCTCCTGCGCGTCGCCCGCGCGGCCCAGGACGCCGGGTTCGACGGGTTCTTCCGGTCGGACCACTACCGCGCGATGGGTGGGTCGTCGGGCGAGCCGGGCCCGACCGACGCCTGGACGACGCTCTCCGCGCTGGCGGTGCAGACCGAGCGCATCCGGCTCGGCACCCTGGTCACCTCCGCCACGTTCCGGCTCCCCGGGCCGCTCGCGATCGCCGTGGCGCAGGCCGACCAGATGTCGGGCGGCCGCATCGAGCTCGGCCTGGGCGCCGGCTGGTTCGAGGCCGAGCACACCGGCTACGGCATCCCGTTCCCGCCGCTCGGTGAGCGGTTCGCGCGACTCACCGAGCAGCTCGAGGTCGTCACCGGGCTCTGGGGCACCCCCGCGGGCGAGACGTACTCCTTCTCCGGCGAGCACTACACCGTCGTCGACTCACCGGCCCTGCCCAAGCCCGCGCACCCGATCCCGGTGATCGTCGGCGGGATGGGCCCACGACGGACGCCGGGCCTCGCCGCCCGGTTCGCGACCGAGTTCAACACCCCGTTCGCCGCGCTGGACGACGCGGCGCCGCAGTTCGAGCGGGTCGCGCAGGCCTGCTCCGCCGCCGGCCGGGACCCGGCGGACCTCGTCCGCTCGTGCGCCCACACGCTGGTGATCGGGTCGGACGACGCCGCCGTCGCCCGCCGGGCCGAGGCCCTCGGCGTGGACCGAGGACGCGCTCGCGACCAACCCGCTGGCCGGGACCCCGGCGCAGATCGTGGACGCCCTGGGGCAGTGGCGGGAGCGCGCCGGCGTCACCCGGGCCTACCTGCAGACCCTCGACCTGGCCGACCTCGACCAGCTCGAGCTCGTCGCGTCGGAGGTGGCGCCGCAGCTCGGACGAGACGGTGAGACGCGGACCATCACCGGAAACGGTAGGACGTCCTAGCACCTGGCGGTACCGTGACACGAAAGTGGTTGCGGCGGGAGGAGTTCGCGGTGGACCCGGAGTTCGACGTCTACGACCTCGGCGAGGAGCGCGCCGCGCTGCGCGAGTCGGTGCGCGCGCTGTGCGAGAAGGAGATCGCCCCGCACGCCGCGGAGGTCGACGCGACGCCCCGCTTCCCGCAGGAGGCCCGCGACGCGCTCACCGCGGCCGGCTTCCACGCCATCCACATCCCCGAGGCCTACCAGGGCGAGGGCGCCGACTCGATCATCGCCTGCATGGTGATCGAGGAGGTCGCCCGCGTGGACGCGTCGGCCTCGCTCATCCCGGCCGTCAACAAGCTCGGCTCGATGCCGATCATCCTGTCGGCCTCCGAGGAGCTCAAGGCAGAAGGTCCTGCCGAGCATCGCCTCCGGCGAGTCGATGATCAGCTACGCGCTCTCCGAGCGCGAGGCCGGCTCGGACACCGTCTCGATGCGCACCCGCGCCCAGCAGGACGGCGACGACTGGGTCCTCAACGGCACCAAGGCGTGGATCACCAACGGCGGCGTCTCCGACTGGTACACCGTCATGGCCAAGACCGACCCCGACAAGGGCGCCAACGGCATCTCCGCGTTCGTGGTCCACAAGGACGACGAGGGCTTCAGCGTCGGCCCCAAGGAGCACAAGCTCGGCATCAAGGGCTCGCCGACCACCGAGATCTACTTCGAGAACTGCCGCGTCCCGGGCGACCGCATCATCGGTGCCCCCGGCACCGGACTGAAGACCGCGTTCGCGACGCTCGACCACACCCGCCCGACCATCGGCGCGCAGGCCGTCGGCATCGCGCAGGGTGCGCTCGACGCCGCCGTCGAGTACGTCCGGGACCGCAAGCAGTTCGGCAAGGCCGTCTCGGACTTCCAGGGCGTGCAGTTCATGATCGCCGACATGGCGATGAAGATCGAGGCGGCCCGCCACCTGGTCTACGTCGCCGCGGCGAAGGCGGAGCGGGGCGAGAAGAACCTCGGCCTGATCGCGTCGGCGTCGAAGTGCTTCGCCTCGGACACCGCGATGGAGGTGACGACGGACGCCGTGCAGCTCTTCGGCGGCGCCGGCTACACCACCGACTTCCCGGTCGAGCGGATGATGCGCGACGCCAAGATCACCCAGATCTACGAGGGCACCAACCAGATCCAGCGCATGGTCATGGCGCGCCAGGTGCTCCGGGGCTGACCCGTCGGTAACGCCACGCTACCGACCTCTCAGAGCGCGAGCGTCGCGCGCTCCACCTCGGCCCTGCGGTCCAGCGCCGCGGGGTCGGGGTGGCGCACCTGGACGAGGGAGCCGCCGGCGGCGAGCACCGCCAGCAGCCCGTCGACCAGGCCACCCGACAGCTCCAGCGGCCAGTCGGCCGTCGACAGCACGCGGGACCCGGCGTCGTACCCGAGCTCCGCCGCCCGACGTCGGGCCGCGCCCACCACCTCGTCGACCGCCACGTCCCCGAGCGCGGGCGCGTCGCCGGGAACGGCCCCGAGCGGCGCGAACGCGTCGCCGTGCAGGCGCACCTCGGTCGCGTAGTCGACGGCGTCGGCGGGCAGGCCCGCGAGCCCCCGTCCGAACGCGTCCAGCGAGAACCCGACGACGAGTCCGGCCGCGGCCGCCGCGTCGAGGTGCTCGGCGTCGGCGAGCGCGACGTCGGCCCCGGCCGGGTCGTCGACCACCACGGCCCCGTTCCACCAGGCGCCCAGCAGGGCCACGGCCGTCTGCCAGTGGGCGGGCAGCAGCACCGCGACCCGCGTGCCCGCCTCGACGTCGCACTCGTCGCGCAGGAAGTTCGCGGTCTTCGCGACCCAGTTCGCCAGCGTCTCCCCGGAGAACTCGAGCCGCTCGCCCGTCGCGTCGTCGTAGAACGTGATCAGCGGGCGGCGCGCGTCGGCGGCGAGGACAGGGGCGAGGAGGGCGTCGGTGACGGTCATCGGCTGGCGAGGATACGGCCGGCTCAGTTGACGCAGGGGATGCCGTCGGCGGTGATCGGCGGCTGGGCCGGCGGCGGCGGCGCGGCGTCGGCGGAGTCCCCGTTGGGCTGGGTGATCACCGCACCCGGGCCCCGGTAGTCCGACGCGAGGACCACGCGCACCGTGGTCGGCGGCACGCTCGGGTCGGCCCGCGTGGGGAGCCCGCCGAGGGTCTTCGCGACGACGCCCGCCCCCGCGTCGCCGCCCGGGCCGAACACGACGGACGAGGTGGCGGTGCGCTGGTCGGCGTTCCCGGAGACCACGTGGGTGTAGCCCTGCGCGCCGAGGATCTGCACGACGCGGGCCGCGGCGCCCTCGGTGCCCGAGGCGTTGCGGACGTCGACCGGGATGGTGGCCGGTGCCGGACCCGGGGCGACGGGGGCGGGCGCGGCCTTCGGTCCGATCGCGTCGGCGACGAAGCGCTGCACCTCGACCGGGTCCACCTTGAGGGCGTCCCCGGCCGCGGTGTTCTCGCCGCCGAGGGTCGGGATCGTCATGAACGACACCGCGCCGCCGCTGACGCCCTGCATCTGCTGGGCCAGGCCGAGCAGGTCCCAGCCGCTGTCGAGGATCACCGACTGCTTCACCGCGTCGAGCAGGCGCGTCAACGTGACCGGGTCGGCGAGGGTGCCGGCCGAGAGGACCTTGTGCGAGAGGCCGGCGAGGAAGGCCTGCTGGCGGCGGACGCGGTCGAGGTCGCCGAGCGGGAGGCCGTGGCGCTGTCGGACGAAGGCGAGCGCGTCGTGGCCCTGGACCGACCGGGGGCCCGCGGCGAAGTGCGCCCCGGAGAAGTCGTCGTCGACGGGGTTCTTGAGGCAGACGTCGACGCCGCCGATCGCGTTCGTCAGGTTGTAGAACCCGAGCAGGTTGACCTCGGCGTAGTGGTCGACGCCGATGCCGGTGAGGTCCTGGACGGCCTGGATGAGCGCCTGGCGGCCGGCCTCGGAGGACTTGACGTCGACGTCCGCGGGCGTGTTGTCACCCTCGGCCACCAGCGTCTGGGCCTCGGCGGCCTTCGCGCCGGGGTAGACCGAGTTGAGCTTCCCCTTGCCGATCTGGCCGGGCAGCGTGACGTAGCTGTCGCGGGGCAGGGAGAAGGCGACCGCGCGGCTGCCGTCGTTGGGGACCCGCACCAGCATCATCGTGTCGGTGTTCAGCTCGCCGTCCGCGGACCCGGCGTCGAGCTGGGCGAGGACGTCGCGCGGGAGCGGGTTGCCCTGCGCGTCGTTCCGGCTGTCGGTGCCGACGAGCAGGATGTCGGTGGCGCCGTCGGCGGCCGTCCCCTTCTTCGCGAGGGCGCCCGAGGTGGAGAAGCTGCCGGAGAGGGCGGCCCACGCGGTGCCGCTCAGCGCGAAGACCAGGGCGGACGCGACGACGGCGAGGACGCGCAGGAGGCGCCGTGTCCGCCGGTGCGGGGGCTGCCCCGGCGGCGCGGCGGCCGGGGCGGCGGGGCGCCTCGGCGGCGGCGCCGGGCGGACGGGCGCGGTGCGGCGCGGGGGCGGTGGCGCGGGCGGACCGTCGGGGCGCCGGGCACTCGGGCCCGAGGGACGCGTCGCGCCGTCGACGGCGGTCGCGCGGCCGCCGTCGCGAGCGGCGGCGTCGCGGACGGCGCCGTCGCGGGCAGCGGCGTCGCGGGCGGTAGGAGCGGCCCCGTCACGGGCGGCACCGTCGCGGAACCCGACGGTGCCGCGGCGGTCGTCGGCGACCGGGCGCATCTCCCGCAGGTCGCCGCGGCGCAGCTTCGCCGGCGCGCCCGGCGGGGATGCGGGCCCGTCGCCGCCGGGAGAGCGCCCGGCGGACGGCCCGAACCGGCGGCCGGGATCGCGACGGGGACGGCCGCGCTCGTCCTCCACACGGCCTCCCTTCACGATCTCCGCCGGCGGGGCCGGGTCCAGCCGGGGAACGTCAGTCGGGTCAATCGGTCGGGGTCGGTTCGGGCCAGGGTCCTTCCGGGCCGAGGGCGACGTCGTGTCGGGAGTATCGCGCGGTCGGCCCCGGACGGGGGCGCGGCCTGCAGAGGACATCGTCGTCCGACACGAGCACCTGGAGGGGCAGGTTAGACGGCTCCGTCCGCATTTCCTGCCCACCACCCGTTCGGGCCTGCCGCGGCGCGTCGGAGGATGGCACACGATCACGCGGAGTCCCGGGACCGGGGACGCCGCGACCCACCCGAGGAGAAGGGCCACGACGTGCGCTGGATGGTGACGGGAGCGGGCGGGGCGCTCGGGACGGACCTCGCCCGCCTGCTGCACGCCGACGGAGAACGGGTCACCGCGCTGACGCGGACCGACCTCGACATCACCGACGCGGCGGCGGTCGAGGAGGCCGTGGCGGCGTGGACGGCGGACGGCGCCGGTGAGGGCGAGGCCGTGCTGCTCAACGCCGCCGCGTTCACCGCCGTCGACCTGGCCGAGACCGATCCGGACGCGGGCCGCGCCGCCCACGAGGTCAACACCGTGGCCCCCGGGCTGCTCGCCGCGGCCTGCGCCCGCCACGGCGCCCGCATCGTGCACGTCTCCACCGACTACGTCTTCGACGGCACCGGGCCGTCCGGGCGGACCGGTCCCGACGGCGGTCCGGCCGGGTACGAGCCGGACGACCCGACGGGC
The DNA here is from genome assembly GCA_963716955.1 of uncultured Actinomycetota bacterium. Taxonomy (GTDB): domain Bacteria; phylum Actinomycetota; class Actinomycetes; order Mycobacteriales; family Pseudonocardiaceae; genus Actinomycetospora. Next base: position 88,136 of record CAVQUY010000019.1, read on the forward strand.
CCGGCCGGGGTCTACGGCCGTACCAAGGAGGAGGGCGAACAGCGGGTCCGGGAGGCCGCCGACGCCCACCACGTGGTGCGCACCGCGTGGGTCTACGGCGGGACCGGCGCCAACTTCGTCCGGACGATGGCCCGGCTCGCGGGGGAACGGGACACCCTCGACGTCGTCGACGACCAGCACGGCTCGCCCACGTGGTCGCGGGACCTCGCGGCGGGCCTGATCGCCCTCGGGCGCTCCGACGCGGCCCCCGGCACGCTGCACGCGACCGGCGGCGGGGTCACCACCTGGTGCGGGTTCGCCCGGGCGGTGTTCGAGGAACTGGGCGCCGACCCGGAGCGGGTCCACGGGTGCACCACCGCACAGTTCCCGCGCCCGGCGCCGCGCCCGGCGTGGTCGGTGCTCTCGCCGGCGTCGTGGACCGGCGCCGGCCTGCCCGCCCTGCGCCCCTGGCGGGAGGCCCTGGCGGCCGCCGTCCGCAGTCACCCCGAGCTGCTCGGGAACACCCCGGTCGTGCGCTGAGGGGCGGTCGTCGGACGCCGGACGGTTTCCCGGCGGACCCCGGCCGACGGCGGGCTCCCCGGGGACCGGTCTCCGGACCCGTCGAGGCGTGTCGCCGACCGGGCGTCACCTCCCGGCGACTCGCGCGTTGGATCGGCATGGCGCTGGAGACGGTCCTGCTCACCCTCCTGGGTGTGGTCGCGGTCTGGCTGGTGGTCGACGCGGGCCGGGAGCGCCATCGCCTCCGATCGCGCATGGACCGGGCCTCGCCCCGCCGGACGGTCGACGGCCCGCTGCGCGTCGCGACCGCCCGCCGGCCGCTCGGCGGCACCCCGGCCCCGGCCCCGCGGTCGCTCGAGGCGAACACCGGCGGCGTCGGGCCGGACTCGTGGCGGTACTGGCCGCTCGCGCTCCCCGCCACCGACGACGCGCGCCGGCACGTCTGAGACTCCACCCGACCGGGCCGCCCGGCCCCCCGGGCGGTGCCTCCGTCAGGATGCAGCCCATGACGGCGGCCCCCCGGAGCAGCAGCGCCACCACCACCTACGGGGACGGGCTCGCCGTCGTCGTCGTCACCTACTCCCCGGGCGACTCCCTGGCCGCCTTCCTCGACTCCGTCGCCGCGTCGACGTCCCGCCCGGTCCGGGTGGTGCTCGCCGACAACGGCTCCGTCGACGGTGCTCCCGAGGCCGCGGCGGCCGCCGGACGGGCGGAGCTGCTCGCGATGGGGGAGAACCTCGGCTACGGCGCCGCCGCCAACCGGGCGGTCGCGGGCCTCGACCCGTCGGTGGGCTGGGTGCTCGTCAGCAACCCCGACATCGTCCTGGGCCCCGGGTCGCTCGACACGCTCCTCGAGGCGGCCGGCCGGTGGCCGCGGGCGGGGGCACTCGGCCCGCTCATCCACACCGACGACGAGGTCTACCCGTCGGCGCGGTTGCAGCCCTCGCTCGGGCGGGGGGTGGGGCACGCGGTGTTCGCCCGGGTCTGGCCGGCGAACCCGTGGACGCGCTCCTACCGGCAGGAGGGCTCGGTCGAGGAGCGGACGGCCGGGTGGCTCTCCGGCTCGTGCGTGCTGCTCCGCCGCGAGGCCTGGGACTCCGTCGACGGCTTCGACCCGCGCTACTTCATGTACTTCGAGGACGTCGACCTCGGCGACCGGCTCGGCCGGGCCGGGTGGCTCAACGTCTACGTCCCGGACGCGACGGTGGTCCACACCGGCGGGCACGCCACCACCCGCGACGCCCCGACGTCGGCCCGGATGCTGCGCGAGCACCACCGCAGCGCGTACCGGTTCCTCGCCGAGCGCTACCGCGGCGTGCGGTGGGCCCCGCTGCGGGCCGGGCTGCGCCTCGGGCTCGCCGCGCGGGCCCGCTGGAGCACCCGGTAGTCGCGCCGAGGTGGCGCGGACGCTCAGCGGCGGCGGCCGAAGAGCCGCTTCCACCAGGGCACGCGGATGCCGACGGGCGGCGTGGTGGGGGTGTCGTCGGGGCCGGGGCCGGAGCTGTCCCGGCCGGCCGGGCCGTTCGGCACCGTCTGCGCCGGGAACGGGGCCGTGCGGGGCCGCGTCGCGGCGGTGCGGACGGTGGGCGGCTCGGGGGCGAGGGCCCGCATGAGCGTCGGGTCGGACACGTCGACCGGCGTCGTCTCCGGCTCGTCGGGCTCCGGGCGCCGGTGGGCCGCCCGGTGTCCGTCCGGACCGTGGCCCGATCGGCGGCCGTCGGCGGGGGGACGGGGGGACGGGGCGGGCCGACCGCGGCGACCCTGCGTGAGCGGAGACCCGTTCTGGGGAAAGATCGCCGGGATCATCTGCGTCTTGGAGGCGTCGAACGGTGACTCGGCGTTGTCGGGCGTCACGACGGTTCCGTTGCGCTGCTGCGCGCGGGCGATAGCCTGCTGCGCACGGTCCCACGCGTTCGTCGGCTCCACCACGCTTCTCCTGCCCGGTCTCTCCTCGGAGTGGACCCCGTCGACGGAGTCCGTACCGGTTGTTGCCGAGGGACCGTCACAGTAGCGCCCGGGTCCGACGACGTGGTCACTCCGGGCAGGGGATCCACCAGGGAGGTCGGTCGTGGACACCACGGGGGGACGTGAGGTGAGCCGGGACGGAGGGGGCACCGCCGCGCTCGGACGCACGGCGGCGGTCGTGCTCGTCGGGGGACAGGGCAGCCGGCTGCGGCCGCTGACCGCCTCGACGCCGAAGCCGATGCTGCCGACCGCGGGGGTGCCGTTCATCGGCCACCTGCTGTCGCGGATCGCGGCCGCGGGCATCCGCCGGGTGGTGCTCGGCACCTCCTACCGCGCGGAGGTGTTCGCGGACTACCTCGGCGACGGCTCCGCGTTCGGCCTGCAGCTCGACTGCGTGCCCGAACCGGAGCCGCTGGGCACCGGCGGCGGCATCCGGCACGCGGCGGACACGCTGGAGGAGCACTACGACGAGGTCATGGTGTTCAACGGCGACATCCTCTCCGGGGTCGACCTGCTCGCCGTCGTCGACGAGCACCGCACCGCGGGCGCGGACGCCACGCTGCACCTGGTGAAGGTGCCCGACCCGAGCGCCTTCGGCTGCGTGCCCACCGACGACTCCGGGCGGGTGCTGGCGTTCCTCGAGAAGACGCTCACGCCGCCGACCGACCAGGTCAACGCCGGGTGCTACGTCTTCCGGCGCGAGGTCGTCGACGCGATCCCGGCCGGCCGCCCGGTCTCGGTCGAGCGCGAGACCTTCCCGGGCCTGCTGCGCGGCGGGGCCCGGCTGCAGGGGCACGTCGAGTCCTCCTACTGGCTCGACCTCGGCACCCCCGCCGCCTTCGTCCGCGGCTGCGCCGACCTCGTGCAGGGGATCGCCCCGACCTCGGCGCTGCCCGGCCCGGTCGGGACCGCGCTGCTGCTCCCGGGCGCCAAGACCGCGGCGACGGCGTCGCTCTCGGACGGCACGACCCTGGGTCGCGACGTGGTCGTCGGCGACGGCTCGCACGTCATCGGGTCGGTGGTCATGGACGGGGCGCGCCTCGGCGACAACGTGACGGTGACCCGCTCGGTGATCGGGCCCGGAGCCGTGATCGGCGACGACACCGTGGTGAGCGACGCCGTCGTCGGCGACGGGGTGTCGGTGGGCGCCGGGTGCGAGCTGCGCGAGGGCGTGCGGCTCTGGCCCGGCATCACCATCCCGGACGGCGGTCTGCGATTCTCGGGGAGTGCCTGACGTCCTGCCCGCGCCCGAGGAGGCGCCGCGTCCGGACGAGCACGCCGACAGGAGCGGCGGTCCCCGGACGCGGCGCTGGGAGCCCGGCTACGTCCTCGACATCGGCGCGCTGATCGGGCCGCTGCGCCACGGGCGCGGGGACCCGACGTGCCGCATCGACGAGGCCGGGGTCGTCTGGCGGGTCTGCTCGACGCCGGCCGGCCCGGCGACCACGCGCATCCGGCGGGTCGGCACCGAGATCGTCGCCGACGCGTGGGGCGAGGGCGCCGAGTGCGTCCTCGACGGCCTGCCCGCCCTGCTGGGCGCGGACGACGACGACAGCGGCTTCGTCGGGCACCACCCGCTCGTCGCGGACGCGCGGCACCGGATGCCGGGGCTGCGGCTGGGCTCGTGCGGCGCGGTCTGGGACCAGCTGTTCGCGGCGATCCTCGAGCAGAAGGTCACCGGGACCGAGGCGCACCGCTCGTGGCGCGAGCTGTGCTGGCGCTTCGGCGCCCCCGCCCCGGGCCCGGCCCCCCGCGGGATGCGGGTGCCGCCGACCCCGCGCGACACCAAGGCCATCCCGGACTGGGAGTGGCACAAGGCGGGGGTGGACAGCGCCCGGCGCCGGGCGATCCTCGCCGCGGCCACGGTGGCGCACCGGCTGGAGCGCGCCGTCGAGCTGCGCGGCGTCGAGGGGCGCGCGCTGCTGCGCCGGATCCCGGGCATCGGGGTGTGGACCGCCGCCGAGGTCGCGCAGCGCGCGTGGGGCGACCCGGACGCCGTCTCGGTCGGCGACTTCCACATCCCCTCGACCGTCGGCTACGCCCTCGTGGGCCGCAAGCTCGACGACGCCGGGATGCTCGAGGTCCTCGCCTGCTACGCCCCGCAGCGCCAGCGCGCGGTCCGCTACATCGAGGCCTCCGGGTTCCGGCGGCCGCGCTTCGGGCCCCGCTACTCGCCGCGCGACTTCCGCGGGATGTAGGGCGCGTGGACGGCTGGAGCGCGGCGGAGGTGGCGCGCGCGAGCGGGACGCCGGTGGCGCAGCTGCGCGCGTGGGAGCGCGGCGGTCTGCTCGTGCCCGGCGTCGCCTCCGACGACGGGTACCGCGCCTACGGCCGCGACGACCTCGTCCGCCTCCAGCGCGTCCTGCTCCTGCGGGCCCTGGGGGTGCCCGACGACGGGATCACGGCCGCGCTGGCCAGCACCGACGACGCCGAGGACGCGCTGCGCCGCCACCTCGACGTCCTCGAGGGCGAGCGCGACCGGCTGGACCGCCAGGCCGGGGCGCTCCGGGCCACCCTCGCGGGGCACGCCGTCGACCCGGCGGCCATGTTCGACGGGTTCGACGACCCGGCGCCGGCGCCGGCCGAGGAGCTCGCCGAGCTCGGCGCGGCGTGGGCCCGGCTGTGGGCGGCGGGCGAGCCGGTCGACGGCGAGGCGGCGCGGGCCCTGGCCGGGCGCCACCGCGCGCTCTCCGGGTCCGAGCTGACCCCGCGGCTGGCCGACGCCCTGGACCACCACGCGCCCGGGACGGCCGCCTACGCCCGCGACGCCCTCGCGACCTGGGGTGCGGCCTCCTGTGCCGTGCGGGGACCTGCGCGTCGCGCACACACTTGGGCGCCTCGCGGGTGCGGTTCTCCGGACCTGCGCGTCGCGCACACACTTGGGCGCCTCGCGGGTGCGGTTCTCCGGGGACCTGCGCGTCGCGCACACACTTGGGCGCCTCGCGGGTGCGGTTCTCCGGGGACCTGCGCGTCGGGCACACACTCCAGCGGCTCGCCGGTGCGGTTCTCCGGGGACCTGCGCGCGACGCGCAGGTCTGAGCAGATCGGTGCCGGTGCGCCGGCCGAGTGTGTGCGTCGCGCGTCGGTCCCCGTGGAGCGGTGACGGCCTTCAGTCCGGAGTGTGTGCGTCGCGCGCAGGTCGCCGTCGCGTCGGCGGCGTCCGCTCGGTCGGCGAGCACGCGCCCGAACGCGACGTCCTCGGGGAGCTCGCCCAGCGGCCACCACCGCAGGTCCACCGACTCCTCGCTCACGACCTCCCGGGCGCCCGCCGGCGCGCGGACCAGGTAGCGGACGTCGAGGTGGCGGGTCGGGACGCCGAGCGAGCACGTGATCGGGTGGACGTCGAGGTGGATCGGCGCCGCGGAGATCGTCAGGCCCTCGATGCCCGACTCCTCGGTCGCCTCGCGCAGCGCGGCCCCGGCCAGGGTCGTGTCCTCCGGCTCGATGTGCCCCCCGAGCTGCACCCACCGCCCGACGCGCGGGTGCAGCGTGAGCAGCGCGTGCTCCCCGGCGTCGTCCACGACGAGCGCCGAGGCCGTGAGGTGCCCGGAGGCGCAGGAGCGCGCGCAGGCGTCGGGCACCCGGGCGAGGTAGGCCAGCACCGCCTCGCGGACCGCGGCCTGCCCGGCGTCGGGGGCGTCCCAGGCGGCGAGGACGGCCGTCGCGTCCGCGTGCACGGCGGCGGTCGGCTCGCTCACCGCTCCACCAGCCGGTCGTCCGGCGCCGACCTCGGCGCGGGGCCCGGGCGGCCTCCGCCGGGTGCCCGACGGCGACCGCGCCCGAGCGGCTCCCACGACGCGGGCAGGTCCAGCACCGACCGCGCGACGTCGGCGGCGAAGATCGTCGAGCCGACCCAGCAGGAGCCGAGCCCCTCGGCGGCCAGCGCGACCAGCAGCCCCTGGACGGCGGCGCCCCCGGCGACGGTGAACATCGTCCGTTCGCACCCGGCCCGGCGGGCGTCGGGGTAGTCGTGCGCCCCGCCGTCGGGCCCGCGGACCAGGAACGGCAGCACCAGCTCGGGGGCGTCGCGCAGCAGGTCCCCGCGGGCCATCCGCCGGGCGACCTGCCCGTCCGGGAACCCGTCCCGCTCGAGGTCCGCGCGCCAGGCGTCGGCCATGGCCCCGAGCAGCGCCGCCCGCCGTTCCGCCGAGCGCAGCCAGACGAAGCGCACCGGCCGGGAGTGGTGCGGCGCCGGGGCCGTGAGCCCGGCGGCCACGGCACGCCGGAGCGCGTCGGGGTCCACCGGGTCGGGGGCGAAGGCGCGCACCGAGCGCCGCGCCGCGACGGCCTCCCGCGCGCCCCGCGCGAGGGCCTCGGCGGTGCCCGAGCCAGAACAGGTCCTCCTCGACGGGCCGCACCAGCTCGCCCGCCGAGCGCCCGGCCCCGATGAGGTGCCGCAGCCCGCGCACGACGGCCACCGGCACCCCGCCGAGCTTGCCCTTGACGAGGTCCGCCGCGGCCGCGATCTCGTCGGCGACGGCGACCTCGGTGACCAGCAGCTCGTTGCCCTGCGCGTCGACCGCCCCGCCGTAGCCGTGCAGCGCCACGAGCCCCGCCGACCCGATCGCGGCGTCGGTCTGCCCGAGGCGCCAGCAGCGGCCCATGGTGTCGGTGACGACGACGGCGACGCGCACCCCGAGCGCGGCCGCGAGCCCCGCCCGCAGCGTCTCGGCCGTGCCGTCGGGGTCCTCGGGGAGCAGCGCGACCTCGTCGCCCGCCACGTTCGACCCGTCCACCCCCGCGGCGGCCTGCACGATCCCCAGCCGGTTGGTGACGATCTTCGTGCGGCCCTTGGTCGCGAGGACCCGCACCGTCTCGTCGTCGATCAGCCGGCGGCGGGCCGCGTCGCGCTCCTCCGGGTCGCGGGGCACGGTGACCAGCCGGCCCTCGACCTTGGAGAGGACCTTCGAGGTGACGACGACGACGTCGCCGTCGGCCAGCGTGGGCTCGAGGGCCGCGGCGAGCGCCGCCGTGAGGTCGTCCCCCGGCCGGAACTCCGGGAGCCCGGGGACGCCCCAGGCGGTGAGCCCGCCGGTCGCCGCGTGGTCGGGGTGGGTGGTGGCCTCAGACACCGGCCAGCCCCACCACGTCCAGCGCCTCGCGCACCATCGCCGCGGTGGCCTCGGCGTCGCTCATCAGCAGCGGGCACCGAGCGGACGGCGACCCCGGGGACCTCGGCGGCGTCCCCGGAGTGCACGAGCCAGCCGTCGAGCAGCCCGCCCTCCGAGCGCGCCCCGTAGTGGCGGGCGACGCCCTCGGCGGAGACCTCCACCCCGACCGCGGACAGGCAGGCCTCGGCCATCCCGCGGACGGCCCGGCCGTCGATGATCGGCGAGATCCCGACGACGGGTCCGGGCGCCTGCGCGAGCGCGGCCCGCATCCCGGGGACGTCGACGATCGTGCCGATGCTCACCACCGGGTTCGACGGCGCGAGCAGCACGACGTCGGCCTCGGCGATCGCGGCGAGCGCCGCGGGGCAGGCGGTGGCCTGGTCCCGCCCGACCGAGGCGAAGCCGTGGGCCGTCGGCTCCGCGTGGTGGCGCACCCACCACTCCTGGAAGTGCACGGCCCGGCGCTCGCCGGTCTCCGGGTCGTCGATCACGACGTGGGTCTCGATGCGGTCGTCACTGGCCGGGATCAGCGCCACCCCGGGGGCCCAACGGCGGCAGAGGGCCTCGGTGACCTGCGAGAGCGGGTAGCCGGCGCGCAGCATCCGGGTGCGCACGAGGTGGGTGGCGACGTCGCGGTCGCCCAGCCCGAACCACGTCGGGTCGGCGCCGTAGGCCTCGAGCTCGGCCTTCACCGACCACGTCTCGTCGTCGCGGCCCCAGCCCTTGGCGAGGTCGATGCCGCCGCCGAGGGTGTACATGCACGTGTCGAGGTCCGGGCACACGCGCAGCCCGTGCAGCCAGATGTCGTCGCCGATGTTGACGACCGCGCGCACGTCGGCGCCCTCGCCCAGGGCCGCCAGGACCCCCTGCAGGAACCGCGCGCCGCCGACACCCCCGACCAGAACCGTCACCGTCACACCGGTGATCGTGCCCCTGCCCCCCGACACCGTGCCGCCCGAGGGGGCCCGGGTCACGGACCGGGATCAGCGCTGCCAGAAGAAGAACAGCTCCTGGCCGAGGCTCGCCAGGGTGCTGTCGCCGCCCGACGGCGCCGTAGACGAACGACGCGAGCGCGAACAGCGCCGTCGCCACCGGCCGCAGGAGGACCAGCACCGCGAAGAGCACCAGCGGGGCGTAGGGGGCGAAGCGGGAGACCGCGAGGCGCGTGGAGTCCGCGAGGTAGGGGTCGATGATCCCCCAGCCGTCGAGGCCCGGGATCGGGAGGATGTTGAGGATGAAGGCGAGGACCTGGATGAGCGCGAGGAACGACATCCCGGCCCCGAGCAGCGGCGGCACCAGCGGCACGACGAGCGCGAGCAGGAACGCCAGGACGAGGTTCGTCAGGGGACCGGCCGCCGAGACCGCGCTGGCGGCCACCCGCGAGCGCAGCGCCCCGCGCCGGATCCACACCGCCCCGCCCGGCAGCGGGATGCCGCCGATGAGCAGGAACAGCAGCGGGAGCACGAAGGTCAGCCCGATGTTGGCGTAGCGGCGGATGTCCAGGGTCAGGTAGCCCATGCCGCGCACGGAGTGGTCCCCGCAGCGGTCGGCGACGAGGGCGTGCGAGAACTCGTGCAGGCAGAGCGACACCGCCCAGCCGAAGAGGACGAGGATCACGATGCCCGCGGTCACCGCGATGCGGGTCCCGACGAGGGTGAGCGCCCCGCCGGCGGCCGTCACGAGGACGAGACCGAGGAAGACCGGACTGATCCGGGGGGAGCTCCGGGCGGAGAAGACGCTGGCCACGTGTCCAGTGTCCCAGGCCCGATGTACGGTTTCCGCCACGTTGTGTCGCTCATCGGAGTACACACGTTCACCGCAGGTGACGACCGTCCGTCGCGACATGCGGCCAGCCGTGTACTCCAACTTGACCCGGATGGAACGACACCGGTGTAATTCACCCCGAGGTACACGCCGGTGCGGGGCCGGTGCTCCGCCAGCTGGGGAGTGCTAGCGGTGGTGAGGGAGGCCGTGTGAACGGTGTGGAGAGCGGGTCGGTGGTGCTGGGCAGTGTGGGGTCCGGTGGGCGGGACGTCCTGGGGGAGCTGATGGCTCTCACGGGGGAGGACGAGCAGGAGTGGCAGGAGCGCGCGCTGTGCGCCCAGACCGATCCTGAGGCGTTCTTCCCGGAGAAGGGCGGATCCACCCGGGAGGCCAAACAGATTCTGCAACAGCTGTGACGTCCGGGCCGAGTGCCTGGAGTACGCGCTCGGGCACGACGAGCGCTTCGGGATCTGGGGAGGGCTCTCCGAACGGGAGCGCCGTCGCCTGAAGCGCCGCGTCGTCTGACGCGGTGGACGCGCCCGTCCGACACCGGCCGGGCGCGCGGACTCCCCTGACGGGCCCACGGCGGGGCCCTTCTAGTCTCGTCATCGCCCGGCGCAGGCCGGGACCGACGACGGCGTGACGACGGCGGGCGCTCCGGACGCACCCGGGCCGCGCCGTGGGAGGGACGGACGCGTGGCCGCGACGGCGCCCGTACTGGCCGTGCTCGTCTGTCACGACGGCGAGACCTGGCTGCCCGAGACCCTCGGCGCGCTCGGTCGGCTCAGCGTGGCCCCGCGTCGGGTGATCGCCGTCGACACCGGCTCCGTCGACTCGACCCAGGATCTGCTCCGCTCCTCCAACGCCGTCGACGTGGTGCTCGACCTGCCGCGCGACACCCCGTTCGGCACCGCGGTCGCCGCCGGGGTGGCCGACGCGGACCGCCGGTGGGGCCGTGCGGGCGATCGCGGGTCCGGCGACTGGCTCTGGGTCCTGCACGACGACGCGGCTCCCGAGCCGTCCTGCCTCGACGTCCTGCTCTCCGTCGCCGAGGCCTCACCCGCCGTCGCGATGCTCGGTCCCCTCCAGCTCGACCGGGACGACCCGCGCGTGGTCGTCGAGGCGGGCCTGTCCACCGACGCCTCCGGGCACCGCCAGACCGGCATCGGGATCGACGAGCTCGACCTCGGGCAGTTCGCCACCAACTCCGAGGTCCTCGCCGTCGGGTCGGCCGGGGCGCTGGTGCGCCGCCGCGAGTGGGACGCCCTCGGCGGCTACGACTCCGGGTTCGGGCTGCTGCGCGAGGACGTCGACCTCGGGTGGCGGATCAACCGCGCGGGCGGGCTCGTGCTCTGCGTGCCGTCCGCCCGCCTGCACCACGCCCGCGCCCTCACCACCGGCGCCCGCGCGCTCGACGCCCGCGGGTGCGACGGCGGCCTGCGGACCGTCGACCGTCGCAACGGCCAGTGGACCGTGCTCGCCAACTCCTCGGGCGCGGGCTTCGTCCTGGGCCTGCTCCGCCTGCCCGTGCTCGCGGTCCTGCGCGCGCTGGCGTTCCTGCTGCTGCGCCGCCCCGGCGCGGCCACCGCGGAACTGGGCGCGATGGGTCGGGTGCTCGCCGACCTCCCCGACCTGCGCGAGGCCCGCCGCCGACGCCTGGCCGGCGGCGACCCCGCCGTCCCGGCCGGGATGCGCGGGCTGCTGACCAGCCGCACCACCCGCCTGCGCAACGCCGTCCAGGGCGGCCTGACCCGGGTGGTCCGCGCCCGGGTGCGCGACGAGCTCGACCTCGGGCGCCTCCCCGACTGGGCCGACCGGCCGGCCCGCCCCACCCCGGCCTCCTCCGCCGCCGTCGCCGACGGCCCCGAGGAGGGCACCGCTCCTCGTCGGGCAGGGCGCCCTGCCCGCGGGCGTGACGGCGCCGAAGCGCAGCACCCGGCGCAAGGCCGGCCTGCGCCGGCCCGGCGAGTCCGTCGGGGTCACCCTGGCCGCGGCCGGGTTCCGGCGAGGGCCCGGCGGGCCCGACCGAGCTCATCGGCTCCCCGGACGCGGCGACCGCGCTCGTCGGGATCCCGGGGCCCCGCAGCCGCGCCGGCGCCGCCGCGGGCGTCGTGCCCGGCCCGGAGCGCTCCGCCGCCGACGACGAGCAGCTCGTCGTCGTCCCGGTCACCGCCGGCCGGGTGCTGCGGGAGCTCCTGCTCGCCCCGCCGCTGCTCATGGTCCTGGCCCTCACCGTGGTCTCGCTCGTGGTCAACCGCTCGCGACTGGGCCTCGACCTGGCCGGCGGGCGGATCCGGACGCTGCCGCAGCTGGGCCCGCTGTGGAGCTCCTACCTCGCCGAGTGGCACCCCGTCTCCGGCGGCACCGCCGCGCCCGCGTCGGCCGCGCTCGCCGTCGTCGGGATCCTCGGGGGGATCCTGTGGCCGGTCGCGGGCGCCGACGGCCCCGCCGCCGCGGTCTCGCTGGTGCTCCTGGCCGCCCTGCCGCTGTCGGGGCTCTCGGCCTACGTCGCGACCCGGGGCATCCGGGTCGGCCGGACGCTGCGCGCGCTGCGCCGCCGCGGTCTACGCGCTGCTCGGGATCGCCGGGGCGGCGGTGGCGCAGGGCCGGCTCGACGGGGTCGTCGCCGTGGTCCTGCTCCCCGTGGTCCTCTCCGGGGTCGCCGCCGTGCTGCGCGGCAGCCGCGTCGAGGGCCGGCGCGCGTCGTGGTGGAGCGCCGCGGCCGGGACGGTCCTGCTGCTCGCCGTGGTCTCCGCGTTCGCGCCCCTGGTCCACGTCCTCGTGCTCGTCGTCGTGGTCGTCGGGTTCGTCCTCGTGCCCGCCCCCGCCGGGGCCGCCCGACGGCGGGCGATCGCGCTCGGCGTCGTCGTCGTCCTGCCCGTCCTGCTGCTCCTGCCGTGGCCCTCGACGCTGCTGCGCGCCCCGCAGGTCCTCGTGCACGGCACCGGCTCGCCCGTGCTCGAGCAGTTCGCCGGGACGTTCGACGTGCTCTCGCTCGACCCCGGCGGCCCGGGCTCGCTGCCCGTGATCGGGCTCGTCGTGCTCCTGGCCTCGGTCGGCGGGGCGCTGCTCGCGCCCCGGCGCAGCGTCGTGCCCGGCCTCGCGATCACCGTGCTCGGCGTCGTCGCGGCCGGCGTCGTCGGGTCGGTGTCCCTCCCGCCGCTCTCCGGCGGGGACCCCCGCCCCGGCTGGACCGGGCCCGCGCTCGCGTTCGCCGCGTGCGGCACCCTGTGGACCCTCCTCGCGCTCGTCGCGGAGGCCCAGGTCACGCCGCTGGGCACGCTGGTGACCGGCCGCTCGGGGCCGCGGCACCGGCCCGCGCCGCGCCGCCGCGGCGACTCCGAGATCGACCTCGGTCCCGACGGCGTGCTCGCGCGCGTCGGGGGCGGCACCGCGTCGGCGGCCGCGCGGGTCGGCACCGTCCTCGGGGCCCGCCTGCGCACCCGCCGTGCCGCCGCGGGCGCGGGCGGGCGGCGCGTGCGCAGCTCGGCGATCCCGGTCACCGCGACGGTGGCGGCGGCGCTCGCGCTGGCCGCGGTGCTGCTCGGCTCCGGCGGCGCCCTGGCGGCCCGGCCCGCGGCCACGCTCGACCCCGTCCTCGCCGGGCAGCTCGCGGCCGCCGGCGCGAGCGTCGTCGACGTCGGGCTCACGCGGCTGCCCGACGGGCCCGGCTACGCCCTCGACGCCGACCGCACACGCCGGGCGGGGCCCGACCTGCCGCGCTACGGCGACGACGACCTCGCCCCCGTCGGGGCGGCGCCCGCCCGCCTGACCCGCGACGTCTCCGCCCTGCTCTCCGGCGACCCCGCCAAGGTCCAGGCCGGGGCGGCCGAGCTCGCGACCGCGGGCACCGGCGCCGTCGTGCTGCCCGACCCGGCGGTCGCCGACCGCGCCCGCCAGGCCGCCGGGCCGCTGCTCTCCGCGGCCCCGCCGACCAGCGACGGCCGCCCGGTGCTCGCCGTCGGGCTGCCCGCGGCCGGCGCGGTCCTGCTCGAGCCGCCGGTCTCCGACGACGCCACCGACGCCAAGGCCGCCCCGCAGCGCGCGTACGGGCATCACGGCGCTCCCCGGCGTGCCGCCGTCGGTGGGCGTGCAGATCTCGCCCGGCGCGAACCGGCGCCTCGTCGTCCTCGCGGCGGAGCGCGAGTCGGGCTGGAACGCCACCGTCGGGGGCTACCCGGCGCCGCTGGTGTCGGCCTGGGGCCACCTCGTCGGGGTCGCCGTGCCCTCCACCGGCGGGCCGGTGGTGATCGACCGCGACGACACGCTGCGCGACCTGCTGCTGTTGATGCAGCTCGCGCTGGTCCTGTTCACCGCGGTCTCGGCGCTGCCCTCGCGGACCCGACTCGAGTGAGGGGACTGAGACTGTCGGACCCCGGCGCTACCGTCCGGGGCGTGATCGACCACTTCGGGTTCCCGGTCGCCGACGTCGACGCCTCCGTCGCGGCCTACCTCCGCCTGTTCGCCCCGCTCGGCCTGCACGAGGCGGTGCGCATCCCCCACGAGGGCAGCGCCGTGGTGGGGCTCGCCGGCCCCGGCGCGCCCGCCGCAGTTCTGGCTCACCCCCGGCGGGGCGCTGGACAGCGAGCTCCACGTCGCGTTCTCGGCGCCGGACCGCGCGGCGGTCGACGCCGTGCACGCCATCGCCCTCGAGACCGGGGTGGAGGTGCTGCACGCCCCGCGGGAGTTCCCGGAGTACCACCCGGGCTACTACGGGGTGTTCCTGCGCGATCCCGACGGGCACAACGTCGAGGCCGTCCACCACGGCTTCTAGCGGCCCCTCAGTCCTCGCCGTCGATCGTGTCCGGCTCGACGCCGAGGTACTCGGCCACCTGCTCGACGAGCACGTCGTGCAGCAGGTCCGCCAGGTCCTCGCCGTCGAGCGCCCGCGCCTCGAGCGGGCGGCGGTAGAGCACGATCCGGGCGCGGGTCGGGGCGCCCCGGCGGTCGACGCCCGCGGGCACGAGGCGGGCCAGCGGGATGTCCCCGTCGCCGACCACGCCGTCCTCGTCGGGTCCGGCGTCGCCGACGTCGGGCACGTCGTCCACGGCGACGTCGAGGTCGTCGAGCTCCGCGCCCCAGCGGTCCTCGATCGGCTCGAGCGCCTCGAGGACGACCGCGTCGAACCGCTCGGCCCGGGTGCGGGACGCCGGGGAGCCGGCGGGGTAGAGCGGTGCCCGCATGCCGCGTCCACGCCGGTCACGACGCCGCCGGGGGCGGCTCTGGACCAGGGGCCGCGCCGAGCCGCGGTCCGACCGGTCGGGCTCCCGGGCGCCGGTCCGCGTCCCACCTCTCGCCACGCCGCGCGAGCCTACGCCGCCGCGGCGCCCGGGCGGGGACGTCCGGGGCCACGCCGGTGATCAGGGGTACGTGGGGCAGGTCGGCGGGCCCGCGGACGTGCGGCCTGTGCCCCTCGTCCGGGAACGGAGGACCGGGGCGACCGGCACGTGACCTCACGGTCACGTCCGACCCCGACGCGCCGAGCGCGCCTGTGCGGCCCGGTGCCCCGAGGCGACTATCGTCCTGCGACGTGCGAGGCGTACGGAAGTGCTCGCGGACGGGGTGCGGCCGTGCGGCCGTCGCCACGCTGACGTACGTCTACTCGGATTCGACGGCCGTCGTGGGCCCGCTGGCGACCAGCGCGGAACCCCACTCGTACGACCTCTGCGAGGCCCACGCGCTGCGCCTCACCGCCCCCCGCGGGTGGGAGGTCGTGCGCTACGAGGGCGACTTCCCCTCCGAGCCCTCCGCCGACGACCTCACCGCGCTCGCCGAGGCCGTCCGCGAGGCGGGCCGGGCCGAGCCGCCGAGCGAGGCCGTCGGGCAGGTCGGGGCGGTCGCGGGCACCGGTCGGCGCGGCCACCTGCGGGTCCTGCCCGACCCGTCCGGATCCTGACGCGGGCCCACCGACCGCCCACCCCATCGGGTGGCCGCCGCACCGCACGGTGTCGGACCCGGCCGATACGCTGACCGACGTGAGCAGTTCAGCGCCGGCTCGGCAGGCCCATCAGGCTCAGGACGGCGGCGAGACCGCGGACGCCCGGCGGGCCCGCGTGGTCCGCGAGGTGATCAAGGCCTACGACGTGCGCGGTCTCGTCGGGGAGCAGCTCGACGCCGCCTTCGTGCGCGACGTGGGGGCCGCGTTCGCGCAGCTCCTCATCGGCGAGCAGGGCGGCATCCCCGCCAACGGCGTCGTCGTCGGGCACGACATGCGGGACTCCTCGCCGGAGCTCGCCGCCGCGTTCGCCGAGGGCGTGACGGGCCAGGGCGTCGACGTCACCGAGATCGGCCTCGCCAGCACCGACGAGCTGTACTACGCCTCCGGGACCCTCGACGCGGCCGGCGCCATGTTCACCGCCAGCCACAACCCGGCGCGCTACAACGGCATCAAGCTCTGCCGGGCCGGCGCGAGCCCCGTCGGGCAGGACACCGGGCTCGACGAGATCGCCGCGCTGCTCGACCAGGGGCCCGGCGCCGCCGCGGGCGCCGAGCCGTCGGAGCAGCCGGGCACCGTCCGGCAGCGCGACGTCCTGGAGGACTACGCCGCCTACCTGCGCAGCCTGGTCGACCTCTCGGGCATCCGGCGGCTCTCGGTGGTCGTCGACGCCGCCAACGGGATGGCGGGCCACACCGTGCCCGCCGTGCTCGACCCGCTGCCCATCGAGGTCCACCCCCTCTACTTCGAGCTCGACGGCACCTTCCCGAACCACGAGGCCAACCCGCTGGACCCGGACAACCTCCAGGACCTGCAGCGCAAGGTGTCGAACCTCGGCCGGGTCGACGCCGGCCTCGCCTTCGACGGCGACGCCGACCGCGTCTTCCTGGTCGACGAGCGGGGCGAGGCGGTCAGCCCGAGCGCGATCACCGCCCTCGTCGCCACCCGGGAGCTCGCGAAGGAGCCCGGCGGCACCGTCATCCACAACCTCATCACCTCGCGCGCCGTCCCCGAGATCGTCACGGAGGCCGGGGGGAACCCGGTGCGCTCCCGGGTGGGCCACTCGTTCATCAAGGCGACGATGGCGCAGACCGGCGCGATCTTCGGCGGTGAGCACTCGGCGCACTACTACTTCCGGGACTTCTTCCGCGCCGACTCCGGGATGCTGGCCGCGCTGCACGTGCTCGCGGCCCTGGGCGAGCAGGACGGGCCGCTCTCCGAGCTGATGGCGCAGTACTCGCGCTACGCCGCGTCGGGCGAGGTGAACTCCACCGTGGACGACCCGCAGGCGAAGATCGCGGAGGTCGAGGAGCTCTACGGCGACCGCGAGGACGTCACCACCGACACCCTCGACGGGCTCACCGTGTCGTTCGCGAGCGGGGACTGGTTCAACCTGCGGCCCTCCAACACCGAGCCGTTGCTGCGCCTGAACGTCGAGGCCTCCGACGACGCCGCGGTCGCCGCGCTGCGCGACGAGGTGCTCGCGGTGGTGCGGCGATGAGCGGGCCGCTGGGCCTGGACCCGGTGCTGCTCGAGATCCTCGCCTGCCCGGCGCCGGACCACGGCGAGCTGCGCCCCGGGACGCCGGACGACCCGGAGGCCTCCGCCCTGACCTGCCAGAGCTGCGGGCGGCGCTTCCCGGTGACCGACGGCATCCCGGTCCTGCTGCTCTCCGAGGCGACGCGGCGGGACCGGACGACGCGACGGACCACGGCGGGACCGCCGCGACACCCACGGACGGGTGAGCGCCGTGCTCGACGAGGCCCTGCTCGAGGACACCGGCCGCCTGCTCGACACCGACCGGGCGGGGCTGCTGCGCGCGGCCGCGACGGCGGGTGCGCAGGTCCGGGCGACGTGGGCCTCGGCGGCCGAGGCCGGGGTCGGCCCGGCGGGCGCCCTCGACGGGCTGCGGCCGCGGGCGCTGGTGCTGCTCGCCCGGGCCGGCACCGAGCACGCCGTGGCGCGGCTGGTCGGGGCGCTGCTCGCGCCGAGCAGCCCGTGCCCCGTCGTCGTCACCGAGGTGGCGCCGCCGTGGCTGGGCCCGCTCGACGTCGTCGTCGTCTCCCACCGCGGCTCCGACCAGGACCCGGCCGACGCGCAGGTCGCCGAGGCGGTCGACCGCGCGGTGCGGCGCAGCGCCCACGTCGTGCTCACGGGCCCCGCCGACGGGCCCGCGCCCGCGGCCGCGGCCGGGCGCGCGATGCAGGTGGTGCCGCGCATCCCGGGCCTCGACGGCCTCTCGACCGCGACGGACCTCGCGGCGACCCTGGCCACCGTCCGGGCCCTCGGCCTCCTCGAGGTCGACGGCGAGGCCCTCGCCGACCGGCTGGACGACGAGGCCGAGCGCAGCGGGCCCCGCCACGAGGCGTTCGTCGCCCCGGCCAAGGCCCTCGCGCTGCGGTTCGCCGAGCACACGCCGGTGCTGTGGGGCACCGACCCGGTCGCGACCGCCCTCGCGGGCTACGGCGCCGTCGTCCTCGCCGCGCACGCCGGGGTCGTCGCGCACGCCGGGCCGCTCTCCGGGGCCGCGGCGGTGCCCGCGCTCGCCGCCCGCCTGGAGGCGGGGGGCGCCGCCGACTCGATCTTCGCCGACCCGTTCGACGACCCGGGGGGCGAGGGCCCGCCGCCCCGCCTCGCCGTCGTCACGGTCCGGGAGGACCTCGGCACCCGCCGCCTCGCGGAGGGCGCCGTGCGGCGGTGGCCCGCGGCGGACGTGCTCGAGGTCGACGACGTCGACCTCGCGGGGGACACCCCGGGCCACGACGCCGTGCGCGCCGGGGTGCTGAGCCTGCGCCTGGACCTCGCGGCGCTCTACCTCGGTCTCGCGACCGGGGTCGCCGGGGCCGATCCGGCCGAGGGGGCCCGGCCGGGCGTCGGCGCCGGCTGACGCGGTCCCGCACGCACCCGCGCCCGGAACGCCGTCACCGGCCGGCGCGGCCACCGTCATCGCAGCGACGTGAGGGGGAGACGTGGAACTGCTCGAGGGGACGGTGCGCCCCTACGCGTGGGGCTCGCGCACCCACATCGCGGCGCTGCTCGGCGAGACCGTCCCGTCGCCGCACCCGCAGGCCGAGCTCTGGCTGGGGGCGCACCAGGACGCCCCGTCGCGCCTGGTCGAGCAGCCCGGTGGCCGCACGCTCCTGCACGCCCTCGCCGACGACCCCGAGGGCACCTTCGGGGCGGCCCGCGCCGGGCGCTGGCAGGGCCGGCTGCCGTTCCTGCTCAAGGTGCTCGCCGCCGAGGAGCCGCTGAGCCTGCAGACCCACCCCTCCGCGGAGCAGGCCGAGGCCGGCTACGCCCGCGAGGAGGCGCGGGGCATCGAGCAGGATGCGCCCGAGCGCAACTACCGCGACCCGCTGCCCAAGCCGGAGATCCTCTGCGCGCTCGAGGAGTTCCACGCCCTCGCGGGCTTCCGGGAGGCCGGGGACACCGTCCGGCTGCTGCGCGCCCTCGACGTCGACCGCCTCTCCCACCACACCGAGCTGCTCGCCGCCCAGCCCGACCCCGACGGCCTGCGCGCCCTGTTCACGATGTGGATCACGCTGCCGCAGCGGACCGTGGACGACCTCGTGCCCGCGCTGCTCGACGGCTGCGTGCGCCTGGCGAAGACCCCCGGCTCCCCGGGCGCGCCGGGCGGGGAGTTCGAGCGCGAGGTCCGCACCCTGCTCGACCTCGGGGAGCGCTACCCCGGGGACGCCGGCGTCCTCGCCGCCCTGCTGCTCAACCGCGTGGTGCTCGCCGAGGGCGAGTGCCTCTACCAGCCCGCCGGCTCGCCGCACGCCTACCTGTCCGGGTGCGGCGTCGAGCTGATGGCCAACTCCGACAACGTGCTGCGGGCGGGCCTGACGCCCAAGCACGTCGACGTCCCCGAGCTGCTGCGGATCCTGGACTTCCGGTGCGGGCCCCCGACGGTGGTGCGCCCGCGGGTCGACGGGCCCCGGGCGGTGTTCACCGCGCCGAGCGAGCACTTCCGGCTGGTGCGCCTCGACGTGGGTCCCGACGACGGGCCGGTCGAGCTCGGCATCGACGGCCCGCGCATCGTGCTCGTGGTGCGCGGCGACGCGTCCCTGCGGGCCGGCACGGGCCGGTCGGTGGCGCTGGCGCACGGCCGGGCGGTGTGGGCGCCCGCGGCCGACGGCGTCGTGACCGTCGAGGCCGGGCCGGGCCGGGCGCTGGTGTTCGCGGCCGGCGACGGCTGGAGCCCGGACGGGGCGGACGCCGCGCCCGACGGGCCCGGCTAGGTTGCTCGCGGGCCGGGCACGATGCCCGGTTCGTCCGCCGTCCGCCCCAGGAGGTCGCGGTGTCCGCATCCGGAGGCTCCAAGGCGATCATCGCCGCCCTGTCCGCCAACGCCGGCATCGCGGTGGCGAAGTTCGTCGGCTTCGCGATCACCGGGTCGTCCTCGATGCTCGCCGAGGGCGTCCACTCGGTCGCCGACACCGCCAACCAGGGGCTGCTGCTGTTCGGACGCCGGCGGGCCTCGCGCGCCGCCACCCCCGAGCACCCCTTCGGCTACGGACGCGACCGGTTCTTCTACGCGTTCCTCGTCGCCCTGCTGCTGTTCACCCTCGGCTCGGTCTTCGCGATCTACGAGGGCGTGCACAAGCTCTCCGCGCCCGAGGAGCTGACCAGCCCCGTCGTCGCGATCGTCATCCTCGGCGTCGCGATCGCGCTCGAGGGCTACAGCTTCCGCACCGCGGTGGGGGAGTCCCGCGAGCTCAAGGGCGACGCGACGTGGTGGGGCTTCATCCGCCAGTCCGTGAACCCCGAGCTGCCGGTCGTGCTGCTCGAGGACGCCGGGGCGCTGGTCGGCCTCGTCCTCGCCCTCGCCGGGGTGGTGCTGACCGTCGTCACCGGCGACCCGGTCTGGGACGCCGTCGGCACCATCGCCATCGGCACCCTGCTCGGCGTCATCGCGGTGGTCCTCATCGTGGAGACCAAGAGCCTGCTGATCGGGGAGGGCGCCCGGGCGCCGCTGGTCAGGACGATCTCCTCGTCGCTCGTGGGCGGGCCGGTCGAACGGGTCATCCACCTGCGCACCCAGTACCTGGGACCGGAGGAGCTGCTCGTCGCGGCGAAGATCGCGGTGTCGGCGAGCCTGCCCACCGAGGCGGTGGCGGCCGCGATCGACGAGGCCGAGGCACGCCTGCGCGAGGCCGTCCCCCAGGCCCGGCTGGTCTACCTCGAGCCCGACCTCGACCGCACCGGCTCCGACGACGGCCTCGACCCGGCGCTCGATCCGACACCCTGAGCAGTGGCGGCGGCGCTGGGCGCTCGGGGCCGGCGGTGGTGCCGGGTCGATGTGCGAGGTCATGCCGCGCCTCGGCACCGGCTGGCCGCCTCACGGGTGAAAATCGGGGCGAGGTACGGCTGAGCTCGCTTTTCCTTGGGCAGGCGAGAGCCTGGTAGTGCGACGACGCCTGGGGCCTGCGCGGCAGCTCGGACTGTTGTCACGGGCACACCCCGACAGCGTAGTTGAACAGCCCGGCGTTGCCGGCCTCACTCATGGTTCGGGACGGGGTGAGGAGGCTGACGCTGGTGAGTCACACGTTAATCGAGACGGTGCCACCAGCCGGGGATCGACAGGTCGAGCAAGGACGAGGTGGTCGCCTTGCTGATCGCCTGGTGCACTGCGGGCTGACGGGGCCGAGTGAAGATGGCCGCGAACATCGTTCGCGGCGTTCACGTCCAGCCGGTCAGGAGATGATCAAGTGGTACGACAGAGCGCAGGAAGGGGATGACCAGCGGCCGGGAGCTGGAACTACCGGGTCGGTACTGGAAGCTGGTCTGCGCATCATCGAGGAACACCAGCGGCCCCGTCCCGAAGGACATGACCGTCGTGTCGGTGACGAAGGTGACCAGCTGCTGCCACCGGGGAAGGGCAGGAAGAAGATCCTGCCCAGGGCGCAAGACGCGATGTCCTCGACGCCGAGTGGACTCGCCGAGCGTGACTCGGGCCAGGGCTTTGCGGGGCGTGCCGTTGCGGGCCAGCCGGCGGAGAGTCGGGAGCTGACGCGACCATGAGCCCGATGACCGCAGGCGAGATGGTCCAGCGTCGACGTCAGGAGTAGCCGGCGAGCCAGAAGACCCTCGAGGACGGTGGCGACAAGCGGCGAGCGGTGGCCTCGGAGCTGCCCGGGCGTCCGGGGCGGGCGATGCTGTCGGCGCTGGTCGCCGGCGAACGTGACCCCGTGGATGCTCGCCGAGCTGGCCAAGGGACCGCGATGAAGGCGATCTGGAGCGCGATGTCGAGGACCCTGCAGGGGACCACCGATCCGACCAGCGCAATCGGGATGATGCGGCAGTGGCTCTGGAACTCCCCGGCTACCTCGAGGCCAGCACGGCAGCCGAGAAGCGAAGGCGATCGACGCGGTCGGGATGGCCTCGAAGATGCCGGTGGTCCCGAACGGGGCGCACCCGCCGAGGCCGTGGAGTTCACCCCGTGAAGGCGACCGCGGCGAACACGATGACCACCAGCGCGTCATGGCGAGCTTCCACCACCGAGGACGTTGTTGATCCGGGCGAACAGCGGGCTGCCGAGGAACTGATGATCGGTGAAGACTCATGAGGGCGATCGAGACGAGCAGGCCCGGCGTGGTGAGCACCGGGGTGCCGTCCACCTGGCGTCCTGAGCCACGGCAGGTACTCGCGGCGTACTGCGGACGGCCTCGACCTCGATCGGCGCGACAAGCGACGGTCGCGAGCCAGGTGATCCAGCCAAAGGTGAAGCTCGTGAACTGAGCCGAACGCGTAGTCCGGGAAGCGCGCTGAGGCCGCCGGAATGCGGGAACATCACCCCGACCCGGCGTAGGTCAGCCCGATCAGGACGAACATGGCCATCCCGATGATCCAGGAAGAGGAAGGCCGCCGGCCGGCGGTCGCGACGCCTCTCGGCGATCTGCTGACAACCTGCTCGAGCCAATGATCGAGCCGACTGCGATGAACAGCAGTCGATCTCGCGAAGTCCTACTTCAGCCGCGGGTCCGCGGCACCGACCGCCGACGTTCGGCCGCCTCGGGATCTGCCACCGCCATGAAGCTCTCCTCGGCCTGCCGGAGTCGACCTGGAGCAGTCCGCGTAGCCCTCCTGGTGGGGAGACCTAGATTTTCTTAGTCGTGCGAACACACTCGCGTGGAATGGCCGACCGCGAGTGCCCGGAATACGAGCCGAGAGGCACCTACCCGACGAACTTCTCGCGCAGCGTCTTCTTGGAGAACTTGCCGGTCGAGGTCTTGGGGACCTCGTCGATGAACTCGACGTCGTCGGGGACCTGCCACTTCGCCACCCGCGTCAGCAGGTACTCGCGCACCTGCTCGGCGGTGAGCTCGCTGCCGGGCCGCACCACGACGCAGGCCAGCGGGCGCTCGGACCACTTCTCGTCCGGGATCGCGATGACGGCGGCCTCGGCGACCTCGGGCATCGCCATGATCTCGTTCTCCAGGTCGACCGAGGAGATCCACTCGCCGCCGGACTTCACGAGGTCCTTCGTGCGGTCGACCAGCTTCACGTAGCCGTTCGGGTCGATCACCGCGACGTCGCCGGTGCGCAGCCAGCCGTCCGCGGTGAACTGCTTCCCGCCGTCCTCGTTGAGGTAGTAGGAGTCCGCGATCCAGGGTCCCGAGGCCTGCAGCTCCCCGGAGGTCCGGCCGTCCCAGGGCTGGATCTCGCCGGTGTCGGGGTCGGCGAGGCGCAGGTCCACCAGCGGCGCCGGCTGGCCGGCCGTGGCGCGGACGTCGGCGAGCTCGTCGTCGGAGAGCCCGTCGTGGATCGAGCGCAGCATGCCCGTGGTCGCGATCGGGCTCGTCTCGGTCATGCCCCAGGCCTGCGTGATCGGCAGCCCGATCTTCTCCCGCCAGGCCTCGGACAGGGACTTCGGCACCGCGGAGCCGCCGCACAGCAGCAGGCGCAGGTGCGGGACGTCCTCCGGGCCCGACAGCTCGGGCAGCACGCCCATCCAGATCGTCGGCACCCCGCCCGTGAAGGTGACGTCGTGGTCGCGCAGCATCCCCGCGATCGCCTTCGGCACCATGTTCGGGCCCGGCATCACCATCGACGCGCCGGCGAAGACCGCGGCGTAGGGGAGGCCCCAGGCGTTCGCGTGGAACATCGGGACGATCGGGAGCACGACGTCGCGCTCGACGAGCCCCGCGACGTCGGCGATGAGCACCGCGACCGAGTGCAGCACCGTCGAGCGGTGGGAGTAGACGACGCCCTTGGGGTTGCCCGTGGTGCCGGACGTGTAGCACATGGCCGCGGCGCGGTCCTCGTCGTCGACGACGAAGCGGCCCGCGTACGGCTCGACGGAGGCCAGCAGCCGGGCGTGGTCGACGATGCGGTCGTCCTCGGGGACCGCCGTGTCGGACCCGTCGTCGATCACGACGAAGTGCCGCACGTGCGGCATCTGGTCCGCGAGCGGCCACAGCTGCCCGAACAGCGCGCGCTCGACGAAGATGACGTCGTCGTCGGCGTGGTTGACGATGTAGACGAGCTGCTCGGCGAACAGGCGGATGTTCAGGGTGTGCAGCACCCGGCCGGTGCACGGCACCGCGAAGTACAGCTCGAGGTGCGCGGGGGTGTTCCAGCAGAACGTCCCGACGCGCGCGTCGTGCGGGATGTCCAGCGCGTCGAGCGCCGCGGCGGTCCGGCGCACGCGGGTCGCCCAGTCCGCGTAGGTCGTCGTGCTGACGGCGCCCCCGACCCCGATCCCGGTGATCGTCTTGTGTCCGAAGATCTGCTCGGCACGGTGGAAGACGTGGGGCAGCGCCAGCGGCGTGGTCTGCATCTGACCGAGCACGGCGAGGACCTCCTGGGGCGCTCATGGCGGGACGCCCGAGCCTACGGCCCCGTGTGGTCCGCGCCATACTCTCCGCGTGGCCCCGGTCATACCCTGCACGGGCCGTCTCGCGGACGACCTGCGGCGACCACGCCCCGGGCCGCGTGGTGCCGTCCGCTCCGCCTTGACCGCCCCGGCGGCCTGTGTTCGTATCGGTGCCACGGCAACAGGTCGCACCACGTGTGCGACGGGCCTGTCGAGTGGCGCTGCAACGGACACGTCGTGTCCGCCACGCTCGTCAGGGCTCCGGACGTTCAAGGGCGCCTCCCGATGGTGGAGGACCGTGCTCTGACGTCAGTTCCCCGCGGACGCGGATGTGGGTGCTTCCCCCGCCGCCGGGACTGAGGACACCACCGGACCGACCACCGATCGATCGACGACACACCGACCGGATGAGGAGTCATGGCAGCAGTAGGGACGACGCACGAGAAGTACGCCGAGAAGAACGGGATCGAGTTCGCGGTCGCGGACCTCGACCAGGCCGACTTCGGCCGCCGTGAGATCCGTCTGGCCGAGCACGAGATGCCGGGCCTGATGACGCTGCGCCGGGAGTACTCCGAGGCGAGGCCGCTGCACGGGGCGCGCATCTCCGGCTCGCTGCACATGACCGTCCAGACCGCGGTGCTGATCGAGACCCTGGTCGAGCTCGGCGCCGAGGTCCGCTGGGCCTCCTGCAACATCTTCTCGACCCAGGACCACGCGGCCGCCGCGGTCGTCGTCGGGCCGCACGGCACCGTCGACGAGCCCAAGGGCATCCCGTGCTTCGCCTGGAAGGGCGAGTCGCTGGAGGAGTACTGGTGGTGCGCCGAGCAGATGATGACCTGGGCCGACGCCGACTCCCGCGGCCCGAACATGATCCTCGACGACGGCGGCGACGCCACGATGCTCGTCCACAAGGGCGTCGAGTTCGAGAAGGCCGGCGTCGTGCCGAGCGTGACCGCCGAGGACCCGGCCGAGTACCAGGTCGTGCTCGAGACCCTGCGTCGCAGCCTCGAGGCCGACCCGCAGCACTGGACCAAGGTCGCGTCCGGCATCCGGGGCGTCACCGAGGAGACCACGACCGGCGTCCACCGGCTCTACGAGTTCTTCAACGAGGACAAGCTCCTCTTCCCGGCGATCAACGTGAACGACTCCGTCACCAAGTCGAAGTTCGACAACAAGTACGGCTGCCGCCACTCGCTGATCGACGGCATCAACCGCGCCGTCGACGTGCTGATCTCCGGCAAGAAGGCCGTCATCTG
Source organism: uncultured Actinomycetota bacterium (assembly GCA_963716955.1). GTDB lineage: Bacteria > Actinomycetota > Actinomycetes > Mycobacteriales > Pseudonocardiaceae > Actinomycetospora. The sequence goes on from CAVQUY010000019.1 coordinate 113,483, forward strand.
CGGCTTCGGCGACGTCGGCAAGGGCTCCGCGGAGTCGCTGCGCGGCCAGGGCGCCCGCGTGACCGTCACCGAGACGGACCCGATCTGCGCGCTGCAGGCGCTCATGGAGGGCTACGACGTCAACACGCTCGACAACGTCATCGAGCAGGCCGACATCGTCATCACGACGACCGGCAACAAGGACATCGTCACCCTCGACCACATGCGCCGGATGAAGCACCAGTCGATCCTGGGCAACATCGGCCACTTCGACAACGAGATCCAGGTCGAGAAGCTCGAGAAGTCCGGTGCGAACCGCATCAACATCAAGCCGCAGGTCGACGAGTGGGTCTTCGAGGACGGCCACTCGATCATCCTGCTGTCCGAGGGGCGCCTGCTGAACCTCGGCAACGCGACCGGGCACCCGAGCTTCGTCATGTCGAACTCGTTCGCCAACCAGACGATCGCGCAGATCGAGATCTTCACGAAGCCCGACGAGTACCCGATCGGCGTGTACCGCCTCCCGAAGCACCTCGACGAGAAGGTCGCGCGGGTGCACGTCGAGGCGCTCGGTGCGGAGCTGACCAAGCTCACCAAGGAGCAGGCCGAGTACATCGGCGTCGACGTCGAGGGCCCGTACAAGCCGGACCACTACCGCTACTGAGTTCGCCGCGGCGGTCCTGAGCTGAGCTGACCGAGGGGCCCCCTCGCTCGATCTGTTCGAGCGAGGGGGCCCTTCGGTCGTTCTGGGGTGGGTCGGGCCGGAGCGAGGGTCCTGCCAGGCGCCCGGCCCACCCGACGAGGGGCACTGGGCGCTCGTCCGGAGGCCGTGCGGGCTGCGTGGTGTGCTCCTGATCAAGAGCCGCCCCGACTCCGGCCACCTCCACCCCGGTCACACCCCGTCGCTGGCTAGCGTGGTCGCCCGTGGGCGTCATGGTGGCGGTCGAGGGGCTGGACGGGGCGGGCAAGGCGACGCTGGTCGACGCGCTCGCCCGGTCCGCGCGCGCCCGCGGGGCCTCGGTGGCGACGCTCGCCTTCCCCCGGTACGACGCCGACGTCCACGCCGCGCTCGCCGGCGAGGCGCTGCACGGCGAGCACGGGGACACCGCCGCGTCGGTGCACGCGATGGCCCTGCTGTTCGCCCTCGACCGCCGCGCCGCCGCCCCGGTGCTCGCCGACCTCCGCGCGACCCACGACCTCCTCCTCGTCGACCGCTACGTCGCCTCGAACGCCGCGTACGGCTCCGCGCGCCTGCACGAGGGCGTCGGGGAGTTCGCCGCATGGGTGCACGCGACCGAGGTCGAGCGCTTCGGCGTCCCCGTCCCGGACGCGCAGGTGCTCGTCCGCGTGCCGCCGGACCTGGCGGCCCAGCGGGTCCGGGACCGGGCCCACGCGGCGCCCGACCGGGCCCCGGACGGCTTCGAGGCGGACGCGGCGCTGCAGGGCCGATGTGCCGAGGTCTACGACGAGCTCGCCGAACGGCACTGGTGGTGCCGCTGGTGGGTGGCCGAGAATCGGCGTTCGGGGGATCACGCACTCACCCGAACGGCTGACGAGGTCATCGAAGCCGTGCTCAGCGCGGCTTTCGCTCCCGGATCGTCGGTGAGAAGTGACACCATTGAGACATGAGCTCTCGGATCCTCGTGGTGGACGACGACTCCTCGCTCGCGGAGATGCTGACGATCGTCCTGCAGGGCGAGGGTTTCGACACCACGGTCGTGTCGGACGGCGCCCAGGCGCTGCCGACCGTGCGGGAGTCCGCGCCGGACCTCGTGCTCCTCGACCTCATGCTGCCCGGCATGAACGGGATCGACGTGTGCCGGGCGATCCGGGCGGAGTCGGGGGTCCCCGTCGTCATGCTCACGGCGAAGACCGACACGGTGGACATCGTGCTCGGCCTGGAGTCCGGGGCGGACGACTACATCGTCAAGCCGTTCAAGCCGAAGGAGCTCGTCGCCCGCATCCGGGCGCGGCTGCGGCAGTTCCCCACCGAGCCGAGCGAGCAGATGCAGATCGGCGACGTGACGATCGACGTCCCGGCGCACCAGGTCCGGCGGGGCGGGTCGCCGATCCCGCTGACGCCGCTGGAGTTCGACCTGCTGGTCGCCCTGGCCCGCAAGCCCCGGCAGGTCTTCACCCGCGAGGTCCTGCTCGAGCAGGTCTGGGGCTACCGGCACGCCGCCGACACCCGGCTGGTGAACGTGCACGTCCAGCGGCTGCGCTCGAAGGTCGAGAAGGACCCGGAGCACCCCGAGGTGGTGCTCACGGTGCGCGGCGTCGGCTACAAGGCCGGCCCGCCCTGATCCAGCGGCGTGGTGGACCGCCGTGGCTGAGGGTCTCGCCGGCCTGCGCCGACGCGTCGAGCTCGCCCTCGCCGAGCGGGTCGGCGCGGTCCGCGTCCTGTGGCGCCGCTCGATGCAGCTGCGCGTGGTGCTCTCCACGGTGGCCATGTCCAGCGTCGTCGTGCTGGTGCTCGGCCTCGTCCTGCAGACCCAGATCGCCGACCGCCTGCTGCAGGGCAAGCAGCAGGCGGCCCTCGTCCAGGCCGACATCAGCCGCCAGAACCTCGAGCGGGACCTCGCCCGCGTCGACCCCGACCGCGACGGCACCCAGGCCACCCTCGACGAGGCCCTCGACCGCCTGACGTCGTCCGGGTCCGGCTCGGACGCCCGCGACGCCGGGGCGTTCGAGGCGGTCCTCGTCGCCGGGACCGAGCCGCTGGGCACCGCGAGCACGACGGGCACCGGGCCGACCGACCCGTCGTCGGGACCCGCCGACGCGGTGCCGCCGCAGCTGCGCGACCCGGTCCTCAAGGGGTTCCTCGCGACGAAGTACGTCACGGTCTCCTCGGCGGGCCGCGCGGGCGTGCCCGCCCTCATCGTCGGGCAGCCGGTCCGCACCGCCGGGCGGAACCTGCAGCTCTACCTGATCTTCCCGCTCTCGGCCGAGCAGCGGACCCTCGCGCTGATCCAGTCGACGCTCGCGCTCGCCGGGCTGGCGCTCCTGGGCCTGCTCGCCGGCATCTCCAGCATCGTCACCCGCCAGGTCGTGCGGCCCGTCCGGCAGGCCGCCGACGTCGCCGAGCGCTTCGCCGACGGCCACCTCGACGAGCGCATGCCGGTGTACGGCGACGACGAGGTCGCGCGGCTCGCCGAGTCCTACAACGAGATGGCCGCGAGCATCCAGCAGCAGATCCACCAGCTCGAGGAGTTCGGCGCGCTGCAGCGCCGCTTCACCTCCGACGTGAGCCACGAGCTGCGGACCCCGCTGACGACGGTGCGGATGGCCGCGGAGGTGCTGCACGACCAGGCCGAGGACCTCGACGCCATCGCGCAGCGCTCGTCGCAGCTGCTGGTCGACGAGCTCGACCGCTTCGAGTCCCTGCTCGGGGACCTGCTCGAGATCAGCCGGCTCGACGCCGGGGTGGCCGAGCTGGCGATCGAGCGGGTCGACCTGCGCGACATCGTGCGCCGCGCCGCCGAGACCGTCCGCCACCTCGTCGACGACTCCGCCACCCCGCTGCTGCTCGACCTCACCGAGCCCGCCGAGGCCGAGGTCGACCCGCGCCGCGTCGAACGCATCCTGCGCAACCTGCTCGCCAACGCGATCGACCACGGCGAGAGCCGGCCGGTCGAGGTGCGGGTGGCCGCCGACGAGCACGCCGTCGCGGTGGTCGTCCGCGACCACGGGATCGGGCTCAAGCCGGGCGAGGCGGGACTGGTCTTCAACCGGTTCTGGCGCGCCGACCCGTCGCGTCAGCGCCGCAGCGGCGGCACCGGCCTCGGTCTCGCGATCAGCCTCGAGGACGCCCGGCTGCAGGGCGGCTGGCTGCAGGCCTGGGGCGAGACCGACCACGGCGCGGTGTTCCGGCTGACCCTGCCGCGCACCGCGGGCGACCTGCTGCGCACGAGCCCGCTGCCGCTGATCCCGGTCACCGCGGCCCCCGCCGACGACGAGCCCGGCATCCGCGAGGCCGCCGTCACCACCGGGACCGCGCTGCCCCCGCCCACCGGTGAGATCCCGCTGACGCGGACCGCGGACGACGACGAGGCGGGCGCCGACGACGTCGGGTCCGCGGACACCCCGGGGGGTGACCGGCCGGGAGCGGTGTCGGGGCGCGGGGAGGCGTGGTGAGGCGCCACCGCGCCCTGCTGGCCGTGCTGGGCCTCGTCGCCCTCCTGCTCGCCGGGTGCGCCACGGTGCCCGGCTCGTCCGACGTGACGGTGCTGCGCCGGGTCGGCGACCCCGCCGAGCCGAGCGCCCCGCCCGGGCCGTCCCGCGGCGCCCAGCCGCTGGAGATCGTCCGGGGCTGGATCCTCGCCTCGGGCGCCACCGCCGAGCGCCACAGCGCGGCCCGGGCGTTCCTCTCGCCCCCCGCCGCCGGCTCCTGGGACGACGGCGCCTCGCCGACCGTCGTCTCCGACCGCCTCGACACCGTGTTCTCGCCGGGCAGCGGGCAGCCCGGGACGGCGTCGGTGCGCGTCCGGGCCGACAAGCTCGGCACGCTGCGGCCCGACGGCGCGTTCGTCGCCGACCCGGGGACCGTCGACGTCGTCGTCGGGCTCACCGAGAACAACGGCGTCTGGCGCATCTCCTCGCTGCCGGCGGGGACGATCGTGCGGCACACCGACCTGCGGGCGAACACCCGACCCGTCCGCACCTGGTTCCTCGCCGCGGTCGGCGGCGCGCCGGTGGGGGAGACCCGCTACCTCGCGACCAGCCCCGTCCGCTCCGTCCCCGACCGGCTCCTCGACGAGCTGTTCTCCGGTCCCTCCGACGACCTGCGCGGCGCCGCGCTCTCCGCGCTGCCGGCCGGCGTGCTGCTGCGCTCGGCCGTCGGCACCACCTCCGACGGCGTCACGACGGTCGACCTGACCCACCTGGGCCCGGTCGCCGCGCTCGACGAGGCCCGGCGCACCCAGATCGCCCAGCAGGTCGTGCTCACCCTCGCGGGCGTCGGCGTCGACCGCGTCCGGCTCTCCGTCGACGGCGCCCCGCTGCTCGACGGGCGCCCGGACCTCGGCGTCGACGACGTCCTCGCCGGCCTGCCGCCCGCCGTCCGGGACCGCCCGGACCTGCCCAGCGACCCGGCCGCCGGCGACGCGGCCCCGGCGTCCCCCGCCGTCGTCGTCACCGGCGGGCGCGTGCGGGCCGTCCCGCAGGACGCCGGCACCGGCACCGACCCGGGGCGGCCGGCCGCGCCCGACCTCGTCACCGGGGTCGCCGACGCCCGCAGCGCGAGCCTCTCGCCCGACGGGCGCGACGTCGCCGTCGTCGGGCTCGAGGGGACGGCGATGCGCCTGTCGGTGGGCCGCGCCGGCGCCGCGGCGGCCCCGACCGCCGTCACCGGCGCGACGATCGCCCGCCCGTCCTGGACCCCGGACGGCGCGGAGGTCTGGACCGTCGTCGACGGGCGGCCGGTGCGGGCGACGCGCGGCGGGTCGTCCGCCGACGCCCCGGTCCTGACCCCGGTCGGGCTCGACGCGACGGCGCTCGTGGCCCTCGGGCCGGTCACGACGCTGCGCCTCTCCCCGGACGGCGCGACGCTCGCGCTGGTCGCCGGGGGCCGGGTGGTCCTCGCGACGGTCGTGCGCGACGCCGGCGGCGGCGCCCGGCTGAGCGCCCCCCGGGTGCTGCGCCCCGGCCCCGCGGGCGAGGCGCTCGACTCGGTGCTGGACCTGACGTGGTCGCAGCCCGACCGCCTCGTGGCCGTGGGGTCGGCGGCCGGGCACCCGGTGCAGCTCGCCTCGGCCGACGGCCTCGACCTCGACGACGGCCCCACGACGAACCTCACCCCACCGGTCACCGCCGTGGCCGCGGCCCCGGACCGCCCGACGCTCGTCGTCGACCAGGGCGGGCTGTGGGCCCTGCCCGCGAACGGGACGGACGGCGCGGAGGTGTGGCGCTCGGTCCCCGGCGGGTCGAACTCCTCGGTGCCGGCGTACCCGGGGTAGGTGCGCTCCGTCCACAACCGGCACCGTGACCGGCGGTTGTCCCCAGGCCGCGCGACGGCGCTGGCCGGGCGGGCCCGCGCGGGCCAGCCTCGACGACGTGGTCCCGGAACTCCTCGCCGCCCTGGTCGACCTCGTCCTGCCCGCCCCGTGCGGCGGCTGCGGGACGACGACGCCGCCGGGCACCGGCCTGTGCGCGGCGTGCGCGGGCACCCTGCGCCGCCCGCTGCCCGCGTCGGAGCGGCCCGACCTGCCGGCGGCGATGGCGCTCGCGCCCTACACCGGGGCCGCCCGGCACGCGGTCATCGCCTACAAGGAACGGGGCCGCCGGGACCTCGCGGTCCCCCTGGCGGCCGCGCTCGGCGCCGCGCTCGACCGGCTCGCCGACGGCCGGTGCCTGCTCGTGCCCGCGCCCTCCCGCGCGGCGGCCGCACGCGTCCGCGGCGGCGACCACATGCTGCGCATCGCCCGCCGGCTCGCCCGCGACGGGTACGGGCACGTCGTGCCCGCCCTGGCCCTCTCCCGTCGCGCGCGGGACTCCGTGGGCCTCGACGCGGCCGCACGCGCCGCGAACCTCGCCGCCCACCTGCGGGTCCGACCGGGCGCCCTCGCGGACCTCCCGGCGGCGCACGGGCCGGTCGTGCTCCTCGACGACGTGCTCACCACCGGCGCGACGGCGGCCGCCGCGGCGGGCGCGCTGGCCGCGGTGGGCCTGCCCGTGGATCTGGTCCTGGTGCTCACCGCGGTCGGGGCCCGGCGGCCGCGCGTGCCCGGCGGGGTCGTGCCCCACGCAGCGTCCGCGCCCACCCGGTCGACCGCTGGTCCCACCCGGGCGGATGATCCCCCACGCGGTCCAGCCCGTACGCGCCGCGTTGGTCTGCCCGTGGGGTTCCCTCGACCCGGCAGCCGCCCACTCGACACCTTCCGGACACCCCCGGGAGTCAGTACCGTGGCCCACCTCACCGGTCAGGTCGACCGACAGGAGGCGCGAACGCCGTACCGCGACGCCACGGGTCTCCAGGAGGTGTGTCCCACCTCCGACGACCGGTCCCCCCGCAGGACACGGCCCCCGTGACGGGCCGATCGTGGTGTCGCTCCTACTTCCCTCGGGAGTTGATGTGGAGATCGTCATCTGCGGCCGCAACGTCGAGGTCCCGGAGCACTTCCGCGACCACACGACGGAGAAACTGGCCCGACTCGGGCGCTACGACCACAAGATCATGCGGTTGTCCGTCGAGCTGTCGCACGCGAACAACCCGCGCCAGGCCAAGACCTGCCAGAGCGTCGAGATCACCGGTCGCGGACGGGGGCCCGTCGTGCGGGCCGTCGCGTGCGCCGGTGACTTCTACTCGGCCATGGACCTCGCCCTGCAGCGCATCGAGGAACGCCTGCGCCGGGCCCACGACCGTCGGCTGCACAAGGCCGGCCGACGTCGCGTGGCCGTCGGCGTGGGAGGCCCCGGCGACGGGCTCCCGACGACCGGCGCCGACCTCGACGAGGCGCTGCCCGCACCGCTGCGGGACGACGCGCTCGACGACGACCACGGGCACGAGTACCTGCCCGACGCGACGGTCCCCGCCGCCCGGGAGGGTCTCGACGACCGCTTCGGCCGGCAGGTCGAGGGCGACGGGCCGGGACGCATCGCCCGCGTCAAGGAGCACGAGGGCGTGCCGATGACCGTCGACGACGCGCTCTCGCACATGGAGCTCGTCGGCCACGACTTCTTCCTCTTCGCCGACAAGGCCTCCGGGCGCCCGAGCGTGGTCTACCGGCGCCGCGGCTACGACTACGGCGTCATCTCCCTCGTCTAGACCCGACGTGCGGCCCGGGGCGTCCTGCCCCGGGCCGTCGTCGTGTGCGGCGCGCTTACCATGGGGAGAGACGGCGCGCGCGTGCTCGCGCCGCGCCGGAGCCGATGAGAGCCAGCGACGAGGACGAGCGAGGTCACCCAACGTGGTGCTGAACCGACTGCTGCGGGCGGGCGAGGCGAGGACGGTCCGGCGCCTCGGCGCGATCGCGGACTACGTCGACACCTTCACCGACGAGGTCGAGGCTCTCTCGAACGACGAGCTGCGCGCGAAGACCCAGGAGTTCCGGGACCGCTACGCCGACGGCGAGTCCCTCGACGACCTGCTCGGCGAGGCGTTCGCCGTCGTCCGTGAGGGCGCCTCCCGCACCCTCGGGCAGCGGCACTACCGGGTCCAGCTCATGGGCGGCGCGGCGCTGCACCTGGGCAACGTCGCCGAGATGCGCACCGGCGAGGGCAAGACCCTCGTCTCGACGCTGCCGGCCTACCTCAACGCCATCGCCGGCGAGGGCGTCCACGTCGTCACCACCAACGACTACCTGGCGCGACGCGACTCGGAGTGGATGGGCCGCGTCCACCGCTTCCTCGGCCTCGAGGTCGGCGCGATCTACGCCGAGATGCCGCCCGACGAGCGCCGCGCCGCCTACGCCGCCGACATCACCTACGGCACGAACAACGAGTTCGGCTTCGACTACCTGCGCGACAACATGGCCTGGTCGAAGGCCGAGTGCGTCCAGCGCGGCCACGTCTACGCGATCGTCGACGAGGTCGACTCGATCCTCATCGACGAGGCCCGCACCCCGCTGATCATCTCCGGGCCGGCCGAGCAGAGCGCCCGCTGGTACTCCGAGTTCGCCCGGCTCGCGCCGAAGATGACCAAGGACGTCCACTACGAGGTCGACGAGCGCAAGAAGACCGTCGGCGTCACCGAGGACGGCGTCGGCTTCATCGAGGACCAGCTGGGCATCGAGAACCTCTACGAGGCCGCGAACACGCCGCTGGTCGGCTACCTGAACAACGCGATCAAGGTCAAGGAGCTCTTCCTCAAGGACAAGGACTACATCGTCCGCGACGGCGAGGTCCTGATCGTCGACGAGTTCACCGGACGCGTCCTCGCCGGGCGGCGCTACAACGAGGGCCTGCACCAGGCGATCGAGGCGAAGGAGGGCGTCGAGATCAAGCAGGAGAACCAGACCCTCGCGACGATCACCCTCCAGAACTACTTCCGCCTCTACGAGAAGCTCTCCGGGATGACCGGTACGGCCCAGACCGAGGCCGCGGAGCTCTCCAAGACCTACAAGCTCGGCGTCGTCACCATCCCGACCAACAAGCCGCCGCAGCGCGTCGACCAGCCCGACCTGGTCTACAAGACCGAGGCGGCGAAGTTCGAGGCGGTCGCCGACGACGTGGCCGAGCACTTCGAGCGGGGCCAGCCGGTCCTGATCGGGACGACGAGCGTCGAGCGCTCCGAGTACCTGGCCAAGCTGCTCGCCGAGCGCGGCGTGGAGCACTTCGTGCTGAACGCGAAGTTCCACGAGCAGGAGGCCGGGATCATCGCCCAGGCCGGGCGGCGCCGGGCGGTCACGGTCGCGACGAACATGGCCGGCCGCGGCACCGACATCGTGCTCGGCGGCAACCCCGACTTCCTCGCCGACCTGCGCCTGCGCGAGAAGGGCCTCGACCCGGTCGACATGCGCGAGGACTACGAGGCGGCGTGGGACGACACGCTGGCCCGGGTCAAGGACGAGGTGTCCCGCGAGGCCGAGCAGGTCAAGAAGGCCGGCGGGCTCTACGTCCTGGGCACCGAGCGCCACGAGTCGCGCCGCATCGACAACCAGCTCCGCGGCCGCGCCGGCCGCCAGGGCGACCCCGGCGAGTCGCGGTTCTACCTCTCGCTGGGCGACGAGCTCATGCGGCGGTTCAACGGGGCCATGGTCGAGACGATCATGACCCGGTTCAACCTGCCCGAGGACATGCCGATCGAGGCGAAGATGGTGTCGCGGGCGATCCGCAGCGCCCAGACCCAGGTCGAGCAGCAGAACTTCGAGATCCGCAAGGACATCCTCGAGTACGACGAGGTCATGAACCAGCAGCGGACGGTGATCTACGACGAGCGCCGGCGCGTGCTCGACGGGGAGAACCTGTCCGACCAGATCCAGAACATGATCGTCGACGCCGTCACCTCGTACGTCGACGCCACCACCGCCGAGGGCTACAGCGAGGACTGGGACCTCCAGAAGCTCTGGGAGGGGCTCGGGCAGCTCTTCCCGATCTCCGTGTCGTGGGAGGACGTGCTCGCCGAGCACGACGACATCGACCGCGAGCTGCTCGTCGAGATCCTCACCGAGGACGCCCTCGAGGCCTACCGGCGCCGCGAGGAGGAGATCGACGCCCTCGTGCCGGCCGGCGGCATGCGCGAGCTCGAGCGCCAGGTCGTCCTCTCCGTGCTCGACCGCAAGTGGCGCGAGCACCTCTACGAGATGGACTACCTCAAGCAGGGCATCGGGCTGCGGGCGATGGCCCAGCGCGACCCGAAGATCGAGTACAAGCGCGAGGGCTACGAGATGTTCTCCGCGATGATGGAGGGCATCCGCGAGGAGTCCGTCGGCTTCCTGTTCAACCTGACCATCCACGTCGAGGAGACGCCCCCGGTCGACGCCGTCCCCGGCGCCAACCCGAACACCGACACGACGATGCAGCCGGCCGTCCGCCCGCACGACCCGGACCCGCGCACCCTCTCGACGGCGGGCGCCGCGCCGATCGGCGCCCCGCCGCGACCCAACGGTGCCGGTCCGGTGCCGCCGCAGGGCCAGGGCCGGCCGATGATGGTCCCGCCGGAGTCCCGGCGCCCCGGCTTCGAGCCGACGGCGGCGATCCCGGCCGCCCCGATGTCGCCGCCGCCGGGCCAGCCGGGCGCGGACCGCAACGGCGGTCGCCACGGCGGGGGTGTCCCGACGGGTCGGCGTGGCCGGCACGGCGCCCCGACGGCTCCCCAGAACGGTCAGGTCCGGCCGCCGCAGGACGCCCCGACCTCCGCGACGCCCGCGATGGCCCCGCCCGGCGGCGCTCCGGTCCCGAACGCCTTCAGCGGCGCCGGGCTCGGTGGGCACCGGCCCCAGCAGCTGAACTACTCGGGTCCCGACGAGGACGGTCAGTCGGCGGGCGGGCGGCGGGCGGCCAACCCGCAGCAGGCGCGCCGCGCCGACACCCCCTCGCGCAACGCCCCGTGCCCGTGCGGGTCCGGCCGCAAGTACAAGCAGTGCCACGGGGCGCCTGCGCGCGGTTGAGGGCCGTCCGGGGTGCCGCCTAGCCCGGGCGCGCCCGCCCGGCCCAGCTGCATGATCATCAGTACATAGGGCAGGTCCCGGGCGCTCCGCACGTGCCTGGCGTGCCCCTCGCCGTCGGGCGGACCTGCGCCCGAAGATCAGGGGCACACGAGGCAGGTCCCGGGCGCTCCGGACGTGCCTGGCGTGCCCCTCGCCGTCGGGCGCAGGCGCTCAGAGGACGGCGAGCTCGGTGACGCGCCAGGCGCGGGTCGCGTCGAGCTCGAAGCGGGCCACCGCGGCGCGGGTCCGCGGCCCGTCCGGTCCCGGAGCGCCCCGCCCGGGAGCCGACCCGCCCCGCGCCTGACCGCACAGCGCCGCCGCCACCTCGACCGCGAGCCCCGGGACGCCGTCCGCCCCCGGCGTCCCGACGACCGGGCACAGCCGCAGGCCCCGCACCCGCGCGCCCCGCGGGAAGCCCGGCGCCACCTGTGCGAGCCGGGCCTGCACACGCTCGACCAGGGGCGGCGGGCAGAGCCGGGCGAGGTGGGCGACCGGACGCCGGCCGTCGAGGACCTCGGTCACCGCCGTCAGGAGCCCGACGGCCAGCGGCCCGACCTGGGCGGCCGCGGTCTCCAGCGCCGCGTCCCAGGCGGGCCCGCCTGCCGTCTCCGGCGCGTCGCGCGTCGCCGGCGGGTCCTCGACGGACGGGGCGACGCCGTCCTCGGCCAGCACCTCGGCCAGGCGCCGCAGCCGAGGGAGCGGGCGGCGGTCCATCCGCCGGGCCCGCGCCGGGACCGCCGTGGTCGCCGGGTCCCGCGGCCGCAGCAGCGTCGATCCGCGAGGCACCGCCCCGGGTCCGCCTCCCGCCGGCTCCGGGACGACCTCGCTCGTCGCCACGCTCATGACCCGTCCTCCCGTCGTCGCCGATCGATCGACGCGGTGGGAGGAGCCGCGACCAGCGCCGACGATAGGGGAGCGCCCGTCCCCGCGGATGCAGTTCGGTGAGATCGCCCGGGGCCGATCCGTGGAAGTCGATTTCCTGACGTCCAGGGAAAGGGAGCACGCCGATAGGGAGACTTTCCTGACGTCGACGGCGCCGGATCAGCGGCGCGCGAGCTCGAAGCAGGCCAGGGTCGCCGCGCACGCCGCGTTCAGCGACTCGACGCCGGCCGCCATCGGGACCACGACCGTGTCGTGCAGCTCGCCGCGCACGTCGTCGGTCAGCCCGTCCGTCTCGCCGCCGACCACGATCGCGACCCGCGGCGGCAGCTCCACCGAGAACAGCGAGGACCGGCCGGCCCCGTCGAGACCCAGCAGCACGAACCCGGCCTCGGCCAGCGCCGCGAGCCCCGCGGCCGCCGTCCCCGCCCGCAGCACCGGCGCGTGGAACGCCACCCCGGCCGACGCCTTGATCACCAGCGGGTCGATCGACGGCGCGCCCCGACGCGGCAGCAGCACCCCGTCGAGGCCCGCGGCGGTCGCCGAGCGCAGGATCATCCCGACGTTCGCCGGGTTGGTCAGCCCGTCGAGGACGAGCACCCGCGCCGCGTCGTCGGCACCCAGCGCCGCCACGAACCGCTCGACGGTCCGCATGCCCGGCGCGACGACGTCGGCGATGACGCCCTGGTCCTGGCGCCCGTTCCCGGCGAGCACCTTCACCCGCTGCGCCGACGCCCGCCGGACCGGGACCCCGCGGGACTTCGCGGCGTCGAGCAGGGGCCGCACGGCCCGCGGGTCGGCCCCCTCGGCGAGGACCACCTTGTCGACCTGCAGCGCCGGATCCGAGAGCGCCTCGAGGACGGGCTTGCGTCCGTAGACGGTGACGAAGCGGTCCTTGGGGGAGGGGCCGGCCTCCGCGTCCGCGGGCTCTCGGGGTGACATCGGCAACCACTCTCGCAGACAGGCCCGACCACGGTGCGTGCGAGGATCGGAGCCATGCCGGACCGCCTCTCGGCCCTGGATGCCTCCTTCCTCTACATGGACCAGCCGACGACGCCGATGCACGTCGGGAGCGTCGCCGTCTTCCGCAAACCGCGCTCCGGCTTCGACTACGAGCGGCTCGTCGAGCTCATCGGCGCCCGGATCAGCCTGGTCCCGCGCTACCGGCAGAAGATCCGCCAGGTGCCCGGCGGGGTCGCCCGGCCGGTGTGGGTCGACGACACCGACTTCGACGTGACCTACCACGTCCGCCGCTCCGCGCTCCCCGCCCCGGGCACCGACCGCGCGCTCAACGAGCTCGTCGCCCGCCTGATGTCGCGCCCCCTCGACCACACGCGCCCGCTGTGGGAGATGTACCTGGTCGACGGCCTGTCGGGCGGGCGGGTCGCGATCATCGCCAAGACCCACCAGGCGATGGTCGACGGCATCGCGTCGATCGACATCGGCCAGGTCGTGCTCGACGACTCGCCCGAGGGCCGCGAGGACCCGGTCGACGACTGGACCGCCCGCCCCGAGCCCACCCCGTGGAAGCTGGTCCTCGACGCGGTGGGCGAGGCCGTCGCCCGCCCCGGCAACGCCGTCGAGGCCGCCCGCGCCGCGGTCCGCGACGCCACCGACACCGTCGCGCAGGTCGCGGGGGTCGCCGGGGGGCTGCTCTCGGCGGTGCGCACCGCCGTCCGGCCCGCGCCGACCAGCCCGCTCAACGTCCCGATCTCCACGCAGCGCCGCTTCGCCCACGCCCGCACCGACCTCGAGGACTACCGGCTCGTGCGCCGCGCCCACGGCGGCACGATCAACGACGTCGTCCTCACCGTCATCTCCGGGGCGCTGCGCAACTGGCTGCTCTCGCGCGGGGCGTCGGTGACGCCGTCGACGGTGATGCGCGCGATGGTGCCGCTCTCGGTCCGCGGCGAGGCCGAGGCGACCGGCGGGATCCACGGCGCGGGCCTGCTCGGGAACCGCATCGCGTCCTACCTCGTCGACCTGCCGGTCGGGGAGCCGAACCCGGTGCTGCGGATGCACCACGTCGCGCACGCCATGCGCGAGCACAAGCAGTCCGGGCAGTCGATCGGCGCGAACGCGCTGGTGCAGGTCGGCGGGTTCGCGCCCCCGACGCTGCACGCCCTGGGCGCCCGCGCGGCGAGCGGGCTCTCGCGGCGGCTGTTCAACGTCGTCGTGTCCAACGTGCCCGGGCAGCAGCACCCGCTCTACGCGGGCGGCGCGCGGATGCTCGAGATGTACCCCGTCGTGCCGCTGGCGAAGGGCCAGTCCCTCGCGGTCGGCCTGACCTCCTACGACGGCGGGGTGTTCTACGGCTTCAACGCCGACCGCGACGCCATGGCCGACGTCGACGAGTTCGGCGACCTGGTCGTCGAGGCCCTCACCGAGCTGGTCGCGACGGTGCCGCGGTGACCAGGCCTGCGCGCACCCCCTCCCGACGGGGGCTCGTGATCGGCACCGGCGGGTCGCTGGGCTACGCGTGGGCCATCGCCGCGCTCTCCACCTGGCAGCAGGCCACCGGGCTCGACGCCCGCGACGCCGACGTGATCGTCGGGACCTCCGCCGGGTCGATCATCGCGTCCGCGCTGGCGAGCGGCGTCGCCGTCGACGACCTCGTGGACCACCTCCTGGACCCGCCGGCGCGCCCGGCGTCCTCGCCGTCGCCGTCGCCGTCGCCGTCGCCGTCGCCGTCGCCGTCGCGTCGTCCGGGTCGGCGCGGCCGCGGCGCCACGGCGCCCGCGGGGGCCTGCCGCCGCTGCCGCGGATGGGGCCGGGCTCGGTGCGGCTGCTCGGCCGGATCGCCCGCGCGCCCCGGCGGTTCCCGCCGCTGGCCTTCGCGTCGGCCCTGCTGCCGGTCGGGCGGGCGGACACCTCGGGCGTCGTGAAGCTGGTGTCCTCGTTCGCCCCGGAGGCGTGGCCGGGCCCGCCCTCGGCACCCGAGCTGCGCATCGTCGCGACGGACTACGACACCGGGGACCGGGTGCCGTTCGGCCGGCCGGGGGCGCCGCCCGCGTCGCCGGCGGACGCCGCGAGCGCGTCCTGCGCCGTCCCCGGGTGGTTCGCGCCGGTCCGGATCCACGGGCGGCGCTACGTCGACGGCGGGGTCTGCTCGGCGACGTCGGCGGACCTGCTGCTCGGGGCCGACGTCCCGCCGGTCGACGAGGCGCTGGTGCTGATCCCGCTGGCCCGCCGCGGCCGGATCCGCCTGACCACGGCGGGGGCGGCGGCCGACGGACTGTTCCGTGGGATGGTCGGGGGCCGCAGCGCCCGGGAGATCGCGCGGCTGCGGACCGCCGGGCTGCGGGTCACCGCGCACGCCCCCGGACCCGAGGACCGTGCGGCGATGGGCTGGAACGTCATGGACGCGCGCAAGCAGCGCGAGGTCCTCCGCACGGCGCTGCGGACGACCGCGGCCTGGTGGGCGCGCACGGACCGGGACGAGGCCGACGGGGTCACGGGAGGAGACGGGTGAGGGTCTACGTACCGACCACCGTCGCGGGGCTGCGCAAGCTCCTCGCCGACGAGCAGGTGCAGCCGCTCTCGGGCACGGCGTTCGCGCTCACCCCGGGGCTGCGCGAGGCGTACACCGCCGGCGACGAGGAGGAGCTGGAGTACGTCGCGATGACCGAGGCCGCGCGGGCCTCGCTGCGGCTGCTCGGCGCCGAGCTCGCCGACGACCCCGACGCCCCGCCGCGACGGGCGGTGCTGGCCGCCGACGTCGACGACGTGGTGCTGCGCCCGGACCTCGACGCGGCCGTGGTGCGGGTGGGCGGCCCGATCCCGATGCGTCGGCTCGCGTCGGTGCACCTCGACCTCGCCGAGGCCGCCGACGCGGTGCGCGCCGCGGCGGCGGTGATCGACGCCGCCGACCTCGGCGACGAGGACGCCGAGCTCGCGCGTCGGGGACGCCGAGGACCACGAGCTCGCCTGGTACGGCGTGCAGGAGCTGCCGTTCGTGCTGGACCTGGAGGGCCTGGCCTAGACCCGGGCCGTGGTCCCCCGGGACGCGAGGAACGCCGCACCAGCTCGTCGGCCGTCGGCGATGAGGCCCTGCAGGAACGCCGGGGAGCGGTCGGACGCCGACGCCGAGTCCAGCGCCCGGTCGAGCTCGATGCGCTCGACGCCCACCTCGTGGTAGCTCGGGTCGGTGAGGGTGCCGGCGCGCACGAACCCGTTGATCCGCTCGATGGCGTCGATCTCCTGCTCCAGCGAGAGGTTCGCGGTGAGCTCGGTGCGCCGGTCGGCGATGGCGCCGGGGGAGCGCGGCTCGGTGGCGATCGTGCGGGGGAAGAGCTGGACGATCCAGATGGTGTCGACCTCGAGCGCGGGGAGGTCGCGGATCGGCGGGTTCTCGGAGAACACGCCGTCCCAGTAGGCCCCGTCGGCGGTCTCGACGGCGCGGAAGAGCGTCGGGATGGCCGCGCTGGCCAGCACGGTGTCGACGGTGATCTCGCCGCGCCGGGAGTCGAAGCGCCGGAACTCCCCGCTGCGCACCTCCACCGCGCCGACCTGCAGCACCGGGCCCTCGTCGCGCGGCATCGCCGCCACCAGCCGGAAGTCGACCCACCGCTCGAGCAGAGTCCCGCAGCTGGGTGCGGGCCACCTCCGGGAATCGGTAGGGGTCGAAGGAGAGCAGCGGCACGAGGTTGAGGTCGCGCAGCCGGATCAGGCCCACCCCGAGCGCGTTGGTGACCGCGTCGAGCGGTGAGGTGGCGGCGTTGTCGCGCCAGAACCCGTCGAGGAGCTCGACCGCGCGCCGCGGTCCGCCGGTGCGCAGCCCGTACCAGGCGAGCAGCGCGCAGATCGCGCCGCCGGACGTGCCGGTGAACGCCACCGGGTCGACCTCGGGGGACTCCAGCAGCGGGCGCAGCACTCCGGCGGTGAACGCCGTCTGGCTGCCCCCGCCCTGACAGGCGACGGCGACACGGACCACGCCGTCATGGTGCCCGCGAGGGCCGCCGGCCACGCGTGCGGCTCTACGGCCGCGTGGCGGGACGCGGTCCGTCCGGCGCCGACGGCATGCCCTTGCGCCACGCGGTGTAGCTCTGCAGGCGCCCGGCGCGCGGCCGGAAGAGCCACGGCCACGGGTGGACCTCGGCCGGCTCGAGCCGCCCGGCGATCCGGCGGAAACCGGGCACCGGCGCGAACGTGACGGCGAGCCGCCGCTCGCCCAGCTCGTCGACCACCGTCCCACGGCGGATCTCCACCGGCCGGCGGGTCGCGAGGTCGGCCAGGGTCTCGGTGAGGAACACCAGCCGCTTGCCGGACAGCCGCAGCCGGCGCAGCAGCGGCTCGTCGAACACGAACACCGCGGGGGCGTCGGGGTGGGCGGCGAGCGCGGGGTCGTCGTCCCCGAGGGACTCGGCGGTGAGCCAGACGGCGTCGACCGGCGACGGGTCCGGGGCCGACGCCGGGCCCGCCGTCGCGTCGGGGTCGCCGTCGGCCCGCAGCGCCGCCGGCGGCTCGATCCGCTCCGTGCGCTGCTCGGGCGGCCAGTCCTGCACCGGACAGTCCGTGTTCAGCACGCACCCGGCACAGAGCTTCGGCGCCCGCTTCTCCACCTGGTGGCGCGAGAAGCCGTAGGCCTTGCCCGTCCCCGAGCCGACCGTCCACTGCCAGCCGAGCCGGTTCGCGGCCCGGGAGCCGTCGAGCAGGTGGGTGAAGAACGCGTCCTCGCCGTCGCGCCACGCGGGCGCCGGCGCGCACGGTCCACTGGCTGGAGAGCCACATCCGGGTCTGGTTGACCAGCCACCCGTCGCCGTACAGCTCGGTGAGGGTCGCGTCCATGCACGCCATGTCGCGCGGCCAGGGGTCGTCCCACGTCGACGGCGGCCGCGGGGGGCACGCCGGCGCGCAGGTCGTCGCCGAGCCGCCGGCCGAGCCGGGCGTAGACGTGGCGGGCGTACTCCTGCCAGGCGAGCTCGTCGCGGTACTTGGTGCGGTCGCGCGTCGGCGCGTCGGCGACGTGGGCCCACAGCGCGGGGAGGGAGAGGAGCCCGTGGCGGATCCACGGCGACATCCGCGAGGCGCCCGCGCCGCTCCGGCGGCCAGACGTCGTTGCGACGCCGTGCGTAGTCGGTGACGTCGAGGGCGTCGAGCGCGGCGTCGGCGGCGGTCTGCCCGCCGCGGAACGCGCCCGAGGCGGCCGGGGTGTCGCAGGTCAGGTCGCCGAGGTGGTCGCGGACGAAGGCGACGGCGGCGTCGGGACCGGGGTCCGGCACGGGGAGCTGCACAGGGCTGCGTACCCGCAGGTGAACGATGTCGGACGCTGGGACGACGAAATCCGTTCACATGGGGCCGGAGGCACCGTGATCGACCGCATCCACCGGCTCGCCGCCGGCCCGCGACCGCCGGATCCTCGGCATCGTCGGCGGGCCCGGCGCCGGGAAGTCGACCCTGGCCGACGCGATCGGGGAGCGGACCGAGCACGACCACCCGGGCCGGGTCGCCGTCGTCGGGATGGACGGCTGGCACCTGGCGAACTCCACGCTCGAGCGGCTCGGGTGCCGCGAGCGGAAGGGGGCGCCGGACACCTTCGACGCCGCCGGCTACGTCGCCTTCCTCGAGCGGTTCCGGACCGACACGACCGCCACGATCTGGGCGCCGGAGTTCCGCCGCAGCGTGGAGGAGTCGATCGGCGGCGCGCTGGAGATCGGGCCCGAGGTGACCCTGCTCGTCACCGAGGGGAACTACCTCCTGCTCGAGGACCCGCCCTGGGACCGCGTCCGGCCGCTGCTCGACGAGGCCTGGTTCCTCGGGCCCGACGAGGCCACCCGACGTGGCCGGCTCATCGCCCGCCACGAGCAGGTCGGCCGGACCCACGACGAGGCCGTCGCCCGCGCCGACGGCTCCGACGCCGCGAACGCCGCCGTCATCGCCCGCACGGCGCACCGCGCCGACGTGGTCGTTCACCGACGACTCCGTCGCGGGGATCCTCGGCCGATGACGCTCCCCGTCCCCGGCCTGGAGTTCCTCGCCCACGTCGTCGTCGAGCTCGACGACCCGCTCGACCTCGGCGTCACCGACGCCGGCCACCGCCGCATCGTCCCCATCGTCGGCGGCACGGTCACCGGCGAGCGCTTCTCCGGCGTCGTCGTCCCGGGCGGGGCGGACTGGCAGGTGATCCAGGCCGACGGCGCCACCACGATCGACACCCGCTACCTGCTGCGCGCCGACGACGGGGCGCTCGTCCACCTCCGCACGGCCGGGGTGCGCGCCGGCCCGCCCGAGGTCCTGGCCGCGCTGCGGCGCGGCGAGGAACCCGACCCGGCGTCGTACTACTTCCGCGTCACCGCGACCTTCGAGACGAGCGCGCCGCAGCACGCCTGGCTGACCCGGGTCCTGACGGTGGCCGTGGCCTCCCGTCGGGCGTCGGCGGTGGTCTACGACGCCTACACCGTGACCTGACGCGGCCTCAGAGATCCCACGCGGGCGTGCGCAGCGCCGTCAGCACCCGGCGCAGCGCCGCGAGCCGCCCGGCCGGCAGCGCCCCGGACGCGACCAGCGGGTCCAGCGCGCACTCCGGGTCGGCCGGCGGGCCGAGGTGCGAGCAGCCCCGCGGGCAGTCCTCGACGGCCGCCGCGAGGTCGCCGAACGCGGCCACGACGTCGGCGGGCGAGATGTGGGCGAGCCCGAACGACCGGATGCCGGGGGTGTCGATCACCCACCCCTCGTCGCCGGGCAGGGCCAGCGCCACCGCGGACGTCGACGTGTGCCGGCCCTTCCCGATGCCCGACACCACGCCGACGCTGCGCTCGGCGTCGGGCACCAGGACGTTGACCAGCGTCGACTTCCCGACCCCCGAGTGCCCGATGAGCGCGGACACCCGCCCGGTCACCAGCTCCCGCAGGGGCGCCGGGTCCCGGTCGCTGCGGGTGACGACGATCGGCACGTCCAGCTCGGTGTACTCGCCGGCGAACGCGGCGCCGTCGTCGTCGACCAGGTCGGCCTTCGTCAGGCACAGCACCGGCGTCAGCCCGCCGGCGTAGGCGGCGACGAGGCAGCGGTCGACGAAGCCGGTGCGCGGCACCGGGTCGGCGAGCGCGGTGACGATGACCAGGTGCGAGGCGTTGGCGACGACGACGCGCTCGTAGGGGTCGGTGTCGTCGGCGGTGCGGCGCAGCACGCTCGTGCGCTCGGCGACGCGCACGATCCGCGCGAGGGTGTCGTCGTCGCCGGTGGTGTCGCCCACGAGGTCGACCTGGTCCCCGACGACGACGGGCGTGCGGCCCATCTCCCGGGCGCGCATCGCGACGATGCGGACGTGCGGCTCGTCGTCGGGGGCGCAGGTCCAGCGGCCGCGGTCGACGCCGACGACCATCGCGGCGCGGGCGTCGGCGTGCTCGGGACGGCGCTTGGAGCGCGGCCGGGTGCCCTTCCCGGGCCGGACCCGGACGTCGCTCTCGTCGTAGCGCCCCGCCGCGCCGCCGCGGGTCACGCCGGGATCCCCACCCCGTGCACGAGCGCGGGCCAGTCGGTGGCGAAGTCCGGGAGGGTCTTCGTGGTGGCGGTGACGTCGTCGATCTCCACCCCGGGCACGACGAGGCCGACCAGCGCGCCCGCCGTCGCCATCCGGTGGTCGGCGTAGGCGCCCCAGGGGCGCGTCGGGTGCAGGGCCGCGGACGGTTCGACGACGAGGCCGTCGTCGGTCTCGGCGACCCGCGCGCCGAGCGCGGCGGCCTCGGCGGCGAGCGCGGCGAGCCGGTCGGTCTCGTGGCCGCGGATGTGCGCGACCCCGCGCAGCCGCGACCGGGCGCCGTCGCGGGCGGCGATGACCGCGAGCGCGGTCACGGTCGGGGTGAGCTCCCCGATCTCGGCGAGGTCGACGTCGACCCCGGCCAGGCGGCCGTCGCCGCGCACCGTCAGGCCCGCGTCGTCGACGGTGACGGTGCCGCCGAACGCCTCGAGGACGTCGCGGACGGCGCCGATCGGCTGCAGGTCGGGCAGGCCGGGGGTGGATGCGGGCCACCCCGCGACGGTGACCTCCCCGCCGGTGACCAGGGCGGCCGCGAGGTAGACCGCGGCGCCGGAGAGGTCGGGCTCGACGACGTGGCGCGTGGCGGGGGTGACCGGCCCGGCCGACACCGCCCAGCGCCACGGCGTCCCGGTGGGGTCGGTCTCGGAGGTGACCGTGACGCCGGCGGCCCGCAGCATCGTCACGGTCATCTCGACGTGCGGCAGCGACGGGACCGCGCCCGGGCCGCGGTGGGTGACGGCGAGCCCGGCGTCGTAGCGCGCCCCCGAGAGCAGCAGCCCGGAGACGAACTGCGACGAGGCGGACGCGTCGACGGTCACCGCGCCGCCGGCGACCCCGCCGCGCCCGAGCACCGTGAACGGCAGCCGGTCGGCGTCGGCGGGCTCGACCGCGACGCCCAGCCCCCGCAGACCCTCGAGGACCCCGCCCATCGGCCGGGTGCGGGCGTGCGGGTCGCCGTCGAACTCGACCGGGCCGTCGGCGAGCGCGGCGGCCGGCGGGAGGAAGCGCATGACGGTGCCCGCGAGCCCGCAGTCCACGCGGCCGCCGCGCAGGTGGGTGGGGGCGGTGACGGCGACGTCGAGGGTGCCGTCCCGGCCGGGGGTGACCGCCGTCCCGGCACCGAGGGCGGCCAGCCCGTCGACCATGAGGGTGGTGTCGCGGGAGCGGGCCGCGCCGGCGACGGTGCGGGTGGCGCCGTCGCCGGCCAGCGCGGCCAGCAGCAGCGCGCGGTTGGTGATCGACTTCGAGCCGGGGACCGCGACGGTGCCGCGGACGGGGCCCTCGGCGAGGGGCGCGCTCCAGGTGCTCACGCGGTCATCATCGCGTGTCCGGGACGGTGTCGGTGAGCGGTGGGAGGATCGGTGCCATGTGCGGTCGTTACGCCCTGGCGACGGACCCGGCCGACCTGGCCGAGGAGTTCGACGCGCGCGACGCCACCGAGGGCGGCCTCGACGTCCCGGAGTACAACGTCGCGCCCACCCTGACCGTCCCCGGCGTCGTCGACCGGCACCCGCGCGACGACTCCGGCACCCCGGACCCGTCCGCGGTGGAGCGCTCGCTGCGCGCGATGCGCTGGGGCCTGGTGCCGTCGTGGGCGAAGGACGAGTCGGTGGGGAACCGGCTGATCAACGCCCGGGCCGAGTCGCTCACCGAGAAGCCCGCGTTCCGCCGCGCGGCCGCGTCGCGGCGCTGCCTGCTGCCCGCCGACGGGTGGTACGAGTGGCTGCGCGACGGCGGGCACAAGGTCCCGTACTTCATGACCTACGCGACGGAGTCCGGCCTCGCCGGGCACCCGCTCGCGCTGGCCGGGCTGTGGGAGACGTGGCGGCCGCGTTCCGCGGAGAAGGGGACCGCGCCGCTGGTGTCGGCCACCGTGGTCACCGTGGCGTCGGCGGGCCCGCTGTCCGAGATCCACCACCGGATGCCGCTGGTGCTCCCGCGCGAGCGGTGGGCGCAGTGGCTCGACCCCGACCGCGAGGACCCCTCGGAGCTGCTCGAGCCGTCGCTGGACCTGGTCACCGCGCTCGAGATGCGCCAGGTGTCGTCGAAGGTCAACAACGTGCGCAACCACGGCGCCGAGCTCGTCGAGGAGGCGCACGAGCAGCCCGAGCAGCAGGGGCTCGACCTCGAGGCGGCCAACCCGTCGTGACCCTCCCGGTCACCGACGTCGAGGTCCCGACGCCGCACGGCCCGGCGCGGGTCGCGCTGCAGGTCCCCGACGCCGTCGCCGGCCTGCTCGTGCTCGGCCACGGCGCGGGCGGCGGGATCGAGGCGCCCGACCTGCTCGCGGCCGCGCGCGCCGCCCCGGCCGGCGTGGTGGTGGCGCGGGTCCTGCAGCCCTACCGGGTCGCGGGCCGCCGCGCGCCCGCCCCCGCCGCGCAGCTCGACGAGGCGTGGGCCGCCGTGCTGGCGGCGCTGACGCTCACGGTTCCCCGGGGTGCCGCAGGTCCACGGCGGGCGGTCGTCGGGGGCGCGGGTGGCGTGCCGGGGCGCGGTCGTGGCCGACCCGGCGCCGGTCGGGGTCCTGACGCTGGCCTTCCCGCTGCTCGCGCCGGCCCGCAAGGACGGGACGCGGGGCGACCGCTCGCCGGAGATCGACGCGGTGGACGCGGCCGGGATCCCGGTGCTGGCGGTCTCGGGGGACCGCGACCCGTTCGGGGTGCCGCCCGCCGCGGCGCACCGCGAGGTCGTGACGGTGCGCGGCGACCACTCGCTGCGCACCCGGGCCCGATCCGCGAGGCCGTCGGCCCCTGGCTCGCGACGCTGCTCGGCGCCTGATCGGCGGGGAGCGAGCGGCGCCGTCCTGACGTCTGACGGCAGCAACGTGCCGTTGCTGCCGTGGGACCGGGACTACCTGGCGGCCACCGCGGCCGTCGTCGCCGACGCCGCCGCCACCAGGTCGGCGGGGGCCAGCTCCACCTGCAGACCGCGCCGCCCCGCGCTGCAGAACACGGTCTCGTGCTCCAGCGCGGAGGCGTCGACGACGACGGGCAGGCGCCGCTTCGTGCCGAGCGGGCTGATCCCGCCGGTGACGTAGCCGGTGAGGCGCTCGGCGTCCGCCGGGTCGGCCATCACCGCCTTCTTGCCCCCGCGCGCGCTCGCCAGCGCCTTGAGGTCGAGCGTGCCCGCCACCGGCACCATCGCGAGGACGGGTGCGCCGTCGACCTCGGCGACCAGCGTCTTGAACACCCGCCGCGGGTCCAGGCCGAGCGCCTCGGCCGCCTCCGTGCCGTAGGCCGCGACGCCCGGCGCCGAGTACGGGTGGGTGTGGTGGGGGATCCCGGCGCGCTCCAGGAGGGTCAGCGCGGGGGTCCCGCCGGCGGTGCGTCGCGCCACGTCGCGGGACGTTAGCGGGGAATCGGCACGGGGGCGCGGGCGTTCCGTCCCCTGGAGGGTCGGACCGCGGTCACCGCACCGCGGCCGAGGGAAGGTGACGATGCCAGCGATGACGATGGAGCGCCGCACGCAGGCCGGGGTCCGTGCCCCGCGCGCGTCCGACGGGGTCGTGATCCTGCTCCCGGACTCCTCACGGGATGGGGATGCGCGTGTGCCCGCAGGGGTAGCCTCCCGGAGTTCCGACGCCGTGCCCGACGCGCGGCGCGAAGGGAGTCCGGTGGCCGAAGCCGTGCGCGCGGACCGTGACGTGGCGACGGGAGGCGCGACGGTGCCCGTCCAGGCGGACGGCGCCGAGGTGTCCGAGCCCGTCGAGCGGCCGGGGTCCAGTCCCGCCGACCTCGAGACGGAGACCGTCGCCGAGCGCGCGGAGCGCTTCGAGCGCGACGTGATGCCGATGGTCGACCAGCTCTACGCGGCCGCGATGCGGATGACCCGCAACCCGCCGGACGCCGAGGACCTGGTCCAGGAGACGGTGCTGAAGGCGTACTCGTCGTTCACGTCGTTCCGGCCGGGCACCAACCTCAAGGCCTGGCTGTACCGCATCCTGACCAACTCCTACATCAACACCTACCGGAAGCGGCAGCGCCAGCCGCAGCAGAGCCCGACCGACGAGTTCACCGACTACCAGCTCTCGCAGTCCGCGGAGCACAGCTCGGCGGGGCTGCCGTCGGCCGAGGTCGAGGCGCTGGACCGGCTGCCCGACGTCGACATCCGGGAGGCCCTGCAGGCCCTGCCGGACGACTTCCGGATGGCGGTGTACCTCGCCGACGTCGAGGGGTTCGCGTACAAGGAGATCGCCGAGATCATGGGCACGCCGATCGGGACGGTGATGTCGCGCCTGCACCGCGGGCGCAAGCAGCTGCGGGACGCGCTGACGGACACCGCACGCGACCGCGGGTTCCTGCGGGGATCGGTCGACGAGGGGGTGCAGTCGTGAGCTGCGGAGAGCCCCACGAGACCGACTGCGACGAGGTCCTCGCCGAGGTGTGGCTGCTGCTCGACCGCGAGTGCGGCGAGGAGCGCGACGCCCAGCTGCGCCGCCACCTCGCCGAGTGCGGCCCGTGCCTGGCGCGCTACGGCCTGGAGGAGAAGGTCAAGACGCTGCTGGCGCGCACCTGCGGCGGCGACCGCGCCCCGGAGGAGCTGCACCAGAAGCTGCGCGAGCGGATCCGGGCGACGGTGCTGGAGCAGGCCACCGTCAACGTCGAGCGGACCGCGTCGGGCACCGTCGTCGAGGTCAACCAGACCCGCGTCGAGACCTGGCGGAGCTAGACCGACCCGAGACGGACCGAGGGCCCCGGAGGAGACCTCCGGGGCCCGTCGTCGTCACGGGTGGGCACCTCAGGAGTTGGGGCGCTTGCCGTGGTTGCTGCTCTTCTTCTTCCGGTCCCGCTTCTGACGCGCACGCTTCGACATGACCTCATCCTCCCACGAGGGGGTTTTCGGTCCCGTCGATGGTTTGATGACCGTCGTGGCTGACGAGATCCGCGCGGAGATGGTCGCGAACGTGCTCGAGGTCGTCGCGCGGGAGGGCACCCGGGTGGCGGCCGGCGACACCGTCGTGCTCCTCGAGTCCATGAAGATGGAGATCCCCGTGCTGGCCGAGGTCGGCGGGACCGTGGTCTCGGTGGCGGTGAAGGAGGGCGACGTCGTGCAGGGCGGCGACCTCATCGCGGTCCTCGAGCGGACCCCCGAGGGCGACTGACCGCCTGCCCCCGACCGACGGACCCCCGGGACGACCGCCTCCATGTCGACGCTGAGCTTCCTGCTCGCGACGCACACCACCCTCTCCGGCGACGAGGTCGCGCACCTGCAGCGCCTCGCCTCCGAGTGGCAGCTGCTCTCCGACCTCTCCTTCGCCGACTTCCTGCTCTGGGTCCCGGTGACGGTGCCGCAGGACGGCGCCGACGGCGTCGCCGCGCCCGGGCACGCACCGACCTTCCTCTGCGTCGCCCACAGCCGGCCGACGACGGCGCCGACCGCGCACCCCGACGACATGGTCGGCGGGACCGCCACCGCGGCCCAGCACCCGCAGCTGCTGCGGGCCCTCGGCGACACCACGATGCGCCGCGAGGAGCAGCCGCGCTGGCACCGTGGGCGCTCCGTGCGCCGCGAGGTGGTCCCGGTCGGCTACGAGGGCCGGGTGGTCGCGGTCCTCGGGCGGGACACCAACCTGGCCGCGCCCCGGGTCCCGTCCACCCTCGAGATCTCCTACCTCGCCGTCGCGGGCGACCTGTGCCAGATGATCGCCGACGGCACCTTCCCGACCGCCGAGAGCGCCGACGAGGGCCGCTCGATGCCGCGGGTGGGCGACGGGCTGGTCCGGGTGAGCGCCGCCGGCACGGTGCTCTACGCCAGCCCGAACGCCGCGTCCGCCTTCCACCGGCTGGGCTGGAGCGACGAGCTGGTGGGCGTCGACCTGCCGACGGTGGCCCGGAAGGTCTCGGCCGACCCGTTCGAGGGCGCGGAGGTGGTGACGGTGCTGCGGAACGCGCTGGCCGGTTCCCCCTCGACGCGGGTCGAGGTGGAGGGCCGCGGGGCGACCGCGGTGGTCCGCGCGCTGCCGCTGCGCCCGCGCGGGGTCCCCAGCGGCGCGCTGGTGCTCGTGCGCGACGTGACCGAGGTCCGCCGTCGCGACCGCGCCCTGATGAGCAAGGACGCCACGATCCGCGAGATCCACCACCGCGTGAAGAACAACCTGCAGACGGTCGCGGCCCTGCTGCGCCTGCAGGCCCGCCGGACGCGGCACGACGAGGCCCGCTCGGCCCTGACCGAGTCGATGCGCCGCGTCGCGTCCATCGCGCTGGTGCACGAGGCGCTGGCGGCGTCGGTGGACGAGCGGGTGGACATCGACGAGGTGCTGGCCGGGGTCGTGCCGATGCTCAACGACGTCGCGCGCCCCGGCGCCGGGGTGGCGATGCGGCGGGAGGGCCGCGCCGGGGTGCTGCCGGCGGTGATGGCGACCCCGCTGGTCATGGTGGTCACCGAGCTCGTCTCGAACGCCCTGGAGCACGGCTTCGGCGAGGGAGCGACGGGCACGGTGCGGATCGTCGCGACCCGCACGGCGAGCCGGCTGCTCATCGAGATCGTCGACGACGGCCGGGGGCTGCCGGAGACCTTCTCGCTGGAGCGGGCGCCGGGGCTGGGCCTGCAGATCGTCCGCACGCTCGTCGACACCGAGCTCGGCGGCACGCTCGGCCTGCGCCCGGGGGCCGAGGGCGGCACCCGCGCCGAGCTGACGATCCCGCTGCACGGCGCGGACCGCTCCCGCTGAGGTCCCCCGGGAACGAGCGAAGGGCCCCCTCGGTCGAGTGGATCGACCGAGGGGGCCCCTCGCTCAGTACGGGTCGTGCTGCGTGCGGGTCGTGCCGTGGGGTGCGCCGGCCGGGGGCGGACGCGTGGGGAGCGAGCGTCCGCCGCCCGCCGGGCCGGGCCGGGTCAGGACTGGACGTCGACCCGGACGCCGTAGCGCTTCATGGCGCGGCGCTCGTCCTCGCTCGGCACCGCCCCAGACACCCGCGTCCTGACCGGACTCGAGCGCCCAGCTCAGGCACTCCGACATCGCGGGGCAGCGACGGCACACGGCCTTGGCCTGCGTGATCTGAGAGAGCGCCGGGCCACTCGTGCCGACCGGGAAGAACAGTTCCGGGTCCTCGTCGCGGCAAGCAGCGTCGTTCCGCCAGTCCATCGTGCTGATCTCCTCGCTGGGTGCGCCTCGGGGAGCGCGCCTAGTTGCGGTGGTCGTCGGCGATTCCTTCGGGGCCGGAATCGCCCGGGGCCTCCAGCGGCCCCTCGTCCTGTGCTCGGTCGTTCGTGTCGTTCCTGGAGGGCCGACCCGGTCGGGGTGTCCGACCTGCGGCGACGAAGCCGCGGTCGGACGTCCGGCGTGTCCGCCCCCCGTGCCCGCCGGTCTGCGGAGAGAATCTCCGCCTCCCGGGGACCCGGCCGAGCAGTTCTGCGTGGTGCATTCCTGCCCGGCTCTCGCGGGGGATGACCAAGAATCTGCAGGAGGATCGGGTCTGGATCGAGTCCCAAGCGGCTCGACGGGCATGGTCGGGCGGTGAGTGGATATCGGCGGACCGTGACGGAGTGATCACTGCGACGAGCGGAAAACGCGGCACGACGAGGCGTCGACCCGGCCGCCGGACGACGGTGAACGGTCGCTACGGTCCCGGACTGCCCGCTCGGTGCCCGTGAAGCCGGGGGCCACAGTCCCCCGAACACCGGATCAAGGCCCCGCTCGTCGGCCCGTGGGGGGCCGTCCGGCGGCCCGGTCACCGCGTCGGGGTGACCGGGGTCACGTCGGCTAGACGACGACCCGCAGCGCGTGCGGCACCGCGAAGAACTCCACGTCACTGCGCCGCCCCAGGTGGTCGCCGTCCACCTGCAGGTTCACCGGCTCGTCCGAGGTGACCCGCAGCGCGGGGACGTCGTCGTCGCGCACGACGGAGCCCAGCTCGGTGAACCCGTCCTCGGAGAGGATCCGGCGCACGATCCGCCCGATGGTGGGCAGGCCCAGCCGGCGCAGCGCGAACAGGCCCAGGCCCCGGTCGAACGAGCAGCCCGGGTTGGTGCGCACCGCCCGGGCACCGAGGTAGGTCCAGGGGTCGGTGTTGGAGACCAGCGCGAGCTTGACGTCCTCGACCGGCTCCCGGCCGGGGATCTCGACGCGCAGCGACGGCGGGTTCGTCCGCGCCGTCGCCCAGCGCCGGAAGGAGGTGGCCACGTAGCGGGTCGGCGTCGCCTCGCGCCCGCGGTCCCGGGCGTGCTCCATGGCCGCGATGACGTCGGCGTCCCACCCGAGGCCGGCGTTGAAGCTGAACCACCGCTCGTCGGCCCGCCCGAGGCCCACGGTGCGGCTGCGTCCCGCCGCGAGGGCCTCGAG
Organism: uncultured Actinomycetota bacterium; assembly: GCA_963716955.1. Taxonomy (GTDB): domain Bacteria; phylum Actinomycetota; class Actinomycetes; order Mycobacteriales; family Pseudonocardiaceae; genus Actinomycetospora. Next base: position 142,182 of record CAVQUY010000019.1, read on the forward strand.
CAGCTGGTGGGTGGCCTCGAGCGGGTCACGCGGGACGCCGAGGGCCCGGGCGAAGACGTTGGCGGACCCGCCGGGGACCACCCCGAGCGCGGGGACCCGGTCCCCGGGGCCGTCGACGAGCAGCCCGTTGAGGGCCTCGTTGACGGTGCCGTCGCCACCGAGGACGACGAGGAGGTCCACGCCCTCCGACGCGGCGCGCGCGGCCAGCTCCGCGGCGTGGCCCCGGTAGCGGGTGACCATGACCTCGAGCTTCAGCTCGCTGGCGAGGGCGTGGGCGATGACGTCGCGGCCTGCTGCCGTGGTGGTGGTGGCCGAGGGATTGGCCACGAGCAGGGCGCGCACGGCACTCACCGTAGCGCCGTGGCCCTCGCGCGTTGGGCCGGGCGTGGTGCACGCATCCCACCGGGGAGGGCCGCCTACCCTGGAAGCCGTGTCCGGCCCGCCCCCCGCCCCGGGGACCGACGCGCCGCCCCGCTCGCTGGTGGTGGCCGCCCTCGCGAGCGCGCTGGAGGGGGCGGCGCTGTTCGTCGGCGGCGTCGTGCTGCTCGTCCTCGAGGGGACCCCGCAGGTCTGGGCCTTCGTCGTGCTCCTCGGCGCGGGCATCGCCGCGGCCGGGGTCGCGCTGGCCCGCGGCGCCCGGGGGGCGCGCGGCCCCGTCGTCGTGGTGCAGCTGCTCGGGTTCGGCGTCGCCTTCTACGCGGGCGTGACGAGCGGGCGCCCGGAGTGGGGCGTCCCGATCGCGGTGGTGTGCGCGGCGATCCTCGCGGGCGTCCTCACCCGGGCCGGCCGGGACTGGGCGGAACAGTAGGTAGGTGCGCCGCGCTCAAGCGCCACCTAGCGATCCGCCGGCGGGGGCGGGGCCTCCACGAGCCCGCCCGGCGCGTTGAGCAGGTCGATGCGGTGCTCGCCGCGCTCGTGCCCGAGCACGGTCACCGACGCCGGGTCGAAGGCGAACCCGACGCCCGCGCCCGGGGACAGGCCCAGGTAGCGGGCGACGAGGACGCGGCTCGCGTGCCCGTGGCCGACGAGGACGACGTCGTGCCGGTCGAGCTCGCGGTCCGCGTCGGCGATCACGCCGTCGATGCGCTTCGCGATCTGCTCGCCGGTCTCGCCGTGCGGCACGGGGTGCGTCCAGACCGTCCAGCCCGGGTCCTCGGTGCGGATGTCGGGGGTGGTGCGGCCCTCGTAGTCGCCGTAGTCCCACTCGGCGAGGTCCTCGCGGACGGCGTCCGGGGTCAGCCCGGCGAGCGCGGCGGTGTCCCGGGCCCGGCGTCGGGGGCTGCACCAGACGACCGGCGGCGGCCCGTCGTCGCCCCGCAGCGTGAGGAGCAGCCGGCCGGCGGTCCGCGCCTGCTCCTCGCCGTGCGCGGTGAGCGGCAGGTCGGTGCGGCCGGTGTGGCGCCCGGTGCGCGACCACTCGGTCTCCCCGTGGCGGAGCAGGTAGATGCGCCCGACGGGACTCTCGCTCGCCATGGTTCCTCCCGGGCCGGCCCCGACACCACGACGCGCCCGTCCCCGGATGCGGGACGGGCGCGTCGCAGCGTGCGTCGGGTCTCAGCCCTTCTTGGTCTCCCAGAAGATGTCCGAGATCTCGCCGATGTAGCCCAGCAGCTCGTCACCGGTCTTGGGGTCGGTCGACCCCTTGGTGCCGGTGGCGCCCGCGGCCTTGGTGGCCTTGTTGAACAGCTCGTGCAGCTGCGGGTACTTCTCGAAGTGCGGCGGCTTGAAGTAGTCCGTCCACAGCACCCACAGGTGCTGCTTCACCAGGTCGGAGCGCTCCTCCTTGATCTGGATGGCACGCTCCTTGAACTCCGGGTCGTCGGAGCCCTGGTACTTCTCCTGGATCGCCTTGACCGACTCGGCCTCGATCCGGGCCTGCGCCGGGTCGTACACGCCGCAGGGGAGGTCGCAGTGTGCGGTGGCCTCCAGGCTCGGCGCCATCGTCGCGTCGCTCGCCCCGGGAAGATGCTCGCGAGCAGTCCCATGTCGCCTCCCAACTCCCCTCCACGGGGAACACGGTGATCGTTCCGACCGCGGCCCAACCTACTCCGGTGCCGCCCGCCGGGCAGCCGTGGCGAGATGATCGTCAGCCGGGGCGCGCCCGGCGGGCCCGGGAGCCGTTCGTGCTGGTGGGGAGGGTCGTCGATGCGCATCACGCGGTCGCGGGCGGGAGCGGGGCCGGTCCGGGGGATCGCGCGCCGCGTCGTCGTCCGCGGGCACTCGATGGTCCCGACGCTGCGCGACGGTGACGTCGTGCTCGCCGTCCCGGGCCTGCGCCCGCGTGACGGGGCGGTCGCCCTCGTGCGCTGGCCGCAGCGGCCCGGGGCAGCTCTCGGTGAAGCGGCTCGCGCTGCGCCTGCCCGACGAGGGCGACGACGACGGCGGCCTGCTGGTTCGCCGTCGGCGACGCGCCGACGGCCTCCACCGACTCCCGCACGCTCGGTCCGGCGGTCGCGCTCGCCGTCGTCACCCACCGGTTGTGGCCGCACCCGGGGCGGCTGCCGCGGCGCTGAGCGCCCGCACGGCCCGGAGGTCGCGCTGCGGACACCGCGGGGTCACGGGAGGGCGACGATCGCCCCCGGATCGGGTGACCTCACGTAGCGCTCGACGCCCCGCGCACGACGATCCCCGGAACGCACCGGGCAGCGGGGGGCCGCGCCCGGGTCAGCAGACCAGGGGGGACCGAGCACACCGTGGACGACGACGACCGCCGCACACCCGCCGTGTCGGCGTGGACGATGCCCGCGGTGTCGGCCTCGTCGTCGTCCGTCCGGTACCCGCCGGCCGCCGCGCCGGTCCGTCCGCCGTGCCCCCGTCGTCGCCTGTCTCGTCGGGGCCGTCGTGCTGCTCGCCGGCCTCGGTGCCGCCGGGCCGCCCACGCCCGTGACGGCCGCCGAGGTGCTGCCGCCGGCCGACATGAGCCTGACCGGGGCCACCGGCCGCCTCCCCGACCCCACGTCGCCCCCGCTCCCGATCGCGCCCGGGCTGCCACCGGTCGCGGGCGCCCCGCTCCCGGACGAGGCCCCGGTGACCGGGAGCGCGCTCGGCATCCCGGAGACGGTGCTCGCCGCCTACCGCGCCGCCGCGACCACGGTCGACCGCACGGCGCCGGGCTGCCGGCTGACCTGGCCGCTCGTCGCGGGCATCGGGAAGGTCGAGTCCGACCACGCGGCCGGGGGAGCGGTCGACGCCGACGGCACCACGCGCCGCCCCATCCTCGGCCCGCAGCTCACCGGCACCGACGGCAACGCGGCGATCCCGGACACCGACGGCGGCGCCCTCGACCACGACGCCACCTGGGACCGCGCGGTCGGCCCCACCCAGTTCATCCCGTCGAGCTGGCGGACCTACGGCGCCGACGGCAACGGCGACGGCCGCGCCGACCCGGACAACGTCTTCGACGCCGGCCTCGCGACCGCCCGCTACCTCTGCTCCTCCGGCGGCGACCTCTCCGGCGCCGACGCCCGCCACGACGCGGTCTTCCGCTACAACCACTCCGAGGCCTACGTCGCCACCGTCCTGCGCTGGGCCGACGCCTACGCCTCCGGGGCGCTGCCGGTGCCGGACTCGACGGGTTCGGGCTCGGGCGACGGGTTCGGACGGCGGGACGGGCGGTGGGCTCGCCGACGGGGTGCTCCCGGACGGCCCGGTCGTGGACGGGACGCCCACGCTGGCCGCGCTGCCCTCGCCCTCGGCCCGGATCCCGACGGCGGGTGGGGTGCCGACGACGGCGGGTGTGCCCGGAGCGCCCATGATCACGAGTTCGGGAGCGACACGCCCAACGATCGAGGCGACACGCTCACCGAGTCCGGATCTTGCTCCGGCGCCGGTCCGGCCCGTCCGGCCCCGGCCGGCGTCCTCGACGCCGCCCGGCACGTCGGCCGCCGGCCGCCCGGCCCCACGGCCGCCGCGGCCGCCGCTCCGCCGGGCCGCCCGGCCCCGCCGTCGGCCGCCTCGACTCTGCCACCTCGCCGTCGGCCACCTCGACGTCGGCCACCTCGACGTCGGCCACCTCCACCGCGGCCACCTCGACCACGGGACCGAAGCCGGCGTCGTCCACTCCGCCGCCCGCGAAGCCCGCCCCGCCGAAGCCGGCGCCGTCGACCACCGACGTCCCCCACCGCGACGCCCGACCACCGCCTCCACCACGACGTCCTCGACGACACGTCCTCCACCACCACGTCCTCCACCACCACGTCCTCGACCGCCCCCACCCCCGCCGCGCGCTGTACGGCCGCGCTCCCCGCGCTGGCCCGGGCGTCCGGTCTGCCGGCCGCCCAGCTCACCGCGGCGAGCACCGCCGGGCCCGGGACGGGGCGGACGACGTGCACGGTGCGCGGGCCCCACGGTCCGCTCCTCGTCGCGGTGACCGCCGCGCCCGGCGCCGCGGCCCCGTCGGCGCCCGCGACCGGGACCAGCCGCACCGTGGCCGGCGGCCGGACCGTACTGACCGTCCCCACGGCCAGCGGGCTCCCCGACGACCGGGCGCGTGCCGTGCTCGCCGCCGCGCGCCGGCGCGTGGGGCTGAGTCCGCGCACCACGCACACGCCCACGGATCCCGACGACCCCCGGAACCGGGTCCGCGGGACCCGGTTCCCGAGCACGGTCACCGCGGCCGCCTCACCGACCGTGACCGGCCGCGGGCCCCCTCAGCCCGCGGTCAGCGCGGCCACCCGCGCCCGGCACACCTCGAGGTCGGGCAGGGCTCCCGCCGCCCGCGCCTCGGCCAGCGACGGGGCGGCCGTGTCCTTGTCCGAGAGCACCAGCTCGCCGGCGGGGACGTACTCGGTCCAGGGCAGGCCGAGCTCGGGGTCGAGCGGGTCCAGCCCGTGCTCGGCGCCCGGGTTGTAGGCCGTGGAGCAGAGGTAGGTGGCGACCGTCCCGTCGGTGAGCGCCAGGAACGCGTGGCCCAGCCCCTCGGAGATGTAGACGGCCTGCAGCCCCTCGCCGTCGAGCCGGACCGCGTCCCACCGGCCGAAGGTGGGGGAGCCCACACGGATGTCGACCACGACGTCGAGCAGGGCGCCCGCGGAGCACTGCACGTACTTCGCCTGCCCCGGCGGCACGTCGGCGTAATGGACGCCGCGGACGACGCCGCGACGGGATACGCTCGTGTTGGCCTGCGCCACATGCAGCGGGTGCCCGACGGTTCCGGCGAACACCTCCGCCTGGAAGGGCGCGGCGAACGCCCCGCGCGCGTCGGGGAAGACCGGCGGGGTGAACACCCACGCGCCGGGCACCGCCATCTCCTCGGCCTTCACGGCGACAGACCCTATCCGCCGGTTCCGACACCGGCCGAGGTGACCGGCCCGACGACGCGGGGTACGTGACGCGGACCGCGCGCCCCCGTCCGATCCCGAGACGACGCCGCCGACGCCACCCCGGCTCCCGGGCGCGGTGCCCCGGGACCATCGACCCCACCCCGCAGGAGGACCGCGTGAGCACCACCCGCGCCGACACCAGCCCCCCGGCCGTCGACGGCCGCGACCTCACCGACGACGAGATCTTCGCGTCGCACGAGGCCGGCAAGCTCTCGATCGCGCCGACGGTGCCGCTGGCCGGCCGTCGTGACCTGTCGATCGCCTACACGCCCGGGGTGGCGAAGGTGAGCCGCGCGATCGCCGACGACGCCGCGCTGACCGCCCGCTACACCTGGACCCACCGGCTGGTGGCCGTGGTCAGCGACGGCACCGCCGTGCTCGGCCTGGGCGACATCGGCCCGCGGGCGTCGCTGCCGGTCATGGAGGGCAAGTCGGCGCTGTTCAAGGCGTTCGCCGACCTCGACTCCATCCCCCTGGTGCTCGACACGACCGACGTCGACGAGATCGTCGCGACGCTGACCCACCTGCGGCCCTCGTTCGGCGCGGTCAACCTCGAGGACATCGCCGCCCCGCGCTGCTTCGAGATCGAGCGCCGGCTCATCGAGGCGCTCGACTGCCCGGTCATGCACGACGACCAGCACGGCACGGCGATCGTGGTGCTCGCCGCGCTGCGCGGCGCCGCGGCGGCGCTGGACCGGGACCTGGAGCCGCTCAAGGTCGTGGTCTCCGGCGCGGGCGCGTCCGGGGTGGCGTGCGCGAAGATCCTGCTGGAGGCCGGCGTCGAGGACGTGACCGTCCTCGACTCGCGCGGGGTGATCCACACCGGGCGCGAGAACATGAACGTCGCCAAGTACGCGCTCGCCGAGCAGACCAACCCGCGCGGGCTGCGCGGGGACCTGACGACGGCGCTGGTGGACGCCGACGTGTTCCTCGGGCTGTCCGGGTCGACGGTGCCGGAGTCGGTCATCGCCTCGATGGCCGACGACGCGATCGTGTTCGCCCTCTCGAACCCGGACCCCGAGATCGACCCCGACGTGGCCCGGGCGCACGCGGCCGTGGTCGCGACCGGCCGCAGCGACTACCCGAACCAGATCAACAACGTGCTCGCGTTCCCCGGCGTCTTCGCGGGCGCCCTCGACGCGTCCGCGCGGCGCATCACCGAGCACATGAAGCTCGCCGCCGCCGACGCGATCTTCCGGATCGCCTCCGAGGACCTCGGCGTCGACCACATCGTGCCCAGCGCACTGGACCCCCGGGTGGCCCCCGCGGTCGCCGCCGCGGTGGCCGAGGCGGCCGGCACGGACGGGGTCGTCCGCCGCCACGTGGCCGAGGTGGCGGGGCACGAGGACCGGTGAACGACACCGTCGTTCGGGTGATCACGTGTGAACCGAACGGGGACCGGGTACCGGTCGCGGCTCGCCGGTGACCGCTGACGTGGCCCGACTCGCACGATCCGTGCCTCCTGACACGCGTCTGGGTGATGGCTCCCGCAGGTGAGCGACACGCGATGGAGGTTGTGCCGTTCGTCGCATCCACTGGGAGTTCGCGGACCGTTCATCGTTCGAGTTGAGACAGAACCCTCGACTTGATGCCACCCGACCGCGCAACAAAGGGCGGTCGGCGCCACGTCCCACTCGACGGGGTGATGCGCCCGGACCTCACTGGGGTCTCCTTCGTTGCGGTGATCAGGACGCGGCCGAGGACCCCGAACGGGTCGGGCCGGAAACCGCCGGTGAGGGGGGCGACAGGTGAACGGAGCGGGCCACGCGCCACGACTCGCCGTGGTCCGGATCCCGGACGACGGCGCGTCGACCGCGGCCCGCACCCCCGCCGCCGAGCCGCCCGCCCTGCCCGCGCCTGCCGAGCCCGAGGCCTCCGGCGCGTTCGCCCGGCCCGGGCCGGCGCACGAGGGACGCGACGACCGCCGCGACGCCTCGGTCTACGACGGGGCGACGCTGCCCACCATCCCCCGGGGGCGCCCCGCCCGCCCGCAGGCCCCGACGGAGGAGATCGACGACGCCGTCGTCGTCCCGCCCGCCGAGCGCCCCTCCCCGACGGTCCGCCGGCGCCGCGACGTCCGCGCCGACGCGTCCGCGCCCCTCGCGGCCGCGACGGTCGTCGTCCCGACGGAGGCCGCCGCCGCGCCGGGGCCGATGCCCGACGGCCCGGTCGTGCTCCACGACGCCCAGGGCCGCGTCGTCGCGGTCTCGCCCGAGTTCGCGCGGCTGGCCGGGGTGCCCGCCGAGGCCCTCGTGGGCCAGCCGCTCGACGCCGTCGTCGTCGCCCACCCCGCGGGGCGGGCGTCCGGCGAGCAGGGCGAGGTCCCGCGTCCCGGGCAGGCGCCGCTCCCGGTCCGCCTGGTGCGCTGGCGCCAGGTCCCCGGGACGACCCACCAGGCGCTCCTCGTCGTCGACGTCAGTGACCTGACGGCGCCCGCCGAGCCCGGCCGCCGGACCGTCGAGGTCGCGGTCCGGCCGGACGACGCCGTCGCCGAGGAGCGCCGTCGGCTCGAGGAGCTCAGCCGCCTCGCCGGCATCGGGTCGTTCGAGAACGACCGCACCCGCGACACCTGGGTGGTCAACTCGGTCGCGCGCACGCTCTTCGGGCTGGCGCCCCTCGGCCCGATCAGCCGGGACGGGGTCGGGGAGTGCGTCCACCCCGTCGACCGGCCGCAGGTGGGGGCCCGCTGGCACGCGATGCTCGAGGACGGCGTGCCGCTCGACCTCGAGATGCGACCCGCCCACGACCCGACCCGCGTGCTGCACGTGCGGGCGGCGCGCACGACGGTGGGGAACCGGGTCGTCGTCGCCGGGGCCGTCGAGGACGTCACCGAGCAGCGCGCGCTGGAGACCCGGATGCGGGTCTCCACGCAGCGCTTCACCGACCTGCTGGCCGTCGCGCCGGTCGGCGTCGCCCTCTTCGACGACCACGAGCGCCTCGTGCAGGCCAACCAGTCGCTGTGCCGGCTCCTCGGCGAGGGCCAGGAGACGCTGCGCGGACGCCGGGCCGACGAGCTGCTCGACCTCGCCGCCGAGCGCGCGGCCCTCGCCCCCGGCGCCACCCCGACCGGCGCCACGCCGCTGCTCGCCCGCCCCGCGGGGTCCGCCGGCTCGATCTCGTGGTCGTGCCCCGCCCGCGCCCTGGGCCGCCGGGAACGGGGCGCGCGCGGCGCCGCCACCGAGCCGGTGTGGTGCGAGCTGCACGTGTCGGTGTCGGTCGACGACCTCGGTCGGGCCACCCACCTCGTCGTGTTCACCGACGTCACCGAGAGCCGCCGGGTCGAGGCGTCCCTGCGCCACCAGGCGATGCACGACGAGCTGACCGGCCTGCCCAACCGCCGGGCGCTCTCCCGCACGGTCTCGCACCTGCTCGCCGGGCCGAGCGCCCGCCGCACGGCGGTGCTGTTCTGCGACCTCGACAACTTCAAGCGCGTCAACGACTCGCTGGGCCACGACGCGGGCGACGAGCTCCTGGTGGTCCTCGCGGAGAAGCTGCGCGAGGGCCTGCCGCCCGGCTGCAGCGCCACCCGGCACTCGGCCGACGAGTTCGTCGTGGTGTGCGCCGACGTCGACGCGCACGGCGGCCTGGACGAGCTCACGGCCACCGTCGCCCGCATCCTGCGCACCGCGGTCCCGGTGCACGGCCAGCTGGTGCGGGTCTCCGCGACCATCGGCGCCGCGGTCGGGGCGACCCTGGGCCTGCCGCCCGCGGCCGGCGAGCCGGACATCGACCTCACCGGCGACCCCATCGAGCAGGTCCTCGCCACCGCCCCCGTCGACGCCCCGGACCACCCCGCCACCGCGGACCTCGTCCGGTTCGCCGACGCCGCGCTGTTCGAGGCGAAGAGCGGCTCGAACCGGGTCGCGCTGGCCGACGAGGCGATCATGCGCGGGGCCGACGAGGCCCTGCGGATGGAGTCGCAGCTGCGCCAGGCCATGGTCAACGACGAGCTGGTGCTGCACTTCCAGCCCGTCGTCGGGCCCGACGGGCGGGTGCAGACCGCCGAGGCGCTGGTGCGCTGGCAGCACCCCGAGCACGGGCTGATCTTCCCGGACAAGTTCCTCCCGATCGCCGAGGCCGCCGACCTGCTCGGCGACCTCGACCGCTGGGTGCTGCGCGCCGCGGTGCACGCCGCCGCGACGTGGCCCACCTACGACGGCCACCCCACGGCCTCGGTCGCGGTGAACCTCGCCGGCCTGCTGCCCGGCGACCCGGACTTCCTCACGACGGTGCACGAGATCGTCACCTCCTCGGGCCTGCCCTGGGACCGCCTGGTGCTCGAGCTCGTCGAGACCTGCCTGGCCGACCTGCCGCCGTCGACGCTGCGGGAGATGAACGAGCTGATCGCCGCGGGCGTGCGGTTCGCCGTCGACGACTTCGGCACCGGCTACTCGTCGCTGTCGCGCCTGACCGGGCTGCCCGCGCAGATCGTCAAGCTCGACCGCGGCTTCGTCCGCGGCGTCGCGACGGGGGAGTCGGACCGGGCCGTGGCGCGGGCGGTCGTCGAGCTCGCGGCGGCCATCGGCCAGACCTGCGTGGCCGAGGGCGTCGAGGACGCCGACCAGTTCGCGGTGCTGCGCGACCTCGGCGTCGACGCCTACCAGGGCTGGCTGTTCGCCCGCGCGATGCCCTCGGCGGCCCTCGCGGAGATCCTCGCGCGGGGACCGATCGTCACCGAGGTCGCCGACGCCTCGTAGGCACGAGGAGCCACCGCGGGCGATCCCACCGGAGCTGGGAGGATCACCCGGTGAGATCGTCCCGCGTCGGGCGTCGTCGCGGGGGCCCTCGCCGTCCTCGCGCTCCTGCTCGCCGCGTGCGGCGGTGGCGGCGACCCGCTCGCGCAGACCCCGCAGGGGCCCTCGGCGCCCGACACGGTCCGCGTCGGCTCGGCCGACTTCCCCGAGAACCGGCTGCTCGCCGAGATCTACGCGACCGGGCTGTCGACCCGCGGGGTGAAGGTCGAGCGCCGGTTCGGCATCGGCAGCCGCGAGCGGTACTTCCCGGACCTGCGCGACGGCGACGTCGACCTGGTCCCCGACTACACCGGGAACCTGCTGCGCTACCTCGACCCGGCAGGCGACGGCGACCGCCCCGGCCGACGTCGTCGCCGGGATCGGCCGGCGCCTCCCGCCGCCGCTCGAGCTCCTGACCCCGAGCGCGGCGGAGGACAAGGACGCCGTCGTCGTGACCCGGGCGTTCGCCACCGCCGAACAACGTCCGCTCGATCGCCGACCTCACCCGGCTCTGCCCGACGACGACGTTCGGCGGGCCGCCGGAGTTCGCGACCCGCCCCTACGGGCTCCCCGGCCTCGCGCGGGACTACGGGTGCACCTTCCGGGCGTTCCGGCCGCTCGACTCCGGGGGGCCGCTCACCGTGGCCGCGCTGCGCGACGGCACCGTCCAGGCCGCGGACCTGTTCACCACCGACCCGTCCATCCCGGGCAACGACTTCGTCATCCTCGACGACCCGCGGTCGAACTTCGCCGCCCAGCAGGTCGTGCCGCTGATCAACTCCACCAAGCTCGCGAACCCCGCGGTCGCCGACGTGCTGGACCGGATCTCGCAGAAGCTCGACACGGCCACGCTGACCGACCTCAACCGCCGCCTCGACGCGCCGGACAAGCCCGACCTCGCCCAGGTCGCCCGCGACTGGCTCAGCTCCGCGGGGATCGGATAGGTGCGCTCCGCGCTCGTGAGCACAAAATGTCGCTATAGCCACGTTTTGTGCTCACGTGCGCGGAGCGCACCTACTCACTCGCTGTCGTCGCGGGCGAGGAACGTCGCGAACCGGTCCGCCGCGCCCGCGTGCTCGGGGTGGGCGTCGACGAACGCCCGGAGCCGGTCGGCGAGCCAGGCCAGGGAGACCTCCTCCTCGCCGCGCCGGTCCTCGAGCTCCTCGATGCCGCGGTCGGTGAAGTACATCGCCTACAGCTCCACGGCCTCCGCGATCAGCGCCTTCTGCTCCACCTCGTGCACCTTCGCGACGCCGGCCGCGGGGGCGGCCATGCGGCGGCGGGAGATGCGGCGCAGGCCGCGCACGGCCGGCACCTTGTCGGGGAGGTTGAGGCCGAGGAACGGCCAGGCACCCTGGTTCGCCGGCTCCTCCTGGACCCAGGCGATGTCCGAGATGCCCTCGTAGCGGCCGACGATCGAGGTGATCTCGTCCGTGGAGATCGGGTAGAGCTGCTCGAGCCGCACGATCGCGACGTCGTCGGTCGTCCCGGCCTTCTCCCGCGCGGCCACCAGCTCGTAGTAGACCTTGCCCGCGCAGAGCAGCAGCCGGGAGGCGCCCGCCGCCTTCTCGCCGGACGCGAACGTCGGGTCGTCGATGATCGGCCGGTAGCGCCCGGAGGTGAACTCGTCGACCGTGCTCACCGCGGCCTTGTTCCGCAGCATCGACTTCGGCGTGAAGACGACCAGCGGGCGGCGCACGCCGTCGGTGGCGTGGCGGCGCAGCAGGTGGAAGTAGTTCGCCGGGCTCGACGGCAGCGCGACGGTCATCGACCCCTCGGCGCACAGCTGCAGGAACCGCTCGATGCGTCCCGAGGTGTGGTCCGGGCCCTGGCCCTCGTGGCCGTGGGGGAGGAGCAGGACGACGTCGGAGGTCTGGCCCCACTTCGCCTCACCGGACGAGATGAACTCGTCGATGATCGACTGCGCGCCGTTGACGAAGTCGCCGAACTGGGCCTCCCAGAGGACCAGGGCGTCGTGGTTGACCACCGAGTAGCCGTACTCGAAGCCGAGGGCGGCGAACTCGGAGAGCGCCGAGTCGTAGGGCATGAAGCGGCCCTGGTCGGCGGTCAGGTGGCGCAGCGGGACGTACTCCTCGCCGGTGTGCCGGTCGATGAGCACCGAGTGGCGCTGCACGAACGTGCCGCGCCGCGAGTCCTGGCCGGAGAGCCGGACCAGCTTGCCGTCGATGAGCAGCGACCCGAACGCGAGGAGCTCGGCCCACGCCCAGTCGATCCCCTCCTGCGTGTCGGACGAGGCGGCCTTCCCGCGGCGCTCGAGGACCGGCTTGACGCGCGGGTGCACGGTGAAGCCCTCGGGGAGGTCGACGAAAGCCTTCGCGATGCGCTGGACCACCTCGAGCGACACCGCGGTCTGCAGCGAGTTCGGGACCGCCTGCTCCCACTCGACCGACGGGCTGGGCGAGATCTGCGCCTTCTCCAGCTCGCGGACCTCGTTGAACACGTGCTCGAGCTGGCTGCCGTAGTCGCGCAGCGCGTGCTCGGCCTCGTCGAGCGAGATGTCCCCGCGGCCGATCAGCGACTCGGTGTAGGTCTTGCGGACCGAGCGCTTGGCGTCGATGACGTCGTACATCTCGGGCTGGGTCATCGAGGGGTCGTCGCCCTCGTTGTGGCCCCGGCGCCGGTAGCAGATCATGTCGATCACGACGTCGGAGTTCCAGCGCTCGCGGAACTCGACGGCCTGGCGCGCCACCCAGACGCAGGCCTCGGGGTCGTCGCCGTTCACGTGGAAGACCGGCGCGTCGATCATCTTCGCGACGTCGGTGCAGTAGTGCGTGGAGCGCGTGTGCTCCGGCGCGGTGGTGAAGCCGACCTGGTTGTTGACGATCACGTGCACGGTGCCGCCGGTGCGGTAGCCGCGCAGCAGGGCGAGGTTCAGCGTCTCCGCGACGACGCCCTGGCCGGCGAAGGCCGCGTCGCCGTGCATCGCGACGGGCAGGACGGTGAAGCCGTCCTGGCCCTTGTCGAGGAGGTCCTGCTTGGCGCGCACGATGCCCTCGAGCACCGGGTCGACGGCCTCGAGGTGCGACGGGTTGCTCGTCAGCGACACCGTGGTCTCGCCGTCGCCGAACATCCGGAAGAACTTGCCCTCGGCGCCGAGGTGGTACTTCACGTCGCCGGAGCCGTGGGCCTGGCCCGGGTCGAGGTTGCCCTCGAACTCGCGGAAGATCTGCGAGACCGGCTTGCCGACGATGTTCGCGAGCACGTTCAGCCGGCCGCGGTGCGGCATGCCGATGACGACCTCGTCCATCTCGTGCGCCGCGGCCTCGTCGAGCACCGCGTCGAGCAGCGGGATGACCGTCTCCGCGCCCTCGAGCGAGAAGCGCTTCTGCCCGACGTACTTGGTCTGCAGGAACGCCTCGAACGCCTCGGCCGCGTTGAGCTTCGACAGGATGTACTTCTGCTCGGCGACCGGCACCTTCTCGTGCGGCACCTCGATGCGCTCCTGCAGCCAGGCGCGCTTCTCGGGGTCGAGGATGTGCATGTACTCGATGCCGATCGTGCGGCAGTACGAGTCGCGCAGCACCCCGAGGATGTCGCGCAGCTTCATGCATCCGCGCCCGGCGAACCCGTCGACCGGGAACTCGCGGTCGAGGTCCCACAGGGTGAGCCCGTGGCTCTGGATGTCGAGGTCGGGGTGCTGGCGCTGCGGGTGGTCGAGCGGGTCGGTGTCGGCCATCAGGTGGCCGCGCGTCCGGTACGCGTCGATCAGCTCGATGATCCGCGCGGTGCGGTCGATCGAGGTCTCGGGCAGGTCCTGGGTCCAGCGGATCGGCTCGTAGGGGATGCGCAGCGACGCGAAGATCTCGTCGTAGAACCCCTCCTCGCCGAGGATGAGGTGGTGGATCCGCCGCAGGAAGTCGCCCGACTCGGCGCCCTGGATGATCCGGTGGTCGTACGTCGACGTCAGCGTGATGATCTTGCTGATGCCCATGTTCGCGAGGCGCTCGTCGCTGGCGCCCTGGAACTCGGCCGGGTACTCCATCGCGCCGACGCCGACGATCGTGCCCTGGCCGACGGTCAGGCGGGGCACCGAGTGGTTCGTGCCGATCGTGCCGGGGTTGGTCAGGCTGATCGTGACGCCCGGCGAAGTCCTCGGTGGTGAGCTTGCCGGTGCGCGCCTTGCGCACCACCTCTTCGTAGGCGGCCCAGAACTGGGCGAAGTTCAGCTTCTCGCAGCCCTTGAGCGCGACCACCACGAGCGAGCGGGACCCGTCCTTGCCCTGCAGGTCCATCGCGAGGCCGAGGTTGACGTGCCCCGGGTCGACGACCGCGGGCCGGCCCTTCTCGTCGGTCCCGTAGTGGCGGTTCATGTTCGGGAAGTCCTGCAGGGCGCGCACCATCGCGTAGCCGAGCAGGTGGGTGAACGAGACCTTGCCGCCGCGGGAGCGCCGCAGGTGGTTGTTGACGACGATGCGGTTGTCGGCCAGCAGCTTCGCCGGGACCGCGCGCACGCTCGTGGCGGTCGGCAGCTCCAGCGAGGCCTGCATGTTCTTGGCGATCGCGCCCGCCGCGCCGCGCAGCGGCTTGACGGTCACGTCGTCCGCGTCGTCGTGGGACTTCGCGGGCGTGGTCGACCCGGCGGCAGGCTTGGTCTCGGCCGAGGAGTCCGCCGAGCGCGTGCTCGCGGAGCCGTTGGTGCCCGGACGACGAGGCTGCGGCGAGGACGACGCGGCGGACGGCGCGACGGACGACGCGGCCCTGGTCGGCGCGCTCCCGTTCGTGCCGCTGCCGTTCGTGGCCGACGCCGGGGTGCTCGCGCTCCCGTTGCCCGACGCGGAGCCGCCCGAGGAGGAGCCGCCCGACGAGGAACCGCCCGACGAAGAGCCACCCGACGAGGAGGCAGACCCCGCCGACGACACGGTCCCGGTCGACGCCCCCGTGGAGGACGCGGAGTTGGCGCCGGCGGTGTTCTCGCCGTCGGCCGGGGCGTAGTCGGCGAAGAACTCGTGCCACGCCTGGTCCACTGAGCTCGGGTCGGCCAGGTAGCGCTGGTACATCTCGTCGACCAGCCACTCGTTGGGACCGAACTGAGCTGCCGGGCTACTCGTCGACACGGCTGGAAATCGCCTCAATCACGCCGGGAACGGAACGGACGCCAGGTTACCGCTCCCCGGGTGCCCGGGTGGCGGGCCTGTATCCCACTGCACCGGTTCATGCCACGGCCGCCCCTCCGGGGGTGACGCCCGTGCGCTCGACGGTGCTCCTCCGCGTCGTCGGCGGTCGCGGCGCCGGTCCGCCAGAGCAGTGCGTAGCGCCCGTCGGCGGTGAGGAGCTCGTCGTGCGTGCCCTCCTCGACGATCCGGCCGCCGTGCAGCACCACGATGTGGTCCGCGCGGGCCGCGGTCGCGAGGCGGTGGGCGACGACGAAGGTGGTGCGCCGGGCGGCGACCCGGTCGCCCGCGGCCAGCACGGCCGACTCCGTCGCCGGGTCGAGGGCCGCGGTGGCCTCGTCGAGCAGCAGCAGCGCCGGGTCGACGAGCTCGGCGCGGGCCAGGGCCACGAGCTGGCGCTGCCCCGCGGACAGGCCCCCGCCCCGCTCGCCGACCGGCTGGCGGAACCCGGCGGGCAGCGCGGCGACGATGTCGAGGGCCCCGACCCGCCGGGCCGCCTCCTCGATCTGCGCCGGGCTCGCGTCGGGCCGCCCGTAGGCGATGTTCGAGGCGATGTCGCCGACGAACAGGTGCGCCTCCTGCGGCACCACGCCGAGGCGGTGCCGCAGCCCGGGCAGGTCGTAGCGGCGGACGTCGACCCCGTCGACGAGGACCGCCCCGGACGTCGTGTCGTAGAAGCGGGCGACGAGCTTCACGACCGTCGACTTGCCCGCCCCGGTCGCCCCCACCAGCGCCACCGTGCGTCCGGCGGGGACCCGCAGCGACACCTGCGACAGGGCCGGCGTCTCCGCGCCCGTGTACGAGAACCCGACGTCGCGCAGCTCCACGTCCCCGCGCAGCGCGCCCACCGGGACCGGGATCGCCGGGGCGGGGACCGAGGTGGGGGTGCGCAGCAGCTCGGAGATGCGTCGCCAGGCCGACGCGGGCCTGCTGGTAGCCGTCGAAGACCTGGGAGAGCTGCTGCACCGGGCCGAAGAACATCGACAGGTAGAGCAGGAACGCCACGAGGATCCCCGACGACAGGTCGCCGCCCGCCACGCGGGCGGCGCCGACCCCGAGCACGGCGGCCTGCGCGAGGTCGGAGAGCAGGTTGGCGCCGGGGAAGTAGGTGGCGATCAGCCGCTGGGCCCGCAGCCGGGCGCGGCGGTAGGCGTCGCTGTTGCGGGCGAAGTGGGCCGCCGACGCCGCCTCGTGGGTGTGGGCCTGCGCGACCCGCAGCCCCGCGACGTTCTCCTGCAGGTCGGCGTTGACGACGCTGACCCGTTCGCGGGCCTCGGCGTACGCGACCGACGAGAGCCGCCGGAAGACCACCGTGGCCACCACGAGGATCGGCATCACCGCGAGCGCGACCAGGGCGAGCTCGAGGTCGGTGACCAGCAGCGCCGTCGCCACCCCCACCAGCGTCAGCAGGGCGACGACGGCCTGGGCGAGCCCGGTCTGCAGGAACGTGGAGAGCGCGTCCACGTCCGTCGTCATCCGCGTCATGATCCGGCCGCCGAGCTCGCGCTCGTAGAAGTCGAGGCCCAGACGCTGCAGGTGGGCGAAGCTGCGCACGCGCAGGAGGTAGAGGCGGCTCTCGCCGACGCGGGCGGTGAGCACGGTCTGGACGAACACGACGACCCAGTCCACGAGCACGACCCCGGCGCCGATGGCCACCGCGAGCACGAGGACCGACGGGTCGCGGCCGTTGATGCCGCCGTCGACCGCGAGCCGCGCGAGGGAGGGGAAGGCGACCGAGGCGAGCGCGTCGAGGGCCACCAGCCCGATGACCGCGGCCAGCGCGAGGCGGACCGGGCGCAGCAGGTGGCCCAGGCGGAATCCCGGGTCGGGCGCCGTGGGGTCCTCGCCGTGCAGGTCGGGGCGCTCGTCGGCGGGCGGCAGGGTGGCCAGGGCGGCGCGCATCTCGCGGGAGGAGACGGTGCCGTCGAGGCCCGCGGCGATCGGGTCGGGTCCGCCGCGGTCGCCGGCCGGGGCGTCGGCGGCAGTCGGAGCGCTCGGCCTCGGTCGGCCAGAGCGAGGGCGTCGTGCCGTCGGGCCCCGGGCCCTCGACCTCGTCGATCCGCGCCCGCGCCGGCGCCTCGATGCTCTCCCCGGGCCCGGCGAGCAGGGCGTCGAAGAGCCGGCAGCGCCCGGTGAGCTCGGCGGCGGTGCCCACGTCGACCACCCGGCCCTCGTCGAGGACCGCGATCCGGTCGGCGAGCGCGAGCGTGGAGCGGCGGTGGGCGATGACGCAGCGTGGTGCGCTCGGCGGTGACCGCGCGCAGCGTCTCCCCGATCGCGGCCTCGGTGGCGGCGTCCACGGCGCTCGTCGCGTCGTCGAGGACGAGGACGCGGGGGTCGTAGAGCAGGGCCCGGGCCAGGGCGACGCGCTGGCGCTGCCCGCCCGAGAGGGTGAGCCCGCGCTCGCCGACGCGGGTGTCGTAGCCGTCGGGGAGGTCGCGGACGAACTCGTCGGCCTGGGCGGCCGCGGCGGCCGCCCGCACCTGGGCGTCGGTGGCGTCCGGGCAGCCGTAGGCGATGTTGGCGCGCACCGTGTCGGAGAAGAGGAAGGCCTCCTCGAACACGACACCCACGGTGCGGCGCAGCGAGCCCAGGGACATGTCGCGCACGTCGAGCCCGCCCACGCGCAGCGCGCCGCCCTGGACGTCGTAGAAGCGGGGGACGAGCAGCGCGACCGTCGACTTCCCCGAGCCCGCGGTGCCGATCACCGCGAGCGTCTCGCCGGGGCGCACCGCGAGCGACACCCCGTCGAGGACCGGCTCGCTGCGCGCGTACCCGAACCGGACGTCGTCGAGCTCCAGCCCGACCGGCCCCGCGGGGACGGCGGCGGCCTCCGGGGGGTCGACGATGTCGGGCTGCGAGTCGATCAGCTCGTAGACGCGCTCCACGCCCGCGCGGGCGAGCTGGCCGGTGACGACGAGGCCGGCGACCATCCGCGCGGGTGCGATGAGCGCGGCGATGTAGGTGGTGAAGGCCAGGAAGGTCCCGATGGTGATCTGGCCGGACAGGGCGAGCGCGCCGCCTAGGGCGAAGACCACGAGCTGCCCGACGGTCGGGAGCGCGGCCAGCGTGGGCGTGAGCCGCGCGGTGAGCCGCGCCGCGCGGAGGCGGTCGCCGTAGAGCTGCCCGGCGACCCCGGCCAGCCGGGCGGTCTCCCGCTCCTCCTGCCCGAAGCCCTTGACGACGCGGACGCCGGTGACGGTCTCCTCGACGCCCTGCGCGACCTCGGCCGCGCGCTGCTGCGCCGACCACGTCGCGGGGAAGAGGCGTCGCCGCATGACCATCGTGAACGCGAGCGCCACCGGCAGCGTGACCAGCGCGACGACCGTGAGCAGGGGCGAGAGGAACGCCATGATCACGACGGAGACGACGACCTGGGCGACCGTGCCCACCGAGTACGGCACCATCCCGAGCAGGCCCTGGACCTGCTGGAGGTCGGAGTTCGCGCGCGAGACCACCTGGCCGGTGCGCAGCGCGTCCTGCCGCGGGCCGTCGAGCCGGGAGATCGAGCCGAACACCCGGCGTCGCAGGTCGTGCTGCACCGACAGCGAGAGCCGGCCCCCGAGGTAGCGGCGCAGGAACGCCATCGCGAACTTCACCAGCGCCAGCGCGACGATCCCCGCGACGATCGGCTCCAGCCCCGTCGTGGACCCCCGCACCGCGCGGTCGACCGCCACGGCCACGAGCAGCGGCCCGACCGACTCCAGACCCACCCCGAGCGTCGAGGCGCCCACGGAGGCGACCGTGAGGCCGCGGTGGCGCCAGCAGTCGAGGCCGAGGCGGCGGACCCAGCCGCGCGCCGGGGAGGAGTCGGTGAGGGAGGGGTCCGTGGGGGAGGGGGCCTCGGGGGAGGCGGGGTCGGGCACGACACCCAGGCTAGGTCGACCCCCCGACACCCTGCCCGTCGACGACACGGGGTGACTCGTACGCCACCCCGTGCGGAGCTCCGGGCGGCGGCGTGGTGGAATCTGCGGCGTGATCCACGGCGCCGAGCTCGACCCCTTCTGGGTGGGTCGCCGCGCGCACGTGTTCGACCAGCGCTGTCGCTGACGACGACACCCGTTCCCCGTCGTGGCACCGCCCCGGGGGACGCCTCTCCGGCCGCTCCCGCTCCGCGACGGCGGCCGTCGATCACCCGAGGAACCCTCCGTCATGACCACCGCCGTCCGCGCCGACGTCGACGCCCGTCCCGCCCGCCCGACCGGCCTGTCCTTCCTGCCCCGCTCGCTGCACGGCGACCGCCGCCGCTGGCACGACGGCCCGACCCCGGTGAGCCTCGCCGACCTCACGACGATCACCCGCCAGGTCGCCGCCGAGGTGGCCGCGGGGATGCACGAGGTGCACGTCGACCACATGCACCGCTGGTCACGCCGCCTGCACGCCGACCCGCACCTCGACGTCTGGCTCATCAGCTGGGCGACCGAGCAGGCCGCGGAGCTGCACGACCACGGCGGGTCGATCGGCGCCCTGACCGTCGTCCGCGGTGAGCTCACCGAGTGGCGCTGGACCTCGGGCCGGGCCGACCACGACGCGGTCTCCCCCGAGGAGCTCGCGGTGTCCGGGCCGGGCCTGCGCCGCCGCGCGCTGTCGGCCTCCTCCGGGGCGGCCTTCCCCCTCGGGCACGTGCACGACGTGTCCAACCGCCGCGCCGAGCCCGCGGTGAGCGTCCACGCGTACTCGCCGCCGCTGTCGACGATGTCGTACTACGGCGTCGACCGGGGCACCCTCACGCGGACGCGCTCGGAGCTGGTCGAGCCCGGGGCGTCGCCGGAGGGGGGCCGGGTCCTGGGATGACCACCATCGCCGAGGTGCTGGCCGCGGCGCGGGCCCGGCTGACGCGGCTGGAGCCCGCCGAGGCCGCGGCCGTCGTCGAGCAGGGCGGTCACGTCGTCGACATCCGGCCCGGCTGGCAGCGGGTGGCCGAGGGCGAGGTGCCCGGCGCGGTCGTCGTCGAGCGCAACCACCTGGAGTGGCGGCTCGACCCGGCCTCCGACGCCCGCCTGCCCGAGGCGGTCGACCACGACGTGGCGTGGGTGGTGCTGTGCTCGGAGGGATACACGTCCTCGCTGGCCGCCGCCGCCCTGCAGGACCTGGGGATCCACCGGGCCACCGACGTCGTCGGCGGGTTCCGGGCCTGGAGCGCCGCGGGCCTGCCGACCGCCCCCGGCACGGGCGCGCCGCCGGACTACGCGCAGGGCACCCAGGGGCACGGGCCGCGCTCGTAGCGTGACGACGCTGTTCCGGGCCCCGGGGGGCTGCTTGGATCGGGTGCATGACGCCCGAGACCTGGATCACCGAACTGACGCCGCTGTCGTTCCTGGCCCGCTCGGCGGGGGTCTATCCGGACAAGACGGCGATCGTGCACGGGGCGCAGCGCTGGACCTACGCCGAGTTCGCCCGCGACGCCCAGCGGCTGGCGCGGGGCCTGCGCGCGTCGGGGGTCGAGCCCGGGGACCGCGTCGCCTGCCTGCTGCCCAACGTGCCGGCGATGCTCCACGCCCACTTCGGGGTGCCCGCTCGCGGGAGCGGTGCTCGTCGCGGTGAACACGCGGCTCTCGGCCGAGGAGGTCCGCTACATCCTCGACCACTCCGGCGCCACCGTCCTCGTCGTCGACTCCGCCCTGCTGCCCGCCGTCGACCCGATCCGCGAGAGCCTGCAGACCGTCCGCGAGGTCGTCGTGCACGTCGACGCGGAGGGTCCCGACGCCGGGTCGGGTTCGGATGGCTACGCGGAGCTGCTGGCGCGCGGCGACGACGGCGAGGATCTGCCGTGGGCCGTCGACGACGAGCGCGGCACGATCTCGATCAACTACACGTCGGGCACCACCGGCAAGCCCAAGGGCGTGCAGTACCACCACCGCGGCGCGTACCTGAACTCCCTCGGCGAGATCATCCAGAGCTACCACGACCCGGCGACGGTCTACCTGTGGACGCTCCCGATGTTCCACTGCAACGGCTGGTGCACGCCGTGGGGCATCACCGCGATCGGCGGCACCCACGTCTGCCTGCGCGAGGTCCGCGGCGACGCCATCTGGGCGCTGATCGGCGAGCACCGCGTCACGCACCTCAACGGCGCCCCCACCGTCGTCACGACGATCATGAACGCGGCCGAGGCCCGGACCCTCGACTACGCCCTCGTGGTCACGACGGCGGGCGCCCCGCCCAGCCCGACGACGATCCTCGAGATGGAGCGGATGGGGTTCCGCATCGTCCACGTCTACGGCCTCACCGAGACCTACGGCCCGTACACGGTGTGCCAGTGGCAGGACGCGTGGGCGTCGCTGTCGGACACCGAGCGCGCGAAGCTGCAGTCCCGCCAGGGCGTCGGGATGATCCAGACGGACGCGGTGCGGGTCGTGGAGGTGCTCCCGGAGGACTACGACCCCGGATTCCGTCGAGCTCGTCGACGTCCCCGCCGACGGCACGACCATGGGCGAGATCGTCATGCACGGCAACAACGTCATGAGCGGCTACTACCGCGACGACGAGGCGACGGCCAAGGCGTTCGCGGGCGGCTGGTACCACTCGGGCGACCTCGGGGTCATGCACCCCGACGGCTACGTCGAGCTCCGCGACCGCGCCAAGGACGTGATCATCTCCGGTGGCGAGAACATCTCGACCGTCGAGGTGGAGCAGGCGGTGCTCTCGCACGCGGCGGTGCTGGAGGCCGCGGTCGTCGGCGTCCCCGACGAGCGCTGGGGGGAGCGGCCGAAGGCGTTCGTCGTCCTGCGAGCAGGGGAGGACGGTCGAGCCCGAGGAGATCATCGAGCACGTGAAGACGGCCATCGCCCGCTACAAGGCGCCGCGCGAGGTCGAGGTCGTCGCCGAGCTCCCGAAGACCTCCACCGGCAAGATCCAGAAGTTCGAGCTGCGCGCCAAGGAGTGGGGCGGGCAGGAGCGGCAGATCCGGGGCTAGGGTACTGTCCGGCCAGGTCACGGAGCCAGGCAGCCGGAGCGGCGCGGAAGGTGATCGCGCCGCGGTAGTTGTCGCCGACCTGGTCGCGGTGGGCGAGCCGTCGCCGGACTCGACACCGTGTCCATCGGACACGGTCGCGGCGTTGCCGCTGAGCCTGCGCGCGCTCGCGGAGGTGCCGGTGGATCCGCATCCGGCCTCTGGCGCTGCGGTCACGGATCGGTAACGATGGACGTCGTCGAGCCGATGGGACCGGTGATGAGCCTTCCGACGGATCCGTTCGCCGCGCCCTCCAGCGGCCCGCTGGCCCTGGAGCCGACGCGGACGTACGAGCCGGTGGCCGCCGCCCCGCGCCTGCGACGGCGGGCCCTCGCGGCCGCCACCGGCACCGTCGCCCTCGGTGCCGCCGCGGTCGGGATCACGCTCGGCGTGAGCGGCGGGCCGGACCTCACCTCGGCGCGTCGACGGCGGCCCCGGCGGCCGGCGCGGCGGCGACGCTGGCCCCCGCCGCCGTCGGCGCGCCGATCGTGCCGGCGGCCCCGGCCCCGCCGGCGGTCACGACCCGGGCCACGCCGGCGGCCGACACCACGTCGACGACGCGGGCGCGGCCCACCGCGGACCGGGGCAGCGGGCCCGCGCCGCGGCGATCGCCCGCGCCGAGCAGGTGCGCGAGCAGGCCTGGGAGCGGGCGGTCGAGCGCGCCCTGGTGGTGCGCGCCGGGGCGGGGCGGGGGCACGGCCACGCCCACGGGCACCACCGCTGAGCGGTCCGCCGTCCGCGACGGTGCATGGCCGGACCCGGGCGCGGGAACGCATCCCGGACCGTGCACGATGCAGACCGAGGCGCCGGGGAGACCCGTCGGTCCGTCGAGGCAGGACAGGAGTCACCACCCGTGAGCGAGCAGTTCGCCGAGCAGGCCGACGTCGTCGTCGACAACGACACCTCGGGCCTCGACTCGGAGCCGTCGGAGATCCTCGACGAGGACCGGCTCGACGCCGACCCGCTCGAGGACGGCATGGACACCGCCGAGGGCTACAGCCGCACGGTGCGGCTGGGCGGCTCGGAGGACGCCGAGGACCAGGACGCCCTCGCCCACCGCCTCCCGCAGGAGGAGCCCGACGTCACCGCCGAGGAGCCCCCGGGACGCCCGATCGCGGCGACCCCGGCGATGGACCTCGACGAGTCCGTCGACGACCCGGCGAACGCCGTCGACGGCGTGGGCGGCGGCGGCCTCGCGGGCACGCCGGTCGACGACCCGCTGTCCCCGGACGGCGCCGTCGAGGACGAGCTCCTGACCGAGGGCGACGGCGAGATCGAGCTCGGGCTGTCGTCCGCGGACGGGTCGGCGGAGCCGACGGGCCTGCCCGCCGACGACTCGTACGGCGAGGCGGTGCCCGTCGAGCAGGAGTGGCCGACCGAGGGCGCCGAGGCCCAGGCCCTGCACGTGGAGCAGGAGAGCTGACCCTGCCCACCGTCCCGCCCGTCCTGCGCGACCGCCGCCTCCAGCTGGGCGCGGCGGCGGTGGTGCTCGTGCTCGTCGTGTTCGCGGTGGGGGCGCTCGTCGGGGGCTGGCGGCCGTTCTCGAGCGAGCCGGACGTCTACACCTTCGGCCCGGACGGGGACCTCCCGACGTTCGTGCTCTTCGACGGCCAGTGCGCCAGCGGGACGCTCGGGGACGGCGCGATCTACTCGAGCGGCACCGACACCCCGTGCGGGGACCCCCACGACGTCGAGGTGGTCGGGTCCACGACGCCGCTCAACGAGAGCCGGCAGGTCAGCTACCCCGGCGCCGACGCCATGGCCGCCTTCGGCCGGTCGTTCTGCGCGATGGTGGCGGCGTCGGGCCAGGTCGCGCAGACCGCGAGCGGCGTCGACCGCTCCGCCCTGCGGGTGGCCGCGATCGTGCCGAGCGAGGCCTCCTTCGACGCGCCGAACGGCCCGAACGCCGGGTCGTCGGGCGGCCGGCTGGTCTCCTGCGTGATCACCCGGGCGGACGGACAGAAGCTCACGGATCGTTTCTCGGTGATCTGACCGTTCCGGCGGGTGAAGTCGGTCTTGCCCGGATCGGGTGTGACGCGCACCATTCCGAGGCATGGCGACCAGTGCGGGGGCTCCTGACCTGTCCGATCCGGCGATCCGGCGTCGGGTCAAGCGACGTGCCGTCGTCGCGAGCACGGTCGGGACCACGATCGAGTGGTACGACTTCTTCCTCTACAACACCGCGGCCGCGCTGGTCTTCGGGCCGCTGTTCTTCAACAACTCGGCCGCCGGCGGCGTCCTGCTGGCGTTCTCGACGCAGTTCGTCGGGTTCGCCGCGCGTCCGTTCGGCGCCGCGATCTTCGGCCACTACGGCGACCGGATCGGCCGCAAGTACTCCCTGATCGTGACGCTGCTGCTGATGGGCGGCGCGACGGTGCTCATCGGGTGCCTGCCGACCTTCGCGACGATCGGCATCTGGGCGCCGATCCTGCTGACCCTGCTGCGGGTGGTGCAGGGCATCGGCGTCGGCGGCGAGTGGGGCGGCTCGGTGCTCATGTCCATGGAGTGGGGCACCCGCAAGCAGCGCGGACTGATGGCGGCCTGGCCGCAGGCGGGCGTCCCGATCGGGCTGGCGCTGGGCACCGCCGTCGTCTACTTCTTCTCCGGGCCGGGCTTCCTGGCCGGCGGGTGGCGCTGGCCGTTCATCGCCTCGATCGTGCTCATCGGCATCGGCCTGTTCGTGCGGCTGACCGTGCTGGAGTCGCCGGCGTTCGCCGCGCTGCGCACCCGGGGCGCCGTCGTGAAGATGCCGCTGGTCGACACGCTGCGCGACCAGTGGCGCGACGTGCTCAAGGCCATGTTCGTCCGCACCGCCGAGCAGGCGCCGTTCTACCTGTTCACCTCGTTCGTGCTGGTCTACGGCACCAAGCAGCTGAAGCTGGCCCAGACCGACCTGCTGCTCTACCTGATCGTCGCCGCCCTGATCGGCATCGTCTCCGTGCCGTTCTTCGGCTGGTTGTCCGACCGCCTGGGCCGACGGCTGGTCTACGGCGCCGGGGTGGTGCTCACCGGCCTCTACGCCTTCCCGTACTTCCTGCTGCTCGGCACCCGGGTCGGCGGCCTGGTGATCCTGGGGATGATCCTCGGCCTGGTCTTCCACGACATGATGTACGGCCCGCAGGCGGCGCTGATCTCCGAGAGCTTCGGCACCGGAATCCGCTACACCGGGGCGGGTCTGGGCTACCAGCTCGCGTCGGTCATCGCGGGCGGACCGGCGCCGCTGATCGCCACCGCCATCCTGGCCGCGACCGGCAACTACTTCTGGATCGCGATCTACATCATCGCCTGCGCGGTCGTGTCGCTGATCGCGCTGGCTGTTCATGCACCCGCGCCCGCCGGACGAGGACGACGAGCACTCCGAGGAGGACGCCCCGGTGCCGATCATGGAGGGCGAGTCGGCACGCGTCGGGGACGGGCCGGTCGCGCAGGCCTGAGCGGGCGGCCCGGGGGAGCCGGGCGTGGGATCCTGGGCGGCGATGACCCGCCCGTCGATCCGCCCGCTCACCCCCGACGCCCTGCTCGACTCACTCGCCGAGGCGGTGCACGCGCGGCCCGCTCCCGACGCCGGGTCGGTGCGGGTCCTGCTCGACGGTGCCGCGGCGGCGCGCCCGGACCGGTGGGCCGACGGGCTCGTCGAGCGGCTGCGCGGCCTCTCGCGGGCGGTGCTGCGGGTGTCCGCGTGGGACTTCCTGCGCCCGGCCTCGTTGCGGTTGGAGCGCGGCCGGACCGACCCGGACGCGTTCTACGACGACTGGCTCGACGCCGGCGCGCTCGTGCGGGAGGTCCTGGCCCCGGCCGCCGCGGGGCGCCCCGTGCTGCCCCGACTGTGGGACGTCGAGACCGACCGCGCGGTGCGGGCCGCCCGGGTGGACCTCCCGCCGGGCGGGGTGCTGCTCGTCGACGGCCCGCTGCTGCTCGGGCGCGGGCTGCCGGCGGAGCTCGAGGTGCACGTGTCCCTCTCGCCCGGGGCGCTCGCGCGGCGCACCCCGGAGGCCGACGCGTGGACCCTCCCCGCCTACGAGCGCTACACCGACGAGGTCGACCCGGCCGCGATCGCCGACCTCGTGGTCCTCGCCGACCACCCGGACCGCCCGGCGTTGCAGATCCGGGTCTGACGACGTCAGAAAAGTCTCCCTATCGGCGTGCTCCCCTACACTGGACGTCAGGAGATCGGCGTCGATCACCGCGGCCCGCACCCCGGGTTGAGCAGGCCCTCCGGGTCGAGCGCGGCGCGGACCCGGCGCATCGCGGTGAGGCCGCCCGGGTCGCCGAGCTCCGCGAGCGCGTCCGCCTTCGCCCGCCCGACGCCGTGCTCGCCGGAGACCGCCCCGCCCAGCGCGACCCCGGCGGCCAGCACCTCGTGCAGCGTGGCGTGGAGCGCCTCGCCGTCGGGCTGGAACACGGCCAGGTGCGCGTTGCCGTCCCCGAGGTGCCCGCAGCCCAGGACCCGGGCGCCGTGCCGCTCCCCGGCCGCACGGGCGCGGTCGAGGAACTCGGCGAGCGCCGAGCGCGGCACGACGACGTCGACGATCTCGTCCGCCCCGCGCGCCTTGATCGTCCAGAACGTCTGCTCGCGGGCGGCGACGAGGCGGCGCGCGGAGCCGTCGGGCAGCGCGTACACGTCGAGCGCCCCGTGCTCGGTGAGCAGCTCGCCGAGCTCGACGAGGTCCTCCTCGACCCGCTCCTCGCGGCGCCCGACGAGCTCGACCAGCAGGTAGGCCTCGGCCTCGTCCCGGACGTCGTCGGGCACGCCGAGGGCGAGGTCGGCGGCCGCGCAGATCGCGTCCATCGTCGGGTCGTCGAGGTACTCGCACAGCGCCGGGGCGAGCCCGCTGCCGGCGACGCGGGCGACGGCGGCCGTCGTCGTGCGCAGGTCGCGGAACGGGGCGAGCACGGTCCGGCGGACGGGCAGGTACGGCTGGAGGCGGACGGTGACCTCGGTGACGAGCGCGAGGGTGCCCTCGGAGCCGGTGAGCAGCTGGGTGAGGTCGTAGCCGCTGGAGACCTTGGCGATCCGGCCGCCGGTGCGCACGACGGTGCCGTCGGCGAGCACGGCCTCGAGCCCGACGACGTGGGCGCGGGTGACGCCGTACCGGACGGCGTGCATCCCGCCGGCGTTGGTGGCGACGGTGCCGCCGAGGCTCGCGCTCTGCTCGCCGGGCCGCACGGGGTAGGTGAGGCCGTGCTCGCGGGCGGCGGCGTCGAGCTGGGCGAGTGAGACCCCGGGCTCGACGACGGCGACGTGGTCGGTCGGGTCGATCGTGCGGATCGCGGTCATGCGGTCGAACGCGACGACGACGGCGCCGTCGGGCGCGTTCGCCCCGCCGGAGAGCCCGGTGCCGGCGCCGCGGGGGACGAGCGGGGTGTGGGTCTCGCGGGCGGCGGTGACGACGGCGACGACCTCGGCGGTGCTGCCGGGGCGGACGACGTGGGCGGGGGTGCCGTGCGGGACGGACAGGGCCTCGTCGTGGGCGAGGTCGCGCGCGGCGTCGTCGGTGCCGTCGAGGACGTGCGCGGCGCCGACCGCGGCGACGAGCCGCTCCCGGAGGTCACTCATGGTGCTCCACTCTCGTGCAAGCGCAGCAACAAGGGGAGCACGCCGATCAGGGCTTGCAATCAGTGACAGGAAATCCACATCCTCGATGCGTGGACGAGGCCCGCGACATCGCGCTGCGTGATCTGTGGGCCCGGCTGGACACCCCGGCTCCGCCCCCGACGCCCACCTGGCGCGGCGACTCGACCGGCCTCGCCTGCCCGCTCCCCGTCGACGCGCTCGCCCAGGCCTCCGTCGCGGCCGCGGCCGGGGCGGCAGCGCTGCTGCACGGGACGCCGATGCCGGAGATCGACGCGGCCCGCGTCGGGAGCTCCTTCCGCGCCGACCAGCTGATGCGGATCGACGGCGCGGCCCCGGGCGGGTTCGCGCCGCTGTCGGGGTTCTGGGCGCGCGGCCGACGGCTGGCTCCGCACCCACGCCAACTACCCGCACCACCGGGCCCGCCTGCTCGCCGCCCTCGGGCTCCCCGACGCGGCCGGTCCCGACGACCTCGCCGCCGCGGTCGCCGCCCGTCCCGCCCAGGACGTCGAGGACGTCGTCACCGCGGCCGGCGGCATCGCGGTGGCCGTGCGGGACCGGACCACGTGGTCGTCGTCGGGACCCGGCCGTGCCGTGGCGGCCGAACCCCTCGTGACGATCCGGCGCACCGAGGCGCCCGCGCCCGGCGTCGGGACCCGGGTCCGCGTCCTCGACCTGACGCGCGTGATCGCCGGCCCCGTCGCCACCCGCACCCTCGCGCTGGCGGGCGCCGACGTGCTGCGCGTCGACCCGCCGCACCTGCCCGAGCTCCCGGCCCAGCAGGTCGACACCGGGCTCGGCAAGCGCACGACGATCCTCGACGCCGCCGATCCGCGGCTGCGCGAGCTCGCCGACAGCGCCGACGTCGTCGTCACCGGCTACCGCCCCGGCGCGCTCGACCGCTTCGGCCTCGCCCCCGAGGACCTGCTCGCGCGGCGCCCGGAGCTCGTCGTCGTCCGGCTCGACGCGTGGGGGTGGACGGGGCCCTGGGCGGGCCGGCGCGGGTTCGACAGCATCGTGCAGGCGGCGTGCGGGATCGCCGTGGCCTGCGCCCGCGAGGACGGGCGGCCGGGTGCCCTGCCCGCGCAGGCGCTCGACCACGCGACCGGCTACCTGGCCGCCGCGTCGGCGCTCCTGGGGCTCGCGGAGCGGCCGACCCGCGGCGGCTCGATCCGGGAGCTGGCGCTGGCGCGGACGGCGGAGTGGCTGTGGGCGCACCCCGAGCTGGTCACCGAGGCCCCGCCGGTCGAGCCGCTGCGGCAGTCGCTCGGCCGCGTCGAGGTGCCGCCGCCGGTGTTCGGCGGCCGGTGGGCGGGTCCGGCGCACGAGCTGGGGGCCGACGATCCGGGGTGGGCGACGGGTGCGTGAACGGCGCCGTCCTGACGTCAGGTGACAGCATCGTGCCGTTGCTGCCACGGGAGGCGGGCTCGGCCAATGCGTGCGGCGTCGTTAGTCCGTCGGCGCGCGCATGTGCGAGCCGGACCGCTCGCCCTCGTGGAGCGGCGCGGCGTCGTGGGCCGCAGCGTCCGTCGCTGTGCGGTCACGGGCGCGATGCTGCCGTACCGGCGTGGCGGGCGGGTTCCGGGCCTGCGACATCGGGTGAACACCCGCCGTTAGCGTGACGGCCATGGTCGTCCGCAACGCCCCCGTCATCACGCAGGTGGCCCACGACGTCGAGCCGGTGCGGGTCGAGGTCGTCGGCGCGCAGGACGTGACGCCGCGGATGCGACGGGTGCGGTTCCGGGCGACGACGCCGGGTGCGGTCGCCGCCCTGCCCGTCACCGGCCCGACCGACCACGCCAAGTTCTTCTTCCCCCTCGAGCCCGGCGACGAGCCCGAGCGCCCGGAGATCGGGCCGCGGGGCCTCGTCGCGCCGCCGGCGGGCCGGCCGCGGCCCTACCGGGAGTACACGCTGCGCGCGGTGGACGACGACGTCGTCGAGGTCGACTTCGTGCGCCACGGCGCCGGGCTCGCGGGCCGCTGGATCGAGGAGCCCGGCGGCGTGCTGTGGCTCTACGGGCCGCGGTCCTCGCTCGACGTCGAACCGCGCGACTGGTACCTGCTCGGCGGCGACGAGACGGCGCTCCCGGCGCTCACCCGCTGGCTGGGCTCGCTCCCGCCGACGCGTCCGGGCTCGTGCTGGTCGAGGTCGCCGACGCGGCCGAGGAGCAGCCGCTCGCCGGGCCGCCCGGGGTCGAGGTCCGGTGGCTGCACCGTGACGGTGCCGAGCCGGGGACGACGACGCTGCTCGGCGACGCCGTCGACGCGTGGACCCGCCCCGACGGCGAGGGCCTCGTGTGGATGGGCGCCGAGGCGTCGGCGCTGCGCCCGGTGCGGCGCCGGCTGCGGGACCTGCTGCCCAGCGAGTGGATCGACCTCGACGGCTACTGGCGCCGCGGGGTCGAGGGGACCGGGCTGGGCTAGCGCCCAGGTGAACGGATGTCGTCGCCGGGACGACGAAATCCGTTCACATGAGCTCCGCTCTCAACCGCGCCGCGAACGCCGTCGCCTGCCCGGGCCACGGGTCGTCCTCGCCGCTGAACCCGCCGTGGTGGCTCGGGAACACGACGACCTCCTGGCCCAGCCGCTGCGCGAGGGCCTCCGCTGCGCGGCCCGGGAACTGGTCGCGGGACTCCTCGCCCACGCCGACCACGATCCGGGTCCGGCCCGCCGTCAGCGCGGCCACGTCGGGCACGTACGCGACGACGGCCTTCGCGCGGTCGGAGAGCAGCGGGTCGTCCCGGCGACCGTCGTCCTCGGTCGGCATCCCGAACATCGCCGGGTCCGGGCAGCGGCTGCGCGAAGAACTCGTCGGTGTACTCGCCCCGCCACGACGTCAGGCCCATGAAGCCCGCCATGCCGGCGCCCCAGCCCTTCGCCGCGTAGGCCTCGTCGACGCGGCCCAGCGCGCGCCGCGCCGCGTCGGCGTCGGGCAGCAACGGCAGGACGGGCGGCTCGTGCGCGACCAGGGTGGCGACGTCGTCGGGGAACATCGTGACCCACGCGAGCCCCGTGACGGCCCCGCCGCTCGAGGCGAACACGTCGACCGGTCCGACGCCGAGGGAGGTCACGAGGGCGTGCAGGTCGCGGGCCTGGACCTCGGGGACGCTCGTGTCGAGGCCGTCGTGGCGGACGCTGCGCCCGAGCCCGCGGGGGTCGTAGGTGACGACGGTGCGGTCGGGCAGGTGGGAGGCCAGCGCCCGGAACCCGGAGGCGTCCATCGGCTGGCCGATCATGAGCAGCGGGGGGCGCCCGTCGGCGGTCGGGAGCGGCCCCGCGACGTCGTGGACGAGGTCGACCTCGGGGAGCGCGAGGGTGCGGGTCTCCATGGCCCGGTACGCTATCAGGACCAACCCATCGAGAACTAGGACTCGCGGGCGCGGAACAGCCAGATCAGGCCCAGGATCGGCAGGATCAGCGGGACGAAGCCGTAGCCGATGCCGAAGTCGCTCCAGACGGTCGCGTCGGCGAAGTCCTGGGGCGCGACCACGGTGAACAGCCCGATCACGACCACGCCGACGAGCTCGATCCACACCGCCGTCAGCGCGAGCCGGCGGCGCTGGCGCCCGATCGCCACCGCGGCCACGATGTAGACCGCGGCCGAGAAGGCGGAGAGCAGGTAGGCCAGCGGGGCGACGTGGAACTGCACCGCGATCTGGAAGACCGCCCGGGCCCCCGCCGAGATCGCGAAGATCACGTACACCACCAGCAGGACCACGCCGGGCCCGCTGTTGATCCGCCGCCGGGGCGCCGTCGTCGCCGGCTCAGACACGTGTGGCCTCCCAGACCTGCGTCGTGCGCAGCACCAGCACCGCCAGCGTGACGCCCGCGATCGCGAGCACCACCGACCCGTACCGCGTCCGCTCCCCGTACGCCAGCGCCGCCCCGATCGGCAGCGCGACCACCACCGCGATCAGGTAGCCGACGATCTCCGCCACGGCCCCGACGCCGCGCCCGCCCTGGACGATCAGCAGCACGACGGCGAGCAGCGCCTGCGCCACCGCGACGACCTCGAGCCCGAGCAGCGCGAGGCGGTGGCCGTACGTCGGCGCCTGGTCCACCGCGGCCGAGACGGCGCACCACAGCGCCCACGCCAGCGCGGCGACGCCGAGCACCCAGGCGACCGGGATGATCACGTCGCCCATCCTCCCACCGCCCACATGCGGGGGCCGTGTCTCGGGCACCCTGGGCTCGGGCGAGCGGAGCGACGGGGGAGAGTGAGCCCCATGTCCCGCCACGACGACCTCGCGAGCACCCTGCGCGGCCTCGACGGCCAGAGCTACGGCCGCTACAAGTCGCTGGTCGGGGACTGGCCGCTCGACGGCGCGGCCGCGACCCTCACCGTCGTCCGCGTCCAGGCCGACCCGTTCGCCCCGCCGTCCCGGGTCCGCGTGACGCTGCCCGGCGCCGCGCCGACGGAGCTGACGACGACGGCGGACCGCCGCCGGGCCCTCGCCGGCTTCCTGCTCCACCGCCTGCGCGGGGCGCTGCGCGGCACCCCGGTGCACGTCGACGCGGGCGGCCCCGAGGTCCTCGAGCGCAGCGCCGGGCGGGTCGACGCCGACGGCACCGTCACCGTCGAGCTCGGCGTGCCGATGCCCGGCCCGAAGCGGCGCATCCTCGGACGGGAGGCGGCCACGCTGCTCGGCGAGACGCTGCCGGCCGCCGTCGCCGACCTGCGGTGGGAGGCCTTCGCCGACGACGACCGCCGCGCGGCCCGCGAGTTCGTCACCACCGTCGAGGACGCCGTCGCGCTCCGGGCGGCCCTGCGCGAGCGCGGGCTCGTCGCGTTCGTCGCCGACGGCGCCGTGCTGCCGCGCCGCTCCGGGGTGGACGACCGGCCGCTGGCGGGTGCGACGCCGTTCGCGGCGCCGGAGTCGTTGCGGGTGACGATCCCGACCCCCAACGCCGGCGACGTCCGCGGACTCGGCGTGCCGGAGGGCGTCACGCTGATCGTCGGCGGCGGCTACCACGGCAAGTCGACGCTGCTGCGCGCGATCGAGGCGGGCGTGTACGACCACCGGCCCGGCGACGGCCGCGAGCAGGTGGTCGCCCGCGACGACGCCGTCAAGGTCCGGGCCGAGGACGGCCGCAGCGTCGTGCGCACCGACGTCTCGGCGTTCGTCTCGCACCTGCCCAGCGGCGAGCCCACCGACGACTTCTCCACGACGAACGCCTCGGGCTCCACCAGCCAGGCCGCGTCGATGATCGAGGCGGTGGAGGCCGGTGCGGGCGTGCTGCTCGTCGACGAGGACACCTCGGCCACCAACATCATGATCCGCGACGGCCGGATGCAGCAGCTGATCGAGACCGAGCCGCTCGTGCCGTTCGTGGAGCGCATCCGGCCGCTGCACACCGAGCGCGGGGTGTCGTCGGTGCTGGTCATGGGCGGGTCCGGCGACTACCTCGGGGTCGCCGACACCGTGCTCATGATGGACTCGTACGCCGCCTCCGAGGTGACCGCGCGGGCGCACGAGATCGCCGCCCAGGGGGCCACCCGCGCCGTCGAGCACTCGGGCTTCCCGCCGGTCACCCGCCGCGTCGTGGACCCGTCGTCGCTCGACCCGACCGGCCGGCAGGGCAAGCGCCGGGTGACCGCGCGCGGCGTCGACACCCTGACCTTCGGCGAGGAGGACGTCGACCTCGCCGCGGTGGAGCAGATCGTCGACCGGTCCCAGGTCGCCGGGATCGGGCGGGCGCTGGCGCTGCTGGGGGAGGGGGTGCTGGACGGGACGATCCCGCTGGGCGAGGGCCTCGACCTGCTCGACGCCGAGCTCGCCCGCGACCGGCGTGGACGCCCTGCTGGGCGGCCCGCGCGACGCCACCGACCTCGCCGTCCCGCGCCGTCACGAGGTCGCGGCGGCGCTCAACCGGCTGCGGACGCTGAAGGTCCGGGAGCTGCTGCGGTGAGGCCTCAGAACTCCGCGATCTCGTCCGCGTCGTAGCCGACCTCCGCGAGCACCTCGGCGGTGTGCTGGCCGAGCAGCGGCGGCGGGCCGGTCGGGGCCGGCGGCGTCGCACCCGGGCCGGAGGCGTGCACCGGGAAGCCGGTGCCGTGGTAGGTCCCGACGCCCGGGTGGTCCAGCGTCACGTGGTGGCCCCGCTCGACGGACCAGGGGTCGTCGTAGAGGTCGTCGAGGGAGTTGATCGGCCCGGCCGGGACCCCGACAGCCTCGAAGGCGGACGCCCAGTGCGCGGCGGGCTCCTCCCGCATCACCGCCTCGACGAGCGCCATGAGCTCGTCACGGTGGGCGTTCCGGTCGGCGTTGGTGGCGAAGCGCGGGTCGGCGACGAGGTCGTCGAGCCCGAGGACCCCGCAGAAGCGCTGCCACAGGCGCTCGCTGCCCACCGCCACCACCAGCGGGCCGTCCGCGCACGCCATCGCCTGGTACGGGGCGACGGTCGGGTGGGCGACGCCGAGCCGGCGGGCACGCCGCTCGTCGTGGAACACCGCCTGGGCGGCGTAGGAGTGCCACGCGGTCTGGGTGTCGAGCAGCGACACGTCGAGGTACTGGCCGCGGCCGGTGGTGTGCCGCGCCTGCAGGGCCATGAGCACCCCGACGAGCACCCAGGTGCCGGCGTTGAGGTCCGCGATCGGCAGCCCGACCTTCGTGGGGGGCCCGTCCGGCTCCCCGGTGAGGCTCATCAGGCCGCCCATGGCCTGGACGAGCACGTCGTACCCGGCGCGCTCCCGGTACGGCCCGGTCTGCCCGAAGCCGGAGATCGCGACGTGGATGAGTCGCGGATTGGCCTCGCTGAGCGTGGCGAAGTCGAGGCCCCAGCGCTCGAGCGTGCCGGGCCGGAAGTTCTCGACCAGCACGTCGACGTCCGCGGCGAGCCGGCGCACCGCCTCCTGGCCCCGCTCGGTCTTGAGGTCGAGGACGATGCCGCGCTTGTTGCGGTTGGCCGAGAGGTAGTACAGGGACTGACGCCGGGCGTCGTCCTCGCCGACGAACGGCGGGCCCCAGCCCCGGGTGTCGTCCCCCGCGGGCGGTTCGACCTTGACGACGTCGGCGCCCATCTCGCCGAGCCACTGGGTGGCGTAGGGGCCGGCGAGCACCCTCGACAGGTCCAGGACGCGGAGGCCCTCGAGCGGACGCACGCGGGGGACCCTACGTCCGCGGTGCGGCTCTGGCAGGGTCGTCGACCGTGGGTCGTCCCGGGCGTCGCGAGCGGACGGTGCCGGTGGTCCTCGTCGCCGGCCACCTCGGCGTCGGGAAGTCGTCGCTGGTCAACCACCTGCTGCGCCACGCCGACGGGACGCGGATCGGCGTCGTCGTCAACGACTTCGGCGCGCTGGGGATCGACGCGATGCTCGTGGCGGGCCAGGCCGACGCCGTCACCTCGCTCGCCAACGGGTGCCTGTGCTGCACCACCGACGCCGACGGCCTGTCCGCCCTGCTCGCCGACCTCACCGCACCCGCCGCCGGACTGGACCTCGTCGTCGTCGAGGCGAGCGGGCTCGCCGAGCCGCGGGAGCTGGTGCGCCTCCTGCTGGCCTCCTCCGACCCGCACGCGACCTACGGCGGCCTGGTCGTCGTCCTCGACGCCGCCGACCCGGACCTGGCGCAGGCCCGCCTGGCCGACCTCGCCGTCGTGAACGGGCTGGACCGGGTGTCGCCGGAGGCCGGCGACGCGGCCGTGGCGACCGTGCGGGCGGTGGCGCCCGGGGCCGTCGTCGGGACCCGTCACGGCGCGCTGGACCCGGCGCTGCTGGTCGATCCGGTCGTGCGTCCGCGGCCCGCGCAGCTCGGGCTCGACGAGCTGCTGCGCGAGGTCGACGGCGCCCATCCCCACGACGCGGCGCAGAGCGTCTCGTTCGTGTCCGACCGACCGCTGGACCCGGGCCGGTTCGCCGCGTTCCTCGAGGCGGGGCCGGTGGGCGTGGTGCGGGCGAAGGGGGTCGTGCGGCTGCCCGCCGCACGGCGGGTGCTGGGAGGTGCAGACCGTCGGGACCGCGATCCGGGTGCGGGCGGCGCCTCCGGGGGCGGCGACGGCGGGCGCGCGGCTGGTGCTGATCGGGACCGGGCTGGACGAGCCCGCGCTGGTGGCGGCGCTGCAGGCGTGCGTGGCGCGGGAGGACTCGACGCTCCCGGAGCACGCGGCGCTGGCGCTGACGCGGTACCGCATCGACCTCGCCGAGGTGTGACGCAGTTCACTTGGTAGGGGCTGCTCGACCTGCACTGATGCCGGCGTGACTGTCAGACCTTCGAACTAGTGTTCGATTCATGACAGCGGCGGTGGCGTCCCCGGGCGAGGCGGGTGGGGTATTCGACGACCCGCGGCCCCGTCCGGAGCTGACCGCCGCGCTGCAGGCTGACTTCTCGGGGTTGGTCGGGCAGGAGGTCGAGGCGGGACTGGTCGCCGCGTCCCACGCCGGCAACCACGCCGCGTGGGCCCGCTGCCGGTGGCTGTTCGAGGCGTGTCGTTCCCGGGCCGGGACGACGGTGCGGGTCGAGTCCGAGGCGAGGGCGGCGTTGATCGCCGCCGCGGCGTTGCACTGGTCCCCGGCCATGGCCGCGGCCCGTCTGGAGTTCGCCCGCCAGGTGCTGGTGCGCCTGCCCGCGCTCGGGGACGGGATGCGGGACGGGTGGCTCGACGAGGACCGCGCGGCGATCTTCGTGGCGATACTGCGGGAGCTCGACGACGCCCAGGCCCGCGAGGTGCTGGAGCGGTTGCTGGGCCGCGCGGCTCGGTTGACCCACCGCGAGCTGGCCCGGCAGGTGGAGAAGGCCGCCGGCGACGTCGATCCGTCCTGGTACGAGGCCCGCAGGGCGGCGGCTGTGGCCCGCGCCCGGGTCGTGGCGCGGAGCGCCCCGTCGGGTGCAGCGGAGCTGTCGGGGCTGGATCTGCCCGAGGACGACGCGCTGGCCGCCTACGGGCACGTGGTGGCCGTGGCCGACGCGGTCCGTGCGGCGGTCCGCGCCCGCGGCGGGGACGTGGGCAAGGGCATCACCGAGGCGCACACCTACCTGCGGCTGCTGAGCCGGGACCTGCTCGGCGCCGACGACGCCACCGTCGTGGCCACCCTCACCGAAGAACTCCTGCACCGCAGCGACCCCGCTCGCGACGATGAGGGCCCCGACGGCAGCGGCCCGGCCGACGACGGTGACGGTCCCGATGGCGGCGGCCCCGATGGCTGTGGTCCCGACGGCGACGGTCCCGACGACGGCGGTCCCGACGGTGACGCCTCGGACGACAGCGGCTCGGCCGGCGACGCACCCCACGCCCGGCTCCGGCCTCGGCGATGACGGTCCCGGCGCTGTCGGTGGCGCCGACGGCGATCGCTCTCGCGATGCGGGCCCCGGCGGCGACGTGGGCTCGCCGGCCGACCCGAGTCCGAGCCGGCGCCGTTGGCGTTCCGGGCGGGCGTGGCGGTGCGTCTGGAGCTCAGCACGCTGCTGGGTCTGGACCGGCGCCCCGGGGAGGTCCCCGAGTTCGGGGTCGTCGCCGGCTCGACCGCGCGGCACATCGCCCGCAACCGCCCCGGCGCCGCGATCCGGCTGCTGCTCTACGACCCCGGCGGCCACCTCGAACACGTGCTGCACGCTGCACCCACGCGGTGGCCGTGCCGCGCGGCGACGCAGCCGCCACCGGCGCCAGGTCATCGAGGTCCTCGCGCGCACCACCGTCCTGGACGCGCTGGACCCCGACGATCACCTCGGACAGGAGGCGACCCTGCTGCGCCGCGCCCGGGCAGCGCTGGCCGCGGTCCGCGCC
The DNA here is from genome assembly GCA_963716955.1 of uncultured Actinomycetota bacterium. Classification (GTDB taxonomy): domain Bacteria; phylum Actinomycetota; class Actinomycetes; order Mycobacteriales; family Pseudonocardiaceae; genus Actinomycetospora. The sequence goes on from CAVQUY010000019.1 coordinate 179,612, forward strand.
GCGCCCACCCGCCGAGCACCCTGCGCACAGCCACGCAGACGCGCACCGTCGCCACCCCGGCGCGGAACTCGACGCGTGGATCCGCAGCCGCGACCGGACGTGCCGATTCCCCGGCTGCACCCGCCCGGCGATGGGTGCCGACCTCGACCACACCCTGGACTGGCTCCACGGCGGGCTGAGCGAGGCCGACAATCTCGGTCCGCTCTGCGAACCCCACCACCTGCTCAAGCACGACCCCGACAGCGGCTGGACCCTCATCCAACCGATGCCTGGCAGCTTCGTGTGGACCAGTCCCACCGGCACGCGGCACCACGTGGAGGCCGAGCGCCACGAGGAGCCGCCCGATCCCCGCCCACCCGCCGACGGAACCATGAGCATCCCCGACGCCGTCTACCAGCCGCCCCCACGGACACCCCCGCCCTGGACGGCCCGCCGCAACCGACACGGCTTCCTCACCGACGCCGCCCGCGCCACCGCCACCCGTCTCACCCGAGCGACCAACCCCGAGGGCGCACGCAGTCGCTACGACGACGACCCCGACTTCTGACCACGGGGCGCGCCGACTTGACCGGCCCCCGGCGCCCGGCCACGGTCAGCGGATGGCGAGTGATCCGGACGAGGTGCGCGACGGGGTCGGTCTCACCCACCTCGGCCAGGAGCTCCTCGCGGGCGACGACGACCACCCCGCGGTCACCAAGCGCGCGCTCGTCGACCACCTCGACGCCGTCGCCGACCGGATGCTCCCGCTGCTCACGGGCCGACCGCTGTCGGTGGTCCGGGCCCGCGGTCGGGAGCGGTTCATGCAGAAGAACCTGCCCAAGGGCGCGCCGGAGTGGATCCGGTCGGTGACGTTCTGGTCGGAGAGCTCGCAGCGCGACGTGCACTACGCGCTCGCCGACGACCGCGCGACGTTGCTGTGGTTCGCCAACCAGCGCGCCGTCGAGTACCACGTGCCGCTCACCCTCGCCGCCGAGCCGGTCACCCCGACGCACCTCGTGCTCGACCTCGACCCGCCCGAGGGCGCCGACCTCGCCCCCGTCGTCGCCGCGGCCCACGCGGTGCGCGAGGTGCTGCGCGACGCCGGGTTCGACCCGGCCGTGAAGACCTCCGGCGCCAAGGGCCTGCACGTGGTCACCCCGATCGAGCCGGCGGCGATGGAGGACGTCCACGCCGCGACCCGTGCCGTCGCCGCCCGGGCCGAGCGGCTCGACCCGGAGGGCACGACGACCGCGTTCATCAAGGCCGACCGCGGCGGCAAGGTCTTCCTCGACGCCACCCGAGCCGGCGGCGCCACGGTCGTCGCCGCGTACAGCCCGCGGGTGCGGCCCGGGCTGCCGGTGTCGTGCCCGTGCGACTGGGACGCGCTCGACGACGTCGTCCCGTCCGAGATCACGGTCGCCACCCCCGACCGCTTCCGGCAGGGGCCGAGCTGGGAGGAGCGCCTCGGCGAGGCCCGCGCGATCCCGGCCGACCTGGTCGAGGAGGGGCACACGATCCCCGTCGCGCGGGTCGCGGCGATGCACGAGGGGAAGCGCCGCAAGCGGGCGGCGGCCCGCGAGGACGGCTGAACGGCGACGGCTGGGCGGCGACGACGTGTATCAGGTACCCTCGGTACCGCAAAGCCCACGTCGAGAGGAGATGCCGTGCTCGGGGACCTCGCCGGGATCGGACCGGTCAAGGACGCGCTCACCACCACGAACGACCTGCTGGAGAAGGTGCTGGGCGAACTGCGCCGGACCAACGACGCCCAGCTGGACGCGGTCGTCACCGAGCTGCGCGCCGTGCGGGCCTCGGTCGACCGCCTCGCCGCCGCGCAGGACGTGCCCGCCGCCTCCTGACGCGAGCTGTCAGCTCCGCCCGGAGTGGGCGGCCGAGTGCCGGGCGCACCGCACGGCCACCCACCCGACCGCCGCGGCCACCCCGGCGACCGCCACCGACAGCGCCATCCCGGTCGACCCGGACGGGACCACACCCGCGAGCTGGCCGAGGACGTCGATGACGAGTGCGACGACGAGGGCTCCGCGGACCCAGGTGCCGGCGGTGAGGTGCGCGATGTCCATGACCCCAGCGTGCGCGTGGGGGCTGAAGCGTCCCTGAGCACGTCCTGTGCGGCGCCTACGTGCCCGCGCCGACCTCACGGGCCACCTGCGAGGCTGGTGCGGTGCGGCGGGAGGTGGGCGTGCGGGGCCGGGTGCTGCGCGGGCTGCGCCGCACCGGGATCGTGCTGGTGACGATCGTCGTCGTCCTCCTGGCGGTGGCCGGGCTCTACCTCGCGTGGGACGACCTCGCGCCGGTCCACGTGACCACGGCCGTGCCCGGGTTCACCGTCGACGCCGCCGGCGTCGCCACCCACGTCGAGCACTGGCCCGCGGTGCACCCCTCGGGACAGCCGCCGCTGGTGCTCGTCCCCGGGTTCGCCGAGTCGACCTACGTGTTCTCCCGCCTCGCGCCCCGCCTGGCCGACGACCGCGACGTCTACGCCTACGACGTGCGCGGCTACGGCTTCACCGCCCACCAGGGGCCCTACACCCTGGCCGCGGACACCGACCAGCTCGCCGGCCTCGTCGCGACGCTGCACCTGACCCGGCCGATCGTCCTGGGCCACTCGCTCGGCGCCGCGATCGCCCTCTCGCTGGCCCTGCGCGACCCGGGCTCGGTCACCGGCGTCGTCGCGGCCAACGGCGACGGCACCCCCTACTTCGGCGACGACCGCACGGGCACCGGCGGCGGGGGAGGGCTGCGCACGCTGCTGACGCTCCCGCCGCTCGGCCCGGCCGTGGTCACCGCGGTGGTCCGCCACCGCGACCCGATCCGCCGCGTGGTGGCCTCCCAGTGCGGCCCCGGCTGCCCCACCGACGACCCCGCCATCGACCGCTGGCGGGCGCCCCTCCTCACCCCGGGCGGCGTCAGCGCCTTCCTCGCGATCGCCCGCCAACCCCTCATCGGGCTCACCGACGACCAGGAGCGCCGAATCCGCGTCCCCACCGCCGTGTTCTCCAGCAGCGAGGACCACAGCTTCGACCACCCCCAGGCCGTCGCCACCGCCGCCCGCCTGCACACGGGGCTCATCGCCGAGCTCCCCGGCGCCCGCCACCTCGCCCTGCTCGGCGAGCCCGACCAGGTCGCGGCCGCGGTGCGCCCCCAGCTCACCGCACTCGCGGCGGAGGCCACCCCGCGGCGGTAGAGGGCGATGGTTGACGGCCGGACGAGGTGGGGCACCCGGGCCGGGCACACCCCGACCCGAGGAGAGACACGACGATGGCGGACACCCGCAACGGGCCCGAGCTCCACCCGATGGTCGAGGAGCTGGCCTCCGGACCGAACTTCGCCTCCGTGGCCACGATCCTGCCCAGCGGGCTGGTGCAGAACCAGGTGCTGTGGTGCGGCATCAAGGACGGCCGCCTCGTGCTCAACACCGAGACGCACCGCAAGCGCTACGAGAACCTGCAGAAGGATCCCCGCATCACGGTGCTGATCCGCGACGAGCAGGACCCGTACCGCTACGCCGAGGTGCGAGGTGAGGTCACCGACTTCACCACCGGCCAGGAGGCGCGCGAGCACATCGACGAGGTCGCCCAGCGCTACACCGGGCACGACTACCCGCCCGAGGCGATCAAGTCGGAGCGGGTGATCCTCTGGATCACGCCGCACCGCCAGACGATCATCGACCAGAACGTCGACACGAGCGACTGAGGCCAGGGAGGCCCGGATGTCGGGCGAGGACGTCGCGGGCATCGTCCTGGTGCTGCTCGCCGCGGTGGTCAACGCGTGCTCGACGGTGCTGCAGCGACGGGCCGCCCGCGACGAGCCGGAGGACGCCGCCTTCTCGATCGGCATGCTGTTCGACCTGGTCCGGCGCCCGTCCTGGGTGGGCGGCATCCTCTGCATGATCCTGGGCTTCCTCCTGCAGGCCGCCGCGCTCACGGTCGGGCGCATCGCCGTCGTCCAACCACTGCTCACCGCCGAGCTGCCGCTGACGCTGCTGCTGGCCGCCTGGGTGTTCGGGCACGGGCTCCCGCGGCGGGAGTGGGTCGCGATCGGCGCGATGGCTCTCGGGCTCGCGTGCTTCGTGTTCTGCCTGGCGCCCTCGGGCGGTGAGGTCCTCGGTGTGCCCGTGCACCGGTCGGTGATCGCTCTCGCGATCGGGCTCGCCGCGGTCGTCGCGCTGGCCCTCGTCGGGAGGACGAGGCACGGACAGCCGCGGCAGCCGCGCTCGGCCTGGCGACGGGCGCCTGTTCGGGATCGTCGCCGCCCTGGTCGCGGCAGTCGGTGCCGCGTGGTCGGGCGGGTACGCCGGCCTGTTCACCGCGTGGCAGACCTACGCGGTGATCGTGCTCGGCCCAACGTCGTTCTTCCTGCTCCAGTCGGCCCTGCCGGCCGGGGAACTGGACGCCTCCCAGCCCGGGTTCACGCTGATGAACCCGCTCGTCGGCGTGCTCTGGGGAGTGTTCATGTTCGGCGAGCGACCGCGTGGCGGGGCCTGGGTCGTCGGGGAGCTGGCGGGCGCAGCGGTGATCATCGTCGCGGCGTTCCTGCTGGTGCGCTCGCCCGCCCTCCGGGCCGGCGAGCCCGCGGCCGACGGCGGACCGCCGCCCGGCTGACGGGACCCTGGGCCTCAGCCCCGTCGCCGGACCTCGCCGGGGGTGGCGCCGAGACGCCGGCGGAGCACCCGGTTCATGTGGCTCTGGTCGGCGAAGCCGCAGGTCTGGGCGACCTCGGGAGGGGATGGTGATCCGCTCGCAGCCGCCGCCGGGCCCGGTCGACCCGTGGCGCAGGCGAACTGGTGCAGGGTGGTGCCCGTCGACGTACGGAAGCGGCGCGCGAAGTGGAACTTCGACAAGCCCGTGGTCGCGGCGAGCTCGTCGAGGGTGAGCCGGGCGTGCAGGTGGTTCTGGCGTGGTCGCGGACCAGGTGCCCTGGCGGAACGTAAGGCACTGCGGCCCGTCGGGCTCGCGGAAGACCAGGTTGGCGTGCCTGCGGAGGATGGTCACCGACAGCTGGGTGGTCAGCGCGTCCACCGGCAGCGCGCCGGGGCCGCCGTGCGCGGCCTCCTGGGCGATCAGCATCGCGATCCGGTGCACCGCCGAGTCGTCGGCCTTGATCGTGTCGTGCAGCGCGACGTCGGAGACCTCGCGGTCGAACATCGCCCGGCACGTGGCCGACAGTTGCTCGCGGGTGAGGTAGACGTGCACGACCTCGATGGGGCTGGTCCAGGTCCGGTGCGAGTCGGCGGCCCGGGTGAGGGCGAGACGTCCCCGGGGCCGAGCCGGTCGTGGTGCCAGCCCGCGTCGAGCTGGCGGTGCATGTCGGTGACGCCGCGCCGGTAGGCGACGACCATGAAGTCCCGCGTCGGCGACGCCTCGACGTCGGGGTGCCGGTGCCGGTAGCCGCGCACCGCGACGCCGTCCCAGGCGTCGTCGGGGCTGCGGATCGTCGCCTCGCCGGGGACCCACGCCGGGAGCTCATCGGGAACGATGAACCCGTCCGGCATGGCGTCTCCCGTCGAGGTCTCGTCTCGCCACGCTAGCTGTGGCCGGGTCACGGACCAAGACACAGCACGATCGTCCAACGCGCACCGTCACGGATTCGACGGGGGCGGTGATCGCCGTCGGGGCGAGTGAGCTGCGGCGACGTGTCTGCGGGTCGGCGCGGGAGCGCGGATGTCCGATCGCTCCCGCGGATCATCCAAGCCGCACGGGGCCCGTCCGGCCGAGTGTCCCGGGGGATGGAGACGGGGCGGGGAGGCCGGCGACGATGACGGCG
>CAVQUY010000020.1:0-706571 GCA_963716955.1 uncultured Actinomycetota bacterium
TTCACGATGCGCTTCAGCGCTTTGGCGTCGAACTGACCCGTGGGCGCGTCGCGCGCCACGGGCGCATCCGTCGGAACATGCACTTCCCGTTGGAACAGCGAGCCGGACTGCCGGTGTCCGAGGTCGACGATCCGGACGTGCGTCCAGCCTCGCGTCGTGTAGTAGTGGCGCAGCCCCGGCGACGTCTTCCAGGTGTCGAGCCGCAGGACAGGGATGCCCTGGCTGGCGGCGTAGCGCCACACCCAGTCAAGCAAAACGTTTCCAGTTCCTGCCCCTTCAGGTCGACGTCGGTCGCCAGCTTCGAGAGGTACAGCGCGGGACGCCGACGCTCGCCGTCCGACCAGAAGTCGCGATCCGGGTCGGTGCCGACCGTGATCGTTCCGGCGACACGGCCGTCGGCGTCGTCGACGAGGACCCGGACATGGCCTCGACGGACGAGGTAGCGAGCAGGTGGCGCCACTCCTTGACGCTGGCCCACTGATCGCTGAGCTTCGTCGTCCGCAACCACTCACGACGTCCTTCGAGGATGGCCATAACGGCGTCGATGTCGTGCTCGGTCGCCCGTCGGACGACGTACTCGCCGCTCACGCGTTGACCTCGTATTTGACGATCCACCGGTCGGACGGGAGCACGGACGCCAGGACTCGCATCGGCAGGCCTTTCCGGGTGGAGCTCACCCTGGTGTGCGCGATCACGGAGACGCCAGGAGCGATGCCGAGGAGCTCGACCTCCTGGTTGTGGGCCCGCCGGCACTCGATCTGGTCCTTATGTCGACGCATCTCGAGGCCGAGGTCCTTGAGGACATGGCGTGCGCCGGTCCCAATGTCCTCCGGGCTGGCAAGAGGGGAGCCCGCGACGAGGTCATACGGGTAGAACGAGTCCGAGATGGCGTAGGGCGTGCCGCCGACCCGACGGAGGCGCCGGCGGGCGAGCACGGGGGTGCCGTCCTCGAGACCGAGTCCCGGAGGGACTCCCGATCCCCGCAAGGACGGTCTCGGTCCTGATGGCCTGGCTGGGTTCACCGCCCTGGTCGCGAACCAGCGCAAAGAACGCGTCCTCCGGGCGCTTATCCGCCTCGAAGTCGGTCATCAGCATGGCGAAGCGCCTCGGTCGGAGGACGAACGTCCCTTTCGACGGGATCGACCTCACGTACCCGTCGTGTGCAGCAGCGCGAGCGCGTCCCGCACGACCTGCAGGGAGACTCCCGTACTGCTTCCTCAGCTCGTCACGCTTCGGGAGCTGGTCGCCGTCCTGCAGTTCGCCGGTGTCGATCTTCTCGGCGTACTCCGCGGCGATGCGCTGGTAGGCGGGCGACGCGAAGTCGCGGGCCATGCCATCCACCTTTCATCGCTTGGACATGTCGAACATATCGAGGAGCACTTGCCTGAACGCGATCGGGGTGCCACTCTCTGTTGGACGTCCTAGGACATGTCCAAGCTATTGGAGAGGCTCTACCTCCCCGTAGGCGTGTCAAGGTCAACGACGACCGCGTCGCGCTCGCTCTGCCTTCTCGTCCGTCCCCGGATGGCTCGCGCCCCGACGTCATGCGCAGGAAGACGGCGGGCTGGTCTCTGACCACCAGCCCGCCGTCACCGAGCCGTCCCTTGCAGGCCTGCCAGCCCATGAGGAGACCAGCCCGGATGAACAGTGTCTCAGTGCAGCGACGCCATCGTCACTCCCTGTGTGGGTGCGGTGACTCGTCCGTTCGCTTAGACGTGGGCGTGCGCCCCCCGGCCCCGTGCGCGCTCGGCGGTGGTCTCGGTGCGTGAACCCTTCGGGCGCTGGGCGCCCGCCCCTCTCTCTCCGAGCCCGAGCTGGCGAGACCTGCGCGAGTACCGGGTGGAGGAGACCGCCCTCAAGAACCAGATGCGCTGGATTCTGGAACGAGTTCTGCGCCGGGGTCGAGCTGACCCACCGCATCGTCCCGACCGGCTACGCCACCCGCGAGCCCCCGCGACTCGGGCGAGATCACCCTCGGCCCCCCGACCCAGTTCAATGTCGAGCTCCGTCCTGGGCAGGTGGTCGACGACCTCCTCGCCGTCGGTGACCGGCTGGCGGCGGCCTACCTCGTCGACGACGTCGACGTCTGGCCCCTCGCGGAGCGCTGGGTCAAGGTCGAACTGGTCGAGTACGGGATCGACGACGCGCGCGACGGGACGACGCCGATCGATCCTCCGCGGGAGCCCGCGCCGCCGCGTCGCAGCGAGGTCCGCACCTCGGGTCGGCACTGGCCCCGTCGAGCGCAGCGCGGGCCCACCGGCGGTCCGCAGGTCGGTCCGTGACGCGGGGCGTCGGAGCGCCTGGCCCAGCACCAGCGCGAGCGTCACCACCGAACCCGCCGTGGTCAGTACGACGACCGCGGTGCTCTCTCGGTGCCAGGTCCGGCACTGCGCGGTGAGGACGAAGACGGTGGCCGCGTCCGGGAGCGCGCATCACGACCAGCACCGCCGCCCACGGAGCGGGCACCGCGAACAGCCGGACGGCGCCCATCGCGAGGGCCGGCATCACGACAAGCTTCACCAGCGCGCACCCGACGATCCCGACGATCCGGGCGCGTGCGACGCGCAGCGCGGGCAGCGCCCCGCGCAGCAGGGTGCCGAGCGCGTGCAGGCCGCTGGGCGCGGCCATGTCCCCCAGCAGCCCGACGGCGCTCGAGACCGGGCCGGGCAGCGGGACCCGGAACGCGGCCATGAGCACCCCCGCCACGATCGCGACCACCACCGGGTTGCCGAGCACCCGGCGGGCGAGGGTGAGCACGAGAGTGCCGCGGGTCGGGTGACCGTCGCTGCGGTCCCCGTCGACGAGCGCTTCCACCTCGACCGCGACTCGAAGACCGGCCCGATCTCGGACCGTTGCCGTGGGCAACGACTTCTCCGGGTCCTGCGTCGACGGCGGCGGTGCGTTCTGCTTGTGTAAGCCGACATGAGCATCCCGTCGGACCTCGAGATCGCGCAGAAGGCGTCGCTGAAGCCGCTGGACGAGGTCGCCGCGGCCATGGATCTGCCTCTCCACCTGCTGGAGATGCACGGCCGCGACGTCGCCAAGATCGAGCTCGACGCCATCGACGAGATGGCCGACCGCCCCCGCGCGAAGTACGTCGTCGTGACCGCGATCACGCCGACGCCGCTCGGCGAGGGCAAGACGACGACCACGGTCGGGCTGGGCCAGGCGTTCTCCCACATCGGCAAGCGCGGTGTCGTCGCGATCCGCCAGCCGTCGATGGGGCCGACGTTCGGGATCAAGGGCGGCGCGGCCGGGGGCGGGTACTCGCAGGTCGTCCCGATGGAGAAGTTCAACCTCCACCTCACCGGCGACTTCCACGCCGTCACGAGCGCCCACAACATGCTCTCCGCGGTGCTGGACAACCACCTCTACCAGGGCAACGCGTCCGGGCTGGACCCCTACCGCGTCACCTGGCGCCGCGTGCTCGACGTCAACGACCGCGCGCTGCGCAACGTCGTCACCGGGCTCGGCGGGCGGATGGACGGCGTGCCACGCGAGTCCGGGTTCGACATCACGTCGGCCTCCGAGGTGATGGCGATCCTCGCGCTGTCGAACTCGCTCGAGGAGATGCGCGCGCGGCTGGGCCGCATCGTCGTCGGCTACACCCGCGACGGCGACGCGGTCACGGCCGAGGACGTCCAGGGGGCCGGGGCGATGGCCGCGCTGATGCGCGACGCGCTCAAGCCGAACCTCATGCAGACCCTGGAGAACACGCCGGTCCTCGTGCACGCCGGGCCGTTCGGCAACATCGCGACCGGCAACTCCTCGATCGTCGCCGACCGCATCGGCATCCACGGCGGGGACTACCTGGTCACCGAGGCCGGCTTCGGGGCCGACATGGGCGCCGAACGCTTCTTCAACATCAAGTGCCGGACGTCGGGGATGACCCCGGACGCGGCCGTCGTCGTCGCCACCGTGCGCGCACTCAAGGTGCACTCGGGGAAGCACCGGATCGTCGCCGGCAAGGACCTGCCGCCCGCGCTGCTCGAGGAGAACCCCGAGGAGGTGCACGCCGGCGCGGCCAACCTGCGCAAGCAGATCGAGAACATGCGCCTGCACGGCGTCTCCCCGGTGGTGTGCATCAACGCGTTCCCCACCGACCACGACTCCGAGCACGCCGCGATCCGCGAGATCGCCGAGTCGATGGGCGCGCGGGCCGCCGTCTCCACCCACTTCGCCGACGGCGGGCGTGGGGCCGCCGAGCTCGCCGAGGCGGTGGCCGAGGCCGCGGAGGAGGAGAGCCACTTCCAGCTGCTCTACCCCGACGACGCCCCCCTCCGGGAGAAGATCGAGACGATCGCGACGAAGGTCTACGGCGCGGACGGCGTCGACTACGCCCCGGCGGCCAACACCTCGATCGACCTGTACGAGCGCAACGGCTTCGGCGGCCTCCCGATCTGTGTCGCCAAGACGCACCTGTCGATCTCGTCGGACCCGAAGCTGCTCGGGGCGCCGACCGGCTGGCGGATGCCGGTGCGGGAGGTGCGCGCGTCGGTCGGCGCGGGGTTCGTCTACCCGATCTGCGGCGACATGCGGACGATGCCGGGCCTGGGCAAGAACCCCGCCGCGCACTCGATCGACGTGACGCCCGACGGGACGATCGTGGGGTTGTTCTAGGTGGCGCTGCGGCGCTCGTGAGCACTATATCCGCGCTATCGCCGCACGTTCTGCTCACAGTGCCGGAGGCACGCCGTGAGCCGCACGCTGGGCGACGTGCCGCTCGGGAAGCTCGCCGAGGCGCTGGCCGCGCGCGGCCCGGGCCCGGCGGCGGGCTCGACGGCGGCCGCGACGACGGCCCTCGCGGCGGGGCTCGCCGGGAAGGTCGCCCGCGGGGCGGCCCGCACCGACCCGGCGGCGCTCGACCTCGCCCACGAGCTCGACGGCCTGCGCACGACCGCGCTGGCGCTGGCCGACGACGACGTCGCCGCCTACTCCGGCTTCCTCGCCGCCCGGAAGGCCCCGGGCGGCGCGGCGGCCGCGACCGAGGCGATCGTCCAGGTGCCGATGGACGTCCTGGGCGCGGCGTGCCGGGTCGCCGAGATCGCCGCCGCGCTCGCCGAGCACGGGCCGGACGCGCTCACCGGCGACGCGGTCACCGCGGCGCTGCTCGCGGCGGCCGCGGCGGAGTCGGCGTCGACGCTGGTCGGGGCGAACATCGCCGACGCCGGGGAGGTGGCCGAGGGGCTCGACGGGTGGGGCGACCCGCGGGTCGAGGACGCCGAGGAACGGGCCGGGGAGGCGCGCCGGCTGGCCGAGCGGGCCGCCTTCTGATGCCCGACCCGATCGTCGTCGAGCTCGTCCGCGGCGACGTCGTCGAGTCGGTGCACGCGGTCTCGCTGGTCGTCCTGGCCCCCGACGGGTCCGTGGTCACGACGGCGGGCGAGGTCGACCGGCCCGTCTACGGGCGCTCCGCGCTCAAGCCCGCCCAGGCGGTGGCCGTGCTCGGGGCCGGCGCCGACCTGACCGACGCCGAGGTCGCGCTCGCCGCCGCCTCGCACTCCGGCGAGCCCGGCCACCTCGCGGCCGTCACCGCGCTGCTCGCGCGCCACGGCCTCACCCCCGACGCGCTGCGGTGCGTCCCCGACCTCCCCCTCGGCGCCGACGCCGCCCGCGCCTACCTGGCGGCCGGGCACGCGACCGACGCCGCTGGCCATGAACTGCTCCGGCAAGCACGCCGCCATGCTCGTCGCGGCGCACGGCGACCCGGGCTACCTCGACCCGGACCACCCGGTGCAGCGGGCCTGCCGCGACGCGCTCGCCGACCTGGCCGGGCCGGTCCTCGCCGCGAGCACCGACGGCTGCGGCGCCCCCGCGTTCGCGACCACCCTCGTCGACCTCGCCCGCCTGCCGCTGGGCGCTCGCCCACGCCGCGGCGGGTACGACGCCGGCCCGGGTCGCCACCGCGATGCGGGCCCACCCCTGGCTGGTGGGCGGCACCGGACGCCTGGAGACGGTGCTCATGAGCGAGGTGCCCGGCACGCTCGCCAAGAGCGGCGCCGAGGGCGTGCTCGTCGCCGCGCTGCCCGACGGCACCGCGCTCGCCGCGAAGGTCGACGACGGTCACAGCCGCGCCCTCGGGCCGGTCCTGCTCGACGTCCTCGCCGCCGCGGGCGTGCCGGTGCCGCCGGAGGTCGTCGCGGTGGCCGCACCCGTCGTCGTCGGGGGCGGTCGTCCGGTCGGGCGACTCCGCACCCGTCCTCGTGGGGCGCGGACACGCTCACTCGGCGGAGTGACGTCACCAAACGTGTCGCAGGGTGCGGGCGGACGGGGGACGGCCGTGTGCGACCCTGACGCTCCCGCCACCGGTGGTGGTGCCCCGCCTCGCCCCTGAGGAGCCAGCATGCCCGTCTGCCTGGTCGCGGCCGCCGATCGCCGAGGTGGGGGAGCGGGTGGCGCGCGCCGTCGGGGACGGCGCCGGGACCCGCGTGGTCGATCTCGCCGACGTGCTCGCGGCCGTCGCGCGCGACGCGCCCGACGTCGTGGTCGTCGCGGCGGACGTCGTGCCGGCGGGCCCGCCCGCCCCGGCGTGGGTCGTGGCCGTCGAGGCGGTGCGGGCGGCGGCGCCGGACGTCGCCGTGCTCGTCGCCGGGCCGCCCGAGGCCGGGCGCGACGCCGAGCACCGGCTGGCCGCGGCCGCCCTCGACCTCGGGGCGCGCGGCTTCCTGCGCTCGGGTGAGCAGACGGGCCCGCGCCCGTTCGGCGTCCCGGGGCGCCCGAGCAGCGCGGAGCTGTCCCGGCGCGAGCTCGACGTCCTGCGCGGGATGACCGAGGGCCTGTCGAACTCCGAGATCGCGGCCGCGCTCGTGCTGGCCGAGGACACCGTCAAGACCCACGCCCGCCGGCTCTTCCGCAAGCTCGGGGCGGGGGACCGCGCCGACGCCGTCGCCCGCGGCTTCCGCCAGGGCATCCTGCGCTGACCGGGTCCGCCGCGCCGGGGTGGCCCGGGCGACGTTGACCGGCCACGGCACGTGTGGTGCCCTCTGTGGTCGACGGATGTGGAGGAAGCCGGTGTGAGTCCGGCGCGGTCCCGCCACTGTCACCGGGGAGCGGACCCCACGCATGGCCACGGCCGGGAGACCGGCGGGAAGGCCGGGGCGAGCACCGATCCGGGAGCCAGGAGACTCCAGTCGTCGCGAGTGCCACCTGCCGATCGGGCGAGGAACCCGAGGAAGGCCTGCGATGTCGCACGCTCACGATCACGCACCCGACCCTGTCCCGGCGCCGCGGCCACCCCGCCCGGGCGCTCCGTCCGGGCCCCGCGCGCTGCGCCTCCGGCCCGGCTGCCCGCACCCCGACCGGACCGGCGCCCCGACCCGTGACGGCCTGCTCGCCGACCTGCGCTCGGCGCTCGCCGCGGCCTGGGTCGCCGACGACCCGCTGCCGCTGGAGCACCTCGGCGCGGGACCGGTCCGCTCGCGCGACGACGTCGCCGCCCGTGTCGACTCGCTGGCCCACGAGCTCTGCGAGCGGATGGACGCCGAGGGCTGGGACCCCGGCGCCGCCCCGCGCGCGGTGACCTCCGTGCTCGCCGCCTCGGTGCCCGCCGCCGAGGCCCTGCTGCTGCGCGCCGCCGGCCTCGAGGGCCGGGCGCGGGAGGTGCGGTGACGGCGGTCCCCGTGACGGCGGCCGCGGGCTCCGCGGTCCACGACGTCGACCTGGGCCACCACGGCGACGCCGAGGTCGGGCCGGGGCTGGTCGACCTCGCCGTCAACGTCCGGGCGGGCACCCCGCCGCCCTGGCTCGCGGCGCGGCTCGCGGAGTCGATGCGGGGGCTGGCCGCCTACCCGGACGCGACCGCGGCCCGCGTCGCCGCGGCGGCCGCCCACGGCCGCACCCCGGCGCAGGTGTGGCCGGTCGCGGGCGTCGCGGAGGCGTTCGTGCTGCTCGCGCGGGCCCTGCGGCCCCGGCACGCGGTCGTCGTGCACCCGCAGTTCACCGAGCCCGAGGCCGCCCTGCGCGCGGCCGGGCACCCGGTCGAGCGGGTGGTCCTCGACGGGGCGTTCACGCTCGACCCGGCGCGCGTGCCCGACCGACGCCGACCTCGTCGTCGTCGGGAACCCGACCAACCCGACGTCGGTGCTGCACCCGGCGGAGACGCTGGCGGCGCTCGCCCGGCCGGGCCGGGTGCTCGTCGTCGACGAGGCCTTCGCCGACACCGTGCCCGGCGAGCCGGACTCGCTCGCGGCGCGCGACGACCTGCCCGGGCTGGTCGTGCTGCGCAGCCTCACCAAGACCTGGGGGCTCGCGGGGCTGCGCGTCGGGCTACGTCCTGGCCGCCCCCGAGCTGGTCGAGCGGCTCGCCGCGGCGGCGCCGCCCTGGTCGGTGTCGACGCCCGCGCTGGCGGCGCTGTCGGCGTGCACGACGGCGGGTGCCCGGGCCGAGGCCGACGCCGCGGCCCGGGCGCTGGCGCTCGACCGGGCGCACCTGCTGTCCGGGCTCGGACGGCTGCCGGGGGTCGAGGTGCGCGGCGATCCGGCGTCGAGCTTCCTGCTGCTGCGCACGCCGGGTCGCGACGACGTCCGGGGCCTGCTGCGCGAGCGCGGGTGGGCGGTGCGCCGCGGCGACACGTTCCCCGGCCTCGACGCCGAGCACCTCCGGGTGGCCGTCCGGGACCGGACGACCTCGGACGCGTTCGTCGCGGCCCTGGCGGGGGTGCTGTGACCGCGCTGGAGCCGGGTGACGCCGCGGCGCTGCACCGCGTCCTGCGCGCCCGCCGCGACGTGCGGACCGGGTTCACGGCCGACCCGGTGGACGCCACGGTGCTGCGCCGCGTGCTCGCGGCCGCGCACACCGCCCCGAGCGTCGGGTTCTCCCAGCCGTGGGACTTCCTGGTGCTGCGCGACCCCGTGCTGCGCGCGGAGCTGGCGTCGTTGGCGGCGGCGCAGCGCGACGCGTTCGCGGCGTCCCTGCCGGCCGCCCGGGCCCGGACGTTCGCGGGGCTCAAGGTCGAGGCGATCCGGGAGGCGCCGCTCGGCGTCGTCGTGACCTGCGACCCGACCCGCGGTGGCCGGCACGTGCTGGGCCGGGCGACCCAGCCGCGGATGGCGGCCCACTCGGTGGCGGGCGCGGTGCAGAACCTGTGGCTCGCCGCGCGGGCCGAGGGCCTCGGCGTCGGGTGGGTCAGCTTCTTCCGCGAGCGGGAGCTGGCCGCGCTGCTCGGCGACCGGGTCGGGCTGCCGCAGCACCTCGAGATCGTCGCCTACCTCTGTCTCGGGCACGTGTCGGCGTTCGCCGAGGCCCCCGAGCTCGAATCCGCCGGCTGGGCCCGGCGCCGACCGCTGGAGTGGGCCGTGCACGAGGACGTCTGGGGACACCACGACGGCGGCGACGCCCTCGACGCGGCGGTGGCCGCCTGCGCGTCGATCGACGTCGCCGAGGGGGAGGCCGCCGCCCGCGAGCGGCTGACCCGCATGACGGTGCCGCCCGGCGCGCTCGGGCAGGTCGCCGAGGTGGGGGTGCGGCTGTCGGGGCTGGCCGGTGACTGCCCGCCGCCGGTCCCCGAGCCGGCCGTCGTCGCGGTGTTCGCCGGCGACCACGGCGTGCACGCCCGCGGCGTGACCCCGTGGCCGCAGGAGGTCACCCACCAGATGGTCGCGAACTTCCTCGCCGGCGGCGCCGCGGTGAACGCGTTCGCCCACCAGGTCGGGGCCGAGGTCGTCGTCGTGGACGTCGGGGTGGCGGCGACGCTGGACGAGGCCCCCGGCCTGCTGCCGCGCAAGGTCCGGCGCGGGACCGCGGACATGACGGCCGGCCCGGCGATGTAGCCGCGACGGAGGCCCGCGCGGCGGTCGTGGCCGGGGTGGAGGTGGCCCGCGACCTGGTCGCCGCGGGCAACCGGCTGCTGGTCACCGGGGACATGGGGATCGCGAACACGACGGCGTCGGCGGCGCTGGTGTGCGCGTTCACCGGGGCGGCGCCGGAGGTGGTCACCGGGCGCGGCACCGGGATCGACGACGCGATGCTCGCCCACAAGACGGCGGTCGTCCGGGAGGCGTTGGTGCTCCACGGCCTGCTGGACCCGGATCCTCGAGCGAGGGGCGCCCTCGGCGGATAGATCGAGCCGAGGGTGCCCCTCGCTCGAGGACCTGACCAGCCGAGGCCGACCCGCTGGGCGCCCTCGCGGCGGTCGGCGGGCTCGAGATCGCGGGCCTCGTCGGGCTGCTCCTCGGCGGGGCGGCGCTGCGGACCCCCGTCGTCGTCGACGGGGTCGTCGCCGGGGCCGCGGCCCTCGTCGCCGCCGCGATGGCCCCGACTGCGTCACACGCGTGGCTGGCCGGGCACCGTTCGGTCGAGCCTGCCCATACCCTGGCGCTGACCCACCTGGGGCTCGAGCCGCTGCTCGACCTCGGGCTGCGGGTCGGCGAAGGGACCGGAGCCCTCCTGGCGGCTCCGTTGGTCGCCGCCGCGGCGCGGGCGCTCGGCGAGGTCGCGACCTTCGACGCCGCGGGGGTCGCGAGCAAGGACTGAGCCGCCCGACCCCGCAGCCGACCACCACCGGAGGAACGATCGTGGCGAGCACGCTCTACCCCGTCGGTCTCGACCTGACCGGCCGGCGGGTCGTCGTCGTCGGCGGCGGCTCGGTGGCGCAGCGCCGGGTGGCGGGCCTGCTCGAGGTCGGGGCCGACGTCGTCGTCGTGAGCCCCGGCGTGACGACCGCGCTCGAGGCCGTCGCCGACTCGCGGGAGATCACCTGGGAGCCCCGGGAGTACGCGGCGGGCGACCTCGACGACGCCTGGTACTGCGTCGCGGCCACCGACTCCCCGGAGGTCAACGCGGCCGTCGCCGCCGCGGCCGAGGCGCACCGGGTGTTCTGCGTGCGCGCGGACGCCGCCGAGGCGGGCACGGCGGTGACGCCGGCCGTCGGGCGCTACGACGACGTGACGGTGGGTGTGCTCGGCGGCGGCGACCCGCGCCGGGCGAACGGGCGTGCGCGACGGCGTCGTCGAGGCGCTGCGCACCGGCACCCTCGCCGACCGGCGCCACCGCGCGGTCAACCCGGGCGTGACCCTCGTCGGCGGCGGGCCCGGCGACCCCGGCCTGATCACCGTGCGGGGACGCCAGGCGCTGGCGCAGGCCGACGTCGTCGTCACCGACCGGCTCGCCCCGCAGCGTCTGCTCGAGGAGCTGCCGCCCGACGTCACCGTCATCGACGCCTCGAAGCTGCCCCGCGGGCGCTACATGAGCCAGGACACGATCAACGCGGTGCTCGTCGACGAGGCGAAGGCCGGGAACCGCGTCGTGCGGCTCAAGGGCGGCGACCCGTTCGTGTTCGGCCGCGGCTACGAGGAGATCCAGGCCTGCGAGGCCGCCGGGATCCCGGTCGAGGTGGTGCCCGGGGTGACCAGCGCGATCTCGGTGCCCGCCTTCGCCGGGATCCCGGTGACGCACCGCGGGGTGACCCACGAGTTCGTCGTCGTCTCGGGGCACCTGCCGCCCGGGCACGAGCAGTCGCTGGTCGACTGGGACGCGCTCGGCCGGCTGACCGGCACGATCGTGCTGCTCATGGCCGTGGAGAACATCGGCGTGATCGCCGAGGCGCTCGTGGCCGGCGGCCGGGACCCGGAGACCCCCGCGGTCGCGGTGCAGGAGGGCGGGCTGCCGGGCGAGACGATCGCCCGCGCGACGCTGGCGAAGCTCCCCGGGGCGATCGCCGACGCCGGGGTGCGCCCGCCGGCGGTCATCGTGATCGGCGCCGTGGGTGCACTTCGTGCTCGTGAGCACTCAGTGCGGTCATAGCCGCCGTACTGAGTGCTCACGAGCGCGGAAGCGCACCTAATCGTCGTGGTGGCGCTGGTCGTCGCGCTGCTGGTCGGCGGCGGCCTCGGTCGCGCGTCTGCACCTGGATGCTGCCGAACGCCCCGCGCCCGGACACCTGGACCTGCGGCGCGCCGGGCGGGGCGGGCGCGCAGGCCGCGTCGCAGTTCGTGCTGCCGAAGATCGTCGTGCCCGACGTCGTCGCGTGCGTGCCGTCGGGGACCACGACCTTCGTCGAGCCGAACAGCACGCCGACCTGCACCGTCGACTCCCCGGGCGTGACCTGCACGACGCGGCTGCCGAACACCGCGGCGCCCTGGTCGGCGGTCGCGACGCCGGGCGCGACGATCGCCACCACGGCGATGACGACGGCGCCGACGACGCCCTTCAGCCCCGCCGGCGATCGTGCCGGCGCTCGGGCGCGCGGGTGTCGTCGTGCCAGGCCGGCGCCGGGTCCGCCGTCGTCGGGCGCTCGTCGGGGGCCGGTGCGCGGTGCGGGGCGGCTCGGTCGGCAGGTCGGCGACGAGCGGGTCGAGCTCGCGGCGGTACCGGGCGGCGTAGGCGGCCTTCGCGCGCTCGTCGTACTCGACGAGGGTGATCATCCCGGCGTCGTGGGCCGCGCGGAGCCGGTCGTCGATCTCGCGGCGTTCGCGGTCGCCGATGCGCAGCTCGCTGCTCTCCGCCTCCACGCCGCCATCCTGGCCCGTGGCCGGTGCGGTCGCGAGGGGGACCTCACGGTGCGGGCTGGCAGGAGGGGCACCACCAGACCTCGCGGGCGACGGTCGCGCCGGTTCGGGCGAGCGGAGCGACGGGGGAGGTGCCGGCGGGCCGGAAGCGGATGAGCGTCCCGCACCGCCGGCACGGCCGGTTCGAGCGGCCCGTGACCCAGTGGTTCTCGCCGCGGCGCTTCACACCCGTCGTCGTCATGCCGGTGTCGTGCTCCAGGCTGTGGGTGATCATCCGGCGGCCGAGGGCCAGCAGCGGCTCGAGCTCGACGTCACCGACCGGGGTCCACGGCCAGCGTGCCCGCAGGAAGCACAGCTCGACGGCCCAGAGGTTGCCGAAGCCCGCGACCCCGCGCTGGTCGAGCAGCGCCTCGACCAGCGGCCGGTCCGGGTCGCGCCGCAGGCGCCGCACCGCCTCCGCGAGTGTCGAACTCCGCCTGGGTGGCGGTCGGCTGCCCGGCGAGGACGTCCGGGCCCAGGTGCCCGACGACGCGGTGCTCGTCGCGCGTCTCCAGCAGCTCGAGCACCGGGACGCCGAGCCCGACGAGGGAGACGCCGGAGTCGAGGGTGAGCGCGGCGCGCAGCTTCGGCATCAGGTGGCCGGGCAGCGCCGGCCGGCCGTCGTCGCGGTGCTTGCGGATCAGCGTCCACGACCCGTCCATGCGCAGGTGGCTGTGCAGGGTGAGCCGCCGCCCGTCGCGCTCGAGGCGGGTCAGCAGGTGCTTGCCGTGGGCCCGGGTCTCGGCGACGCGGGCCCCGCGCAGGTCGGCGCCCGCGACGGCGGGGTGGCGCAGGTCGGTGCGGACGACGGTCGCCCCGGCGAGGGTGGACAGCCGCGCCGCGATCCGGTGCACGGCGTCGCCCTCCACGGGTCCGGTGTACCCGGGAGTCGTGGACGTCGCTTTCCTGACGTCCAGTGTCTGCAAAGAGACTTCTTCTGACGCTCCGCCTACCGCCCCAGACCCGCCCGCGCCGCCGTCCAGGCCGCCGCCCCGCACACCTGCCCGGCCGGCGCCGCGGCCCCGGGGTCGTCCGCCGCGGCGAGGGCGCACCCGGTCCGCGCGGCGAGCCACTCCCGCACCCCGGGCAGCGCCGCCACCCCGCCCCGCACCAGCAGCGGGGGACGGTCCGCGCCCGCGTCGGAGAGCAGCGCGACGATCCCCGCCCCCACCTGCTCGAGCCCGCGCGCGAACAGCGGGCCCAGGTCGGCGTGGGTGAGCCGGACGACGCCGGGCGCGGGGTGCTCGGGCGCGAGGACCGGCACGCCGACGTCGACCGTCCCCTCCGCGCCCAGCCGGGTCTTCGCGTCGTGCACCCCGCGGCGCAGCCAGAACCAGGCCCGGTGGGCCTCCGCGTCGCTGGAGAACCGGATGCGCTCCGCGAGCGCGGTGGGCGCGCGGTCGAGCACCAGCTGGGTCAGGGCGTCGTCGAGGGCCTCGGCACCGACCTCCACGGTCCGGACCGGCAGGCCCTCGCGCAGCGTCGCCGTCGTCGTCGCGGGGTCGGGCTGCTCGCGGTCGACGAGGGCGATCTCGGTGCCGCCACCGCCGAGGTCGGCGACGACGACGGGTCCGGTCCCGCCGAGCCGGATCGCGGCGGCCTCGGGCGCGGCCAGCAGCGCCAGCTCGACGTCACCGCCGCCCGCGACGCCCCCGAGCGCCGCGCGCCCGGCGGCCCGCAGCGCGGCGGGCCCGGTCTCCGGGTCGGTCCACGACGCCGGGTGGAGCAGGGTGACGACGGCGGGTGCGGTGCCGCGGCGGCCCGCCTCGGCCTGCAGGACGCGGGCGATGAGCGCGGTGGCGACGTTGACCGCGGTCGTCGGGCGCGGCCACGTCGCGAGCAGCGGGTCGTCGCTGCCCCCGGTCGCGGTCGCGAGGAAGGAGCGCCCGCGCACGACCGCGGCCTGCGGGTCGGCGTGCGCGGCGTCGAGGGCCGGCCGGCCGGCGAGCACCGTCCCGTCCGTCGCGGGAGAGCACGACCGAGGGGAGCGTGGTGGCCCCGTCCACGCGCACCGTCGTGACCCGCGTCCAGCCGTCGGCGGGGTCGATGTCCGCGGTCGCGCCCGTCGTCGTCGACGTGCCGTGGTCGACGGCCAGCACCCACCGGGGGTCTCCCATGGCCGATCACCCTAGGGGGACCGGCCGCGGCGCTTCAGGGGCGCAGCCGCACGGGGAGCGCGGCGAGGGCGTGGATCAGCACGCTGTGCCGGTACGCCACGTCCTCCGAGGGCGACCGCCGGCTCGAGGTCCGGGTACCGGTCGAGCAGCGCCCCGAGCGCGACCTCGCCCTCCAGGCGCGCGAGCGAGGCCCCGAGGCAGAAGTGGATGCCGTGGCCGAAGGCGAGGTGGCCGGACACGTCGCGGTCGACGTCGTGCAGCTCGGGGGCGTCGAAGCGGGCGGGGTCGCGGTTCGCGGCGGCGAGGGAGAGCGTCACGGTGGCGCCGGCCGGGATCACCACGCCGCCGAGCTCGACGTCGGCGGCGGCGAAGCGGGCCGGGGCGTTGGACACCGGCGAGCCCCACCGCAGGAACTCCTCGACCAGCGGCGCGAGCGGCTCGCCCGCGGTGCGCAGGGCCACCGCGCGGGCCCGCAGCGCCGGGTCGCGCAGCAGGGCGAAGACGCTGTTGGCGACGAGGTTCGCGGTCGTCTCGTGGCCCGCGATGAGCAGGATCATGCCCATCCCGACGATCTCCTCGTCGGTCAGCCGGTCGCCCTCGTCGGAGGCGGTGACCAGCCCGGAGAGCAGGGCGTCGTCGGGGTCGGCCCGCTTGGCCTCCACGAGCTCGGCGAGGTAGGCCGCGAGGCTCGCCGAGGCCTGCTGCTTCGCCTCCTGCGGCGACTCGTCGATCATCGTGTTCGACCACTGCGCGAACGCCTCGCGGTCGACCGGCGGGACGCCGAGCAGCTCGCAGATCACCGCCATCGGCAGCGGCACCGCGTAGGTCGCGACGAGGTCGACCGGCTCGTCGGGCGGCAGCGCGTCGAGCAGCATCGAGGCGATCTGCTCGATCCGCGGGCGCAGCGCGGCGACCCGGCGCACCGTGAACGCCTGCACGACGAGCTTGCGCAGCCGGGTGTGCACCGGCGGGTCGTTGAGCAGCAGCATGTGCCCGGACGGGCCGGGGATGAGCGGCTCGGCGGGGCGCTCGGCCTCCGGGAGCAGGGCGCGCGGGTCCTTCGCCAGGCGGGGGTCGGTGAACGCGGCCCGCACGTCGTCGTAGCGGGTGACGAGCCAGGTGGACCCGCCGTCGGGCAGGTCCACCTCGCGCACCGGGGCGATCTCGCGCAGCCGCGAGAGGGTGGCGTACGGGTCGGCCCAGTACTCGTCGGTGAAGACGGGTCCGGTGGCCAGGTCGGCGGTCACCACGATCGAGTGTGCCAGCGCGGGCGTGGGCCCGGTTCTTCCGGGCGAACGGCCCTCTCGTGCACGGAGACGCAGCGAAGCGCCGTTCGTCCCGGCCGGGCTCAGCGCTTCGCCTCGCCCATCCCGGCCGAGGTCGCGCCGAACGACCGCCCGGTGCGGCGGAACTGCTCCTCGAGCTGCGGGACCATCGTCTTGGCCTGCGCCAGGATCGGCAGGTCGCCCAGCCAGGAGAACGTGATCGGGCGCAGCGCGGCGACGATGCCCACCGACTTCGGGACGAACACCCGGCGCTTGCGCTTCGCGATGCCCTCGAGGAACCCGGCGGCGCAGCTCTCGACGGAGCTGATGCGCGCCGAGCGGCCCGGGGAGCTTGCGGAGGGTGTCCTCGAAGGTCGGCGAGTCGGCCTTCACGTCGCGGACGAGGTCGGTGTCGATCCACCCCATGTGCGCGGTCCCGACGCCGACGCCGCGGTGGGCGAGCTCGAAGCGCAGCGCGTTGCCGTACTGCTCCACGCCGGCCTTCGACCCGCAGTAGGCCGCCATCCCGGGCAGCGCGGTGAACGCCGCCAGCGAGGAGACCAGCAGGTAGTAGCCGCGGCGGGCGGCGACGTGCTCGACGGTCGCCGAGACCGTCCGCGACACCCCGATGAGGTTGACCTCCATCACGCGGGCCACGACGTCGGCCGGGCTCTCCGCGACGGTGCCCTGGTTGGCGATGCCGGCGTTCGCGATGACGACGTCGATCCCGCCGAGCTCGGCGACGGTGTGCTTCACCGCGGCGTCCAGCGACGCCTGGTCGGTGACGTCGCAGGTGGCCCAGGTGTGCTGCGTGCCTGTCCCCCCGCCCGCCCCGTTGAGCTCGCCCGCGATCCGCTCGAGCCGCTCGGGCTCGAGGCCCAGCAGCGCGACCCGTGCGCCCTTCGCGGCCGCCTGCCGTGCCGTCTCCTCGCCGATGCCGCGGGCGGCGCCGGTGATGAGGACGACCTTGCCGGTGATGTCGTAGGCCATGTGTCGGCTCCTCTCAGGTCCGCGCGTGCGCGGGGGTGATGACGTACTCGTCGGTCTTCATCCGCTTGCAGGCGCCGGTGGAACGGCATCGTGAACGTGGGCCAGAGCGCCGAGTTGTGGCCGTGGCCGTCGAGGTACCAGCTCTTGCACCCGCCGTCGACCCACACCGTGCCCTCGGTGAGGCGCTGCATCTCGGCGACGAAGCGGTCCTGGACGTCCTGGCGGGGCTCGACGGCGCCCACCGCCGACGTCCGCAGCCGCCGCAGCACGTCCATGACGAGGTTGATCTGCGACTCGATCATGAACACGACCGAGTTGTGGCCGAGCCCGGTGTTGGGCCCGAGGAGCGTGAACAGGTTCGGGAAGCCCGCGATCATGGTGCCGTTGTGGGCGAACATCGTGTCGCCCCAGTGCTCGGCGAGGCTGCGTCCGTCGCGGCCGAACACCCGGTGGCTGATCGGCAGGTCGCTGATCGCGAAGCCGGTGCCGGCGATGATCGTGTCGACCTCGTGCTCGGTGCCGTCCTCGGTGACCACGGCGTGCGGGCGGACCTCGGTGATGCGGTCGGTGACCACGTCGACGTTCTCGCGGTCCAGCGCCGGCAGGTAGGTGTTCGAGAGCAGGATGCGCTTGCAGCCCATCGAGTAGTCGGGCGTGATCTTCTCGCGCAGCACCGGGTCGGTGACCTGGGTGCGCATGTGGCGCTCGGCGAGCTTCGCGGCCTTCGCCATGCGCTCGGGGTCCTTGAACCCGAACACGAACGTCTCGCGGCCCCAGTAGATCGCCTCGCGCAGCACCCGCTGCAGGACCGGGAAGCGGCGGAACGCCCACTTCTCCACGCCGGAGAAGGCGCGGTCGCGGCGCGGCATGATCCACGGGGGCGTGCGCTGGAAGACGCTGAGGTGCCCGACGACCGGCGCGATCTCCGGCACGAACTGGATCGCCGAGGCGCCGGTCCCGATCACCGCGACGCGCCGGCCGCGTCAGGTCGAGGTCGTGGCGCCAGGTGGCGGAGTGGAACACCTCGCCGTCGAAGGCGTCGAGGCCGGGGACGTCCGGGAACGACGGGTCGGACAGCGCCCCGGAGCCCAGGACGACGGCGTCCGCGGTCCAGGTGCCGTTCGTCGTGGTGACGGTCCAGCGCTGGTCGTCCTCGGACCAGCGGGCCTCGGTCACCTCGTGGTGGTTGCGGGTGAAGCGGTCGATGCCGTACTCCGCCGACACCCGCTGCAGGTAGGCGTGGATCTCCGACTGGGCCGAGAAGGAGTGGCTCCAGTCCGGGTTCGGCGCGAACGAGAACGAGTAGAGGTGGCTCGGCACGTCGCACGCGCAGCCCGGGTAGGAGTTGTCGCGCCACGTGCCGCCGACGTCCCCGTGCCGCTCGAAGACCAGGAAGTCCTCGACGCCGGCCCGGCGCAGGCGGATCGCGGTGCCGAGGCCGGAGAAGCCGTTGCCGACGATGGCGACGGACAGGTGCGGCACGTCCGCGTCGGTCCCGGCGGTGGGGGCGGGGCGTGCGGTCTCGGTGGTCATGCTCAGGGCCTCCCGTTGGTACGACGACGTACCGTGTCCCGGGCGAGCATGGTACGAGGTGGTACCATAAGCCAGTGACTGTGAGCGCGCACACGACGGGCGGGGACGAGCCCCCGGTCGTGTCGGCGATCCGCGCGGGGGGCCCCGCGGCCCTGGCCCCGGCCGACCACCGGCAGCGTCTCCTGGTCGCCATGGCCGAGCTGCTCGCCGAGCAGGGCTACGCGGGCGTCACCGTCACCGACGTCGTCGCGCGGGCCCGCGTCTCCAAGCGGACCTTCTACCAGCACTTCTCCGATCGCGAGGAGTGCCTGCTCGCCACCTACCGCGTCGTCGCCGAGGGCCCGCTGCACATGATCGCCCAGGCCGCGGAGTCGGTCGCCGGGCAGGGCCTGTCGCTGCGCGAGGAGATCGCGGGCCTGACCGGCGCCTACCTCGCGGCCATGGCCGAGCACCCGTTGCTCACCCGCGCGATGCTCACCGAGCCGGGCTCCACGGGGCCGGCCGGGCGGCGGGCGCGCCGCGAGGTGCTCCGCCGCTTCGCCGACCAGCTCGTCGCGCTCGCCGCAGGGGTCGGCGGGCACGCCGGCGCCCGGCCGCTGTCCCCGGCGCTCGCCCAGGCCCTCGTCGGGGGGATCAACGAGCTGGTGCTCGCGGCGGTCGAGTCGGCCGACCGCGAGGAGGTCGCGCCGGCGGACATCGCCGAGGAGATCCTCGGCCTGCGGGAGACGGTCACCGATCTCGCCGTCGCGGTGCTCGAGCGGGGCGACTGAGCCCGAGAGGCCCCGACCGGTCAGCGATCCCGCGCGAACAGGACCGCCAGGGCCGTGCAGCCCAGCACGATCAGGACGGTCGGCAGGACGGCGAGGACCGAGTCCGCGCCGATGACCGCGAGCAGCGCCACACGGGCCTCCCCTCAGCCCCAGGCCGGGGTGGGGACGCCCGCGCGATCGTCGCGCAGTACGGCGGCCGAGTGCCGGGTGATGACGACCGTACCCGCGACGACGACGGCCGCGGCGAGAATCTCCCCGACCAGGGCGAGCGGCGTCGTGGCGACGTGCTCGCCGAGCACGAGCACGCCGAGCAGCACCGCGACGGCGGGGTCGGTCGTGCCGATCACCGCGTTGACGGGCGCGTTCATCCGGCCCAGGTGCAGCGCCCGCTGCGAGAGCGCCCACCCGCACGCCGCGCTGACGACCGCGCCGGCGGCGTACCACGTCGTCAGGGCCGCGACGACGCCCGGCTCGCGCAGCGCGGTGGAGAACAGCGTGGCCGTCAGGCCGTAGAACCCGCCGGTCGCGACGGCGAGCAGCGCGGCGCGCACCGGCTCCCCCCACCCCGTCCCGCGCAGGCCGAGGACGCCGACCACGCCGGCGGCCACCGCCACCGCGAACAGCGGGCCGAACGCCGGGGACGGCGGGAGGGCCGGCACCTGCGGCCGCGCGATCGCGAGGAACGCCGCGAGCCCCACCACGCAGGCGCCCGAGGCGACGAGCAGCCGGCGGTCCAGCCGGCGACGCACCAGCCGCGCCGACGCGACCGTGCCGAACACCAGGCCGGTGACGAGCACCGGCTGCACGAGCGCCACCGGCCCGATGTGCAGCGCGAAGGCGTAGGAGCACCAGGCGATCGCGATGATCCCCTGCCCGGTCCACCAGCGTCGCGCGTCGCAGCACGCGGGCGAGCAGGGCCACCGTCGAGGCCGGCTCCTCGATCTCCTGGCCCGCCCGCTGCTGCAGCACGGTGCCGGTGGCGATCCCGCACGCGCCGAGCAGCGCGGTCACGAGCGCGAGGGCGGGGCTCACCGGGCGCTCCCGACCAGGCGCGGCCCGAACTCGTCGTCCTCGCCGGCCGGGGCGGGCTCGACCGCCGGTTCCGGCGCCGCGGCGGGCAGGCCGAGCACCGAGGCGAGGTCGATCCGGGCGTGACCGGCGGACCAGCGGGCGGCGCGGGCGTGCGCGGCGGCCAGCGCGGCGGGGTCCGCGACCCACGTGCGCAGCAGCCGGGTCAGCGCACCCGGACGGTGGCACGTGTGCGCGAGGCCGGCGGCGCCGAGCAGGCGGGCGGAGTCCCGTCCGTGCCCGGGCAGGGGCTGGTGGATCACCAGGGTGCGCCCGCAGGCGAGCGCCTCCTGCGCGGTCGCGCCGCCGGAGTTGTTCACGACGACGTCGGCGGCGGCGAGCAGGGTCGGCACGTCGTCCACCCAGCCGGGGACCCGCAGCCGGGTGCCCGCACCGGTGCGCGCCCGCAGGCCCGCCAGCCGCGCCCGCGCCCGCTCGTCGCGCCCGCAGAGGGCGACGACGTGGCAGCGCGGGTCCGCGGCGAGCGCCGCGCGCACGGCGCCGGCCACCCCGCCGAGCCCGAGGGAGCCCGCCGTCGCGACGACCACCAGCGCGTCCTGGGGCAGGTCGAGCGCCCGGCGCGCCGCGCGGGCCGCGTCGTCGCCGACCGGGCCGAAGGGGGCACCCACGAGCGGCGAGCGCACCGTCACGGCCGCGCCCGGGTCCATCGCGCGGGTGGGCTCGCGGGCGAGGTCGTCGAGCACGAGGTACTCGTCGACGCCCGGGTAGGTCCAGTAGGCGTGGGGAGCGAAGTCGCAGATGACCGCGACGAGGCGCGCGTCGAGGCGCCCGCGGCGCCGCAGCCACGCCAGCCCGGCGGTGGCGAGCTGGTGGGTGGAGACGACGACGTCGGTCGGCCCGCCCGCGAGGTCCGCCGCGAGCGCGCGGGCCACCCAGGCCCCCATCACCTCGCGGTAGAACCAGCGCACGAGCCGCGAGCGGGTCACCGCGGGGTACCAGGCCTCCTGGAGCAGCGGGGTCCACCGCACCGCGAACTCGAACAGCCAGCGGAACACCGGACCCGAGCCGTGACCCATCCGGGCGAACGCCTCGGCGACCCGGACGTCGCAGTCGGGCCGGTCGCGCGTCACGGTCGTGTGCACGGCCCGCGCGACGGCCTCGTGGCCCTGGCCGATGTCGCCGGAGACGATCAGCACGCTCCTCGCCCGGTCGTCCTGCGGCCTCGTCACGGGCTCCAGTCTCTCGATCCGTCGCCCGGCGCACCCGTCCGGGTGCACTGTTCACGCTCCGGGGAGCCCCCGTTCACCCCGGTCCGCGGGCTTCCCCGGCCCGTCATCCGGCCCTCACCAGGACGCCGTCCGGGCGCACGATCATGGGCGTCGACGTCGGGATCCGCCCGTGGGTCACAGTGGGTTCACAGGCGGGTCACGGCACCCGTGCGTAGAACAGGCGCGTGGACCAGCCCGTGCCCGCCGGACGTCCTCACCAGAGAGGAGCCCCGCGACCGATGACCGCACTCGGCGTCCCGAGGTCGATCCGTCCCCGGAGGCGTCACGGGCCGCGCACCGCGCTCGCGCCGGCCCCGGTCCGGGACGTCGGCGGGCGTTCCCCGCGCGTCGTCGTGCTCACCGCGCGCGTGGGTGCCGGGCACGACCGGGCGGCCTACGAGCTGGCGTCCCGGCTGCGCGCCCGCGGCGCGGTGGCCGAGGTGCACGACTACCTCGACGCCCTGCCCCGCTTCGGGCAGGTGATCATCGGCGACGGCTACGGCGTCGTCGTCAACACCATGCCGCGGTTCTTCGACTGGCTCTTCCGCGCACTCGAGCGCCGGGGCCTCGTCCGCGCGATCATCCTGACGTTCCTCGTGTGCTCGGAGCGCACGGTGCGCCGCTGGACCCGCGACGCCGACGTCGTCGTCTCCACCTTCCCGCTGTCCTGCCAGACCCTGGGGCGGATGCGCGCCGCGGGGCACGTCGGGGTGCCGGTGGTGAGCTACCTGACCGACCCGGCACCGCACCGGATGTGGCTGCACCCGGGCGTCGACGTCCACCTGTCGGTCACCACCGCCTGCGCCGTCGCCGCGGACGAGGTCTACGGCGTGGCCGTGCGCCCGGCCGGGCCGCTCGTGGACCCGCGCTTCTCCCGCGCCCACACCGACGCCGACCGCGCCGACACCCGCCGTTCCCTGGGCCTGTCCGACGACGAGACCGCGGTGCTGATCAGCGCGGGCTCGCTGGGGCTCGGGGACGTGCCCGCGCTCGTCGACGCCGCGCTGACCAACCCCGCCACGCACGTGCTGGTCCTCTGCGGGCGGAACGCCGACCTGCGCGAGCAGCTCGACGCGCGGGACCGGGTCACCGCCCTCGGCTGGCGCGACGACGTCCCGGCCCTGATGGCGGCCGCGGACGTGCTGTTGCACAACGCGGGCGGGCTGTCGGTCACCGAGGCGCTGGTCGCCAACCTGCCGGCGGTGACCTACCACCCGATCCCGGGCCACGGCCGCGCGAACGCGACGGTGCTCGCCGAGGCCGGGCTGGCCCCGTGGCCGACGAGCCCGGACGGGCTGGCCGCGACCGTGCTCGACGGGATCGGGCGGACCTCGCCCCTCTCTCCCTGGCCGGCCGGCCCCGAGGGTGACGTCGCGGCGGTCGTGCTGGAGCTGGCCGTGCAGGAGGGTCCGGCGGTGTCGGCCGCATAGGTGCGCTCCGCGCTCGTGCGCACTCGGTGTCGCTATAGCCACAGTAGTGCTCACGAGCGCGTCAGCGCACCGACCCAGTGCGCCACGCCGTCCGGCCACGGCGCCGGGAGCCCGAGCGTCACGTGCGTGAACCCGACGTCGAGGGCCGCGGCGATGGCCGTGCGGGTGCTGTCGGGGTCGTCGTAGGAGACCCCGAGGTGGATCGAGCGGGTGATCGTCCCGGGGTCGCGGCCGATCTCGGCGCAGTAGCGGTCGAGCAGGGCGCTGCGGGACCGGGCGTCGTCGAGGTCGCCGCCGGGGATGTTCCAGCGGTCGGCGTGCTTCGCGACCACCCGCAACGTCGAGCCCGCCCGGCCCCCGATCATGATCGGCGGGTGCGGGCGCTGCACCGGCTTCGGGTTGCCGAAGGCCCCGGTGAGCTGCACGTGGGCGCCGGCGAAGTCGAACGGCTCGTCGGCGGTCCACAGCCGCTCGATCACCGTGCAGGCCTCGTCGAGGGCGCCCACCGAGTCCGAGAAGTCGTGGTAGGGCAGGCCGTGGGCGTCGTACTCGCGGCGGGCCCACGGGATGCTCGGGCGCGAGCCCGCGCCGATCCCGAACTCGAGCCGCCCGCCGGACACGACGTCCACCGTCGTGGCGATCTTGGCCAGCAGGGCCGGCGGGCGGATCCGGTTGCTGGTGACGAGCAGCCCGAGGCGCAGCCGCGAGGTCTGCGCGGCGAGGGCGGACAGCAGCGTCCAGCCCTCGAAGATCGGGCCGTCGATGTCCCCGCCGATCGGCAGCAGGTGGTCGAAGAGCCAGGCGTGCTCGATCTCCGGCACGGTGTCGGCCTCGCGCCAGACGCGCAGGACGTCGGCGTAGTCGACCTGTTGGGGGGCGGTCGCGATCCCGAAGCTCGGGCGGGTCGTCATGGGTGACCTCTGGCATGCTGGAGAGACGGAACGTGGTTCCGCCGACGATACGGAACCTGGTTCCGGTAAGCAACGCACGCCTGCGGAGGTGGACGTGACGGAGACGGCCGCGACCGGCACTCCCCGACGACGCGCGGACGCCCGCCGCAACGAGGGGGCCCTGCTGGACGCGGCCGCGTCGGCCTTCGTCGCCTCGGGCGTGGAGGCCCCGGTGCGCGACATCGCGGCCCGGGCCGGCGTCGGCGTGGGGACCGTCTACCGCCACTTCCCGACGCGCGCGGACCTCGTCGTCGCCGTCTACCGCCACCAGGTCGAGGCCTGCGTCGAGGCGGGCCCGACCTGCCTCGCCGAGGCCGCCTCGCCCTACGCGGCCCTCGTGCGGTGGGTCGACGGCTTCGTCGACTTCCTCGTCACCAAGCACGGGCTGGCCGGGGCCCTGCGCGGTGACGGCAGCCGGTTCGAGGCCCTGCACGCCTACTTCCTCGAGCGGCTCGTCCCGGTGTGCGAGGAGCTGCTGACCGCGGCCGCGGCCGCCGGCGAGGTCCGCGACGACCTGAGCGGGTACGAGGTCATGCGCGGCGTCGGGGGCCTGTGCGCCGGCGCGGAGGACGACGAGCGCTACGACGCCCGGCGGCTCGTCGGGGTCCTCCTCGCGGGCCTCAGGGCGTGATCACCTGGATCACCCCGACGCTGACGCCCGCGACGAAGAGCCGGCCGGTCGTCGGGTCGACGCCGACGGTGTACGGGTTCTGGACGGTGGCGACGCGGGCCACCGGGCGCGGCTGCGGGGCCGACATGTCGTAGCCGATGACCTCGTTGGTCCCCGACGACGCGACCCACACGCGGTCGCGCACCGGGTCGTAGGTGATCCCGTACGGGCCGCCCGGCTGCGGGATCGCGCCCACCTGGGTCGGCGGACCGGTGGGGTTCGGCTGGAAGACCAGCACCTGGTTCCCGCGGGTGTCCGTCGCGATCATCCGGCCGTGCCGGTCGGCCACGAGGTGCGTCGGGCCCTGGCCGGCCGGGGCCTCGCCGACGATGTGCAGGGTGTTCACGTCGTAGGTCGTCAGCGTGTTCTTGCGCACGTCGATCAGCCCGACGAGATCGCCGACGGGGGCCAGCCCCGCCGGCTGCACGGCGTTGGTGAAGACCTTGACGACCTGGTCGCCGCGCACCGCCGTCACCGTCCCGCCGAGCTCGTCGGCCGTCATGACGGTGCCGTTCGGGTCCTGCGTGGCGTCGTGCGGGACGGTGCCGACGAACAGCGGCGGCGCGGCCTGCCCGCCCGGCAGGGACACCCGCACGAGGGCGTTCGCGCTCTCCACCGGCACGAGCACCGGACCGCCCGGCGCGGCGAGCTGGAGGTGGCGCACGAACCCGGGCAGCGGGGTGCGGGCGCGCACGGCCCCGGTGTCGGCGTCGAGGAGCACGAGGCTGTTGGGGTTGCGGGTCGCGACGGCGACGGTGCGGGTCACGGGGTCGACGACGACGCCCTCGGGGGCCGAGCCGACCGGGATTTGCCGGCCCGGCGGCGGGGTCGAGGGCACCGGGGCGGACTGCGGCTCGGCGGCGAGCGGGAGCCCGCGGGTGTCCGGGCGGGTGCCCTCGGTGGGCACGCCCGGCGGCGAGCAGACCCGTCGTCGGGGTCGGTGCGCCCGCGGGGGTGACGACGCCGTCGGCGCCGGGGGCGGGGCGCTCGGCGGTTCGTTGCTGCAGGCGGTGAGCGCCAGTCCGGCGACCGCGAGGGCCAGCAGGACGTGGGCTCGGCGTCGAGGCATGTCCGGAGTATTCCGTTCGTCGCGTGAGGGTGCCGACGACGGCGGGTGCTGCCCGCCGCCGCCGTCCGGGAGACCTCCGTGCGCCAC
Source organism: uncultured Actinomycetota bacterium (assembly GCA_963716955.1). Classification (GTDB taxonomy): domain Bacteria; phylum Actinomycetota; class Actinomycetes; order Mycobacteriales; family Pseudonocardiaceae; genus Actinomycetospora. Next base: position 25,662 of record CAVQUY010000020.1, read on the forward strand.
GTCCGTTCGGTTCGGCGGGCCGCGACGCCCGGGGTCCCCGACGCAGCGGCGCGCGCGGCGTGGCACCGTCGCGGGGAGACCGCGCCGGGCAGGACGTCCGGCGACCACCCGCCGCCGACCCGTCACGGAGGACGTCATGGCCACGACCACGCTCTCGGTACCCGAGATCCACTGCGACCACTGCCGCGCCGCGATCGAGGGCGCGCTGTCCCCGATCGACGGCGTCGAGGGGGTCGACGTCGACCTCGAGGCCCGCGTGGTCCGCGTCGACCACGACGACGAGCTCGGGCTGGGCAAGGTCGTCGAGGCCATCGAGGACCAGGGCTACGACGTCCCCGGCCGCGAGGCCTACATGCGCGCCTGAGCGGTCGGGGACCCGGACCTCAGGCCGACTTGGTCGCCTTCTCGTCGCTCTCGTCGTCGGACTTCTTGCGACGCGAGCGCGAGGAGGACCCCTTCGAGCTCTTCGCCTCGGCGCCCGTCTCCGAGGCTCGTCTCGAGGCTCGTCCGAGGCCTTCGACGACGAGCTCTTCTTCCGCGTGCGCTTCGGCGCCGCCTCCTCGGCGGGCGCCTCGGCCGCGGGCTCGGCCTCCGCGGTGGACTCCGCCTCCGTGGTGGACTCGGCCGCCGACCCCGCGTCGGACCCGGCCTCCGCGGACCGGCCGCCCGCCGCCTCGACCGAGCGGCGCAGCGCGGTGAGCAGGTCGGTCATGTCGTCGGTGTCCTCGGCCGCGGTGTCCTCGGCGGGCGGACGGCGCGCGCCGCCGTGCTCGCGCTTGTACTCGATGAGCTCGCCGACGGCCTTGCGGTAGTCGTCCTCGAACTCGGAGACCTCGAACTCCCCCGACAGCGAGTCGATCAGCGACGAGGCCATCGCCATCTCCTGCGGGCGGACCTCGACGTCGTTCTCGAGCACCGGGAAGTCGGCCTCGCGGACCTCGTCGGGCCACAGCATCGTCTGGAGCACGATCGCGTTCTCGCGCACGCGAAGCAGGGCGAGCGTCTCGCGCTGGCGCAGCGCGACCTTGACCAGCGCCATCCGGTCGGTCTCGCGCAGCGCCTCGCGCAGCAGGGAGTAGGGCTTGAGCGCCTTGTTCTCCGGCTCGAGGTAGTAGCTCTTGTCCAGCAGCAGCGGGTCCACCTGGTCGGCCGGGACGAACTGCACGACGTCGATCTCGTGGCCGCTCGCGGTCGGCAGCGAGGCGAGGTCGTCGTCGTCGAGCATGATCAGCTGGCCGTCGTCGGTCTCGTAACCCTTGGCGATCTCGGAGTACGCGACCTCCTCGCCGCAGACCGAGCACGTCCGCTTCTGGCGGATGCGCCCGCCGTCGACCTCGTGCACCTGGTGGAACCGGATGTCGTGGTTCGACGTCGCGGCGTAGAGCCGCACGGGCACGTTGACCAGCCCGAACGACACCGCGCCGTTCCAGATCGCGCGCATCGCGCGGCTCCCCTCGCTCCGCCGCCCGTCACCCGACGTGACGGCTCGTCGTGTCCAGGATGCCCCACACGCGTCTCCCGTCCCAGGATCCGCGGGCGGACACGCGATCCGGGCGCGGCGCGACGACACGCCGAACGAGGTCGGGGCGGGACTGTCGGGGGTCCAGGGCACGATGTCCGGCATGCAGGGAGTCGGTGAGCGCGACGGCCTGGTGCGGCCGATGCAGCCGGTCCCCGGCCACCTCCCGGTCGGCCGGCAGTGGAGCTACGAGGTCGACTGGAGCGGCATCCGCCTGCTGGCCGACGTCGACCAGGGGACGCTGTGCCTGCGCACCCTCGAGGGGGACGACGTGACGGCGCGGTTCCCCGAGTTCGCGGGGCTGGCCGACGTCGTGGCCGACGGGCTCTTCGACGGCGAGGCGGTGCTGCTCGACGCCGGGCAGCCGTCGTCGCTGGCGCTGGTCGACCGGTTGCGGCGGGCGGACCCGCGCCGGGCGCGCAGCCTCGCGCGCGCCCGTCCGGCGATCTTCATGGTGTACGACGTCCTCAGGCTCTACGGCGTCGGGCTCACCGAGCGGCCCCTCGAGGAGCGTCGGGCCACCCTCGGGCGGCTGGCGCTCGACGAGGTGGGCCGCATCCAGGTCTCGCCGGTGTACGACGACGGGGTCGCGCTGCTGGCCGGGGTGCGCGAGCAGGGGCTGCCGGGGGTCATGGCCCGCCGGCGGGACACCGCGTACGACGCCGAGGCCGCCCGGGACTGGGTGCGCGTGGTCGCGGGGGTCGACCCGGCGCCCACCGCGCCCACCGAGATCGTCGCCGACCTGCCCGTCCCGGAGCGTCCCCGCCCCGACCGGCCCGACGAGCCGCCGCCCGCGCCCGCGCTCGCCCCGCCGCTGCCCGGGCCACCCGTGCCCGCGGGGCCGCCGCCGGGTGCCTCCGGGCGCGGCCGGCACAGCCGCGACGACGAGGACGCGCCCGGGCTCTGGTGAGCGCGTCCCGGGGTCGAGTGGACTCGCGCCGTCGCCCCGGGAGCCCTCGGTTGGGGGTCCAGCTCGGCGCGGACGGCTCCTACCGCTCGCCGGCCAGGAGCCCGGCGAGGACCAGGCGGACGAGGTCGCGCATCGCCACGGCGAAGTCCAGGCGCATCGCCGCGAGGTCGGGCTCCTGCTCGTAGGCGGCGAGCATCGCGGCGGACGGCTGGGTGGCGGCCCAGAGGGCCCCGGCGCACAGGAACGTCGCCCCGGACACGCGCATCGCGCCGTCCGCGTCGAGCTCGGGCACGTGGCGGCGGACGGTCGCGGCGAACTCCTGCGCGGCGGCCAGGGCGGCGTGCTTGTGGCGCACGGCGAGCGCGGTCGACAGGTTGCGCTCGAGGACGGCCGCCTGGGCGCCCAGCAGGTCGCAGAGCACCGGGCGGGCGGCGAGCGTCGTCGCGACGAGGTCGGCGAGCTCGTCGGCCCGCCGCGCCGCCGGCCCGGACGCCGTCGGCTCCTCGGCGAGGGCCTCGAGCCACTCCTGCGCGCGGGCGTGCAGCAGGTCGAGCAGGGCCGCCTCGCGCGACTCGACGTAGCGGAGCACGTTCGACTTCGCGAGCCCCACCCGCCGGCTGATCTCGTTGAGGCTCACCTGGGCGACCGGCATCTCGCCGAGCATCGCCGCGGTCGTCTCGAGGATCACCCGCCGTCGCTCCTCGCGCTGCTCGTCGCTGCGCGCCCGCCGGAACGTCATGGGCCACAGATTACGGACCGGCGGTCCGTTGCGAAGAGACCGATGGTCCGTTAACGTCGGCGGAGCAACAGACCGCCGGTCTGTTGTCTGTGGGAGGAGACCTGCCGTGTACCTCGTGCCCGACCTCACCGGACGGACCGCCGTCGTCACCGGAGCCAACAGCGGGACGGGCGAGGAGGCGGCCGCGCGACTCGCCGGCGCCGGCGCCCACGTCGTGCTCGCCGTGCGCTCCCCCGAGCGGGGCGAGGCCGCCCGCGCCCGCCTGCAGGCCCGCGTGCCGGGAGCGACGACGGAGGTGCGCCGCCTCGACCTGGCCGACCTCGCCTCGGTCCGGGAGTTCGCCGACGGGCTCCTCGCGGCGGAGCGCCCGCTCGACCTGCTCGTCAACAACGCCGGCGTGATGGCGGTCCCGGACCGGCACCTCACCGTGGACGGGTTCGAGCTCCAGATGGCCAGCAACGCCCTGGGCCCGTTCGCGCTCACCGTGCGCCTGCTCCCGCTGCTGCTCGCCGCACCAGGGGCCCGGGTGGCGACGATGTCGAGCGGCGCGGCCTTCGTCGGCCGGGTCGACCCCACCCACCTCGCGGCGCCGGAGCGCTACTCGCCGACGCGCGCCTACGGCGCCTCCAAGCTCGCCGACCTGCTGCTCACCCGGCACCTCGCCCGGCTCGCCGAGGAGCGCGGCTGGGACATGCGCAGCACCGCCGCCCACCCCGGCTACACGCAGACCAACCTGCAGGCCAGCGGCCCGAACCTCGGCCGCACCCGCACCCGCCGGCTCCCGCCCGCCGCCCTCGAGCGGCTGCTCCCCTCGCAGCAGGTCGACACCGGCGCCGAGCCGCTGCTCGTCGCGGCCACCGACCCGGCGGCGGAGAACGGCAGCTACTGGGGCCCCTCGGGGGTGTTCGGCCTGGTCGGGGAGCCCGGGCGGGCCCGGATGCCGCGGGCGGCCCGGGACGCCGACCTCGCGGCCCGGTTCTGGGCGGCGGCCGAGGAGCTCACCGGGGTGTCGCCGGTGCCTTCGGTCCGTGAGCAGTAACTGCGGTCGATACGGCGCAGTTACTGCTCACGAGCGCGGAGCGCACCTACTCGTCGTCCGGAGCCGCCGCCTCCAGCGCGTCGCTGGTCCAGCCGATGATCCGGCCCCCGGAGCGGCCGAGCTCGCGCATCGCCTCGAGGTGCTCGGCGGGGACCCCCACCAGGTCGATCCGCACCTCGCGCCGGTCCAGCCGCGCGGCGTCGAGGGCAGCGCGGCCGTCGTGCCCGGCGGTGAGGGTCGCGAGCAGGCCGCCGGTGGAGGCGAGCGAGCCGCGGGCGGCCCCGAGTCGGCCGAGGGCGTCGTCGAGCGCCGCCAGCAGCGCCGCGCGGTTGCCCTCGCACATCGCCGCCGTCAGCTCGGGGCGGGTCGCCGCCACCCGCGTCCCGTCGGTGAACGACCCCGCCGCCAGGGCCAGCGCCAGCTCGCCCCCGTCGGCGCCGACCGCGGCGAGCACGGCCGCGAGCAGGTGCGGCAGGTGGGAGATGCGGGCGACGGCCACGTCGTGCTCGTCGGAGGCGGCCGGGACGACGGTGGCGCCGCAGGCCAGCGCGAGCGCGACGACGTCGGTCCACACCGCGAGGTCGGTGTCGTCGTCGGTGGCGACGACCCACACCTTGTCGTGGAAGAGCTGCAGCGAGCCCGCGTCCCAACCGGAGAACTCGGTGCCGGTCATCGGGTGGCCGCCGACGAAGCGGGCGCCCGGGGCCCGGCGTCCGACGGCGTCGGTGACCGGCTCCTTGACGCTCGTGACGTCGGTGAGCCGGCAGTCGGGCGCCTCCCGCCCGACCACCGCGAGCACGTCGTCCATCGCGGTCAGCGGGACCGCGACGACGACGAGCGCGTCGCTCTCCGCCGCCCGGCGGACGGCGCTCGCCACGTCGTCGGCGACGTCGTAGCCGTCGGCGCGGGCCTTCTCGACGGTCGTCGTCGAGGCCGACGCCCCCCAGGCCTCCCGGCCGGCGTCCGTCGCGGCGCGCAGCACCGAGCCGCCGATCAGCCCGAGCCCGAGCACGCACACGGGTCGCTGCAGCGCGGCGGCCAGGACGGCGCCGCTGTCCACCTCCGGAGTCCCCACGACGCCGGAGCGTAGGACGACACGGACGGGTGACCGGCATTCGCCCGGGTGCGCGTTCCGCGGCGGCCACGAGGGTCACGACGCGCGCAGCGACTCCAGTGCGTAGCCGGCGTACAGCGCGACACCCGCCACCATCGCGTCCTCGTCGAACACCACGCGGTTGGAGTGGTTGGGCGGCGACTCGGACGGGTCGGTGCCCCGCGGGCAGGCCCCGAGGAACGCGAGCGCGCCGGGCACGCGGGCGAGCACGTAGGAGAAGTCCTCGGAGCCCATGATCGGGTCGGGCATCGGCTCGACGAAGCGCGAGCCCAGCACCGAGCGCCCGACGTCCGCGACCCGCTCGGCCACGGCGGCGTCGTTCACCGTCACCGGGTAGCCCGCGTCGATCTCCACCGTCGCGGTGCAGCCGTAGGCGTCGGCGACGCCGGTGCAGACCCGCCGCAGCTCGGTCAGCAGCGTCTCGCGGGTCTCTTCGGAGAGCGTCCGCACGGTGCCCTCGAGGACCGCGGTCTCGGGGATGACGTTCGTCGTGGTGCCGGCGGTCAGGTGGGCGATGGTGAGCACCGCGGGCTCGAACGCGCTCACCCGCCGGCTGGTCATGGTGTGCAGCGCGCCGACCATCGCCGCCGCCGCGGGCACCGGGTCGAGCGCGTCGTGCGGCGCGGAGGCGTGCCCGCCGGCGCCGTGGACGGTGACGGAGAAGTCGTCGGACGAGGCCATGATCGAGTCGGCGCGCGTCTGCAGCGTGCCCGAGGCGAGGCGCGAGGTGACGTGCAGCGCCATCGCCGAGGACGGGCGGCTGCCGCCGGCCTCGAGCAGGCCCTCGGCGAGCATCGCGAGCGCGCCGTGCTTGCTCTCCTCGCCGGGCTGGAACATGAACACGACGGTCCCGGCGAGGCGCTCCCGGCGGCCCGCGAGCAGGCGCGCGGCCGAGGCGAGCATCGCGGTGTGCAGGTCGTGCCCGCACGCGTGCATCGCGCCCTCGATCCGGGAGGCGTGCTCGAGCCCGCTCTCCTCGCGCAGCGGCAGCGCGTCCATGTCCGCGCGGAGCAGGACCGACGGTCCCGGACGGTTCCCGGTGAGGGTCGCGACGACGGAGCTCGCCGCGCGTCCCGTGGTCAGCGTGAGGGGCAGGTCGCGCAGCGCGGCGAGCACCGCGGCCTGCGTGGTCGGCAGGTCCAGGCCGAGCTCGGGGTGGCGGTGCAGGGTCCGGCGCAGGGCGATCGTGTCGGGCTGCAGGGCCCGGGCCTCGGCCAGCAGAGCGCGCTCGGGAGCGCGGTGCGCCGCGCGGCGCCGACCCCCGGCCGAGCGGCCCGAGCGGGTCTCCGAGGACGTGCTCACGCCCCGATCCTGCACCCCCGGCCTCCGGGGGGCGACCGCCCGGCGCGCAGAAGGTGTCGATTCGGTAGGTCCACTGCCAACTCCCTTTCCGACCCGGACTCCGCGCACCTACCGTGGTGACCATGGCTGGTCAGGGCGCGCAGGCCGCGCCGCGTGGTGGGTCCAAGGGAGGGCCCGGCACCGTCGTGCCGCTCGACGGCTGGGCGGTCGCGGTCACGCGTGAGGAGGGGCGCTGGCGCGCGGTCTCGATGGACCGCGGCGCGCTCGCCGACCTCGACTCGGCCATCACCGCGCTGCGGGGGCTGCGCTCCACCGGCGCGGTCCTCGGGCTGCTCGACGTGGACGACGAGTTCTTCGTGCTCGTGCGCCCCGTCCCCGGCGGCGTGGCGCTGCTGCTCTCCGACGCCGTCGCCGCCCTGGACTACGACGTCGCGGCCGACGTCCTGGACCTGCTGCGCCTCGACGTGCCCGACGAGGACGAGGTCGACGACGACCCGTGGCCCGAGGGCGACCTCGGCATGCTCGCGGACCTCGGCGTGCCCGCCGACGAGCTCGCCGTCCTGGTCGACGAGATCGACCTCTACCCGGACGAGCAGCTCACCGCGATCGCCCGCCGCTGCGGGTTCGCCGACGAGCTCGCGAAGGTCGTGGAGACCGCGCCTGCGTCCTGAGGACCTGGTCGGCCGCGCGCTCGAGGTGGCGGCCGGATCGCATCCCGACGACGTGCCGGTGGGCGCGGTCGTCGTCGACGCCGCCGGCCGGGAGCTCGCGTGCGCCACGAACGCCCGCGAGGCGACCGGTGACCCCACCGCGCACGCCGAGATCCTCGCGCTGCGGGCGGCCGCGCGGGTGCAGCAAGGGGAGCACACCGATAGGCGATGGCGCCTGACCGGCTGCACGCTCGTCGTCACGCTCGAGCCCTGCACGATGTGTGCGGGCGCGGCGGTGCTCGCGCGGGTCGACCGCATCGTGTTCGGGGCGTGGGAGCCGCGGACCGGGGCGGTCGGCTCGCTGTGGGACGTGGTCCGCGACCGGCGCCTCACCCACCGCCCGGAGGTGCTCGGCGGGGTCCGCGAGGCGGAGTGCGCGGCGGTGCTGCGGGAGTGGTTCCGCGAGGGTCGGGGGGGTCGCGGCGACGAGGCGGGGCTTCCGTAACATTGCTCCCGGTAGCGTGTCCGAGCGGCCAAAGGAGCACGCCTCGAAAGCGTGTGTGGGTTCTGCCCACCGTGGGTTCGAATCCCACCGCTACCGCCACGCCGGTCGTCCCCCGCGGATGGCCGGCGTTCGTGCGTGACGGCCGGTTCTGAGCGAGGGGCACCTTCGCTCGAGTAGACCGCCGAGGGGCGCCCCTCACCGGAACGCCGGGGCGCATCCAGGGCTGGGCGAGGGGCACCTTCAGTCGATCTGGCCGACCGAAGGTGCCCCTCGCTCAGATCCGGGACCTACGCGACGCCGGCCTGCCGCGTGAAGTTCGGCGGGATGAGCAGGTCCTCGGGCGCGAGATCCTGGACCGAGGACTTGCCCAGGCCCATCAGCCCGGAGTCGACGCCCGCCCGCAGGATGTCCAGGACGTTGCCGACGCCCTCCTCGCCCGCGGCGGCGAGCCCCCACAGGTAGGCCCGCCCGATCGCGACGGCCTTCGCGCCCAGGGCCAGCGCCTTGACCACGTCCGAGCCGCGGCGCACCCCGCCGTCCATGATCACCTCGACGTCGCGCCCGACCGCCTCGACGATCCCGGGCAGCATCCGGATCGGGGCCGGCGTGGAGTCCAGGTTGTTGCCGCCGTGGTTGGACACCTGGATCGCGGTGGCGCCGGCGTCGACGGCGCGCTTGGCGTCGTCGACCCGCGTGATGCCCTTGACGCAGAACGGCGAGTCGCGTGCCCCACTGCTCGCGCAGCCACGCGACGTCGGCCCAGGTGGCCGGCGGGGTGTACATCCACTGGCCGTAGGCGCCGAAGAAGGTCGGCGGCTCGCCCCCGTCGACGGGGATGTTGGGCACCGTGAGGTCGGGGATCTTGCCGCTGCGCAGGAACTCGATGCCCCACCGCGGCCGGGTGACGCCTTCAGGGACGTACTTGAGGATCGTCTTCCAGTCCATCTTCTCGGGGATCGACGGGCTGCCCCAGTCCCGCCCGTGGGAGAACGACCAGTCGAGCGTGACGATCAGGCCCTTCGCCCCGGCCCGCTTGGCGCGCTCGGCGCGGGCGGCCAGCGTCTCGCGGTCACCCACCCAGTACATCTGGAAGAACGTCTTCTCGTTGGCCGCGCAGACGTCCTCGATCGAGCGGCTGGCGAACGACGACAGGCCCATCGCGGTCCCGCGCGAGGCGGCGGCCCGGGCGACGGCCACCTCGCCCTCGGGGTTGACCGCCTGCACCCCGGTCGGCGAGATCATGACGGGCATGGAGATCTCCTGGCCCATGATCGTCGTCGCCAGGGAGCGCTCGTTGGGCAGATCCGCGACGTGCGGGGCGAACCCCAGCTCGCGGAAGGCGCCGGTGTTGTCGTCGAGGGTCACCCCGGCCTCGCTGCCGGCCACCAACGCGCCGTAGACCGACTTGGGGAGCCGCTTGCGCGCGCGACGCTGGGCCTCCGCCACCGACTCGAACCACTGTCCCGCCATGGGTGGCCTCGCCCCTTCCTCGTCCGGCTGCTCCGGGCCGTCCGGCCGCCGGTGCCCGGAGAACGCGCACCGTGACCGGCCTCTCAGCGCAGGGTAGATGGCGCGGCCGCCCTCCGTCCCCGCGTGAGCGGGCGGCCCGGTCCCCTCCGGGCGGAGGGGCAGGCGACTCCTCCGGGTGAGGCGAACCGCGTCGGCCCCCGACGGCGAAGGCCTGCACGTCCCGGGTGCGACGCCCGGGGCCGGGAGAGGAGACCCCCACCATGACCCCGCCCTCCACCTCGGGGCCGGCCCGCACGCGGACCGCCCCCGCCGTCCCGGTCGACGGTGACCGTCCGGCGCCCGGGGCGGGACCGGACGCGGACGTCACCGACGCCGAGCTCGTCGCCCGGCTCTCCGGCCGCGACACCTCGGCCCTCGACGTCCTCTACGCCCGCCACGGCCGTGCCTCCTTCTCCCTCGCCCGCCGCATCTGCGCCGACGAGAGCCTCGCCGAGGACGTCGTCCAGGAGGTGTTCCTCGTGCTCTGGCGCGATCCGGGGCGCTTCGACCGCACCCGCGGCACCGTCGTGAGCTGGCTGCTCACCCTCGTGCACCACAAGGCCGTCGACGCCGTCCGGCGCGAGGCCACCCGCCGTCGCCACCACGTCCCGACCGAGGAGCCCGACGACGCCGGGTCCGCGGTCCAGCCCTCGGCCGACCGGGCCGCCCTCGGGTCGGTCATCGCCGAGCACGTCCGGGCCGCGCTGCACCACCTGCCCACCGAGCAGCGCCAGGCCCTCGGCCTCGCCTACTACGGCGGCTACACCCAGCGCGAGGTCGCGTCGATCACCGGCGTCCCGATCGGCACGGTGAAGTCACGGATGTTCACCGGCGTCGCGAAACTGCGCGTGCTGCTCGCCCCGGTCCTGGGTACCTCGGGCCTCGAGCTGCTGGGGGACACGTGGTGAGCGCGGGACACGGACACGGTGACGGCCCGGTGGCCGCCGAGCTGGCCGCCGACGTCGTCGGGCGCGCGCTGCACGCGCTCGAGCCCGACGAGGAGAGCCGCGTCGCCGAGCACCTGCGCGAGTGCGCGGTCTGCCGCGCGCTGCTCTCCGAGACCCACGAGACGATGGCGGCGCTGGCGCACGCGCTCCCGGCGCAGGAGCCGCCCCCGACGCTGCGGACGCGGATCCTCGCCGCGGCCGCCGCCGAGCCGGACCCGCCGGCGCCCGCCCGCGACCGGGAGGAGGCGCGCCCGACGCCCCGGGCGACGCCGGCCGCCCCGTCGTCCGTGCCCGACGACGAGGTCGCCGCACCCCGCACGGCCCCCACGCCCGTGGCCCCGCGGCGGCGCACGGCCGCCGTCCTGGTCCTCGCCGCGGTGATCGCGGGCATCGTCGTGTTCGCCGCCCGCGGCGCCGTCGCGCCGGGTCCCGGCGACCCCCGGGCGGTCGTCGCGCAGCGTGCCGAGCAGGTCGTCGCGAGCGCGGAGGCCCGGGACCCGTCGGTCCGCTCCGCATCGCTGGTCCAGCCGGGCACCGGGACCGTCGCCGCCGTCGTCCTCGACGACGCGTCCGGGCCCCGCGTGGTCCCGCTGGCGATGCCGGCCATCGGCAGCGGGCGCACCTTCGTGCTCTGGCGGGTGGCGGGGAGCGCGGTGACGCCGGTCGGGGCGATGGATCCCACCGGGTCCTTCACCCCGACGTCCGCGGCCCCGGGCGCCACGACCGCGGCCCCCGCCCCGCCGCGGCTCGCCTACGCGCTGTCGGTCGAGACCGGCCGGGACCGTGCCGACGCGCCCGTCCGCGGTGGTCGCGAGCGGCCCGCTGGTCTGACCGGGCGAGGTACCGCCGCGCGGGGACGGCGGCCGACCGGCGGACCTCGATCGTCCGGCGGCGTCGCGTGGCCGTGCGGCCGGGCGCCGCGCGCGGCAGGATGACGGGTCGGCCGCTCGTCGCGTGGTGGAGGTGTCCGGCCGCAGCGCCGCCGTGGCGCGCCCCCGAGCTCACGGACGTCGTCGGGGGGTCTGGCTACCGTGGTGCGCGTCGGGTGAGGTACGCGGCGCGACCGCCGCGGCACCCGTCGCGCGCCGGAGAAGGCCAGGCGCGGGGCCCACGAGTCAGGGAGGCGCGATGTCGACCGCACCCCTGGCCGCCCACGGCCCGACGGCGCCGACCGTCGGGGAACCGGGTCCCGGCACCCGGCCGATGCTGGCCTCGCCCGGTGACCTCCCGCGCGGCGCGGGCTGGGCCTTCGAGTTCGTGTGGACCGGGCTGCGCTGCCTCGCGCAGGTCCGCGACGGCGAGCTGCGCCTCGTCGACGCCGACGGGCACGACGTCACGGCCGCCTTCCCGGAGCTCGGCGTGCCGGCGGCCCCGGGGCTCGTCCTCGACGGCGTGGTGGTCGCGCTGGACGGGGTCGGGCGCCCCAGCCCGGCGCGGCTGCGGCGCCGCCGGCGGGTCCGGGCGCCCTCGCGGGCCCTGGTCGAGGGCATCCCGGTGTCGTTCTACGTCTTCGACGTGCTCGAGGTCGACGGGCGGTCCACCGCCCGCCTGCCCTACCGGGCGCGCCGCGAGCTGCTCGCCGAGATCGACCTCGCCGGCGGGCGGGTCGTCGTGCCGCCGTGGTTCACCGGGGTCGAGGCCGAGCAGGTGGTGCGCACGGCGCGGCACTACGGCCTCGGCGGCGTGGTCGCGAAGCGCCTGGAGTCGACCTACCAGGGCGGCCGGCGCTCGCGCAGCTGGATCTCCTCGGTCGTCACCCGCCCCCAGGACGTGGTCGTCGGTGGCTGGCTGCCGCCGCGCGGCGGCGGGTCGGGCGTCGGCTCGCTGCTGCTGGGCGTGCCCAGCGACGGGGAGCTGCGCTACGTCGGCCGGGTCAGCACCGGGGTCACCGCCGGCGCCCGCCGGGAGGTCCTGGAGGCCGCCCGCAACCTCGCCCAGCCGGTGAGCCCGTTCGACGGGCCGCTGCCCGCCGACGTCGAGGACGCCGCGCACTGGCTCTCGCCGCGCCTGGTCGGGCGGGTGGAGCACCGGCACTGGACCGGCAACGGGCTGCTCGGACGCCCGGTGTGGCGCGGGCTGCGGGCCGGCACCCACCCGGCCACCGTGCAGGCGCCGGTGCTCGCGGCGCCCGTCGTCGCGACCGACCTCGCGCTGGACGACCTCGAGGAGGTCGACGTGCCCGAGGCCCGGCACCCCTCCGCCGCGGCCGCGTCCGGGGGCACGCCGGAGCTGGTGCGCTCGCGCGCCGCCGAGGGCCTGCCCCTCGGGGCGCCACCGGAGGTCACCCTGCCCGCCGCGGACGTCGAGGCCGCGCTGCGCTCCCGGTTCTCCGCGCACTTCGTGCACAACGCCCTGACCGCCATCGCGGCCTACGTCCGGCTCGACCCGGGCCGCGCGCGGGAACTGCTCACCGAGTTCGCCGACTTCACGCGCTACTCGTTCCGCGACGGCGAGTCCGGCACCACGGTGGCCGAGGAGCTGCGCAACGCCCGGCGCTACCTCACCCTCGAGCAGGCCCGCTTCGGCGCGCGGCTGCAGTTCGAGGTCACCGTCGCGCCCGAGGTCGAGCAGGTGGTGCTGCCGCCGTTCGTCCTGTCCCCGCTGGTGGAGAACGCCGTCCGGCACGGCATCGAGCCGAAGCCCGAGGGCGGCACGGTGCACGTCACCGCGGCCGGGGTCGGGACCGACTGCGTGGTCACGGTGTCCGACGACGGGGCCGGGATGGGCCCCGAGGCGTCCCGGGCGGCCTCGCAGGTCGACGCCCGGCACGGCGGGATCAGCGAGGTCACCCGCCGGCTGCACGCCGCCTTCGGCAGCGCCTGCGACCTGCACGTGGACTCCCGTCCCGGGAGCGGCACCTCGGTCCGGGTGCGCGTCCCGGCCCGCCAGGGCGACCGGTCCGCAGTCCGGCCGGCGGCTCGTCAGCTGATCCGCGCGCGTCCCCCGGCCCCGCCGTCGCGGCCGGGGGGACGCGCCCGCGGGATCAGTGGACGGACTGGGTGCAGGTGCCCGACGGGCCGTCGAGGATCCCCGACAGCACCGGCACCTGCAGCCCGCAGGCCTGCACGGGCAGCAGGGTCAGGTTGTTCAGGACGTTGACCGATCCGTCGCCCGCCTCGGCGTCGCGGTCGTGGGTGCGGGGCTGGGCCGAGGCCATCGGCGCCACCGCGGTCAGGGCCGCCGCCGAGAGGGCGAGGGCGGCGACGGGGGCGACGGTGCGGCGGCCCGGCCGTCGCGGGGCGCGGTGCTTGGACACGGAGTTCCTCCCGGGGGATCGGACTCGAGCGGTCGGCCGTCCGTCGCAGCGGGGCTGCAGCGAGCGGCGCAGCGGGAGCCTGCGCCTCCTGTGACGGGTGGGGCCACGGGGACGGCGGATGACGCCCGGAAGAGGTGGTCGGACTCGCGGGCGGACGAGCGGTCCGGTACAAGGGTCGAGCGGTCGTCCAACTGCGACGAACGGGTGATCGAGGGTCTTCGGGCCGGGCCGTCGGGGAGGGCGGCGAGGATGGGCGCGTGCGCGTGCTCGCGATCGACTGGTCCGGGGACCGGGACGGCGCCCGGCGTCGGATCCGGGTGGCCGAGGCGCGCCCCGGCCGGTTGCTCGAGGTCCGCGGCGGGCTCGACCGCGACGGCGTCGGGGCGCTCCTGGACGGACTGCGCGGCGGTCCGGAGCCGGTCGTGGTCGGGCTGGACTTCTCGTTCGGTCTCGCGGCGTGGTTCGCCCGCGAGCAGGGGTGCACGACGTTGCCGGCGGTGTGGGCGCTGGCCGCCGCCGACGGCGAGCGCTGGCTGCGCGAGTGCCCGCCGCCCTTCTGGGGGCGGCCCGGCACCCGCAGGCCCGCCGACGACGCGGCCCGCCCGCTCTTCCGGCGTACCGAGCAGGACGCCCGCGACCGGGGCCTGCGCCCGCTGTCGACCTTCCAGATCGGCGGGGCGGGCGCCGTCGGCACCGGCTCGGTGCGCGGGATGGCGCTGCTCGGCGCGTGGCGTCGCGCCGGGATCGGGGTGTGGCCGCTCGACCCCGCGCCCGGCCCGGCGGGCGTGCTCGTCGTCGAGATCTATCCGCGGGCGATGACCGGACCGGTGGTGAAGTCCTCGCCGTCCGCGCGGGCGGCGCACGTCGCGGCGGACGCGCGCATCCCGGCCGCGCTGCGCGACGCCGTCGTCGCCACCGAGGACGCCTTCGACGCGGCCCTCGCGGCGCTGGGGATGGCCGAGCACGCCGGCCGAGCTGGGGTCCCTGCCCGCGCTCACCGACCCGACGGCGCTGCTGGAGGGCTCCCTGTGGGTGCCTCCGGCTCGTGAGCACTAAAGGTGCTGGCGATAGCGTCACCGTTACTGCTCACGGGGCCGGAGGCCACCCACGGCCACCTCGGCGAACGTCAGCCCCATCTGCTCGCCCGCCTCGGCGAGGACCCCCTGGACGGCGAGGGTGTCGTCCAGCGGCATGACGGCCGACTCGGTGCGCCCCGCCCGCAGGCAGGCGTTGACCTCGTCGATCTCGTGGGAGTAGCCCGCGCCGTGCGGGGGCAGCTCGATCGTCTCGCCGGGGTCGTCCGCCGAGCGGTGCACCACGATCGTCGTGGGGTGGTGGAAGCGCGGCAGCACGTCGATCCAGCCCGTCGTCCCGAAGATGCGCGCCTGCCCGGGCGAGGGGCTGTGGAACGAGGCCTGCGTGGTGGCGAAGCGCCCGTCGTCCCAGCCCAGGAGCAGGGCGTTCTCGGCGTCGACCCCCGTCGTCTCGCGCGAGGCCACGGCGTGGACGGCCGTCGGGGTGCCGCCGAGGACCATCTGCGCGAAGGACACGGGGTAGACGGTGAGGTCGAGCAGCACGCCGCCGCCGAGCTCCGGGGCGAAGAGCCGGTCGGTGGGCTCGACGTCGCGGACGGTCCCGAGGTCGGCCTGCACGGAGCGGACCTCGCCGATCTCGCCCGCCTCGTAGATCTCGCGGGCCCGCACGATCGCGGGCTGGAAGCGCGTCCACATCGCCTCCATCGCGAAGACGCCGTGGCGCCGCGCGGTGTCGACGACGCGCCAGGCCCCGGCCAGCGTCGCGGTGAACGTCTTCTCGACGAGCACCGCCTTGCCCGCCTCGAGGGCCGCGACGGCCAGGTCGGCGTGCTGCGGGTGGGGCGTCGCGATGTAGACGACGTCGACGGCGTCGTCGTCGAGCAGTTCACGGTAGGAGCCGTGGGCGCGGGTCGCGTCGGTGCCGTGCTCCCGGGCGAACGCCTCGGCCCGCTCCGCCGACCGGGAGCCGACCGCGGCCAGCTCGGTGCCCTCGCAGCGGGCGAGGTCGCGGGCGACGTTCGCGGCGATGCGGCCCGGGCCGGCGATGCCCCAGCGGATGCTCTGCACGGCGCTCAGCCTGTCACGGGGGCCCTCACCGGCGATGGGCGCGTCTCACAGCGAACCGCCGAGCAGGTCGACGTTCTTCGCGGTGCCGGAGACGACGAGCTTGCCGTCCTGGGCCCGCAGATCGGTGGCGCTGATCGAGAAGGGGAGCGACCCGGGATCGACCCGCGCCGAGAACCCGGAGAGCCGGCCCCGGAGCGCGTTCGTCACCACGCCCGGCACGGTCCCGGAGTCGCCGGAGTCCACCGCGATGTCGCGTGCCGAGAGCACGATCTGGCCCCCGGAGAGGCGGAACGTCGCGATCACCGACGCGCGGACCTGCTGCCCGAGCACCGTCGTCGTCGAGGTCAGCGCCACCGCCTGCGACGGGTCCACCCCGGACAACGCCTTCTGCGCGGCCGCCCCGGTGGCCCGCCGCTCGTCCAGCGTCGCCTGGGTGACCGGCTCGACGGTGACGTCGGAGACGTGGAGCACCCGGGCGAGGTCGGCGGGGTCGACCTGGGCGCTCGCGGTCACGGTGCGGGCCGGGATCGAGCGGACGGTGCCGTCGATCAGCGACTGCGGCGGGAGGCTGACGTCGCCGAGGTCCGCGACCAGGGTGATGTCCTGCAGCTGCCGGTACGGGATGTGCTCGGCGGTCAGCGTCACCGATCCGTAGTCGCCGGAGACCGCCTGGGTCACGAACGGGAAGCCGTGGATGGCGACGTCGGGCTTCGCGTCGAGCTTCAGCTGCGACTGCAGCTGGGTCGCCACCCGGTCCTCGGCGACCCACCGCGCCCCGAAATCGGCGCCGACGAGCAGCACGACGAGCACGAGCACCGTGATCAGGAATCCCCGCATCGGGGCCCATCCTCCGCCATGCCCCCGGGGCCGCCGTCGGCCCCGGGGTCCTACCGCGCGAAGTGGCGGCTGATGACGAGGCGCTGGATCTGGTTGGTGCCCTCGAAGATCTGCATGATCTTGGCCTCGCGCATGTAGCGCTCGACCGGGAAGTCGCGGGTGTACCCGTAGCCGCCGAACACCTGGACGGCGTCGGTGGTGACCTTCATGGCGGCGTCGGTCGCGACGAGCTTCGCGACGCTGGCCTGCCGGCTGTAGGCCACGCCGGCGTCCCGACGGCGGGCGGCGTCGAGGTAGGTCGCGCGGGCCGAGTCGACCGCGGCGGCCATGTCGGCGAGCAGGAAGCCGAGGCCCTGGTGGTCGACGATCTTCTTCCCGAAGGTCTCGCGCTCGTTGGCGTAGTCGACGGCGGCGTCGAGCGCGGCCTGGGCGAGCCCGGTGGCGCAGGCGGCGATCCCGAGGCGGCCGCTGTCGAGCGCCGCGAACGCGATCGACAGGCCCTGGCCCTCGGCGCCGATGAGCCGGTCGGCGTCGAGGACCGCGCCGTCCCAGATCGCGCCCGTCGTCGGGACGCCGTGCAGGCCCATCTTCTCCTCGGGCCTGCCCGAAGGCGAGGCCGTCGGCCTGCCCGGGCGCGAGGAAGCAGGAGATGCCGCGGCTGCCCTCGCCGGTGCGGGCGAACAGCGCGTAGAAGTCGGCGCGGCCGCCGTGGGTGATCCAGGCCTTCTCGCCGGTGATCCGGTAGTCGCCGGCTCGGTCGTCCCCCTGGGGGAGGCGCTCGGCCCGGCAGCGCAGCGCCGCCGCGTCCGACCCGGCCTGCGGCTCGGAGAGGCTGTAGCCGCCGATCAGCTCGCCGGCGAGCATCCGCGGGAGCCACGTCTGCTGCTGCTCGGCGGTGCCGAAGGTGGCCACCGGGAAGCACGACAGCCCGTGCACCGAGACCGCGACCGCGACGGCCGCCCAGCGCGCCGCGAGCTCCTCGAGCACCTGCAGGTAGACCTCGTAGGGCTGGGCGCCGCCGCCGAACTCCTCCGGGTAGGGCAGCCCGAGCAGGCCGGTCTCGCCCAGGGTGGTGAACAGGCCCTCGGGGTAGGTCTCGGAGCGCTCGTGGTCGTCCACGCGCGGCGCCAGCTCCTTGTCCGCGACCTCGCGCGTGAGCTCGATGAGCGCCCGGGCCTCGTCGGTGGGCAGGAGCCGGTCGACCGCCATGGTGCGTCCTATCGGTACTGAGAAGGGAACGTCAGTACCGATGAGAGTAGCCGCAGGAGGTTATGATCGCCAGGTGACGACGGCCGGGACGCGTGCGGACGGCCCGGTCCGCCGCGGTGCGGTCCGGCGGGACGAGCTGTTCGACGCGCTCGTGGACCTGATGCTGGCCGAGGGCTTCGGCGGCTTCACCCTCGACGACGTCGCCGCCCGCCTGCGCTGCTCCAAGCGCACCCTCTACGGGCTCGCGGGCTCCAAGGAACAGCTGGTGACGGCGGCCGTCGTGCGGTTCTTCCGCGCGGCGACGCGACACGTCGAGGCCGCCGTCGCGACCCGGACCGATCCCGCGGACCGGCTGGTGGCCTACCTGCGCGCCGTGGCGGCGGAGCTCGCGCCCGCGTCCCCGCGCTTCTTCGAGGACCTGGCGTCCTTCGCGCCCGCCGCCGAGATCTACGAGCGGAACACGCGGGCCGCGGCCGGTCGGGTGCGGGACATCATCGCCGAGGGCGTCGAGTCCGGGGCGTTCCGCGACGTGCACGTGGGGCTGGCCGCCGAGGTGATCGCGTCGACGATGGAGGCGATCCAGCAGCGCCGGATCGCGGCGACGACGGGTCTGGCCGACGCGGAGGCCTACGAGCAGCTCGCGACGTTGCTGGTGCGGGGTCTGCGGTCGGGGTGAGGTCGCGAGTCCTGCTCGCGAGGGGCACTGCACGCACGTCGGACGAGCCGCGGGCCTGCGCCCAGTGCTCCTGATCATGGGGCGGGCGGCGGGTGGGGCCGGGCGGACCCGCTCCGTCGATGAGGGGCACTGCACGCAGGTCGGACGAGCCGCGGGCCTGCGCCCAGTGCTCCTGATCATGGGTCCGGGCGGCGTCGTGGCGCCGGCCCGGAGCCCGGTCCGCGGGTCAGCTCCTCCGCGCCGTGAACCGCAGCCGACCGTCGATCAGCGCCACCTCCGGATCGTCGTCGAACCCCGCGGCGGTCAACCGCGCCGGCAGCGTCCCCGGGTCGACGACGACCATCGTGTCGCCGATGTGCAGCAGGCGGAACCGCAGGCTGGGCTGCGAGTCGACCCCGCGGAACACCCCGCCCGGGCGCAGCACGCGGCGCGCCTCGGCGAACAGTGCGTCCTGCAGGGCCCGCGACGGGACATGGTGGAGCATCGTGAAGCAGACGACGGCGGAGAACCGCCCGTCGTCGAACGGCAGCGCGGTGCCGTCGCCGTGCACGATCGTCGCGCGTCCTCGGTACTCGGCGTCCAGGCGCGCGGCCGAGGCCTCGTCGACCTCCACCGCCGTCAGCCGCGGCACCCTCCCGACCAGCACGGCCGTCGTCGCGCCGTAGCCCGGGCCGATCTCGAGGACGTCGTCGCCGAGGTCGACGCCGGCGAGATCGGAGGGCATCCGTCCGGCCACCTTCGTGGCCCAGTCGGCGGAACTGCAGAGGCGGCGGTGCATCAGGTTCATCGGCACGGTCGACGACGATGCCGTGCTCGAGCCGCGCGGGGAATGCACCGCGGCGAACGCCGGGCCCGCACGTGGCGGACCCGGCGTCGTGATCAGCTGGCGGAGGATACGGGATTCGAACCCGTGAGGGTGTTACCCCAACACGATTTCCAATCGTGCGCCTTAGGCCACTCGGCCAATCCTCCGCGGACGAGGGTACAGGTCAGGGGCATGGCTCCCACGAGGTGGCGGGCCCGGTGGGCAGGGGTCGGCCCGCCCGGTCGAGACGTGTCGGGCCGACCGGTACAGTTGTCCCCGGACCCCGCGCGGCGTCCATCCTGTGAACTCCCCCAGGGCCGGAAGGCAGCAAGGGTCAGCGGGCTCTGGCGGGTGCGCGGGGTCCCCTTCATGTCTCCGCCGTGGTCGTCCCGAGCCGGGCCCACGCCGTCGGACCTCCCGCGTAACCTCGGCGCCGTGGCGGGGATCGAGGAGTCTGTGGACCCGGCGGGGCCGGGCCGATGAGTCTGGCGCTGTACCGCCGGTACCGGCCGGGCACGTTCGCCGAGGTCGTCGGGCAGGAGCACGTCACCGAGCCGCTGCGGACGGCGCTGTCGGCCGGCCGGATCAACCACGCCTATCTGTTCTCCGGGCCGCGCGGGTGCGGGAAGACCTCGAGCGCCCGGATCATGGCGCGCTCCCTGAACTGCGAGCAGGGCCCGACGCCCGATCCGTGCGGCGTCTGCGAGTCGTGCATCGCGCTCGCGCCCAACGGTCCGGGCTCGCTCGACGTCACCGAGATGGACGCCGCGAGCCACAACGGCGTGGACGACGCGCGCGAGCTGCGCGACCGCGCGCACTTCGCCCCGGTGAGCTCGCGCTACCGCGTCTTCATCATCGACGAGGCGCACATGGTGACCACGGCGGCGTTCAACGCGCTGCTCAAGGTCGTCGAGGAGCCGCCCGAGCACCTGATCTTCGTCTTCGCGACGACGGAGCCGGACAAGGTGCTGCCGACGATCCGCTCGCGCACCCACCACTACCCGTTCCGGCTGCTGCCCCCGAGCACGCTGCGCGGACTGCTCGAGGGGATCTGCGCCGAGGAGGGCGTGTCGGTGGAGCCGGCGGTCTACCCGCTGGTGGTCCGGGCCGGCGGCGGCTCGGCGCGTGACTCCCTCTCGGTGCTCGACCAGCTGCTCGCGGGCGCCGACGAGTCGGGCGTCACCTACGCGCGGGCGGTCGGGCTGCTGGGGGTCACCGACGTCGCGATCCTCGACGACGTCGTCGACGCCCTGGGCGCGGGGGACGGCTCGGCGGTGTTCGGCGCCGTGGACCGGCTCGTCGAGGCGGGGCACGACCCGCGACGCTTCGCGGCCGACCTGCTCCAGCGGCTGCGCGACCTGATCCTCGTCCACGCCGTGCCCGACGCGGGGGAGAAGGGGCTGGTCGACGTCCCCGCCGACGAGCTCGAGCGGATGGTCGACCAGGCCCAGCGGCTCGGTCCGGCGGCCCTGGCGCGGCACGCCGAGCTGGTGCACACCGCGCTCACCGAGATGCGGGGGGCCACGGCGCCGCGGCTGCTGCTGGAGCTGGTGTGCGCGCGGATGCTCCTGCCCGCCGCGTCGTCCTCGGACGCGGCCCTCGTGCAGCGCCTCGAGGGGGTCGAGCGGCGTCTCCAGGCCGGCGCGACGGCGGGTGCGGGCGGACCGCTCGCGACCGGGGCCGGTCCGGCCGTCCCCGACGAGGGCGACACGCGCTTCCGACGGCCGTCGGAGCGCGGTGGCGACGTGGGCGGCGGTCCCGCCGCGGCCAGGGCCGGGAATCCGGCGCGGACGGGTCTCGGTCCGGCGCGGCGACGTCGTCGGCACCCGTCGGCCGACGCGCTGGACGCCACCGTCCGGCCGCCCACGGACCGGCCGACCGCCACCGTCGCGGCGCCGCGCGCGCCGGAGCACCCGGGTCGGGCCGAGTGGCCCGACCCGCAGACCGGCCGATCCACCGAGCAGACCGGCCGACCCGCGGAGCCGCCGGCGCGTCCGGAGGCCCCGGAGGAGCCGGCGGCTCGGCCGCCGCCCCGGCCGCGGCGCCCGGGGCGATGGACGCGGCGGGGCTGCGCCGGATCTGGTCCGAGGTCATGACGGCCGTGCGCGAGTCGAGCAAGCCGACGCACGCGCTCCTGCAGAACGCCACGGTCGCGGCCGTCGAGGGGACCACCGTGACCCTGGCGATGCCGACCCCGCCGCTCGCGAAGCAGCTATCGCAGCCCAACCGGGCCGGGCACGTGACCTCGGCCCTCGGCCGGGTGCTGTCGGGCGAGTGGGCGCTGCGGGCGGTCGACGCGACCGGGCAGGCTCCGGGGGGGTCGGGCGGCGGATCGGACCCCGCTCCCGGCGGACGGGCCCGGGGCGGGCCGCCGGCCGCCCCGACGCGCCCGCCGCAGCAGCCGCGCAGCGGGCCCTCCGGCAGCCCGCAGTCCGGCGGGCCGCAGCCCGACGGGCGCCCCCAGGCCGGACGGGAGTCCGCCGAGCGGCCCGCCGACCCCGACCCGGCCGCCCCCGCGGGACGACCCCAGTTCCAGCGTCCGAGCGCCCGCGCGGGCGGCACCGCCACCGGAGAGCGACCCCCGGACGCCGAGCGCCCCCGGTCTCCGGAGCCGCCGGCCGACCGCGGGGCACCCCGCCCGGCCGCCGGGCCCCCGGACATCCCACCGCCCCCCGAGCCGCCCGACGAGGAGGACGTCAGCGAGGAGGACATGTACGCCGAGGCCCACGCCGACCCGAGCTCGGGCGAGGCCGTCGTCCGTCGCGACCCCGACGACATCGTCATGGAGCTGCTGACCGAGCAGCTCGGGGCCCGCCGCGTCGACGGGCGTCAGTAGCTCAGGCGGGTTCTGCCGCGCTCGGAGCCGGTAGCTGCCACTGATTGGTCTTCCCCGACGGCCGCGTCCCCGCCCGCGCACGCGGGCCGCTGCTCGGGCTGGTCGTCCGGCCGGAGGTGATGCGCCGCGCAGCGGCACCGGTGTTCGCCGCGCCATGACGAGTGAGGCGTCAGTCCGTCCCGTGGTCGCCCCGCTCGCCGGCCTCGGTCGTCGGTTCCGGTGACGGAGCGAGGGCGCGGTTCGGGACGATCACCTTGCCGAACGTCTCGTTCACGATGACCTCGAGCGCGGCGTAGAAGCCGATGGCGCTCAGGAGGAGGCCGAGATAGCCGCCGACCCGGATGAACGTCGTGTTGTCGAAGCCGAACCCGGCCGCCTGGAAGGCGAACACGCCCATCAGGTCCAGGAACAGGAGATTCAGCACCACGGAGACCCGGAAGCTCGCGATCCAGACCAGGACCGTCCAGATGAACCAACAGAGGAGGAAGACCGCGAGCGTGTGGTTCGCGACGGTGGGGGTGGGGAACTGGGACTGCTCGAACGTGAAGAAGGCCCACAGCGACAGCCAGAACACCCCGTACGAGCCGAACGCCGTGATCCCGAACGTGTTGCCCCGACGGAACTCGCCGACGGCCGCCATGAGTTGCGCGATCCCGCCGGCGAACAGTGCCAGCGGCAGGACCCCGGGGATCGACGACTCGGCCAGGAACCCCGCGTTGATGATGTTCAGCAGGAGGTTGGCCAGGGAGAACCCGGCCAGCCCGAGCGCAGCGGGATTCGCGAATGTCGTGGAGGCCGCTCGGGGTGCGAGGCGCTCGTCGGCCATCGGGTCGGTGAAGGAGCCGTGTCGGCGTCCCTCCCGCGTCGTACCCGGACCCGAAGCGCCGTGCGCTGCGTTCATCTGCGTCTCCTCCAGATCACGTGTGCGGGCTCCGGCCCCGGCGGGTACGCGGGCCTCGTGCCGCGCGAGATGGCCGACCCTAATCGGCTCGTCACCTGTTCGGCGGGATCCGAGCTCGAGGTCGAGGCAGGAGCGTCGCCCGACGGCTGCCCGGACGTCAGCCGGCGGCGGACTGGTCCGCGATGCCCGCTCCCTCAGCGCGAGCCCCTCAAGTGGTCCTGGTGCTGCTCGGGCACCCGGTCTGCAGCGCTGGGCGTCGTCGGCCTCAGCCCAGGACCCGCGCCAGGAAGTCGATGGCGCGCGGGTAGGCGTCGAGGCGGTTGGCCCGCTTCGCGAGGCCGTGGCCCTCGTCGTCGTAGATCACCAGCTCCACCTCGACGCCGTTGTCCCGCACCGCCGCCGCGACCTGCTCGGCCTCCGAGAGCGGCACCCGCGGGTCGTTGCGGCCGTGGATGACGAACAGCGGCGCGCGGACGTCGGCGATCCGGTTCAGCGGTGAGGCGGACTCGAGGAACTCGCGGTTGCGCTCGAGCGAGCCGTACTCCCGCTCGCGGTGGGCACGCCGGTACGGCGAGGTGTTCTCCAGGAACGTGACCAGCGACGAGATGCCGACGATGTCGACGCCCGCCGCCCAGCGCTCCGGCTGGAAGGTCACGCCGGCGAGCACCATGTAGCCGCCGTACGAGCCGCCCCAGAGCGCCGAGCGCGCCGGGTCGAGGTCGAGCGAGGGCAGGAAGTCGTGGATCGCGGCGAGGTCGGCGACGGAGTCGAGCCGGCGCTCGACGTCGTCGAGGGAGTACCAGCGCTTCCCGTAGCCGACCGAGCCGCGGACGTTCGGCACCAGCACGGTGTGCCCCTGCGCGGCGAGCGCCTGGACGACCGGGGAGAACGAGCGCACCGACTGGCCCTCGGGCCCGCCGTGCACGATCAGCACGCTGGAGCCCAGAGGCGGGCGTCCCTTCCCCCGTCGCTCCGCTCGCCCCGGACGGCGCGTAGACGAAGCACGGCACCGTCTCGCCGTCGGGGGTGGGGACGCCGACGCTGGTGGGGGTGACGAGGTCGAGGCCCTCGAGGTCGCCGGCCGAGGAGGCGACGGTCCCCGTGCGCCCGGTGGCGGCGTCGACGATCACGACGTCGGCCGGCACCGTCGGGGAGGTCCACGTCAGCGCCAGGCCCTGCGAGTCGGCCGACCACCGCGGGACGGTGAGGTAGTCCGCGACCCCGACGCCGGGCGTGACGACGTCGACGCGGTGCGCGCCGCTCGCCGCGTCGTGGATCGCGAGCCGGGAGGCGCCGTCGTCGTCGGTGACGACGAGCAGGCTCGCGCCGTCGGGGGAGAGGCGCCCGGTGACGTCGTGGGCGTCGTCGGTGACGAGGTAGGAGAGCGCGCCGGTGTCCGGGTCGAGGCGCGCGAGCCCGGTGCGGTCCCGGCCGGAGTTGGTGGTGACGATCGCGGCGGAGGAGTCGGGGAGCCACTGCAGCCCGCCGAACAGGGCGGGCTCGTCGGCCGGGGTGACCTCCCGCGTGTCCGCCCCGGCGAGCAGCAGCACCTGCGAGCTCATGGCGGGGGTCCCCGGGCGGGTCATCAGCGCGCGGGACCCGTCGGGGGCGACGGCCGCGCCGCCGACCATGCCGCCGCCGTCGTAGAGCACGGTCTCCGTGCCGGTCGCGAGCTCACGCAGCACGAGGTCGAAGTCGACGCCGTTGCGGCGGTTCGTGGCGTAGACGACGCGCCCGCCCTCGAGGACCTCGGCGAGGGAGTGGATGTAGCGCGGGTCGCGGACGAGGGGCTCGAGGTCGTCCTCGCCGAGCGGGTCGGTGACCTCGTCGGGGCGCAGGAGGGAGAGCTGGGCGCGCTCGTCGCCGGCGGAGTCGTGGGAGACGACGACGGTGCGCGGCGAGACGCCCTTGAGGTAGCGGCCCGAGCACGCGCCGGGCAGGGCGGTGAGGACGTGCCGCGCGCCGTCCGGGCTGAGCTCGACGAGCTGCACCGAGCCGGAGGTGTCGTCGCCGGCGAGGACCCGGCCGTCGTCGCCGACGTCGAACGCGCGCCAGGTGCGGGCGGAGAGCAGGCGGTGGACCAGGTCGGCGGTGTCGCTCACGGCCGCCACTCTGCCCGACGCCGGCGGCCACGGTCGGTGCAAGCGGAGCGGAAGGAGGGGAGACGCCGATAGGGCTTGCGATGAGTGGCAGGAAAGCCCCGTCGTCGCCCGGGCTCGTCGTCCCCGTCGACGCACGCCCTACGCTGGAGCCGTGCAGCCAGGACAGCCGGACATGCCCGACATGGGCGCTCTTCTGCAGCAGGCCCAGGCCATGCAGGAGCAGCTCATGAACGCCCAGGCCGAGCTCGCGGAGACCGAGGTGACCGGCCAGGCCGGCAACGGCCTCGTCACGGTCACCCAGACCGCCGCCGGCGAGGTCCGCGGGATCGCCATCGACCCCAAGGTCGTCGACCCCAGCGACGTCGAGACGCTGCAGGACCTCGTCCTCGGCGCGCTCGCCGACGCGGCCGACAACGCCGCGCAGCTCCAGGCCGAGAAGATGGGCCCGCTCGCCGGCGGGCTGGACATGGGGGGCGGTGGGCTCGGCGGCCCGCAGCTGGGGGCCTAGCCCGGCGGGGCGAGCGACGGCGACGGGAAGAGGGAGTCAGTGTTCGAGGGCCCGGTCCAGGACCTGATCGACGAGCTCGGCCGGCTCCCCGGCATCGGCCCGAAGAGCGCCCAGCGCCTGGCGTTCCACATCCTCGCCGCCGAGGAGGCCGACATCACGCGGCTGCAGGACGCCCTCGCCAAGGTCAAGGCCGGCATCGTCTTCTGCGAGGTGTGCGGCAACGTCAGCGAGAAGCAGCGCTGTCGCATCTGCGCGGACGCGCGGCGCGACGCGTCGCTGGTGTGCGTCGTCGAGGAGCCGAAGGACGTCATGGCCGTGGAGCGCACCCGGGAGTTCCGGGGGCGCTACCACGTGCTGGGCGGGGCCCTGGACCCGATGGGCGGCATCGGCCCCGACCAGTTGCGGGTGCGGGAGCTCCTCCGGCGCATCGGCGGGACGCCGACCGTCGAGGGCGCCGAGCCGGAGCCCGAGATCTCCGAGGTCATCCTCGCGATGGACCCGAACACCGAGGGCGAGGCCACGGCCACCTACCTGGTGCGCCTGCTCCGCGACTTCCCCGGCCTCACCGTGACCAAGCTGGCCAGCGGCCTGCCGATGGGCGGGGACCTCGAGTTCGCCGACGAGCTCACGCTCGGCCGCGCGCTGGCCGGGCGACGCGGCGCGCTGTAGGTGGCCGCCGGCCTCGTGAGCACTTGTCCGTGTCATAGGACGGACAAGTGCTCACGAGCGCGAAGCGCACCCCCTAGCGCATCGCCCGGTTCACCGCCGACACGACGGCCTTGAGCGAGGCGGTGAGGATCGAGCCGTCGATGCCGATGCCCCACACCTCGACGTCGCCCACCGCCGCCTCGACGTAGGCCGCGGCCCGCGCGTCGTCGCCGGCGGACATCGCGTGCTCGGCGTAGTCGAGGACGCGGACGTCGTAGCCCACCGTCGCGAGCGCGTCGACGAACGCCGCGATGGGGCCGTTGCCGACCCCCGAGACCTCGTGCACGTCACCCTCGACGCGCAGCGTGGCCTCCAGCTCGGCCTTGCCGTCGTCGTGGGTCGAGACCCGGGAGCGC
The DNA here is from genome assembly GCA_963716955.1 of uncultured Actinomycetota bacterium. Lineage (GTDB taxonomy): Bacteria > Actinomycetota > Actinomycetes > Mycobacteriales > Pseudonocardiaceae > Actinomycetospora. The sequence goes on from CAVQUY010000020.1 coordinate 52,192, forward strand.
ACCAGCTCCAGCGGCGTGCGCCGCATCAGGTACTCCTCGGCGAAGATGTCGTACATCTCCTTCGCCGAGACCTCCCCACCCTCGGAGTCGGTCTGCTCCTGGACCCGGCGCGAGAACTCGATCTGCAGGCGGCGCGGCAGCTCCAGCCCGTGCTCGGTCTTCATCAGGTAGGCGACGCCGCCCTTGCCCGACTGCGAGTTGACCCGGATGACGGCCTCGTAGGTGCGCCCGACGTCCTTGGGGTCGATCGGCAGGTACGGCACCTGCCACGGGTGCTCGGACACGTCGTGCCCGGCGTCCGCGGCCTCGGCCGCCATGGCCTGCAGGCCCTTGTTGATCGCGTCCTGGTGCGAGCCGGAGAACGCCGTGAACACGAGGTCGCCGCCCCAGGGGTGGCGCTCGCCGACGGGCAGCTGGTTGCAGAACTCGACGGTGCGGCGCACCTCGTCGATGTCGGAGAAGTCGATCTGCGGGTCGATGCCCTGGCTGAACAGGTTCATCCCCAGCGTCACCAGGCAGACGTTGCCGGTGCGCTCGCCGTTGCCGAACAGGCAGCCCTCGACGCGGTCCGCGCCGGCCTGCACCCCGAGCTCCGCGGCCGCGACGCCGGTGCCGCGGTCGTTGTGCGGGTGCAGCGACAGGATGATCGAGTCGCGGCGGGCGAGGTTGCGGTGCATCCACTCGATGGAGTCCGCGTAGACGTTCGGCGTCGCCATCTCCACCGTCGCCGGCAGGTTGACGATCATCGGCTTCTCGGGCGTGGGCTCCCAGACGTCGCCGACGGCGTCGACGATCTCCTTGGCGTAGGAGAGCTCGGTCCCGGTGTACGACTCCGGCGAGTACTGGAACCGCCAGTCCGTCCCGGGACGGCGCTCGGCCTCCTCGCGCACCAGCCTCGCCCCGTCGACGGCGATCTTGGTGATGCCGGCCCGGTCGGAGCGGAACACGACGCGGCGCTGCAGGATCGACGTCGAGTTGTACAGGTGCATGACCGCCGAGTGCGCGCCCTCGAGCGACGCGAACGTCCGGGAGATCAGCTCGGGCCGGGCCTGGGTGAGCACCTGCAGGCGCACGTCGCGCGGCACCGCGTCCTGCTCGATGATCTCGCGGACGAAGTCGAAGTCGGTCTGGGACGCGGCCGGGAAGCCGACCTCGATCTCCTTGTAGCCCATGCGCACCAGCAGGTCGAACATGCGGCGCTTGCGGGCGGGCGACATCGGGTCGATGAGGGCCTGGTTGCCGTCGCGCAGGTCGACCGCGCCCCAGAGCGGGGCCTTCTCGATCTTCCGGTCCGGCCAGGTGCGGTCGGGCAGCGTCACGCGCTCCACCAGCTGCTCGAACGGCTGGTAGCGGGCGACGGGCATCCGGCTGGGGCGCTGGGTGTTCCAGGCCGGCTGGTCGGCGGGGATGTCGCCGTCGGGATGGACGACGGTGTCGCGGATGTCGCCGACGGGTCCGTCGGGCATCGACGTGGACATGCTCATGGCTGGTGGTCTCCGTGCGGCGGTGCAGGGATTCCCGGGCGGATGGCCCGGGGCGACCGGCGAGCGCGCATCACCCGCGGCGGGGAGCCGGTCTCGGTCAGGCCCCGCCGCGGCTGGGAAGGAGCAGCACGCGGACCATCGCGGCCACGGTAGACCCCCGGGGGGCGCTCCGGGCAAGGGCGCCGCCCCGTCGGGACCACCCGTCCGACCGGTCCCCCGAACGGGATGACCGCTGGTCACGGGGCGACTACCACCGGGTAGGGAGACGTGCCATGATCTGCGTCATGTCGCAGGACGCCGAGACCGGTCAGCAGCGCAAGGCGAGCACGGGGCAGGACCTCGGGGCCCTCGCGGGCAAGACGTTGACGCTCGCCGCCTCGGTGATCCGCATCCTCACGGTCATCTTCGCGGCGATCCTGGTCGTCCACGTGGTCCTGACGGTGGCCTCGGCCAACCCGCAGAACGGCATCACGACCTTCTTCGCCAACGCCGCGAACAACCTGACGCTGGGCATCGGCGACCTGTTCCTGCCGGCCAGCGAGTCGCTCAAGGTGATCCTGAACTACGGCCTGGCCGCCGTGGTCTGGCTGGTCATCGGCGTCATCGTCGCGCGCATCCTCAACGCCCTGGCGCCGTGAGGTAAGGCGCAGATCGGGGCAGAACGGCTCGGATAGGGTGGGCGGGATTCCCGCGGAACCCCGAGGAGCCGGAGGTCGGTGACGGTGGCGCTCGTCGTCCAGAAGTACGGCGGGTCGTCCGTCCAGTCCGCGGAGCGCATCAAGCGCGTCGCGGAGCGCATCCTGCGGACCCGCAAGGACGGCAACGACGTCGTCGTGGTCGCCTCCGCGATGGGGGACACCACCGACGAGCTCACCGACCTCGCGATCCAGGTGCACCCCAGCCCGCCGCCGCGCGAGATGGACATGCTGCTGACCTCGGGCGAGCGCATCTCCAACGCCCTGCTGGCCATGGCCATCAACGCCCTCGGCGGCCGGGCGCGGTCGTTCACCGGCTCCCAGGCCGGGATGATCACGACCGGCAAGCACGGCGACGCGCGCATCCTCGACGTCACGCCGGGGCGCATCCACGCCGCGCTCGCCGAGGACGGGATCGCGCTGGTCGCCGGCTTCCAGGGCGTCAGCGCGGACTCGAAGGAGATCACGACGCTGGGGCGCGGCGGCTCGGACACGACGGCCGTCGCGATGGCGGCGGCCATGAAGGCCGACATCTGCGAGATCTACACCGACGTCGACGGCGTCTACTCGGCCGACCCGCGCATCGTCGGAGACGCCAAGCTGCTCGAGACCATCACCTACGAGGAGATGCTCGAGATGGCGGCGTGCGGGGCGAAGGTGCTGCACCTGCGCGCGGTGGAGTACGCGCGCCGCGAGGGCGTCCCGCTGCGGGTGCGCTCGTCGTACACCGACCAACCCGGCACGACGATCGTCGGGTCCATCGAGGAGCTCAGCGTGGAACAGGCCGTCCTCACCGGCGTGGCGCACGACCGGTCCGAGGCCAAGGTGACCGTCGTCGGCGTCCCCGACCAGCCGGGGTTCGCGGCGCGGATCTTCCGCACCGTGGCCGACGTCGACGTCAACCTCGACATGGTCCTGCAGAACGTCTCGCACCTGAAGACGGGCAAGACCGACGTGACCTTCACCCTCCCCGTCAAGGACGGCCCCCGCGCGGTCGCGGCGCTCGCCGCGGTGCAGGGCGAGGTCGGCCACGAGGAGGTCATCTACGACGAGCACGTCGGCAAGGTGACCCTCGTCGGGGCCGGGATGCGCACCCACCCGGGCGTGACCGCGACCTTCTGCGAGTCCCTGGCCCGCGCCGGCGTGAACATCGAGATGATGAACACCTCGGAGATCCGCATCTCGGCGCTCATCCGCGACACCCAGCTCGACGACGCCGTGCGCGCCCTGCACGAGGCCTTCGACCTCGGCGGCGAGACCGAGGCGGTCGTGTACGCCGGCACCGGCCGTTAAGGAGCTCCCCATGACCACCCTCGCCATCGTCGGTGCCACCGGGGCCGTCGGCTCCGTCATGATCGACATCATCAACGCCCGCGAGTCGGTGCCGTGGTCGGAGATCCGGCTGATCGCCTCGCCGCGGTCGGCCGGCCGCCGCCTGCGTGTCCGCGGCAGCGAGATCGAGGTCGTCGCGCTGTCGCCCGAGGCGTTCGACGGCGTCGACATCGCCATGTTCGACGTCCCCGACGCGGTGAGCGCCGAGTGGGCGCCGGTCGCCGTGGAGCGCGGCGCGATCGCGGTCGACAACTCCGGGGCCTTCCGCATGGACCCCGACGTGCCGCTGGTGGTGCCCGAGGTGAACGCCGAGGCCGCCCACACCCGGCCCAAGGGCATCGTCTCCAACCCCAACTGCACGACGCTGTCGATGATGGCGGCGCTCGGCGCGCTGCACCGCGCCTTCGGGCTGCGCGAGCTGGTCGTCGCCTCCTACCAGGCGGCGTCCGGCGCGGGCCAGGAAGGCATCGACCGGCTGCAGGCGGAGCTGTCCGCCGTCGCGGGCAAGGGCGTCGGGAACCGGCGCGGTGACGTCGCCGAGGCCATCGAGGCGGCCGGGCTCGGCAGCGACTCGCCCTTCAACGCGCCCCTCGCGCTCAACGTCGTGCCGTTCGCGGGCTCGCTGCGCGACGGTGGCTGGACGTCGGAGGAGCTCAAGGTCCGCAACGAGTCGCGGAAGATCCTCGGCCTGCCGGAGCTCAAGGTGTCGGCCACCTGCGTGCGCGTGCCCGTGGTGACCACGCACTCGATCGCGGTGCACGCCACCTTCGCCTCGCCCGTCGACGTGGACACCGCGCACCAGGTGTTCGCCGCGCAGGACTCGATCGTGCTGGTGGACGAGCCGGAGGCCAAGCGCTTCCCGACGCCGGCCGACGTCGTCGGCGAGGACCCGACCTACGTCGGCCGCGTGCGCCAGGCGCTGGACTTCCCGGACACGCTCGACTTCTTCGTGTGCGGCGACAACCTGCGCAAGGGCGCGGCGCTCAACACCTACGAGATCGCCGAGGAACTCGTCCGGGACTCGCTGACGGACGCTCGTCGCACGACGTCGGCGACACGGTCTGCGGCGGCGGCCGGGTCCTCGTGCTCCCACACCCGGACGACGTGCCAGCCGAGCGCCTCGAGCCGTGCGTCGGCGCGGCGGTCGCGCATGACGTTGCCCTGCAGCTTCTCGACCCACCACCGCGTGTTGCTCTTCGGCAGGTGCGCATGGTCGGGGCACGCGTGCCAGAAACAGCCGTCGACGAACACCGCGACGCACTCGACGGTGACGAGCGAGGTCGGGGCGGACCCGAGCGCAGGCCCGGGGACGGAGCGGTCCATGTCGCGCCGGCCCTGCGCCGAGAACCTCGACGGACCGCCTCCGAGGAGGCGGCCGGTCCCGCCACCGTCGTCCCGTCACCTCCCGAGCCGACGATAGGTCCGGGGTCCGACCGATCCGCGGTGCAACCGCGTCACCGTGACCGGTTGAACCATCGACACCGCCGCTGCGGCGCCGGTGGTCGGCGAGCGACCCGTGCCAGACCCGTCCGAGCGACGCCGCTTCGTGATCGACGAGGCCGAGGTCGTGTTCTGGGGCTGTGCCCGGCATGCCGGACCATCCCGAACGGGTAGTCATCCGGGACCCACCGATCCACCTTCCACAACGAGGAGAGGTGCCAGTGACTTCCTCGAAGGACCAAGCCACCACGGCCACCACCGACTCCGGCATCCCGGTCGAGAGCCACGAGTACTCGCTCACCGTCGGCCAGACGGCCCGTTGCTGCTCCAGGACCACTACCTGATCGAGCAGATGGCGAACTTCAACCGGGAGCGCATCCCGGAGCGTCAGCCCCACGCCAAGGGCAGCGGTGCCTTCGGGCGGTTCGAGGTCACGCAGGACGTCAGCCGGTACACGAAGGCCGCCGTGTTCCAGCCAGGCGCCGTCACCGAGACCGCCGTCCGGTTCTCCACCGTCGCCGGTGAGCGGGGCAGCCCCGACACCTGGCGCGACCCGCGCGGCTTCTCGGTGAAGTTCTACACCGACGAGGGCATCTTCGACCTGGTCGGCAACAACACGCCGGTCTTCTTCATGCGCGACCCGATGAAGTTCCAGAACTTCATCCGGTCGCAGAAGCGCCGCGCCGACAGCGGGCTGCGCGACAACGACATGCAGTGGGACTTCTGGACCCTCTCGCCGGAATCGAAGCACCAGGTCACCTGGCTCATGGGCGATCGGGGCATCCCGAAGACCTGGCGCCACATGAACGGCTACTCGAGCCACACCTACATGTGGATCAACGCCCAGGGCGAGGAGTTCTGGGTCAAGTACCACTGGAAGACCGATCAGGGAAGCGACTTCCTCACCCAGGAGGACGCCGACCGGCTCGCGGGTGAGGACGCCGACTACCACCGGCGTGACCTCTTCGAGGCCATCGAGCGGGGCGAGTACCCGAGCTGGACCCTCCACGTCCAGATCATGCCGTTCGAGGACGCCAAGACCTACCGGTTCAACCCGTTCGACCTGACCAAGGTGTGGCCCCACGGCGACTACCCCTTGCAGGAGGTCGGGCGGATGACGCTCGACACGAACCCGGTCGACCACCACACGCAGATCGAGCAGCTCGCCTTCGAGCCGAACGCCTACCCGCCGGGGCTGGGCCTCTCGCCCGACAAGATGCTGCTGGCCCGCGGCTTCTCCTACGCCGACGCGCACCGCGCCCGGCTCGGGGTCAACTACAAGGAGATCCCGGTCAACGCGCCGAAGGGCACCCGGTGCACAGCTACACGGTCGCCGGCAAGGGGCGCATCACCAACCAGCCCGACCCGGTCTACGTCCCCAACTCCAAGGGCGCGCCGCAGGTCCCGCAGGGCCAGACGGGGCAGCCGCCGACGTGGTATGCCGACGGAGAGATCCAGCGGGCCGCGTACGTGGCGCACCCGGAGGACTCCGACGAGGGCCAGGCTCGCACCATGATGATGGAGGTCTGGAACGACGACGAGCGGGACCGGTTCGTCAACAACGTCGCCGGTCACCTCTCCGCCGGCGTCGGCGACGACGTGCTCGAGCGGGCGTTCGAGTACTGGCGCTCGATCGACCAGGGCATGGGCGAGCGCGTGGAGGCGCGCGTCCGGGAGCTCACCGGCAAGGAACAGAAGGTCCTCTCGCAGAGCTGAGGTCCTCCCGACGCGGCCCGTCCCCACTCCCGGGGGCGGGCCGCGTCGTGTGTCTCGACGGTCCGCGCGGGCACCCGTAGACTGGAGTCATTCCAGAAAACGATCGAGGAGGAGCTGATCGCATGGCCACCACGCCGATCACCAGCCCGCTGTCGGACGAGGCCAAGCAGACGGTGGGGGCGGTCCTGCAGGACAGTGTCGTCGACTTCGTCGACCTGTCCCTGACCGCCAAGCAGTGGCACTGGAACGTCCTCGGGAGCACCTTCCGCGAGGCGCACCTGCACCTCGACGAGCTCGTCGACCTCGCGCGGACGTTCACCGACGAGGTGGCGGAGCGCGCGGCCACCCTCGGCGTCTCGCCCGACGGGCGCGCCGAGACGGTCGCCAAGGACTCCGGCCTGCCCACCACCGAGGAGGGCTGGCGCAAGGTCGAGGACGTGAACCACGCGGTCGTCGAGACCCTGGCGGGGCTCATCGCGCGGATGCGTGAGCGCATCGCCGTCACCGAGGAGCCCGACCCGGTCACCCAGGACCTGCTCATCGCCCAGACGGCGAAGCTCGAGGAGGCCCACTGGATGTGGCAGGCCAAGACGGCCTGACCCGGCCGGCTCCGTGCTGACCGAAGGGCCCCCTCGCTCGATGTGTTCGAGCGAGGGGGCCCTTCGGTCGTTCCGGGGTCAGTACTTCGTGTCGGCTCCGGGCGCGAAGTAGTGGCCCTTGTCCAGGTCCTCCAGCAGGCCCGGCCCGGACGGCGCCCAGCCCGTGAGCTCCCGGGTGATCGCGCTGCTCGCGGGGCTGTCGAGCGCGACGAAGCCGGCGAGGAAGCCGAACTGCTCGCCGCGCCTCGTCGGCGCCGACCGGCTGCACCGGGACGTCGAGGTGGCGCCCGATCACCTCGGCGATGTCCCGGATCCGGACCCCCTCGTCGTCCACGGCGTGCAGCACGGACCCGGCCGGCGCGACCTCGATCGCGAGCCGGAAGAGCCGGGCGGCGTCGGAGCGGTGCACGGCGGTCCACCGCGACGACCCGTCGCCCAGGTAGCCGGCCACGCCGCGGCGCCGGGCGCCGGCGATCAGGGTCGGGACGAAGCCGGCGTCGCCCTCGCCGTGCACGGTCGGGGAGAGCCGGACGACCGACGAGCGCACCCGCGGCGCGAGCCCGAGGACGGCGTCCGTCGACGCCTGGCGCCCGGCGGCCATGCTGTCGGGGGCCGGGGTGTCCCGCTCGGTGGCCGGCACCCCGTCGACGGCGAGGCCGAGGATCCCGCCGGCGATGGTGAGCGCCCCGCCGTCGGGGAGGCCCTCGCCGAGGGCCCGGACGGCGGCGACGTCGGACCCGACGGCCTCGGCGAAGCCGCCCGAGAAGGCGATGTCGTGCTTGAAGGCGAGGTGGACGACGGCGTCGGACGCGGCCGCGGTCTCGCGCAGGAGGTCGAGGTCGTCGAGCCCACCCCGGACCGCGGTGGCGCCGGCGGCCTCGACGGCGGCGGCCGAGGCGTCCGACCGGGCGAGGCCGGTGACCTGGTGGCCGGCGTCGAGCAGGTCCGGGACGACCGCGGAGCCGATCCAGCCCGACGCCCCGGTGACGAACACGCGCATGAGAGGTCCCTCCGAACGGAGACGGTGCCGCCGATGTCAGCGACTGACATGAGCGTAGCACTACATGTCAGTCGCTGACATCACTATGGTGGGAGCGCATGGGTCGGTGGGTGCCGGGAGCGCAGGGTCGCCTGCAGCGGGCGGCCTTCGAGCTCTTCGCCGAGCGCGGCTTCGAGCAGACCACCGTCGCGGAGATCGCGGCCCGGGCGGGGGTCACCGAACGGACCTTCTTCCGGCACTTCGCCGACAAGCGCGAGGTGCTCTTCGCGGGCCAGGAGGAGCTGACCGCGCGGATGGTCGAGGCCCTCGCCGCCGCGCCCCCGGAGCTCGCCGCGCTCGACGCCGCGGTGGTCGCGGTCCGGGCGAGCACGGACGTCTTCGGGGACCGCCCCGACGGTCCCCGCGCCCGGCAGACCGTCATCGACGCCCACGCGGACCTGCGCGAGCGGGAGCTCATCAAGATGGAGGGCCTGGTCTCCGCGATCGCGGGGGGCCTCGAGCGCCGCGGGGTGGCGACCCCCGCGGCGTCCCTCGCCGCGTCGAGCGCGGTCGCCGTCTTCCGGATGGCCTTCGAGCGCTGGATCTCCCCCGACGACGGCCGGGACCTCGGGACGTGCATCAGCGATGCGCTGGCGGAGCTGAGGGCCGTCGCCCGGTAGTGCCGCTACCGGCCGGAGGCACCCAGGTGCGCTCGCGCGGCCTGCTCGAGGTGGGTCAGGTCGCTCGCGATGCTCACCCAGGTGAAGCCCTCCGCGAACCGCCGCGCCGCCACCTCGCCGCTCGGGCAGTGGATGCCGGCGACGACACCGGCCGCCGCGGCCGCCGCGCGGATGCGCTCGAGGGCGGCGGCGAAGGCGTCGTCGTAGGCGGGGTCGTCGGGGGAGGCGCCGCCGAGGCCGAGCCGCAGGTCGGAGGGGCCGACGTAGAGCCCGTCGACGCCCGGCGTCGCGGCGATCTCCTCGACGTGCGCGAGCCCCTCGGCCGTCTCGATCATCGGGAGGCAGAGGACGGCGGCGTCCGCCTCGGCCGGCGTCGTCGGGAAGCGCAGCTCCGCGCGCACCGGGCCCATCGAGCGGTGACCCGCCGGCGGGTAGCGGCATGCGGCGACCGCGTCCCGGGCGTCCGCCGCCGAGTTCACCATCGGGACGATCACGCCCGCGGCGCCGACATCGAGGGCCTGGCCGATCCAGAACTGCTGGTTGTGCTGCACCCGCACCAGCCCCGCGCAGCCGCGGGCGTCGAGGGCGGTCATGCCGGCCAGGAGGGACCGGTAGTCGAGCAGCCCGTGCTGGGCGTCGAAGCAGACGTAGTCGTAGCCGGTGCCGGCGATCCGCTCGACGGCCTGCGGGTTGTCGGAGAGCACCCAGTAGCCGACGGTCCGCGCCCCGCTGCGCAGCTTCGCCGACAGCACCGCGGTCACCCCGCCTCGGCGATCGGCAGCGACATCCCGAGCGCCCGGCGGGCGAACGCGATCTCGGCGGCGGTGTGCCGCAGCGTCTCGGCGACGACCAGCGAGCCGTGCCCGGCGTCGTAGCGAACCATCGCGTACTCCTTCCCGCGCTCGGCGAGGCCGTCGAGGTAGTTGTCGACCTGGCGGATCGGGCAGCGCGGGTCGTTCTCGCCGGCCAGCACGAGGACCGGCGCCGCCACCTCGTCGAGGTAGGTGAGCGGGGACGCCGTCCGGTAGACGTCCGGGACCTCCGTCGGCGAGCCCCCGAAGAGCGACCGGTCGAAGGCGCGCAGCGGCTCCATCTCGTCCTCGTACGCGGCCACGTAGTCCGCGACCGGGACACCCGCGCAGCCGACCGCCCAGCGCTCCGGCTGCAGGCCGAGCCCCAGCAGCGTCAGGTACCCGCCCCACGACCAGCCCTCGAGCACGCAGGCCCGCGGGTCGGCGAGCCCCGACTCCACCGCCCACGCGTGCACGGCGGCGACGTCCTCCAGCTCCGTGGTGCCGGGCCGGCCCTCGATCGCGTCCCGCCACACGGAGCCGTAGCCCGACGAGCCGCGGTAGTTGACGTGCACCACCGCGAACCCGGCGTCGAGCCACACCGCCCGGACCGCGGAGTAGCGGTCCTCGTCCGCGGCCTGCGGGCCGCCGTGGATCATGAAGAGCGTCGGGACGGGGCCGCTGGTGCCCTCGGGCCGCGCGTACAGGGCGTGCACGTCGCCGCCGGGGCCGGGGACCCACGCGTCGTCGAGACGCACCGAGGGCGCCGGCCGGTCGCCGGGGGGCGTCAGCAGCACCTCGTCGGTCCCGTCCGGGCGCAGCACCCGCACCGACGACGGGTGCTCGGCCGAGGACCACCCGTACTCGACGGACCCGTCGGGGCGCACGTCGGCGCCGCCGACCGAGCCCGGGGCCGTCGGGAGGTCGTCGAGCTCGCCCGTCGTGAGGTCGTAGCGGTGCAGCGTCGTGCGCCCGGCGCGGGTGTGCGCGACGAGCAGCGCGGAGGCGTCGGGGTAGAAGCCGGCGGAGACGTCGCCGGGCAGGTCGATCGCCAGCTCGGTCTCGACGCCGGTGACGGGGTCCCAGATCAGCAGCTCGTCGCGGCCGTGGCGCTCGTGGCCGACCAGCAGCCGGGTGTCGCCCGCGACCGGCGCGAACTCCACGGGGTCCAGGCCCTTGCCCTCGCCGTCGGCCAGGTCGGCGACCGCGGACCCGTCCGCCACCCGCAGCACCCGGACCGCCGGGTGGCGGGAGTCGCCGTGCTCGGAGTGCGAGATCGCGAGGAGCGTCTCGTCACGGGAGAGTGCGCCGACGCCCGCGTCCTCGGTGTGGGTGTAGACGGTGCGCAGGGCCTCGCTCGCCGACCGCGACGGCGAGCGTGGACCCGTCGTCGGTGGACCAGCCGATCGCCGTCGTCGTGGGCCCCAGGTCCAGGCCCGCGGGGTAGCCGCGCTCGGCGCCGGGGACGGCCGGCTCGGGCTTGTCGTCGCCCGGCGTGAACGGCTCCCGGACCCAGGTCGCCGAACTCGTCGCCGTCGGTGTCGTCGAACCACCAGATCTCGGCGCCGTCGACCGAGACCGTGGCGCCGCGGGTGCCCTGCGGCCGGTCGGTGACCTGCCGGTGGGCGTCGCTCCCGCGGTCCCAGGCGTAGACCTCCCAGGTGCCGCTGGCGTTCGAGGAGTAGACGCTGCGGGCGGGGGCGTCGCGCGCCCAGTCCGGCACCGAGATGCGGGCGGCGGTGAACCGCCCCCGCCAGCGGGCCTCCGCGGCGGGGTCGGCGAACAGGGGGTCGGGGACGTCCACCGTGGGATCGGTGCGCTCCGGGCTCTCGGTGACCACGCCTGAGATCATGCCCGTCGCGCGACCGTCCGACGGTGCGTGCCCTCACGCCGGCGGGGGCACCGCCTGCGCGGCCACCGCGGCGACGACGAGGTCCCACGACCCGGCAGGCGGCAGCTGGTGTCCCATGCCCGCGATCTCGAGCAGCCGCGCGCCCGGGATCGCCGCCGCGAGCGCCCGCCCGTGCTCGACCGGGAACAGCGGGTCGCAGCGGCCGTGCACGACCAGGGTGGGGACCCCGGCGAGCGCGCGCAGGTCGTCGGGCCTGTCGTGGTCGCCGGCGAGCAGGGCGTGGTTGGCGCTCGCCGCGAGGTCCCGGCTGCGGGCCACCACGCGGCGCGCGATCGCCCTCACCCGCGCCTCGTCGAACGCGTCGGGCCCGGCGAAGGGACGCTCGCCCTCGACGAGCGACTCGACGGCGGCGGCCGGGTCGTTCTAGGCGTGTCGGGGCCGGGGTCGGCGAACAGCGCCGCCGGCTCCGGGGTCGCGCGCGGCAGGGCGCCGACCCGCGGGTCGACGGCGGTCGTCGCGATCAGGACGAGGCCCGCGACCCGCTCCGGGGCCGTCAGGGCGAGCTGCTGGGCGAGGCCGCCGCCCGCCGACAGGCCGACGACGTGGGCGCGGCCCACCCCGAGCGCGTCGAGGACCGCGACCGCGTCCGCCAGGAGGTCCGCGGCGGTGTACCCCGGGGCGCCCGGGGGCCAGTGGGTCGACTCGCCGGTGTCGCGCTGGTCGTGGCCCACCACCCGCAGCCCGGCCGCGACGAGGCGCGCGCAGAACCCGTCGTCCCACCAGTCGCGTGACCAGCCGGTCCCGCCGATGAGGAGCAGCACCGGGTCATCGTCGCGGCCCAGGGTCTCGACGGCGAGGGTGGTGCCGTCCGGTCGCTCGACGGTGCTCACGCGCCCCCTCGGCCAGTGGTGGCGATTTGCAACCAGCACCGTAGGAGGAGGTGGAGGTAATGTGCAACCACCATGGAGCGCGAACCCCGGTCGGGCTGCCCGATCAACCAGGCCGTGGAGGCGTTCGGGGACCGGTGGACCCTGCTGGTGCTGCGGGACATCGTCTTCGGCGGCCGGCGGCACTTCCGCGAGCTGCTCGCGGGCAACCAGGAGGGGATCGCCTCCAACATCCTCGCCGACCGGCTGCGCAGCCTCGTCGCGTCCGGCCTGCTCACCCGCGACGACGCCGGGCGCGGACGGCGCGCGACCTACAGCCTCACCGAGCCGGCGATCCAGCTCGTCCCGGTCTTCGCGGTGCTGGGCTCGTGGGGGCTGCGGCACCGGGAGACCGTCGAGCCGCTGCGGGTGCGTGCGGAGCTGCTGGAGTCCGGCGGACCCGAGCTGTGGGCGACGTTCATGGACGAGCTGCGCCACGTGCACCTCGGCGCCCCCGCCCCGGCCGGGCCGTCGGCGACCGAGCGGCTGGCCGCGGCCCACGCCGACGCCCTGGGGCAGACTGCCGCCTCGTGATCGAGTCCCACGCGCACGGCGCCGTGACCGAGCTGCGGATCGCGCGCCACGACCGGCGCAACGCGCTGAACACCGCGCACTGCCGTGACCTGCACGCCGCGCTCGACGAGGCCGTCGCGGGCGGGACGCGCGCGGTCGTGCTGACCGGGGAGGGCACCGCGTTCTGCTCCGGCGCGGACCTCGACACCGTCGGCGACGCCGGCTTCCTGGACGCCCTCTACGCGATGCTGCAGCGGTTCGTCGCGGTACCCGTCCCGGTGATCGCGGCGGTGCACGGCTCGGCGATCGGCGCGGGGACCCAGCTCGCGATCGCCGCCGACCTGCGCGTCGGCGCCGACCGCGCGGTCTTCGGGCTCCCGACGGCGGCCCTCGGGCTCGCCGTCGACCCGTGGACCGTGCGGCGGCTGGCCCTGCTCGCCGGCGGCGGGCCGGCGCGGCGGATGCTCCTGGCCTGCGAGCAGCTCGACCACGCCGCGGCGGTGGCGCACGGGCTCGTCGACCGCACCGGGTCGCCGGAGGACGCGCTGGCCTGGGCGGCGGAGATCGCGGCGCTCGCCCCCCTCACGCTCGCCTACAACAAGCTCGCGGTGACCCGGCTGCTCGAGGACGCCCGGGACCCCGAGACCCTCGACGCGGTCGGGGCGGCCTTCGCGGCGTGCTGGGCCAGCGAGGACCTGCTCGAGGGCCGGCGTGCCCGCGAGGAGAAGCGGGCGCCCCGGTTCGTCGGCCGCTGAGGCCGGTCAGTCCTCGCCGGGCCAGTGCGCGAGGGTGTCCAGATAGAGCTGCCGCACGCTCTCCACCCGCTCGTCGAGGTCGGCCGGGTCCCACTGCGAGACGTCGATCGGCGGGAGCACCGCCACCTGCACCACGCCGGGGTGGATGATGATCGCGTTGCGGCCCATCAGCGAGCCGGTGTTGCGGAACACCAGCGGCACCACCGGCACCCCGGCCTGCATCGCGAGGTGGAAGGCGCCCTTCTTGAACCGGCCCGGGCTCGGGGTGGGCGAGCGGGTGCCCTCCGGGGCGATGACGACGGAGACCCCGGAGCGCAGCCGCTCGACGGCGGGCTCGAGGGCCTTGCGGGCCTGCGCGTTGTCGGCCCGGTCGATGAACGCCGTCTCGAGCAGGCGCATCAGCGGCCCGAACAGCGGGTTGTTCGCCAGCTCCTTCTTCGCCACCGGCGCGAAGTTGCCGCGCAGCAGCCCGCCGAGCACGAGCACGTCGAGCTGGCTCTGGTGGTTGAACAGGAACACCGCGGGCTGGGCGTCCCAGATGTGGTGGGCGCCGTGCACGTCGAGCTGGACGCCCGAGGCCATCAGCGACAGGTCGCCGCCGAGCCCGATCCCGAGGTTGAGCCCCGCGCGCCGCGAGCCGCCGAGCAGGCCCAGCCCGAGCCCCGTCGCGAACCCGCCCATCATCCCGGCGTAGGTCCCGGCGGTGCGGGCCACCTCGAGCGGCCCGGCCCACGGCCGGCCGGCGAAGTCGACGACGGGCCAGCCACGCTCGGCCGCCGCGCGGCGCAGGCCGCCCGACGGGTTCACCGCGGTCGGACGGCCGACGGTGGCGAGGAACGGCACGTCCTCGTTGCCGTTCGAGTAGGCGAAGCTGGCGTCGAGGTCGACCTGGTGGGCGGCCGCGAACTCCTTCACCGCGGCCGCCTTGCCCTCGCCGTAGGGCGTGCGCCCGTCGGGGTGGCCGGTCAGCTTGCCGTGCTCGTCGACCTCGAGCGCGGTGTAGAGCGTGTGCTCGATCCCGAGGGCCTTCGCCGCGGGGCCGACCTGGAACCAGGTCGCGGACGAGGCGAGCACGACCGTGTGCCCGCGCTCGAGGTGGGCGCGCACCAGCCGCCACGCCTCGGGGTAGACCGACGGCCCGATCTCGTCACGGAAGAGGTCCCGGCCGAGCTTCTCGAGCTCCTCCGGGGTCCGGCCGGCCCAGGTGCGCCCGGTGATCCCGAGGAACTTGCGGAAGTCCTCCTCGGTCTCCATGCCCTGGGCGCCGGCGAGGAGCGTCCGCAGCGTCGTCCCGGGCCGGACGTCGAGGTTGCGCACGTGGTGGCGCATGAACGCCGTCACCGAGTACCCGGCGATCACGGTGCCGTCGAAGTCGAAGAACGCCCCGACCTGCGGCCCCTCGGGGCTCGTGCGGACGTCCTCGAGGAGTCGGGCGGCCGCGCCGCCGGCGATCGGGACGTCGGCGGCCCGGGGGACGTCAGGGTCGGACACCGGTGCTCTCCTGTCGATTGCGGGCGTCGGTCTCGTCGATGCGGACGACCCGCCCGACCACGGCACGGACCTCGTCGGCGAACGCCCGTCGGCGCGCGAGCAGGGCGGCCCGCTCGGCCTCGACGGTCGTGCCGCGCGCGGCCGCGCCGGCGTCGTCGGGTGTCTCCACGAGTCCTCTATTGCCCGCCAGACGCAGTGCCGATGCGAACAGCTCCCGGGACAGCGCCTCCGGCCCGTGGAGCCGCCCCTGCAACAGCAGCTGCTGGCCCACCGCGGAGCAGTCGTCGAACAGCTCGGCCTCGACCACCGGGCGGTTGACGTCCCACGCCGCGAGCCGCTCCGCGAAGAGCCACTGCGCGTCCACGAACGAGCGCAGGACGCGGTGCGCGCACAGGAACGGGCTCGCGAGCAGGATCTCCTTGGTCCGCGCCACCGGGCGCCCGACCTCGGTCCAGTCCGGGTCGATGAGGGAGAGCTCCACCGCCAGCTCGGCGCGGAAGGTCTCCTTGTCGGGGAAGAAGAACTCGTACTTGAGGAGGTCGCGCAGCGCGAGCGCGTGGGTGAAGCCCGCGGCCAGGGCCGCCCGGCCGTCGTCGTCGTCGTCGACCTCGAGCACCGAGAGCTCGACGATCGCGCG
Source organism: uncultured Actinomycetota bacterium (assembly GCA_963716955.1). Classification (GTDB taxonomy): domain Bacteria; phylum Actinomycetota; class Actinomycetes; order Mycobacteriales; family Pseudonocardiaceae; genus Actinomycetospora. The sequence goes on from CAVQUY010000020.1 coordinate 68,082, forward strand.
GTTCACGAAGTGGTGGATCGCCGAGTTCCGGTAGAAGGCCGCCACGATGTGGTGGCCCGGCTCCACGGAGAACACCGGCTCGGTGCCCTCGGTGTAGGCGCTGACCACCTTCTCCCGGCGCAGCGAGAGCAGCGCCTCCGCGACCCCGCCGTTGGTCCGCAGCGACTCGACCCCGGTGTGCGGCAGCTTGCGGGCGTCGACGTAGTCCAGGACCGGCTCGACGACCCGGCGCACCTGGGAGAGGGTGAGCGCCCGGTCGCGGACGCCGAGCAGCGCGAGGGCGGCCAGCGCGATCGGCGTCACCGGGGTGACGCGGTTGATGCGGACGAAGACCTCGAAGGCGGTCTTCTGGAGGGCGAGGCGCCGGGCGGGGGAGTCCCCGGCGTCCCGGTCGAGGGCGTCCGGGTCGCGCTCCAGGGCCGGGTCGCCCGCCGTCGACAGCGCCTGGCGCAGCGACAGCGGCTCCCCGAAGCTGACGTGCAGCGAGCCGACCGGCCGCCGCTGGGCACGGGCGTACCCGGCGAGCCAGCGCAGCCCCTCGGGCGTCTTCGCCGAGCCGGTCTGCTCGGCGGCCATCTGGTGCACTTCCTGGAGCTGGTCGTGCATGATCGACACGGGCACCAGGTAGACGTCGGCGGTGCGGCGCGTCTCCACCGCGTGCGCGACGTCGGCGAGCAGCCCGTACTTGGGCGGGCGCAGCTTCCCGGTCCGCGACCGGCCGCCCTCCATGTACCACTCGAGGTTGAACCGCTTGGCCACCAGCCACGAGAAGTACTCGCGCACCACGGCCTTGTAGACCGCGTCCTTGCCGAAGCTGCGGCGGATGAAGATGATCCCGCTGCGCCGCGCCAGCGCCTCCAGGCCCCAGATGCGCAGGTTGTTGCCGCCGAGCACGTGGTTGCGCGGGAAGTCGTTCTCGCGCAGCACCTCGGCGAGCACGAACGGGTCGGTGTAGGAGCGGTGCGAGGGCAGGAAGACGAGCGCGTGCTCGGCGTTGAGCTCGCGCAGCGGCTCCAGCCCGCTGGTGTCGGCGTGGACCTCCCACGCGTGGTCGTGCATCGGGCGCAGGACCCCGGAGAAGAGGTCGACCGCCGTCGGGTCCATCGCCGCGACGAGGCTCAGCAGGTCCTTCTCGGCCTCGGCGGCCACGTCCGCCTCGGGACGGCCGGTCTCCTCGGCGAGGCGGCGGACCTCGCGGGCGAACTGCGCGCCGCCGACGATCTGGTCGCTGACCTCGCGGGGCACCTTCGACCGGTTGCCCAGCACCCCGCGCTCGGCGCGGTCCAGCGCGAGCTTCGCCTGCTGGGCGACGAAGCGGACGAAGTCCTCCGCGCCCGTCCCCATCCGCTCGCGGCGGTGGCGCACGAGCAGCTCGCGCATCGTCGCCGGGCGCCCGACGACGACCCGGGGCTGGGATCCCTCGTGACGGTTCTGGGTGGCCCGGGCGGCGCGCGCCCGGTCACGCAGCCGCGAGCGGCGGGTCACCACGTCGAGCAGGCGCAGCAGCGACTTCTCCGGGACCGCGTCCGCGGGCTCCCACACCAGGCGCACCGGCACCAGCAGCGCGTTGTCCCCGCGCGTCAGCCGGGCGGCGAGCTGCTCACCCTCGGCGGGGACGGTCTCCACGCGCCGGTCCTGCGTCGGCCGGGCCGCGGCGAGCCAGCGGTCGATGAGCCGCCGCTCGAGCACGCTCGGCGCGTCCGCGAGGACGACGAGGGGACGGTCGCCCGAATCCGGCAGCGTCGCGGTGTGCGGCGCCGGGGGATGCGTCTCGCCCGACGGGCCCACGACGTGGGGCCGGTCCGGACCCACCGGCGGCTCCGAGGGGGACGCGGCGGAGACGGACGGGGACTCCACGGTGCACCTCCCGCGCGACGGCCCGCGCGGCCTGGACGGGGCGACGCGCGCGTGGAGGTCAGCCTACCCGGCGCCCCCGACGGCGTCCGGTGATCACGAACGGCCCGCGCTCCCGACCCCGGCGCGTCACCCGGTCGCTGCGCGGGTACGCGATCACCGACGCCGGATCCGGTGTCGATCCCGTCAGAGGTGGAGCGACGACGTGCGTGCTGTGCAGGTGCCGAAGGCCGGTGGCGACTTCGAGCTGGTCGAGCGTGACCTCCCCGAGCCCGGCGAGGGCGAGGTCCGCGTGACGGTGCAGGCCTGCGGGGTCTGCCACTCGGACATGTTCGCCAAGGAGGGCGTGATGGGGGACGCGACGCCGTTCCCGATCGTGCCCGGCCACGAGGTCGTCGGCGTCGTCGACGCGCTCGGCGAGAACGTCACCGCCGCGTACTCCCCGGGCGACCGCGTCGGCGTGGGCTGGTTCGGCGGCGCCTGCTACCACTGCGAGCCCTGCCGCCGCGGTGACTTCATCACCTGCGAGAACGGCCGCATCCCCGGCGTGACCTTCGACGGCGGGTACGCGGACGCCGTCGTCGTCCCCGCGGACGCGCTGGCCCGGGTGCCCGACGAGCTCTCCGCCGAGGACGCGGCGCCGCTGCTGTGCGCGGGCGTGACGACGTTCCACGCGCTGCGCTCCAGCCCGGCGCGGCCGGGCGACCGCGTGGCGGTGCTCGGGATCGGTGGCCTCGGCCACCTGGCGATCCAGTTCGCGGCCCGCATGGGCTGCGAGGTCGTGGCCGTCTCCCGCGGGACCGACAAGGCCGACCTCGCGAAGCAGCTCGGCGCCCACCACCACATCGACTCGCAGGCCGGGGACCCGGGCGCCGCCCTCGCCGAGATGGGCGGGGCGCGGACGATCATCGCCACCGCGACGAGCGGCGAGGCGATCTCCGCCCTCGTGCCGGGGCTCGCGCCGCGCGGGCAGCTCGTGGTGGTCGGGGCGGCCGAGACGCCGCTGACGATCGATGCGATGTCGCTGATCGGGCCGGCCGCCCAGGTGGCGGGCCACCCGTCGGGCACCTCGAAGGACTCCGAGGACACCCTGAACTTCTCCCGCATCACCGGCGTCCGCCCCATGATCGAGACCATGCCGCTGGAGCGGGCGGCCGAGGCCTACGAGAAGATGATGTCGAACGACGCCCGCTTCCGGATGGTGCTGACCACCGGGAACTGACGCGGCCGCTGCCCCGGGGGGCGTCCGCGTCCTCCGGGGTCAGCCGAAGCGCTGCAGCGCGTGGGTGAAGTCCCACCGGCCCTGGTCGATGCCGCTGCAGTCGTCCTGCTCGTCCGCGGTGCCCGCGCAGCCGCCGTTGTCGCGCAGCAGTGACCAGGCGCCGACGAAGCCGTACCCGGCCTGCTGCGCCCCCGCGACGACGGCCCGGGCGTCGGCCACGGTCGTCGTCGCGTCGGTGTCGTTGCTCCCGAGCATGAGCGTCGTCCCCACGCGGGCGGCCACCGCCCGCACGAGGTCGCGTGCGCTCCCCGTCATCCCGGAGGGGGCGTCCTGGACCTGGACGGTCAGCGTGACCTTCGTGCCGCGCTCACGCTGCAGCAGCGCGAGCGCGTCGCCGATCCGCGCCCCCGACACCGCCCGGCCCGTGTCGGTCTCGACGTCGACGTCGAGGTGGTCCGTGCCGACCGCGTCGAGGGCCTGCTCGTAGGCGTCCGCCAGCGAGCGCGCCTCGGGACAGCGGGTCTCGAGATAGGTGCCGACGGCGCCGCCGGACGACACCGTCGTCGTGCCCCCGCGGGCGGCGAGCGGCAGGGTCCGACACGACGAAGGCCCCGGTCCGATCGGACCGGGGCCTCGTGGTCGGGGTGGCGGGATTCGAACCCACGGCCTCCTCGTCCCGAACGAGGCGCGCTACCAAGCTGCGCCACACCCCGAGCAGTCGAGCATCCTGCGCTGCTCCGTCGACGAGCCTACCTGGTCGTGGCCGCCGGGCTGGACGGGGGCCGGGGGACGGCGGAGGCACCGGCGCCGGCCCGGCCGCCCCGTCCCGCGTCCTCGCGGGGGACCAGCTCGAGCAGGCTGGCCTCGGGCCGGCAGCCGAAGCGGACGGGGGCGTACGGGGACGTCCCGAGCCCCGCCGAGACGTGCAGGCGCAGGTGGGAGCCCCAGCGGGACGCGCCGCGGGCGCGCGAGCGGTCCACGCCGCAGTTGGTGACGACCGCGCCGAAGCCCGGGACGCGCAGCTGGCCGCCGTGGGTGTGGCCGGCCAGGACGAGGTCGTACCCGTCGGCCGCGAAGGCGTCGAGCACCCGCGGCTCCGGGGAGTGGCTGAGCCCGAGGCGCAGCGCCGGCCGGGCGTCGCCGCGGGCGGACTCGGGGTCGGCCGGGCCCGCGATCCGGTCGTAGTCGTCGTGGCCGATGTGCGGATCGTCGACGCCGGCCACCGCGATCCGCTGCCCGGCGACGGTGAGCTCGAGACGGGTGTGGGTCGCGTCGAGCCACCCGCGCTCGATGAACGCGGCGCGCAGGTCCCGCCACGGCAGCTCCGGGCCGAGGATGCGGTGCTGCGGGCGGAAGAGGTAGTTCGCGGGGTTCTTCGGCTTGGGCCCGTGGTAGTCGTTGCTGCCGAACACGAACACCCCGGGGCGGTCGAGCAGGCGTCCCAGCGAGCGGAGCACGACGGGCACGGCGCGCGCGTGGGAGAGGTTGTCCCCGGTGTCGACGACGAGGTCGGGCTCGAGCTCCGCGAGCCCGGCGACGAAGCGCTCCTCGGTGCGCTGGCCCGGCCGCAGGTGCAGGTCGGAGACGTGCAGCACCCGCAGCGGGCGGGAGCCGGGCGCGAGGACGGGCAGGGTGGCGTGGCGCAGCGTGAACCAGTGCCGCTCGACCACCGACGCGTAGCCCAGGCCGAGCGCGCCGGCGGCGGCGCCCGCCGCGACCGTCCCGGCGAGTCCCCGCGCGAGTCGGTGCGTGGTGCCGGACGCCGGAGGATCGGCCACGGCTACCTCCCGGTCGTGGGTGCCGGTGCGACCGCCGGGGTCGCCACGGCACCGGGTGGCGGGGGCGGTGCGGGCACGGTGCCGCTCGCGACCTGCAGGGTGACGACCTGGTCGGGCAGCGCGGACCCGCGGGGGGACTGCCCGACCACGGTACCGGCGGGCGCCCGGTTGTTCACCGTCGTCCGGGCGACGGCGAAGTCCGCGCCGCGCAGCGTGGCCTCCGCGTCGGCGGCCTGGCGTCCGACCACGTCCGGGATCTGCGCGTTCGTCCCGCCGGCCACGTAGCGCGGGTCGGTCGGGGGCAGCGGCTGGACCGGCGTCGCCGCGAGCAGCGGCGTCATCGTCCGGTACCAGGTCCGCGCCGGGGTCTTGCCGCCGAAGATGTTGCCGCTGCCGCAGGGGTACGGGGGCGAGTCACCGCCGCCGTCGCAGAGCGGGCGGGGCGACGAGGAGTCGTCGAAGGTGATGACCGCGCCCGAGACGCCCGGGGTGAACCCGAGGAAGGCCGCGGACTTGTTCTGCTGGGTGGTCCCGGTCTTGCCCGCGAGCGGCCGGTTCCAGCCGCTCGCGCCGGCCGCGGCCGCGGAGGTGCCCCCCGGCTGGTCGTCCTTGGACATGCCGGTCATCAGCGTGTCGGCCAGCGTCGGCGGGACGACCTGCTCGCAGGGCTGCTCGGCGACCGGGACGGCCGCGCCGGAGGCGTCGGTGACGCCGAGGACCGGCGTCGGCGGGCACCACCGGCCGCGCGAGCCGAGCGTGGCCCCGACGTTGGAGAGCTCGAGGACGCTGGTCGGGGTGACGCCGAGCGCGAACGAGCCCTGGTTCTGCTCCTTGGCGACCTCGGCGATCGACTTCCCGCCCGCCCCCTGCGGCTCGGCCAGCGAGCGCATGCCGAGCTTCACCGCCATGTCGACCACGGGCGCGACGCCGGTGTACTCCATGAGCTTGACGAAGCCGGTGTTCGGGGACTGCGCGAGGGCGTCGGTCATGGAGAGCACGGGCGCGTAGGTGCCGGCGTTCTTGACGGGGAACGGGTTGCCCTGGCCGTCCCGGTAGATCGGGGACGCGTAGCCGTCCGCGCGGGATGTCCATCCGGTAGTCGATGCCGAGGCCCTTGTCGAGGGCCGTCGCGGCGGTGAAGACCTTGTACACCGAGCCCGCACCGAGGTTCACCGGTTCCCAGGGCAGGCCGTAGCTGGTCTGCAGCGCCGCGCCGTCCACCCCGAACACCCGGTTCGAGCCCATCGCCAGCACCTCGTGGCGGTCGGCGCCGGGGACGACCGCGGCCATGACGTCGGCGACGTTGCGCTGCCGGGCCGGCACCTCGCCGCGCAGGGCTGCCGACATCGCGGCGAGCGCGGTGCGGTCCAGGGTCGTGCGGATGGTGTAGCCGGCGCGGTCGAGCTGCTCGGCCGAGATCCCCGCCTGGCCGAGGTAGTCCACGACGTACTTGCAGAAGAACGCCGCGTCGCCCGCCCCGATGCAGCCGTTGGCCGGCGTCGCCAACGGGCTGACGATGCCGAGGGGGCTGGCCGCCGCCACCTGCGCCTGGGCCTGGGTGATGATCCCCTGCAGGGCCATCTGGTTGATGACCTCGTTGCGCCGCCCGGTCGCGGCCTGCGGGTGCGCGACCGGGTCGAACGCCGCCGTCGACTGCACCATGCCCGCGAGCAGGGCGGCCTGCGGGATCGTGAGGCGGTCGGGCGTGGTGTCGAAGTACGTGCGGGAGGCGGCGCCGATGCCGTACGAGTTGTTCCCGAGGAAGACGATGTTCAGGTAGCGCGCGAGGACCTCGTCCTTGGCCTCGTGCTTCGTGCGCCCGTCGGCGAGCTGGCGTTCGAGCTGGAGCGCGACGCGGACCTCGCGCAGCTTGCGGGCGTAGGTCGCCTCCGTGGCCTTGAGCCGTTCGGACTGGCTCCGGGCGGTCACGTAGAGCTGGTAGTTCTTGATGTACTGCTGGGTCAGCGTCGACGCGCCCTGCTGGGTGGACCCCGCGCTCTGGTTGGTCACCAGTGCCCGCAGCGTGCCCGTCCAGTCCACACCGTCGTGCTCGTAGAACCGGCGGTCCTCGATCGCGACGATGGCCGCCTTCATCGTCGGGGCGATGCGCGCGAGCGGGGTGGGCTGGCGGTTCTGGTCGTACAGGTAGGCCAGCGGGGCGCCGTCCCGGTCGGTGACCGTGGTGACCAGCGGCAGCCGGCCCGCCGCGAGGTCGGTCGAGGTGGCGCTGACGGTGTCGCTCGCGTCGTTGCTGACCAGCCCGACGCCGCCGACCAGCGGGAACGTCACCCCGGCGACGAGCAGGCCCGCGACGAGGCAGAGCCCGACCAGGCGCGCCGCCGGACCGACGCGGCGCCGTCGCTCCTCGCGGCCGGGGTCCGCGTCGCCGCCGGTCCGGTCCGTTCCCCCAGTCATCGTCCGTCAGGTTACTGGCAGGACGTGAGGTTCGTGCTCGTGTCGTCCCGATCGGCCGGATCGACCCCGGCGGCGGCCTCCGCCCGCAGATCTTCGCGACACGGATCCGTTTTCGGGCTTTCTCGACGGAACCGTCCGCTCCTAGAGTGCGTCGAACCCCGTGAACGGGCGGGACGCGCGGCCGCGCAGGGCCGGGCGTGCCGGGGAGTGCGCTCCGACGGGGCGGGCGCGGTTCCCGGGAGCCAAGGGGCCACACGAGGGCGGGATGACGTGGACGATTCGGGACGGACGACGGTCACGCGGGACTGGCGCCACCGGGCGCGGTGCCGCAGCGAGGATCCCGACACCCTGTTCGTGCAGGGTGCGCAGCAGCGGGACGTGCGCGAGGTGTGCAAGGCGTGCCCGGTGCGCACCGAGTGCCTGGCGCACGCGCTGGACAACCGCATCCGCTTCGGGGTGTGGGGCGGCATGACCGAGCGGGAGCGGCGTGCGCTGCTCAAGCGCCGACCGGACGTCGTGTCCTGGGCGGCCCTGCTCGAGGCCGCCCGACGCGCGGCGATGCAGCCCCGGCAGCCGGCGGCGGAGGCGCCGGCGGCGCGTCGGCCGGCCGCGGGTGAGGGCGGCGGGTCGGCCGAGGGCCGGGGCAAGGACCGCCGGGTGGGCTGAGCGTCGGATCGGCCGTGAGGCCGACCCGGCTGCGCCGGCGTGGGTGCTGACGCGGGCGCATCTGCGCGCGACGCACGCACTACGGCAGGCCGGGTGCTCGGTTCTGCTCGGACGACGTGTGGCGCACACGCTCGAGCCGGGCGGCGCGGGGGTTCTGCTCGGACCGACGCCTGGCGCACACACTTCGGCCGGGCGAGTGATCGGTTTCGCGAGGTCCGACGCGGCGCGCACACATTCCGGCCGGCGGGCCCGGCCGGAGAGACTCGACGTCACGGGTAGTGCCCCGTCGATCTCGCCGCCCGAGATCAAGGAGTCATCGAATCGCCGAGCGGAGACCCGGTCGACGCGCAGTGACTCCCTCGCGCGCCGGAAGGGGAGACGACGGGCGATCGCGGGTGGGATGTGCGCGAGGCGTCGGTCCGGCCGCCGAAGGGCTGGTCCCGACGGTGTGTGCGCGACGCGTCGGTTCGTGGAAGCGGAGGCCGGACTCACCGGAGTGTGTGCGCCCGCGCGCAGGTCGAGCCGCTGCGCCTCGGCGGCGCCTCAGGACGTCAGCAGCTCACCGATCGCGCGCAGCCCGTCGAGGTCGTGGACGTCGGTGGCCATCGCCGGGACGTCGACGATCGGCACCGAGGGGTGGGCCCGCGTGAAGCGGGAGAGCACCCGACGCTCGCGCTCGGCGGTCTCGACGCGGTCGGCGTGCAGGCGGAGCACGGCCGCCGTCGTCGCGTCGCCGCGCGCCGCCTCCAGGGTCTCGGCGCCCTCGCGGGCCCGCGCGCCGGAGAGGCTCGCGTGCACCGGGTGGGTCCGGTTGAGCACCAGGCCGGCCAGCGGCATCTTCTCGGTGCCGAGCCGCTCGACGAAGTACGACGCCTCGCGCAGCGCGTCGGGCTCGGGCGCCGCCACCACGACGAACGCGGTCCCCGGCGCCCGCAGCAGCTGGTAGGTCGCGTTCGCGCGCTCCTGGAACCCGCCGAAGAGGGTGTCGAAGGCCTGCACGAAGGCCGACGCGTCAGCGAGCATCTGGCCGCCGAGGATCGCCGAGACGGCCTTGGCGAAGAGGTTGAACGTCGATCCGACGAGCTTGCGCAGCGCCGACCCGCCGGCGCGGGCGGGCGCCGAGAGCAGCCGGATCATGCGCCCGTCGAGGAAGGACGAGAGTCGCTGCGGGGCGTCGAGGAAGTCCAGGGCCGACCGTGACGGCGGGGTGTCGACGATGATCAGGTCCCACCGGCCGGTGGCCGCGAGCTGCCCGAGCTTCTCCATCGCCATGTACTCCTGCGTCCCGGAGAACGACGAGGAGATCGTCTGGTAGAAGGGGTTGTCGAAGATCACCTGCGCCCGGTCGGGCGTGGTGTGCCCGAGGACCATCTCGTCGAAGGTCCGGCGCATGTCGAGCATCATCGCCTGGAGCTCGCCGTCCGAGCCGTCGTCGACGGCCCCGGGCACGACGCGCGGCTCGTTGTCGAGCTCCTCGAGGCCCATCGACTGCGCCAGCCGTCGGGCGGGGTCGATCGTCAGCACGACGACGTGGCGGCCCTGGGCCGCGGCGCGCAGTGCGAGCGCGGCCGCCGTCGTCGTCTTCCCGACGCCTCCCGAGCCGCAGCAGACGATGACCCGGGTCGCGCGGTCGGCGACCAGCCGGTCGAGGTCGAGGTGCTTCGGGCGGCGGACGCGTCCGGCGGACGGGTCCCCGATCGGGTCAGCGACCATGGCGCACCCCCTGCTCGCGCAGCAGCTCGGCGAGCTCGTAGAGCCCGCCGAGGTCGACCCCGTCGGCGAGCTCGGGCAGCTCGAGCTGCGGCATCCCGGCGTCGTCGAGCCTCGAGCGCACGCCCGCCTCGACCGCGAGCCGCTGGGTGTGCTCGCCGACCTCGCTGAGCAGCCCCTCCATCTCCTCGTCCTTGAGGAAGAGCCCGGCGGCCTCCAGGCCGGCGCGCAGCCCGCCGTCGTCGACGGCCGGGCGGCCGGAGGCGGGCACGGGCAGGCGCGCGGGGCGCACGCGGTTGATCATCACGGAGCCGGAGGGGAGGTTCGCCGCCGTCAGGTCGTCGACGGTGTCCAGCGTCTCCTGCACCGGCAGGTCCTCCAGCTGGGTCACCACGTGCACGACCGTCTGCGGGGAGTGCAGCAGGGCCACGACGCCCTCGCTCTGCGTGCGGATCGGGCCGGTCCGCGCGAGCGTCCCCATCGCCTTCGTGACGTCGAGGAACTTCACGACGCGGCCCGTGGGCGGCGCGTCGAGGATCACCGCGTCGTAGAGGGGCTGGCGGGAGCCCCGGCTGCGCGACCCGCCGCGGTCCTCGCCGACCGTGCGTCCGACGCACTCCTTGACCTTCCCGGAGAGCAGCACGTCGCGCAGGCCCGGCGCGAGGGTCGTCGCGAACTCGATCGCGCCCATCCGCCGCAGCGTCCGCCCGGCGAGCCCGAGGTTGTAGAACATCTCGAGGTACTCGAGGAGGGCCTCCTCGGCGTCGACGGCGAGGCCGCGGACCTCGCCGCCGTCGGGGGCGACCGCGATGCGCTCCTCGGCGTAGGGCAGCGGCGGGGTGTCGAAGAGCTGGGCGATGCCCTGGCGGCCCTCGACCTCGACGAGCAGGGTGCGCCTGCCGCCGGCCGCGAGGGCCAGCGCGAGCGCGGCGGCCAGGGTGGTCTTGCCCGTGCCGCCCTTGCCCGTCACGACGTGGAGGCGGGCGCCGGCGAAGGACTCGGGCCAGCGCTCGACGCCGCCGTCGCCCAGGACGCCCACGCTGCCCGCCCGGCGCTGGTTGCTCACGACGACCAGCGTAGGACCGCGTCGGCGGGACCGTCGGGCCCGCCCGGAGGGCTCGGTCACATCGCTGTCGGACCCGACATCTACCCTCGCAGCCATGAGTGCCCAGACCTGGGAGTACGCGACCGTCCCCCTGCTGACCCACGCGACGAAGCAGATCCTGGACCAGTGGGGTGCGGACGGCTGGGAGCTGGTCACCGTCCTGCCCGGGCCGACGGGGGAGCAGCTCGTCGCGTACCTCAAGCGGCCCCTGTCGTGACCTCACCCCGGGCGCGGCTCGCCGAGCTCGGCGTCGAGCTGCCGCCGGTGGCGCCGCCGAAGGGCGTGTACGTGCCGGCCAAGAAGGTCGGCGCCCAGGTCTGGACGTCCGGTCAGCTCCCGCTGGTGGACGGCGAGCTGCCGGCCACGGGCCTCGTCGGCGCCGAGGTCTCGGTGGACGACGCGAAGGCCTACGCGCGGATCGCCGCGCTCAACGCCCTGGCCGCGATCGACGCGCTGGTCGGGCTCGACGCGGTCGTGTCCGTGGCCAAGATCGTCGGCTACGTGGCCTCCGCGCCGGGGTTCGGCGGCCAGCCGCAGGTGGTGAACGGGGCCTCGGAGCTGATGGGCGAGGTCTTCGGCTCGGCGGGCGAACACGCCCGCTCGGCGATCGGGGTGGCAGCGCTGCCGCTGGGGGCCCCGGTCGAGGTTGAGGTCGTCGTCGACCTGGCGTGAGCTTCGGTGGTGACGCACGCGGGTGGACGACACCCGCGGCGGAGGGAGAGCGACGTGGCGAGCACGGGTGCGGGCCTCGAGGGCGCCGGGATCGACGGCGCCCGCGTCGGGGACGGCCGGGCCGACGGGGCCCGCGGTGCCGCCGACGCGGGCTCCGGCGTGCGCTCCGGGGGCCCGGACGCGGGCGTGCCACGACCTCCTCGTCGCCCTCGCCGGCCGCCTGCCCGACCGCACGCTGTGGCGGCTGCGTGACTGGCTCGCGGCCGACGCCGTCGTCGCCCTGCGGACCGCGGTGCCGCGGACGTTGCTGCGCCACCGCGTCGGGGTCACCGAGACCGAGCGGGCGCTGCTGCGCGAGGCCGTGACCGGCTGGCGCGGGCCGGCCCGGCTCGCCGACTCCGTGCTGCACGCGGAGGTCGCCCCGGAGCCCACCGCGACGTTCACCGAGGCGGGGAGGTCCGGCTGGGACGCCGCCGACCTCGTGCTGCGGGCGTTGCTGCCCACCGTCGGCGAGGTCGGCGAGGTGCGTCGCGCCTGGCGGACGTCGACGACGGGTGGCCCGGTGCGCGTCGTCCTGGTGAGCGCGGCCGGCGACCTGCCGGCCCTCACCGGCGGCGTCCAGCGGGCGCTGCGCGCGCACGGCGGGGCCGCCCCCGGCGTCGAGGTCATCGGCGCGGGCACCCTCACCACCTCCTACCACCGTGCGGCGCTGGCCGCGTCCGACGTCCTCTGGCGCGCGGGGGCGCCGGCGTCGGTGTCCGCCGCCGTCCCGGACCGCGAGACCGGGCTCCCCGGACCGCGGACCGGCGGCGTCCCCTCACCCGCGGAGCTGGTGCGACATGGCTGAGGCCGGAACCCCGCAGCCCGACGGGCCGCGTCCCCCGACGCCGCGTCCCCGTGGCGACCGCGGGCGCGACCCGGCGGCGCTGGCCGCCTGGCGCCGTGTCGCCGAGCAGCGGCGGCGCGCCGTCGACAAGGACACGTCCCCGGCCGACCGGTCGACGGTCGAGCCGCCGGTGGTCGAGGCCCCGTCGGTCGGGTCGCCGGTCGTCGAGGCAGCCCGTGGTCGACGAGCCGGCGGTCGACGGAGCCCGTCGCCCGGACCTCCGCCACCGACGGGGCCGGAGACCCGGCTGCCGCCGCACCTGCGGCGGCCGCGCGCACTGCCGAGCGGCCGCGGGTCGAGCGGCCCGGCGCCGAGCAGCCGACGGCCGGCCGCGCGGCGACGGCGCGGACCGGCGTCGAGCAGCCTGCCGCCGGGGAGCCCGCGATCGAGCGCCCGACGGCCGACCGGCCCGCGGCCGCGAGGCCTGCGGTCGAGCGGCCCACCGCGGCCCGGCCCGCCGCCGGGCGAACCGCCCCCGAGCGACCCGCTTCCGACCGACCCGGCTCCCGAGCGACCCGCGCGGTCGATCGGCGCCCGGCCGGCCCGACCGCGGCCGCCGGTCGCACCGATGACGCGGCCGCCGCCCCGGCCCGCCGGACCTCCCCGGGGGCAGGCCAGGTCTCCGTGCCGGCGGTGCGCGACGAGTCCGCGAGCGGCGACCCGGCGCGATCGGGCGCCGGCCCGCGCCGCCGGTGACCCGCGACGAGCCCGCGGCGTCACGTCCCGCGGTCGACGACGGACCTCCGCCCGCGGCCCGGCTGCACGACGTGCTGCTCGGCCTCGCCGGGCGCCTCGACGACGACGCCCTGACCTCGGTCCGGGAGATGGTCGCGGCGGAGGACGACGCCGAGGCCGCCGAGCTCCTGGGCGGCTGCCTGCTCGCCGGGGGCATCGGGCTGACCGCGCGAGGAGCGCGCGGTCCTGCGGCCGTGGTTCGCCGCCGCCCGGGTCGACCCCGAGCTGCTCGGCCTGGTGCCCACCGACTCCGGGGCGCTCGACCGCTCCGTGCACCGCTTCGTCCCGCACGCCGCGGACCGGGCGCCCGGCGTCCCGCTCGCGCGTGCCGCCCGGCGGCTGTCGGGGGTGGTGGCGGTGCGCGAGAGCTGGCGCCTCACCCCGGCGGGCTCCGCGCCCGGGCCCGTCCCGCACCGGGTGGTCCTGGTGGAGACGGTGGGCCCGGACGACTGCGACCACGTCGTGCACCACCTCGCCCACGCGGCGCGCGCCCTCGACGACACCTCGGTCGAGGTGTTCGCCGCGGGCGCCGGGCTGCCCGCCTACCACCGCGCCGCGCTCGCGGCGGCCCGCCCGCTCGTCGCCGACGACGCCGCGGCCCCGGCGGCCCCCGCTGCTGCGGCCCCCGTCGCCACCCCGCCCCGCCGGCGGCGCCCGCCCCGGCCCGGCCGACACCCCCGGCACCACCGGTCCGGCCGGCCGGGGCGACCGAGGACGAGGAGACGCTGGCGCACGGTCGCGGACGCCGGGACGTCGCGCACGGGTCCGGCGTCGGCCGCCGTGCCGCCCGTGCCCCAGGACGTCGAGGACGACGACGAGCCGGCGCTGGTCGACCTCGACGAGCCCGAGCTCGCCGACCTGGACGAGCCCGACTCGGACCCGGACGAGCCCGCGGACCAGCCGGACCCGGACGTCCCGGACCTCGAGGAGCCCGAGCTCGCCGACCCGGACGAGCCCGAGGAGTCCCCCGCGGCGCGCGTCGTCGCACCGCAGCGGCCGGCGGCGCCGACGCGGGACACCCCGCCTCCCGCCGAGGCGCAGCGACCGGAGCGCACCGGACCGGCCCGACCGGCCGCGTCGGACGAGGGGCGCCGGCCGGCGGAGACGTCGATCGACGAGGACCTCTCCTCGACCGCCCGCCGGATCGCGGCGCTGTGGGCCCGGCCGTCGCCCGAGGACTTCTCGGCCCCGCTGCCGGCGGACGACTCGCTCGAGCCGACCCGCCTGGAGCCCGTCCGCGACGACGTCGCGGACGAGCCCGAGCCCGACCCCGAGGACGAGGCCCCCAGCGGACGGCACGGGCGCCCGGTCGTGGCCGACCTGGGGACCACGTCGTTCCGGTCGCCGCGGGGCCGGTCGCGCACCAACGGGCACCCGGCCGGGCGCTCCGCGGAGCCCGCCGCGGGCCGTGACGACGCCGCGCCCGACCCGCCCCGACCTCGTCGGCGGACCGGGGACGACGGGTCGGACCCCGACAGTGCCCAGCTCCCGCGCACGCGCCAGCGCCGGCCCCGCGACGGGGACGTGCCCCGCGGGCCCGACACCGGTCCCGCGCGCTTCGGTCACGACGCGCGCTTCGGGGCCGGACCCGGACCCGCCTGGCCGGGCGGACCGGTCACGGGCGAGAGCCGTCCGGGGCCGGACACGCTGTTCACCTCGCCCGTCGAGGTCGGCCAGGAGCCGGTGAGCTTCGGGACCAACGGTCACCGTCACGAGCCCGACCCGGTCCCGGAGGACGACGAGCCGGACACGCTCGGGACCAACGGCCACCGCCACGAGGCCGCGGCCGTCGCGGACGACGACGAGCCGGACACCGGTCCGGTCGTCTGGTCCGGGCGGGCCGGTCGGGGCTCCGTGCGGCCGCCGGCTGCGACCCCGCGCGGTCGGGCCGCTGCCGGCCGTCGGACCCGACGTCGTCCCCCCGCCGCCCCCGATGCCCGGGTACGGGGCGCCGCTGCCCCACGCCGGCGGACCGGGCCCGCGGCGCCCGGGCGACCCCGGGGACGACGTCGCTCCCCCGTGGGCGGCCGCCGACGAGGCCGACTGGGCCCCCGAGGGCCACGGCTGGGTCCCGGACGCCGGGCCCGCCCGGGCGCCGGAGCCCGACGCCGCCGCATCCTGGTCGCCGGACGACGACTCGGTCGCGCAGCTCTCCGACCGGGAGCGCGAACTGCTCGCCCGGCTGCACGAGGAGCTCGCCCAGCGGGAGCGCAGCGAGGGCGCCGACCCCTTCGGCCCGTCGCGGCCCGGCCCGGAGCGACCGCAGTCCCGGCCGCCGCGGCCGGGGTCGCCGGGCGGCCGCGTCAACGGCCACGGGCTGCCGCCCGGGGGCCCGGACGACGCGAGCGCCTGACCCCGCCCGACGCCGGGTCCGGCCGTAGGGTGCCCGCGTGAGCGACCCGTCCGCCTCCGCCCGGCCCGAGCACCCCGCCTACGAGGTGCTGCGACCCGTCACCGCGGCGGCGGGGGTGGTGCTGGCGGACAACCCGTCGGGGATGACGCTGGACGGCACCAACAGCTGGGTGCTGCGCGCGCCCGGCCAGCGCGGGTGCGTCGTCGTCGACCCCGGGCCCGACGACGCGCGGCACCTCGACCGGCTGGCCGAGCAGGGCCCCGTCGAGCTGATCCTGCTCACGCACCACCACCTCGACCACAGCGAGGGCGCGCGGTCGTTCGCGGAGCGGACCGGGGCGCCGGTGCGGGCGCTGGACCCGCGGCTGTGCCTGGGCGCGGAGGGGCTGGGCGCGGGGGAGGCCGTCGGCGCCGGCGGACTCGACATCCGGGTGGTGGCGACGCCGGGCCACACCACCGACTCGCTCTGCTTCGTCGTCGACGGCGACGGCAGCGTGCTCACCGGGGACACCGTGCTCGGGCGGGGCACGACCGTGCTCGGCGACCACCACGGCGCCCTCGGGGACTACCTGGGCTCCCTGGACCGCCTGGCCGCGCTCCCGCCGGGCACGACGCTGCTCCCGGGTCACGGCCCGGACCTCCCGGACGCCCCGCAGACCGCCCGCGACTACCTGGCCCACCGCGAGCAGCGCCTGGCGCAGGTCCGCGAGGCGCTCGGGCGGCTCGGGGACGGGGCGTCCCCGCGCCAGGTCGTCGAGGTCGTCTACGCCGACGTCGACGAGTCGCTCTGGCCGGCGGCGGACATCTCCGTCGCGGCGCAGCTGGAGTACCTCCGCGAGCACGGCTGACGCGCCGCGGGGGATGCCGGCGTCCTACTGAGCACGCCAGCAACGGCACGATCCTGGCGTCAGACGTCAGAACGGCGCCGTTCACGCAACGGGGCCGTGGGCCTCGCGATGCGTGAACGGCGCCGTCCTCGCGCTCAACGTCAGGAACGTGCCGTTGCTGGCACGGGCCCCTCCGGGAGCCTCCGAGCCGGAGGAGCTCAGCGGGCCCGGCGCGCGAGGCGGTCGGGCTCGAGGATGAGGACGCTCTTGCCCTCGAGGCGCAGCCAGCCCCGGGCGGCGAAGTCGGCCAGGGCCTTGTTCACGGTCTCGCGGGAGGCGCCGACGAGCTGGGCGATCTCCTCCTGCGTGAGGTCGTGCGTGACCCGCAGCAGGCCGGCCTCCTGCGAGCCGAACCGCTGCGCGAGCTGCAGCAGCGCCTTCGCGACGCGGCCGGGCACGTCGGTGAAGATGAGGTCGGCCAGCAGGTTGTTCGTCCGGCGCAGCCGCCGGGCGACCACGCGCAGCAGCTGCTCCGCGATCTCGGGGCGCTGGGAGATCCACTCCTTGAGCGCCGTGCGGTCCATCGAGTAGGCCCGCACGTCGGTCACGCACGTGGCGGTCGACGTCCGGGGGCCCGGGTCGAAGATCGACAGCTCGCCGAACATGTCGGAGGGCCCGAAGATCGAGAGCAGGTTCTCCCGGCCGTCCGGGGACCGCCGCCCGATCTTGACCTTCCCGCTCTGCACGATGAACAGCCGGTCGCCCGGTTCGCCCTCGTTGAAGATGACGGTGCCGCGGGGGAACTCGACCCGGTCGAGAGATTCCGTCAACACCTCGACCGCGGCCGGATCCACGCCTTGGAAGATCCCCGCGCGGGCCAGTACCTCGTCCACCGTCCGCTCCTCGCCGACTCGTCCGACCCCACCCACCCCGGGCCGTCGGGGCCCGGTGCGCGCTGTGTCCCCAGTCACGTCTGCCGTCAGTCTAGTCGTGTGCAACGCCAAGATCACGCCGCGCGCGGCCGAGGCGACCTCCGGATTTATCCGTAGTAGCCGTCATCCGCGAGGTGTGTCCCCTGGATGGACGAGTCTACGGCCGAGAGAATGACGCCGTCGGGTGACCGTCAGACACCCGTCGTGCGCCGGGGCGCGTCACCCGAGGGGCGCCCCCGCCGCGAGCCCGCACCGCGCTTGCCGAGGTTGCGCAGCCGGAACATCTGCAGCGCCCCACCGATGCCCTGGCGGAACAGGGCCTTCACCTCGTCGGGGCGCGCGCGCTCGAGGAAGTCCTCGACCTCGTCCTCACGGACGGTGCCCGCGCGCAGCCTCGTCTCCAGGCGCTCCATGCCCAGGGCGAAGACCATGATGAGCAGGGGGATGAGGACGGCGATCCAGGCGGTCATGGTGAGCCAGATGCTCCCGCACCCGCGCGCGAGGTCGAGCACCGGGGTCGGGCCCGGCGTGTCGGGACGCCGCCCGGGCCGTATCGCCCCGCTCGCCCCGTCCCCCCATGCCCCGTCGCTCCGCTCGCCCCGCACTACCCTGGTCGGATGACCTCGGGGGCCACGACGCGCACGTCCGGCGCGAGCGCCAGGGCGGGCGAGACGCGTCTCGGGCTCGTGCGTCGGGCCCGGCGCATGCACCGCGCGCTCGCGATCGCGCACACCGACGCGCACTGCGAGCTCGACTTCACCACTCCGCTCGAGCTGCTCGTCGCGACGGTGCTCTCCGCGCAGACCACCGACGTCACCGTCAACCGCGTGACCCCGGCGCTGTTCGCCCGCTACCCGGACGCGGCCGCCTACGCGGGCGCCGACCGCACCGAGATGGAGGAGCTGCTCCGGCCGACCGGCTTCTACCGGGCGAAGACCAACTCGGTGATCTCGCTCGGGCAGGCGCTCGTCGAGAAGTTCGGCGGCGAGGTCCCGGGGCGGCTCGAGGACCTCGTGACGCTGCCCGGCGTCGGGCGCAAGACCGCGAACGTCGTGCTCGGCAACGCGTTCGGCGTCCCCGGGATCACCGTCGACACCCACTTCGGCCGGCTCACCCGCCGCTGGGCGTGGACCGACTCCGAGGACCCGGTGGAGGTGGAGAAGCAGGTCGGGACGCTCATCGAGCGCAAGGACTGGACGATGCTCTCCCACCGCGTGATCTTCCACGGCCGCCGCGTCTGCCACGCGAAGAAGCCGGCGTGCGGGGCCTGCTCGCTCGCCAAGGACTGCCCCTCGGCCGGGATCGGCGAGACCGACCCGGCCAAGGCCGCCAAGCTCGTGAAGGGCCCGGAGGCCGACCACCTCCTGGCCCTCGTCGGTCTCGAGCGGTGACGCGCACGGAGGTCGGGTCGACCCTGCTCGTGGTGGTGCTGGTGATCGTCGGGATCATCGCCCTGTGGCCGCGGGATCCCGACGGCGGGACGCCCCAGAGCGTGCCCACCGCCGCGCCGACGGTGCGCAGCGATCCCGCCGAGCTCGCCGACGCCCGGGCCCGCGCGGCGCTCGAGCCCTGCCCGACGCCGGCCGCGGGCGCCGTCCCCGCGGGCGGCCCGCTCGCCGGGCTCACCCTCGACTGTCTCGGGGCCCCCGGCCGCGTCGACCTCGCCGCCGCCCTCCCCGGCCGGACCACGCTGGTCAACCTCTGGGCCTCGTGGTGCGGCCCGTGCCGGGAGGAGATCCCGGCGATCACGGCCTACGGCAGGAGAGCGGTGCGGCCGCGGTGCTCGGGGTGGACGTCGCCGACGACCCGGCCGACGCGCTCGCACTCGTCGACCAGCTCGGCGCGCACTACCCGTCGGTGTCCGACCCGGGCCAGACCGTCGCCCGGCGCCTCGGGGCGGCACCGGTGCTGCCCGCGAGCGTCGTCGTCCGTCCCGACGGTTCGGTGGTCCCGCTGCCCCCGCAGGTCTTCGCCACGTCCGCGCAGGTGCGCGACGCCGTCGACGGCGCGCTCGCCCGGGCGGCCGGATGAGCACCCTGCTGCGCCCGCGCGAGGCGCCGTCGTGGCTCGCGCCGCTGGTCGACGGGTGCGGCCGCGCCTCCGCGGACGACATCCCGCTGCGGCGGCGGCCGTCGGACGACGCGGCGCGCGAGGCGGCCGTCCTGCTGCTCCTCGGCGAGGGCGCCGACGGTCCCGACCTGCTGCTCACCGAGCGCGCCGCCGACATGCGCGACCACGCCGGCCAGGCCGCGTTCCCGGGCGGCGGGCTGGAGCCCGGCGACGGCGAGGGTCTCGACGGCCGCGTCACCGCCGCCCTGCGCGAGACGCTGGAGGAGACCGGCGCGGACCCCGCGGGCATCGTCCCGCTCACGACGCTGCCGGCCCTGACGATCCCCGTCACCGGCTTCGCCGTGACCCCGGTGGTCGCCTACTGGGCGCACCCCTCCCCGGTGCGCGTCGTCGACCCGGGCGAGACGGCCGCCGTCGTGCGCGTCCCGCTCGCCGAGCTCACCGACCCGGCGCGGCGGTTCATGGTCACCTCCCCCGGCGGCTACCTCGGACCGGCCTTCGCCGTGCGGGGGCTGCTGGTGTGGGGCTTCACCGCACTCGTCCTGTCCTGGGTCCTGGACCTCGCAGGGTGGACGATCCCCTGGGACACCGACGACGTCCGCGACCTCGGCGAGGCGTGGGCCCGACGTGGTGACGACGAGGCGGTCCGCCGCCGTGAGGGAGACGCGATCCGATGAGCTGGGTCGACATCGTCGTCGTGCTGCTCGCGATCGCCGCGGCCATCTCCGGCTGGCGGCACGGCCTCGCGGTCGCCGCGCTGTCCTTCCTCGGCGTCATCGGCGGGGCCCTGCTCGGGCTCAAGCTCGCGCCGCTGGTCGTCGGGCTCTTCGAGGGCGACACCAGCCGCGTCGTGGTCAGCGTGCTCATCGTCATCGCGCTCGTGGCGCTGGGCGAGACCCTCGGGGTCTACCTCGGGCGGGCGCTGCGCGACCGGATGCGCCTCAACGCGGTCCGCACCGTCGACTCGACGTTCGGCTCGATCCTGCAGGCCATCACCGCGCTCGTCGTGGCCTGGCTGATCGCGCTGCCGCTCGCGACGTCGTCGAACGTCGCCCTGTCCTCGGCGCTGAAGAACTCCTCGGTGCTCTCGACGGTCGACTCGGTGATGCCGGACCCGGTCCGCGCGCTGCCCAACGAGCTGCGGTCGATGTTCGACGCCTCGGGCTTCCCCGACGTGCTCTCGCCGTTCTCCTCGACGCCGGTGGCCGAGGTGCCGGCGCCGTCACCGGAGCTGGTCAAGGACCCGGTCGTGCAGCGGGCGCGGGCCAGCGTCCTGAAGATCCGGGGCCGGGCGCCGTCGTGCTCGCGGGCCCTGGAGGGCACCGGCTTCGTCATCGGGGACGAGCGGGTCATGACGAACGCGCACGTCGTCGCCGGGACCAGCGAGGTCTCGGTGGAGGTCCCGAAGTCCGGCGGCGGGTCGCAGACCGAGGCGGCGCGCGTCGTCTACTACGACGAGCAGGTCGACATCGCGGTGCTCGCGGTGCCGGGGCTGCAGGCGCGGTCGTTGCCGTTCAACTTCTCCGGCGCGTCCACGGGGGACAACGCGGTGGCGCTCGGCTACCCCCTCGACGGCCCGTTCTCGTCGAGCCCCGCCAAGATCCGGCAGCGGATCCAGCTGCGCGGCCCGGACATCTACGAGTCCTCGACCGTGACCCGCGACGTCTACACGATCCGCGGCACGGTCCGCTCCGGGAACTCCGGCGGGCCGCTGGTGAACCCGCAGGGCCAGGTCATCGGCGTGGTGTTCGGTGCGGCCGTCGACCAGGGCGACACCGGCTTCGTCCTCACCGCCGACCAGGTGCGCGCGGCCCTCGACGCCGCGCCGACGTCGACCGGGCGGGTGTCGACAGGTAGCTGCGCTGCCTAGGTGCGCTCCGCGCCGTGAGCACTGACTGTCGCTATGACACGCGACTTACGTGCTCACGAGCCGTCAGGCACCCAATCGGCGCAGCAGCACCTCGGTGACGTGCCGCGGGGCCTCCTGGTGCGGGAAGTGACCGGCACCGGGCACCGTCAGGAACTCGTGGTCGGTCGCCCACCGGGCCGAGGCCCGGGCCACGTCCTCGGGCACCCACGGGTCGGCGTCGCCGTGCAGCGTCAGGACCGGGACGTCGACCCGCCGGTCGATCGCGCGGGCGAACCGGTACCCGTCGGGGCGCCCCTGCGAGCGCACGGCCCACCGGAAGTACTCCAGCGCGCAGTGCGACGTCCGCGGGCGTGAGGATCGCCGCCGCGTGCTGGGCGGCGACGCGGGCGAACTCCGGCGCCTCGGGCCAGTCCGGGCCGGAGCCCGCGGCCAGCAGCTCGGCGGCCCGGGAGCCCCCGTCGCGACGCAGCGCGCGCTCGGGCAGGCGGGGGAGCTGGAAGAACGCGACGTCGCGCAGGGCGGCCGCGTGGCGCCACGGGCGCCGGCGCACCGCGCGGCGCAGGGCCAGGGGGTGCGGGGTGCCGACGACGACGAGGCGGGACACCGCGCGGGGGTGCAGGGCGGCGACGGCCCAGCCGATCGCGCCGCCCCACCCGGCCCCGACGATCGTCACCCGCTGGGCGCCGAGGGCCCGGACGAGGCCGGCGACGTCGCCGGCCAGGGTCCACAGGTCGTAGCCGCGCGGCGGTCGGTCCGACCCGCAGTAGCCGCGCAGGTCGGGGGCGAGGACGTGGTGCCCGGCCGCGCCGAGGGCGGTGAGCTGGTGGCGCCAGGACCACCAGAACTCGGGGAACCCGTGGAGCAGCAGCACCGGGTCGGGGCCACCGCGACCCGACTCGGGACCGCACTCGGCGACGTGCAGCCGGATGCCGTTGGCCGACACCGCGCGGTGCCGCCAGGGCCCCGGCAGCGCCGCCGGGTCGTCCTCGGCGAGGGGCTGCTGGCTCAGGCCGACGGCGGGGCGTCGGAGCGGCCGCGGCGCAGCGCCTCGACCGACTCGCGGGCCGTCTCGATCGTCCGCTCGGGCGCCCGGATCTTGCGGACCTTGAGGAAGCCCAGGAGTCCGGCGAGGCCCGCGATGATGACCATGATCCCGAAGGTCACCGCGTACCCGGCCCACTGCTGGCTCGGCCAGATGAGGTTGAAGGCCTCGGCGACCGCGAAGAAGAAGTAGAAGAGGCTGAACACGCCGACGACCGCCGCCAGCCCGAAGAAGATGCCGCCCTGCACCCCCTTCTTGACCTCGGCGGTGACCTCCTGCTTGGCCAGCTCGACCTCCGCGCGCACCAGCGTGGAGACGTGCGTGGTCACCTCCTTGACCAGCGTCCCGACGGACGCCTCGCCGTTGGTGCGCGCCGGTTCGGCGTTGAGCGGGATGGAGGGGACCACAGGGGGATTGGGTCCTCCGGCGGACGACGGCGAGGTCACGGGCCCTCCTGGCGGGGTCGGGTCGAGAGGGGTGTCATCGTGCCACGGCAGCGGCGGGGCCGGGTCGGGACACGGGCGGACGAGCCGTGTCTTCCCGATCAACCGCGGCCTCAGTCCTCCGACCGTCCAGGTGTCACTCGCCGGGCGACCGTCGGAGGGCCTTGCGCTGCGCGTGACGGCGCTTGGCCTCCAGCCGGCGCAGCTTCGCGCCGCGACTCGGACGCCGGGCCTGGCGGGCGGGCGGGTCCGGGGCGAGGGCCTCGCGCAGCAGGGCGGCGAGCCGGCGGCGCGCGGCCTCGCGGTTGCGCCGCTGCGAGCGGTGCTCCGAGGCCGTGACGTGCACCAGCCGGCCCCCGACGAGGCGGGGCACGCGGGCGAGCAGGCGGGTGCGGGCGTCGTCGGGGATGCCGGGCGCCTCGGCGAGGTCGACGACGAGCTCCACGCGCGAGTCGGCGGTGTTCACGCCCTGCCCGCCGGGGCCCGAGGAGCGGGAGAACCGCCAGGTCAGGGCGCCTGCGGGCAGCACGACGTCGTCGGAGACCCGCAGGTCCCCGGCCGCGTCGTCGTCCCCGTCCATGGTCTCCATCGTCCTCGTGGTGTCGAGCGGGTTGGCGGGCGTCAGAAAAGTCCCTATCGGCGTGCTCCCCTGTCCGACACTGGACGTCAGGTTTCCGACTCTCACGAGGCCCGAAACCCCTGGGACGATGGAGCCATGACCGCCGCGACCACCGACCCGCTCGCGCCACTGCTCGACCTGCCCGGGGTCGCCGAGGGCGCCGAGTCCGTCCGCCGCCACGTCGAGGCCGTCCACGCCCACCGCACCAACCGGCGCGGCTGGCCGACGACGGCGGCGGAGGCCACCGTGCGCGCCGCCCGCGCCTCGGCCGCCCTCGACGGCGGGAGCGCGGACCTCCCCGAGGACGGGCCGATCACCGACCCGACGCTGGCCGGGGCGCTGCGCGTGGCCGAGGCGCTCGGCGGGCTGCTGCCCACCTGGCGCCGCGCCCCGCTGCAGGCGCTCGCCCGGCTGCACGTGCTCGCCGCGGCCGACCGGCTGCCCGACTCCGACCTCGGCCGGCCCCGTCCGGGCGCCTGGGTCTCGACGCGGCTCGACGCGCTCGCGGGCCTCGTCGTCGGGGGGACGTCCGTGCCCGGGCCGGTGCTGGTCGGCGTCGTGCACGGGGAGCTGCTGGCGCTCTCGCCGTTCCTGGTCGGCAACGGGGTCGTCGCGCGGGCGGCCGCCCGGCTCACCGCGATCTCGACGGGCCTGGACCCCAAGGGCCTCGTCGTCCCCGAGGTCGGCCACCTGCGCGCCTCGACGGAGTACTCCGCCGCCGCGCAGGCGTTCGCGACCGGGACCCACGAGGGCCTCGCCCGGTGGTTCACGCACTGCACGTCCGCGTGGCGGACCGGTGCGAAGGAGGCCACGGGGATCGCCGACGCCGTCGGCTGAGTCCGTTCGGACCACCGCGGCATCCCCACCGGCATCCCCGGTCCCCGCCGTCCCCAGGGCCCGCGTCCGGTGATCACTCCCGTGCGCGCCGGGGAGCGACGCTGCCGCACGTGGACGGACGACGAGTGACGGTGTGGTGCGACGACGAGGACCTGCTCGACGAGGTGGTCCGCGTCGCCGCGGCGGCGGGGTGCGAGCTGGAACGGGTGCCGGACACGGCCGCCCTGCGACGACGATGGCCCGGCGCGGCGATGGTGCTGCTCGACGAGGCCGCGGCCCGGACGGTCGCCGGGGTCCGGCTCGGGCGACGCGACGGCGTCGTGGTGCTGTGCCGGGGTGAGCCGCCGGGGAGCGTCTGGGAGCGGGCGGTCGCGGTCGGCGCCGAGCACGTCGTGTCGCTGCCCGAGGGCGAGGACTGGCTGGTCTCGGCGCTGTCGGACACCGTGGAGGAGGGACCGACCGGCGACGGGCGGGTCGTCTCGGTGATCGGCGGGCGCGGCGGTGCGGGTGCCTCGGTGCTCGCCGCGGCCGTCGCGGTCCGGGCCCACGACGACGGGGCCCGGGTCCTGCTCGTGGACTGTGACCCGCTGGGTGGCGGGCTCGACCTCGTCGTCGGGGCGGAGCAGGTCGAGGGCCTGCGCTGGCCCGGGCTCGCGCTGGGCGGCGGACGCGTCGCGGCCTCGTCGCTGCACGAGGCGCTCCCCACGGCCGAGCACGGCGCGCCGGCGCTGACGGTGCTCTCCTGCGACCGGCACGGACCGGGACCCGCGCCCGAGGCGGCGCTCGCCGTGGTCGAGGCGGGCCGCCGGGCCGGGGACACCGTCGTCTGCGACCTGCCGCGCCACCTCACCGAGGCCGCCGTGGCGGTGCTCGACGCCTCCGACCTCGCGGTGCTCGTCCTGCCGGCGGAGGTCCGGGCGACGGCCGCCGGGTCGCGCATCGCGCGCCAGCTCGCGGAGCGGGGGGCGACGACGGCCGTGGTCGTGCGCGGCCCGGCGCCCGGCGGGCTGACCGGCGAGGACGTGGCGGAGGCGCTCGGGCTCGAGGTGCTCATCTCGGTCGAGGCGGAGCCGGGGCTGGCGGCGGCGCTGGACCGCGGGTCGGTGCCGGGCGTGCGCCGCGGTCCGCTCGCGCGGGCGGCGGCCGCGGTGCTCGACGCGGTCGAGCAGCGGCGGGGAGGCCGCCCCGGCGGCGGCCTGACCGAGCCGACCCGACCCGACCCGGCTCGCCGTGCTGGCGGGCCGGGTCGTCGTCGTGCGCGCGGGGTGGTGCTGGGTCCGTGCTGGAGCAGGGGTTCGTCCACAGCGGCAGCGGAGGCCGGGTTGTCCACAGGGCTGCGCGGGCGGTGCTGGGGGTTCGGGGTGGTGGTCGGGCAGCGTCGTCGGCGTCGAGGTCGTCGGTGTCGTGAGAGGGGCGGTGAGGGTGGTGACGGAGGCGGGGTCCGGCGAGGTGGGCGACCTCGTGGAGCGGGTGCGGACGCGGCTGGCGGGCGCCGGCGGCGAGGCCGGGGTGGCGGAGCTCGCGACGGCGGTCCGGGCGGAGGCGCGCGGGGTGGTCGGGGACGCGGACGTGCTCGCCGCGGTGCGCGCGCTGCAGCGCGAGTTCGTCGGAGCGGGTCCGCTGGAGCCGCTGCTGCGGGATCCGTCGACCTCGGACGTGCTGGTCACCGCCCCGGACGCGGTGTGGGTCGACCGGGGTGCGGGGCTGGAGCGCGCGGCGGTGCGGTTCGCCGACGAGGACGCGGTGCGGCGCCTGGCGCAGCGCCTCGCGGCCGCGGCGGGCCGGCGCCTGGACGACGCGAGCCCGTACGTGGACGCCCGGCTGCCCGGGAGCGGTGTGCGGCTGCACGCGGTGCTGCCGCCGGTCGCCGCCGACGGCACGTGCGTCTCGCTGCGGGTGCTGCGCCCGGCCCGCCACGACCTCGACGCGCTGCAGGCCGGCGGCACCGTCGACGCCGTCGGCCGGGCGCTGCTGGAGGCGGTGGTCGCCGCGCGGCTGGCGTTCCTCGTCGTCGGCGGCACCGGGTCGGGGAAGACGACCGTGCTGTCCGCGCTGCTGGCCCGGGTGCCGGCGGCCGAGCGGATCGTCGTCGTGGAGGACGCGGAGGAGCTGCGCCCGAACCACCCGCACGTGGTCCGGCTGGTGTCCCGCCCGGCGAACGTCGAGGGCGCGGGCACGGTGCTGCTGCGCGACCTCGTCCGCCAGGCGCTGCGGATGCGCCCCGACCGGCTCGTGGTCGGCGAGGTCCGCGGGGCCGAGGTCTGCGAGCTGCTCGCGGCGCTCAACACCGGCCACGACGGCGGCGCGGGCACGGTCCACGCCAACTCCCCGCGCGAGGTACCGGCGCGCCTCGAGGCCCTGGCGGCGCTGGGCGGGATGAGCCCCGAGGCCCTGCGCAGCCAGGTCGCCGCGGCGATCCAGGTCGTGCTGCACGTGCGGCGCGGCGCCGACGGCGTGCGGGTGCTCGAGGGCGTCGGGGTGGTGCGGCGGGGTGACGCCGAGGGACTGGTGGTCGTACCGGCGTGGGGCCGCGAGGGCGGCTGGGCCGCCGGACGGGCGGACCTCGGCGCGATGTTCGCCGAGCGCGGCGTCGACGCGCCGTGGCCGTCGGCGGCCGCCGGTCGGCCCGGCAGTCGTCGCGCCACCGGCCGGCGGTCGGCCGGGGGTCGCCGCGCCCGCGCGACCGGCTGGCGGCGCCGGAGCCAGCGCGCCGTCGGCCCGCGCCGGAGCCGGGGACCGGCCGGCCCGCGCTGCGCGCCGGAGTGGCCTCCCTGCGTCCGGTGGGGTCGGCATGAGCGCCGTGGTGGCGGCGCTCGTCCTCGTGGCGGGCGCAACGCTGGCGTGGCCGCCCGCCGGTGCCGTGAGCCGGGTGCGGGCGCTGGCCCCGCGGCCGCTCGGCCGAGGCCACCGCGGGACGGGGCGTGTCCCCGCCGTGGTGCCGGTCCTCGTCGGGCTCGTCCTCGCGGCGCTGCTCGCCGGGGTCGGGGGTGCGGTGGCCGCCGTCGTCCTCGGCGCGGTCCTGCTGCGCGGGCGGCGGGCGCGGCAGGGCGAGCGGGCCCGGACCGAGACGACGGCCGGGCTCGCCGAGGGACTGGCCGCCTTCGCGGGGGAACTGCGCGCGGGCCACCCGCCCGCCTCCGCGGCGGCCGCGGCCGGCCGGGACGCCGCGACGGCCGCCCGCCGGGCCCTGGCGCGGGTCGAGGCGACGGCACGCCTCGGCGGCGACGTCCCGGCCGCGCTCCGCGAGCAGGCGACGACCGACCCGCTCGCCGGGCCGCACCTGCGGCGGCTCGCCGATGCGTGGGCGCTCGCCGACCGCCACGGCATCGGGCTCGCCGCCCTGGCGGAGGCGGTCGCCGAGGACCTGCGGGCCCGCGCCCGCTTCGCGGGCCGGCTCGGCGCCCAGCTCGCCGGGCCCCGCACCACCGCCGCCGTCCTCGCCGCGCTCCCGGGCATCGGCCTGCTGCTCGGGCAGCTGGTCGGCGCCCACCCGTTCGGCGTGCTGACCGGCACCGGCACCGGCCAGGTGCTGCTCGTGGTCGGCGTCGTCCTGGTGGCCGCCGGGCTGGAGTGGAGCCGTCGACTGACCGCGGGGGTCCTCCGATGACCGTCCTCGCCGCCGGGCTCGTCCTCCTGGCCGCCGCCGCGCTCGTCGCGCCCGGCCCGGTCGCGGCGCGCTCGCGGGTGCGCTCCCTGCGGGGGTCCGCGGCGCCCCGGACCCGCGCGACCGCGTCCCGACCGGCGCCGCGACCCGTGGCAGGAGGCGGGCGCCTGGGACGAGCTCGCCGCCTGCCTGCGCGCCGGCCTCTCGCTCGACCGCGCCGTCCGCGCGGTCGCGGCCTCGCTGCCCGGGACCGTCGCCGACGCCCTCACCGAGGTCGCCGACCTGCTCGCGCTCGGGGCGGACCCGGCCGACGCCTGGGCCCCGGCGCTCGACGAGCCCGCGACCGCTCGGCTCGCCCGCGCCGCCCGCCGCTCGGCCCGCAGCGGCGCCGCGGTCGCCGAGGTCGCGACGACGGTCGCCGCCGACGTCCGTGCCGAGGCCGCCGAGGCGGTGTCGGCCCGCGCCGAGCGCGCCGGCGTCCTCGTCGCCGGGCCCCTCGGGCTGTGCTTCCTGCCGGCGTTCCTGGCACTGGGGATCGCCCCGGTCGTCATCGGGCTCGCCGCGCCGCTGCTGGAGCGGACATGACGACCGCGGCCCACCCCGGGCGCGGGACGAGAGGAGACGACGATGGAGAACCCGACGACGGTGGTGGCGCTGCTGATGGTCCGCCTGGCGGCCCTGGCTCGCGACGACGAGGGGATGTCGACGGTCGAGTACGCGATCGGCCTGATCGCGGCGGCGGCGTTCGCGGGCCTGCTCTTCGTGATCGTCAACGCGCCGGCGGTGGTCGGCGCGCTGACGGGGCTCGTCCAGCGCGCGCTCACCCCGGCCGGCTGACCGGCGCGGGCGGCCGGGCCCGGTGGGACGACCGGGGCATGGTGACGGTGGAGGCGGCCATCGCGATCGGGAGCCTCGTCGCGGTGCTCGCGGTCGTGCTGGCCGCCGTCGGGGCCGTCGTCGCGCAGGTCCGTGCGGTGGACGCCGCGGGGGAGGCGGCCCGGCGCGCGTCCCGCGACGACGTGGCCGGCGCGCGGGCGCTCGCCCGGGAGCTCCCGACCGGCACCGAGGTGCGGGTCGAGCCGGACGGGGACCTGGTCCACGTCGTGGTCCGGGTCCCGCCGCTCGGCGGTGCGCTCCCCGGGCTGCGGGTCGCGGCCGAGGCGGTGGCGGCCCGCGAGCCCGCGGTCGCCGCGCCCACGGGTGGGGCCGACGACACCGGCCCGGACGGCGCCCCGGGGACGTGGCGCCGAACGGCCCGCGCCGGACGTGCCCGCGCCGCATGGCCCGCGGACGTGCCGGCCCCGGATGTCCCCGGCATCGTCCGGCACACCCGTCCCCGCGGGGTCCGGCGCCGTGAGCGCCGCGCGCGGGTCCGGCCTCGGCGACGACCGCGGGTTCGCCACGGTCGTCGCCGCCGGGGTGATCGGGATCGTCGGGCTCCTGCTGGGGGCGCTCCTCGTGCTGGGGGCCGCGGTGGCCACCCGCCACCGCGCGGAGAACGCCGCCGACCTCGCCGCACTCGCGGGCGCGGCGGACGCCGCGGGCGGGCGCGAACCGGCGTGCGCCCGGGCCCGCGACGTCGCCGAGCGCAACGGCGCCACGCTGTCGGGCTGCACCTGGATCGGGTGGGATCTGCAGGTCGACGTGGCCCGGACCTGCGGATGTCTGCCCGTCGCGGACGTGGCCACGGTGCGTGCCCGGGCAGGTCCTGTGGTGAAGGTCATGGCTCGAATCGCTGAAGATGCGGTCGTCGATCGTCATCGGACCGTGTCCTCGTCGGACGAGCGGCCGCGGCCTCCCGCCGAGCGGTGACACGGTTGGTGCAGCCGGGACGAGTGGTGCGACGACCGCTCGTCCGTGGCGCGTTCGCCCGCTCGACGGTGCCGAGGATGGCGCTCGGCGTTCCACCCCGGCCGATGGGCGACAGCGGGTAGAAATCGCGCGGCAACCCGCCGTTACTGGGGAAGGAACACCGCACGGGGTGGACCAGTACCGGGAGGACCCGCATGCAGTGGTGGGACAGCTACCGCGCCGTCTACGGCACCGAGCTCCGCGCCGAGGCCATGGTGCTCGCCGACCACGGCTGGGCGGTGGTCCCGGGCACCTTCCCGCAGGGTGACGTCTGGACCGGCTGCACCGACGCGCCGCAGGCCGGGCCCGCTCCCGTCCTCGAGGACTGGGCCGCCGCCGCGACGACCGACACGGGCCGGATCGCCGACTGGTGGTCGGGCCTGCCGTACTCGATCCTGCTGCCCACGGGCCTGACCTTCGACGTGATCGAGGTCCCCGCGAGCGTCGGTCGCCGGGCCGCCGCGGCGCTGCGGGCGGTCGGGGTGCCGGTGCCGATCGCCGCGACGCCGACGGGCGAGTGGCTCTTCCCGGTGCTGCCGGGCGAGCCGCTGCGCCCCGACCTCGCCGGCCGGCCAGGCATGACGCTGCACGGCCGCGGCAGCTACCTCGCCGCGCCGCCGTCGGTGTTCCCGCAGGGCTCCATCCACTGGCGGGTGCGCCCGGCGGCGTGCAGCTGGCGCCTCCCGGACCCCTACAGCGTCCAGGACGCCATGGCCGAGGCCGTCCGCGAGCGTCCGCAGCGCGGCCTGGGCGGCAGCTCGACCTACCGCCTGGCGACCGTCGCCACCGGGATCCGTTCCTGACGCACGGCACGACCCCCGGCCCAGGCCGGGACCACCACAACTGAAGACTCGGGTCGGCCAGGACCGCCGACGACGTCCCCCGCGCAGCGCGCAGCCCCGCCGCAGCGCTCGGGAGGGCGCCCGGTCCGGCCCACCCCGCGGCGGTGGGCGCGACGTGCGCGCCCGTGACCACTCCGGAGCGCGACCGCGCCCACCGCCGCCCGAGGCAGCGCCGCAGGGCGGGTCGAGTGATCCTCCCCGCCCTGCGGCGTTTCAGACCTCCCCGCGGGCCGGGAGCCCCGAACCCCGGCCCGCGGCGGAACCCAGCAGTCGAGCCCGCGACACCGGTAGCCCCGTCGGCCGGGCCCTGCCCGCGAGGGGCACGCCACGCCGCGCCGGAGGCCCGCCGGCCTGCCCAGCGTGCCCGTGATCATGGAGTGGGACGCGGACCTGGCCGGGCCCGCCCGCGAGGGGCACGCCACGCAGGTCCGAGGGCCCGCCGGCCTGCCTAGCGTGCCCGTGATCATGGAGGCGACGCCGACCTGGCCGGGCCCGCCCGCGAGGAACGCCCCAGGCGGGTCCGAAGGCCCGCCGGCCTGCCCAGCGTGCCCGTGGCCACGGGGCGACACCGCGGGATCAGGCCGGCAGCCGCGCCAGCACCGCCGTGAGCACCGCGACCGCCCCGGCCTTGTCCAGCGGGTCGTTGCCGTTGCCGCACTTCGGCGACTGCACGCACGAGGGGCACCCCGACGGGCACTCGCACCCGGCGATCGCGTCGCGGGTCGCCGCCAGCCACGTCCGCATCGCCTCGTGCCCGCGGTCGGCGAACCCCGCGCCGCCCGGGTGCCCGTCGTGGACGAACACCGTCGGCCGGCCGGTGTCCGGGTGCAGCGCGGTGGAGACGCCGCCGATGTCCCAGCGGTCGCACGTCGCGACGAGCGGCATCAGCCCGATCGCCGCGTGCTCCGCGGCGTGCAGCGAGCCGGGCACCCGCGCGGGCACGATCCCGACGCCGTCGAGCAGGCTCTCCGACAGCGTGTACCAGACCGCGCGGGTGGCGAGCGTGCGCTCCGGGAGGTCCAGCGGCACCTGCTCGAGCACCTGACCCGACGGCGCCTTGCGCAGGTAGCCGACGACCTGCTCGGTCACCTCCACGGAGCCGAGGCAGACCTGCAGCTCCGGCCCGTCCACCGTCGCGGCCCCGAACGAGTCGCAGTACTCGGTCTCGATCACCGCGATGTCGGTGACCGACCGGGACTGCGTCGTCCACTCCGGCTCCTCGGCGTGGACGTGGGCGAGGCCCTCGTCGAGGTCCAGCGCGTCCACGACGTAGCTCTCGCCCTGGTGCAGGTGCACCGCGCCCTCGTGGATCGTCGACGGGGCGGCGCCCGGGTCCACCGTGCCGAGCATGCGCCCGGTGTCGGACTCCACGATCACCACCTGCTCGCCGCCCGACCCGCGGATGTCCACCCCCGCGTGCGGGCGCTCGGTGGGCAGCGCCCAGAACCAGCCGCCGCGGCGCCGGCGCACGAGCCCCTCGGCCGCGAGGTCGTCGAGCGCCCGCCGCGCGACCTCGCCCCCGAAGACGTCCTCGACGTCGGACGCGGTCAGCGGCAGCTCCGCCGCCGCGCACGCGAGGTGGGGCGCGAGCACGTAGGGGTTCGTCGGGTCCAGCACGCAGCGCTCCAGGGGCGCCCCGAGCACGGCCTGCGGGTGGTGGACGAGGTAGGTGTCCAGCGGGTCGTCGCGGGCCACGAGCAGCACCAGCGCGTCGTCCCCCGAGCGCCCCGCCCGCCCGGCCTGCTGCCAGAACGACGCCCGCGTCCCGGGGAACCCGGCGACCACCACCGCGTCGAGCCCGGCGACGTCGATCCCCAGCTCGAGCGCGTTCGTCGTCGCGACCCCGCGCAGCGCGCCGCTCATCAGCGCCGCCTCCAGCTCGCGGCGCTCCTCGGGCAGGAACCCCGCGCGGTAGGCCGCGACCCGGCGGGCGAGCTCCGGGTCGATCTCGGCCAGCACCCGCCGCGCGCCGAGCGCCGTCAGCTCGGCCCCGCGCCGCGAGCGGACGAAGGCCAGCGACCGGGCGCCCTCCACGACGAGGTCGGCGAGGATCCGCGCCGTCTCCGCCCCCGCCGACCGGCGCACGGGAGCGCCGTTCTCGCCGGTGATCTCCTCGAGCAGCGGCGGCTCCCACAGCCCGACCGCGCGGCGGCCGCGCGGGGACGCGTCGTCGGTGACCTCGACGACGTCGAGCCCGGTCAGCGTGCCGGCCGAGACCGCCGGCTCGGACATCGTCGCCGAGGCCAGCACGAACGTCGGGTGCGCGCCGTAGCGGGCGCAGATCCGTCGCAGCCGCCGCAGCAGCAGCGCCACGTGGGAGCCGAACACCCCGCGGTAGGCGTGGGCCTCGTCGACGACGACGTAGCGCAGCCGCCGCAGGAACGTCGTCCAGCGGCCGTGCCGCGGCAGGATCCCGCGGTGGAGCATGTCGGGGTTGGTGAACACCCACCGCGCCGAGCGCCGGACCGCGTCGCGCTCCGCCATCGGCGTGTCCCCGTCGTAGGACGACGCGCGCAGCCCGGCGGCACCGCCGGGGTCGAGCGCGCGGGCCGCCCGCAGCTGGTCGGCGCCCAGGGCCTTGGTGGGCGAGAGGTAGAGCGCGGTGGCCCCGGGGTCGGCGGACAGCGCGGCCACGACCGGCAGCTGGTAGGCGAGCGACTTCCCCGACGCCGTCCCCGTGGACACGACGACGTGGCGTCCGGCCCACGCGTGGTCGGCCGCCAGCGCCTGGTGCTGCCACGGGGCCGGCACCCCGCGCGCCCCCAGCCGGGCCCGCAGGTCGTCGGGGACCCACTCCGGCCACGGCGCCCGCCGGCCCTCGCGGGCGGGCACGACCTCGGCGTGGGTGAGCGGGTCCTCGCCCTGGGGCGTGCCGGCCAGCACGCGGCGCAGCAGCTCGGTGCCGTGCCCCGGCTCGTCGGGCACGCGCAGCGCCCGGGCGATCGCGCCGACACCACCGCCGCCGACACCGCCACCGGCCCCGGGACCCGTCCCGACGGGGTCGCCCGCCTCCCTCGTCACACCGCCTCCTCCCCGACCCCACCGAGATTCGCACACCCCACCGACACCCCGCCGCGGACGCATCTCCGCGGGGAAAGAAGCAGACGTCACAGCCTGATCGGGAACCGGGCGGTCACGGGTGTCGGGCCACCCCCATACACTGCGTCCCCTGTCACCCCGCGCGGCTCGCGCGCGGTGACGATCACTGCGCGCCGAGCGACGCCGCCTTCAGGCCTCCCGACGCCGTTCTCCGTTCCAACCGGGAGGCTGGATGCAAGCGTCCGTCCTCGCTCAAGGGGTCCAGTTCTCCTCGAGCGAATACGTCGTCGTGAGCGTGGTGGCGGTGATCGCGCTCATCGCTCTCGCCATCGGCGTCTTCCTGCGTCAGCAGGTGCTCCGCGCCGACGAGGGCACCCAGAACATGCGCGACATCGGCCAGGCGGTCCAGGAGGGCGCGAACGCGTTCCTCCAGCGTCAGTTCCGCACCCTCGCGCCCTTCATCGTCATCGTGTTCCTGGTGCTGCTCGCGCTGCCCGCCGACAACTGGGGCGAGCGCATCGCGCGCTCGATCGCCTTCGTCTTCGGCGCGCTGTTCTCGATGAGCATCGGTGGCCTGGGCATGAACCTGGCCACGAAGGCGAACATCCGCGTCGCGGCCGCCTCGAACCGCCCCGGTGGGCGTGACGAGGGCGCGCGGATCGCGTTCCGCACCGGCGGCGTCGTCGGCATGGCGACGGTGGGCCTCGGTCTGCTGGGTGCCTCCGTCGTCGTCCTGATCTTCGTCGAGAACGCCCCGAAGGTCCTCGAGGGCTTCGGCCTCGGCGCGGCCCTGCTCGCGATGTTCATGCGTGTCGGCGGCGGCATCTTCACCAAGGCCGCCGACGTCGGCGCCGACCTGGTCGGCAAGGTCGAGCAGGGCATCCCCGAGGACGACCCCCGCAACGCCGCGACCATCGCCGACAACGTGGGCGACAACGTCGGCGACTGCGCCGGCATGGCCGCCGACCTCTTCGAGTCCTACGCGGTGACGCTCGTCGCGGCGCTGATCCTGGGCTCGGTCGCGTTCGGCACGCTCGGCCTGACCTACCCGCTGATCGTCCCGGCGATCGGCGTCGCTCACGGCCATCGTCGGCGTGTTCATCACCCGGACCCGCGAGGGCGAGAACGCGCTCAAGGCGATCAACCGCAGCTTCTACATCTCCGCGGGCATCTCGCTGGTCCTGACGGTCATCGCGGCGTTCGTCTACCTGCCGTCCAGCTTCACCGCAGCTGCCCGGCGTGAACGCCGCCTCCGTCGGCGACCTCGCCGCGGCCGGCAACCCGGCGCTCATCGCGGCGATCGCGGTGGCCATCGGCATCGTGCTGGCGATCATCATCCTCGCGCTGACCGGCTACTACACCGGCACCGAGGACAAGCCGGTCAAGGACGTCGGCACGTCGTCGCTCACCGGTGCCGCCACGGTGATCCTCGCCGGCATCTCGGTCGGCTTCGAGTCCGCCGTCTACACCGCGATCGTCATCGGCGCCGCGGTCTACGGCGCGTTCCTGCTGTCCGGCTCGGTCATCGTCTCGCTGTTCGCGGTCGCCATGGCCGGGACCGGCCTGCTGACCACGGTCGGCGTCATCGTCGCCATGGACACCTTCGGTCCGGTCTCCGACAACGCCCAGGGCATCGCGGAGATGTCCGGCGACGTCGAGGGCGCGGGCGCGGTCATCCTCACCGAGCTCGACGCGGTGGGGAACACGACGAAGGCCATCACCAAGGGCATCGCGATCGCGACGGCCGTGCTCGCCGCGACGGCGCTGTTCGGCTCGTACAACGACGCCATCCGGCAGGCCTACGAGTCGGTGGGCAGCACGCTGACCTCCGACATCTTCAACATCACCAGCCCGAACACGCTGGTCGGCGTCATCCTCGGCGCGGCGGTCGTGTTCATGTTCTCGGGCCTCGCGATCAACGCGGTGTCGCGGGCGGCCGGCGCGGTCGTGCTTCGAGGTGCGTCGCCAGTTCGCGTCGATCCCCGGGATCATGGAGTACAAGGCCGGGGGAGACGAGCGAGGGCGGCCGGAGTACGGCCGCGTCGTCGACCTCTGCACGCGGGACGCGCTGCGGGAGCTGGCGACGCCGGGTCTGCTCGCGATCCTCGCCCCGATCGCCGTCGGCTTCGGCCTCGGCGTCGGCCCGCTCGCCGGCTACCTCGGCGGCGCGATCGCCGCGGGCACGCTCATGGCGGTGTTCCTCGCGAACTCCGGCGGTGCCTGGGACAACGCGAAGAAGCTGGTCGAGGACGGCAACCACGGTGGCAAGGGGTCGGACGCCCACGAGGCGACGATCATCGGTGACACCGTCGGCGACCCGTTCAAGGACACCGCGGGCCCGTCGATCAACCCGCTGATCAAGGTCATGAACCTGGTCTCGGTGCTGATCGCCCCGGCCGTGGTCGCGCTGTCGATCGGCCCGAGCGCCAACCCGGCGATCCGCATCCCGATCGCGGTCGTCGCGCTGCTCGGGATCGTGGTGGCGGTGTACATCTCGAAGCGTCGCTCGACCGCGATCGCGGACACGAACACCGAGGCCCCGGAGCCGGCCTCCGTCTGATCCGGCGTCCCGCTCGACCCGGAGGGCACCTCCGGCCACCCCAGGGTGGCCGGGGGTGCCCTTCGTGCGTCGCGGGGCTGCCTATGCGGGAGCGTCGTTGCTTGCATCCAGTGGCAGGAAAGCCCCGTCCGTCGTCGGGCTGTGATCGGGCGCGCGGACCGACCTCCCGCGCTCGTTCGAACGCGTGTTCTACAGTGCGGCGGCGTGGGGCAGATGTCGTTCTACTCGGCGGACGCCCTGCCGCGCGCGGTCACCGATCTCGAGGGCGTGCTCTGCGCCGGCGGCGTCCTGACGCTGTTCGGGCGCGGGACGGCGGCCCGGCTCGCGATCGTCCTCGGCGCGCCGCCGCCGGTCCTCGAGGTCCCTGACGAGGACCCGGTTCCCGACGCCGAGGCGGTGCCGGTCGGTGCCGACCCCGCGGCCGCTGCCCCGTCGCCGGACCCGCCCCGGGATCACCGGGCACCTGGAGGGCTCCGGCGGCCCGAGCGAGCCCCCCAGGTGCCCGGTGATCACGCGCACGGGTGGGACGAGGGGGTCGACGAGATCCCCGACGACGAGCTCCCCGTCCGCGACGACGGGCTCCGGCCCGAGGACGAGGACGAGGACGAGCCGCGGCGCCCGATCGACGAGCCGTCCGCCGACACCGGCTGCCGGCCCCACCGACCGACCCGACGCCGCCCACCCCCGCCGTCGTCACCCCCGACCCCGTCGTGGAATGGCGCGCCCACGCGCTGTGTTGCGCCTTCCGAGGACGGGGGGTGCCCGCCGACGTGGAACGCCTCCCCGACGGCCGGCCCGTCGTGCGCAGCGCCTACCGGGCCGACCTGGTCGGTCTGGCCGCCGCGTGGCGCCGTCCCGACGGCGCCCTGGCCGTCCCGCCCGACCTCGTGCTCGACGGCCCCCGGTTACGGCTGTGGGTCCTGGCCGCCGGGAGCCGACGCGGCCGTGCTTACACTCTCGGTCTCGACCCGCACGCACGAGCCACGCACGAGCCCCTGCTCACGGCGTGTCAGCGGGCGGGCCTCGGCGCCACCCTCGCCGGGGACGAGGACGAGCCCGTGGTCGCGATCGTCGGCCAGCGCCGACAGCGCCGTCTGGCCGAGCTCGTCGGAGGCCGACCACGGACCCTCGTGGACGGGGTGTGGCCCGGATGACGCCCCGTGACGGGGTATCGATCCCGGCCGTGACCAGCACCGATCGGTCGAGCCGGCACAGGGCGGGCAGAGGAACGAGAGCGGGGGACGACACGTTCTCGATGGCACGGACGTCGCGGTGAGGCACACTGGCGGCGAGCGGGGCACCCGACGACGGGGCTCCGCGAAGCGATGAGACGAGGCATGACTGGTGGCAGCGGGTAAGGCAGCGGCCGGTTCCACGGGGTCGAGGACGACACGGAGCGCAACCGCGACGGCGCCCGGGACGACGGCCGACGAGGCGCCGGAGCAGACCACCCCGACCCAGCGCGGGCGCACGTCCGCCGCGCGCAAGGGCAGCGGCGCGAAGAGCGCGGGTGGCGGCCGGAAGAACGGCAACGGGACGGCGACCCCGTCCGGTGACGGCCACCGTCGGCTGGTGATCGTCGAGTCGCCCGCGAAGGCCCGCAAGATCGCCGACTACCTGGGCTCCTCCTACATCGTGGAGTCGAGCCGCGGCCACATCCGTGACCTGCCGCGCGGCGCCGCGGACGTGCCCGCCAAGTACAAGGGCGAGAGCTGGGCCCGCCTCGGCGTCGACGTCGACAACTCCTTCGAGCCGCTCTACATCGTCACGCCGGACAAGAAGTCCACGGTCAGCGAGCTCAAGGACGCCCTCAAGGAGGTCGACGAGCTCTACCTCGCGACGGACGGCGACCGCGAGGGCGAGGCCATCGCCTGGCACCTGCTCGAGACGCTGAAGCCGAAGGTCCCGGTCCGGCGCATGGTGTTCCACGAGATCACCGAGTCCGCGATCCAGGCCGCCGCCGCGAACCCGCGCGACCTCGACCACGACCTCGTCGACGCGCAGGAGACCCGCCGCATCCTCGACCGGCTCTACGGCTACGAGGTCAGCCCCGTGCTGTGGAAGAAGGTCATGCCGAAGCTCTCGGCGGGCCGCGTGCAGTCGGTGGCCACCCGCGTCATCGTCGAGCGGGAGCGCGAGCGCATGGCGTTCGTCTCGGCGTCCTACTGGGGCATCGACGCCGTCCTGCGCACGGGCAAGGCCCAGGAGCCCGGCAACACCCCCACCTTCAAGGCGTCGCTGACGGCCGTCGACGGGGCCCGGGTGGCGACGGGTCGCGACTTCGACTCGTCCGGGCGCCTCAAGAACGACGACGTGCGCCGGCTCGACGAGGCCGGCGCCGGCCGCCTCGTCGAGGCGCTGGCGTCGAGCGAGTACACGGTCGCCTCCGTCGAGGAGAAGCCGTACACGCGCAAGCCCTACGCGCCGTTCATGACCTCCACGCTGCAGCAGGAGGGCGGCCGCAAGCTGCGGTTCTCGTCCGAGCGGACGATGCGCACCGCGCAGCGGCTGTACGAGAACGGCTACATCACCTACATGCGTACGGACTCCACCACGCTGTCGGAGACCGCGATCAACGCCGCGCGCACCCAGGCCCGCGACCTCTACGGCGCCGAGAACGTCGCCGAGTCGCCGCGGCAGTACACGCGGAAGGTGAAGAACGCCCAGGAGGCCCACGAGGCCATCCGGCCCGCGGGGGACTCGTTCCGGACGCCGGGCCAGGTCGCGAACCAGCTCAGCGGCGACGAGTTCCGGCTCTACGAGCTGATCTGGCAGCGCACGATCGCCAGCCAGATGCGCGACGCCCGGGGCACGACGATGACGGTGCGGATCACCGCGCCGGCCGCCACCGGCGAGGAATGCACCTTCACGTCGTCCGGGCGCACGATCACGTTCCCGGGGTTCCTGCGGGCCTACGTCGAGACCGTGGACGAGCTCGAGGGCGGCCAGGCCGACGACGCCGAGAGCCGGCTGCCCCGCCTGGAGCGCGACGAGCGCCTGACCGCCGACGCGCTCGACCCGTCGGGCCACGCGACGAGCCCGCCGGCCCGCTACACCGAGGCGAGCCTGGTGAAGACGCTCGAGGAGCGGGGGATCGGCCGCCCGTCGACCTACGCGTCGATCATCAACACGATCCAGGAGCGCGGGTACGTCTGGAAGAAGGGCGCGGCACTGGTCCCGAGCTGGATCGCGTTCGCGGTCATCGGGCTGATGGAGCGGCACTTCGAGCGGCTCGTCGACTACGACTTCACCGCCACCCTCGAGGACGAGCTCGACGCGATCGCGTCCGGCAACGCGCAGCGCCAGACCTGGCTCTCGCACTTCTACTTCGGCGGCGAGAACGGTTCGGCGCCCACCGGCAACGGCGTCGAGGCGTCGATGACGAACCTGGGCGGGCTGAAGAAGCTCGTCGGGGACAACCTCGAGGGCATCGACGCGCGCGAGGTCAACTCGCTGCGGATGTTCGCCGACGAGCAGGGCCGCGACGTCGTCGTCCGCGTCGGGCGCTACGGGCCCTACCTCGAGCGGATGATCGTCGGCGACGACGGCGAGGAGAAGAGCCAGCGGGCCAACCTCCCCGACGACCTCCCGCCCGACGAGCTCGACCTCGCACTCGCCGAGGAGCTGTTCTCCACCCCGCAGGAGGGGCGCTCGCTGGGCACCGACCCGGAGACGGGCCACGAGATCCTCGCGAAGGAGGGCCGCTTCGGTCCGTACGTCACCGAGGTGCTGCCCGAGGGGGCGAAGGAGAAGCCGCGCACCGGCTCGCTCTTCGCGTCGATGACGCTGTCGGAGATCACGATCGACGACGCGCTGAAGCTGCTCAGCCTGCCGCGGGTCGTCGGCACGGACCCGGAGACGGGCGTGGAGATCACCGCGCAGAACGGGCGCTACGGCCCGTACATCAAGAAGGACAAGGACTCGCGCTCGCTCGACAGCGAGGACAAGCTCTTCACGGTCACCCTCGAGGAGGCCCAGAAGATCTTCGCTCAGCCGAAGCAGCGCGGGCGGGCCGCCGCGAAGCCGCCGCTCAAGGAGCTCGGCAAGGACCCGGTCTCCGGCGAGCAGATGGTCGTCAAGGACGGCCGCTTCGGGCCGTACGTCACCGACGGCACCGGCTACAACGCCTCGCTGCGCAAGGGCGACGACGTCGAGACCCTCACCGACGAGCGCGCCGCCGAGCTGCTCGCGGAGAAGCGGGCGAAGGGTCCGGCGCCGAAGAAGGCCCCGGCGCGCTCGGCGTCGAAGTCGACGGCCGCGAAGTCGAGCACCGCGAAGTCCGCGACGGCGAAGTCCACCGCCGTCGAAGGCGGGCACCGCGAAGAAGGCGCCGGCCAAGAAGCCGACGACCCGGAAGTCGCCGACCACCTGACGTCACCGACGAGGGGCACTGCACGCACGTCCGGCCGCCGTCGGAGGTGCGTGCTGTGCTCCTCGCGGGGGTCTACTCGCTGGT
Organism: uncultured Actinomycetota bacterium; assembly: GCA_963716955.1. Taxonomy (GTDB): domain Bacteria; phylum Actinomycetota; class Actinomycetes; order Mycobacteriales; family Pseudonocardiaceae; genus Actinomycetospora. The sequence continues at coordinate 108,469 of CAVQUY010000020.1, forward strand.
GTAGGAGTAGCCGCCCGGCAGGTCGACGGTCTTCTTCCTCGTGCGGCTGTTCCAGGTGAACGGGCCGAGCTTGATGTAGGACACCGTCCTGCCCGACTCGAGCGCGAGACGTTCCGCCAGATCGGGAGCGGCCCCGCCGACGGTGCTTGAGCGCCCCAGTCTCCGCCTCTGCCCGTTCCGCCCGGCCCCCACGCGCTCGCACGGTGGCCGGGACCGCCCGATCGTGTGAGGGTCGAGGGATGGACACCGGGGGACCGCGTCAGGACGACCCGCTCGCGGGTGCCGACGGCACCGCACCGCCGCCGCCCGCCGCCGACCCGACGGCGGCCCGCGCCCGCCCGACCGACCTCCGGCCGCCGCCCGTCACCGGCGACGAGGCGATCGCGGAGTGGATGGACGCCGACCGCGGCCGCGCCCTGCAGCCCTGGGCGCCGGAGCCCCGCGACGTCCCGCCGCCGCGCCCGGTCCCGGCCCAGCGCCGCCACCGGACGCTGCCGCCGGAGACGGTCGAGCCGACCGCGGTCCGCGGCGGGCCCTCGGAGGACGAGCCGGTCTGGCGGCGGGAGCGGCGCGAGGAGGCCGAGTTCCGCGCCGAGTTCGGGGAGTGGCGCGCGGACCGGGCGGGGGCGTCCGGCACGGTCCGGATGGGGGCATCGAGCGGAGGCCGGCTCGGCGGGGTGCGCCTCGGCGCGCCGTTGATCGTGCTGATCGCGGTCCTCGTCGCGATCGCGGCGCTCGCCCTGCACCTGTGAGGCGAGGCTGTCGGCCCCCTGGGGCATCATCGACGTCGTGAGCGTGTGGTCGCAGGTCGTCGGTCAGCCCGAGGCCGTCGCCGAGCTGCAGGCGGCCGTCGAGCACGCCGCCCGCGTCCGGTTCTCCACCGACGACGCGGGGGACGACGCCGGGCGGGTCGGCGGCGCGATGACGCACGCCTGGCTGTTCACCGGGCCGCCCGGCTCGGGGCGCTCCGTCGCCGCGCGGGCCTTCGCCGCCGCGCTGCAGTGCCCGCGCCGGGGCTGCGACGCGTGCCAGGTCTGCCGCACCGTCATGGTCGGCACCCACGCCGACGTCCACGAGGTCGCCACCGAGGGACTGTCGCTGAGCGTGAAGGAGATGCGCGGCGTCATCGAGCGGGCCGCCCGCATGCCCACGACGGCGCGGTGGCAGGTCGTGCTGATCGAGGACGCCGACCGGATGACCGAGCAGGCGTCGAACGCCGTCCTCAAGGCCGTGGAGGAGCCGAACGAGCGCACCGTCTTCCTGCTGTGCGCACCGAGCGAGCACCCCGACGACGTGAGCGTCACCATCCGCTCGCGCTGCCGCCCGCTGCGCCTGCGCACCCCGGACCCCGCCGCGATCGCGGAGGTCCTCGCCGAGCGCGACGGCGTCGACGCCGAGACGGCGAGCTGGGCCGCGAGCGTGTGCGGCGGCCACATCGGGCGGGCCCGGCGCCTGGCGCGCGACCAGGACGCCCGGAACCGCCGCGATGCCGTGCTCGCCGTGCCGCGGTCGCTGCAGAGCCCGGCGGAGGTGTTCGCCGCCGCGGACGGTCTCGTGGGGGCCGCCGAGGCCGAGGTCGTCGCGCTGACCGGGGAGCGGGACGAGGCCGAGCGCGAGGAGCTGGCCGTGTCCATGGGCGCGGGCGGGTCGGGCAAGGGCGTCGCCCAGGCCCAGCGGGCGGCCAAGGCGGCCGAGAAGGACCTCGTCGCCAAGCAGAAGCAGCGCGCCACCCGCACACGGCGCGACGCGCTGGACCGCGCGCTGGTCGACCTCGCCGGCTACTACCGCGACGTGATCGTCCGCGGCTTCGGCGCCGCGGTCACCGCGACCCACCCGGACCGCGCCCGCGAGGTGGAGGCGGCGGCCCGGGACGGCTCGCCCGAGGCCGCGCTGCGCCGCCTCGAGGCGGTCCTGGCCTGCCGCGAGGCCCTGGAGACCAACGTGAAGCCGCAGATCGCGGTCGAGGCGATGGTGACGGCCCTGCGCGCGGGTTGACGCCTCAGTCCTCGACGAACACCAGGTCCGGGATCGCCGTCGTCAGCGACACCGTGTCGCCGTCCTGGGTGATCAGCGCCGAGAGCGTGGTGCGCCGGCCGTCGACCTCGACCGGGTCGTCGTCGGCGCCCTGCGCCGTGAGCCAGTCCAAGAAGGTCTGCTTCGTGTCGGCCTTGAGGTAGTCCGTGCCGCGGCGGAAGAGCTTGGGCAGGATCAGGGCGCCGTCCGGCCCGATGTCGGACTGCCTGGTGACGGTGAACCCGCCCGAGCGGTCCGCGGCCCACACCGAGCCAGCGCCCATCGCGGCCTGGGCCAGCTCGGTGAAGCGGGTCCGGACCGCCGCCGGCGTCGAGGTGTAGAGGGTCAGGTACGCGCGGCCGTTGCTCGTCTGGACGGCGTTGACCGACGCGTCGACGACGGTGGCCGGGTCGACCTCGTCGCCGTCCGCGTGGCTCGTCATGGTGTCCCCGGTGACCAGCAGCGACACCGGCCGGCCGTTGACCTCCACCAGCGACGCACAGATCGCCGCGGGCACGGTCTCCGGCGTCGACGCGGTCACCGTGCCGTCGTCGTACTGCACGCCGCTGAACCCGGCCGCGGCCACTAGGGTGTCGCGCGCCGGGGTGGCGAGGGGCTGGGCCTGGTCCTCGTAGTGCGTCTCCGGCGCGTCGATGGCGTCGAGGCGCAGCTGGATGCTGCCGTCCTTCTCGCTCGGCTCGACCTTGTCGCCGTCCTGGAGCTTCCGCACGGTCGCGAGGTCATCGGGGATGAAGCGGACGGAGTCGCCGTCGGGCTGGTAGCCGACGACGGCCAGCCTGCCGCGGATCCAGATGAACGCCATGGCGGGGGACTGCCCTGGCGTCGCCCGGAGCACGCGGTCGTCCAGGCGAACAGCGGGCGACGAGGTGCTACGGTTCCGTGATGCCGTTATTCCGGATTATCGGAATCCCTCTGCTGCTCGCCCTGCTCGTCGGCTGCTCGGCGGCACCACCCGCCCCGCCGGCCCCGCGGAGCCCGGCCTCCTGCACCCCGCTGGCCCCACGGCCGACCTCGCGACCTCCGACGGCTGGACCGCGCGGCTCGCCGCCGCGCCGGCGCGACCCGGCTCGTCGTCGACGACGGGCGCGGCCACGTCGTCGCCCACGAGGCCACGACGCCGTTCCCGCTCGCCTCTGCCGCCAAGGTGGTGCACCTCGTCGCGTACGGGGCGGCCGTCGCGGGTGGGCGCATCCGGGGTGACGAGCCGGTCGCCCTCGCCGACTGGGAGCGCTGGTTCGTGCCGGGCGCGGACGCCGGGGCGCACGCCCGCGCGCTGGGCCGGCTCGGGGTCCGCCCCGGCGGGACCGCGACCGTCGAGGCGCTGGTCACCGCGATGGTGCAGGAGAGCGACAACGCCGCCGCCGACTGGCTCCGCGCCCGCCTCGGGGACGACGCCCTGCGCGCGGCCGCGACCTCGGCCGGCTGGCGCGACGTCGACCTCCCCTCATTCGCGGGCGCCGTCGTCCGCCTCGCCCGGCCCGAGCAGGTCCCCGCCGACGCCGTCGGGCGCCCGCAGCTCGCCGTACTCGACGCGGCCGCGGGACGGCGGGTCGCCGACGACCCGGCCTTCCGCGCCGACGTCGTCCGCCGGTACGCCGCGGCCGCGACGACCCCCGGCTTCGTCGACACCGCGACGCGCTGGGCCACGACGACCGCCGAGGGCACCCCCGAGCAGCTGCTCGGGACCTACCGGGCGATCGCGACGGGAGCGGTGCCCGGGGCCGACGTCGTCGCGCGGTTCCTGACGTGGCAGGGCGCCCAGCCGAGCCTCGGCGGCACCCTCGGCTTCAAGAGCGGCTCGTACCCGGGGGTCCTGACGTTCGGGTCGTTCCTGCGCCGCGACGACGGGTCGGTCGGCTACGCCGTCGTGCTCGCCCGCGACCTCCCGGCGACGCCGTCGCTCGACCAGCAGACCCGGGGCGAGCAGCTCCTGGCGCTCGGCCCGCTCCGGTCCGCGCGCGCGTTCGACCGGCTGCGTTGTGTCGCCTGACCGGCCCGTTGGGACGATGCGGGGGTGAGCGAGGACGAGCGTCTGGCAGCGCTGGAGGCGCGCGTCGCGGCGCTCGAGGGGCCGCGGCACCGGCGTCTGCTCTGGAAGAGGTCGACCGGTCGGGCGCGGTCGGGTACGAGGGCGACGTCCGGCTGCACGGTCAGGTCGGGTGGACGATCCGGTACTCACCCGCGGCGGTGCTCGACCTGCCCGCGTCGGCGACCGCCGAGGTCCTCGCCGCGCTCGGCCACCCGGTGCGGCTCGCCCTCGTGCGCCGCCTGCTCGGGGGGCCCGCGACGGCCGCCGAGCTCCAGGAGGCGGGCGAGCTCTCCTCGACGGGGCAGGTCTACCACCACCTGCGGGCGCTGACGGCGGCCCGCGTCGTCGAGCAGGACGGCCGGTCGTTCCGGGTCCCGACGCGGGCGTGGTCCCGGTCCTGACGATGATGCTGGCGGCGGGCGACGTCGCCGGGCTGCTGCGCTGAATGCGCCGTTCCGGCCCTGTTGGTCGCCGATGGCGGTTAGCGTGCGCGGGGTGAGCTCGCCCGTCCCGCCGCCGGGGCTCTACTCGCAGCCGCCGGTCGGTCTGCCGCCCGCCCTCGCCGACCGTCCCGTCGAGGCCGCGGACCCGACCGTGCTGACGGACGGCCAGGTGGTGCCGCGGCAGGTGGTGCCGGCGCCCGCGGCCGGTGGGGCGTTCTCGATCGACCTCGACCGTGCTCCCGAGGTGCTCCGGGATCTGCAGGACGCGCGGGACGAGCTGGAGGACTTCGCCGTGAGGCCTCGGCTCGGGAAGGTCGATCCCGGCTCGCGCGACCAGGTCAGCCTGGACGCCGCGCAGGCACTCGAGGCCGTCGCGACCGGAGGCCACGGGAGCCTCGTCGAGGCCGTCAACGCCGGGCTGCATCAGCTAGTGTCGCGCGTCTGAAGTTCGTTGACGGGGGGCGTGGGGCAGGATTTCGTCGGCGGTCTTGGTCCAGGTGAAGGGGTGGCAGCGGTCGTTCCAGCCGTCGATGAATGTGCGGATCGCGCTCGACGAGCTGTTCGACGCTGGCGAAGGAGCCGCGCCGGATGGCTTGGCGGGTGATGATCCCGAAGAAGACTTCGACGAGATTGAGCCACGACCCTGAGGTCGGGGTGAAGTGCAGCGTGATGCGGGGGTGTTTGGCTAGCCACGCGTTGATCTCGGGGTGTTTGTGGGTGTGGTAGTTGTCGACGACGACGTGCAGCTCGCGGCGTGGGTAGGCGCGGGCGACCTTCTTGAGGAAGTCGAGGAACTCGGCTTTGCCGTGCCGGTCGTAGCAGGCGTCGGTGACCTTGCCGGTCGCGACCTCGAGCGCGGCGAACAGCGTGGTGGTGCCGTTGCGCTTGTAGTCGTGGGTGGCCTTCTCGGGCAGCCCGGGACGCAGCGGCAGAATCGGCGCGGTGCGGTCCAGCGCTTGAATCTGGCTCTTCTCATCGACGCAGAGCACGATCGCTTTTCCGGCGGGTTCGAGATAGAGCCCGACGACGTCGCGGACCTTGGCCTCAGCTCGGGTCGGTGGAGAACTTGAAGGTCTGCGCGCCGCCACGGCTGCACGCCGATAGCGCCGCCACGCCCGGCGCGATCGTGGCGTGCCCGATCCCGAGCTGGGAGGCCAGCAACCGCGACGACCAGTGCGTCACCCCGAGCGGTCGGCGGTGGCTCGTCAAGGTCGCCGCGATGATCGCCGCGTCATCGATCGTCTTGGGCCGGCCACTGCGCGGCAGGTCATCGAGCCCGTCCAGCCCCGCGCGGCGTAACGATCCCGCCACTGGATCACCGTCGGGCGCGACACCCGAGCCGACGGGAGATGGCCGAGGTGCCCCCCCGTCGGCCGCGGCGAGCACGATCCGGGCCCGCTCGACGCCCGCGCGCGAGAACGCAGCCAAGACGCCAACGTGACGCGGTCCTCGTCGCTGATCATTAACCCTGATGAACCCACACCACGAAGACTCATCCACCAGGACGTAAATCAACTAACGACGCGCGACACTAGACGGGCTGATCGAGGCGATCGAGACCGAGCTGGCCGCGTACCGCCGGACCGACGGCGCAGGCTTCGCAGTTCGATGCTCGGACGTGAGTGCCGTCGGTGCCGTCCTGCTCGTCGCGCTGTGCGCCGGGTGTACCTCCACCGCCCGACCGCAGAGCTGCGCCATCCTCAGGTTCGGCGCGCCGGTCGTGCGGCCCCTCGGGACGTCGGCGGTCGCGCGAACCCCGTGCGGTCGCTCCTGGACCCGGCCGAACTGCAGGAGCTCGGATTCACCGACGCGGGTCGGCAACGGACCTCCATCGACGTAGAGGAGTGCTCGTGGACGACGACGAGGACGAGCAGCTGGCCATGGCCGTCGACGCCGACCGCGACCTCCTGGCCGACACCTACCGGACGAGGCTCAGGCGACCGGCATTGATCTTCAGCGAAGCCGACGGGTGATCGGTTGGGTGGGCCAGCGGTAGTGGGTGCGGGCTCGGTAGAACAGCCTGCGGATGACGGTGAGGGCGGCGGCGAGGTTGAGGTAGAACGCCGCGATGAGCCTTGCGTTTGTCGGTGAGCCGGCGCAGCTTGCCGAACCCGTTCATCCAGGAATGGGTGCGCTCGACCGGCCAACGGCGCCCGACCTGGATCGGCGCGGGGCGGCCCTTGGTGGCGATCACGCCGTGGAACCCCAGGATCTCGAGCAGGTGGCGGGTCTTGGACGAGCGTAGCCGCGGACGAGGTGCACCGTCGGGAACACCTGGTGTGCGTGGGTATCACGGAGATGAGGCAGCGGCCCGATGATCGGGAAGCTCCCGCCCAGAAGTGGGCTCGACGAGAGGGCAGTCGTGGTCGTTGGCACCCGCAACCACCAGATGCAGGGGATGCGTCGCCGTCGGTGGCCACCGAACGTTTGGTGCCAAGATTCCCCGGTCGACGGGGTTGCGATCGACTCCCTCGTCCGCCGCAGAGGGCTGATGATCGACCCGTCGACCGACAGATCGTCAAGGTCGAGCCAGATCATCTGGTCGAGCCGGCCAACGTGGCCCGCAGCAGGGCCTGGCCGACGCCGAGCTCGGCCCAGTCGCGCAGGCGACGACGGATGGTGCGGTCCGAACACCCGGGGCTGGCGACGCGCTCGTAGCCGCTGCCGTGTACCAGCGCGGCGAGCACGTGCTCGACACCACCCGGTCCGCGATCCGGCGGCGTGCCCGCCCCACGGGCGGTCGGGGGAGAACTCGGGACGGCCGACACCCGATCAGGGCAGCACTCGACCCAGGCGTGTTCGGTGATCGATGATGGCAGCAGAGGCACGGGCCCTCCACATGATCAGGAGATCTTCGACAATCCCCATGATCGGTGCGGCCCCGGGCCTCTACCTGCATCGACACGCCGCCACCTACCGCAGTCACCTCTATTGCCGGTCGCTCTTAGTACGATTTTCGTGCCCGTGACCGTCGAGGGCTACCCAGCAGTCCGTCAGCGGATGGCAGACGACGACAACACGTGCACCGTGACAACGGGTCTCGGGCCGCGTCAGGCGTTGGAGACCGAGTGGTCGGGTCTCGCGGTGAGCCAGCCGTCGGACCCCTGCGGCCCGCCGAGGATGCGATCGCGCTCGTGATCCGGAAGCTGCCGCCGCAGAAGTAGGTCTGACGAGGGCCAGGGTCGCGCCTGCACACAAGATCAGGGAGTCACTGCCGAGCCTGTTCGAAGATCCGATCGACGTGCATCGACTCCCTCGTCCAGCGCAGCGGGCTGAGCAGCCGACCAACCCGAGCACCGCGACGCGGTTCCGCAACCACCATAGCGACACGGTCGCGCCCAGGACTCCGCCCGCCTCACTCCTCGGCCACGTCCACCACGCCCGCGCCGGTGGCGACCAGCAGCTCGTCCGGCGTCGCGTCGAACACCGTCCGCGGCGAACCCGCCGCCGCCCACACCCGCGGCCACGCCAGGACGCCCCGCTCCACGTAGGTCCGCACGGGCGCCGTCAGCCCCACCGGCGCGACCCCGCCGATCGCGAAGCCCGTCCGCTCGCGCACGAACGCCCCCGACCCCTGCTCGACGGGCGCGCCGACCACCGACGCCAGCCGCTCGACGTCCACCCGCGACGACCCGGAGGCGAGCACCAGCACCGCCTCGTCGGTCGTCGGCACCCGGAACACCAGGGACTTCACGATCTGCCCCACCTCGCAGCCGAGCGCCGCGCCGGCCTCGGCCGCCGTCCGGGTCGACTCGGGGAGCTCGCGGGCACGCCCGCCGAGCCCGAGGTCGTCGAGCGCGGCCGCGACGCGGTCGACGCTGCGCACCTTCGCCACCCGCTCAGCCCATCCGTCGGTTCGCGAGCACCGGCAGCACCGAGCGCGCCTTCTCCACCGCGGCGGTGTCGACGTCCACGACGAGCAGGCCCGGGTCGTCCGCCAACGACTCCTCGATCACCCCGAACGGCGAGGCCACGAGCGAGTGCCCGACGCCGCGTGGCGCCTTCCCGGGGTCGATCCCGCGGGCGAGGGGATCGGCCTGGTCGCAGGCCAGGACGTAGGTCGTCGAGTCGATCGCGCGGGCCCGCACGAGCAGCTCCCACTGCTCGACCTTCCCCGGCCCGGCGCCCCACGACGCGGGGAGCAGCACCGTCGACGCGCCCCGGTCGGCGAGGGCGCGGAAGAGCTCGGGGAAGCGGATGTCGTAGCAGATCGCGAGCCCGAGGGTCTCGCCGTCGACCTCGACGACGACCGGCTCGGACCCCGGCGCGACGGTGTCGGACTCGGCGAACCCGAACGCGTCGTAGAGGTGGATCTTGTCGTAGGAGGTGTCCACCCCGCGCCCCGTCGCGAGCAGCGTGTTCGTCACGCGCCCGTCGTCGGTCGGCGTGAACATCCCGGCCACGACGAGCACGCCGTTCCGCTCGGCGATCGACCGGACCTCGCTCGCCCACGGTCCGTCGAGCGGCTCCGCGACCGGCTTCAGCGACACCCCGAACCGGCACATCGTCGCCTCCGGGAACACCACGACCGAGGCGCCCTGCTGCGCGGCGAGCGCGGTGTGGTCGGCGACCAGCTCGAGGTTGGCGGCCGGGTCGTCCGAGGCCAGGATCTGGGCGAGGGCAACGCGCATGCCGCCGTGTATACCGGTTCGGTGGACGTCGCAGCGGTCGGCTCGGGATGACCTCCGGCCGCGTGGCCGAGTACCTGGCCCGCATCGGGGCACGTCCCGACGACGACCTGGCCGCCCTCACCGACCGGCACTACCGCAGCGTGCCGTTCGAGTCGTTGTCGATCCACCTCGGCGAGCCGATCGACCTGCGGCCCGAAGCGCTGTTCGACAAGATCGTGCGCCGCCGGCGGGGCGGCTTCTGCTACGAGCTCAACGGCCTGTTCGGCTGGCTGCTGGCCGAGCTCGGGTACGACGTCGAGTTCCTCGGTGCCCGCGTCCACGGCGCGGACCGCGACACCGTCCCGCTCGCGCACCTGGCGCTGCGGGTGACGGGCCACGACGGGGTCCCGCGGCTGGCGGACGTCGGCTTCGGCGGGTTCGGGGTGCCGGGGGTCGCGCTGGCGGGCGGGTCGGCCCGGATCGTCCCGCAGCCCGACGGCGACGTCGAGGTCCACGCCCCCGACGGCGGGCCCGGCTACCGCCTCGACGCCCGCCCCTACGCGCGGGAGGACTTCGCCCCGACCTGCTGGTGGACCGCGACCCACCCCGACTCCGGGTTCACCCGCGGCCCGACCTGCACCCTGCCGCTCTCCCCGGCGGGCCGGGTGACGCTGAGCGGGACCCGCCTGATCCGCACCGCGGCCGACGGGACGCGGACCGAGGACGACCTCTCCGACGGCGAGGCGCTCGCGGCCTACCGCGACCTCTTCGGGATCGTCCTCGACCGGCTGCCCGTCCCGCTCCACCCACGACCGACGACGGAGTAGGCCGACCTCAGCGAGCGACGGGCGCGAACAGCGGGACGAGCGACGGGTCGTTGAACGCCGTGATCCGCCCGACCCGACCCCCGGCGAGCGTGAGGACCTGCACGCCGTAGGGCGCGTCGCGGCCGTCGTCGCGGCGGCGGTGGACGGCGAGGGCGGGCTGCCCGTTCGCGCGGGTCGGCGTCATCCGCCAGGTGTCCGGGCGGCGCAGCACCCGGTGGGCGAGGAACCCGACGACGGCGTCGCGGCCAGTGAACCACGTGGGCGTCGGCGGCATCTCGAGCTCGACGTCGGCGCGGAGCAGGCCGACGAGGGCGGCCGGGTCGGCGCGGGCGAAGGCGTCGACGTAGCGGTCGAGGAGGTCGTGCGAGGTCGTCCTCCGTCCGGCTCGACGAGGTCCTCGGGATCGACGGCGGCGTCGGCGAGGTGGGCGCGGGCGCGTCGCAGCGCGCTGTCCACCGCGGCGACGGTCGTGTCCAGGATCCCTGCGGTCTCGGCGACGGAGAAGCCGAGCACGTCGCGCAGGGTCAGCATCGCCCGCTGTCGCGCGGGCAGGAGCTGGAGGGCGGCGACGAGGGCCAGGCGGACCCCGGCCCGTCCGGCGACGATCGTGGCCGGGTCGCCGCCGAGGAGGGCGTCGGGCGCGGGCTGCAGCCACGGCACCGTCGGGTCGCCGCTCCGCGACGGCGACCCGGTGGTCGTCCCGGGGCGCGGCGAGCGCCGACGGCAGGGGACGCCGGGCCCGCGCCCCGACCGCCGACAGCGACGTCCGCGTCGCGATGGCGTAGAGCCACCGCCGCACCGAGGACCGCCCCTCGAACCCGTCGAAGCCCCGCCACGCCCGCACGTAGGTCTCCTGCACCACGTCCTGGGCGTCGTGGATCGACCCGAGGATGCGGTAGCAGTGCGCGAGCAGCTCGGGGCGGAAGGGCTCGGTCAGCGGTGCTGAACTCGGGCGCGGTGGTCATGGCGGCTTCTCTCGACGGCGCGGTGAGCACGGTAGGCCCGCCCTCAGTCGAGGGACTGCAGTCCGACCGGCGTTGAGCCGGTAGGCGGCGGCCGGTGCGATCCCCGTCGGACGCGAGCCCGACGACGGCCTTGCCCACCTGCTCCGCGGTGAGCGCGGGCGCGAGGCGGGCCGCGAAGACGTCGCGCTCGACGCCCGGCGCGGTCGGCGTAGCGCGTCGGCGGCGGCCGCCCCGAGGTCGGTGGCGGGGGTGAGCTGGGGGAGCAGCGCCGTGCACGTGGATGCCGAGCCCGGCACGCGTCGACTCCTCGGCGGCGTACCGGGCGAGGAAGCGGACGGTGGCCTTGGCGCCGGCGTAGCCACCGCTGAGCGGCGAGCCGGCGAGGGCGGCTCCGCTGGACATCGCGACGACGAGGCTGCCCGGCGCCAGCGGCGTCGTCAGGGCGGTCCGGATCGAGGTGAACGCCTGCCGGACGTCGACCTCCCACGCGCGGCCGAAGGACTCCCAGGTCTGCTCGTGGACCGGAGCCATCGCCGGGGCGGCGCCGGCGTTGAGGACGAGCAGGCCGGGACGGTGCCGACGCGACGAGGTCGCGTGCGAGCGTCCTCGTCGACCACGTCGCCGACGACGGGGACGAACGCGTCGCCGAGCTCCTCCTGCAGGGCCCACAGGCGCTGCTCGTCGCGGGCGATGCCGACGACGGGGAGGCCGGCGGCGACGAGGGCGGTGGCGATCGCGCGGCCGAAACCACGGCTGGCGCCGGTGACGAGGGCGGGGCGGGACGGGTCGGACATGGGGTCCTCCGGGGCTGAGGCGGATCAGGCCCCGTCGAGACCGTCCGACTCCGCAGGATCCGTCGCTTCCCCACCGCGTGTGACCTACGCCATAGCTTGCTACGGCCCGCCGGTGTTCCCCACCCGGTCGACCGGACCGTGGGCCCGCTCGCCTAGACTCGTCCGCAGCGCCGCCTTAGCTCAGCTGGCCAGAGCAACGCACTCGTAATGCGTAGGTCTCGGGTTCGAATCCCGAAGGCGGCTCCCGTGGGTCAGGGTCGGCCCGGACACGTCCGGGTCGGCCCTTTCTGCTGTCCGTCGGCAACCGGACCCGGTGCGGACGGATCGGTCGGCTCGAGCGCCGGCGCCGTCGTCGCCCCACTCGCCGAGTCAGCGGCCCGTCACCGCGGGTCTCGTTGTGGCCGCGATGGCCCTCGGCGTACTCGACGGTGAACCCGTCCGGGTCGCGCAGCTGCATCTGACGCTCGAAGCCCCGGTCGCGGGGCGGGGTGTGGACGGGCACGCCGCGGGTGAGGAAGTCGGCGTACAGCGCGTCGAGGTCGTCGGTCCCCATCTCGACCTGGACCAGGGGCCGCACGGTCCCCCACCGCCAGCCGCGTCGCGTTCCATGCGCGGACCGGCGGCGAGCAGGCCGAGGGTGCCCGAGCCGTAGCGCATGAGGCAGAAGACCTCGACGCGGATCTCGGCGGCGAACCCCAGCGATTCGTAGAAACGGATCGAGGTGTCGAGGTCGCTGACGGGGAGGGTCAGTCCTTCGAACCAGATGTCCACGGTGGCGCTCCTCGGCCTACGGGTGTCACCGACACCCGCTCTGAGCGCGCCCTGGAGCCACGACCGTGGCACGGGGGCGTTCCGACGCATCACCCCACGCAGCTCGAACGCTATCAGCCGCGCGCGGGCCGATGCCAGCTCGCCCGGCTTGCCCTGCTCGCCCGGCTTGCCCGGCGAGAGGAAGCCCCGCGGCGTGTCGCCCCACCCGTGCTGGTCGGCCACGCGGTCGACTCAGGCGCTCGCCGACGCGGGGACGGGACCGTCGAGGCCGGCGCGGAGGCGGTGTTCTCGGCGCGCAGCCGGGCGAGCTCCGTCCGCAGCGGTTCCACGGCGACCTCGATCTCCTCGGCCGTGAAGCGCGGCGTGATGGGCTGCTGGCAGTTCCAGTCGTAGGCCTGCACGTGGCAGAGGACCACGCGCTCCACCCGGCCGTCGGGGCCGGCCGCGCTCAGCTTCTCGACGAGGGCCGCCGTGCGGTCGTCCCCGGCGCGGACGTCGAGCACCTCGGCGGTGCCGAGGACCTTGAGGCGCAGCCGACGTGCCTGGTCCATGAGGAAGAGCGACGCCTTCGGGTCGGCGTCGAGGTTGCCGACCGACAGGTACTGGCGGTTCCCGCGGACGTCGGCCCAGGCCAGCGTGGTGTCGTCCAGCACGTGCAGGAACCCCGCCGGGCCGCCGCGGTACTGCACGTACGGCCAGCCGGTCTCGCCGACCGTGGCCAGGTGGAAGCCGTCGCGCGCGGAGATGAAGTCGACCTCGTCCGCGCCGAGCCGGGCGTCGTGTCCCACCCCGCGACCAGGCGGGCCTGGTCGGCGCGACTGCCGGAGCGCTCCTGGGCCGCCTCGACCGCCGGCGTCGTCAGGGTCGTCAGGTACTCATGCGACACGACGCGCTCTCTAACCGGTGAAACGAAGAATGATGGTGAGAGGCGTCGCACGCCGTGTCCAACCTGTCAACGGGGCTGTGGGGGTTAGGCTGTCCCCGTGCCGCAGCGTCCGCTCACCGGGGAGCCGCTCCCGCTGGATTTCGTGAACACCTGGTGGGTGCAGGACGGTCACGACGTCGACCTGTTCGACGACGACGCCGCCCTCACGGCGTGGCTCGCCGAGCACGACCTCGGCGGCGCGGCGTCGTCGCGCCCGCCCGCGGCCGTCCGGTCCGGCCCTGCGGGAGGTGCGGGCCGCGCTCCGCGGGGTCCTCGAGGGGGCACCTGGACGCTGCGGGGGACGCCCTCGACGCCGCCCTGGCGCACGGCCGGCTCCGTCTCGTGCTCGACGACGGCCGCCCCGGGGAGATCGTCGAGCTCGACGACCCCGCGTGGGACCCGGCCTGGGCGGCAGCCCGGACCTACCTCGACCTCCTCGCGACCGTGCCGGCCGACCGCATCCGCCACTGCGCCGGCACGGGCTGCGTCCTGTGGTTCCTCGACACCTCCCGCAACGGCGGGCGTCGCTGGTGCTCGATGGCCGGGTGCGGCAACCGCGCGAAGGCCCACGCGCACTACCACCGGTCGCGCGGCCCTGGCGAGCTCACCGACCGAGGAGCCGCTCCGACACCGTCCACAGCCGGGTGGCGTTCTCGGGGTCGAGCGCGAACGCGGCGACCCCGTGCCGGCCGTCGGACTCGGACCGGCCGGCGATCACCGTGGCCTCCCCGCAGTCCTCGAAGTAGCGCCCCCCGATGCCCGCGAGCAGGGGGGAGACGCCGAGGAGCACCGAGGTGGCGGCTCCCTGCTGCGGGGTCTTCATGACGTCGGAGGCCCCGGCCTCACGGCGCGCCTGCGCGAGCGCCTCCGTGTCGACGTACCGCTGCAGCCCCGTGGTGATCCCGCCGGGCATGACGGCGTTGACGGTGATCCCGTCGTCGGCCCAGCGCCGGGTCGCCTCGACGGCGAAGAGCACGTTCGCGGTCTTGGAGTGCCCGTAGGCGAGGAACGGGTCGTAGGGCACGAACGCGAACGCCAGGTCGTCGAACAGCACCGGGCAGCGCAGGTGCGCCGCCGAGGACACCGACACGACGCGCGCGCCGTCGGCGGCGGCGAGCGCGCGGTGCAGGCCCGTGGCCAGCGCGAAGTGGCCGAGGTGGTTCGTCGCGAACTGGGTCTCGAGTCCCTCGGCGGTGAGGACCAGTTCGGGCAGGGCCATGACGCCGGCGTTGTTCACCAGCAGGTCCAGCGGACCGTCCCAGCCGTCGACGAACGCCGCGATCGAGGCGCGGTCGCCGAGCTCGAGCGGCCGGACCTCGACCCGGGCTCCGGGCGCGCCGGCGCGGAGGTCCGCGGCGACCCGCTCGCCCGCCCCGGTGTCGCGCACGGCGAGCGTCACCTGGGCGCCGTGGCTCGCGAGCGTGCGGGCGGTCTCGACGCCGATGCCCGACGAGGCGCCGGTGACGACGGCTCGACGGCCGGTCAGGTCGATGCCCTCGGCGACCTCGTCGGCGGTGGAGAACTCGCCGAACGGCGTGGTGATCGGCGACAGGGCGGTGGTGGTCATGGCGTTCTCCCGAACGAAGAAACGTAGGCTCCCTACGCTTGCCTCCGACCGTACCACGGAAACGTAGGGCGCCTACGCTTGTACCCGTGCCCCTCCGCGCCGACGCCCGTGCGAACCGCGCCGCCCTCCTCGAGAGCGCCGCGCGGCTCTTCGCCGAGCACGGGCCCGACGTCGCGCTCGAGGCGATCGCCCGCGACGCCGGCGTCAGCATCGCGACGCTCTACCGGCACTTCCCCAGCCGCGAGGCGCTGGTCGCGGAGACCTACGCGGCGGAGATCGCGGCCCTCGGCGAGGTCGACCTCGACGAAGGCAGCGCCGCCGTCGCCTGACGCGCTGGCTCGCGCGGTTCGTCGAGTTCGCGCGGACCAAGCGCGCGCTGGGGGACCTGGTGCACGCGCAGCCCGAGGGTCCGGGCCCGTCGGCGCGCGAGGTCATCGTCGACGCGCTGGAGCGCATCTTGGCCGCCGGAGCACGCGACGGGAGCCTGCGCGACGACCACGACGCGGAGGACGTGCTCGCCCTGCTCGCCGGGCTCGGACGCTGCCGGGCGGGCCGCAGTGGCTCGCGCGCCGAGCGGCTCGCGGCCTTCGTCGTCGAAGGTCTCACACCTTCGGGCTGACGCCCCGGTGCGTGCCCTCGGCTCCTGTGTTCTCCCGTGCCACAGCACGGAACACCGCCGAGGCCGGAGGCCGGTGGGTCAGCGGCGGCGGCGGGCGACGCGGGCGCGGGGGAGGGGAAGCCGCCGACGGCCTGTTCGTAGGCGTGCGCGGCCCGCAGGACGGTGGCGTCGTCGAACTGACGGCCGACGATCGACATCCCCACCGGCACCCCGTCGACCAGCCCGGCGGGCACCGAGCAGGCCGGGTGCCCGGTGACGTCGAACGGGCGGTGTTGGCCAGCATCTCCAGCGCGCGGCCGAGCTCCTCGAGCACGGGGGCGTCGCGTCCGGGAGCACGCTCGCGCGCATCGGCATCGTGGGCAGCACGAGCAGGTCGACTCGGCCAGCGCGGCGTCGTAGGCGGCGGCGAGCCGGGGGGCGAGGTTGCGGGCCATCGCGTAGTGGCGGCCGTGGGTGGAGTTCAGCCCGTAGCGGCCGGCGAGCAGGACGAGCTTCACGGTGTCGGGGAAGCGCGGTCGTCCTCGGCCCAGCGCCGCCCGTAGTGGTCCATGACCTCGGGGTCGTAGCGGCCCTTCCAGTTCAGCCCGTAGCCGTGGGTCTCGATCATCTGGGGTGGCGCCCTCGGTGGCGATGACGTCCCAGATCCGGGCCGTGCAGGTGCCAGGGCACCGACACCTCGTAGACCTGGTTGCCGGCGTCGGCCAGCGCCGTGGTCGCCGCGCGCACGGCGTCGTCGACCTCGGGCTCGGACTCTGCGAGCCCGAATCCCCCCGCAACACCCCGACCCGCAGTCCGCCCGGCCCTGGGCGAGGGCGCCGACGTAATCGGGGACCTCATGGTCGTGGGCTGCCGGGGGTCGTGGCCGTCGCGCCGGCCACGACGGAGAGCATGAGGGCGGCGTCGCCGACGGTGCGCGTGATCGGCCCGACGTGGTCGACGGTGGACTCGATGGGGAAGGCGCCCGTGTAGGGCACCAGGCCCCACGTCGGCTTGTGCCCGACGAGACCGCAGTTCGCGGCGGGGATGCGGATCGAGCCGCCCTGGTCGCCGCCGGTGGCCATGTCGACCACGCCGCCCGCGACAGGGCGGCGCTGCCGCTCGAGGAGCCACCGGCGCTGCGTGTGGGGTCCCAGGGTTCTCGACGGCCGGTCGACGCGGTGATCGCGCCGCCGGCGAAGCAGAGGTCCTCGCAGACGGCCTTGCCGGTGATCGTCGCGCCCGGCCGCGAGCAGGCGGCTGACGATGGTCGCGTCGGTGGTCGGGACGTAGCCCTCGACGGTCGCGGAGCCGTTCGTCATCGGGACCCCGGCGACCGCGGTGTTGTCCTTGATCGCCACGGTGCGGCCCGCGAGGGGGCCCACCCGTCGTCTCGGTGATCGCGGTCGTCACGTACCAGGCGTTGTGCGGGTTGTCGGCGGCCTCGGGGCGCGACCACTCCGCTCCGGGGCGACGGGTGCGTCGGCTGCGTAGAGCTCCTCGACGGCGTCCCAGGACGGGAGCAGGCCCGAGACGACCGGCGCGTACTCCTCGATCGTCGGACGCGAGGCCCAGGCCGTAGCCCTTGGCGATCGCGGCCAGCGCCTCGTGGTCCGGGGTGGGAAGCGGCATCGGGCGACTCCGGGGCTCGCGAGGAGCAGGTGTGAACCAGGCCACGGTAGGAAGCCCGCGAATGCGTCAATGGCGACGGGCCGTCCGCGTGTTGCGTTTGGATGACGTTCCGCCCCCCTGGCCCCCCCCCCCCCCCCCCCCCCCTCCCCCCCCTCCACCCCCTCCCCACGTCGCCCCCGGCGTCAGCGGCGACGGCGGGCGCGCTCCGCGGCGTCGTCGAGGTCGACGCCGACGTGGTCGTCGAGCCAGCGTCCGAGCGGTTCGAGCCGGCGCCACGTCGTCGCGATCCGCTCGGCCAGGGCCGGGGTGTGCAGCTCGTCGGACGGGGGCCAGGAGTACCAGGCGTAGAGGCTGCGGTGGCGGAGCAGATCGATCCGCGGGTGCTCCGGGTCGGTCCCGCGCGGCCGGGTCTTCAGGCGGTCACCGGCGACGGTGAACCCGTCCGCGGCGAGGCCCTCGACGATCGCGGCGAGCTCCGGGCCGTGGCGCTCGTCGTCGACGGCGGCCCGGAAGCGCGCGACCTGCGCCGGCACCATCGCGTAGTAGCCGACCGCCACCATGAGCCCGTCCGCGGAGAGCTGGAGGTAGTGGGGGCCTGCGGTGGCGCCGCACTGGACCTTGTACGGGGTCTTGTCCGCCGCGAAGCGCACGTCGCGGTACGGCCGGAAGACCTTGCCCGGGCCGAACTCCGCCTCGAGGTCCGCGAGCAGGGCCGTCATCGGCGCGCGGACGTGCTCCTCGTAGAGGTGGCGGTGGTCGGTCCAGTAGGCCTTGGAGTTGTCGGCCTCGAGGCCCTCGTAGAAGTCGACGGCCGCGTCGCCGAAGCCCGTGAACGCCACTCCGGCACCGTAGACGGACTGTCGGAGAACCACCGGGCGGCCTACTGTCCCGGGCATGGCCCGGTACGAGTTCCGCTGTCGCGAGTGCGGGTCGACCTTCGAGGTGGACCGCCCGATGCAGCGGTCCTCGGAGCCCGCGGACTGCCCCGAGGGGCACAGCGACACCGTCAAGCTGCTCTCCGCCGTCTCGATCGGCGGCCGCGCCCGGACGGCGACCCGCCCGGTGACACCGCCGTCGCCGTTCCGCGGCGGCGGTGGCGGACCCATGGGCGCGCCCCCGCCCCTGGGTGGTGGCGCGCCCGGCGGCGGCGGCGGTGGCTGCTGCGGCGGCGGGTGCGGATGCGGCTGACGGGGTAAGGGTCACGCGGACACGCCCCCAGACCGAGGAGGACCCGTGGCGCCGCAGCCGCCCGACCCGTACAGCTTCCTGCCCGACGTTGCCACCTTCGAGGTGACGAGCAGCGACGTCGCCCACGGCGAGCCCCTTCCGACCCCGCAGGTCAGCGGGATCATGGGCGCCGGCGGCGAGGACGTGTCCCCGCAGCTGGCCTGGTCCGGCGCGCCCGAGGGCACGAAGAGCTACGCGGTGACCTGCTACGACCCCGACGCCCCGACGGCCAGCGGGTTCTGGCACTGGGCGGTCGTCAACCTGCCGGCCTCGACGACGTCGTTGCCCACCGACGCCGGGGACCCGGACAAGGGACTCCTGCCCGACGGGGCCGTGACCCTCGCGAGCGACGCCGGGGCGGCCCGCTACATCGGGGCCGCTCCGCCGGCCGGACACGGCCCGCACCGCTACTACTTCGTGGTGCACGCCGTCGACGTCGAGGACCTCGGGGTCGGTGCGGACGCCACCCCCGCCTTCCTCGGCTTCAACCTGTTCTTCCACTCGATCGGGCGGGCGACGATCACGCCGACCTACGAGGTCACCGGCTGAGCGGAGCCGACCCCCGCGTCAGCGGTCGAGGATCTCGACGAGGAACGCCTCGAGATCCAGCGGGTGGCCCGCCACGCCCTCGAGACGCGGGGCGGGCCGCAGCTCCGCGGTGGCCTCCTCGACCGCCACGCAGACCTCGGCCAGCTCGTCGGCGCCGAGCACACGGAAGCCGCGCATCGACCCGTTCCACGGGCGGCGCCACTCCAGGGCGGTCAGCTCCGTCCCGTCGATCTCCCACATCTCCACACGGTTACCCATCCAGGGCACCGAGGCGGCCGGAATCGTCATCGAGGATCACCACCACAAGGTGTCGGTCTGGCGCTTCGGGGTCCGCCAGGTCGGGTGTGGCCGCGTCATCGGGGCGACCGCGCCAGGATGCCGCGCGTGACCTGATCGCTACACGCGGACGTGGGGCCGACCTCAGCGACGTCCGTCACCCCTGTCCGGGTCGTCCCGCCCGTGGTCGCCCCTCAGGCGTGGGCGTCCGGCGGGTCCTGCCACGGGGCGGGCCGGCGCACCACCACCGCGAGGACGCCGACGACCACCGCGAGCAGCACCGGGGCGGGCAGCAGCGCCCACGCGAGCCCGGCGTGCAGCACGAGCAGGGCACCCGCCGACGCGCCCACGACCACCGCGGTGTGGCGGTCCGCGGTCAACAGCCGTACAGGGCTGCCGGCAACTCCCGCGAACAGCCCCTCAGGGCCGTTGATCATGGAACGGGCCGTGCGCCGGCCCGGAGACCAGGGAGCCGTCCCGGCGGGCCGGGGCGCTCACCCGTCGTCGTCGACGAGGTGGACCGCGGCCTCCTCCGCGCTGGCGCCGGCACCGTCGACCCCGACGTCCTCGGCCCAGAAGTCCTCCCCGCCGTCGCCGAGGACCAGCCGGCCGGAGCGGACGCCCCCGACCTCGTCGTCGTAGAGCTCGCCGTCGGTGTCACTGGTGTCGCCGAGCCCGTCGCCGTCGTCCGCGGCCCCGTCGGGGCGCTCGCGTCGCAGCCGACCGGCGAGTGGCTGCCCGATCCGCTCCTCGGCCTCGGTCACGCCCCACGCAGTGGTGCCCAAGGGCTGCTCGTTCGGGGACACGCCCTCGTCGAGCGGGTCGGGGACGTCCGGGTCGGCGAGGGTGTCCTCCTCATCGAGCTGCTCGAACACGGTGTCGTCGTCGCCGTCGGGCTCGTCGCCGGACAGGTCGTCGGGCTCGGTCACGGGGTCTCCTCAGTTGAGGTGGCGCTGCCAGTCGGCGGGCAGCCTGTCGGTCGGCCCGGGGGTCGGCTGCGCGGCCGGGTGGTGGCGGGGCTCGGCGAGCTCCGGGCCCTCGCCGGCCGCGCCCGAGCGGTCGTCGTAGAACCAGTACTCGCCGGGCTCGTAGCTGGTGAGGATCGGGTGTCCCGCGCCGCGGGCGTGCGCGGTGGCGTGCTGGGAGGGGGACGAGTCGCAGCAGCCGATGTGGCCGCAGGCCGCGCACCGGCGCAGGTGGAACCACCACCCGCCGTCGCGCTCGCACTCCAGACAGCCGGGGCCGGACGGTGCGGCGCCGGGATCGATCTCGAGGGGCTCGCTCACGACGGGGATCGTCCTCTCCCCGTCCGTCCCAGCGGTACCACCCCGGCCGGGATGATCGCGGGAGGTCCGGTCGTTCGACCGAAGCGGACCGTGACGTCGGCTGCCTAGGCTGGCCCGTCCGGGACGCACCTCGAGAGGAGCCGGGCACATGGCGATCACCCGCGGTTTCACGGGCCGACGGAGACAGTCCGAGCGCGACCCGCGGCTGCCCCCGGGCCAGTACGACGTCGGGAAGTCCTGGCCGGTGCTCACGGCGGAGCCGACCGCCCGCATCGACGCCGAGCGCTGGTCGATGTCGATCGACGGGCTCGTCGCGAACCCGACCAGCTGGTCGTTGCGCGAGCTGAAGGCGCTCGCGGGCCGGGACGCCGACACCTACCGCGGTGACATCCACTGCGTGACGACCTGGTCGAAGCTCGACACCTCGTTCACCGGGATCAGTCTCGACACGCTGCTCGAGGTCGCGCAGCCGCTGCCGGAGGCGACGTTCGTGGTGGAGGAGTCGACCACCCGGTACCGCACCAACCTGCCGATCGAGGACGTGACCGGCGGCAAGGCGTGGGTCGTGTGGGAGCACGAGGGCAAGCCGCTGAGCCGGGAGCACGGCGGCCCGGTGCGGATGCTGGTGCCGCACCTGTACTTCTGGAAGTCCGCGAAGTGGATCTCCAAGATCACGTTGCTGGACCACGACGAGCCCGGCTTCTGGGAGGTCAACGGCTACCACGACCGCGGCGACCCGTGGCGCGAGCAGCGCTTCGAGGGGGACTGAGGTCCCGGTGACCGAGACCGGTCACGACCGTCGCCTGGCCGGCGTGTGGCGCGACGCCCGGGTGGTCGAGGTGCGCCACCACGGCGACATCGCGGTGATCCTGCGCCTCGACGTCCCCGACCGTGTCGTCCACCGTCCCGGCCAGCACTACGTCGTGCGGCTGCGGGCCGAGGACGGCTACACCGCGAGCCGGTCGTACTCGACGGTGTCCGCCCCCGCGGACGACGTCGTCGAGCTCTACGTCGAGCGGGTCCCCGACGGCGAGGTGTCCGGCTTCCTCGCCGAGGGCGTCGAGGCCGGCGACGAGCTGGAGGTCCGCGGGCCGATCGGGCGCTGGTTCGCCTGGGACGGCCGCAGCCCGGCCCTGGGGATCGGGGGCGGCAGCGGGGTCGCGCCGCTGGTGTCGATGCTGCGCCACGCCCGCGACGTCGGGCGCCCGGAGCTCCTCTCGCTGGCGGTCTCCGCGCGCACGGCCGCGGCGCTGCCCTACCGTGACGAGCTCGAGGCGGCGGGGGCGCTCGTGGCCCTCACGCGGGAGACCACGGCCATGGGGATCGGACCCAGCCGGCTCGACGGGGCGGCGGTCGCCGCGATCGCCGACCCCGAGGCCACCGCGTTCGTGTGTGGTTCGGCACGGTTCACCCTCGCGATGGAGTCGTACCTGCTGTCGGCCGGGCAGCCGGAGGGCAGCATCCGGGTCGAGCGGTTCGGGCCCAGCGGAGAGATCGAGGAGAGCGAGACGGATGAGTGACCTGGACGTCGACGTCGTCGTGATCGGCGCCGGCCCGGTCGGGGAGAACGTGGCCGACCGCGCACACCAGCAGGGCCTCTCGGCGGCGGTCGTCGAGGCCGGCCTGGTGGGCGGCGAGTGCTCCTACTACGCGTGCATCCCGTCGAAGGCGCTGCTGCGCCCGGTCGACCTGCTCGCCGCGACGCAGCGCATGCCCGGCGTCGAGGCCGGCCCGATCGACGTCGCGGCGGTGCTCGCGCGGCGCGACCAGTTCGCCGGCGAGGACGACTCCTCCCAGGCCGGCTGGCTCGACGGCGCGGGCATCACGCTGCTGCGCGGCCGCGGGCGGCTGGCCGGCGAGCGTGCCGTCGAGGTCACCCACGACGACGGGACGACGACGTCGGTCGCCGCCCGCTACGTCGTCGTCGCCACCGGGTCGGTGCCGACCTACCCGCCGGTCGACGGCGTCCACGACGTCGGCGCCTGGACCAACCGCGACGCCACGCAGGTCAAGGACATCCCGTCCTCGCTGCTGATCCTCGGCGGCGGCGTGGTCGGCGTCGAGATGGCGACCGCGTACCAGCGCCTCGGCGCCCAGGTCACGCTCGTCCAGCACGGGCAGCGGCTGCTGCCGAACACCGAGCCCGAGGCCGCCGCGCCGGGTGCAGCGCTCCCTCGAGGCCGACGGGGTCGACGTCCGGCTCGGGACGTCGATGAGCGCGGTGCGCCGGGAGGACGGCGAGGTCGTGGCGTCGCTCGACGACGGGTCGGAGGTGCGCGGGGCGGAGCTGCTCGTGGCGGCGGGCCGGCGCCCGACGACCGACGACATCGGCCTCGAGACGGTCGGCCTCGAGCCGGGGAAGCCCCTCGCGGCCGACGACTCCACGACCGTGCTCGGCGACTGGCTCTACGCGGTCGGCGACGCGAGCACCGGCGCGAAGCTCACGCACATGGGCAAGTACCAGGCGCGGATCTGCGGCGACGTCGTCGTCGCCCGGTCCCGCGGCACGGAGCTCGGCGGCCGGTACTCCCACCACGCGACGACCGCCGAGCACACCGCCGTCCCGCAGGTGATCTTCACCGACCCGCAGGTGGCCTACGTCGGGCACACCGAGGCCTCCGCGCGCGACGCGGGCCTGCCGGTGCGGGCCGTGAGCTACGAGATCGGGAACGTCGCGGGCGGCGCGCTGGAGGCCGACGGCTACGACGGGTTCGCGACGCTGGTGGTCGACACCGAGCGCGAGGTGGTCGTCGGGGCGACGTTCGTCGGGCAGGAGGTCGCCGACATGGTCCACGGGGCGACGATCGCGGTCGTCGGCGAGGTGCCGCTGTCGCGGCTGTGGCACGCCGTGCCGTCGTTCCCGACGAAGAGCGAGGTGTGGCTGCGGCTGCTGGAGGCCTACGGCGAGTAGGTGCTTGGCCGTCGAGCGACCAAGAGTCGTTCACATGGGCTCCGCCCTAATTGCTGATCGCCGGGGCCGCGCCGACGAAGTCGGAGCTGCTGATCTGGTCGACCAGGAAGTCGGCGATGTCGGCGCGCGACATCTCCACCCCGACCGGGTCGCGGCCGAGGAAGCCGGCGCGCAGCGTGTGGTTCGCGGGCACGTCGATCGGCGCGAAGATCCGGGCGACGGTCCAGTCGAGCTCGGAGGTCGCGACGACCTCGCTGATGCCCTGCACCTCGCGCAGCGCCCCGGGGATGAGCAGCCCGATCCCGATCGGCACCAGGCGGTCGAGCAGGCGCGGCCGGTCCCGGGGGTCCGGCACGCTGACGGTGGCGAGGGCGACGAGCCGGCGGACCCCGGCACTCGTGCATCGCGGCGACGATCCGCCGGGTGCCGTCGGTCAGCGGGGTGCCGCGGACGAAGGGGTCGATCGGCGGTCCGAGCGCGCTGATCACCGCGTCCGCGCCCTCGACCGCCTCCCGGATCGCGTCCTCGTCGGTCAGCTCGGCGGCCACCACGTCCACCGCGGCCGCCGCGATCCCGAGCTTGCCGGGCGAGCGGACGAACGCCGTCACCTCGTGCCCGTCGTCGAGCAGGCGACGGAGGACGAGGGCGCCGATCTTGCCCGTCGCGCCGAACACGGTGACCTTCACGGCGGTCTCCCCTTCATCGTGGCGTGGAGCCGGGATCACCCGCGCCGGGCGGGTTCACCCCGCGAGGAGACCGGGGTCACCCCGGCGCGGGGCGCGCCACGCCCAGCACGACGTGGTTGAGCACCGACGGCCCGGGGATCGCGACCGGCTCGAGCGCGGTCAGCGTGAACCCGGCCCGCTCGACGCCGGCCCGCGATGTCCCGCTCCAGGTGGCAGCCCGCGAACAGCCGCTGCTGCAGGCCGGTCAGTCGGTGCTGCCAGCGCGCCACGGACGGGTCGGGGGACAGCCCGTGGTCGAGGAGCAGGAACTGCCCGTCGGGGCGCAGGACCCGGCGGACCTCGGCGAGCGCGGTGTCGAGGTCGGGGATGGTGCACAGCGTGAAGGTGCTGACGACGGTGTCGGCGGACGCGTCCGGGAGCGGGAGCGCCGCCCCGTCGAGCCCGACGTGCTCCACCGGCACGGCCGACGCCGCGATCCGGGGCGCCGCCAACCGCCGCGCGACGGCCGACGGCTCGACCGCGAGCACCCGGGTCACCGCGGGCGGCAGCAGCGGGAGGTTCGGCGCGGAGCCCGACCCGAGGTCGACGACGACGCCGCGGGCCGGGGCCAGCGCCCGCTCCCGCAGCCGGCGCACCGCGGGGCGCCCGAGGGCGAGGTCGGTGACGCGGGGCACGACCTGCTCGGACCAGACCCCCACGACGATCACGCTAACGCGAGGATGTCGGGGTGGACGACAGGACATCGACCCCCGCCGCACTGCTCGAGGGGACCGCCCGGGCGCTGGACCACCGGCTCGCCGTCGAGCAGTCCCGGGGCCGCGCGCCCTCGATGGCCGCGGCGGTCGTGCGCGGCGGGGGGACGGTGTGGACCGGGAGCCGCGGCCGCGTCGAGGACGGCGCCCCGACGCCGGACACGCAGTACCGCATCGGGTCGATCACCAAGACGTTCGTCGCCGTGCTCGTCCTGCGCCTGCGCGACGAGGGCCTGCTCGGTCTCGACGACGCCCTCGGCGAGCACCTGCCCGACGCGCCGGTCACCGACCCGACGATCGCGCAGCTGCTCGCGCACTCCTCGGGGCTCGCCGCCGAGACCGGGGCGCCGTGGTGGGAGCGCTCCGACGGGGCCGTGCGCCCCGACCTCGCGAGCCTCGTCGCGGTGCCCCCGCTGCGCGGCCCCGGCCGGCGCCACCACTACTCCAACGTCGGGTTCGCGCTGCTCGGAGCCCTCGTCGGGCAGCTGCGCGGGCGGCCGTGGACGGCGGCGCTGCAGGCCGAGATCCTCGACCCGCTCGGGATGGAGCGCACCACCTACCACCCGGAACCGCCGCACGCGTCGGGCTGGGCGGTGCACCCGTGGGCGGACGCGCTGCTGCCCGAGCCGGCCGAGGACGCCGGGCTCATGGCGCCCGCGGGCCAGCTGTGGTCGACGACCACCGACCTCGGCCGCTACGGCACCTTCCTGCTCCACGGCGATCACGCGGTGCTCGCCACGGACACCGTCGTCGAGATGCGGGTCCCGTCGGCGCCCGCGGAGCGCGGGCGCACCGCTGAGCTCGCAGGGACTCGGCCTGCAGCTGCTGCGCCACGGGACCCGCGACCTCGCCGGGCACACCGGCTCCATGCCCGGCTTCCTCGCCACGCTCTGGGTCGACCCGGCCGAGGACCTCGCCGCGGATCGTGTTCGCCAACGTCACCTCCGGCCCGGCCATCGGTACGACGGCGGCCGAGCTGCTCGCGATCGTGGCCGACCGGGAGCCGGAGCTGCCCGCCGGAGTGGGTGCCCGCCGCCCCGGCGCCGGAGCTGCTGGCGCTGACCGGCCCCTGGTACTGGGGTGCGGCGCCGGTCGCGCTGCGGGCCCACGGCACCGACGAGCTCGCGATCGGCGGCCTGGGCGGGGGCGCGCGCGGGTCCCGGTTCCACCGCGGCCCGACGGGACGTGGGTGGGGCTGGACGGCTACTACGCCGGCGAGACCCTGCGCGTGGTGCGGGGTCCCGACGGCGCGGTGAGCCACCTCGACCTCGGCAGCTTCGTCTTCACCCGCGAGCCGTACGCGCCGGCCGACGTCGTGCCGGGCGACGTGGACCCGGCCGGCTGGCGGTAGGGCCGGAGGCACCGGCCTAAGGTTGGCTGCGTGGCGGAGCTGGTGATCGCCCGGAACCCGGACCCGGATTCCAGCCTGGGCTATCTGCTGTGGGTGCCGGTCGGGGACGGCCTGGTGTTCCGGACCTCGGACACCTGGCCGCGGACGAAGGCGCTCTACTGCCACCCGGTCGACCGGTCGGAGTGGCCCGCGACCCCCGAGGTCGTGAGCCGCACGCCGCTGCTCTCGTGTGCCCGGCACGGGGCGGCGATCACCGTCGTCGTCGACCGGCGGAACGAACGCCGCTCGCAGATCGTCTACACCCGGGCCCGCGGCCGGGAGATGGTGTTCTGGCAGTCCCCGCGGACGCGGAAGCAGGCGCGCCCCGGCGTCCGCACCCCGACGGCCCGGGCGGCGGGCGCGGACGGCGAGCTGGAGATCGTCGTCGACTCCCACGAGCGCTACCCGTACCGCTTCGGCGGCCAGCAGGTCCGGACCGTGACCCGGGCGCTGCCGGTCGGGGACTACGCCGTGGTCGTCGGCGACCGGCTCGTCGCCGCCGTCGAGCGCAAGTCGCTCTCCGACCTCCTCGGGAGCCTGCTCGACTCGACGCTGCGCCACGCCACCGCCGAGCTCGCGACGCTGCCGCGGGCGGCCGTCGTCGTCGAGGACCGGTACTCGCGGGTGTTCGCCCAGGAGCGGGTGCGGCCGGCGAAGATCGCGGACTCGCTCGCCGAGCTGCAGGTCCGCCACCCCGGCGTGCCGCTGGTGTTCGCCGAGACCCGCCCGCTCGCCGAGGAGTGGACCTACCGCTTCCTCGCCGCGGCGTCCGCGTGGGCGCAGGACGAGACGGTGATGGCGCAGCGCCTCCCCGAGGCCCCGTCGGAGCTCGGCAGCACCCACGGCGCCGGAGCCGGCGACGGCGGAGGTGCGCGCGTGGGCACGCGCGGCGGGCCTGGACGTCCCCGACCGCGGCCGCCTGCGCCCCGAGGTCTGGGCCGCCTACCGGGAGGCGCGGACCTGATCCCCGCGGACGGGCCTCAGAAGTCCTGGCTGGTCTCGTAGGACCCGGACGGACCGGCGATCCGGGTCAGGTGCACCCGCCGGGTCAGCCGGATGACCGGCCGGATCAGCAGCTCGACCGAGCCCGCGAGGAAGCACCAGGTGCCGGCGACCGTCGTCGCGTCGGAGAAGAACAGGATGCTGCCGACGATGAACCAGAGCGCGACGAGGATGTCGTTGACGATCGACAGGACCTCGTAGCGCTTGCGGATGATCAGTTCTTCGCGGCCGATGTGGATCGTCAGGGGACCCGTCGTCATGGACGTCAGCATGCTCCCCGGCGGCGCCCGCCGAGGAGGGGCTCAACCGCGTCCGAGGTAGGGCATCGTCGTGGCCATCACCGTGAGGAACGGGACGTTGGCGTCGAGCGGCAGGCCCACCATGTAGCGGACGGCGTCGGCGACGTGGACCGCGTCGAACGTCGGCTCGACCATCCGCTCGCCGTTCGGCTGCACGATCCCCTCCCGCATGCGAGCGGTCATGTCGGTCGCCGCGTTCCCGACGTCGAACTGCCCGCAGGCGATGCCGAAGGGCCGGCCGTCGAGGGCGATCGTCCGCGTGATCCCGGTGATCGCGTGCTTGGTCGCGGTGTAGGCGATCCCGCCGGGGCGCCCGACGTGCGCGGCGATCGAGCCGTTGTTGACGATCCGGCCGCCCTGCGGGTCCTGCCGGCGCATGATCCCGAACGCCTCGCGGGCGCAGAGGAACGAGCCGGTGAGGTTGACCCCGACGGTCGCGTGCCAGCCGTCGACGTCGACCTCGTCGGGGGTCCCGACCGGCCCCGTCATCCCGGCGTTGTTGACCAGCAGGTCCAGCCGGCCCCACGCGTCCGTGACCGCGGCGAAGAGGGCGGCGACCGCGTCCGCGTCGGCGACGTCGGTCGGCACGACGAGGGCGTCCGGCGAGTCGCCGGCCGTCTCGCGCAGCGCGTCCTCGCGCCGCCCCGCGAGCGCGACCCGCCAGCCGTCGTCGAGCAGGGCGCGGGTGATCACTCGACCGAGGCCGGAGCCGGCCCCGGTGACGACGGCGGTGCCGGGCTCGGTGCGCATGGTCCGAGCCTGGCACGGTGTCGCGGATGTTCAATGCCGCGCCCGAGGGCCGGCCCTACCCTCCGGCCCATGCGGACCTCGGGCACCTTCAGCGTCGCCTCCTTCGAACCCACCGACGTCACGGTCGAGCCGGCGATCACGACGGCGCTGCCGATCGGGATCGCCCGGATGGAGAAGGCCTACGACGGCGACGTGAGCGGCCGGTCCGCGACGCTGTTCACCGCCGCGTTCGACCAGGCGACCGGGCAGGGGACCTACGTCGCGATGGAGGCGTTCGAGGGGAGCGTCGACGGCCGGGCGGGCACGTTCGCCTACGTGCACTCGGCGACGACGTCGGGGTCCGACCGCAGCCACGAGTTCTTCCTCGTCGTCCCGGGCAGCGGCACCGGGGAGCTCGGGGGCATCCGGGGCGACGGCAGCCTGGTCATCGACGCGGACGGCACCCACCGGATCACCCTCGAGTACGAGCTCGACTGACGGCGGCCGGCCGTCGGTGGGAACGGTCGACGACGACGCGATCCTCGCCCACGTCACCGCCGTCGACGGTCACCGCCACCCAGGACACGACGACGACGCCGGCCCTCCCGCGGGGGAGGGCCGGCGTCGTGGTGCGTGCGGTGGGACCCGCCCGGCAGTGCTCAGAGGCCGAGGCCGCCGAGCATCCCGCCCTGGGGCGCGGCCTTCTTGGCGTCGGTCCCGACGTCGCCGACCTTCTGGTCCGCCGGCTTCTTGGTGTTGCCGGCCTTCGGCGCCGCGACCTGGGGGGCGGCGGCGGGAGCCGGGGTCGCCGTGGCGGCCGGGGCCCCGGTCGCGGAACCCAGCATCATGGCGATCAGGCCCTGCTGCGGAGCGGGCTGCGCCGCCGGAGCGGGCTGCGCCGCCGGCGTCGCGTAGGCGGGCTGGGCGTACGCGGGCTGCGCGTAGGCGGGCTGGGCGTACGCGGGCTGCGCGTAGGCGGGCTGCGCGTAGGCGGGCTGGGCGTAGGCGGGCTGGGAGCGGCAGCCGGGGCGGCCGCGGGAGCCGCGGCCGGAGCGGCGGCGGTCCGCGTGGCGGCCGGAGCCGGCGCGGCGGCCGGAGCCGGGGCAGCGGCCGGAGCCGGCGCGGCCGCCGGGGCCGGGGCAGCAGCGGGAGCCGGCGCGGCGGCGGGGGCGGGAGCAGCAGCGGGAGCCGGGGCGGCGGCGGGGGCCGGGGCCGCAGCGGGCTTCGCGGCGGCCGGCTTGGGGGCGGCGGCGGGCTTCGCGGCGGCCGGCTTCGGGGCGGCGGCCGGCTTCGCGACGGCGTGCTTGGCGGCAGGCGCGGGGGCAGGAACGGCGGCCGGCGTCGCGAACGCCGTGGCCGGTGACGCGGCGGCCGCGGCGAGCACGCCGATCGTCAGGACACGCGAGCGTGCGGAGAGGGACACGGACAACCTCCACTGCAAAGGGCTGGGGAGCGAGGACGGGCCACCTGCGCCCGTCGGGGGATGTGCCCGGGTCAACGACGACGTGGTCGGCGGGATGCGCCACGTCCGGCGGAGTTCCGCCGGTCGGGGACCTCGGCGTGACCCCTTCGAGGGACGAGCCGGGCCGGAACGGGACAGATCACCACCAGGTAACGACCCAGAAATTGCTCCGTACGGCCCCTCCAGCAGGGCTGTTCGCCCGACTGCCTACTCGACGACGTGACGTCGGTCACGTCGGCCTCTCGGCCGAGTGGGCGCCGCGACTGCGACGGGAACCCGGTGCGCCCGCCCGGGCACGATCAGGGCTCGCGCGACCCGCCGACCGACGTCCGTGGATCGCGGGCGCGCGCGGCCACGTCCGCCGGCGTGCAGAAGCCACGGCCGGAGCGCTTGAGGCACAGCAGCCCGACCAGCAGGCCCCGGTCGTCGACGACCGCGAGCCGGCGGCGACCCTGGGCCGCCATCCCCGCCCAGGTCGCCGCGAGGTCGGCGTCCGGGGCGACGGTGCGTTCCGCGAGCCGGCCGACGAGCGCCGCGGGCGTCGGGTCGGGCAGGCCCTCGAGGTCCTCGCGCTCCACCACGGCGAGCAGCACCCCGCCGTCCACCACGAGCAGCGCGTGCACGTGGTCGTCCGCCAGCGCCGCGCGGGCCTCGCCGACGGTGGCGGCGGCGCCCAGGACCTTCGGCCGGCGGAGCGCGGCGGCGGCGACGGTGCCGCCGCCGGGCCCGGCCGGTCGCTCAGACGAGCGCGACCTCGACACGGGTGTCGGAGAAGGTCGGCGCGTTGCCGAGGTCGGCGAAGGCGAACGGGTTCACGGAGCTCACGGTGCTGCCCTCCTTGGCGTTCTTCGGCCACGATCCCATGGGACAGACCACCACGCCCGGCGCGACCTCGTCGGAGAGGTGGGCGAGGGCGACGAAGCGGCCCCGGTCGTTCGAGACCTCGACGTAGCGACCCTCGCCGATCCCGCGCGCCTGCGCATCAGCCGGATGGATGGTCACCGTCTGCTCGCCCTGGACCCGCTTCTGCATCGCCTGGTCGCCGGCGCTGGAGTTGATGTAGGCGTGCGACTTCGGCGAGAGCAGGTTCAGCGGGTACACCTCGCCGGTCTCGCGCGGCGCCACGTAGTGCGGGAGCGGGTCGACGGTGCCGCCCGGCTGGTGGTCGTCGGAGAGCTGCCGGAACAGGCTCACGACGAAGTTGCCCATCGCCTCGAGCGCGGAGCTGCGGAACTCGGTCTTCCCCGACGGCGTCGGGAAGTCGCCGTCCACGTGCGGGGCGTACTCGTCGGCGCTCGGCAGGTTCAGCCGCGCCCACCCGGTCTCGCGCAGCGAGTCGAGCGTGATGCCCGCCATCGCGGGCGCCGACCAGTCGTAGGCCTGCGCCATCAGCTCCTCGTCGGAGAGGCGGAAGTACTCGTCGTCGAAGCCCATCCGCGCCGCGAGCCGGCGGAAGAGCTCGGTGTTGGGGATCGGACTCGCCCTCGGGCTCGACGGCCGGGACGTTCAGCGTGACGTAGAAGTGGCCCCAGCTGAACATGATGTCGTGCTGTTCGAGTGCCGTGGTCGCGGGCAGCACGATGTCGGCGTAGCGCGCGGTGTCGGTGAGGAAGTGGTCGCTGACCACGGTGAACAGGTCCTCGCGCGCGAGCCCGGCGGCGATCTTGTCCTGCTCGGGCGCCACGACCATCGGGTTGGAGTTGTAGACCATCAGCGCGGTGATCGGCGGGTCGAGCGCCCCACCGTTCCCCGTCGCTCCGCTCGCCCCGCTCTCCCCGGTCAGCGCCCGGCCCAGCAGGAACTGGTTGACCACGCGGGTGCCGGGGGTGGCCATCTCGGGGTGCACGAACGCCGGCCAGTTCACCGGGTGCGCCCAGAGGGGCAGCTGCAGCAGGCCGCCGCCGACGTGGCGCCACGCCCCGACGAGCGCGGGCAGGCACGCGATCGAGCGCACGGTCTGCCCGCCGCCGGCGTGGCGCTCGATCGCGACGCCGATGCGGATCATCGCGGGGTCGGTCGTGGCGTACTCGCGGGCCAGGGTCCGGATGTCCTCGGCCGGGATCCCGGTCTCCTCCGATGCCCACTCCGGGGTGTACTGCGCCACCCGCTCGGCGAGCTCGTCGAAGCCGACGGTGTGGTCGCGCACGTAGGCCTCGTCGTGCAGCCCCTCGGCGATGATCACGTGCATCATCGCCAGCGCGAGTGCGCCGTCGGTGCCGGGCCGGATCGGGATGTACCAGTCGGCCCGCTGCGCGGTGCGGTGGCGCATCGGGTCGATGCACACGACCTTCGCGCCCCGGCGCTGCGCCTCGGCGATGATCGGCCAGAGGTGCAGGTTCGTCGAGATCGTGTTCGACGCCCAGATGATGATGTAGCGGGAGTGGACGATGCTCTCCGGGTCCACGCCCGCGGTCGCGCCGACGGTCGCCGTGTAGGCGGTGCACGACCCGGAGTCGCAGTAGGTCCGCTCGGTGACCGTCGCGCCGAGGCGGTTGAAGAACGCGTCACCGACCGTGAGCCCGTTGAGGACGCCCTGGTTGCCGAGGTAGCTGACCGGCATGACCGTCTCCGGCCCGTGCTCGGCGATCTTCGCGCGGAACGTGTCGGCGATCGTGTCGAGCGCCTCGTCCCAGGAGATCTCCTCGAACCGGCCGCTGCCCTTGGGGCCCGTCCGCCGGAGAGGGTGCAGCAGGCGGTCCGGGCTGTAGGTCTTCTCCGGGTAGTTGTTGACCTTGACGCAGAGCCCGCCGCGGGTGAACGGGTGCTCCGGGTCGCCCGCGACCTTCGTCGCGCGCCCTTCCTCGACGGTCACGAGCATCGCGCAGGTGTCCGGGCAGTCGTGCGGGCAGGCGCCGCGCACCGTCGTGGTCGTGGGGGTGAGCGGGACGTCGATCGTCGTCACGGGTGGCTCCTCGGCTGTGGTGGTCCGCCGGAGTGGTCGTCCTCGACCGTGGGGTCGGGGAGATGGTCGGCCGCGGCTGCGGCGACAGGCTTGTCATCGCGCGCCAGATGCGGAGTTCGTTGACCGGGGCCCGGGACCGTCCTAGCGTCGATCGATCTCCTCCACCTGACCCCGGAGTCCGCCGGTGACCCGAGACCCGCACCCCGTCGGGCCCTTCCCGGACACGGGGCCCGAGTACGCGAACCGCAGCGCCGCGGGGGAGACCGAGGGCCTCGCGCCCTGGTGCGACCTGCTCCGCGAGCACTTCGTCGCGCTCGACGTCGACGACGTCGAGCGGGGTGACCCGTTCCCGAGCCGGGTGCGGAGCACCCTGGTCGGCCACCTCTCCGCCGCCGTCGTCAGCTCGGCGCCGCAGAGCGCCCGGCGGACGCCCGGCCTGGCCCGCACCGACGGCCACGCGTACCTGCAGGTCGGGATCGTCGCGAAGGGGGCGGCGGTCCTGGAGCAGGACGGTCGCGAGGCGGTGCTGGGCCCGGGCGCGTTCGCCGTCTACGAGACGGACCGCCCGTTCGCCTGGCACTGGGACGGACCGTGGACGCTGCTCGTCCTGACCTGGCCGCGCGAGCTGGTCGCGCTGGGCGCGGACGTCACCCGCGCGGCCACGGCCCGGACCCTCGGCGGGGACCGGCTCTCGGCCATCGTCGGGCACACCCTCGCCGAGACGGTCCGGACGCCGCCCGCGCTGACCGACGCGGGCGGTGGCCGGCTGGCCGGGCAGCTCGCGGCGCTGCTCGGCACCGCGATCGGGGAGTCGCTGCGCCGCGGCGACGTGCTGTCGCCGAGCAGCGCGGCCGACCTGCGCCGGCGGGTCGACTCCTACGTCGCCGAGCACCTCGAGGACCCCGCGCTCTCGCCCGAGGACATCGCGCGCGCCCACTTCATCTCGGTCCGGGCCCTGCACCGCGTGTTCGCCGACGCCGACACGACCGTCGGCGCCCTGATCCGGCGCCGGCGTCTCGAGCACGCCCGGCGGCGCCTCCTGGACCCGCGCGACGCCGGGCTCAGCCTCACCGAGATCGCCCACGCGTGCGGGTTCTCCGACCTGGCCTCGTTCAGCCGGCGGTTCAAGGTCGAGTTCCACGAGCCGCCGGGCAGCTACCGCCGGCGCGCCGGGCTCGGGAGCCCGGGGATCGGTCCCGTCCGGACCAGCTGAGACGGCTGTGGCGTGGGTAACGTCCCGGGTGGTCGCCGACCCGTCGAGGAGGACCCACCGCCGTGTATCCCGGAACGCACGCCAGGACGACCCCGGACAAGCCCGCCGTCGTCATGGCCGACACCGGTGAGTCGCTCACCTACGCCGAGCTCGAGGAGCGCTCGATCCGGCTCGCGCACGTGCTGCGCGACGAGGAGGGGCTCGGCGCGCGGCGGCCACGTCGCGCTGATCGCGACCAACGGGCCGGACGTCTTCGTCACCTACTGGGCCGCGGTGCGTTCCGGGCTCTACATCACCGCGGTGAACCACCACCTCTCGCCGTCGGAGGCCGCCTACATCGTCGACGACTGCGGCGCGGAGGTCCTCGTCGTCTCCGCCGACGTCGCCGCGCTCGCCGAGGCGCTGCTGGAGACGACCCCGACGGTCCGGCGCCGGCTCGCCTACGGCGGCCCGGTCGCGGGCCACGACTCCTACGAGGACGCGCTCGCCGCCGCGAGCGCGGAGGAGCCGGCCGACCAGCCCGCGGGCGTCGACATGCTCTACTCCTCGGGCACGACGGGGCGGCCCAAGGGCATCCAGCCGGCGCTGCCCGACCGGCAGGTCCACGAGCCCGGGGACACCATGCTGGCCGTCTTCGCGCCGCTCTTCGGGTTCGACGAGCACGTCGTCTACTACTCGCCCGCCCCGACCTACCACGCCGCGCCGCTGCGCTTCGGCGGCATGGTGCTGGCCACCGGCGGCACCCTCGTCCTCACCGCGGGCTTCGACGCGCGGGACGCCCTGCGCGTGATCAGCGAGCACCGCGTCACGCACTCGCAGTGGGTGCCGACGATGTTCGTGCGGATGCTCAAGCTCGACGAGTCGGTCCGCCGCGCCCACGACGTGTCGTCCATGCGGGTCGCGATCCACGCCGCGGCGCCGTGCCCGGTCGACGTCAAGGCGGCGATGATGGACTGGTGGGGCCCGGTGCTCTGGGAGTACTACTCCTCCACCGAGGCCAACGGCGTCACGCTGATCTCCCCGCAGGAGTGGTCCGAGCACCCGGGCTCGGTCGGGCAGGCCAAGCTCGGCGTCGTCCACATCTGCGACGCCGACGACGGCGGGCGCGAGCTCGCCACCGGCGAGATCGGCACGATCTACTTCGAGCGCCCGCAGCGGCCGTTCGAGTACCACCACGACCCGGAGCGGACCCGCGAGGCGCAGCACCCGGCGCACGAGAACTGGACGACGACGGGCGACGTCGGGTACCTCGACGAGGACGGCTTCCTCTACCTCACCGACCGGAAGGCGTTCATGATCATCTCAGGTGGCGTGAACATCTACCCGCAGGAGATCGAGAACGCCATGGCGATGCATCCCGCGGTGTACGACGTGGCGGTCATCGGGGTCCCCGACGAGGAGATGGGGGAGCAGGTGAAGGCGGTCGTCCAGCCGGCGGCGGGGTACGAGGGCACGGCGGCCCTGGCCGCGGAGCTCGTCGAGCACGTCCGGGCGTCCATCGCCCACTACAAGGCACCGCGCAGCGTCGACTTCACCGACGCGCTGCCGCGGACCGCCACCGGGAAGCTGGTCAAGGGCGAGCTGCGGGCGCGGTACACGACGAGGGCAGGGGTGTAGGGCCATGGCCGTGGGTGTCGACGAAGCCACCCCGGGCCGGACGGCGGGCGACGCGGACGTCGTCGTGCTCGCCTCCGCCCGGACCACGCCGGAGCGCGAGCTCCTGCGCGACTGGGCCGCCCGGAACCATCCCGGAGCGCCGGTCTGCCTCGACGAGGGCGCCCTGGACGCCGCCCTCGCGGGCGCCGGCCCGACGACGACGGTGGTCCCGGTGCGGGTCACGTGGCTGCCGCCCACGCGCGCCGCCGAGTGGGCCGACGG
This sequence comes from uncultured Actinomycetota bacterium, assembly GCA_963716955.1. GTDB lineage: Bacteria > Actinomycetota > Actinomycetes > Mycobacteriales > Pseudonocardiaceae > Actinomycetospora. The sequence goes on from CAVQUY010000020.1 coordinate 144,223, forward strand.
GACCGGGCGCGCCGGAGAAGCCCAAGGCCTCCGACCTCGTGGCGCTGCTCGGGCACCGCCGCCCGCCCGCCTTCTGGCAGCGCCGGCTCGCGCGGAACGCCCCGGACCGGGCGCGGGTCGTCGAGGGCGAGGCGGCGACGGTCGAGGACCTGCGGCGCCGGCACGACGACGAGGCCCGCGAGGAGTCCCTGCCCGCCTTCGTCCACCGCGCGGGCGTCCTCGCGTGCGAGCGGGCCGAGCGGGCGCTGATCGGCGACCACTACACCGTCCCGCGGCTGGTGGTCGAGCAGATCGTCGCGTCGACCCGGGTGCGCGACCGGCTGCGGGAGCTCGCCGCCGAGCACGACCGCTCCTTCGACGACGTGCTCGAGGACATGCGGGCCCGGCTCGGGGAACTCGCCGCGGTGCAGAGCCCGCTCGCGATCGACGCGTTCCGCACGGTGTTCGCCCCGATGCACGCCCCGGCCTGGGACGTCTCCGTGGACACCGAGACGGTCGAGCCGCTGCGCGCGGCTGTCCCGGACCGCGCCGTTGGTCTTCCTGCCGACGCACCGCTCCTACGCCGACCCGCTGGTGCTCGCGGAGGTGCTGCGGGAGAACGACCTGCCGCGCAACACCGTGCTCGGCGGCAACAACATGTCGTTCTGGCCGATCGGCCCGCTGGGCAAGCGGGCCGGGGTCGTCTTCATCCGGCGCAGCTCCGGCGACGACCCGGTCTACCGGCTGGCGCTGCGGGAGTACATCGCGCACCTCGTCGCGAAGCGGTTCAACCTCGAGTGGTACATCGAGGGCGGCCGCTCGCGCACCGGCAAGCTGCGCAGCCCCCAGCTCGGGCTGCTCTCCTACCTCGCGCGCGCCCTCGACGACGGGCGCGCGCCGGACGTGCAGCTCGTGCCGACCTCGATCGTCTACGACCGGCTCTACGAGCTCGACGCGATGGCCGCCGAGCAGGGCGGGGCGGGGAAGTCGGCCGAGGGGCTGGGCTGGCTCGCGCGCTACGTCCGCGGGCAGGCCCGCAACCACGGCACCGCCCGGGTGCGCTTCGGCGAGCCGTTCTCGCTGGCCGAGGCGCTGGCCGAGGCGGGGGAGGGCGCCGACGGGAAGGGCGGTGCGCGGCTCGAGAAGGTCGCCTTCACCATCTGCGACGGGATCAACCGCGCGACCCCGGCGACGCCGACGGCGCTGGTGACGTTCGCGCTGCTCGGGACCGGTGGCCGGGCGCTGACGCTCGACCAGATCCGGGTCTCGACGGAGCCGTTGCTCGACCACCTCGACCGGCTCGGCCGGCCGGGCCCGCGGGGCGACCTCACCGGCGACGGCATCGAGCGGACGCTGGACCGGCTGGTGACCGGCGAGGTCGTCGAGCGCTACGACGGCGGCGACGAGACCGTGTGGTCGATCCGCGAGGGCCGCCACCGGGTCGCGGCGTTCTACCGCAACGGCGCCATCCACCACTTCGTCGACCGCGCGATCGTCGAGATGGCCCTGCTCGCCGCGTCCCGCGCCCCGGCGGGCAGCGACCCGGTGGACGTGGCGTGGCAGGACGCGCTGCGGCTGCGCGACCTGCTGAAGTTCGAGTTCTTCTTCCCGCCGAAGCGGCGCTTCTCCGACGACATCGAGGCCGAGACGACGCTCGTCGACCCGGACTGGCGGGACCGGGTGACCGATCCGGACGCCGCGGCGGCGCTGCTCGAGCGGACCCGCTTCCTCGTCGCGCCCCGGACGCTGCGCTCGTTCGTCGACGCGCAGTGGGTGGTGGCGACGAAGCTGGTGGCGCGCGGCGCGGAGCCGGTCACCGACGCCAAGGCCCTCGCGCAGGAGTGCCTGGGGCTCGGGCGGCAGATGCTGCGCCAGGGCCGCGTCGTGCGCCCGGACTCGGTGTCGCTCGAGCTCTACACCGCCGCGCTCGACCTGGCCGCCAACCGCGGCCTGCTCGACCCCGGGTCCGATCCCGGGGCGGGCCGGGCGGCGTTCCGTGACGAGATCGCCGAGGTGCGCGACCGGCTCGTCGAGCTCGCCCGCATCGAGGAGCGCCTGACCGAGGAGCTGCTGGCATGACGGAGACCACCGCCGAGGACCGGCTCGCCGAGCGCGTCGCGGCCGCGGAACCGGGGGCGGCCGTGACCGCGTTCGTCGTGGTCGACGGCGGTCTGCTCGCCGGGTCACCGCTCGCGCCGTTCGTCGCGCCGACCTCGCTGTGGGGACGGTTCGCGGGGCAGGTGCGCACGGGCGTGGCGGGGCCGGACGACGTGACGGTGGCCGACGTCGAGCGCGTCGTGCGGTCGCGGCGGGGGCGCGCCGTCTCCGAGGTCGCCGAGGAGGGCCGGCAGACGTTCCGGTCCACCACCGCCTCGTGGCTGCACCCCGAGGTGTGGCGCCTCGCCGTCGCGCACGCCCGGCACGGGCACCGCGTCGTGCTCGTCTCCCGGGCCACCCGCGCCGAGGTCGACCCGCTCGCCGCGGAGCTGGGCGCCGACGACGTCGTCGCGACCCGGGTCTCGGTGGTCCCGACCGCGGACGACGGCGACCGCGTGGGCGGGATCGCGTCGCCGGTGTGCGCCGGGGCGGCGGCCGCCGACGCGGTGGCCGCCTGGGCCGACGCCCACGACGTCGACCTCGGCGCGGCGTTCGCCTACGGGCCCGCCGCCGAGCGCGCGGTCCTCGACCTCGTGGGCCACTCGGCCGTCGTCGGCGAGCCGGACGGGCTGCGGCCCGACCTGCCCGTCGCGCCCCGGGGCGCCGTCCCGCCGCTGGAGGCCATCGGCGGCACGCTCGGCTTCTACGGCGGGTTCACGACGGCGACGGCGGCCGCCGCCGGGGCGGGCCTGCTGCGCGGTTCGCGACAGCGGGCCATCAACCTGGCCGGGTCGCTCGGCTCCGAGTTCGCGCTCGGGGTGGCGGGCGTCCGGATCGAGGTGGCGGGCGCCGAGCACCTCTGGTCGCACCGCCCCGCGGTGTTCGTCTTCAACCACCAGAGCAAGCTCGACCCGATCGTCGCGATGGCGATGCTGCGGCACGACTTCACCGGCGTCGCGAAGGCCGAGGCGAAGCAGATCCCGCTCTTCGGGCAGATCTTCATGTTCGCCGACGTCGCGTTCGTCGAGCGCGGCAACAGCCGCCAGGCGCGCGACGCGCTGCGACCCGCGATCGAGAAGCTCCGGGCCGGGACGTCGCTGCTGATGGCGCCGGAGGGCACCCGCTCGGTGACGCCGCGGCCCGGCCCGTTCAAGAAGGGCGCGTTCCACATCGCGATGCAGGCGGGCGTGCCGATGGTGCCGATCGTGCTGGAGAACGCCGGCGAGCTGATGTGGCGCTACGACCAGGTGGTGCGGCCCGGCACGGTGCGCGTGGTCGTGCATCCGCCGATCGAGACCGACGGCTGGAGCGTCGAGACCCTCGACGACCACGTCGCGCACGTACGCGGTCTGTTCCTGGAGACGCTCGGGCTCGCCGAGCAGAAGGAGGCGACCCGGCCGTGAGCGAGACCGGACTGTCCTGGGCCGACACCGACGAGATGTCGCCGTTCGAGACGATGATGTGGCGCGCGGAGGCCGACCCCGCGCTGCGCTCCACGATGGTGGCGTGCGCGCTGCTCGACCGGGCCCCGGACTGGCCGCGCCTGGTCGCCGCGCACGACTGGGCGACGCGGATGGTGCCGCGGTTCCGCGACCGGGTCGTCGAGCCGCCGCTCGGGCTCGGGACCCCCGTGTGGGCGCCGGACCCCGACTTCGACCTGTCCCGGCACCTGCACCGCTTCTCGCTGGCCGAGGGGGACGGCTGGCCCGAGCTCCTCGCCGCCGCGGAGCGCCTGGCCGCGTCACCGTTCGACCGGCACCGTCCGCCGTGGGAGGCGTTGCTGATCGAGGGCCTGCCGGACGGGAAGGCGGCCTACCTGCTGAAGCTGCACCACGTCACCACCGACGGGCTGGGCAGCGTGGCGCTCTTCTCGGGGCTGCTCAACCGCCGGCGCGAGAGCGACCCGGACAAGCCGCAGCCACCGGCGCCGGACCCGGCGGAGCCCGGACCGGGTCCGTGGTCGGCCCTCGGGCGCCAGATCCGCCACGACGCCGAGGCGCTCGCGTCCGTGCCGACCCACATCCTGCGCGCGGCCGGCGCCGCGCTGCGCGACCCGATCGCGAAGGCCCGCGACGCCGTGGCGTTCGGGCTGTCGGCGATCCGGGTGATCGGCGACCCCGGGGCGGCCGCCTCCCCGCTGCTCGCGACCCGCGGGCCGGACTGGCGGTTCGTCGCGCTCGACCTGCCGTTCGCGCCGTTGCGGGCCGCCGCGAAGGCCGCGGGCGGGTCGATCAACGACGCCTACATCGCCGCGCTGCTCGGGGCGTTCCGGCGCTACCACGAGGCCAACGGCGCGCCGGCCGAGGAGATCCGGATGGCGATCCCGGTGTCGGTGCGCCAGGCCGGGGACGAGAGCGGGGGCAACAAGATCGCGTCGCTGCGCCTGGCGGGCCGGATCGGCGAGAAGGACCCGGCGGTCCGGATGGCGCAGGTGGCCGCCGACGTGGCGCGGGGCCGGGCGGAACCGGCCGCCGACGACGTCGGGCTGCTCTCGCCGCTGCTCGCGCGCCTGCCGGGCTCCGTGATCGCGGCCGTGGCCGGCGGGGTCACCAAGGGCAACGACCTGCAGGCGTCGAACGTGCCGGGCATCCGCGAGGACGTCTACCTCGCGGGCGCCCGGGTGGAGCGGATGTACCCCTACGCGCCCCGGCCCGGGTGCGCCGCGATGATCACGATGCTCACCCACGGCGACACGTGCTGCGTCGGCGCCAACCTCGACCCGGCCGCGATCACCGACCGCGAGCTGTTCGGCCAGTGCCTGGTGGAGGGCTTCGCCGAGGTGCTCGCGCTCGGGGGTGACGCGGCGCCGCCGGTGCTGCGGGCCTGAGGTCGGCGGGCCGCCTGCGTCGAGAGCAACGGCACGTTCCTTGCCACCCGAACGCGCAGGACGGCGCCGTTCACTCATCGTCCGGTGCTGGCCTCGGCCGTCCTAGCTTGCTAGCATCCTAGCGTGGCCGACGAGGTCAAGCAGTTCAACGTCTACCTGCCGGTCGAGCTGATCAAGCAGGTCAAGTTCCGGGCCCTCGAGACCGAGCAGTCGCTGTCCGCGCTGGTCGCGGAGGCCCTGCGCGCCCACCTCGCCCAGGGCCCGCCCGACGAGGAGGGGTCATGACGGCTGTGGAGGGAATCGGCTCGGTGGTCCTGGAGACCCACAACTGGGGCCGAGCGGCGAAGTTCTTCACCGCGCTCGGCCTCGAGCTGGACTTCGAGACCGACCACCACTCCGGGCAGTTCCGCGGGGGTGGAGGTCCGACGGTCTTCGTCGTCGAGGTCCCCGAGGACCGTCCGCCGCGCATGCAGGTCGTCCTCCGGGTCCCCGACGCGGACGCCTACGAGCCCGATCCGCGCTCGAGGTGGTGTCGCCGTTCGAGGACACCCACTACGGCACGCGCGAGATGGTCGTCCGCGACCCCGACGGGCGGACGTGGACGATCCAGGCGCCGGCCCCGTCGTGAGCGCCGTCGACGTGGCGCCGGACCACACCGCGGTCCGGGTCGCCCTGTGGCGGGCGCTCCACCTCGAGGTCGACGCGGCGCCGCCGGTCCTGGACGACTCCCCGGGCCTCCTGCTCGCCGACCCCGCAGCCCGACTGGCGCGACCGCCCGGACATGGACCCCGACGCCACCCGCGGCGCCCGCGCCGGCGTGGTCGGCCGGGCCCGCGTCGTGGACGACCTGGTCACGGCGGCCTTCGACGCCGGCGTGACCCAGTACGTCCTGCTCGGGGCGGGGCTCGACACCTACGCGCTGCGCCACCCCGATCTCGGTGCGCACCAACGGATCTTCGAGGTCGACCGGCCGGGGACCTCGGCGTGGAAGCGGCGCCGCATCGCCGAGCTCGGTCTCCGCACGCCTCCGGGGCTGCGGTCCGTGCCGACGGACTTCGAGTCGGAGCGGTCCTGGTGGGACGGGCTCCTCGCCGCGGGTCTCGACGCCGGGCGTCCCGCCGTCGTGTCCTCGACCGGCGTGAGCATGTACCTCACCCGCGAGGCGAACACCGCCACCCTGGCGCGCCTCGCCCGCCTCGCGCCGGGGTCCACCGTCGCGATGACCTTCCAGCCGCCGTCGGAGCTGTTGAGCGAGCGGGAGCGGTACTTCCGCGACGTCTCCGCGGCCGGGGCGGCGGCCGCCGGGACGCCCTTCCTGAGCTTCTTCGCCCCGGACGAGATCGTCGCGCTCGCCCGGTCGACCGGCTTCCGCGAGGCCCGGGTGCTCGACGCGGACGAGATCAACGCCCGATGGTTCGCCGGGCGCCCCGACGGCCTGTGCGTCACGCGGGCCGAGGAGTTCCTCCTGGCGACGACGTGAGTGACGGCCGTCCGCGGGCTCAGGCGGCGCGGCGACCCCGGAGGCGGGCGAGGACCCGGGTGCGGCGGTCGGCGCCGGCGGTGTCGCCGACGGCGTCGCGGCAGTCGGGGCAGCGGGCGGCCGGCGGGCTGGCGAGGGAGGACGCCCAGACGGTCTTGGCGCAGGCCGAGAGGTGCGCGCCGGAGTCCGGGTCGTGGTCGACGACGGCGTGGTCGCGCCCGTCGAGCGCGCACGTGAGCCACTGCATCCGCCGGCCGCCACCCTCGTCCGCGGCGGGGAGGCCGGCCATCACGCGCCCTCGAGCAGGTCGTCGAACCCGCCGGCCTTGACCTCGGCGAGCAGGCTCCCGAGCTCGGAGCGCGTCAGCAGGAGCGCGGGCTCGTCGGGGAAGCGGGAATTGCGGACCGCGACCCGGGCACCGCCGACGGCCGCGAGCTCCACGCAGTTGCCGTACTTCCCGCTGTAGCGGCTCTTCCGCCAGTCCGCGCCGACGAGGCGCGATGCCGAGGTGTGCATGGGTCGAGCTCCCCGTCCTCTCGCACGTGCCGTCCGGCCGTGCGATCGACGGTAACACCGGCCCGCCGCATCTGCATGTGCAGGCTCACCTCGCGTGTCGATCCGGTCGCGTGCGGTGTCAGCCCAGCCCGGCGCGCAGCTTGCCCAGGAAGCTCCGGGTCTCCTCGGGGCTGTAGGCGTCGATGGTGAGCTGGTCCATGACGCGGGTGTACTCCTCCACCTCGACACGGCGGTCGAGGTAGAGCGCACCGGTGAGGCCCTCGATGTAGGTGATGTCCGGGACGTCGGGCTCGGCGAAGCGCAGCATCGTGAAGGCCGCCTCGCCGCCGTAGCCCGAGAGCGCGTTCGGCACGACCTGCACCGTGACGTTCGGGCGGCGCGACGCCTCGGCGAGGTGGTCGATCTGCGCGGCGAGCACCTCGTGGCCGCCGATCGGGCGGTGGAGCACGGACTCGTCGAGGACCGCCCACAGCCGCGGGGCGTCGGGACGGTCGAGCAGGCGCTGCCGGCTCATCCGCACCCGGACGCGCTCCTCCACCGTCGCGTCGGCGGACTCGGGGTGGCCCCGGGTGACGATGGCGCGGGCGTAGTCCTCGGTCTGCAGCAGGCCGGGCACGAAGAGCAGCTCGTAGGTCTGGATGCGGACGGCCGCGGACTCGAGGCCGACGAACTCCGAGAACCACTCCGGGACCGCCGCGCCGGAACGCTGCCACCACCCGGCCTCGTTGCTGCGCCGCGCGATCTCGAGCACGTGCTCCCGCCGGACGGGATCGTGCTCGCCGTAGAACGTGAGGAGGTCCTCGACGTCGCGCTGCTTGAAGCCGACCTTGCCCGACTCCATGCGGCTGATCTTCGACTCGCTGCCGCGGATGTGGTAGCCGGCGGCCGAGCGCGTGATGTCCGCGCCCTCGCGGAGCCGGCGCAACTGGGCGCCGACGATGATCCGCCGCGCGGTGGGGCCGGGGTCGTCCGGCCCGGGAGCGTCCTGCGGGTCGGGCTGCTCGCTGGCCACGGGTGTCCTCCGGTCGCCCTCGGGGTGGGCCGTCGTCCCGGACCCACGATCACGGCCCGGAACGGGGAGACTACAGGTCGTCGACGCTTTCTCGTACGCTTCGACCCTGATCGGCCGCGCGCAACCGCCCCGCCTACTGTGCGCGGGCGGGCCCTCGTCGGGGCGACCGTGACCGCCGACGGTGACGACCAGTGAGGACAGGCATGGCAAGCACGGCCCGATCGGCTCAGCCGACCACCGACGGCCCGATCCGGGTCGACCGGGACAAGGCCAGCATCGCGCGGGTCTACAACGCCACGCTCGGGGGCAAGGACAACTACGCGGTCGACCGCGAGGTGTTCGCGCGGATGCAGGCCGTGGTCCCCGAGGTGCGGCAGCTCGCCCTCGACCACCGCGCCTTCCTCATCCGGGCCACCCGCTTCATCGCGACGCAGACCGGCGTCGTGCAGTACCTCGACTGCGGCTCCGGGCTCCCGACGGCCGAGAACACCCACCAGGTCGCGCAGCGCATCGCGCCGGACTCGAAGGTCGTCTACGTCGACAACGACCCGTCGGTCATCGCCCACGGCCGGGCGCTGCTCGAGGACGACGAGCAGACGCTCTTCCTCGCCGCGGACATCTTCACGCCGAGCCAGGTGGTCGACGACGTCACCGTGCGGGCGTTCCTCGACTTCGACCGCCCCATCGCCCTCTTCCTGCTCGGCGTCCTGCACCACTACGACGGCACCCCGACGCCGGCCGAGATCGTCGCGGAGTACGTCGACGCGCTGCCGTCGGGCTCCTTCGTCGCGATGACGCACTTCCTCGACCCCGAGGACGAGGACAGCGAGGTCGCGCGGCGCATCGAGCACGTCATGGTGAACAGCCCGATGGGCACGGGCCTCTTCCGCACCCGGGCGGAGATCGAGGCGATGATCCCGCCGGAGCTCGAGCTGGTGGAGCCCGGCCTCGTGCAGGTCTCGGACTGGTGGCCGGACGGTCCCCGGCTGCGCCCGCTCGCCCCGGCGCAGCGCTGCGCGCGTCGGGATGGTGGCCCGCAAGCCCTGACCCCGCCGGCGTCGCGGGCGAACCGCGCGATCGGGACGTAGCGTCGGGTCACGTGGTGGACGCAGGGGTCTCGACGGGCAGCTGGCGGGACCTCCTGGCGGCCGGGCGCCGCGGCACGGTGGCGGTCCTCTGCGGCGGCGTGCTGCTCTTCGCCACCGACACCTACGTCACCGCGAGTCTGTTGCCCTCGGCCGTCGCCGAGATCGGCGGCGAGCGGTTCTACGCCTGGGTCACCACGGTCTACCTGCTCACCGCCGTCGTCGCCTCCGCCCTGGTCGGCCGGCTCCTCGCGATGTGGCCGGCCCGGCGGGCGTACGTCCTCGCGCTCGCCGCGTTCGGCGTCGGGACCGCGATCGACAGCGTCGCCCCGGACATGGCGGTCCTGCTCCTCGGGCGGGCCGTGCAGGGCCTCGGCGGCGGGCTGCTCGCAGGCCTCGCCTACGCGCTGATCCGGTCCGCGCTGCCCCGGCGGCTCTGGACGCGGGGGAGCGCGTCGATCTCGGCGATGTGGGGCGTCGGGCTGCTGGTCGGGCCGGCGCTGGGCGGGGTGTTCGCCGAGATGGGGCGGTGGCGCCTGGCGTTCGTGGTGCTCGTCGGGGTGACGGTGGCGGTCGCGGCCGGGGTGCCCGCCGGGCTGCGGCGGTCGGCCCGCCCGCCGACCGTCTCGCCGGGGCCGTTCCCGCTGGCCTCGGTCCTGCTCGTCACCGGGGCGGCGGCGGTGCTCTCGGTCTCCGGCCTGGCGGTCTCCGGGGCCGGCGTGACCGGCCGGGGTCTCGCGCTGGCCGTCGGGGGCCTCGTCGTCGCGCTCGGCCTGCTCGCGGGCCTGGTGGTCGTGGAGCGCCGGGCCGGTGACGACGGCGCGCGGGTCCTGCCCGCGGCGACCTTCCGGGGCGGGCGGCTCGCGGCGCTGTACCTGACGATCGCCGCCATGATGGCCGTCGCCGCGGTGGAGGCGTTCGTCCCGCTCTTCGCCCAGCGCCTCGGCGGCCTCGAGCCGGTCGTCGCCGGCTTCCTCGGGGTCGCCCTGGCCTGCGGGTGGGTCGGCGCGGAGATGGTCAGCGCGAGCGTCCGGAGCGGCCGGGCGTGCGCGACGGTCGGGCCCGCGGTGGTCGTCGTCGGGTTCGCGGTGCTCACGCTGACCCAGCACGCGGACGCCGCGCCGACGACGGTGGTGGTGTGGGCGGTGTCGCTCGCCCTGGCCGGCGTCGGGATCGGGACCGCGTGGCCGCACCAGTCGGCCGCGGCGATGTCGCCCGGGTCCGTCGACGGGGACGACGGGACCGCCGCCGACGAGCGCGAGGGCGACCGCGCCTCGGCCGCGATCACGATGGTGCAGATGCTCGCCTTCGCGCTCGGGGCGTCCTACGCCGGCGTCGCGGTCGCGCTCGGCAGTGCTCCCGTGGTCTCGGCGCGGCTGCTCTTCGGCGGTCTCGGCGCGATCGCCGTCCTCGGGGCGCTCGCCGCGGTGCGGGCCCGCCCGGCGCTGTAGCCGGCTGTTCGCTCAGCGGTGGGCGCGGGCGAGCCAGGTGTCCATCCCGTCCCGGTCCGGGTCCATCATCGCCGGCACCGGCCGCCCGAGCACCTGCGCCTGCTCGCGCACCGTCGACCACTCGTCCACCGACCACCCACGCGCCCCGAGCCACCGGGTGGGCGTGTCGGGCGGCCCCTCGTCGACGAGCCGGGCGAACTCGGCGAACCCGGGGTCGGAGCCGACGTGGTCGGACACCGCGGCCGCCGGATCGCGGTCGGTGTACTCGACGGCGACCGCGCTGCCCGGGGCCGACAGCTCGGTGAGCCGGTCGAGGAGGAGGTCGGCGGCGTCGGCCGGCAGGTAGATCAGCAGGCCCTCGAGGAGCCACGTCGTCGGCACCCCCGGGTCGAACCCGCCGGCGCGCAGGGCGGCGGGCCAGTCCTCGCGCAGGTCGATCCCGACGGAGCGGTGCGCGACGGTCGGGCGCAGGCCCTCGGCCACCGCGTCCCGGAACGCCAGCACCTCGGGCACGTCGACCTCGTAGATCACGGTGCCCGCGGGCCGGTCGAGGCGGTAGGCCCGCCCGTCGAGCCCGGCGGCGAGGATCACCACCTGCGGCGTCGGGTGCTCGGCGATCACGCGGTCGAAGAAGCACGTCCGCACCGGCAGGAAGTCGCCCATCGCCCCCGCGAGGTCGCCGGCGGCCTCGCCCCCGGCGTCCGGGGGGACGTTCGCGGCCTGCTCGCCGATGCGGTCGACGAGGGCCTCCGCGAGCGGGTCGTGGAAGAGCGCGTCCGGTCGGCGGGACTCGGCGGCGCGCTGGGCGGAGACGACGAGCGCGGTCCAGCCGACGCCGTCGGGGATGGTGGGTGCCACGGTCCCGGCATCCCCCGGAGCGTCCGCGGCAAACGGCGACGTGCCCGTCCCCCGACACGGGGTCGGGCGACGTCCCCGCGCTCCGGCCCCCGCAGCGTCACCATCTCCCGCGTGCCGACCCTCCCGCGCCCGCCGCGCTCCGTCCTGGTCGCGGTCCTCGTCGCGCTGCTGTGCAGCTGCGCGGGCCCCGGGAGCGCGCCGGCCGCGGCGCCCGCGCCCGGCCCGCCGGCGGCGCCCGCGGCGGCTCCGCCGGTGACACCCGCCCCGGTGACGACGCCCGCCGCGCCGGTCGCCCGGCCGGGGGCGTTCCCGCTCCCGCCGGGCGCGACGGTCGTCATCGACCCCGGGCACAACGGCCGCAACGGGCCGGGCTCGGGCATCGACCGCCCGGTCCCGGACGGCCGCGGCGGCACGAAGCCGTGCAACACCACCGGGGCGAGCACCGCCGACGGCTACCCGGAGCACGCGTTCACCTGGGCGGTCTCCGGGTTCCTGGCCGAGCGGCTGCGCGCGCGGGGCTACCGGGTCGTGCTCACGCGGGACTCCGACGACGGCGTCGGGCCCTGCGTCGACGTCCGCGGCGCGGCCGGCGCCCGGGCGGGCGCGGCGGCGGTGATCTCGGTGCACGCCGACGGCGGGCCGGCGAGCGGGCACGGCTTCCACGTCCTCTACTCCTCGCCGCCGCTGGACCCTGCGCAGCGCGGGCCCGCCCGGACGCTCGCGGACGCGGCCGTCGCCGCGATGCGCGGCGCCGGCTTCACCCCGGCGACCTACATCGGCCGCGGCGGGCTCGACGCGCGGGCCGACATCGCCGGGCTCAACCTCGCGACGGTGCCCAGCGTGCTCGTGGAGTGCGCCAACCTGCGCAACCCCGCCGACGCCGCCCTCGCCCGCAGCCCGCAGGGACAGCAGCGGATCGCCGACGCCCTCGCGGCCGCGCTCGGGTAGGTCCCCGAGGACCCTGCCATGATCACGGGCACACCAGGCAGGCCGCGGGGCTGCCCCACGCGTGGTGTGCTCCTCGCCGGGAGCACTCGCCGATCCCGAATGATCACGGGCACACCAGGCAGGCCGCGGGGCTGCCGGGCATGCGTGGAGTGCCCGTCGCGGACCCGGGACGGGCCGCAGCGGCCCCTCGGATCAGCGCGCCCCGACCGGCTGGCCGACCAGGTCCAGCACGGCCCGCAGCCCCCGCTCGCCCAGGCGGTGCTCCGCGGGCAGCACGAACGCGCGGCACCCCACGCCCACCGCCCCGCCGTCGCGGACCGGGTTGTCGCCGACCATCAGCGTGGCCCGCGGATCGACCCCGAGCGACGCGCACGCCGCGCGGAACACCGCGGGGTCGGGCTTCTCGACGCCGAGCTCGCAGGACAACGTCCACGACCCCACCAGGTGCCCGATCCCCGCGTCGCGGGCGTGGACGCGGATGTCCCACCCGATGTCCGACACCACCCCGACCGGCACGTCGCGCGCCGCGAGCGCCTCCAGCACCTCCCGGGTGTCGGGGTAGGGCAGCCACGCGTCGGGCGCGCGCAGGACGTCGACGGCGACGTCCTCGGCGCCGGCGAGCGCCGGGACGCGGGAGAACCACGCGCGCATGGCGTCGCGGTGCACGGCGTCGGAGAGGTCGCGCCCGTGCTGCGCGGCGACGACGTCGGGGCGGGCGGCCGCCGCCGCGACGTCGGCGAGCACCGCGTCGACGTCGAGGTCCCGACCGGTGGCCGCCGCGACCCGCGCCAGCCAGGTCCGGACGTCGACCATGTGGAAGAGCGTGTTCGAGAAGTCGAAGAGCACGGCCCGGACCGGGGGGACGGGGTCGCGGCGCTCGTCGTCGGTCGGCTCGTAGGCGGCGGTGAGGTCGAACAGGGCGCGCACGGGCGCCAGTCTGCCGTCGCCCCGCGGGCTCAGGGCCGCCGTGGTGCGGGGATCTCCGGGCCGGGCACGGCGACGACGAGCGCGGTCGCGTTGTCGTGGGTCCCCCCGGCCCCGGCGGCGTCGACGAGGGTGCGCGCGAGCGTCGGCGCGGGGACGTGGGCGACGAGGCCGGCGAGGTGGGCGGGGTCGAGCGCGCGGTGGACGCCGTCGCTGGCGAGCACGAGCGTGGCGGGCGCGGGGACGGCGGTCAGGCCGACCTCGGTGGCGCCGCGCACCGTCCGCACGCTCGTGGTGAGGACGTGCTCGAGGTGCCCGGCGACGGCGACGCCCGCGGCGCGCATCTCGGCCGCGACGGTGTGGTCCCGGGTGAGCAGGTGGAGCGCCCGGCCGTCCCACGACCAGGCCCGGCAGTCGCCGACCCAGGCGACCGCCCACGGCGCGCGCAGCGACCCGGGCGCCGGTCCGAGCGCGACGGTGAGGGCGGCGTCACCCGCGAGGGCCGGCCCGGCCGCGAGCAGCACGTCGCGGGCCGCGAGCACGGCGAGGTCGGCCCGGCCGCCGAACGCCGCGACCCGCACCGCGTGGTCGGCCGCCGCGCGCGCGGCCGTCGCGGCCACCGCCGAGTCGCCGACCCCGTCGGCCACCGCGACCGCGAGCCGCCCGTCACGGCCGCGGAAGCCCGCCGTCGCGTCGGCCTGGTGCCGGCGCGGACCGCGGGCCGCGGCCGACCACCAGGGGTCGTCCGTCGGGCGCGCGTCCCCGCGCGGGTCCGCCACCGTCGTCACGCTCATCGCCCGACCTCCCGTACCCGCCGTCGGCCTCCACCGTGCGCGGTGAGGCTGTGGTGCGGCTGAGGCGGGCGTGTGCGGTCGACCGCACCGACGACGCCTACCCGCCCATGCTGCGGCGGATCTGCGCGAGCCGTTCGCGCGCGGCCGCGTCGCGGTCGGCCTCCTGCTGGGCCAGCGTGCGGCCCTCGGGGGTCTCGGCGTCCAGCTCGCCCTGCCCGAGCGCGGTCGCGGCGCGTCCCTCGATGCGGTCGCGGACGAAGTCGAACGTCGGGACGCCCGCGTCGGTGTAGTCCGTCGGGACCGGGTCGTCGGCGGGCTCCGCCGGGGTGTCCGCCGCCGGGACGGCCGGCTCGGTGGTCGCCGCCGGGTCCGGCTCGCTGCTCGTCATGCCCCCAGTGTCCCGGGCCACGCGCGCTCCGGGACAGGGCCGGGAATTGAGTCGGGTCGGCTCACGTTGTCGGAGTCAGCAGGCCCGCAAGGTCGGGCCACCTTCATCAAGGAGGAACCACCATGAGCGCAGCACTGACCTTCTGGGGCCCCCGGTCCCCGTTCGCTCCCTTCGGCGCCGAGTTCCGCCGGTTCGCCACGCCGGCCCGCGCCGCCGAGTCCGCCTGGTACGTCCCGGCGGCCGACGTCGTGCGTGACGGCGACGACGCCGTCGTCCGGCTCGAGCTCCCCGGTGTGGACGTCGCCTCCGACGTCACCGTCGAGGTCGTGGGCCACAAGCTCGTCGTCCGCGGCGAGCGCCGTGACGAGCACACCGGCGAGGGTGTCCGCGAGATCCGCCACGGGTCGTTCCGCCGCGGCTTCTCGCTGCCGGCCCACATCGGCCCGGAGGCCGTCAGCGCCTCCTACGACGCCGGCGTCCTGACCGTGCGCGTCACCGGCGTGCACGCCGAGCCCGAGTCGCGGCGCATCACCATCAGCGGCGTCCCCGCGTCCGACGAGGCCCCGGCCGGCGAGGCCACCGAGGGCACCGAGGACCACTCCGCCTGATCCAGAGGACCTCCGGGTCCACCCCGACGCCCGCGGGAACGGGCGGCGGCCCCTCCGGCCGCCCCTCGTCCCGCGGGCGTCGTCGTGTCCGGGCCCTCTACGATCGGCGCGCGCCGTCCGTACGACCGCCGGAGATGGGGATGACCTCGCAGGGCCCGCTCCCGGGTCGCCCGGGCCCCGTCCCGCCGCGTCCCGTCCCGCCCGGCCGCCCGATGCCGCCCCGCCCGCCCGTGCCGGGCCCCCGGGGTCCCGGCCCGCACGAGCCGGCCGCCGGCCACGTCCCGGGCCCGCCGCCGCGGCCCCCCGTCCGGTCGGCCTACGGGCCGCACGGTCCGCGGCCGGCCCCGGGTCCGACGGCGCGCGGCCACCGGCGCTCGCGGCTCGCCGTCGTCGCCGTCGTGCTCGCGGTCCTGGTCCCGCCGGTCGGCCTGGTCCTGGGGATCGTGGCCCGCCGGCGGATCACCCGCTCCGCGGCCGCGCTCGACGACCCGGTGCGGCTGACGGGCCGGGGGGCCGCGACGGCCGCCGTCGTCCTCGGCGTCCTGCTCACCCTCGCCGAGGCCGTGCTCGCCGTCGCCCTGTTCGTCGGGGTGCCGACGAGCTGGCTGCCCTCCTCGGACCTCACCGCGGCCGCCGTGCAGAGCACCATCGAGAAGACCGTGCCGCTGCCGGCCGGCTCGGTGCGCTGCCCCGGACCGCTGCCCGCCCGGATCGGCGCGACCATCACCTGCACCGGGACGCGGAACAACGCCCCGGTGACGCTCAAGGCCACCGTGAACGCCGTCGACGGCCGCGACGTCCGCTTCGACATCACCCGCGGCTAGAGCCCGCGCCGCCGGGCCTCACCAGCGCCAGACCCGCTCCTCGCCGGCGCCCTGCCGCACGATCTCGGGCTCGGCGCCCGAGAGGTCGACCACCGTCGTCGGCTCCTTGACCTGGTCGCCGGAGTCGAGGACGGCGTCGACCGCGTTGCCGACCCGCTCGGCCACGTCCCACCCCTCCGTGGGCGGCTCGGTCTCGCCCGGGAACAGCAGCGTGCTCGAGAGCAGCGGCTCGCCCAGCTCGTCGAGCAGGTCCCGGACGACGGCGTTGTCGGGGATCCGCACGCCGACCGTGCGCTTGCGGGGGTGGGCGAGCCGGCGGGGCACCTCCTTCGACGCGGGCAGGATGAACGTGAACGGGCCCGGCGTGGCCGCCTTGACCGCGCGGAAGACCGGGTTGGAGACCTCGACGAAGAGCCCGAGCTGGGCGAAGTCGCGGCAGACCAGGGTGAAGTGGTGCCGGTCGTCGAGACGGCGCAGCGTCTTGATCCGCTCGACGGCGTCGCGGGCGTCGATGCGGCAGCCCAGGGCGAAGCCGGAGTCGGTCGGATAGACGATCAGACCGTCCTCGCGCAGCAGCCCCACCACCTGCCCGATGGTGCGGCGCTGGGGGTTCTGCGGATGCACGTCGTAGTACCGGGCCACCCCTGTGAGGGTAGGGACCACACGGGAAGACGTGTGCGTGCGCCCGATCGGGGTTATCCGTGACCGAATCGAGACCAGCGAACCGGGTGCGGCCGACGTCGTGCCCGAGGAGCAGGAGGACCACCATGGGCGCGCACTCGGCGACCGGACACCGCTCGGCACGCACGGTCACCGCGGCCGCCGGCCTGGCGGCCGCGCTCGTGACGACGGCGGCGACCGGTCTGCTGACCGGCGGCACGGCGCTCGCCACCGACGGCTCCGGCCACGGCGGGTCGGGTCACGGCGGCCCGGGCCACTCGCACGGTCGACGGCTCCCGGTCCTCCGACGGCTGGGACACCGGCTGGGACACCGACGACGCGGGCTCCGGCCTCGCCGCGCAGACCTGGTGCGACGTGCATGGGCGACATCGGTTCCGGCGGCCGACGACGCGTGCGCCTCCGGCGACCCGTCCGACGCCTCCGGGTCCGACGCCTGCGCGGGGCCACGGTCTCGAACGCGGCCGGCCACGCCGCCGCACCCGCCCCGCCGCCCCGGCACCGAGGCCGCGCCCGACGTCGTCGGTGCCGGACCACCCGACCATCCAGCCGATCGTGGCGCCGCCCGGCGGCCGGAAGGTCGTCCCGATCGCCGCCGCCAACTGATCACCACGCGCCCACGAGACGGTGGAGGGCGCGCAGCTCGCGCTGATCGAGGGCGGCCCGCACGGGCTCGACGCCACGCACGCCGAGGAGTTCGACCGGGCGCTCCTCGATTTCCTGAGCTAACGACCGCTCACCTGCGGGTACCCGCCCGGACATGAGCGTCGTCGACAACGCGGTCTACCGGTCCGGACACCGGGAGGCCGAGCCGGATTCGCTCGACGGGGCCCTCGGCCTGTTGCGCGACGAGGAGTCGCGGGACGGGCGGGCCCCGGCGGGCTCCGACTTCGCGTGGATCGGGCTGCTGCGTCCCGACGACGCCGAGATGTCCCGGCTGGCCCGCGACTTCGCGCTGCCGGATCTCGCCGTCGAGGACGCGGTGACCGCGCACCAGCGCCCGAAGATCGAGCGGTACGACGACATCGAGTTCGTCGTCCTGCGCCCCGCCTGGTACGTCGAGGAGGACGAGGACGTCCAGGTCGGGGAGATCCACCTGTTCCTCGGCTCGGACTTCGTCGTCGCCATCCGGCACGCGGAGCGCCCCGACCTCGCCGGCGTGCGCCGCCGCCTCGAGGCCGACCCGGACCTGCTCGCGATCGGGCCGCGGGCGGTGCTCTACGGCATCCTCGACCGGATCGTCGACGACTACGCGCCGGTGGTCAGCGAGCTGCGCCGCGACATCGACCAGATCGAGAGCGAGGTGTTCGGGGGCGACCCCGACGTCTCGCAGCGCATCTACCGGCTCTCCCGCGAGGTCATCGAGTTCCAGCGCGCCACCGACCCGCTGCGCGGGATGCTGCGCACCCTGCTCGACGACACCGCCGACGAGTCCGACGCCGCGATCGTCGGCCTGCACCGCAACCTGCGCGACGTCGCCGACCACGTCGAGCAGGCGGTCGAGGCCGCGGACGGCTACCGCCAGCTCCTCGAACGCCTGCTCACGGTGAACTCCGCGCTGGTGGGGCAGCGCCAGAACGAGGAGATGCGCCAGCTCTCGGCGAACAGCCTCAACCAGGGCGAGGAGGTCAAGCGCATCTCCTCGTGGGCGGCGATCCTGTTCACCCCGTCCCTGATCGGCGCGATCTACGGGATGAACTTCGACACCATGCCCGAGCTGCACTGGGAGTACGGCTACCCCTTCGCGCTCGCGCTGATGATCGTCGCCTCGGTCGTGCTCTACCTCGTCTTCAAGCGCCGCGGGTGGTTGTAGGCGCGCGCGCCTCACGCGCCCGGCGCGGCTCGGGACGGGCGGCTCCGCCGGCAGCACGTCGAGCCCGGCGCGGATCCCCTCGCCGAGCAGCCGGATCTCGTCCTCGGTGATGGTCAGCGGCGGCGAGACGGCGACGCCCTTGCCCAGCCCGCGCACGAGCACCCCGGCCTCGCGGGCGCCGCGCAGCAGCGCGTTCGGCGCGTCGCGCACCGACGAGAGGACGTCCGGGGTGAGCTCCACGGCGGCGAGCAGCCCGGTCCCGGCGCGGACCTCGGCGACGTACGGGTGCTCGCGCAACGGCGCCAGCGCCGCCTCGAGGGCCCCCTCCAGCTCCTGCCCGCGCGGGATGAGCTGCTCGCGCTCGTAGACGTCCAGCGTCGCGAGGCCGGCCGCGCAGCACGTCGGGTGCCCGGAGTAGGTCGGGCCGTGGCGCAGGGTGCGCTCGCCCGGCGTCGTCCACCAGGGCGCCGCCACCTCCGGCGACACCAGCACCCCGCCGAGGGGCAGGTAGCCCGACGTCACGCCCTTCGCGAAGGTCACCAGGTCGGGCTCCACCCCGTAGCGCTCGATCCCGAACCAGGTGCCCAGGCGCCCGAACCCGCAGATCACCGCGTCGATGACGAGCAGCACGCCGTGGTCGCGGCACAGCTGGGCGACGCCCTCGACGAAGCCCGGCGGCGGGATGTGCACCCCGCCCGCGCCGGTCACGGGCTCCATGACG
Organism: uncultured Actinomycetota bacterium; assembly: GCA_963716955.1. Taxonomy (GTDB): domain Bacteria; phylum Actinomycetota; class Actinomycetes; order Mycobacteriales; family Pseudonocardiaceae; genus Actinomycetospora. The sequence goes on from CAVQUY010000020.1 coordinate 163,226, forward strand.
AAGGCCGCGATCCGCTCCGCCCCGACGTCGGCGAACACCTTCTCCACGCCCTCGAGGTCCTGCGGCGCGACGGTGTTCTCCCCGGCGAGCACGCCCCAGCCCTCGCGGTTGGCCGGGATGCCGACGATCGAGGTCCCGTAGCCGTGCGTGCCGTGGTAGCCGGTCTCGCGGGAGACGATGTGGACCCGCTGGTGCTCGCCCCGGGCCTGCCAGTAGCCGCGCGCCAGCTTCACGGCGGTGTCGATCGCGTCGGCGCCGCCGGACCCGAAGAAGACCTTGGTCTCCCCGGGGCTCATCGGGGCGAGCGCCGAGAGCCGGTCGGCGAGCTCCAGGGCCGGCCGGTTCGCGATGTCGGCGAAGCACGAGTACGCCTCGAGCTGCGCCATCTGCCGCATCGCGGCCTCGACGATCTCGGTCCGCCCGTGCCCGACGTTCGCGTACCAGAGGCTCGCGCAGCCGTCGAGGTAGTGCCGGCCCGCCTCGTCGTAGACCCAGACGCCGTCGGCGTGGTCGACGACGAACTCGTGGTCCCGGACGGCGGCCATGTCGGAGAAGGGGTGCCAGAGGGTTCCCATGGCGCCGATTGTGGTCGCTCGCGGGGGCGCGCGGCACCCACCGACGGTCGGCGGTGGCGACCGGCGTCCCGCGCGGCGGTCACGTGACGGTCACGACGTGTCGAACCGGACGTCGGCGGTGATCCGGGCCCGTGCGACGCAGGTCGCCACGCCCCGGCGTCCCGTCGAGGCGATCGATGGAGGACAGTGGGAGTGTGGGCGTGACGGTCGAGGGCGTGGTGCGCGAGGCTCGCCGCATCGCGGCCGGACGGGTCGCGCGCATCGTCGCCGCCGTCGTCGTGGTCGCGGCGCTCGCCGTCGGGTGCATCTGGATCGCCCCGACGATCCACGCGGCGGGCGCGGCCCTCGCCTCGGCCGACGTGCTCTGGGTCGTCCTCGCGATCGCCTTCGAGGCCGGCTCGATCCTCGCGTTCGCCCTGCTCCACCACCGCCTGCTGCGGGCCGCCGCGGTGCACGTGCGCTTCCGGGCGGTCGTGCTCGTCACGCTCGCCGCCAACGCCCTGCACCTCACCGTGCCGGGCGGCGCCGCGCTCTCCACCGCCTACACGTTCCGCAAGCGCCGCAGCTGGGGTGCCAGCGGACCGGTCACCACGTGGACCATGGTCACCGGCGGGGTGGCCGCGAGCCTCGCGCTCGCCGGGATCGCCGTCGGCTCGGCGCTCGTGGTCAACGGGCGCGCCACGACGCTCGGCCCGCAGGTGCTGCAGCTGGCCGGCGTCATCGCGCTCGGCACGGTCATCGTCGTCGTCAGCCGCCGCCCCGGTCTCCTCACCACGGTCGGCATCGGCGGGCTCCGCCTGGTCAACCGGGCGCGCCGCCGACCCCGCGAGACGGGCGTCGCGGAGCTCACCACCCAGATCGAGGGCCTCGCGCTGATCGAGCTGCGCGGCGGCGGCCGGGTCGTCGTCGGGCTCTCCGCGCTGCTCAACTGGCTGCTCGACATCGCGTGCCTCGCGGCCTGCTGCGTCGCGGTCGGCGCGAACGGCATGACGATCTCGCTGGTGCTGCTCGCCTACGCGGCGGCGACCGCGGCCTCCAGCGCCGCCTTCCTCCCCGGCGGGCTCGGCCTCGTCGACGGCGCCCTCCTCGCGGCCCTCGTCGCCGGCGGGGTGCCGTCCAAGCCCGCGCTGGCCGCCGTCCTGCTCTACCGGCTCATCAGCTTCGTCGGGGTCGCCGCCGTCGGCTGGCTGGCCTGGCTCTGGCTGCACACCCACGGCGTCGACGAGACCCCGCTCGACGACCGGGACGACGAGATCCACACCATGCCCTTCCCGTCGGCCCGCACGCGGCCGCGAGGCGCCGGTGTCCCCCGGTCGCGGTGGGTCGGCGAGGCCTCGCGCGAGCTGACCGGGTTCGGTTGTCACCTGGTCGTGTGGTCTGAACGGCCCAGAAGGCTTGTGAGCCGTTTGGCCTATCAGGAAGTCCATACGGACGCGCCGTTGTCGTGAGTGGACAGCGTGGGAGTCACGGCTCCCACGGCGACACGATCGACGGGGGCGTGTGTGAACAACGGGCTGGCGAATCCGGAGTTCGTGCGTCTGGGCGAGGCCCTGCAGGCGCGGGACGGTGCGCCGGGCCGCGTGCGGCGCGCCGCGGCGACGATGGCCTGCGCGGTGCCCGCGCTGCGCGACCGCCTGCCGGTGCTCGCCGAGCTCCCCCAGGTCGTGGTGAGCTGCTCGCCCACCGCGCTCGGGGACCGCATGGAGGCCGTGTACGGCGGCCACCGCCACGGCATCCCGTGCCGGCTCGCCGTCTCGGTGCTGGCCCTCCCCGCCGACGGCGAGGACTACCTGGCCGGCCCGGCCCGGCAGGCGGTGCGGGTCAACAGCACGCGCGCGGCCGACGCGGGCGTCTCCTGCCGCCGCATGGGTCGCGTCGAGGCCGAGGTGCGCATCTCCGCGGTGCTGCGCGCCCGGGGCGAGGAGGACCTCGTCGAGACGGTGCGCGCGGACCTGCAGTCCGGACTCGTCGCCGCCTGGCTCGCCCGCGACGCGGACGACGTCACCGAGGTGGTCGCGCTGACCTCCGTCGACGGGTCCTTCGCCCGGCTCGACCTGCTCCTCGCCGCCCCCGGCCGGGCGGCCGGCCCGGCGCGCTACCTGCTCGCCGCGCACCTCGTGGCCCAGCTCGCGGCGCGCGGGGTGCGCCACCTCGCGGTCGACACCGCCCTCTTCCTCGACGCCGAGGCGCGCGACTTCCAGCGCCTCCTCGGCTTCGAGCCCATGACGCTGGAGCTCACCCGCGGCCCGCAGCCCGACGACGGCTGCCCCGCCCCGCGCATCTCGCCCGCCTCCGGCCCGGTCCCGACGGTGTCCGCCCGGCCGCGGCCGTCCGAGTCGCGCTCGCCGGAGCCGGTGGTCGCGCGCGTCGGCTGATCCCCGGCCGGACGAGCCGCCCGCGGACGAGCGCGCGACCCGCGCGGCGGGCAGACTCCCCAGCGGAGCCACCGCCGTCGTGGGAGAGGGGCAGCCGATGCGGATCGCCGTCGCCGCGACCTGCCTCGGGGACGCGCTGTTCCCGCGGGCCCCGATCGCCACCGTCGAGCTGCTGGAGCGACTGGGCCACGAGGTGGTCTTCCCGGCCGACCAGACCTGCTGCGGGCAGATGCACGTCAACACCGGCTACCTCGACACCGCGCTGCCCGTGGTGCGCCACCACGTCGAGGTGTTCGGCCGGGCCCTCGACGAGGGGGTGGACGCGATCGTGGCGCCGTCGGGTTCGTGCGTCGGGTGCGTCCGGCACCAGCACGCGATGGTCGCCCGCCGGGCCGGTGACGAGGGCCTGGCCCGGGCGGCCGAGGACGGTGCGGCGCGGACCTACGAGCTCTCCGAGCTGCTCGTCGACGTCCTGGGCGTGACGGACGTCGGCGCCTACTACCCCCACCGCGTCACCTACCACCCGACGTGCCACTCGCTGCGGATGCTGCGGGTCGGGGACAAGCCGCTGCAGCTGCTGCGCGCGGTCCGCGGGCTGGCGCTGGTGGAGCTGCCCGACGCCGAGGTCTGCTGCGGGTTCGGCGGCACGTTCGCGGTGAAGAACGCGGAGACCTCGACCGCGATGCTCGCCGACAAGATGTCGAACGTGCTCGCCTCGAAGGCGGAGGTCTGCACGGCCGGCGACTCGTCCTGCCTGATGCACATCGGCGGCGGCCTGTCGCGGCTGCGGACGGGGGTGAAGACCGTGCACCTGGCGGAGATCCTCGCCGAGCACCGACCGCCGGGACCCCTCGGCGGACTTCGTCACGGGCGACGCCGTCGACCGCTCGACACGAGCGCACCGGCGAGGCCGCCGGGCAGGCGCACGGGCCGGGGGTGCGCGCGTGACGACCACGGAGCTCGGGATGCCGACGGTCGCCTCGGACCCGCACGGGCACCTGCGCGGCGTCGAGTCCTTCCCGGCGGCCGCGCACAAGGCGCTCGCCGACACCCAGCTGCGTCGCAACCTCGGGCACGCCACGCGCACCATCCGGGCCAAGCGCGCGGGGGTGGTGGCCGAGCTCGACGACTGGGAGGAGCTGCGCCGCGCCGGCGAGGCGATCAAGGCCGACACGATGACGCGGCTGCCGGAGCTGCTCGTCGCGCTCGAGTCCCGGGTCACCGAGCGCGGCGGGGTCGTCCACTGGGCGCGCGACGCCGAGGAGGCCAACCGCATCGTCGTCGACCTGGTCCGGGGGACCGGCGCCGACGAGGTCGTCAAGGTCAAGTCGATGGCCACCCAGGAGACCGGGCTCAACGAGGCGCTCGAGGGCGCCGGGATCGCCGCGCTGGAGACCGACCTCGCCGAGCTCATCGTGCAGCTCTCGCACGACCGGCCCTCGCACTTCCTCGTCCCGGCGATCCACCGCAACCGCGCCGAGATCCGCGAGATCTTCCTGCGCGAGATGCCGGGCGTGGACCCGGACCTCACCGACGAGCCCCGCAAGCTCGCCATGGCCGCGCGGGCGCACCTGCGGCGGAAGTTCCTCGCGGCGAAGGTCGGGATCTCGGGCGCCAACTTCGCGGTGGCCGACACCGGGACGATCTCGGTCGTCGAGTCCGAGGGCAACGGGCGGATGTGCCTGACGCTGCCCGAGACGCTGATCACCGTGATGGGCGTGGAGAAGCTCGTCCCCACGTGGGGCGACCTCGAGGTGTTCCTGCAGCTGCTGCCGCGCTCCTCCACCGGCGAGCGGATGAACCCCTACACCTCGACGTGGACCGGCGTGACGCCCGGCGACGGGCCGCAGACGTTCCACCTGGTGCTGCTCGACAACGGCCGCTCGAACGTGCTGGCCTCGCCCGACGGGCGGCAGGCGCTGCACTGCATCCGCTGCTCGGCGTGCCTGAACGTCTGCCCGGTCTACGAGCGCGCCGGCGGCCACGCGTACGGCTCGGTCTACCCGGGCCCGATCGGGGCGGTGCTCTCGCCGCAGATGACCGGCATCAACGGCCCCGACGACGTCAACGCGTCGCTGCCCTACGCCTCGTCGCTGTGCGGGGCGTGCTTCGACGCCTGCCCGGTGCGCATCGACATCCCGCACCTGCTCGTGCAGCAGCGCGCCGCGGCCGTCGCCGCCCACACCCGGCCGACCGGTCAGGACGTCGCGATGCACGCCGCGGCGATCGCGATGACGACGCCGGGCCGGTTCAAGCTCGCGGAGCGGGCGCTCGGGGTGGGGCGGGTGCTCGCCGGGCGCAAGGGCCGGATTCTCGACGCTGCCGTGGCCGATGTCGGGGTGGACGAACGCCCGGGACCTGCCCGCCCCACCGGCCGAGACGTTCCGGCAGTGGTGGGCGCGGACCCACGGGGGCCCGTGATGGACGCCCGCGACGAGGTGCTGGCCCGGCTGCGCGCGGCCCGGGACGCGGGCGCTCCCGCGGCGCCGGTCGTCGTGCCCCGCGAGTACCACTCCGGCGGGTCGCCACGCGGCCGGGACCGAGGACGCCGTCGCCCGGCTCGACGAGACGCTGACCGACTACCGCGCCACGGTGACGCGGGTCCACGCCGAAGCCGACGTCGCGGCGGCGGTGGCCGCGTTCCTGGGCTCCGGCGGCAGCGTCGTCGCCCCGCCGGGCGTGCCCGACGCCTGGCTGGCGGCGTTCGACGGCCACGTCCGCCGCGACGAGCCGCCCTGCACCGTCGACGAGCTCGACCACCTCGACGCGGTGGTGACCGGCGCGGCGGTGGCGATCGCGGACACCGGCACGTTCGTCCTGGACTCGGGCGCCCCGGACCAGGGCCGGCGCGTGGTCACGCTGGTGCCCGACCACCACGTCTGCGTCATCCACGCCGCCGACGTCGTCGGCTCCGTCCCCGAGGCGGTCGCCCGGCTCGACCCGGCGCGCCCGCTCACCTTCGTCTCCGGCCCCTCGGCCACCAGCGACATCGAGCTCGACCGCGTCGAGGGCGTCCACGGCCCGCGGCGCCTCGACGTCGTGCTCGTCGGGCCCTGAAGCGCGGGCTCACGCGCGGGCGGGCTCCCGGTCGACGTCGCGGACGAGGTCGATCGCGCGGCCGAGCGTGGTGAGGCGCTCGTCGAGGGAGTCGCCCGCGGGGTAGAGCCGGACCGTGTCGACCCCGGCGTCGCGCCACACCCGCAGCCGCTCGCGCACCATCTCCTCCGTGCCGAGCAGCGTCGTCGCCAGCACCATCTCGTCCGGGACGAGCGCCGCGGCGCCGTCGCGGTCGCCGGCCTGCCAGCGCTCGCGCGCCGCCTCGGCGATCTCCGACCAGCCCTGGCGGGCGTAGGCGTCGTGGTAGAAGTTCGTGCTCGCGGTGCCCATCCCGCCGAGCGAGAACGCGAGGCCCCGGCGGCGCGCCGCGACCATCGCGGCGAGCGCGGTCTCGTCCTCGGCGAAGGCGACCTCGGCGCCCTGGCAGACCGTGAGGTCGGCGCGGGTGCGCCCGGCGCGCGCGAGCCCGGCGTCGAGGTGGTCGAAGTAGGCCGCCGCGCCCTCGGGGACGAAGCTGGTGCCGAGCCAGCCGTCGGCGAGCTCCCCGGTGAGCTCGAGCATGCGCGGCGAGAGCGACGCGACGTAGATCGGCAGGTCGGGGTTCGCCGGCATCGACAGGCGCATCGGACGGCCCTCGCCGCCGGGCAGCGGGATGCTCACGGTGCGCCCCGAGTAGGCGATCTTCTCCCCGGCGAAGGCCTGGCGGACGACGTCGATCGTCTCGCGCATCCGGGTCGCCGGGCGGGCGAACGGGACCCCGTGCAGGCCCTCGACGACGCCGGGCCCCGACGAGCCGAGCCCGAGGGCGAACCGGCCGCCGGAGAGGGCGTCGAGGGTGAGGGCGGCCTGCGCCACCGCGACGGGGGTGCGCGTGCCGACCTGGACGACGCCCGAGCCGAGCCGGATCCGCTCGGTGCGGGCCGCGAGGAAGCCCAGCAGCGACGGTGCGTCGGACCCCCACGCCTCGGCGACCCAGCACTCGTCGAGCCCGAGGTGCTCGGCCTCGACGACGAAGTCGACGGCCGCGGGGTCGGAGGAGCCCTCGACGGTGGTCGCGGTCCTCATCGCTCCGCGTCCGCCCGGATCGCCTCGAGCGTGCGCGCCATCGAGGCCTCGAACTCGCGCAGGCGGACGAAGACGATCTTCTGTTCCTTGTCCGGCATCGCGTCGATGGCGTGGCTGAGCCCGGAGCGGCCGGGCCCGAGGCGGACGTGCTGGCGCAGCCGCGTCCCGCCGTCGGCGTCCTCGAGCCGGAACGACCAGCGGGCGGCCGGGCCGCCGTCGCCCTGGACCTCCCACGCGAACTCGGCGGCCGGCTCGCACGTGACCACGGTCGCCGTCGCGGACCACTCGCCGAGCGAGGGGTGGCTGCTGTGCCCGACGAAGCGGGCCCCCGGCGCCGGGCCGGTGGCGCCGTCGGTCCACTCGACCGCCTGCAGCTCCCCGCTCATGGTCGGCATCCGCTCCGGGTCGCTGACCAGCGGCCACACCCGCTCGGGCGGGGCGGCCACCCACGTCTGCACCTCGACCTCGGGCTGGTCGGCGTAGCGGGCGCCGGTCCACTCCATCGTGGCCTCCTCGGGCTCCGGGGACGTGCGGGTCACCCTAGAGATCCTGGGTTGTGGAGCGCTACCCAGCTCGGGCCGACGACGGCCGGGACGCGCCGCCTTGCGCTCGGCGCACCCGCCGTGCACCATCCATATGGATGGTCTGCGGAAGGAGGCGGCGTGGTCGGGGAGCCGGATCGCACCGAGAAGATCACCGTGAACCTGGGTCCGGTGGACCTGGGCCGGATCGATCTGCTCGTGCAGGAGGGCTTCTTCAGCAACCGCACCGACTTCATCCGCACCGCCGTCCGCACCCAGCTGGCCCGCAGCGAGTCGACGATCGAGCACACGGTCGCCCGCCGCACCCTCGTCCTCGGGACCCAGCACTTCTCGCGCGCCGACCTCGAGGGCCTGCGGGCCGCGGGGGAGCAGGTCCACATCCGGGTCCTCGGGCTCGCGACGGTGGCCGAGGACGTCGAGCCCGAGCTCGCCCTGGCGACCATCGCCTCGGTCGAGGTGCTCGGGGCGTTCCGCGCCAGCCGTGCGGTCAAGGCGGCCCTCGGGCCGCGCATCGTCTGACGATCGTCAGGAGCTCCTCATGTCCCGTCTCACCCGGCTCGTCGACGCCCTCGCGCGTCCCGGCGCCACCCCCTCCCCGCGCTTCGACGAGGCCACCCGGCTCATGCGCTCCGGGCAGCTCACCGCCGCGACGGCCTCCATCCAGCGCGCCCTCGGCGGCGCCGGCCTGCCGGGCACGAGCTGCCGGGCCTGCCGGGCGGCGGCCTGCCGGGTCTCGGGGGCTCCGGACTCCCCGGGATGTCCGGCCTCGGCGGCCTCCCCGGCATGTCCCGCACCGCGTCGACGTCGGCCGGCGCGGGTCGTTCCCCGGGCACCGTCACCCGCGGCGCGGTCGGCTCGCTGGCCTACCGGCTCTACGTCCCGACGGCGCCGCAGCGTCCCGCGCCGCTGCTGGTCATGCTCCACGGCGGCACCCAGGACGCCGACGCGTTCGCCGCCTCGACCGGGATGGACGAGGTCGCCGAGCGCGAGGGCATCGTCGTCGTCTACCCCGAGCAGTCCCGGTCGGCGAACGCCATGGGCTACTGGAACTGGTTCCGGCCCGGCGACCAGGAGCGCGACCGCGGCGAGCCGGCGATGATCGCCGCGGTCGCCCGCGAGGTGGCCGACGCGCACGACGTCGACCCCGGGCGGATCGGCGTCGCCGGCTTCTCGGCCGGCGCGGCGATGGCGGCCGTCCTCGCGGCGACCCACCCCGACCTGTTCTGCGGCGCCGGCGTCCACTCCGGGCTCCCGTACCGGGCCGCGCGCGACGTCGGGTCGGCGTTCGCCGCGATGTCGTCCCCGCCCGCGGCGGTGGCCGACGCGGGCCCGGTGCCGCTGATCGTGGTGCACGGCGACGCCGACCGCACCGTCGCGCCCGGCAACGCCGACGCGGTCGTCCGCTCCGCGGTCGGGCGCGTCACCGGGGCGCAGCGCGAGCGGGAGACCGGCGGCGGCGACGGCGGGCGGTCCTGGACCCGGGAGCGCTGGAGCGAGCCCGGCGGCCGCGTGCTCGCCGAGTCGTGGACGGTGCACGGGATGGGGCACGACTGGTCGGGCGGGCGGGCCGGCGCGTCCTACGCCGACCCGTCGGGCCCCGACGTCGCGACCGCGATCGTCGCCTTCTTCGGCATGGCGCGGGGCTGACCGTCCCGCGCGCCGCGGGCCGCCGATCAGCCCCGAGGCCCCACCGCCAGTCCCCGCCATGATCATCAGCACGTGCGGCAGGTCGGAGGGCCGTCCGGCGTGCCCGCCGTGCTCGACTCGACGGGACAGTGGGCCGTGATGCACCAGCCACGTTGATCGCCAGGTCCGGACGCGGTCCGGCCTGCGTCACGTGCCGCTCGCCGTGACGCGCGCCGCTCGTCGATCAGGAGCACACAGGGCAGGTCCGACGCCGGGCCGGCGCGCCTGGTGTGCCCGTCGCACCAGATCGACTCAGCCGCCGAACTAGCGCCGCGGGTTGTCGACCATCATCGTCGTGATCTGGGCGTCGGTGACCCCGGCCTCGCGCAGGGCGGGCAGGACGTCGCGGGTGATGTGCTCGTAGTGCCAGTTCGGCGCGGCGGCGTGCAGCGTCCGCTGCGCCTCCTCGCCGGCGTAGAAGTCGATGTAGCAGGACGCGTCGTGGGAGAGCGCGATGCGGTCGGCGTAGCCCTCGGCGCACAGCGCGGCGACGGTGGCCACGCGCCGGTCGGTCGTGTTGTAGCGGTCCAGCCCGAAGCGGTCGCAGCCCAGGACGGCACCACGGTCGGCCAGGGCGCGCAGGTAGTCCAGGTCGTTCGAGTCGCCCGCGTGGCCGACGACCACCTTCGTGAGGTCGACCCCCTCGGCCTCGTAGAAGTCCAGGGCGAGGTGCCCGGTCCGGTGCTCGCTGTTGGTGTGCAGGGTGATCGGGACGCCGGTCTCGCGGTGCGTCGCCGCGATCGCCCGGTGGATCCGCTCCTGGTCGGGGGTGAGGCCCTTCTCCTCGACGACGCCCTTGAGGAGGGCCGCCTTCACCCCGGTCCCGCCGATGCCCTCGCGGATGTCGCGCAGGAACATCCCGGTCAGCGGCTCCTCGCCGCCGAGCAGCGTCCCGGGGCCCCGGTTCTGCAGCGACCGGGGCAGCTCGTCGAACGTGTAGAGGCCGGTGGCGGCGACGATGTTGATGTCGACCTCGGCGTTCACGCGGGCGACGCGCGGGACGTAGCGGCCGAGCCCGACGACCGTCGGGTCGACGATCGTCCGGACGCCCAGCGCGCGCAGCCGGGTCAGCTTGTCGATCGCGTCGGCGACCCGGAGCTCCTCGTCCCAGTACTCGTGGCCGTAGTTCGCGAGGAGGTCGGGGGTGAGCACGAAGACGTGCTCGTGCATGAGCGTCGTCCCGAGGTCCGCCGCGTCGACCGGGCCCCGCACCGTCTCGACCATCCCGCCTGCCTCCCGCTCACCGCGCCGCCACCGTGGACGACCGCACCCTAGGAGCATCGCGGGCGGGACGCCGGGGTCAGCGGTGGCGGTGGGCCAGCGTGAGCAGGCGCCGCAGCCGACCGGCGAGGGCGTCCTTGGAGAGCGGGGGCGCGGCGAGGGCGGCGAGGTCGGCGAGGCCGAGGTCGGGGTGGGCCAGGCGCAGGCGCCCGGCGTCGGCGAGGGCGTCCGGGACGTCGACGCCGGCGCGCGCCAGCGTCGCGAAGGCCTCGGCGACGGCGGTGCCCGCCCGCGAGGCGGCGACGGTGGCCCGGGCCTCGTTCGCCGAGCCCGACGCCGGGTCACCGGCCGGCTCGTCCATCCCGGCGGCGGCCGCGGTGCTCCGCCCGCCGCAGGTGATGAGCAGCAGCGCCACCTCGTCCGGGTCGGCCACGACGACGCGCGCGGTCCCCTCCTCGCGGTGGGTCCCGGCGCGGACGCCGAGGCGCAGGCCGAGCTCGGCGAGCGCGAGGGCCGGTCCCGGGGCGGGGCAGTCGACGACGACGGTCGCCGCGGAGCCCCGCCGCTCCACGTGGCCGCGCGCGAGCAGGGCCCCGCGCCAGGTGGCGACCGCCCCGGGGAGCGAGCCGCCGGTGAGCCAGGCGGGAGGCGCGGGCAGCGACCGGCCGCGGGCGTCGACGAGGCCGAGCCGGGTCGCGAGGAGGTCGGAGCCGGCCGGCGGGTCCTGCGGGTCGGGCACCTCCACCCGCCACGTCCCGCGCTCGGCGTCGCCGTGGACGACGCCGTCGCTCGCCCCGATGCGGGTCAGCAGCGACACGAGCCGGACCGCGGCCTCGGGGGAGTCGAGCTCGGCGGCCAGTCGGTCGGGCGGGCCGGGGGTGCGCGCCCAGCGCACGATCGCGGCGGCCTCGGCGCCGGCGTCGCGGTCGCGGGCGGGGGGTGCGACCCGGGCGAGGGCGGCGACGACGCCGCGGGTGCTCTCGGAGCGCGGCGGCCCGGCGGGCGACGCGGGCCGGTGCCGGACGGTCCCCATCGCACCTCCCGCGTCGTGCCCCTCGAACGCCTGCCCGGACGGTCGCGGCAGCCTCACACACGGGTAACGACGACGACCGAGCGGGCCCGGCCCCACGCGGAGCGGCACGGATTCGCCCGAAGGAGGCCCGCCGGCCTCCGCCGGCGACACGTCGGGGTGACCGCCGGCTCCGCCGCGCGAGCGCGTTGGGCCGACGGGGCGGCGCGAGCCGGCAGCCGGACGTCGCCCGGCCCGGGGCCGCGATCACGCCCCGCTGGACGCCCACCCGGACGGGTGATCACCCCTCCGCGCCGTGGCGGGAGGGGAATCCGGGGCGGAACCCCCGCCCGGGGCTACAACTCCGTCCGACGAGGTACTGGGGAAGGGAGCCGGCCCGATGACGATCACGCCGATGTTCGACGACCTCACCGTGGACGAGCGCGCGGGCGCCCGCCCGCCGGACCTCCGGTGGGGGCATCGTCGTCACCGCGGGTCGCCGGCCCTCGCCGGTGCCGCGTCCGAGCGGCGCGGACGCCACCGCGTTCGGGCAGGGGTGCCTCGACGACGACCGTGACGACGACCGCGACGACGCCCCGGGGGACGACCCGGCGACCCGCCGACGACGCGGACGCCGACCAGCTCGCCCGTCTCGTCGAGGCCGCCCGCCGCGAGGCGGGGGTCCTCGGGCACGGACGGGTCGGTACGGAGCACCTGCTGCTCGCGGTCGTGCGCGCCGGGGGCGGGGTCGGGCGGGCGTTCGGCCTGCGCCGTGCGGGGGCGGCCGTCGTGGCCGCGGCGTGCGCGGGGTCCGGTGCGCCCGAGCCGCTCGTGGGACCCGACGGGACAGCCGTGGTCACGGCGGTCGCCGCGGGCGCGCTGGCCCGGGCCGCGCGCTCCGCGGCCGCCCGCGGCCGGCGGCCCGGAGTCGCCGACCTGGCCCTCGCGCTCCTCGACGCGGGCCGCTCCGCCCGGCTGCTCGCCGACCTCGGCGTCGACCGCGACGACCTCGCGGACGTCCTGTCCCGCGAGGCCCTCGCCCGGCCCGAGGCCCGGGTCGCGCGCGCCGACGCCCGGCCGCGGGTGCCGGCGCCGGTCCCCGTCGGGACCCTCGCCCCGGTCCGGCTCATGCTGCCGGGGCCGGCGGACCCGGCGCGGGCCGGCGCGGTCACCGCTCCGCTGCGGATCGGCCCGCCGCCCGGATCGCCGGCGCGTCGCCTCGGGCGGGGTCGCGCCGAGCGCGTGGCCCGCCCCGACGACGACCCGGCCCTGGGCCTCCCGGCCTGACCCGGAGGACGCCCGGGCGGGCATCGGCGCTGCTCAGGGCTCCTCGCGCCGACGGCCGCCGCCGCGGGGCAGGGCTCGCACCAGCGGCAGCACCCGCGCGGGCACCCGCTCGGTCAGCGAGATCTCCGACTGGGTGCGCTCCACCCCGGGCGCGGCCAGCAGCTGCTGGATGACCCGCTCGAGGTGCGCGTTGGAGTGCGCCACCACCCGGCACCACAGGTCCCCGTCCCCGGTGATGCTGTGGGCCTCGACGACCTCGGGCACCGAGGCGAGCTGCTCGGCCACCGCGTCGAGGCGCCCCTGCGCGATGTGCAGCGTCACGAACGCCAGCACCCCGTACCCGAGCGCGGCGGGGGACACCCGCGGGGCGAAGCCGGTGATCACGCCGGTCTCCTGCAGCCGGACGAAGCGGGCCTGCACGGTGCCGCGGGCGACGCCGAGCGTGCGGGCGTGCTCGCGGAGCCCGGCGCGCGGGCGTTCCAGCAGCGCCACCAGCAGCGCCCGGTCCAGGTCGTCGAGCATCCCCACCTCCGCGGCTGGTCCAACGGACCACCGCCGACCGCCGCATCGGTCGCGGGACTGGACCAGTGGACCAACATCCTGACAGCACCCTGGACCACTGGCGAGTAGCTCTCTAGCTTTCGGATCCATCCGAGCAGTCCCCGCACGGACGCCGAGCGGCGGCCCGGTCCGGACGATCCCGGCCCGCACCCGTCGACGTCGTGAATCGGAGGTCGCCACCATGACCCTCGACATCCCCCGCACCCGCCCCGAGCCCGTCCGCGCCGCGGCACAGCGGGCCCCGATGACGTTGCGGGACCGCTACACCGACGCCGAGGGCCGGGTGCAGCTCACCGGGGTCCAGGCCCTGGTGCGCCTCCCGCTCGACCAGCGCCGGGCGGACGCCGCCGCGGGCCTGCGCACGGGCGGGTACGTCTCGGGCTACGAGGGCTCCCCGCTGGCCGGCTACGACCTCGAGCTGCTCCGCAACCGCGACCTCCTCGAGGCCCACGGCGTCGTCGTCGCCCCCGGGCTCAACGAGGAGCTGGCCCTCACCGCGGTGCAGGGCACCCAGCTCGCCCCGGCCACCGGCGCCCTGCGCGACGACGTCGCCGACGGGATCACCGGCTACTGGTACGGCAAGGCCCCCGGCCTCGACCGCGCCACCGACGCCCTGCGCCACGCGAACCTCGCCGGCACCTCGACCCACGGCGGCGCGCTCGCGATCGTCGGCGACGACCCGGCCGCGAAGTCCTCGTCGGTGCCCTGCGCCTCCGAGGCCGCGCTCGCCGACATGGCCGTCCCGGTGCTCTACCCCGCCGACGTCCAGGACGTCCTCGACCTCGGCCGCCACGCCGTGCACCTCTCCCGGATCTCCGGGTGCTGGGTCGGGCTGAAGATGGTGACCGCCGTCGCCGACGGGTCGGGCACCGCCATGGTCGCCCCGGATCGCGTCGTGCCGCTCGTCCCCGACCTCGAGATCGACGGCCGAGCCCTTCCACCACGAACCCCACGCGAAGCTGCTCGGCCCGCGCCTGGCGCCGCTGGAGCGCGACCTGCACCGCGCCCGCCTCGTCCTCGCCCGCCGCTACGCCGCCGCCAACGGCCTGGACACGATCGTCGGTCGCGGACCGGCCCGCGTCGGGATCGTCGCCGCCGGCAAGAGCTGGCTCGACCTGCGGCAGGCGCTGACGACGCTCGGGCTCACCGACGCCGAGCTCGCCGCCCGCGGCGTCCGGCTGCTGCGCGTCGGGATGCCCTGGCCGCTCGAGCCCGGCGTCGTGGACCGCTTCGCCGAGGGACTCGACGAGATCGTCGTCGTCGAGGAGAAGCGCGCGTTCCTCGAGACCCAGATCAAGGAGCGGCTCTACGGCCGCCCGGGCGCGCCCGCCGTGCACGGCAAGACCGGTCCCGACGGGGCACCGCTGTTCGCCGTCCACGGCGACCTCGACCCCGACGCCGTCGCGACCGGGCTGGCCCGCCGGCTGCTCGCGCAGCCCGGCGCGGCGTTCCCGAGCGTGGCCGCGTGGGACGAGCGTCGTCGCGGCGCCCGCACGCGCATCGACCTGCCGATCGCGGGGGCGAACCGCACGCCGTACTTCTGCTCGGGCTGCCCGCACAACACCTCGACGACGTCGGCGCCCGAGGGCTCGCTGGTCGGGGCGGGCATCGGCTGCCACACCATGGTCATGCTCATGCCCGAGGGCCAGGTCGGCGGACGTCACCGGGCTGACGCAGATGGGCGGCGAGGGCGCGCACTGGCTGGGCACCGAGCCGTTCGCCGACCCCGCGAAGGCCTCGCACTGGGTCCAGAACATGGGCGACGGCACCTTCCACCACTCCGGCAGCCTCGCGGTCCGCGCCGCCGTCGCGGCCGGGGCGCACATGACGTTCCGCCTGCTCCACAACGGGGCCGCGGCGATGACCGGCGGGCAGGACGCCGTCGGCGCGCTGTCGATGCCCCAGCTCACCCGCGTCCTGCTCGACGAGGGCGTCGCGCGGGTGATCGTCACGACCGAGGACCTCTCCCGCTATCGGCGCGTGCGGCTCGGCAAGGGCGTCGTCGTCTGGGACCGCGCGCGCATCGAGGAGGCCCAGCGGGTCCTCGCCGACACCCCCGGCGTCACCGTGCTGATCCACGACCAGGAGTGCGCCGCGCAGAAGCGCCGCAAGCGCAAGCGCGGCACGCTGGCCGACCCCACCACCCGCGTCGTCATCAACGAGCGGGTCTGCGAGGGCTGCGGCGACTGCGGGCAGACCTCGAACTGCCTCTCGGTCACCCCGGTCGACACCGAGTTCGGCCGCAAGACCCGCATCCACCAGGCGTCGTGCAACAAGGACTACTCCTGCCTCGACGGCGACTGTCCCGCGTTCACCGTCGTCGAGCCCGGGACCGCGCCGACGACGGCGACGGTCGACGCGCTCGACGCCGGCGGTGCTGCCGGACCCGGTGCGGACGGTCCCCGACGACGCCGTCGTGCGCGTGGCCGGGATCGGCGGCACCGGGGTCACGACGATCTCCCAGGTGCTCGCCGCCGCCGCGCGGATCGACGGCCGCCCCACCCGCGGGCTCGACCAGACCGGGCTCGCGCAGAAGGGCGGCGCGGTCGTCTCCGACGTCAAGCTCGCCGACGCCGAGGTCGCCGGACGCGCCGCGTCGGGCGAGTGCGACCTCTACCTGGGCGCCGACCTCCTCGTCGCCGCCGACCCGGCCCACCTCGCGGCCGCGTCCCCGGAGCGCACGGTCGCCGTGGTCTCCAGCGCGAAGATCCCGACGGGGGACCAGGTCGTCGACCCGACCGTCACCTACCCGCCCGTCGACGCCGTCCTCGGGCGGATCGCCGCGGCGACCCGCCGCGACGTCGGCGCGGTGCTCGATGCGCGGGCGCTCGCCGAGGCGCTGTTCGGCGACGACCAGTTCTCGCTGTCGCTGCTGCTCGGGGCCGCCCACCAGCTCGGGGCGCTGCCGCTGTCCGCGGACGCCGTCGAGTCGGCCTTCGAGCTCAACGGCGCCGCGGTGGCGACGAACGTCCAGGCGTTCCGGCGCGGGCGGCAGTCGGTGGCCGACCCGGACGGCGTTCGCCGCGACGGTCGCGGCGATGACCCGGCCGGCGCCGGCCGGGGGTCCCCGGGCTCACGACGGCGGGTGCCGCGGCCGCGGCGGAGATCGTCGCGTCGATCGGCGCGCCGGAGGGATCGGAGCTCGCCCGGCTCGTGGGCGTCCGCGTCCCCGAGCTGGTCGCCTACCAGGACGCCGCCTACGCCCGCTCCTACGCGGAGGTGATCGCCGGCCTCGTCGACGCGGACCTGCGTCTGGCGGAGGCGGTCGCGGTGGGTCTCTACAAGCTCATGGCCTACAAGGACGAGTACGAGGTGGCCCGGCTCTCGACCGACCCGGCGTTCGGGGCCGGCGTGCGGGCCGAGTTCGGCACCGACGCGCGGATCTCCTGGAAGCTGCACCCGCCGTCGCTGCGGGCGATGGGGCTGCGCCGCAAGCTCACCCTCGGCCCGTGGTTCCGGCCCGCGTACTCGACGCTGCACGCGATGCGCCGGCTGCGCGGCACGCCGCTCGACCCGTTCGGCCGCGCCGAGGTGCGCCGCGTGGAGCGGGCGCTCGTCGCGGAGTACCGGGCACTCGTGCCGCGGCTGGTCGCGCGGGCGGCCGAGGGCGACGTCGAGGGCGCGGTGCGGATCGCGGCGCTGCCGGACATGGTCCGCGGCTACGAGGACGTCAAGCTCGCGAACGTGGCCCGGTACCGGGAGGCAATAGGTGCCTGCGGCTCGTGAGCACTAACGGCGGCTATCGCCGCACTTCGTGCTCACGGGCGACGGAGTCGCACCCTGGGCGAACGCCAGCCAGCAGGCTCGCAGCGCCCGGCCGAGCGGCTCGACGTCGTCGTCCCAGGACGCCCCGGCGAGCATCGGGGCGTCCTGCCACGCCTCGCGGTTGCCGAACAGGAACGGCAGCTCGATCGTGTGGCAGGCGCCGATCGGGTTGTCGGGGGCCCGCCACGAGAAGCGGTAGGTGCTCACCGTCGTCCCCGCCGCGGCGGCGCGGGTGGCGAGCCGGTCCGCGGGCCCGCTGAACACCCGGCGGGTGATGACCTGCGAGCCGACGGCCACCAGGCCGCCGAGCGGGCCGTCCGCGAGCCGGCGCAGGGGCGGCGCGATCCGGATGAAGGTGTTCGCCTCGTCGGCCGTCGTCCCGACGATCATGGGGTGGCCGGAGTGGGCGGCCGCCACCCACGGGTCCGCGGCGCGCACCCCGATCAGCGGTTCGACGCCGGCGACCGGGGCGAAGGCGGGCGCGGAGTTCACCCCGCCCGGGCCGGCGTGGCGGACCAGGGTGCGCTTCTGGGCGCGCAGCAGGGTCGCGACGTCGACGGTGCGCGGGTCGGCCCCCGCGCCGGCGAGGTCGCGCAGGGCGTCGTCGACGAACCCGGCCACGCGCGACGCCGAGTGCTCCGTGCCCAGGCCGAGCCCGAACTGCCCGCTCTGCAGGATCACGCGCGCGAACAGCGGCCGGTAGCGCGGCACGCCCATGAGGCAGGCGATCGCGTGGGCGCCGGCCGACTCGCCCATCAGCGTCACGGCTCCGGGGTCGCCCCCGAAGGCCCGGATGTGCTCGCGGACCCACGACAGCGCGGCGGCGAGGTCGAGCAGGCCGAGGTTGCCGGGGGACACGCCGGCGCGGCGGAGCCAGCCGAACACCCCGAGCCGGTAGCCGACGCTGACGGTCACGACACGGCCCTCGCGGACCAGGCGCGCCGTGTCGTACCAGGACAGCGAGGCGCCCCCGATGACGTAGGCGCCGCCGTGGATCCAGACCAGCACCGGCAGCGCGTCGCCGGGGGCGGCGTCGTCCGGGGCCCGGACCGTGAGCCGTAGGCAGTCCTCGTCCTGTCCCAGCGCCTCGGCGTCCGTCGGGCCCGCGACGTCGTCCATCCGCGAGGGCAGCTGGGGGCACTGCGCCGCGGGCGTCCGGGCGTCGCGGACGCCGTCCCACGCCGGCTCGGGCTCGGGGGTCGCGAACCGGTCCGCGCGGGCGTAGCGCAGGCCGAGGAACTCGACGACGCCCCCGTCGGCGTGCATCCGGCCGCGCACGGTCCCCGAGGGGGTGTCCACGACCACCGGATCCGTCGCGGTCGGGCTCACCGGCGGCGCCCGGCGGTGCCCTCGTGGTCGCTGCCCGCGGCCCCGCTGTTGCCCGGGGCGTCGTGGTCCGCCGTGGTCCGTGCGGTCGCCGTCCTCGGCCGACGCGCCGTGCCCGTCGTCGGCGGTCCCGGTCGGGATGCGGGAGGTCCGGGCGACGTCGTCGTGCTCGTCGTCCTCCCCGGCGCGGTCCTCGTCGGCGTCCTCGTCCTCGTCGAAGTCGGAGTCGGCGTCCCGGGCCTGCTGCGCCGCCTGGTAGCGCTGGTAGGCCATCTCCTCCTCGTCGTACCCGGTGCCGTCGTCCTGGTCGGCGGGGGACTGGTCGTACTCGAAGTACTCGGTGTACTCGGCGTCGAGGATGTCGTCGTCCTGGTCGTGCGCCGAGTGCGCCCGGGTGTTCTCGTCCGCCGCCGGCCCCTCGTCCTCGCGGTCGGCCGGGTCGTCCGAGGGCGGGCTCCACGGGTCGTTGCCCAGGTGGACCTCGTCGTACGCGAGCTGGTCCCGCGTGCGCTGGCCGAAGTAGAGCGCGATGCCCGCGACGATGCAGAGCGCGCCGAAGATCGCGAAGCCGCTCGAGTGCATGAGCATCGCGGTGAACAGCCCGAAGACCCCGAAGCCCGCCCAGACGATCCCGACGATCACCAGCTTCGGCGTGGGCCCTTCGCGGGTCGCGTACCCGAGCGAGCCGACGTCGTCGGGATCATCCGCGCCGATCATGTCGAGAAGCCCGCCTCGCGGGCGCGCTCCAGCGAGGCCTCGACCTCCTTCTCGGCCGCGGCGCGGCCGACCCACTCGTGGCCCTCGACCTGCTTGTCGGGCTCCAGCGCCTTGTAGACCTCGAAGAAGTGCTGGATCTCCATGCGGTGGTACTGGTCGAGGTGGTGGATGTCGCGCAGGTGCTCGAGGCGCGGGTCGTCGACCGGCACGCACAGCACCTTGTCGTCGCCACCGGCCTCGTCGGTCATGCGGAACATGCCGATGGCCCGGCTGCGCACCAGGCAGCCGGGGAACGTGGGCTCCTGGACGAGCACGAGCGCGTCGAGCGGGTCGTCGTCCTGGCCGAGGGTGTTCTCGATGAAGCCGTAGTCCGCCGGATACTGCGTGGCGGTGAACAGCGTCCGGTCGAGCCGGAGGCGGCCCGACTCGTGGTCCAGCTCGTACTTGTTGCGGCTGCCCCTCGGCACCTCGACGAAGACGTCGAAATCCACGCCCTGCTCCTGTCCGGTCACCGTTCGTGCGGGGTGACAGTGTGGCGTGCACGATGCCGGAGGGCCACCCCGCCGGGCACGGGAGTCGCGATCAGGGGTGGGCGGCGGCGACCGCGCGGCCGAACCGCTCGCCGAGGTCGGCGGCCGCCGCCCGGCCCGCGGGATCGAGAGCGGCGGCGCCGGGACCGGCGAGGTACTCCTCGTCGGGGCCGATCAGCACCACCTCGGCGCCCGTCGTGCGCAGCTCCGCGAGCTCGTCCTCCAGGCCGCGCAGCCCGCCCGCGCTCGGCGTGACCATCGGCGCCAGCACGACGATCCGGTCGTGGCCGGCGGCGAGCGGCGCGTGCGCGATGGACGCGATCCCGCCGTCCATGAACTCGCGCCCGTCGATCGCGACGACGGGCCAGACCCCGGGGACGGCGCAGCTGGCCGTCACCGCGTCGTCGAGCTCGACCCCGCTCGCGGCGTCGAGGACGACGACCTCCCCGCTGTGGGCGTCGACCGCCGTGATGCGCAGCGGGACGGCGGGCCAGGTGTGCACCGGCAGGCGGGCGCTGACCGACCGCCCGCGGCCGGGGGCGGTGGCCGGGTCGAGCTCGCGGGCGAACGCGCCGACGGCCCGGCGGGCCCCGACCGGGTCCCCCGAGAACGCCGGGTCGGCCATCCGGGCGAACAGGCCCTCCAGGTCGACGGCGCGGGCGATCTCGGACGTGGGCGGCTCGTGCTGCGCGGCCCAGGCGTCCTCGAGGTCCCAGCGCTCGCTGCGGTCCGCGGCGGCGGCCACGATGGTCCCGACGACGGACCCGGCCGAGGTCCCGACGACGAGGGCGGGGGCGTCGAGCGCCACCGCGAGCGCGCCCCCCGCGGCGCGCAGCCCGTGCAGGACGCCGATCTCCCAGGCGATGCCGGTGACACCGCCACCCGAGAGCACCAGGGCCGTCGTCCCCTGCCGGGCCGCGCGGCCGTCGGGTGCCGGTCCGCCGTTCGCTCGTGTCACGCCCGCACGCTATCGCCGGGCGCGGGGTTCACGCCTGCTTGATCGCCGAGATGTCGAACTCGAGCCCGACCTTCTCGCTCACCAGCACACCGCCGGTCTCGAGAGCGGCGTTGAAGGTGATGCCGTAGTCCTTGCGGTTGATCGTGGTGGCGCCCTCGAAGCCGGCGCGGACGTTGCCGAACGGGTCCTTCGCGAGGCCGGTGAACTCGAAGTCCACGGTCACCGGGGCGGTGACGTCGCGGATGGTCAGGTCGCCGGTGATGCGCCAGACGTCGTCGCCGGCCTTCTCGACGGCGGTCGAGCGGAAGGTGATCTCGGGGTAGACCTCGACGTCGAGGAAGTCGCCGCTGCGGACGTGGCCGTCGCGCTGCGCCTGACCGGAGTCGAAGCTCGCGGCCTGGATGACGATCTCGGTGGACGACGCGGCCGGGTCGGCGTCGTCGATGCGGGCGGAGCCGCGGAACTCCCCGAACGAGCCCCGCACCTTCGTCACCATCGCGTGCCGCGCGGTGAAGCCGATGCGGCTGTGCGCCGGGTCGATCTGGTACTCGCCGGCGAGGGTGAGCGCGGGGGCGGCGGTCTCGGTCATGGTGTCCTCCACGATTGAAGCGTCAACTGACTGCCGCGACCGAGCCTAGCAGTATCAGTTGCAGCTTCAACCATCGACCCTGTGGCACCACTCACGGGGCGCCGGCGCGCGGGTGCGTCAGGCGGCGACGCGCAGGTCCCCGACGACGACGGGGCCCGCCCACCGCTCGCGCAGCACGCGGGCGAACGGGTCCGCGCCCGCGCCCCGGACGTGCACCACGAGCCGGTCGCCCGCGAGGCCGGTCGCGCTCACCGCGAACCGGGCGACGGCGTCGACGTCCCACGCCCGGGCCCGGATCGGGACGACGACCCGCACCCGCGTCGTCGCGAGCAGGACGGCCAGGGCCTGCGCGGTGGCCGGCCAGTGCCGGGACCGCGGGGCGCCCGACTCGGCGGCCGGGACGACGACGGTGGCCGCGCCCTCGCGCTCGGCCTCGCGGGCCTCGTCGAGCATCGCGTCGAGGTCGCGGCTGCCGCCCGCGGGGTCGACGAGCCCGTGGTGGACGGGATCGAGCGCGACGGTGTGGCCGGCGCGCGTGGCCGGGACGGTCGGTGGTGATGCTCATGGGGTCGGGGTCCTCGCAGGTGACGCGGGTTCGGGGGTCGGCACGCGAGCCGGCCGGGCCTGGCGCTGCTCCCCGGGCACGCACCGACGGCAGGCGGGCCGTCGGGGGCGGGAGGCGCGGTGGGGCGCGGTCAGCGGGAGCGGCGACAGAACTCGTCGAACGCGTCGAGGCGGCGGCTCGGCCAGAACCGCTCGAGCTCCTCACCCGCCGTCGTCACACGGTGTTCATACACCGCGCTCGTCCGGTCGGGCCAGCCTCGGTGGCCCAGGTCCCACCGCCCGTCGTCCTACCGTGACCGGGTGATCCGCGCCGCCGCGCTCGAGGAGATGTCACCCCGGGACCTCTACGACGTCCTCGCCCTGCGCGTGGCCGTCTTCGTCGTCGAGCAGCGAGTGCGCCTTCCCCGAACTGGACGGCCGCGACCCCGAGCCCGGCGCCGTGCACTGGTGGAGCCGCGACGACGCCGGCCTGCTCACCGCCTGCCTGCGGGTGCTCGTCGAGCCCGGCGTCGGCCACCGCATCGGCCGGGTGGCCTCCGCGCCCGCCGCCCGTGGCACCGGGGCGGCGGCGGCGTTGATGCGCGCGGCGATGGCGACGCTGCCCGGTCCGGTGGTCCTCGGCGCCCAGGCGCGGGTGCGCGGCTTCTACGAGCGTCTCGGGTTCGCCGTCGACGGGCCCGAGTACGACGAGGACGGGATCCCGCACGTCCCGATGCTCAGGGGGTCCACAGGCACGCTTCAGGCGCAGGGTGGATCGTCGACGATGTGCTGACCGTCCTGTTGTTCCTCCTCGTCGTCGCCGGCCTGATCGCGCTCGCCGTCTCCCGCCGGGCCCCGCGGGCCGTCGCTGTGGGGTCGCGCCCCGGGGGCGTCGGGTCGGGCGCGAGCCGACGTGGACGCCGAGGCGGAGGCCCGCCGCTGGTACGACCGCCTCGGCGGCCAGGTGCTCTCGCTCACCGGCACCGACGAGCCGTCCCGGCAGGCGCTCGCCGACGCCTCCGAGCGCTACACCGCCGCCGGCTCCCAGCTCGCGTCCGCGGCCACTCCGGGCCAGTACCGCCTCGTCGTCGACACCGCCCTCGAGGGACTGCACTTCGTGCGCGCCGCGCGCACCGCGATGGGGATGGACCCCGGCCCCGAGCTGCCGTCGAGCACCGACCGGGCGCGGGCGGGCGAGCTCACCGACGACCGCCGCGTCGACGTCGACGGCCGCACCGTCACCGGGTCGCCCGCCCCGTCGGCCCGGAACTCGCACTACTACCCCGGCGGCAGCGTGGCCGGCCGACCCGTCGCCGCCGGCTGGTACTCCGAGCCCTGGTGGAAGCCGATGCTGCTCGGCGGCGTGGGGGCCGTTCGGCGGCGTCCTGCTCGCGGACGCGCTGTTCTCGGGCTTCGGGGGTGGTGGCTTGGGGGCGGTGGCTTCGACGGCGGGTTCGGTGGCGGGTTCGGTGGCGGCTGGGACGGCGGGGGCTTGGGACGCCGGTGGCTTCGACGGGGGTGGTTTCGACGGCGGTGGGTTCGACGGGGGCTTCGGGGGCTGGTGATCCGCGCGCCGGGTTCACCCGGGTCGGAGCAGCCCTTGACGTTCCCTTGACCTCCACCGGGCCGCTGGGCGTGGTTGCGGGCGCGCGACTTCGCAGAGTGATTACTGACTACCCTCCGGAGTCACTCCGGGCGGAGTCGCCGCCCGGCGTCGGGGAAGGGGGACGCGTCATGCGTCCGAACAACATGCTCCGCACGAGGATCGGCATCGCCCTGGGGCTCGCCGTGGCGGCGAGCCTGGGGGCGGTCGGGGTGGCCGACGCCGCCCCAGCGCCGGCGCCCACGCCGGGTGCCGGCGCCGCGCCGGGCGCCCACCAGGCCGTACGGCCCGCGGCCGCGACGAAGGCCGCTCCGAAGGCCGGGGAGAAGGCGACCGGCGCGAAGGCGGTCGACCCCGAAGGCTGCGGGCGCGAAGGCCGTGACCCCCAAGGCGGCCGGCGCCGAAGGCGGTCGCTCCGAAGGCGGCGGGCGCGAAGGCGGTCGCCCCGAAGGCGGCCGGCGCGAAGGCCGTCACCCCGAAGGCGGCCGGCGCGAAGGCCGTGGCCCCGAAGGCCGGCCGGCGCGAAGGCCGTCGCCCCGAAGGCGGCCGGCGCGAAGGCCGTGACCCCGCAGGCCGCGGCGCCGCACCGCTAGCACCGCACGCCCGCCCGCGGGCCAGAGCGCGCGCGGCGGGCGCCTGGTTCCGTTGATCGGGCACGTCACGCACCGCGGGCACCGAGCCGCGCGGTCGCCTCCGGCGGGCGGCTCGCCGCCGACCCGTTGATCAGGGGCACGTCACGCACCTCGCGGGCCGACCGGGCCTGCCTGGTGTGCCTCTCGTCGCAAGGCGGCCCGACTCGGCCGCGCCGACCCGTTGATCAGGGGCACGTCACGCACCTCGCGGGCCGACCCGGCCTGCCTGGTGTGCCTCTCGTGCAGGGCGGCCCGACTCGCCGCCGCCGACCCGCTGATCAGGGGCACGTCACGCACCTCGCGGGCCGACCGGGCCTGCCCGGCGTGTCCCTGGACGTGACCCAGCTCGCACAACTACTAGGTACCCGCAGTAACACGAACCGCCCGTCGCGTGGAACACTCGTACGGTGGGAAGGCGTGGGGTCACCGGGGGCGTGGACGATCGACCGTCTGGCCTCCCATGCTGGGATGACCGTTCGAAACGTCCGGGCCCACGCGGCGCGCGGACTGCTCCCTCCGCCGCACATGCAGGGGCGGACCGGGTTCTACGGCACCGAGCACCTCGCCCGGCTCGAGCTCATCACGCACCTGCAGTCCGAGGGGTTCTCGCTCGCCGCGATCGAACGGCTGGTGGACGCCACGCCGAGCCAGACCGCCGAGCGTGCCCTCTCGCAGTACCTCGACATGCTGATGCCCTGGCAGGCCGAGCCGCCGGTGGACATGGCCCGGGACGAGTTCACCTCGTGGGTGGGCGTCGAGCCGGCGCACTACGACATGCTCGCCGGGGCGGGGCTGATCGAGGACCTCGGTGGCGGGGCGATCCGGGTCCACAGTCCCGGGATGGTGCGGGCCGGCGCGGAGGCGGTGCGCCTCGGGATGCCGCTGGACGCACTGCTGGGCACGCGCCGGATGGTGCTCGAGCACGTCACCGAGGTGGCCGAGAACTTCGTCGACCTCTTCCGGCGGACCGTCTGGCAGGACTTCGTCGCGGCGGGGCTGCCCGCCGACCGGTTCGAGGAAATCCGCGACGTCGTGGCGAAGCTGCAGCCGGTCGCGGCGCAGACCGTAATGTCGGCCTTCCGCGAGACGATGCCGCGTGCGGTGGGCGATCTGGTGCGCGAGGCCTCGCGGGTCCTCGGCGACGCGGAGCAGCAGAACCGTCCATGACATCCCGCGATGTCATATGACATCGACGGATGTTTCGATGGGACCCAGATCGGTCAATCCGGAGGCACGCGCTCACCCGTTCGGTCGGGCCGGCGCTGTCCCCGGCGACGAAGCGGAGGCGACGTGAACGAATCCTCGAGTGGGCTGCCCCGGTCGGTGCAGCGGCTGCGAGCAGCCGCATCCCGCTTCACGACGCCGTTGCTCCCCGACGACTACCTGACGCTGCTCAACCCGCTGTGGTCCGCGCGGGAGCTGCGGGGCAAGGTCGTCAAGGTCGTGCCCGAGACGGACGACGCCGCCACCCTCGTCATCAAGCCCGGCTGGGGCTGGTCGTTCGACCACCAGCCCGGCCAGTACGTGGGCATCGCGGTCCAGGTCGACGGCCGCTTCCACTGGCGCTCCTACTCGCTGACCTCGCCGCCGAAGCGCGACGCCGGCCACCTCTCGGTCACCATCAAGGCGCAGCCGGAGGGCTTCCTCTCCCAGCACCTCGTGCGCGGCGTCGCACCCGGGACCATCGTCCGGCTGGCGCCGCCGCAGGGTGACTTCGTCCTCCCCGAGCCGCCGCCGAAGAAGATCCTCTTCCTCACGGCGGGCAGCGGGATCACGCCGATCATGGCGTTCCTCCGGACGCTCGACCGGCGCCAGAACATGCCCGACGTCGTGGTCATGCACTCCGCGCCCGATCCGGAGCACTTCCTCTTCTCCGACGAGCTCGCCGACCTCGACGAGCGCTACGGCTCGGTCACGGTCGTCCGGCGCCACACCACCGAGGAGGGGCACCTCGACCTGCGCGACCTCTCGGACGTCTGCCCGGACTGGACCGAGCGCGAAGCGTGGGTCTGCGGACCGAACGCGATGCTCGACGACGCCGAGGAGGTCTGGGAGGAGGCCGGCCTCGAGGACCACCTGCACGTCGAGCGCTTCTCGGCCAACCTCGCCGGTGGCGAGGCCGAGGGCGGCACCGTGACCTTCTCCCAGTCGGAGACCGAGGTCGAGGTCGACGGGGCGACGACGCTGCTCGAGGGCGGTGAGCAGGCCGGCCTGAAGCTGCCGTTCGGCTGCCGCATGGGCATCTGCCACACCTGCGTGGTGCCGCTGCGCTCCGGCACGGTCCGCGACCTGCGCGACGGCACCGAGCACCGCGCGGACGGCTCCGGCGGGCAGAGCTGGGACGCCGTCAAGATCCAGACATGCATCACGGCGGCCGCAGGCGACTGCGTCGTCGACGCCTGACCGAGACGACCGACCGAAGCGACAAGCACCGCCGCAAGCAACGATAGGAGTCGCCGTGGCCATCCGGGACGTGAAGGAGTTCGCCCACCTCAGCCAGGAGGACGT
The DNA here is from genome assembly GCA_963716955.1 of uncultured Actinomycetota bacterium. Lineage (GTDB taxonomy): Bacteria > Actinomycetota > Actinomycetes > Mycobacteriales > Pseudonocardiaceae > Actinomycetospora. The sequence continues at coordinate 189,775 of CAVQUY010000020.1, forward strand.
CGAGGCGCTGGGCCGGGAGTTCGACCAGATCCGGTCGGACATCGAGGAGTCGCGCGGCGACTCCGACGCCGCCTACATCCGACGGCTGATCACCATCCAGCGCCGGCTCAACGTGGCGGGCCGCGTCGCGCTGTTCGGGTCGAAGAACAAGGGGCTCTGGATCGCGGGCGCCGCGATGCTCTCGGTGGCCAAGATCCTCGAGAACATGGAGATCGGCCACAACGTCATGCACGGCGAGTGGGACTGGATGAACGATCCGGAGATCCACTCGTCGACGTGGGAGTGGGACAACGTCTGCCCCGCCGACCAGTGGAAGCACTCCCACAACTACCTGCACCACACGTACACGAACGTCATCGGCAAGGACAAGGACGTCGGGTACGAGATCCTCCGGGTCCGCTCCGACCAGCCGTGGCACCCGTACTACCTGGTCCAGCCCGTGGTGAACACGCTGCTGATGCTGGCGTTCGAGTACGGCGTGAGCCTGCACGACCTCGACATCGAGGGCCTGCGCAAGGCCCAGCTCGAGGACCCCGAGGAGTTCAAGCAGAAGCTGATCGCGATCGGGCGCAAGCAGGCCCGTCAGATCGGCAAGGACTACGTGCTGTTCCCGGCGCTGACCGGGCCGGCCTTCGTGCCCACGGCCACGGCGAACTTCACGGCCAACGTCATCCGCAACATCTGGTCGTACGCGATCATCTTCTGCGGGCACTTCCCCGACGGGGCCGAGGTGTTCACCGAGGAGGAGCTGGAGAACGAGACGCAGGGCGAGTGGTACCTGCGCCAGCTGCTCGGCTCGGCGAACTTCACCGGCAGCCGGCTGATGCACATCATGTCCGGCTCGCTCGGCTACCAGATCGAGCACCACCTCTACCCGGACCTGCCGTCGAACCGGTACCCCGAGATCGCGGAGCGGGTCCGGTCGCTGTGCGAGAAGTACGAGCTGCCCTACACCACGGGTCCGTTCCCGCGGCAGTTCTGGCAGGCCACCCGCTCGATCTGGCGGCTCTCGCTGCCCGCGAAGAAGCTCCGCGAGGCGAACGAGCGCCGGCAGGAGCTCGGGCTGCCCCGGAGCCGTGGCGCGGCGAAGACCACCGGCTCGAAGACGCCGGACACCCCGCAGACCCCGCCGGTGCCGGCGAACACGCCGGGGCTGCCGGCCGATTCCGGTCCCACGAGCTGACGCCTCGACCACACCACCGGACCAGGACCGGGGTGCGTCGCTACCGTCGGGAGGCGTGACGGGACGTCCACCGAGCACCACGACCGGGCCCGCGGCACCGCCGCGGGCCCGGTCGTCGCGCGCGGACGACCACCCCGCCGAGGCGCCTCGCGACGTCGCGCTCCGGACGAAGGCGATCGTCGGCGCGCTGATCGTGGTGGCCAACCTCGTCGGCGCCGGGCTGCTCGTCGGGCTCGCGGGGTGGGTGCTGCCGTTCCGGGCCCTCGTCGCGGACGAGGCCGAGGCGCTGCGCGTCAACCTCGTCCTGGCCGCGGTCTACGCCCCGGTCGGTGGTGCGATGGCGTTCGCCGTCGGGTGGTCGTGGATGCGGATCCCCGACGCGCCGGGCCCGGGCGCCCCGGAGGCCGCCCGGGACCGGCACCGCGTCCGGGCCCGCCGCGTGGTGCTGCGGGCACCGTTGCGCCTCGCGGTGGTCCAGGCGGTGCCGTGGGTGCTCGGCGTGGTGCTCTTCACCTGGGTCGACGCGCGCTGGTCGCCCACCCTGGCGGGCGCCGTCGCCTGCATGATCGCCCTGGGCGGGATCACCACGGTCACCGTCGCGTACCGGTTGACCGAGCTCGCCCTGCGGCGCGAGGTCGCGCGGGTGTTCGTCCTCGAACCACCCAGCGGGAACGGGCTGCCCGGCGTCGCGCTGCGCTCGCTCGGCACCTGGGTGATGGGCACCGGCGTCCCGCTGCTCGGGGTCGCGATCGCCGCGGGGACCTCGCTGGTCTACTCGGACTACTTCACCGTGAACCGGCTCGGCCTCGTCACGCTCGTGCTGGTGCTGCTGGCGCTCGCCGTCGGGTTCCTCGTCACCGCGCTGACCTCGACCTCCCTGGCCGCCTCGGTGCTCGCCGTGCGCCGCGCGCTGCGCCGCGTCGAGGACGGCGACCTCGACGTCACCGTCGAGGTCTCGGACACCACCGAGCTCGGCCTGCTGCAGTCGGGCTTCAACACGATGGTCGCCGGGCTGCGGGAACGGGACCGGGTGCGCGAGCTGTTCGGCCAGCAGGTCGGGGAGGACGTCGCGGCGGCCGCGGTGGCGGGCCGTGTCGAGCTCGGGGGCGAGGTGCGCGACGTGGCGGTGCTGTTCGTCGACCTCGTCGGCTCGACCCACCTGGCCGCCACCTGCCCGCCGACGGAGGTCATGGCCCGCCTCAACCAGTTCTTCGCCGAGGTCGTCGACGTCGTCGAGGGCCACGGCGGGTGGATCAACAAGTTCGAGGGCGACGCCGCGCTGGCGGTGTTCGGCGCGCCCACCGACCACGACGACGCGGCCGGCGCGGCGCTCGCCGCCGCCCGTGCGCTCGCCGAGCGGCTCGAGCGCGGGGTCGCGGTCCGCGCCGGGATCGGGGTGTCGGCCGGCGAGGCGGTCGCGGGCAACATCGGCGTCGCGCGGCGCTACGAGTACACCGTCATCGGGGACCCGGTGAACGAGGCCGCCCGGCTCTGCGACCTCGCCAAGGGGATGCCCGGGCGGGTCGCGGTCTCGGGGGCCGCGCTCGAGCGGGCCCCGCGGGCCGAGGCGCACCGCTGGACGGTGATCGGCACCCGCCGGCTCCGCGGGCGCGAGGCCGACACCGAGCTCGCGGTGCCGGTCGGAGCACGGCGCCCACGCCGCGGCCGCCGTCGAGGACGCCGACACCGCGGTGGGCGGTCCCGACAGGGCACGGTCGGGCGTCACGCGCGGTTAGGGTGCGCGCTCGTGACGAGTGCGGGGGCGACACCGTCGGGTCGGCGCACCCAGCGCTTCGTGATCTGCGGGGAGAACCTGCTCACCCTGCGCATCGCGCAGGCCCTGCTCCGCCAGGGCGCCGCGGTGGACGTCGTCGTCGTGGTCGCCGACCGCACCAGCCGCTACGTCCCGGAGATCGAGGCCCTGCCGGGCGTGCGGCTGGTCGAGGGCGGGCGCTCCGACGACGACCGCACCTTCCTCGCCGCCGGGGTGCGCGGGGCGACCGCGGTCGCGCTCGTCGACCGCGAGGACGTCACCAACATCCACCGGGCGCTGCGTGTGCAGGAGATCGACCCCGAGGTGCGCCTCGTCGTGCGGCTGTTCAACACCCGCCTCGGCCGGCGCATCGAGCAGATCCTGCCGACCGCCACGGTCCTGTCGGTGTCCGAGACCGCCGCCCCCTCGTTCGTCGCGCAGGCCATCGGGCGCAACACCCGCCAGCACGTCCGGGTGCCCGACCGCACCTTCGTCGTCGCCGGACGCCGCGAGGTGCGCGACGAGGCCGTCGTGTGCGGGCTGGCGGCCAACTCCCAGACCGGGGCGCGGGGCGGCCCGCGGCTGCTGCCCGACGACGGGGCCGGGCCCGGCGCGGCCGACTACGTCCTCGCCGTCGCGGAGTCCCGCGCCCGCGCCACCGACCAGCTCTCGCGCCCGCGCAGCGAGCGCGTCCGCAACGTCGCCGACCGGCTCCTCGTGCGGCTGCGCGGCAGCCTCACGCGCCGGCTCGCCCGCGCCACGCTCGGCCTGTTCCTGCTGTTCGTGCTGGGCACCGTGGCCTTCGCGACGGCCGGCGGCTACACCCTCGGCGACGCGGTCTACCTCGCGGTGCTCGACTCCGCGGGCGCCGCCCAGCCCGACACCGGCGTCAGCGTGGCGGTGCGGGTGATCCAGGGGTTCGTGACGGTGGTCGGCATCGCGATCATCCCGCTGGTGACCGCGGTGGTCGTGGAGAGCGCGGTCAGCGCCCGCGTGGTGGGCCCCGGGCCCCGGCGGATGCCGCGACGCGACCACGTCGTCGTCGTCGGCCTCGGCAACGTCGGGCTCCGCATCGTCACCACCCTGCGCGAACGGGGCGTGCCGGTGGTGGCCGTCGAGCGCAGCGACGACGCCGTCGGCGTGGCCGCCGCGGCGCGGGCGGGCGTCCCGGTGGTGCTGGGCGACGCGACCCGCGAGCGGGTGCTGCGCGAGGCCGGCGCCGAGGGGTGCCGCGCGCTGGTCGCGGTGACCAGCGACGACGCCACGAACCTGCAGGCCGCCCTGGTCGGGCGGTCCGTGCAGCGCTCGGTGCGCGTCGTCCTGCGGCTGCGCGACGACGACCTCGCCGCCCGAGTCGGGCGGAGCATGGCCGCGATCTCGCGGAGCGTCTCCTACGTGGCGGCGCCGGTCTTCGCCGCGGCGCTGCGCGACGGGCAGGTGCTGGCGACGATCCCCGTCGGGCGCCGGATCCTGCTGATGGCGGAGGTGACGGTCGGGCGCGCGTCGCTGATGGTCGGACTGACGACGGGCGGGATCGTCGAGACCGGCGCGGTGCGGGTCGTCGGCGTGTACCGGGGCGCGGGCCCCGACGCCGTGCTGGAGATCCCGCCGCGGCCGCGGCGTCGTCTCAAGGTCGGCGACCGGCTGCTGGTGGTCGCGACGCGGGGCGGCCTGGGCACGGTGCTGGAGCGGTGCGCGTCCCGCTCGGTGCGGGTCATGGCCGAGCCGGTCCGGCCGCCCGACGGTCTGCCGCCCGACGAGCTGCCGCGCGACCTGGCGGACGGCATGCTGACCCCGTGATCCGCAACACGAGGCCGACGGGGTCGTACGACGCGGACCCGAGCACAACCGGATCCGCCGCGAGCTGTTCGCGCCGATCAGCACGGAGTTCCTCATGTGAACGGATGTGGTCGCCTGGACGACCAATCCGTTCACAGGCCGTCAGGCCACACCCTCGGGGGACGCGCCGGAGACCTGGATGCCGTCGGCGGTGAGCTTCTCGATCTCGCGCAGGTCGTCCTGCGAGAGCTCGACGTCGACCGCGGCCAGCGAGCGCTCGATGTTCTTCTGCGAGCGGGCCCCGACGATCGCGACGTCGATGCCGTCCTGGGCGAGCACCCAGGCGATGGCCAGCTGGGAGACCTCGATGCCCTTGTCGGCCGCGAAGTTCTTGAGCCGCTCGATCACCGCGAGGTTGGTGCGGAACTTGTCGCCCTGGAACGCCGAGGCCTGCGAGCGCCAGTCCGAGTCCTCGAACGTGGTGTTCTCGTCCATGGCGCCGGTGAGCAGCCCCGAGCCGAGCGGCGAGTAGACGAGCGTGCCGATGTCGTGCTGGCGCACGTAGGGGAGCACGTCGGTCTCGATGCCGCGGCGGAACAGGTGGTACGGCGGCTGCAGGGTCTCCACGGGGCGGCGCTGGTCGAAGGCGGCCATCTGCTCCTCGTCGAAGTTGGAGACCCCGACGTGGCGGATCTTGCCCTCGTCGACGAGCTCCTGCAGGTAGCCCGCGGTGTCCTCGAACGGCGTGCCCTCGTCGGGCCAGTGGATCTGGTAGAGGTCGATGTGGTCGATCTTCATCGCCCTGAGGCTGGACTCGACCCCGGAGCGCAGGTACTCGCGGCTGGAGTCACGGGGCCGGTCGGTGCCGGGGTTGATGCCGCCCTTGGTGGCGATCACCACGGAGTCGCGGTCGTGGTCGAGCTCGTGTCGCAGGGCGTTCGCGAGGACCTCCTCGGCCTCGCCGAAGCCGTAGGCCTGGGCGGTGTCGAAGAAGTTCACCCCGAGGTCCAGGGCGTGCCGGATGGCGCCCTGGGCCTGGTCGACGTCGTAGGAGCCCCACTCACCCGAGACCTGCCAGGTCCCGAACGCGATCCGGGACACCTCGAGCTCGGTCCTGCCCAATCGAGTGGTCTTCATGGGTCTCGGCTACCCCGCCCGCGCGCGCCCACAACCCGTCGGGCGCCGAGCCGCACGACGGTCCGGTCGCGACGTCGGCGCTGGAGATCGGGTGCGCCGAGCGGGCGGGGCTCAGCCGGAGATGTAGGCCTCGAGCTGCTGGCGGTGCGCCTCCAGCTCGTCGAGCCGGGTCTTGACGACGTCGCCGATGCTGACGATGCCTGTCAGCTTCCCGCCCTCGACGACCGGGACGTGCCGGATGCGCTTCTGGGTCATGACCCCGGCGAGCCCGTCGACCTCGTCGTCCGGCCCGCACGTCGTCACGGGGCCGGTCATGATCGAGGCGACGGTCTCGCCCAGGAGGTCCGCGCCGCGGTCGTGCAGGTGCCGGACGACGTCGCGCTCGGAGACCATCCCGACGACCGCGGCGTCGTCGACGACGACCGCGGCGCCGACGCCGCGCGCCGCGAGCGCGGCGAGCAGATCGGGCAGCCCGGTGTCGGGTCCGACGGTCAGCACGCCGGCCGGCTTCGTGGTCAGGACGTCCCGGATGCGCATCGTCGACTCCTTCGTCGGGCGGTGTGCGACGACGGTCTCACGCTCAGCTCACATCGGGAAGGCTCCGGTCGGGGCCTCCGGCGACGCCCGTCGCGCGCGCCGGCGGCACTATCGTCGGCGGGGTCGAGACGACGGGAGGACGGGCCATGGTCGGCATCGTCGAGGTCAGTCCCCGCGACGGACTGCAGAACGAGCGCGCGGTGCTCGAGACCGACGCGAAGGTCGAGCTGATCGGCCAGGCGATCGCGGCCGGGGCGCGCCGCATCGAGTCGGCCTCGTTCGTGCACCCGAAGCTGGTCCCGGCGATGGCCGACGCCGAGGCGGTGATGGAGCGCGTGCCGCGTCCCGAGGGCGTGTCGCACATCGGGCTGGTGCTCAACCGCCGCGGGTACGACCGGGCGGTGTCGGCCGGCGTCGACGAGGTCAACGTCGTCGTGCCCGCCTCCGACGGGTTCGCCAAGGCCAACCAGAACTCCAGCACCGAGGCGCTGACCGAGGTCGCCGAGGAGGTCCTGGCCGAGGCGGCGTCGACGGGGCTGTTCGCGACGGTGACCATCGCGACCTCGTTCGGCTGCCCCTTCGACGGCGAGGTCGACCCGGCCCGGGTCGTCGAGGTGGCGCGGCGCTCGGCGGCCGCGGGCGCGAAGGAGATCGCGATCGCGGACACCATCGGCGTCGGGGTGCCGACCCAGGTGCGCGCGCTGCTCGACGGGGTCCGGGAGGTCGCACCCGGCGTCGTCACCCGCGCGCACTTCCACAACACGCGCAACACCGGCTTCGCGAACGCGGTGGCCGCGTACGAGTGGGGCGTCGACTGGCTCGACTCGTCCAACGGCGGGATCGGCGGCTGCCCCTTCGCGCCGGCCGCGACCGGGAACATCGCCACCGAGGACCTCGTCTACCTGCTCGAGCGCATGGGCGTCGACACCGGGCTGCGGCTCGAGGCGCTCCTGCCGATCGCCGGGTTCCTGTCCGACCAGCTCGGCTACCGGGTCCCGGCGCTGCTGCCCCGGGCCGGGGATTTCCCCGGCTGACCGGTCCGCGCGTGGGCCAGGATGGGCGCATGGCCGACACCACGACCACCGGCGGCATCCCCGACCCACGCGACACGAACAGCGGCGGCAGCCCGCTCATCGAGCGGGCGTACGCGTTGTCCGACCCGGACGAGGCGCGGGCGCTCTACGACGAGTGGGCCGGCACCTACGACGACGACCTCGCGGCCGACTCCCAGGGCTACGTCGCGCCGACCGTGGCGGCCGAGGCCGTCGTGGGCGCCTGGGGGGTCGACGGGGAGATCCTCGACGCCGGGTGCGGCACCGGGCTGGTCGGGGTCGCGCTCGCCGCGCGGGGGGCGCGGCGACATCGACGGCGTCGACCTCTCGCCGGGGATGCTCGAGCGGGCGAAGGCGACGGGGGTCTACCGCCGGTTGGCGCCGGCCGACCTCTCCCGGCCGCTGCCGGTGTCGGCGGACTCCTACGACGTCGTCGTGTGCGTCGGGACGCTCACCCACGGGCACGTCGGGCCCGGGGCCTTCGGCGAGTTCGTCCGGCTCGCGCGGCCGGGCGGCACGATCGTCGCGACGGTGCTCGACGACATCTGGGACTCCGGCGGCTACCGCGCCGAGGTCGACCGGCTCGCGCAGATGGCGATGGTGGAGGTCGTGTCGACCGACGTCGTCGACTACCGCAAGGCCGCCGAGGTCAGCGCGCGGATGGTCGTGCTGCGGGTCGCCTGAGGCGGCCCGCACCCTCGCGACGGAGCGAACGGCACTCTCGTCACCTGGAGGAGGTGGCGAGAGTGCCGTTCGTCCCGGCAGGGGGTGGGCGTCAGAGCGCGCTCGTGAGCTCCGCGCCCGTCTTCTCGCGGACCTCGTCCTCGGTGACGCCGTCGGCCAGCTCGCGCAGCACGAGCCCGGCCTCGGTGACGTCGATGACGGCGAGGTCGGTGATGATCCGCTGCACGACGCCCTGGCCGGTCAGCGGCAGGTCGCACTTCTCGACGATCTTGTGGGCGCCGTCGCGGGCGGTGTGCTCCATGAGCACGATGACGGTCTTGGCGCCGTGGACGAGGTCCATCGCGCCGCCCATGCCCTTGACCATCTTGCCGGGGATCATCCAGTTCGCGATGTCGCCGGTCTGGGAGACCTGCATCGCGCCGAGGATCGCGGTGTCGACCTTGCCGCCGCGGATCATCCCGAAGCTCAGCGCGGAGTCGAAGAACGACGGCGCCGGGCAGCGTCGTCACCGTCTCCTTCCCGGCGTTGATCAGGTCCGGGTCGACCTCGGCGTCGTAGGGGTACGGGCCGACGCCGAGCAGGCCGTTCTCCGAGTGCAGCACCATGCCCACGCCCTCGGGGACGTAGTTGGGCACGAGGGTCGGCAGCCCGATCCCGAGGTTGACGTAGGAGCCGTCGCGCAGCTCCTGGGCCGCGCGGGCGGCCATCTGCTCGCGGGTGAGGCTCATCGGTTCATCGTCTCCTGCGTCGTGCGCTTCTCGATGTGCTTGCGCTGGACCTCCTCGGACGTCAGCTCGACCACCCGGTGGACGAAGATGCCGGGCAGGTGGACCTCGTCGGGGTCGATCTCGCCGGGCTCGACGAGCTGTTCGACCTCGGCGATCGCCAGCCGGCCCGCCATCGCGCACAGCGGGTTGAAGTTGCGCGCGGACTTGTTGAACACCAGGTTGCCGTGCCGGTCGCCCTTCCAGGCCCGGACCAGGGCGACGTCGATGTCCAGCGCGGTCTCGAGCACGTGGGGCTTGCGGACCTTCGTGCCGTCGGCCTGGGTGACCTCGAACTCGCGGACCTCCTTGGCCGGCGGAGGTCGCGACGACGTTGCCCTCGGCGTCGTAGCGCCACGGCAGGCCGCCGTCGGCGATCATCGTCCCGACGCCGGCCAGGGTGTAGAACGCCGGGATGCCGGTGCCCGCGGCGCGCAGCCGCTCGGCCAGCGTGCCCTGCGGGGTCAGCTCGACCTCGACCTCGCCGCCGAGGTACTGGCGGGCGAACTCCTTGTTCTCACCGATGTAGGAGGCGGTCACCCGGGAGATGCGGTGCTGCTCGAGCAGCACGCCCAGGCCCCAGCCGTCGACCCCGCAGTTGTTCGAGGCGACCTTCAGGTCGGTGATGTCGGTGCGGTTCAGCGCGTCGATCAGCACGATCGGCACCCCCGAGAGCCCGAAGCCCCCGACGGCGAGCGAGGAGCCGGACGCGATGCCGGCCACCGCCTCGTCCGCCGACGCCCACACCTTGTCGATTGCGCTCATGCGTGCCCTTTCATTCAGCTCGAGCCCTTCACGTGCTCGGCCAGCAGCCCGGTCACGACGTCCGGGCGCTGGTAGGAGGCGAGGTGCGCCGCGTCGGCGACGACCTCGAACGTCGCGCCCGGGATGCCGTCGGCGAGGGCCTGGCCGTGCTCGGGCGGGGTGGCCGGGTCCTCGGCCCCGGAGATCACCAGGGTCGGCGCGGTGATGCGGCCGAGGTCGCCCCGGGAGTCCCAGGCGACGATGGCCTCGCAGCAGCTCGCGTAGCCCTCGGGGGGCGTGGCGGCGATCATCGCGCGCATCCGGGCCACGGTCGCGTCGTCCGCGTCGTCGGTGAACCAGCGCGCGACGACCCCGTCGGCGATCGCGTCCATGCCCTCGGCCCGGGCGGTGACGGCGCGGTCGCTGAAGGTCTGCAGGTTGGCGAACCGCGCCGACGTGCAGAGCAGCGCGAGCGAGGTGACCCGGTCCGGGGCGCGCAGCGCGACGGCCTGGCCCATCGCCCCGCCGAGGGAGAGCCCGGCGAACGCGGCCCGCGCGACGCCGAGGTCGTCGAGGGTCTCGAGGACGTCGTCGGCGAGCTCCTCGACGGTGTAGGGACCGTCCGGCACCGGCGAGCCGCCGTGGCCGCGGGTGTCCATGGTGAGGACCCGCACCCGGCCGGCGAGCTCCTCGCGCTGCGGGGCCCACATGTCGACGGTGGACCCGAGGGAGCAGAGCAGGACCAGGGGCGGGCCCGCGTCGGGCGGGCCCTCGTCGGTCACGTGGAGGCGCACGTCTCCACCCTCTCCCATCGGGCGCCGACGCGACACCGGCCTTCCGACGATCGGGAGCGGATCACGTGTCGAGCTTCGACGGGTGCCGCGTGAGCGCGGTGACCTCGATGTCCATGTAGGGGAAGAGCGGCAGGCTGGAGAGCAGTTCGTGCAGCTCGTCGCCGGACTCGACGTCGAAGCGGCTCACGTTCGCGTAGCGCCCCACCACGCGCCAGAGCTCCGGCCACTTCCCGGCGCCCTGGATCTCGTGGGCGCGGGCCTTCTCGCGGGCGCGCAGGTCGTCGGCGACCTCCTGCGGCATGTCGTGGGGCAGACGGACGTCCATGCGGACGAGGAACTGCACGGGGTCCTCCGTGATCGACGACGGTTTCCGGACCATGGCGTGCTGAACAGGATCCGTGTCTGGAACGGGACTTCTCTGACGCTCAGTGGACGCGGTAGTGGGCCAGCTTGTCGGGGTCGATCCTCGCGCCGAGGCCGGGCGCCTGCCGCGCGGCGAGGCGGCCGTCGACGATCACCGGCGGCTCGGCGAGCACGTCGTCGGCCATGAGCAGGTAGTTGGTGACCTCGACGGGCTGGCGGGCGAGGGCGCGCAGCCCGCAGCCCAGCGCCACCGACGCGACCGTGCCGAGCATCCCGTCGATCTGGTTCCCGACGACCGCGGTCACCCCGAGGCCCTCACAGAGCCCGACGATCTTGGCGGAGTCGGTGAAGCCGGTGCGCGCGACCTTGACGCTGATGGCCTCCGAGTCGCCGTCGAGCAGCGACCGGGCGACCCCGCCGAGCGTGATCGTCGACTCGTCGCCGACGACGGGGATCGGGCTCGCCGCGACGATGCGCCGCCGGCCGAGGACGTCCGCGGCCGGGTTGGGCTCCTCGAGCATCGACACGCCGTGCTCGGCGAGCCGGCGCGACGCGACGATCGCGGTGTCGGCGTCCCAGCCGCGGTTGGCGTCCGCGTAGAGCTCCACCGCGTCGCCGAGCTCCGCCCGCAGGGCACGGACGGCGGCCAGGTCGACGGCCAGCTCGCGGCCGACCTTGATCTTGAAGGCGTCGACGCCGTGGTCGTCGCGCATCTCGACGGCGTCGGCGACCATCTCCTCCGGCGTGCCCAGCCCGATCATGTGGGCGGCGCGGACGTCGTCGGCGGCGTGCCCGAGCAGCACGTGCACCGGCTGCCCGCAGGCCTGCCCGACGAGGTCCCAGAGCGCGACGTCGATCGCGCCCTTGGCGGCGTTGTTGGCGACGGTGCGGTCGAGGTCGGCGCGGATGCGCTCCCGGGCGAAGGGGTCGGCGCCGACGAGCACCGGGGCGAACAGGTCGCGGACGGCGGCGACGATCGAGGCGGCCGTCTCGCCGTAGGTGTAGGGCCGCGGCGGGGCCTCGCCGTGCCCGACGAGGCCGTCGTCGGTGGTGATGCGGACCAGGACGTGGTCGGCGGCGGTCACCCGGCCGCTGGCGAAGCCGAACGGGCGGCGGTAGGGGATCGCGAGGGGGATGGCCTCGACGGAGTCGATCTTCACTACGGGGTCCTCTCGTCGCCGTCCAGGACGGCGAGGGCCTTCTCGAGGGCGGGGGATGGATCGTCGTGCCGCCACGCCAGCGCGACGTCGACGGTGACGTCGCAGCCGGTCAGCTCGCGGTAGCGCACGCCGTCGACGGTCACGGCGAGCACCGAGGCCGGCAGCAGCGCCACCCCGAGCCCGGCGGCGACGAGGGCGAGCACGATCGAGGTCTGGTCGGCCTCGTGGGTCCGCCGCGGCACGAAGCCCGCGCCGCGGCACGCCCGGTCGGCCGCGGCGCCGACCACCGAGCCCGGCGCGGAGTACACGACGAAGTCCTCGTCGGCGAGGTCCGTGAGCGCGACGGCGCCGTCCGCCGGTCCGCCCGCGACCGCCCGGCCCAGCGGCACCGCGAGGACCAGGCGCTCGCGGGCGAGCAGCCGCGTCGCCAGGGACTCGTCGCCCACGGGTGGGCGCAGGACGGCGAGGTCGATGCGGTGGTCGACGAGGGCGGCCTCCAGGGCCGGGGTGAGCATCTCGGAGCGGAAGCGCAGCGTGAGGTTCGGCAGCTCGGCGCCGAGGCGCCGGACGAGGTCGGGCACGTGGCGGTAGGTCGCCAGCGCCGTCGCCCCGATCCGCAGCCGCCCGAGGTCGCCGGCGGCCACCCGCGAGACCTGCTCGCGGGCGGCCCCCACCGACTCGAGGATCCGGACGGCCTCGGGCAGCAGCGCCTCTCCGGCGGCGGTGAGGTCGACCCGGCGCGTGGTCCGCTCGAACAGCGGCGTGCCGAGGTGCGACTCCAGCTGCCGGATCGCCTGGGAGAGCGGCGACTGGGCGATGTGCAGCTCGGTGGCCGCCCGCCCGAAGTGCCGCGTCCGCGCCACCGTGACGAAGTAGCGCAGCTGCCGGACCTCCACGGTCTATTCGGGCTCGAGCACGAAGTCGCGGTCGGAGCGGACCTCGTCGCCGTTGCCGGTGGGCTGCGGGTCGAGGGTGAGCTCGGGCTTGTCGGCCGAGGCGACGTCGTTGCCCAGGTAGGGGTCGCCGGTGAAGAACAGCTGGGTGGTCAGCGTCCGGTGCCCGGGCGCGGAGACCAGCAGGTGGATGTGGGCGGGGCGCCACGGGCTCCAGCCGGCGGCGAGGGTCATCTGCCCGGTCGGGCCGTCGAGCGGGATCGTGTACGGGGCGGGCTTGCGGGTGTGGATCTCGTAGCGGCCCTGGTCGTCGCAGGTGACGACGCCGCGCAGGTTCCCGGCCGGCGGCTTGGCGGCGAAGCCGGAGTACCAGCCCTCGTCGTCGGTGTGCCAGATGTCGACCGTCGCGCCGGCCAGCGGGGTGCCGTCGGTGGCGGTGACCTGCCCGGCGAGGATCATCGGGGTGCCGGGCTCGTCGTCGCGCATGGGCAGGGTGGCGGGTGAGTCGAGCTGGACCTGCCCGTCGAGCCAGAACGGGCCGAGGATGGTGCCGACCGAGCCGTCCTGGGTCTGCGCGGCGACGCGCTCGACCTCGAACTCGAGGTAGACGTCGAGGAACAGCGGCCACTCGCCGGTGTCGGAGACGCTGATCAGCCAGCGCTTGAACGCGTCGAACTCCTCGTAGGTGACCTTCTGCTCGCGGATCGCGGAGCGGATGCCCTCGAGCGCCGCGCCGATGACGCTCGCCGCGCGCTGCTGGTCGACGTCGCCCCCGCCGGAGCGGAAGGTGGCCGCGCCGGAGCGGGCGATCTCGGTGGCGTGCGAGCCGGCGGTGACGGCGTCGGAGACGGACTGGTCGTCGGTGGTGGTCATGCGACTTCCTCTGTGGTGGTGGCGGTGTACTCGTGGACCCAGGCGTTGGCGTCGAGATAGCCCTCGAAGCGGGCGTCGCGGGTCTTGAGCCCGTCGACGTCGTCGTCGGGGAGGTGCAGCAGCGTCCCGGTCTCCCAGGCGCTGCGCGCCACGGCGCGGGTGCGCGCGCGGCGTCGTCGGGGGTAGGCGTCGAGCGCCGAGTCGGCGTCGGTGCCGGCCAGCAGGTCGGCCAGCACCACGGCGTCCTCGATCGACTGGTTCGCGCCCTGCCCGTGGTGGGGCAGCATCGCGTGGCAGGCGTCGCCGATGAGCGCGACGCGGCCCCGGGTCCAGCGGGTCAGGGGCGGCTGGGAGAGCAGGGGCCAGCGGGGGCTCTGCGGGACGGCGGCGAGCATCTCGACGACGGCCGGGTGCCAGCCCGCGAAGCCGGCGAGCAGGTCGCCGTCGGGAGCCTCACGGGGGCCCCCGGTCCACTGCGCGGGCCCGCACAGGACCGCGAAGAAGTTGACGGTGTCGTCGTCGTGCGCGTCCCCGCCCATCGGGTAGTGCAGCAGGTGCGCGTGCGGTCCGGCCCAGAACTGGATCGCGAGCGGGTCGGGCAGCGACGGCAGGTCGGCGCGCCGCACGAGCCCGCGGAAGGCGCTCGTGCCGGAGTAGACCGGTCCGCTGCCGGGGCCGCAGACGTGCTCGCGGACCACCGAGTGCACCCCGTCGGCGCCGACGACGACGTCGGCGGTCACCGTGGACGTGTCGTCGAACGTGATCGTCGCGCCGTCCCCGTCGTCCACGACCCCGGTGACGGCCCGCCCCAGGTGCAGGTGCTCGGGGTCCACCGCGGCGGCGAGCGTCTGCTGCAGGTCGACCCGGTGGATGCCCCAGTAGGGGGCCTCGAAGCGGGCGCGGTAGTCCGCACCGCCGGGGTGGGCGGCGATCCGCTCGCCGGTCCGCCCGTCGCGGTAGATCAGTTCGGTGGGCTGGGTGGAGACGCGGTCGAGCGCCTCGCCGACCCCGAGCCGGTACAGCTCGCGGGTGCCGTTCGCCGAGAGGGCCACGGCCGCGCCGACCTCGCGCAGCTCGCCGGCGCGCTCGTAGAGGTCGACGTCGATGCCGGCCCGCTGCAGGGCGATCCCGAGCGTGAGCCCGCCGATGCCCGCCCCGACCACCGCCACCCTCATCGCGACCACCCACAGGACGGCGTCGGCGAGCTCGGCGGGACTGACGAGGATGAACATCTCCACGGTGGCCGCCTCCGCGTCGAGGGGTGAAGCAGGTCTCGTCGTCGAGGGTGACACAGCCGGTCCCGGAGGAGAAAGCACTGAATCGCGCACGATTGAGACGACAAGAGTCTTGATCCGGCAGCCTTGACCGACTCGCTAGCGTTCACCTGAACTCTTCGGTACAAGAATTCAATCCCTCGGGAGGCACCCGTGAGCGACGACGCCCACCGCATCCGCACCACCCACGTCGGCAGCCTCCCGCGGCCGACGGCGTTGCTCGACCTGCTCGCCGCCCGGCAGGCGGGCGAGCCGGTGGCCGACGATGCGCTGGGGACCGCGACCCGGGACGCCGTCGCCGGCATCGTCGCCGCCCAGCGCGAGCACGGGATCGACGTGGTCACCGACGGGGAGATGGGCAAGCTCGGCTTCTTCAGCTACGTCACCGAGCGGCTCGGCGGGCTCGAGCGTCGTCCGGGCGCCGAGACGGTCTACAGCTTCGCCGCCGAACAGGAGGCGTTCCCGGAGTACTACGAGCAGTACTTCGCGGCCGCGATGATGGGCGGGACGGTCGGCACCATCGAGCCCGTCGTGTGCACCGGACCCGTCGTCTACCAGGGCGAGGCGGTCCTGCGGCGCGACCTGGAGAACCTGGCGGCGGCGGTGGACGCCAGCCCGGACCTGGACAGGGCAGCGGCGTTCGTGCCCTCGATCGCGCCGAGCGGGGTCGGCGTCAACGAGTACTACGGCTCCGAGGAGGAGTACTACTTCGCGGTCGCCGACGCGATGTCGGTCGAGTACCGCGCGATCGTCGACGCCGGGTTCATCCTCCAGGTCGACGACCCGTTCCTGACCGAGATTCTACAGCTTCCACGGCTACGACGAGGCGGCCCGTGCGCGGCGCGGCCACATGTACGTCGAGGCGATCAACCACGCACTACGCGGGATCCCGGCGGAGAAGGTGCGCTTCCACACCTGCTACTCGATCAACGAGGGTCCGCGGATCTTCGACGTCCCGCTCGCCGACGTGATCGACCTCGTGCTCGCCGTGGACGCCCGCTACTACTCGTTCGAGGCCGCCAACGCCCGCCACGAGCACGAGTACCACCTGTGGGAGTCCGTCGCGCTGCCCGACGACAAGGTCCTCGTCCCCGGCGTCATCACCCACGCGAGCAACATCGTCGAGCACCCGGAGCTGATCGCGGAGCGCCTGGAGCGCTTCGCCCGGCTCGTCGGACCGGAGCGGGTGATGGCGGGCGCCGACTGCGGGTTCTCCTCGCAGGCCACCTACCGTCCGGAGGTCCACCCCACGGTGATGTGGGCGAAGTTCGACGCGATGGCGCAGGGGGCGCGGCTCGCGACGGACCGGCTCACGGGCGCAGCCCGCTGAGGGCGAGGTCGACGACGGCGGCGGGCCAGCCGGGAGCGCTCGTGTCCCGGCCCGCGAGGTGGTCGGCGTAGAGGGTCCCGACGACGAGGCTGGTCGCCGCCTCGACGTCGAGACCCTCGCGCAGCTCGCCGCGCCCGACCCCGGCGCGCAGCACCGCCGCGAACAGGGCCCGCCGGGGCAGCAGGGTGGCGTCGCGCACCACGTCGAGGAGCGCGCCGGACCCGGGCTCGTCGGCCAGGCAGGTGCCCAGGATGCTCATCGCCCCGACCTCGGTGTACTGCTCGCGCATGGCCTCGAGCAGGGCGATCAGGTCGGCGCGCACCTCGCCGACCGGTTCGGGGACCCGGCCGAGGCGCAGGTGCGCGAGCGCGGCGCCGATCAGCTCGTCCTTGCTCCGCCACCGCGAGTAGACGGTCACCTTCGACACGCCCGCGGCGGTGGCGACCCGGTCCATCGAGGTCCGCGCCACCCCCTCGGTCGCGAGCAGCCGCACGGTGGCGTCGAGGACGGCCTCGTCCTTGCCGCGGTCCTTGGTGCGACCGCGGCCGGGGCGGGCGGCCTCCGTCACGGGCGCCGAGGATAGGGCGCGCGGCACGATCGGTGGGCGGCCGCGTCAGCAACCCCTAGCGTGGGCGCCGCCGAGATCCGAGGAGGAGCTTTCCATGGCGAGCACGGACCCGACGACGATGCGTGCGGTGCTCGGGCACTTCCCCTCGGGCGTCACGATCGTCACCGGCGCCGTCGACGGCGTCCCGGCCGGGTTCACCTGCCAGTCCTTCTCGTCGCTCTCGCTCGACCCGCCGCTGGTGCTGATCCTCCCCGGCCGGAGCTCGTCGTCCTGGCCGAAGATCGAGGCGACCGGGCGGTTCTGCGTCAACGTCCTCGCGCACGATCAGCAGGACCTCTCCACGACGTTCGCGCGGTCCGGGGCGGACAAGTTCGCCGGCGTCGAGTGGTGGCCGTCCGCGCTGGGCTCGCCGATCCTCGCCGGGGCCACCGCCTGGATCGACTGCACCCTCTACGACTGCCACGACGGCGGGGACCACCTCATCGTCGTCGGCGCCGTGCACGACCTCGCGGCCGAGGAGTCGCTGCCGCTGGTCTTCCACCGTGGGACCTACGTGGGGTCGCCCGGGGAGCAGTAGCCCCCGCTCAGGGGCGGCGGAGGCGCACCGGCCCCTTCGCCGTGGAGGGATCGACCACCCGGCCGTGCTGGGTGATCTCGAGCCGGCCCGCCGCCACGAGCCGGCGCGCCGCCCGTCGGGCGGGCTCCATGAGCTCCCGCCAGCCGTCCGGGCGGACCTGCCGGGCCGCCTCCGACGGGCAGATCGTCTTCCCCGCGCCTCGGGCGTCGAGCAGTTCGACGATGGCCGACTCGAGGGCGCGGTCGGTGTCGTCGACCCGGTGCCGTCGGCAGGCGTCCGAGCAGTAGCGGACCTCGTCCCAGTTCCGCGCCCACTTCCGGCGCCAGGTGATCGTCCGCCCGCACGCGACGCACGTCTTCTCCTCCGGCACGACGCCCGGGTACCCGCTCCTGCCACCTCCCGCCCGGTGGCCCTGGATGTCCGGGCGCGATCCGTGGCGGAATCGTCGGCGTGCACTCCTTCAGCCAGGTCGACGTCTTCACCGACGAGCTCACCGCCGGCAACCCGGTCGCGGTCGTCCACGACGCGGACGACCTCACCGACGCACAGATGGCCGCGTTCGCGTCCTGGACGAACCTGTCCGAGACGACGTTCCTGCTGCAGCCGACGGTGCCCGGCGCCGACTACCGGCTCCGCATCTTCACGCCGGGCCGCGAGCTGCCGTTCGCCGGCCACCCGACCCTCGGCTCGGCGCGTGCGTGGCTCGAGGCGGGGGGCGTCCCGGGCGGCGACGACGCAGCTGAGCACGCCGACGGGGGCCCGGTCCAGGAGTGCGGCGCCGGGCTGGTCCGGGTCCGCGCGGGCGCGCGGCTCGCCTTCGCGGCCCCGCCGCTCGTGCGCTCGGGTCCCGTCGACGCGGCCGACCTGGCCGTGATCACGGCGGCGCTGGGCACGGACGACGTCGTCGACGCGGCGTGGGTGGACAACGGTCCGGGCTGGGTCGCGCTCCTGCTCCCGGACGCCGCGACCGTGCTGCGCCTCGAGCCCGACCTGCGCGCGCTCGCCGCGAGCGAGGTGGGCCAGGCCGTCGGGGTCGTCGGGCCGCATCCCGACGGCGGCGACCCGGCGTTCGAGGTGCGGGCGTTCGTCCCGGCGATGGGCGTGGGGGAGGACCCGGTGACCGGCTCGCTGAACGCGGGCCTGGGCATGTGGCTCGTCGGGGCCGGGCACGCCCCGCCGTCGTACGTGGCGGCGCAGGGGACCGTGCTCGGCCGGCGCGGGCGGGTGTTCGTCGAGCACGCCGACGGCGAGGTGTGGGTCGGCGGCGACACCGTGGTCGGCGTCGTCGGGACGGTCGCGCTGTAGCCGCCGGCGCGCTCAGTCGACCGCTCCCCGCCGGTACACGACCAGCTCGCGGACCGACCCGTCGTCCAGGGTGCGGGCCGGGTCGACGTGGTCCTCCGCGAACCCGGCCGCCCGGGCGACGGCCCGGCTGGCGGCGTTGGCAGGGTCGATCGTCAGCTCCAGGGTCTCGGCCCTCCCCGTGCCGAACACCCACGCGACGACCGCCCCGAGCGCGTCGGTGACGTACCCGCGCCCGCGCGCCGGGGCCGCGCACCAGTAGCCCGACCTCGCCGACGCCGTCGCGGACGTGCAGCACCGCCATGCTGGCGGCGACGACGCCCGGCGCGTCGATCCCCTCGACACACCACGACGCCCCGCCCTGCTCGGCGACGTGGCGCACGTGGTGGGCGAGGAACCACTCGGCGTCGGCGGGACGATACGGCGAGGGCACCGTCGTGAACCGCTGGATATCCGGGTCCTGGCACGCCGCGTGGATCGCGGCCGCGTCGTCCGCGCGCCAGCGCCGCAGCCGGGTCCGCGTGCCGAGCAGGGTCGGGGCGTCCGCCATGCCCCGCATGGTGCCCCGGCACCGACCGCGCGCGCGCCTCCCCGCCGCCCTCCTAGGGTGGGCGGAGTGAAGTTCCCGATCCTGCGCCGCGTGCTCCGGGCGCTCGTCGGGCTCCCGCGGCCCGCCAAGCGCGCCTTCGCCGGCCGCCGCGTCGAGCGCGACGGCCAGGTCCTCGACCTCGACATCCAGATGATCCTGCGGCTGCTCGCGCTCGCCGCGGGACCGGGGGAGGACCCGCCGCTGACGGACCAGCGCCGCCTGACCGACGAGGCCGCCTCCGGCCTCGCCGAGGTCACCCGCGGGATCACCAGCCGCGCCGTCTCGATCCCGGTGCCGCAGGACGCGACCCGGGAAGCGCCCGGCGTCCTCGACGCCCGGCTCTACGAGCCCGACGACCTCGCCGGCGCGACGGCGGGCCTGCTCGTCTTCTTCCACGGCGGCGGGTTCGCGCTGGGCAGCGTCGACTCCGGCGACCCGCTCTGCCGGGCGCTCGCCCAGCAGGCCGGCGCCCGGGTGCTCTCCGTCGAGTACCGCCTCGCCCCGGAGCACCCGTTCCCGGCCGGGCTCGCCGACGCGGTGGCCGCGCTGCGCCACGTCGTCGCGCACCGGGCGGACTTCCGGGCCGGCGCGATCGCGGTCGGCGGCGACTCGGCGGGCGCCAACCTGGCGCTCACCTCCGCCCACCAGCTGGCCCGGCGCGGCGAGGCGACCGCCGAGTTCGTGCTCGCCCTCTACCCCGTCACCGACGCGGGCCGCTCCGGCGGCTCCCGGGAGCTCTTCGCCGACGGGTTCGGGCTGCGCACCGTCGACGTCGAGTGGTTCGAGGGGCTCTACCTGCCCGACGGGCTCGACCCGATCCGGCCGACCGCGCTGCTCGACGCCGACGACCTCGGCGTCATGCCCCCGGCCTACGTGGCGACGGCGGGGTTCGACCCGCTGCGCGACGAGGGCGAGGAGCTGGTCGCGGCGCTGCGCCGGGCCGGGGTCCCGACGGTGGCCCGGCGCTTCCCGGGGCTGGTGCACGGCTACGCCGGGTTCGCGGGCCTGGTCCCGGCGGCGCGCGACGCCGTGCTCGACGCGGCGTCGGCGCTGCGGGCGGGGATCGCCCTGACCGGGGCGCCACCGCAGCAGGCCCGCGAGCACGGGATGGCGCACGAGGGCGTGGCGGCCGACCGGGGATGATCGAGAGGTCCGGGAGGACCGGACCCCGGCGGGGTACTCCTGGACCATGGCCGGACCCGTGAAGGAATCGATCTCCATCCACGCCCCCGTCGCCACCGTCCTCGACGTGGTCTCGGACCTGGAGAACACCGACCGGTGGGCGAACGAGGCGAAGTCGGCGGAGGTCGTCGCGCACGACTCCGACGGGCGCCCGTCGCGGATCGTCGTCACGCTGGGGGCGATCGGCTTCACGAGCCCGTCGACCTACGACGTGACCTACACCGACACCTCGGTCACGCTGACCTGCGTCGAGGGCAAGCTGATCTCGGAGAGCGAGATCGTCTACGAGGCCGCCGAGTCCGGCGCGGGGACCGAGCTGACGATGACCTCGACGATGGAGGTCACCGTCCCCGTCCCGCAGTGGGGCCTGGAGCGGGCGATGAGCCGCTCGGCCCGCAAGAACCTGGCGTCGGTGAAGAAGGACGCGGAGCGGTAGGTGCGCTTCGCGCTTGTGAGCAGAAAGTGCGGTGATAGCCGCACTTTCTGCTCACAAGCCGCAGGCACCTAGGACATCCCGAGCTTCTTGGAGCACGTCGGCCAGGCGTCCCAGCCCTGCTCGGCCTGGACCTTCTTCGCGACGGCGATCTGCTCCTCGCGGCTGGCCTCGTCGGGGCTCGCGGCGTACTTGCGGCCGCCGAAGGCCTTCCAGGTCGACTGCGTGAACTGCAGGCCGCCCTTGAAGCCGTTGCCGGTGTCGGCGTCCCAGTTGTTGGTCGACTCGCACTTGGCGAGGCGGTCCCAGGTCGTGT
This sequence comes from uncultured Actinomycetota bacterium, assembly GCA_963716955.1. Lineage (GTDB taxonomy): Bacteria > Actinomycetota > Actinomycetes > Mycobacteriales > Pseudonocardiaceae > Actinomycetospora. Next base: position 211,062 of record CAVQUY010000020.1, read on the forward strand.
TGCTCTGCGGCGAGACGGTCGCGCTCGGCTCGGCCGAGGCGACGCCGGCCATGACGACGGGGGCGGAGACGGCCGCGGCGGCGACGCCGACCTTGAGGCTCGCGAGCGCGAGGCTGCCGGTCGTGTCGGAGAGCGTGGACGGCTTGCGGTGACGACCTGGCATGGCTCGGCTCCTCGAGTCGGGGCTACTCGGGCCGGAAGCGGTGGGGAGCGGACCGGCAGAGCGGAACCGTAATAGAACCGAGACCTAGCGTCACCTCGGGTGACGGCCTCGACGCGGTGTGTCGCGGTGAGTGGCCGACCGGACGCGGTTACCGGCGAACGGAGCAGCCGGGAGCCCTACGGAACTACTCCGAACGGAGCGACGAGGGCGCCGGGAGCCGAGACGAGCGGAGGCCGCGCCGAAGCCGGCGGGGTCGCGCTCAGCGACGGAAGCCGACGGCGACCCAGTGGCCCCGCGCATCGCCGGCGCCCGCCGGGCGGCCCGGCTCGGGCCGCCACTCGTCGGCCCACACCACCCCGGGGTCGACGAGGTCCACGCCGGCGAGCAGCGCCGCCACCTCGGCGCGGGACCGCGGCCGCGGCATGGCGCGCGGGTACGCGGCGGTCTCGGCCTCGATCCACGGCCCGGTGCGCGGGTCGTCGTCGGTGAAGTGCGAGAGGGCCAGGGCGCTGCCCGGGGCCAGCCGCCGCAGGTAGTCCTCGATCAGCCCGGCGGCGTCCCGGCGCACGTGCTGGAGCACCGAGAAGGCGAGCAGTCCCACGGGGCGGCGCAGGTCGAGCAGCCCGGCGATCCCGGGGGAGGCCAGCACCACGTCGACGTCGGCGATGTCGACGGCGGTGTAGGTGGCGGTGGGCAGCGCGGCGAGCAGGTGCTGGCCGTGGAGCGCGGCGATGGAGTCGACGTCGGTGTAGGCGACGCGGGCGCCGGAGCGGCTCCGCGCGACCACCTCGTGGACGTTGCCCATCGTGGGCACGCCCGACCCGAGGTCGAGGAACTGGTCGATGCCGGCCGCGAGCAGGAAGCGCACCGCGCGCCGCAGGAAGGCGCGGTTCTCCCGCGCGAGCTCGACCACGCCGGGCTGCGAGCGCATGAGCCGGTCACCGAGCGCCCGGTCGACCGCGCCGTGGGCCGCCCCGCCGAGCAGGTAGTCGTAGACCCGGGCCGAGCTCGGGCGCTCGAACTCGTCCGGGGTCGGACCGGCGACGGGCGCGGGCCGTTCCGACACCGGCGGCTCCGGCACCGGCTGCTCCGACACCGGACGGCTCCGTCGCGGGACGCTCCGACGTCGGACGACCGGCGGCCGCGCGGCTCCGCGTGCGGGCGGGCGAGGGGGGCCACGGTCGACTGGGCGGGCACGGCGACGAACGGGCCCGGGACGGCGGCCTCGGCGCGCGCCCGCGCGGACACGCCGCCCGGCGTGACGGACGGGTGCCACCGCGGCTCGCTCACGCGCGGCACCTCCGCAGGCCCCTCGAGCGCGACGCCCGTCCCCTCGGAGCGGCGCTGAACGTCAGTAGGTCGTCCGCGACGCGGCGTGTCAAACGCCAGGCCCGGATGGACCAGCCCGTGGTGGCGGATCCTGCTGCACTCCGTGATCGATCCGCGATCGCCGCCACGGTGCGGCCGATTTGCGGACCGGCGCCCGCGCGCGCCGGCGACACGGAGCGTCACAGGTCACGACTTGGTCACAAACGGTGCGGCCCGTGCTGTTGGGAGAGGGTTCCGCCGGAGGTCACGTCGTCGTCGGCAACAGGGACCTCACACCGGCAACCGTCTCCGACGTGCGCGTCGCGGTCGTGACCGAGTCCTTCCTGCCGCAGGTCAACGGGGTCACCAACTCCGTCCTGCACGTCATCGCCCACCTCCGGCGGCGGGGCCACGAGGCCCTGGTCCTCGCCCCGGGGGCCGGACCCGACGAGGTCGACGGCGTCCCGGTCATCCGGGTCCCCGCGCTGGACCTCGCCATGGTCGACTCGCTGCCGGTCGGGGTCCCGACGCCTGCCGTGCGCGCGACCCTCGAGGAGTACCGCCCCGACGTCGTGCACCTCGCCTCGCCGTTCGTCCTCGGCGCCCGCGCGATCACCGCGGCGCGCCGGCTCGGGGCGCCCACGGTGGCCGTCTACCAGACCGACGTCGCGGGGTTCGCCGCGTCGTACGGCGTCGGGCTGACCGCCCGGGCGGCCTGGCGGTGGACCCGGCGGCTGCACGCCCGCGCCGACCGGACCCTCGCCCCCTCGGCGTGGGCGGTCGAGGCCCTCGAGGCGCACGGGGTCCCCCGGGTGCACCGGTGGGGCCGCGGGGTGGACACCGGTCGCTTCCGCCCGTCCGGCGAGCACGCCGACGGCGGGACGGCCGCGGCAGCCCTGCGCCGCGAGCTCGCGCCCCGCGGCGAGATGCTCGTCGGCTACGTCGGGCGCCTCGCCGCGGAGAAGCAGGTCGAGCGCCTGGCGGTGCTGGCCGACCTGCCCGGCGTCCGGGTGGTGGTCGTCGGCGACGGGCCCGCCCGCGAGCGGCTCACCGAGCTGATGCCGGGCGCGGCGTTCCTCGGCTTCCGCGGCGGCGACGACCTCGCCACCGCCTACGCCGCCCTCGACGCCTTCGTGCACACCGGCCCGTTCGAGACGTTCTGCCAGGCGGTGCAGGAGGCCAAGGCCGCCGGGCTGCCGGTGCTCGCCCCGGACGCGGGCGGGGTGCGCGACCTCGTCGAGCCGGGGGAGACGGGCTGGCTGTTCGACGCCGCGTGCGAGCGAGGCGGGCGCCGCGACCCTGCGGGAGCGGGTCCGGGTGTGGCGCGACGACCCCGGGCTGCGCCGGCGCATGGGCCACGCGGCCCGGGCCTCGACGCGCGGCCGCACCTGGCCCGCCGTCTGCGACGAGCTGCTGGGCCACTACGTCGACCTCGTCGGGTCCGCCGACGATTCACGCGGATCACACCACCTCGTCACGCGCGGGTCGGCCGCCCGGCGTCCGGGCCCCGTAGACACCGCCGCATGACCGGTAGCGAGGTCCTGCTCACGACGACGACGGCCACCGACCGCGTCGCGCGCCCGGAGGACTCCGGGCGCTACAGCCTGCTCGTCACCCGCGAGGTCGAGCACGTGCGGGCCGCGCAGCGCCTGCGCCACGACGTGTTCGCGATCGAGCAGGGAGCCCGGCTCGCGCCCGGCCCCGCCGCCGAGGAGGGACGCGACGAGGACGCCTTCGACGCGTTCTGCGACCACGTCATGGTCCGGGACGACACCGACGGCGCGATCGTCGGGACCTACCGGATGCTCGCCCCCGAGGGCGCGGCCGCCGCGGGCGGGCTGTACTCGGACACCGAGTTCGACCTGTCCGCGCTCCACGCGCTGCGCCCCCGGCTGGTCGAGGTCGGCCGGTCCTGCGTGCACCCCGACCACCGCACCGGCACGGTGCTCTCCCTGGTCTGGGCCGGCATGTGGCGCTACCTGGTCCTGACCGGGCACCGCTGGCTCATCGGGTGCGCGAGCGTGCCCCTGGATCCCGACGGTGCGCTGCCCGGGTCGGTGTGGTCCCTCGTCACCCGCAAGCACCTCGCTCCCGAGGACCACCGCGTCGTCCCGCACCGTCCGGCACCGATCGGTGCCGACGGTGCCGGGGACGCGCGCCGGGCCCGCCTGGAGACCCCGCCGCTGCTCCGGGGCTACCTGCGCCTCGGCGCCCGCATCGGGGGCCCGCCGGCCCTGGACCCCGACTTCGGTGTCGCCGACCTGTTCGTGCTGCTCGACCACACCGCGATCGACCCCCGGTGGCGGCGTCACCTGCTCGGGGAGGACGTGTGAGCGCGGCGAGCGGAGCGACGGGGAGGGGGCCGGGCTGGTTCCCCACCTCGCCGTGCGGGACGGCGTGCCTGCCGGTCCCCGTGCCCGACGCCGGGCTCGCCCGGGTCCGCCGGCTCCTGCGCACCACCCTGCGGCTGGGTGCGCTCGCTGTCGTGCTGCTCCTGGGCGCCTGCCTCGCCCTCGCGGCGCCGGTGCTCGGCCCGCGGCGCGTCGGTGGCCTGCAGGCCGGGTGGTCGGGGCTGCTGCTGGCCGCGGCCGGGGTGCGCGTGGTCGTGACCGGACCGCGGCCCGGGCCCGGGTCGCTCGTCGTCGCCAACCACCTGTCGTGGCTCGACGTGCTCGCCCTCAACCGGGTCGTGCCGATGCGGATGCTGGCGAAGACCGAGGTCCGGGACTGGCCCCTGATCGGCCCGATGGCCGCCCGGGCCGGCACCCTCTTCCTGGCCCGTGACCGGATGCGTGCCCTGCCGGGCGCCGTCGCGACGATGGCCACGGCGCTGCGGGCGGGCGACTGCGTCGGCGTCTTCCCCGAGGGCACCACCCACTGCGGCCGCGACCTCGGCCCCTTCCGGCCCGCCGCACTGCAGGCCGCCCTCGACGCCCACGCCCCGGTGGTCCCGGTCGCGCTGTCCTACGCGGACACCGACGGCGCCCCGGACGCCGGTGCGGCCTTCGTCGGCGACGACACCCTGGTCGCCTCCCTGGTCCGGGTCGCCTCGGCGCGCCGGACCGTGCTCACGGTGCGGGTGCTCCCGGTCCAGGTGCCGGTCCGGCTCGACGGCGTGTCCGCCCGGTCGCGGCGCGAGGCCTCCCGACGGGTCGCGGCCGCCGTCGACGCGGCGCTGCCGGCTGCCGGGGTGGACCCGCGGCCGCGTCCCGCCGTGCACGCCGTGCCGCTCGTGGCGGTGGTCGTCGCCGACCGGCGTGCCCCGGAGGCCCGCCGTGTCGCCTGAGGCCGTGTCGTCCGAGGACGGCGGGGTCGGGCGGGCGGAGGGACACCGCGACCGGCGCGACTGGTCCGACTCGGCGCGGTTCGCCGCCGAGTTCGTCCGCTCCCCGGTCGCGACGGCCTCGGTGTGGCCCAGCTCCACCGCGCTGGCCCGGGCGGTCGCCGACGCGGCCCTGGCCCACTGCGCCCGTCCCGACCCCCTGGTCGTCGAGCTCGGGGCGGGTTCCGGGGCGTTCACCGTCGAGCTCGCGCGCCGCCTCGGCCCGCGGGCCCGCCACCTCGCGGTCGAGCTCAACCCGGCGCTGGCCCACCGGCTGGCGCAGCGGCTCGAGGACGTCGAGGTCGTCCCGGCCGACGTCGCCGAGCTCACGACGCTGCTGGCCCTGCGGGGACTGCCCGGGGCCCGGGGCGTCGACGTCGTCGTCAGCGGCCTGGGCTGGTCGGCGACCCGGCCCGGCCGCGAGGACTCCCTGCTGCCGGTCGTCGCGTCCACCCTGGCCGAGGACGGGGTCCTCGTGCAGTTCGGCTACACGTTCACCCGGTGGGCGGCGCCGGCCCGGGCCCTCGAGGCCGAGCTGCACGAGCTGTTCACCGAGGTCACCACGTCGCCCACGGTCTGGCGCAACCTGCCGCCCGCGATCGTCCACCGCGCCGCCCGGCCCCGCCGCTGACGCGGGCCGTCTCCGGGGCGAGGAGCACACCAGGCAGCTCGGGCGCCCTCCGGGCCAGCCTGGTGTCCCCGTGATCAACGACGGGTTCCCGGCCGACCCGCGGGTCGGGGACGAGTGGCACACCAGGCAGCTCGGGCTCCCGTCAGGTCTGCGTGGTGTACCCGTGATCAACGGAGCGGCGCGGCGGCGACCACGCCAGCGCGCCGCGGCCCGTCCCGAGGACACGAACGGGCCGTTGGTCACCGAAGAAGGTGACCAATGGCCGTCCGTCCGTTCCGCGCTGAACCACCAGGACCCAGCGACCCGGTGCCGGGGAGCGCGAGGCTCCCCGGCACCGGGCCGGCCCCCCTCGGGTCAGCCGCCGATGGCGGCCGTGGCTGCGGTGACCATCGCCTGGGAGCCGGTCTGGAGCCGGTCCGCGGCGTCGGAGAGCGTGTTCTGGTTCCGCGACGTCGAGAGGGTGTCCAGGTCGGCCAGGGTCCGGTCGATGGCCGGACCAGGTCGGCGTCCACCTCGGCGCGCACGTCGGGCGACAGGGTCACCGTGGTGGCGGTCGTCCGGAACCTTGCGACCGCGTCGCGGTAGGCCGAGAAGTCGTTCTGCATCGCGTCGCGGGCTGGACCACAGGTGTGGCGTCCCGGGGGCGGTCGTTCCCGCGTCGAGGGGGAGACGGGGGTCGGCCTGCTGGGTCATGGCGGATGCTCCTTCGGCGATCGGACCGGCGGGCTGCCGGGGCGGGAACACCGTCACTCTTCGTGCAACTACGGGCCAAATGGATCGCCAGAACGTCACCTGACCAGCACAATGCTGCTCACTCAGCGAGATAGCACCAGGTCAGCGCGTGGTCGAGATCGGCCGGGGTGTACCGTCCCGCAACCATCGGCGCGTCGGGGCCCGACCACCTGCCCCCGGCGTACGAGCCCGAGATGCGGTGCGCCATGGTGTGTCGCAGCCGGTCGGACACCCGTCCCCGGCCACGATGGCACCGTCGGTCCGAGCCCGGTCCGACAGGCACCGACCCATGACCTGTGCAGGTGAGGAGAGGGAGACTTCCATGGCACTCCCGACGTTGACCCCGGAGCAGCGCGAGGCCGCCCAGGCCAAGTCGCGCGAGGCGCGTCAGGCCCGCTCGGCCCTGCTCGCGGGCATCAAGAGCGGCGACGAGACGATCCCCGCCGTCCTGGACCGCGGCAAGAGCGACCCGATCGCCGGCAAGACGAAGGTCTCGCAGCTCGTCCGCGCGCTGCCCGGCTACGGCCCGGCGAAGGCGGCGGCCGTCCTCGAGCAGGCCGGCATCCCGGAGGACCGGCGCGTGGCCGGCCTCGGTGCTCGGCAGCGCGAGGCGCTGGTCAGCGCACTCGCCTGAGCCCCACCCGAACGCCGACGGCCCGGTCACCCCGCGCGGGGTGACCGGGCCGTCGTCGTGCGCGGGGAGCCGTGGTCAGGCGAGGCCCGCGGGGAGGTCCTTGCTGACCGACCCGAGGGTGGTGCCGATCGCCCAGCTGCCGAACGAGAGCTTGCCGGCCTGCCCGATCGAGGGGTCCCGGTAGATGCCGGTCTTCACGTAGCTGCTCTTGCCCGAGTACATCGTGCCCGAGGGCGGCGCATAGTCGGCGATCTTCTGGACGCCGTCCTGCCAGGCGCTCACCGTGCCGTTCGACGACGAGAACCTGACCTTCAGGACGAGGTGGGTCCACTGCCCGGGCGTCGCGTCGCCCACGACCTGCGAGAACCCGCCCGAGTCCCCGTCGATGAGGAACTTGCCGTCCTGGACCTTGAGCTCCAGGGGCGGCGAGCCGGTCCCGTCGTTCTTGAACTGGGTGATGACCTGCCAGTCCGAGGTGCCCACCGGGAAGTCCGGCGCGAGCTTCACCGAGAAGCCGAAGTAGTACTGGTCGCCCTCGGAGAGGGCCTTGAACTTCGGCTCCACCTCGGAGCGCTTGCCGCCGCCGGGCATCGAGAAGTTCAGCAGCCCGCCGCCGAGGGTCGGCGAGGACGCGCCCTGGTTGTTCCACGGCGTCGACCGGAAGTTCTTGAGGCCCGCCGAGGCGAAGTCCGCCGACCAGAGGGTCTTCCCGCCGTCGTCGCGCACGGCGGGCGGCGCCGCGCTCGTCGTCGGGGCGGCGGTGGTCGTGTGCGGGGCCGCGGTCGCGGCCTGGTGCTGCGTCGCGGTGGCGGCGCGGGCGGCCGGCTCCGAGAGCCCGGCCGGCGTGACGGCGACGTCGGGCCGGACGATCTCGCCGGTGTCGGCCCGCGGGTCGGCGAGGAACGACGAGCCGGTGCTGGCGGCGGCCACGGTCGCCCCGGTGAGGGCGCCGAACAGCGCGAGCGCGCCGGCGGCCCGCGTCGTCGTCCGGAGGGGGCCGACGCGGGGAGCGTGGTGCGTGGCCGGCTGAGGCGTGGCGCGGGCGTCGGGACACCCGAGGGCGGCGTCGCGGGGTCCGGCGCGGACCCGCCGGCGCCGGGGCCGTCCTCGCGGGCCGCGGCGGCGGCGCGGGCGATGGCGGCGAGGTCGAGCGGGGTGGTCGCCGGGTCGTGACGGTGCTTCCCGTGCGCGGGACGGGGTCCGGCGGCCGGGGCGTCGAGGGCGGCGGGCCAGGAGCCCGTCCGCGGCGCGGCGTCCGGGGGGGACACGCCGGGGCCAGCCCGTCCGGATCGGGACGACCCGGAGCGATGTCGAGCCATGGTCGGTCCTTCTCGTGGCGCCCGGACCCGGTCGGAGGGGAGCGATCCGGTGCCGGGCGGGGACCCGGCGCGTCCACCTGTCCCGCACCGCGGTTCGGGGGCCGGACCCGCCGGGACAGGTGGGCGCATCGGGTCCGGGGCCGGGTCGTCTGGACGTCCCGGCCGACGCCCACCGTAGGGGCCCCGATCAGGTGACACCGGGTGGGAGGTCCGGCGCCGGACGAGGCCCGGGTCACGAACAGGTCACGTTCCCGCTGCTCAGGGCACCGGGTCCCTCAGACGGCCACCGTCCCGGCCGAGGGCATCACGGGTCGTCAGTGACGCACCTCACTCTCAAGTTGCTCCGAACGCCGTCGTCGACCGGAGGGACCCGCCGCCGGCGGCCGTCCCCGACCCGGGGCGCCCGGCGCGCGGGCGCCGGGACGGCATCCTGAACGGCGTGACCGATGCCGAGGACCGCCACGCCTGGAGCCGCCCCGAGCCCGAGGAGGTCGCCCCCGACGTGCTCCGGGTGCCCCTCCCGCTCCCCTCCGACGCGCTGCGGGCGGTCAACGTCTACGTGCTGCGCGACGGCGCCGGGCTGACGCTCGTCGACGGCGGGTGGACGCTCACCGAGTCCCGGGAGGTCCTGGTCACGGCGCTGCGCGGGCTCGGGGCGGACCTGGGGGACATCGGGCGCTTCCTGGTCACGCACATGCACCGCGACCACTACACGCAGGCGGCGGCGCTGCGCCGCGAGACCGGGGCGCGGGTGGCCCTCGGCGCGGGCGAGCGCGACTCGCTCGAGGTGATGGCGGGCCGCCCCGTCCCCATGGGCGCCCAGCAGGTCGCCCTGCGGGCCGCGGGCGGGGCCGCGCTGGCCGACGAGCTCGCCGCCCTGCTGCCCGCCGAGGTGGCCGACGAGGAGATGGCGGACTACGCCCTGCCCGACCAGTGGCTGTCCGACGGCGAGCGGGTGACCGTCGGGGACCGGGTCCTCGAGGCCGTGGAGACCCCCGGCCACACCCGCGGGCCACCTCGTGTTCGACACCGGCGACGGGACCGGCGGCGCGGCCGGGCTGCTCTTCGCCGGCGACCACGTGCTGCCCCACATCACGCCCTCGATCGGCTTCGAGCCGGACGCCCGTCCCGGGGCGCTGACCCGCTTCCTGGCCTCGCTGGCCCGCGTCCGCGAGCGGCCCGACCGGCGCCTGCTGCCCGCCCACGGTCCCGTCCGGCCGAGCGTGCACGCCCGCGTCGACGAGCTGCTCGACCACCACGCCGGGCGCCTCGACGAGATCGAGCGGGTCACGACGGCGGGTGCGGCCACCGCGGCCGACGCCGCGGCCGCCCTGACCTGGACACGGCGGGAGAAGGGGCTGGCCGACCTGGAGCCGTTCCACCGCGTGCTCGCGGTCCTGGAGACCGACGCCCACCTCGAGGTGCTCGCCGCCCAGGGCCGGGTGCGGCGCGAGGCGGACCCGGACGGGATCACCCGCCACCACCCCGCCTGACCGCGTGCCCGACCGCCCTCCTCCGCGGCGCTCCGCTCGCCCCGCGAGGGCGTTCACCGCGCAGGGCTATCGTGGAGGGCCGTCACGGCGCCGAACGACAGCGAACGAGGGTCGTCCTTGTCCCACTCCGCGAGTCCTGCCGCGGCCGACGTCGAGCCGACGCGGGACGCCCGCCGGTCCGGCGACCCGGTCGCGGCGGAGCAGCCCTACGTGACGATGCTCTACGGGCGGCTCGACGCCCGGCGCAAGGAGACCGCCGAGCTGCTCGCGCGGGTGCTGCGCGACGAGACCACCGGCACCCCGCAGGCGGTCTCGGAGCGCGACGCCGCCGCGGCCATGTACTCCGAGCAGCTCGCCACCCTCTCCGCGGTCGAGGAGGGGCTGTGCTTCGGGCGCCTCGACGTGGAGCCCGACGCCGTCCTCGCGCCGGGGAGCCGCGACAGCGCCGACCCGGAGACGCCCGGGTTCGACCAGGAGGTCGCCTACATCGGGCGACTCGGGCTGCTCGACGAGGACCACGACTACGAGCCGCTCCTCATCGACTGGCGCGCCCCGGTGGCCCGGCCGTACTACACCGCGACGGCCGCCAACCCGGACGGCATCCGCCGGCGCCGCCACCTGCGTACCCGCAGCCGCAAGGTCCTCGCCGTCGACGACGAGATCCTCGACCTCGCCGACGCCGCAGCAGCAGCGGCCAGACCGCGACGGCGCCCAGCGCGGCGGACTCACCGGCGAGGCCACGCTGCTCGCCGCGCTGAGCTCCGGGCGCACCGGGCGCATGGGCGACATCGTCGCGACCATCCAGACCGAGCAGGACCGGATCATCCGGTCCGGGGTGAACGGCGTGCTCGTCGTCGAGGGCGGGCCCGGGACCGGCAAGACCGCGGTGGCGCTGCACCGCGCGGCCTACCTGCTCTACACCCACCGCCGCCAGCTGGCGAAGCGCGGCGTGCTCGTCGTCGGCCCGAACCCGACGTTCCTGCGCTACATCGAGCAGGTGCTGCCCTCGCTCGGCGAGACGAGCGTGCTGCTCTCGACGGTCGGGGAGCTCTACCCGGGGCTCGCGGCCCGCCGCGCGGAGCCCGCCGCGGCCGCGGCGCGCAAGGGGTCGCTCGACATGGCCAAGGTGCTCGCCACCGCGGTCCGCGACCGCGAGGAGCTGCCGCGGCACACGATCCGGCTGCGCGTCGAGGGCGAGACCGTCGAGCTCGACCGCGACCTGGTCGCGCAGGCCCGTACCCGGGCGCGGCGGACCCGCCGCCCGCACAACGACGCCAAGCGCACCTTCGTCCGCGAGGCCGTCGACATGCTCGCCCGCCGCGAGCGCGACCGGCTCTCCCGCGAGGGCAGCCACCCCGAGGTCGCCGACAGCGGGCCAGCGACTGCTCGACCGCGGCGACCTCGCGGACATCCGGGCCGCGATGCGGGAGAACGAGGACCTGCTCGCCGCGCTCGACGGGCTCTGGCCGACCCTCACGCCGCCGCAGCTGCTCGCGGACCTCTACACCGATCCCAAGCGGATCAGCGCCGCCACGCGCGGCTGGTCCGACGCCGACCGGGCCCTGCTGCGCCGGGACGCCCCGCCCGCGGCGGCGCTCGACCCGCGCTGGTGGACCCCCGCCGACGCGGTCCTGCTCGACGAGGCCGCCGAGCTGCTCGGGGAGGACGACACCGCCGAGCGGGAGCGGGCCGAGCGCAAGCGCGAGGCCGACGAGGCGTACGCCGCGGGCGTGCTGGAGATCCTCGCGATGGAGGACGACTGGGACCCCGAGCTGCTGCGCCCCACCGACGTCGTCGACGCCAGCCTGCTCGCCGACCGCAGCCGCGAGGCCAGCTACGCCTCCGCCGCCGAGCGCGCCGCCGAGGACCGCACCTGGACCTTCGGCCACGTCATCGTCGACGAGGCCCAGGAGCTCTCGCCGATGGCGTGGCGGGTCCTGATGCGCCGCTGCCCGAGCCGCTCGATGACCCTGGTCGGCGACGTCGCGCAGACCGGGGCCCGGGACGGGGCGGGCTCGTGGCACGAGGTGCTCTCGCCCTACGTCGCCGCCCGGTGGCGCCGCGAGGCCCTCACCGTCAACTACCGGACCCCCGCGGAGATCGCCGAGGTCGCGGCCGACGTGCTCGCCGTCATCGACCCGACGCAGACCCCGCCGGAGTCGGTGCGCGAGTCCGGGATCCCGCCGGGGGCGGTGGGCGTCCCGGAGTCCGCGCTCGACCACCAGGTCTCGACGACGACCCGCGCGGCCGCCGACGACGTCGTCGACGCCGAGGGCAACGGCCGTGTCGCGGTGCTCGCGCCGGCGGCACGGGTGGACGCGCTGCGCGCCCGGCTGGTCGCCGACGGGCTCCCCGTGGGCGGCGCGGCCGACGGCGAGGACGCCGCCGACGAGCGCGGCGCGGCCGACCTCGAGGTGGCCGTCGTGGTCTCGACCGTCGCGGACGCGAAGGGACTGGAGTTCGACGCGGTCGTCCTCGTGGACCCGTCCGGGATCGTCGAGGAGTCCCCGCGCGGGCTCAACGACCTCTACGTGGCGCTGACCCGCGCCACCCGGTCGCTGGACGTGGTGCACCCCGAACGGCTCCCGTCCGTGCTCGGACGGCTCGCCGGGTAGGACGCACCGGGCGTAACGGCGCCCACCATCGGGTCGCCGTCACCCACGTGTCGGTAACGGTCCGCGTCCGCGGTCCGACTTCGTCGTTGAGCGGAGATGAAGCCCGGATCCGGGCGCCGTCATCGGCAGACACGGCGCCCGTCCCTGGGAGAGAATCGATCTGGGACGGCGTCCCGGCAGGAGACGGGACCCGCGGCGACGCCCGGGAGCGAGGGGGGTGTCCGGTGAGCACGACCGATGCCGGCCCGCCCACCGTCGTCGGCGGCCGCTACACCGTCGGTGACCTGATCGGCCGCGGCGGCGCCGCGGACGTCTACCGGGCCCGCGACGAGCTCCTCGGCCGCGACGTCGCGATCAAGATGTTCGGGGCCGGCGGCGACGTGGTCGCCGCGGCGAACGCCGACGCCGCCTCCGTCCCGGTCCCGCCGCCGGACGCGGTCGACCCGGTCTCCGGCGAGGCCGTCCCGCCGCAGGACCCGGCCGACGACGACGCCGACGCGGGTGGCGGGGCCGCCGGCCGGTACGGCCGCGCGAGCGGCAGCACGCCCCGGCCCTCCGCGCCCCCCGCAGAGCTCGTCGGGGACCTCGAGGAGGGCTCCGAGGCCCGCAACCGCCGCGAGGTCCTCACGCTCGCGGCGCTCTCGCACCCCGGCCTGGTCACCGTGTACGACGTCGGGGACGACCACGGCCGCGCCTACTTCGTCATGCAGCTCATCGAGGGCGACACCCTCGCGCAGCGCATCCGCCGCGGCCCGCTGCCGCTCGGCGACGTGATCGCCCTCGGGGCCGCGCTGGCCGACGCCCTCGCCTACGTGCACCGCCGCGGCGTCGTGCACCGCGACGTCAAGCCCGGCAACGTCCTGCTCGACGCCGACGGTCGCGCCCACCTGTCGGACTTCGGGATCGCCGCGGTCCGCGACGCCGCCCCGGTGACGGCGGCCGGCATGGTCATCGGCACCGCGTCCTACCTGAGCCCCGAGCAGGTGCGTGGGGAGTCGGTGTCCCCGGCGGTCGACATCTACGCCCTCGGCCTCGTGCTCATCGAGTGCGTCACCGGGCGGCGCGAGTACCCCGGAAACGCCCTGGAGGCGGCGGTCGCCCGGCTGCACCGGCGCCCGATGGTGCCGGTCGGGCTGCCGGAGTCGCTGCAGCTGCTCCTCATCGCGATGACCGCCGACGAGCCGGACGCCCGCCCGGACGCCGACGAGGTGCTCGCCGCCACGCGCGCCATCTCCCGCGAGGTCGGGGTCGACGCCGAGACGGTGCTCTCGCCGGCCCTGATGGCCGCGCCCACGGGGTCGTTCAGCCCGCCACCCGGCGTCGTGGCGGCCCCGGCGGTGTCGACCGGGTCGGCCGGGACGACCGGCGCCTACGCCGGCGTCGCCGCCGAGGGCGAGACCCCGGCCGCCGCCCGCCCGCGCCGGCGCCGCATCCTCGTCGCGGTCGGGATCGCGCTCGTCGCCGTGCTCGTCGCGGGCTCGGCGATCGCGTTCACCCTCGTGCGGGCCTCGTCGACCGCGCCGCTGCCGCCGCCTCGCCACGTCCGTGCCCGCGATCCCGGCGGCCCCCGCCGCGGTGGCGCCGACGACGGAGGAGGCGGAGCCGGCCCGCACGCCCCGCGTCCGCGTCACCACCCGCCCCCGGGCCCGGACGACGACGGCCGTCGTGCCGCCGGTGGTGCCCACCTCCGAGGCGCCGGTGGTCGTCACGACGCCGCCGGCGCCCGTCGTGCCGCCCCCGCACCGTGGTGGTCACGACGACGCCGACCGGGCGGTCGGGTACCACCTCGACGTCGCCGACGTCGACCGTGACCGGACCGACCCGGCTCGTCGCCGCGCCCTGATCCGCGCCGCTCACCCCAGGGGCCGCGTCGCGGCCTCCACCGAGAGCGGCGGTCCGCTGGGGAGCAGGCCCACGACGGCCTGCGGGGCGGGCGAGAAGGTGCGCCCGAGGCCCAGGGCCTCGGCGGTGGCCGCGTCCGGCACGCCGTGCACCGACCCGGTGGCCGACACGACGGCCAGCGCGTCCGGCCCGGAGCCGACCGTGCGCACCGCCGCCCCGCTGCCGGGCAGCGCCACCCGGTCGACCCGGTCCCCGGACCCGTCGGCCTGGCGCAGCGCGGTGCCGGGTCCCGGGGGCTGCGCCGCGACCGTCACGGCGGTGGCGCCGTCCCCGCCGGCCAGGTCCGTGCAGGCGGTCGGCGCGCGGTCGGGGGGCAGCGGCACCGGCGCCGGGTCGGGGAAGGCGCGCGGGTCGATCGCGCGGGAGACCGGCGGCGCGGCGACCTGGGCCGGCGAGACGGTGGGGATCGGCACGTCGGCCCGCGCCGGGTCGTCGAGGCGGATGAGGCGGGCGAGCAGTTCGGGCACCACCTCGACGCCGTCGGGCAGCACCAGCAGGTAGGTGTCGGGCCGGCCCGGGCCGACGACGCGGACCACGCCGCCGGCGCGCTCGCCGGCGAGGTCGACCGGCACCGAGGTCCCCCGGCCGGGGATCGGCGGCGGCGTGATCGGCGGCGCCTCGGGCAGGGCCGCGAGGAAGGCGCTGCTCGCCGGCCGCGGCAGGAGGCCCCCGAGGCCGAGCGCCTCGACGACCGCCGGGCGGGCGACGTCCAGCCGGGCCCGCAGCCCGTCGTGCACCAGCCAGTTCTGGCCCGCCCGGTCCACGACGACGAGGCCCTCGCCCGGCGCGAGCGGGCGCCCCGGCGGCGTCGCCGCGCCGGCGACCGTCGTCGTCGTGTGGGGCCGGGTCCAGCCCAGCCGCGGCACGGCGTCCGGCGACGTGGTGTCGCAGACCGACCACACCGCGGGTCCCGGCTGGTCGGGCGGGGGGAGCGCGGGCGCGTCGACGATGCCGACCGGGCGGGCGCGCGGCGCGGTGTCGAGGGTCGCGTCGGCGACGTCGACGGGGTCGGCGGGGGCCGGTGCCCCGGCCAGCGCGGCGGCGACCAGGCGGGCCGAGGCGAGGTTCGGGACGCCGATCAGCCGGTCCGGGCCGTGCGCGACGACGGCGAGGGCGCCGGAGCGCTCACCGACCACGATCGACGCGCCGCGCCAGTCCGCCGGCCGGTCGACGACGCCGACGACCGCGGCCGCCCCCAGGGCGAGGGCGGCCAGGAGCACGCCCGCGATCGTGGCGCGGGTGTGGCTGCGCAGCGGGTCGACCCGCGGGGCCGGGTCCCGGCGCACGAGCGCGGAGGCGACACGGCGGGCGGTGAAGCGCTGCGCGACGACCTGCCCCGCGGTGGCCGCGCGCCGCCCGGGCGCCGGGCCGTCGGCAGCACCGGGTGCGCCGGGGCCGGGGTCGGGCGGGGCGCTCATGACCGCCCGATCGTGGCACAGCGGGGCGGGCCGCGGACCCCGATCGGACGGGTCAGCGCGGCGGGCGCGGGGAGATGCGCAGACGGATCGACGCGTGCACGGCCTCGTCCCCGGCGTCGTCGCGGATCGCCACCTCCACCGTCACGTCCTCCTTCTCGGGGCCGAAGGCGGGCGGTGTGGCGAACCCGGCCTCGGCGGTCACCGAGGTCTTCGCCGTCGCGAGGTAGCGGACGTCCATCCCGATCGGGATCCAGCGGTGCGACGCCGGGACGGCGGCCTCGGCGAGCACCCCCATCGCGTACTCGGCGAGGTTGCACGAGGCGATGGCGTGCACGGTGCCGAGGTGGTTGTGGGTGAGCCACCACTTCTGCATCCGCACCCGGCTGTGCAACTCGTCGAGCTCGAGGATCACCGGGGCCGCGGTCAGGAAGTACGGCGCCCGCAGCCACACCGCGCCGCTGACGAGCAGGCGGCCGGGCAGCGTGCCGGACAGGCGGTTCCACGAGGACAGCACGGCGCTCATGCGGCTCAACCTACTCACGGGTAACCAAGTCTGTACACAGGTCCGTCCGGCAGTGTCCGAGCCGATGGCCGTCCTGTCCGCCCGCCTGCGCGCCCGGGCCCGCCGCTCCGGGATCCGGGCCGGGCGGGCGGTCGCGGCGCTCGTCGTGGTGCTCCTGGTCGTGCTGGCCACCGGGGCCGCGGACGCCCCGGGCGGGCCGTTCGTCCCGGGAGCCCCCGGCGACCCGACCGGCCTGGCCGCCACCCCGCCGATGGGCGTCAACGACTGGAACGCCGTCGGCTGCACCGACGCCTTCGACGAGGCCTGGGTGCGCGCCCAGGCGGACGCGCTGGTGACGACCGGGCTGCGCGACGCCGGCTACCGCTACGTCAACCTCGACGACTGCTGGGCCGCTCCCCGCCGCGACGCCGCGGGCCGCCTGGTGCCCGACCCGGTCCGCTTCCCCCACGGCATCGCCGCGCTCGCGGACTACGTGCACGCCCGCGGTCTGCGCCTCGGCATCTACACCAGCGCGGGCACCCTGACGTGCGACGCGCGGGGCTTCCCCGCCGCGCTGGGCCACGAGACGGCGGACGCCGCGTCGTTCGCCGCCTGGGGCGTCGACTACGTCAAGGAGGACGACTGCTCCACCGCAGGCACCGACGCCGTCGCGCGCTACACGACGATGGCCCGCGCCCTGCGCGCGACCGGGCGGCCGATGGTCTTCGCGGTCTGCGACAAGGGGAACTCCGCGCCGTGGGTCTGGGCGCCCGGCGTCGCCCAGCTCTGGCGGACCACGCACGACGTCGCCGACGACTGGGCGTCGGTCGCCGACATCGTCCGGCTCGACGTGGCCGTCGCCGGGCGCTCGGGGCCGCCGCCGGGCCGGGGCTGGAACGACCCGGACATGCTCGAGGTGGGCAACGGCCCCGGTCGGGCCGTCACCGGGGACGGCACGGTCGACGTGGGGCTCACCCGCGACGAGCAGGCGACACAGATGGCGGTCTGGTCGATGCTCGCGGCCCCGCTGCTGGCGGGCACCGACGTCGCCCGGGCCGACCCGGCGACGCTCGCGCTGCTCGGTGACCGTGCGTTGATCGCGATCGACCAGGACCCGGCCGGCCGGCCGCCGACGGTGGACCTCGACGAGGCCACCGGCCGGCTGGTCCTGCGCCGCGCGCTCGCCGACGGCTCGACGGCCGTCTCGGTCACCGCGCTCGGCGACGCCGCGGTCACGGTGCCGGCGGACGTGTCCGGTCGGGACCTCGTCAGCGGCGGCGACGTCGTGCCGGGGGCGGCCGTCGCCCCCCACGCGACCGTCGTCGTGCGGTGAACGTCGGCCGTCCGGACCAGCACGATCCCGGTGAGCGGAACATTCCACAGACCAATGACGCCGCGTGAGGCGTATGGAACATCCCGATGGGGGACTAATCAGGGCGATGCGGCCCCGAGCCGTGGACCCCGAGGAGCCCGACCATGACCACGCCACCCCGATCCGGCGCCCCCCTCGTCCCCGGCCTGACCCTCCGGGACGCGAGCCCGGCCGGGCTCGCCGAGCGGCTCGTGCCGATCCTGCGGGACGTGCCGTTCCCGGCCCGCCGCTGGCAGGTCGTCACCGCCGGTGACATCTACGGGTGCGACGGCGTCACCCGCGAGCTGCTCGTGCGGCTGCCCGAGGCGGAGTACGCGACCCCGCAGGACCTGCTCGGCGTCCTCTCGGCCGTGCTCACCGGCCGGCCCGTCCCGGTGACCCCGACGATGCGCGGCAGCACCCCGGCCGGCCGCGCGGCCCGCCCCGCCGTCCCGGCCCGCGTCCCGCACCGCGCGCTCGCGAACCGGCGTCCGAGCATGCCCCGGCCCGCCGCCTGAGGACCGCTCCTCAGGAGCGCGTCCAGCGCCGCACGACGGTCTCGAACGGCACCTCGAGCGGGCCGTCGTCGGGGAACGTGCCGTCGAGGTACTCGACGCGCGGCGCGGTGCACCGCGTCCTGCTCCGCCGCCGGGAGCTCGAGCACGCCGCTGTAGGTGCAGACCATCCCGGCGACGTCGTCGCGGGTCATGCGCCGCGTCCAGCGGACCGTGACCGCGTCCGGGAGCTCGTCGACGAAGCCGTGCCCGGGCGGGAGGGCCACGTCGAAGCCGCGTCGGGACAGGGTCGCCGAGCCGTCGGCCGCCGCCTTCCCGATGCCGCGGACCCCGGCGACCCAGTCCACCGTCGGGTCGGCCCGGCTCCACAGCAGGCCGAGCGCCCCGCCGGGGCGCAGCACGCGGGCGATCTCGGCGGTCGCGGCCGGCGGGTCGAACCAGTGCCACGCCGACGAGGCGAGCACGGCGTCGAGGGCGCCCGAAGCCAGCGGGATCGCCTCGGCCACCCCGCGGACCGCGTGCGCGCCCGGGGTGGTCGCGGCGAGGCGGGCCAGCATCCGCGGGTCGGGCTCGACGGCGACGACGACGGGTGCGGCGGGCCGCGCGAGGACGGCCCGCGTCACCAGCCCGGTGCCCGCCGCGAGGTCGGCCACCCGCTGCGCGCCCGGTGGGAGGACGTGGTCGAGCGCCTCCGGCGCCGGGGCCGGCCGGAGCCGGTCGTAGGCGTCGGCGCGGGTCCCGAAGGTGGTCGCGCGCGGCATGGCCCGACCGTACGGCCGCGTCGGGCCGCAGCCGTGAGCCGAGGGAGTCACTGCACGCCGAACGGATCTCCGATCGACGCGCAGTGACTCCCTGATCGCGGCGGCGTCAGCTCGTCGGCGCGGTGAGGTCGTAGACCGTCGTGCCGCCGACCGTCGTCGCGGTGTAGTGCGCCTTCACCCAGGTCGTGATCTGGGACCCGACCGAGTCGGAGCCGCCCTGACCGCCCATGCCCCCGCCGTCGCCGGAGCTGATGAACCAGTGCACGTCGCCGGCCGCGACCAGCGCCTGGAACCCGGCGAGGGTCGGGGCGGCGTCGGTCCCGCTGAAGCCGCCGATCGCCATGACCGCGGTGCCCGAGGACAGCTCGAGCGACGCCGCGCTCTGCGACCCGACCGTCGCCGCGGACCACCGGGTGCCGGCGTGCGCAGGAGCGAGGTGAGCGCGGCCGACGTCGTCGTCGAGCCGCCGGGGCCGCCGCCCTGACCGCCCTGACCGCCCTGGCCGCCCCCGCTGGCCTGCGGGGCGCCGGCGGGCCGCTCGCCCGGAGGGCGGGGTGCCGCCGTGCTGGCCGCCCCCGCCGGGGCCGCCCGTGCCCATGCCGTTCCCCGTCGAGGGCCCGGCCGAGACGATCGAGCCGGTGTGCGCGGTCGCCGCGGTGTCGGCGGCGTAGGCCACCGAGCCGCCCGCGCCGGCGAGCAGCGCCGACAGCAGCAGCACCGGCAGCGCCCGGCGCGCCCAGGCGCGCCGGCTGACGAGCCCGACCAGCACCAGGAGGACCGCGACCGCACCGGCGATGGCCACCACCCAGCGCAGCCAGGGGAGGAAGTCCGGGGTGCGCCGCAGCAGCACGACGCTCCACACCGTGGTCGCGGCCAGCGACGCGGCGAGGGTCAGGCGCGGTCCGAGCTCCTCGCGGCGCCGCCAGAGCACCACGCCGCCGACGGCGAGCGTGCCGGCCAGGCCCGGGGCCATGGCCACCGCGTAGTAGGCGTGCACGGTGCCGCTCATGAAGCTGAAGACGAGGCCGTTGACGAGCAGCCAGCCACCCCAGAGCAGCAGCGCCGCACGGGTCCGGTCGGTGCGCGGGGCGCGGCGGGTGAGCCAGAGCCCGGCCACGAGCACGATCAGCGCCGCGGGCAGCAGCCAGGAGATCTGGGCGCCGAAGGAGTCGTTGAACATGCGGGTGATGCCGGTCGAGCCGCCGAAGCCGGTGTTGCCCGAGCCGCCCGGCCCGCCGCTCCCGCCGCCGTTGCCCTCGCCGCCGACGATGCGCCCGAGGCCGTTGTAGCCGAGGACGAGATCGAGGAACGAGTTGTCCGTCGAGCCGCCGATGTAGGGCCGCGAGCTCGCCGGCCACAGGTCGACCAGCAGCACGTACCAGCCCACCGAGACGACCATCGCCGCGAGGCCGGCCCCGAGGAGCAGCAGGCGGCGCCGCCAGGTGACCGCCGCGGCCAGCACGATCACCAGCACGAACGCGGGCAGCACCAGCCAGGCCTGCAGCATCTTCGTCAGGAACCCGAGCCCGAGCAGGGCCCCGGTGAGCGCGATCCAGCGGACGCCGGCGCGCTCCGGTGCGGCGTCGACGGCGCGGACGGCGGTGTAGGCGGCCGCCGTCATGCACAGCACGAGCAGCGCGTCCGGGTTGTCGAACCGGAACATGAGGACGGCGACGGGGGTGAGCGCCAGCGCGGCGCCCGCGATCAGACCCGCACCGGGGCCCGCCCAGCGCCGCACGGCCGCCCGCAGCAGGGCGACGGACGCGACGCCCATGAGCGCCTCCGGCACCAGCATCGACCAGGCGTCGAAGCCGAAGATCCGTCCCGAGAGCCCCATGACCCAGAGCGAGGCCGGGGGCTTGTCGACGGTGATGAAGTTCGAGGAGTCCAGCGAGCCGAACAGCAGCGCCTTCCACGACTGCGTGCCGGCCTGGACCGCGGCGGCGTAGAAGCTGTTCGCGGTCCCGCTGGCCCCGAGGTCCCACAGGTAGAGCAGCGCGCGTGCCCAGGAGCAGGGCGATCAGCGCCGGTCGCTCCCAGCGCGGCGCGAGCCGCGGGCCGCGCCGGAGCCGGGTGAGCAGGGGCGGCCGGGCGTGTCGGGCGCCGGTCCGACCGGGCGCCGCGGGCGCCGGTCGCGGACCGCGCGACCCGGGCGGTGGCACGGTGCGGAGGTCGGTGGTCGTCATGGTGACGACTCTGCGGGGCCGTTCTGTCCGGTTCGTGGGGCGTCGTTGTGGGCCTGCTGTGAGGCACCGCCCGCGGCGTGCGGCCGACGCGCGCGGGGCCGGTGTGAGGTGGCGGTGGGCCGCGGGAGCTGATCGACACCGGATTCGTCGCAGGTCACGGTGACGATCGCGCGGGAACGGGGAACCCTCGAGGTGATGAGCGGAACCACGACGGTCCGGCGGCGTGCGCGGGTACTCGCGCGCTGCCTGGTGGTCGCGGTCTCCGCGGCGGTCCTCGCGGTCTCCGCGTTCGCCTGGGCCCAGGTGCGTGTTCTGGATCGATCCACCGGCGGCGGCGGTGATCGGCCCGGCACCGGCGGCCGCCCCGGCCGCCGAGCAGAACATCCTGCTGCTCGGCGTCGACAGCCGCACCGACTCCCAGGGCAACCCGTTGCCGCCCGCTCTGCTCGACGCGCTGCACGCCGGCGACACCAGCGACGGCGGGGACACCGCCGACTCGATCATCGTCGTCCACGTGCCCGCCGGCGGCGGCCGGGCGACCGCGATCTCCATCCCGCGCGACTCGTTCGTGCAGCTCGCCGACGGCTACGGCGAGCACAAGATCAATTCGGCCTACTCGCGCGCGGTGGCCTTCACCACCGACTCGCTCACCAGCGGCGACAGTGTCGGGGGCGCCCCGACGTCGCCGTTCGCGCCGCAGGCGGGACCGTCCGCGTCGCCCGACGACCCCGCGGTGCGCCGCGCCGCGCTGGCGGCCGGCGCCCGCACCACCGTCGACACCGTGCAGGCGCTGACCGGCCTGCGGATCACCCACTTCGCGTCGGTCAACCTCGCCGGGTTCGCCGACGTCAGCCAGGCCATCGGGGGCGTGCCGGTCTGTCTGCGGGCTCCGGTCGACGACCCGTACTCCGGACTGCAGCTCCCGGGCGGCCCCCAAGTGGTGAGCGGGACCCAGGCGCTCGCGTTCGTGCGGCAGCGTCACGGGCTGCCGGGCGGCGACCTCGACCGCATCACGCGCCAGCAGGTCTTCCTCGCCTCGGCCGCGAACCGGCTGCTCTCGGCGGGCACGCTGGCGAACCCGTTCGCACTCGACCGGCTCACCGGCGTCCTCGCCCGCTCCGTGACGCTCGACTCCGGGTGGGACGTCCTCTCGTTCGCCACGCAGATGCAGGGCCTGTCGGCGGGCTCGGTCACCTTCCGCACGATCCCGACGGGGACCGACGAGCTCGCCACCGCCGAGGACGGCCAGGCGGTGCAGGTCGACCCCGACCAGGTCCGCTCCTTCGTCACCGACGCGATCGACGCGGACAACGGGGTCGTGGCGGCGCCCGTCGTCCCGTCCGACGCGGCGGTGACCCGTGCGGCCTCGCAGCAGACCGCGGACGCGTCCTCGGGCTCGACGTCGCGGGCTCGACGGACGCGGGCACGACCGACGGGGGCACGACCGACCAGGGCACGACGACCGCGCCCGCCGTCCCCGCGCCGGTCCCGCCGCCGATCACGGCCGCCGCGCCGGGGATGCGTCAACTAGTCGCTCACCGGCCGGCGGCCTCCAGGAGCCGGCGGATCGTCGGGCCCTTGGCCTCGGCGTAGTGGTTCATGTCGGGCCACTCGCGCCCGGCCAGGGCCCGCTTCGTCGCCTCGTACTCCCGCCGGGCCTCGGAGTGGGCACGCAGGTGGTCGCGCAGCAGCCGGTAGTCCACGACCGCGTCGTCGCCGGGCGCCCGGCAGTGCACGTTGACGCGGCGCCCGCTCGTCCCGCGCAGCGCCCGGTGGCCCGGTTCGCGGACGCGCACCTCGTAGCCGGCGACCTCGAGGTCGGCGAGGTAGGCCGCCTCGTCGTCGGGATCGTCGACCCCGACGAGGACGTCGACGACGTCCTTGGCGGCCAGGCCCGGGACCGCGGTGGACCCGATGTGCTCGACGATCCGCGCGCGGTCCCCGAGGGCGGCGACGATCCGGTCGCGGTGCTCCGCGAACCGCGCCGGCCACCCGTCGTCGTACTCGACGATCACGGGGGTCACCGGCTGCGGGCCTCGGACGAGGACCTCGCGCAGGTGCTCGTCGAGCTCCTCGAGGCTCACGACGACGCTCCCCGCACCCGCGGGGACGCGTGCTTCTCGCCCCAGGCGCGCAGCTCGCCGAGCACGGGCATGAGCTCGCGACCGGCGTCGGTGAGCAGGTACTCGTCGCGCGGTGGGTGCTCCGAGTAGCGACGCCGGGCGACCAGCCCGCACTCCTCGAGCGAGCGCAGCCGAGCGGTGAGGCTCGCGCGCGGGGCGCCGGTGTTGACCTGGATGTCGTTGAACCGCCCCACGCCGAACCCGAGCTCGCGCAGGGCCAGCAGCGCCCAGCGGTCCCCGACGAGCACGAGGGCGTCGGCGATCCCGCACACCCGCGGTCCGGTGGGTGCAGCTTCTGAACTCACCGTGCTAGCGTAGCGCTGTCAGCAAGTTCAGATGTTGAACTCACCAGCGGAGGCGGTCATGGCATCGGTGCTCATCACGGGGGCGTCGAAGGGGATCGGCCGGGCGATCGCGATCGAGGCGGTGAAGCGCGGGCACCGCGTGGTCGCCACCGCGCGCGACCCCCGCAGCCTCGAGGATCTCGACGTGGACCAGCGGCTCGCGCTCGACGTCACGGACCCGGCGGGCATCGCGGCCGCGGTCGCCGCGGCCGATGAGGTCGACACGCTCGTCTCCAACGCCGGCGTGATCTTCTACGCCGCCGTCGAGGCGACGCCGCCCGAGGAACTCGCCCGGCTGTTCGACCACAACACCCTCGGCGCGCTGCGGGTGGCCCAGGCGGTCATGCCCGGGATGCGGGCGCGGGGGAGCGGCCGGCTGCTGTTCATGTCGAGCGTGGCCGGCCGGGTGGTCCTGCCGCCCAACGCCGCCTACGCGGCCACCAAGTGGGCCCTCGAAGGCCTCGTCGAGGCGCTCGCCATCGAGACGGCGCCGCTGGGGCTGGAGACCGCGCTGCTGGAGCCGGGCGCGGTGAGCTCGGGGGCGCTCGACGACGTCGACTGGTTCCGGCTGCCCGACGACCCCTACGCCCACCTCGGGACGGCCCCGACCGAGCGCCGGCGGCTCATCACGCCCGAGGAGGTCGCGGCGGCGACGCTCGACGCCGTCGAGGCCGAGCACCTGCCGTTGCGCATCCCGATCGGTGCCCCCGCGCAGGCGCTGCTCGCCGCCCGGCACGAGGCCCCCGAGGACGTCCCGTTCGTGCCCCGGGTGCCTGCGCCTGTGAGCACAAATGCGGCGTAGCCGCATTCGTGCTCACGGGCGCGAAGCGCACCTCTAGGACGAGGGCGCCCGCTCCGAGCCGAGGGTCACCGGGACCTGGCGCGGCGCACCGCCCTGGGACTGCACGGTGAGCGTGACCTGCCCGCCGGGGTTCTCCGCGCGGACGGCGGCGACGAGTGAGTCGCCGTCGTCGATCAGCCGGTCGTCGATCTTGGTGACGACGTCGCCGGCCTTGAGACCCGCGTTCGCCGCCGGACCACCCGGGGTGATCGTGCCGAGGGTGGCGCCGTTCTCGGCGGTCGCCGCGCCGGTCTGGTCCTGCGCGACGCCGACCCCGAGGACCGCCTGGTTCGCGAAGCCCTGCTGCACCAGCTGGTCGCCGATCCGCTTGGCCTGGTTGATCGGGATCGCGAACCCGAGGCCGATCGAGCCGGACTGCTGCTGCTGACCACTGCCCTCGGAGGACCCGGAGCCCAGCGACGCGATCGCCGAGGTGATCCCGATGACGCGGCCGTCCATGTCGACGAGCGCACCGCCGGAGTTGCCGGGGTTGATCGCGGCGTCGGTCTGCACGGCGTCGATGACGGTGGCCTGACCGCTCTGCGCGCCGCCGGTCGCGACCGGTCGCTGCAGCGCGGACACGATGCCCGAGGTCACCGTGCCGGACAGACCCAGCGGGGACCCGACGGCGACGACGCCCTGGCCGACCTGGAGCTGGCTCGAGTCACCGAGGGCGACCGGCGTGAGCCCGGAGACCCCGGTCGCGCGCACCACCGCGAGGTCCGCGGTCGCGTCGGTGCCGACCACCTGCACCGGGGCGACCTGCCCGTTCTGGAAGACCGCCTGGAGCTGTGGTGCGGCCTGCTGCTGTTGCTGCTGCTGGCCACCGCCGAGGAGGCCGCCGAGCCCCCCGAGGCCGCCGCCCGAGGACTGCTGCGGGGCCTCGCCGGCCTCGAGCACGTGGGCGTTGGTGAGGATCAGCCCGTCGGCGGAGATGACGATGCCCGAACCCTCGCCGGACGCGCCGCGCAGCTGCACGACGCTCGGGAGCACCTTCTGGGCCACCGCCTCGACCGAGCCGGCCGGCGCGGCCGCGGCGCCCGCGGACGACGACGAGTCGGCGGTCCCGGAGAGCACCGAGCTGCTCCCGCCGGAGCTGCCGGCACTCGCGGCCTCGTAACCGACGACCCCGCCGACCCCACCGGCGACGAGCAGCGCCGCCAGCGCCGCGGAGACGAGCACGAGCGGGCGGCGACGACGGCGTCCACCGTCACCGCCGCCGGAGCCGCCGGTGGCCCAGTGCGACCCGGGGGGCGGTCCCGACGGCGGGCCGGACGACGGCGTCCGGCCCCACTCGCCGTGGTTGCCCCAGGACGTCTCCCCGGTCGGCTGCTCGGTGCGCGGCATCGTCGCGGTGCCGCCGGAGGTGTCACCGGTCGGCGCCTGCCACGGGTTGTCGGGGGTCCGGCCGGCGTCGTGGCCGGAGGGGCCGTGGCCGGGGGCGCCGTAGCCCGAGGGCGCCGTAGCCGGGCGCGTCGTGGCGGGACGGTTCGTAGCGCACACCGGCGCTCGCGGACCCGTCGCGCGGGTCGGGGCCGGCGGAGTGGGTGGGTTCGCCGGGCTGTCCGGCCCTGGCGAACGGGTCCTGGTCGGTCATGACTCCGAGGGTTCTCCTCCCGGCTGTGGTTGGACTACAGCTTGTCTGCGGAGTTCCTGAGAATCCTGCGTGTCCACACCTGCCGCGAACCGGACGTCCCCGGTCGGGTGCGCCCGAACCGGACACAGACCTTCCACAGCTTCCCACCAGCCCGCGGACATCGGATCTGCGAACCCTGGTGGTATGGCGTCCCCGGCCCTGCGTGGCCCCTCTCCCGACGATGCGGTCACCGGCGACCGACGCCTCGCCACCCACAGGACGATCACAGGCGAGACCCACCACCCGTCCACCTCCGGACCCGACGGTGATGACATGACCGCAGCGCTCGCTCCCGACACCCCCGGCGCGGCCCGGGGCACCTCGCTCCCCGGCGGCCGTCCCTGCCCCCGTGCCGCCATCGAACCGGACGACCGGTCCCCCGTGCTCGACGTCGTCGTCCCCGTCTACAACGAGGAGCGGGACCTGGGCCCGTGCGTCCAGCGTCTCCACACGCACCTGACCGAGGCGTTCCCCTACCGCTTCCGCATCACCGTCGCCGACAACGCCTCGACCGACCGCACGCTGGCCGTCGCGCAGGCCCTGGCGACGCAGTACGACGAGGTCTCGGTGGTCCACCTCGACCAGAAGGGCCGGGGCCGGGCCCTGCGCACCGTGTGGTCGGCGTCGGACGCGCCGGTGCTCGCCTACATCGACGTCGACCTCTCGACCGATCTCAACGCGCTGCTCCCGCTGGTCGCGCCGCTGATCTCCGGGCACTCCGACCTGGCGATCGGCTCGCGGCTCTCCCGCACCTCACGTGTGGTCCGCGGCGCGAAGCGGGAGATCATCTCGCGCTGCTACAACGTGATCCTGCGCGGCACGCTGCGCGCCCGGTTCTCCGACGCGCAGTGCGGCTTCAAGGCGATCCGCGCCGACGTGGCCGAGCGGCTGCTGCCGCTCGTCGAGGACACCGCGTGGTTCTTCGACACCGAGCTCCTCGTGCTCGCCGAGCGCTCCGGACTGCGGATCCACGAGGTGCCGGTCGACTGGGTGGACGACCCCGACTCGCGCGTCGACGTCGTCGCGACCGCGGTGGCCGACCTCAAGGGCGTCGCGCGGGTCGGGAAGGCGCTCGCGACGGGTGCCCTGCCGGTCGCCCAGCTGCGCCGGGAGCTCGGCCGCGAGGAGATCGTGGGCAGCCGGGGCACGCCGACGGGTGCCGACGAGACCGCGGGCGTCGCCCCCGGGATGACCGCCCAGATCCTGCGGTTCGCGGTGATCGGCGTGATCTCCACGGTCGCGTTCCTGCTGCTCTACTCGTTCTTCCGGACGGCGATGCCCGCCCAGGTCTCGAACCTGCTCGCCCTGGTCATCACCGCGGTCGCCAACACCGCCGCCAACCGCCGGCTCACGTTCGGCATCCGCGGGAAGCGGCACGCCGGGCGCAGCCAGGTGGAGGGGCTCGTCGTCTTCGGGCTCGGGCTCGTGCTGACCTCCGGCGCGCTCGCGCTGCTCGACGTCCTCTCACCCGGCGCGAGCCACGGCACCGAGCTCGTCGTGCTCGTGATCGCGAACGCCGTCGCCACCCTGCTGCGCTTCGTCGCCTACCGCGCGTGGGTGTTCCACCCGCGCCGGCAGTCGGCCTGAGACCAGGAGCTCCCTCCTCCATGAGCACGAGCACCGACGCCCACCCCACGGCGTCCGCTCCCGGGGGTGACCCCGCCACGGAGCGGTTCGCCGTCCCCGCCGCGCAGACCCGTCCCTCGTGGGGCCGGCGTCTGGTGCGCGGACGTCCCGACGACCCCGCCTGGGTCCGGCCCACCGTCTGGCTGCTCCTCGTGGCCAGTGCGGTCACCTACCTGTGGGGCCTCGGCGCAGCCGGCTGGTCGAACTCGTTCTACGCGGCGGCGGTCCAGGCGGGGACGCAGTCGTGGAAGGCCTGGCTGTTCGGGGCCCTCGACGCCCCGGCCTCGATCACCGTCGACAAGCCCCCGGCCTCGCTGTGGGTCATGGCGCTGTCCGGGCGGATCTTCGGGTTCTCGACGTGGTCGATGCTCGTGCCCGAGGCGCTGATGGGCGTCGCGTGCGTCGCGCTGGTGTACGCGCTCGCCCGGCGCTGGTCCGGGCCGCGGACCGCGCTCGCCGCCGGAGCGCTGCTCGCCGTCATGCCGGCTGCTGCGCTGATGTTCAAGTTCAACAACCCCGACGCGATGCTCGTGCTCTGCATGGTCGCCGCGGCGTACACGACGGTGCGCGCCGTCGACGCCGCCGGGACGACGGGCGGGACGTGGTGGCTGGTCGCGGCCGGCGCGCTCGTCGGGCTCGGCTTCCTGACCAAGCAGCTGCAGGTCGCCCTCGTCGTCCCGGCCCTCGCGCTGGTCTACCTGGTCGTGGCCCCGACGACGCTGCGGCGCCGGATCGCCGACCTCGTGGCGGCCGGCGTCGCGATCGTGGTCTCGGCCGGCTGGTACGTGCTGCTGGTCCAGCTCTGGCCGGCCTCGTCGCGGCCCTACATCGGCGGTTCCACCGACAACTCCCTGCTCGAGCTCGCCCTCGGCTACAACGGCCTCGGGCGCATCCTCGGCGGCGAGGGCAACGGCGGCGGGGGCGGCCGGCCCCGCGGTGGCGGCGCGCCGGGGGGCGCGACGGCGGGTGGTGCGACGCCGGGTGGTGCGGCCGCGGGTGCGACGCCGGGTGCGGCCGGTGGCGGGATGCCGGGCGGAGGCCCGGGTGGACCCGGCGGTGGCGGCCCGGGCGGCGGCTTCGGGGGGTCCCCGAGCCCGTGGCGGATGCTCACCGCGGAGTTCGCGGGCAACGCGTCGTGGCTCCTGCCGGCCGGCATCGTCGTGCTGATCGCCGGCCTGTGGTTCGCCCGCCGGGCCCCGCGAACCGACCGGCCGCGTGCCCTGCTGCTGCTCGGCGGCGCCTGGCTGCTCGTCCACGCGGTCGTCTTCTCGGCGATGAGCGGGACGATCCACCCCTACTACACCGTGGCGATGGTGCCCGGCGTCGCGATCACCGCCGCCGCGGGCGCCTCGATCCTCTGGCGCGAGCGCGCCTCGCTCGCCGCGCGGATCGTGCTCGCGGCGACCGTCGCCGGCACCGCCGCATGGAGCGCCGTCGTCCTGACCCAGGCCGAGTGGGGCCTCGGGCTGCGCTGGGTCGTCCTCGCGGCCGGCGTGCTCGGTGCCGTCGGGCTGCTCCTGCCGCGCCTGTTCGCCCGGCGGGCGCTCGGCGTCGTCGTCGCGGTCCTCGCGCTCGTCGGCACGGTCGGCGCCTCCACCGCCTACGCCGCGGTGACCGCCGCGACCCCGCACTCCGGCTCGATCGTCTCCGCCGGCCCGAACACCGGGATGGGCGGCCCCGGAGGCGGCGGCGGTGCGGGCCGGGCCGGCGGGGCCCTGCGTCGGCCGGGCCGGGCCCGGGTGCGCGGTGCGGGCGGTCCCGGGAGGAGCAGGCCTCGCCGCAGATGGTCGCCCTGCTGCAGGGTGCGGGCACGCGGTGGGCCGCCGCGACGACGGGCGCGATGAACCAGGCCGGTCTCCAGCTCGCCTCCGGGGTGCCGGTCATGCCGATCGGCGGGTTCATGGGCAGCGACCCGGCCCCGACCCTCGCGCAGTTCCAGCAGGACGTCGCCACCGGCCAGATCCGCTACTTCATCGAAGGGGGCGGCCCCGGCGGCGGCATGGGTGGTCCCGGCGGCTTCCCGGGAGCGTCCGGGACGCGCGGGAGCCGGCGGAGCACCCGGAGGCGGCGGCCGGGCGGTCCGATGAGCCGCGGCACGTCCGGCGAGATCACCTCCTGGGTGACCGCCCACTTCACGAAGATCGAGGTCGGTGGACGCACCGTCTACGACCTGAGCCGTCCGCTGTCCTGACAGCGGTGCCGGCCGGCGCGGCGGTGTCCCTCTCCCACGGACGCCGCCGCGCCGACGTGTGCGCACCGTGAGGCCCGATCCACACCCGGCACTCAGGAAGCGTCCAGGAACCCGCGTCACGATCGGGACATGAGGTTCTCGATGCGCTCGGGACGCCACCGGGTCCCGCCCGCCCCCCACCCGCGGACCCCGCGCAGCGGGGCCCGGGAGCAGCCGAGCAGCCCGGTGCCCGCCCAGCACGCCCCGGTCGACCACCCGAGCGCCCCGCTGCCGGTGCCGCCGCGCGAGCGCCCCGACGCGGCCCGGACGACGGCCGCCTCGACGACGACGCGCCCGCCACCGTCGAGGTCGTCGCCTCCCGCTCCACGCCCGGCTGCTGGCGGCCGTGGCGCCCGCGACGTGGCGGGTCGTCGCCACCGACCGGCCCTCGCACCACCCGTGCGTCGACTTCGTCGTCCTCCTCGAGCCCGACCCCGCGGTCGTGGCGGAGATCGTCGAGCGCCAGCCCGGAGCGGAGGTCGTCGTGCTCCTCCCGCGGAACGCCCCGACCGCGCAGCTGGTCGCGATGCTCGACGCCGGCGTCTCGATCTGCCTGCGCGAGAGCCCCGCCCGCCTCGTCGCCGGCCACATGCTCGCCCGGCGCCGCCGGGGCGGTCCCCGACGCCGGGCCCGCGTCGAGGGCTGAGGGTCCGACTCGGCCGTCCGGTGTAACGGCGCACCGGATCCCGCGCGATGCGTGGTCGACGGTCCCGCGACGGTGCGGGGCGGGAGACCGAGGAGCACGGGGGCCGATGAGGGCTGGCAGGGGCATCCGCGCCGCAGCGGTGCTGACGGTGGGTCTGGTGGGGCTCGCGGTGATCGCGCCGGGGATCGCGTCCGCGGCGACCGACGACGCCCACGTGCACGTGCGACCAGGGCCTGGTCGCGGGACAGTGCGAGCGAGCCCGAGCGATCGACCGGCGGACGACCCCGACCGGGACGACGACGGTGCCCGAGACGGCGCCGGCGCCGGTGACCGTCCCCCCGGCGTCCGACCCGGCGCCCGCGTCGACCGGCGGGACCGGGATCGTCCGGCACCGGAGGGTCCTCGGACGCGGCGCCGTCGCCCGATCCCCTCGGGAGCCTCGGCCGTGAACGACACCGCCGGCGCGCGACGGTGCCCGCGGCCCCCGCGGACGGCACCACACCCGCCGTCGTGACCCCGAAGACCGCCGTCGCCGACACGCCCGCCTCGGTCTCGAAGGCGGCCACGCGCTCACCGGGACCCCCGCCACCGGGTCCTCGCTCGGGGACGTCCTCGGGACCTCCCGGCCGGCAACCTCGGGCTGCCCGCACCATCCCCGCCTCCCCGCCGGGACGGGACCTTCGCGAACCCCCAGGACGCCTGCCTGTACCTGGCCAGCAAGGTGAACGCGCCGGCCGGGCAGGAGAGCGCCCTCGGCGGGCAGTTCGCCTCCTTCTGCGAGGGCGCTGCCGGCGCGCTCGGCGCGCTCGACCTCACCGGGCTGATCTCGAAGCTGACCGACCTGCTCGCGGCGCTGAAGGCCACCCCGACGCCGTCGACGCCGAGCACCCACACCACGCCGATCCACACCGCGTGGGGTGACCTGCCGTCGTCGTTCCACGACCTCGACTGCGCCCAGCTCACCTACGACGAGGCCCAGGCGGTCCTCGCGGACGACCCGTCCGACCCGAACCACCTCGACGGGGACCACGACGGCGTCGCCTGCGAGCGCAACCCGCGCGACTACCGGACGGTCTGCGACGACTACGACGGCTACCCGGTGGGTGCCGTCGCGACCGGTGACTCCGCGCCCGCCGTCGCCCCCGGGGTCGCGACGGCGCTGGGCGGGCTCGCCCTCGCGGCCGTCGCCGGCGCGGGCGTGACGCGCCGCGAGGAGCCCGAGGACGACCGGGACGGCGCGACCGACGCCGGCCGACGACCTGCTGACCGCCGAGGAGCGCTGACATGCCGACCGGGACCCTCGAGCGCGGCACCGACCGCACCGGGCGGGTCGCCTCGATCCTCACGACGGTGATCGTCGTGCTGCTGGCGGGGGTCGCCCTCGTCGCCGTCGTGAGCGGCGGGCCGGGCACCGGCTCCGCCCGGACCGGCCCGGCCACGGTGGCCGCGCCGGCCGACGCGCCCACGGTCTCGCTGCCGCTCGCGGCGTCGTCGCCGACCGGCATCGAGGTGCCCGCGATCGGCGTCACCCGCGACTCGATCATGAAGCTCGGCTTCAACGAGGACCGGACCCTGCAGGTCCCGCCGGACGCGGCCACCGTCGGCTGGTTCTCCCGCGGCGCGGCCCCGGGCACGGTCGGGCCCGCGGTGTTCGCCTCGCACATCAACTACGCGGGCAAGAAGGGCGGCTTCGCCGACATCGGGCAGCTCGCGGCGGGCGACGAGGTCCGCGTGCACCGGGCCGACGGGGCGTCGGTGGTGTTCACCGTCGACCGCGTCGAGCGGGCGTCGAAGAAGGCCTTCCCGACGGCGGCCGTGTACGGCCCGACCACGCGGCCGGAGATCCGGCTCATCACCTGCGGGGGCGCGTTCGACGCCTCGACCCGGAACTACGAGGACAACGTCATCGTCTTCGGGCACGCGGTCCGCGCCTACCAGGGCTGAGCCACTGCCCACACCGGGCGCGTCCTCACGGAATCATCAGGTGCCGCGGGCACCCTGGGGTCATGACGTCCGCCGGGATCGCCGAACGGCCCACCGTCCCGATGCGCCCCCTCCCCACCGGGAGGGCGCCGCACCCGGGAGGGTGGGCCGCGCGCGTCGTCGTCGGCCTCCTGCTCGGGGTGGCCGGCACCGTGGTGGTCGCGGCGAGCTGGGTGCTGCTGGTCGCGGACCGCTCGGGGCGCCGCGTCGACCACGCGCTCATGCTCGCCGTCCAGGACCGCTTCTCCTCGGTGCAGGGCGGGATCCTCGACCTGCTGCGGCTGGTGAACGTGGTGTCGGTGGGCCTGGTGCTGGTCGTCGTCGCCGGGATCGCGCTGGCCCGGCGACGGCCGGGGCGCCGCGCTCGCGGGCGTCGCGCTCGTGCTCCTGACCCAGGTCCTCACCCAGGGGCTGAAGGCGGTGCTGCCGCGCGAGGGCTCGGCGGAGAACTCGCTGCCGAGCGGGCACGTCACGGTGATCACGGCGCTCGTGATCGCGGCGGTGCTGGCGCTGCCGGTGGCCCTGCGGTTCGTCGTGGGCCTGGTCGGCGCGGTGGGCGTGGCGGGCGCCTGCGTCGCGGTCATGGCGGTCGGCTGGCACCGGCCGAGCGACGTGATCGCCGCGTTCGGGGTCATCGCGGCGGTCGGGGGAGCGCTGCTGGTCGTCGACGGGACCCGGCGCGCGCGATCACCCGCTAGGCCGGGGCGTCCGCGTCCACGAGGCGGATGCCGCCGATCGAGCGCTCCCTCACGCCGAACCACCCGCGGGCCCGCATCTCCCCGGCGAGCTCGCCCGGCGCGAACAGCCGCGCCTGGCCGAACCGCGCCAACGTCTCGGTGACCGCCCGCAGCGGCCCGGGGGCGTGCGCCGGGACCGCGATCGCCACCGGCCCGCCCGGACGCAGCACGCGGGCCATCTCCTCGAGAGCGGTGCCCAGGTCGGGCACCAGGTGCAGGCACAGCGAGCAGGAGACCGCGTCGACCGTGTCGTCGCGCAGCGGCAGGTCCATCGCGTCGATCCGGGCGAAGTCGACGCAGGAGAACGGCGTCGAGCGGGCGGCGCGGGTGAGCATCGGCACCGACAGGTCCGCGGCGATCACCAGGCCGTCGCGCCCGACCGCGCGCGCCAGCCGCCGCGTCAGGGTGCCCGGGCCGCACGCGAGGTCGAGCACCGTCTCGCCGCCGACCAGCCCGAGGCGCTCGTCGACGCGGTAGAACGCGCGGAGGTTCCCCCCGCCGAGGAGGTCGGGGACCAGGCCCTCCAGCCGGTCGCCGACCGCGAGCAGCCCGTCGTACCCGCCGGCGCCGCCCTCGCTCTGCCAGGCGTCCTGGAGCCGCCCGCGCGAGCCGGGCCGGCCGGCGACGAGGTCGAGCCACGGCCCCGTCGGGTCCGACGGCGGGTGGGCGAGCAGCGCGAGGAGGCGGTCGCGGGCGCTCACGACGAGGCCAGGGCGTGCAGCGTCGCGAACTCCTCCACGATCAGGTCGATCAGCCGCCCGAGATCGGGCACGAGCCGCGCGCAGGACACGAGCCCGATGTCGACCGACCCGTCGTAGCTCTGGACCGTGATGTTCAGGCCCTGCCCGTCGGCGACCGCGCTCACGGGGAAGTAGTGCCGGGCCCGCGCGCCCGCCATGTACAGCGGCTCCTGGGGGCCGGGCACGTTCGAGACGATCACGTTGAACGGCAGCAGCCCGCGCGTCGCCCAGCTCGTGGCCGTCCGGCTGATCAGCGTGGTCACCGCCGGCCAGCCCAGGCCCGCGCCCTCGGCGGCGAAGTTCGCCGGGCCCGGCCTTGAACACGGCCTTCGCGGTGGTGAGCGCGGTGTGCGCCGCGGCGAGGCGCTCCCCGGCGTCGTCGAGGTCGGTGGGGAGGGTCGCGACGGTGGCCGAGACCCGGTTGGTCCACATGTCCTCCTCCTCGCCGGTGCGCAGCGAGATCGGGATCATCGCGGAGAGCGCGGTGTCGGGGAGGGCGTCGTGCTCGAGCAGGTAGTGGCGCAGGGCGCCCGCGCAGGCGGCGACGACGACGTCGTTGACGGTGGCGCCGTTGGCCTTGCCCGCCTCCTTGACCTCGGTCAGCGGCACCGAGCGGTGCGCGAAGTTCCGGTACCGGCTGATCGGGGCGTTGAACGGGGTCGGCGGGGCCGGGGTCGGCGGCAGGCGGGGCGGGTCGGCGTCGGGGTCGCGCTCGCGGCCGACGTTGAGCACCGCCCCGACCGGCCCGCGCAGGCTCGCCCGCACCCGGTCGGCGAGGTCGACCACCGCGGGGTGCCGCGTGGCGGCCGCCATCTGCTGGCCGGCGCGGGCGGCGAGCAGCAGCGCCCGCCCCGGACGGAGGGCCCCGTGCCAGGCCGCGCGGCCGAGCAGGCCCGCGTACGAGGGCGGGTCCTCCGGGGCCCACTCCCCGGCGTGGCTGGGCCGCTCGGCGTCGGGGGTGTCGTCGAGCATCAGGGCCAGCAGCTCGGCGCCGGACGCCCCGTCGATCGCGGAGTGGTGGACCATCGTCAGCAGCGCGAACCGGCCGTGCGGCGAGTCCTCGGTCGGCGCGAGGCCCTCGATGACGTGCGAGACCCACAGCGGGTGGTCACGGTCCATGGGCCCGGCGATCGAGGCGCCCGACGAGGGTGTCGAGCTGCTCGTCGGTGCCCGGCGGCGGCACCGCGGAGTGCCGGACGTGGAAATCGAGGTCGAAGTCCGGGTCGGAGATCCAGTACGGGTGGTCCAGCCCGAGCGGCACCTCGACGAGGCGCCGGCGCAGCGGCTCGAGCAGGTGCAGCCGGTCGGCGAGCTGGCGCCGCCAGGCGGTGAAGGGCTCGAAGTCCTCGTCCGGCCGGTCGAGGACCACCAGCTGGCTGACGTGGGTGGCCTGGTGATCGTCCTCGGCGGCCAGGAACACCGCGTCCAGACCCGAGAGCTGCTGCACCCGCTCCTCCTCGCGACCACGACGTCGGCACCCGGACGGCTCCGCGGGGAAGGAGTGTGACCGGTCGGCGTGGTCCCGGCCACCCGACGACGCGACGTGATCGACGGCCACGGTGGGTGATCGCGAGGACCACCTCATCGAGTGCTCCAGAAATCGCCACGTCACCCGTACCGGGAACGGGCCGGGCGCGTTGGACGCGGTGAGTGGTCACGCCGTCGTGTGGCGTGATCCCCGGCGTCATTCGGGAGACGGCGGCACTCCCCGGCGGACACGAGGAGAAGAGTCATGACCCGGCCACGCCACGCGATGCGGGTGCACCCGCTGCGCAGCCCGGGCGTCATCGTCGGAGTCCCCGTCGCGGCGGCCGTCGCCTTCGGGGCGCACGCCGTCCTCGGCATCATCCCGGTCGCGGACCAGCAGGGAACCCCGACGACGTCGGGCGCGCCGAGTGCCGCCCCGGCCGCCGCCCCGGTCCAGGGCTACGGGCTCGCGACGGCCCCGCCGCCGACCACGCTGGGTCTGCTGTCCGCGCCGGGCACCGACCACGGCTCGACCTCGGGGAACGGGGCGTCCACGGTGCCCATCTCCGGCTCGTCCGCCACGCACCACGCCGGCGCCGCCGGCGACGGTGCCGATCACCCGGGCCGGCGCGCCGGCGCCGTCGATGATGACCTTCAGCCCGGCCCACGCCGCCCCGGCCGCGGCCGCCGCCCCGGCTCGCCGCTGCCGCCCCAGCGCCGCTGCGGCCGCCCCCGCAGGCCGTGGCGGCTCCCGCCGCCCCCGCGGCGCGCGCCGCGGCACCCGCGGCCGCCGCCGCGCAGGACGACGGGGGCTCGTCGGACCAGGGCTCGTCGGGCGGCTCGCTGGTGGACGTGGACCTCGGCGTCGCGAAGGTCTCCCTGCTGTCCTTCGGTGACTGATCGACACGGTGGTCGGCGGGGCGGGAGGATGCCCCGCCATGAGCGAGGCCCTCGACGAGCTGGTCACCGACGTCCTCGACCTGGAGGACATCGAGCGCGACATCTTCCGCGGCCGGAGCCCGCAGGAGTCGCTGCTGCGGGTCTTCGGGGGGCAGGTCGCGGCGCAGGCCATGGTCGCCGCGGGGCGCACCGTCGGCGACGACCGCGCGGTGCACTCGCTGCACGGCTACTTCCTGCGCCCCGGTGACCCGCACCGGCCGATCGTCTACGAGGTCGACCGGACCCGCGACGGCCGCTCCTTCACCACGCGGCGCGTCAACGCCGTGCAGCGCGGCGAGACGATCTTCACGATGTCCGCCTCGTTCCAGGTCCTCGAGGAGGGCGTCACCCACCAGGCGGAGATGCCCGAGACCCCCGGCCCGGACGGCCTGGACCGGCGCGACCGCCCGCCGGTGCCCTCGCCCGAGCCGGCGTACACCACCACCGGCCGGGCGCTGACCTGGCCGTTGGACGTCCGCTACGTCGACCACGCCCCATGGGACTTCGCCGTGAGCCCCGCAGGCGCGCAACCGCGTGTGGCTGCGCGCGGACGGCGAGCTGCCGCCCCCGTCGGACCCGCGGGGGCGGCTGCTGCACGCGTGCGTGCTGACCTACGCCAGCGACCTCACCCTGCTCGAGGCGGCCCTGCTCCCGCACGTCGAGGGCGGGGTGGCGTCGCGCCAGGTGGACGTGGCCAGCCTCGACCACGCGGTGTGGTTCCACCGCCCGTTCCGCGCCGACCACTGGCTGCTCTACGTCCAGGACTCCCCGAACGCGGGCGGCGGGCGCGGGCTCGCGACGGGCCGGCTGTACCGCGAGGACGGGACGCTCGTGGCCTCGGTGGTGCAGGAGGGCCTCATCCGGCGTCGGCGTCACCGGTAGGGGGCGGGCACCCTCAAGATGGAAGCAACGGCACGTTGCTGGCGTCCGACGCCAGGACGGCGCCGTTCACCCATGGCCGTCTGTCCACCGCGACGGCAGCAACGGCACGTTGCTGGCACCTGACGCCAGGACGGCGCCGTTCACTCGTGGGCGGCCTCGGCCCCCGCCAGCGCCGCCACGGCCGCCGTCACCAGCTCCCGGTCGTCCCCCCGCCGCCAGGCGACGGCGAGCTCGCAGGGGGAGAGGTCGACTCCGCCCGGGTCCACCTCGGCGACGACGAGCTCGCCCGCGTCGACCGGGCGCTCGCCGAGTTCAACCCGGAGGGCACGGTCGACGTCTTCGGCGGAGCGGATCCGGGTCGGTGACCACGAGCGCGAGGAGGACCCGTACCGGGCTCGTGAGGTCGCTCTCCTGATCACGGGCCGGGGCGGGCCGACCGCATGATCGGGCCGCGGTCAGGCGCTCGAGAGGGTCTCCCGCTCGTCCTCCGACGAGCGCGCCCGTGCCGCGGCCTCCAGGACGCCGAAGTCCGCGGCGCGGCCGAAGAACTCGTAGTCCTCGGCGCGGAACCGCCGGGTCTCGGCCCAGTACCGCAGGGTGAAGCCCGGCCAGATGACGCGGTTCACCCCGGCGGAGTCGAGGTACCAGCTCGTGCACCCGCCGCGGGTCCAGATGCCCTTGCGCAGCCGGTGCTGGACCGCCGCGTTCGAGCGGGTCTGCGCCTCGGAGCGCACGTCCAGGCCGCTGCACCCGGCGTCGTGCACCGCCGCGATCGCCTGCGCGACGTAGCGGGTCTGGCACTCGATCATGAACACGACGGAGTGGTGGCCGAGCCCGGTGTTGGGTCCGAGCAGGAAGAACAGGTTCGGGAAGTCGGTGACGGTGATCCCGTGGTGGGTCGCCATGCCGTGCTCGGCCCAGGTCCGCCGCAGCGTGCGGCCCGCCCGCCCGGTGACGCTCAGGCCGTCGAAGGCGTCGGTGACGTGGAAGCCGGTGCCGTAGACGATGACGTCGGCCGGGTGCTCGACGCCGTCGCGGTCGACGACGCCGGTCCCGGTCACCTCGGCGATAGGGCGAGGTGACGACGTCGACCGTCGGGCGCGCGAGCGCGGGGTAGTAGTCGTTGGAGACCAGGACCCGCTTGCAGCCCAGCGAGTAGTCCGGGGTGAGCTTCTCGACGAGCTCCGGGTCGGCGATGGCGTGCTCGATGTGCTTGCGCGCGAGCCACTCCGCCGGGCGCAGCAGCTCGGGGCGGCTCATGAACGCGACCGCGCGGGACTCCAGCGCCGCGTACAGCACGCCGCGGTACGCGCGCTGCAGGGCCGGGACGCGGGCGAAGGCGCGCCGGCGCAGCGCGCCGATCGGGTGGTCGCCCTTGGGCAGCACCCACGGCGGCGTGCGCTGGAAGATCGTCACCCCGGCCGCGACCGGCGCGATCCGCGGCACGAACTGGACGGCGCTCGCCCCGGTCCCGACGACCGCGACCCGCTTGCCGCGCAGGTCGACGTCGTGGCGCCACTGCGCGGAGTGGAACGCCTC
Organism: uncultured Actinomycetota bacterium; assembly: GCA_963716955.1. Taxonomy (GTDB): domain Bacteria; phylum Actinomycetota; class Actinomycetes; order Mycobacteriales; family Pseudonocardiaceae; genus Actinomycetospora. The sequence continues at coordinate 249,647 of CAVQUY010000020.1, forward strand.
GCCGCGGAAGCGCTCGACGCCCGGCAGCGCGGGGATCGAGGGCAGGTGCAGCGCGCCGACCCCGGAGACCAGGAAGCGGCAGCGGTACCGGCGGGAGGGCTCGCCGTCGGGACCCGTGCCGCGGGTGTCCACCGTCCACGTCCGGGACTCCTCGTCCCAGGTCGCGCCGGTCATCTCGGTGGCGAAGCGGACCCGCCGCCGCAGGTCGTGGGAGTCGGCGACCCGCTCGAGGTAGGCGCGGATCTCCGGCTGCGGCGAGTAGGAGCGCGACCAGTCCGGGTTCGGGTCGGTCGAGAGCGAGTACATGTGCGACGGGATGTCGCACGCGCAGCCCGGGTAGGTGTTGTCGCGCCACGTGCCGCCGACCCCGGCGGACGCGGGGGCCTTCTCGAGCAGGACGACGTCCCGGACGCCGCGGCGCTCCAGCTCCAGCGCCTGACCGAGCCCGGCGAACCCGGTCCCGACGACCACGACCTCGTGGAACTCCGGCTCAGCTGGCACGGCTCGTCTCCCTCGACGTCGTGACCGGTTCCGCGACGGTGGCGGCCTCGAGCAGTCCCTGCAGGTGCGCCGCCACCTCCTGGGAGCGCTCGAAGGTGATCATGTGGCCGGCGCCGGGGAGCAGGACGAGCTCGGCGTCGGGCAGCGCGCCGGCGATGGTGCGGGCGTGGTCGGACGGGCAGAGCCGGTCCCGGGTGCCGACGAGGACCACCGCGGGGACCCCGCGCAGCGACTCGAGCGACGACGTCCGCTGGTGCTCCCCGATCGAGGCCCGGAAGGCCGCGACGGCCACCGGATCCGCGGCGAACGTCTGCTCGGCCACCGAGAGCACGTCGGCGCGCCGCGGGTGCCGTCCGAACACCAGCGCGCGCACCACCGGGGCCAGCGCCACCGAGCGGGTGTGGACGCCGCGAGCCCTTCGGTCCTGCCCGGAGGGATCAGCTCTGTGGACCGGCGCGCGGTCCCCGACCGAGGCCAGCCACGGCATGATCACCCGCTCGCCGCGCGCGACGAACACGCCGCGGCGGCCCTCGATGCCGAGCCGCATCTCCGCCATGTCGTCGCTGGCCGTCGCGACGAAGCCCGCGCCCCGCACGCGCTCGCGCACCAGGTCGGGGTGCCGCTCGGCGAGCGCCATGACCGTCATCCCGCCCATCGAGTGCCCGGCCAGCACGACCGGGCCCTCGACGTGGTCGCGCAGGATCGCCGCGAGGTCGTCCGCGGCGCGCCCGATCGTGGCCCCCTCGCGTCCCGGGGACTCCGAGCCGCCGTGGCCCCGGTGGTCGTAGCGCAGGATCGACGCCGTCACGCCGGCCCGGCGCAGGTCGCCGACCACGCGGTCCCAGGTCCGCAGGTCCTGCGACCAGCCGTGCGCGAGGACCAGCGTCGGCTCGCCCGGACGGGCGAGGCCCGAGCGGGCGACCCGCAGGGTGATGCCCGTGGCGAGATCCAGCGGGCCGACCGTCTCGGTGGTCCGCCGCATCGCGGCCCGCCGCGTCTCCGTCGTCATCAGCGCTCCAGCAGGAAGGACTTCTTCCACAGTGCCCGCCCGGGGCCGGCGAGCATCCCGGCCCCGTCGAGGAAGGCCAGGATCTTCTCGCCGCCGAACCGGATCATCTCCCGGTGGTGCGGGTTCGCGAGCGCGGTGCGACGTCCCTCACGCGGGTCGATGCCGACGGCGGCGTAGACCCTCGGGTTGATGAGGCTGCGGACGACGAAGAAGGACGTCAGGGCGCAGACGAAGCGCTGGTAGGCGAGCTCGGCGCGGGAGAGCCCGGCGAGCCCGCGGGTCACCTCGTCGCGGGCGAAGGCGACGTGGCGCGCCTCCTCGACGATGTGGATGCGGTTCACCTGGCGCATGAGCGGCTGGATCGACCCGTCGTTCGCCTGCTCGCGCTGCAGCCGGTCGAGCACCTCCTCGGCGACCAGGATCGACGCGTACGCGGCCGGACCCCAGTTGAGCACCGAGAACAGCTTGCCGAGCTGGTGCACGGCCGGCACCGCGCCGTAGGGCTCGACGCCGGCCCGGGACACGAGGCGTGCGAACATCTTCGAGTGGCGGCACTCGTCGGCCACCTCGGTGAGGGCCCACTGCGACCGCTCGGTGGTCGGGTCGCCGGCGTAGAAGTCCTTGAGCAGCCGCTGCATGAGCAGCGTCTCGAACCACAGCCCGACGCTCGCGACGCTGCACGCCTCGTGCTTGCCGAGCTCGATCCGCTGCTCGGGGGTCAACCGGTCCCACAGCGGCGTGCCGTAGAGCGACACCCGGTGCTCGGGCATCCAGCGCGCGCCGTCGACCAGCGGGGCGTCCCAGTCGATGTCGACGTCCGGGTCGTAGGAACGCTTCGCCGCGGAGCGCAGCAGGCGGGTGGCGATCCCCGGCGTCCCGGATTCGCTCGTCACGGCAGGTGCCGACATGGCGGTCGTCCTTCCCGGATGCGTGCTCGTGGAATGGCGGGGAGATGCCTCGTACACGCCGTATCCCCAACGTTGTGTACGTCTTACCGCGGGTAACCGTAACTACTGGTAGCGTCCGAGCCATGGCGGACGGTGTCAAGCCGGATCGGAGCGGAACCCCGTCACGTGACGGGCGTCGCACACGCTGGACGAAGCACCGCGCGGAACGCCGCGCGGAATTCGTCGAGGCGGCGATGCGCGTGCTCGCGGAGGTGGGCCCCGAGTTCGGGATCGAGCAGGTCGCGGTCGAGGCCGGGGTCACCAAACCGGTGCTCTACCGGCACTTCTCCGACAAGGCCGACCTCGTCGAGGCGATGGGCGAGCGCGCGACGCAGATCCTGCTCGACCGCCTGATCCCGGCGCTGAACTCCGAGGAGGCGCCGGTCCCGCGCATCCGCAAGTCGATCGACGCGGTGCTGGGGACCCTCGAGGAGTACCCCAACCTCTACTGGGTGCTCGCCCGTCACGGCCACGGCGAGGAGGTCGTCCGGGCCGACAAGGAGATCATCGCGACGGCGATCTCGGCGCTGCTCGGCGACTACCTGCGCGCCTTCGGGCTGGACTCCGGTGCGGCCGAGCCGTGGGCCTACGGCGTCGTCGGGTTCGTCCAGAACACCGCGGAGTGGTGGCTCGAGCGCCGCTCCATGAGCCGGGACTCCGTCACCGAGTACCTGACGACGCTGGTGTGGGCCGCCATCGACGGGTTCGCCCGGCAGCGGGACGTGGTGATCGACCCGAACGTCCCGCTCGAGATCAACCGGGTGATCCAGCTGTCGCACGGACACACCGCCGGCGCACCATCCGGGGCGCCCGAGACCGACCCGACGGGGACCGACGCCGAGCCAGGGAGCGGATCATGACGACGCAACCGACCGACGGACACAGCCGACCGACGAGCCGACGCCGGACGACGACGAGGACGGCTACCGCGGCCCGGCCTCGCTGCGGCTGGAGAGCCGCGACGCGGAGCCCCTCGACGTCGAGGTGACCCTGCGCGGGCACTTCGAGCCGCTCGACGGTCGCTACCACTGGTACGGCCGCGTGGCCGTGCACGCCGGGCTCGAGGCCGCGCTCGGCGGGAAGAAGGGGACGGGCCTGCTGACCACGCCGCACGGCGAGGCCGTCGGGGACCTCTCCGACGTCGACCCGTGGGGCCGCTACCGCATCGTCGGCACCAGCACGCCGCCCTTCGCGGTCGGCGCGGGTGACGAGCTCGCGGCGGGGACGGCGTGATGGGCGAGCAGGACGCGGTGCTGTCGGCGGTCGCGAGCCCGGAGCGGGCCGTCCGCGACATCGGGGACCTGATCGGGGACCGGCTGGCCTTCGGGCCGGTGACCGCCGGGCCCGGCGGGATGGCGACCGCCCACGCGACCGGGATCGTCGGGCGGCTCCGCGGCCGGCGCGGCCCCCGGCCGGGCAGCACCGAGGTCCACGTGCCCGTGCAGCTCGACATCGCCGTGCAGATGGGGTCGCGGCAGCGTGCCGGTCGAGGCGCGGATGACGGTGCGGATCGGCCTCGAGGCGTGCCTCGCCCCGGAGGGCGACCACGTGCTCGTCGAGGTCGACGAGCTCGGCCCCGGGGACATCGCGCTGGAGACCCACACCCGCGGCGTCGGCGGGGTGTTCGTGCGCCGGCTCGGCAACCTCGACGCCGAGATCCGCCACCACGTGATCGGCTACGTCACCGAGCTGCTGGAGACCCCCGAGGCCCGCGAGCTGCGCTGGATCCCGCTCGACGAGGAGGGCGAGGAGACGGCGTAGGTAGGTGCGCTCCGCGCACGTGGGCAGAAAATGCGCCCATGACCGCACTTTCTGCTCACGTGCCGCAGGCACCTAGCGCTCGCGCACCAGGTCCATGAACGCCGTGCGGTCCACGACCTTCACGCGCGGCCGGCCGCCGGTCTCGCCGGCGGCGCGCTCGTGGGCGTCGATCGCCCCCCAGCCGTCGAGGTCCACGAGGTCGGGGCAGCGCCCCGAGAGCCACTCCTCGACCTCCTCGGCCGAGGCGATCGTCGCGTCCTCCCGCGCGCCGGAGGCCAGGTCGGCGAGCAGCACGCGCACGGTCTCGTTGGCGTCCTTGCGGTTCGTCCCGATGATCCCGGTCGGCCCGCGCTTGATCCAGCCGACGACGTACTCGCGGTCGCGGCCCTCGATGCGGCCCTCGGCGTGCGGGATCGTCCCGGTGTCCGCGTCGAAGGGCACCCCGGGCAGCGCCACCCCCCGGTAGCCGACGGCCCGCAGCACGAGCCCGCACTCGAGGGTCTCCCGCTCGCCGGTGTCCACCGGCCGGACCCGGCCCGCGTCGTCGGTCTCCAGCCGGTTGATGCCGAGCTCCACGCCGGTCACCGGGCCGTCCTCGCCGTCGCCGAGGATCGCCACCGGCGAGCGCACGAAGCGGAACTCCATCCGGCGCTCCGCGGCACCGTCCGCGCCCGCGTCGGCCCACTTCCGGAACAGCTCGACATTGCGCCGGGTCGCGCGGGGCAGGTCGGCGTCGCCGGCCGCGTCCGGGACCTGCGCCGGGTCGACGACGACGGCCAGCCCGTCGAGGTCGTTCAGCTCGCGCAGCTCGGTGGTGGTGAACGCCGCCTCGACCGGCCCGCGCCGCCCGCAGACGACCACCTCCCGCACCCCGGAGGCGGTGAGGACGTCGACGGCGTGGTCGGCGGTGTCGGTGCCGCGCAGCTCGTCCTCGGTGAGCAGCAGCATGCGCGCGACGTCGAGGGCGACGTTCCCGGCGCCGATCACCACCGCGCGCGAGGCGCCGAGGTCGGGCTCCAGGCCCGCGTAGTCGGGGTGGCCGTTGTACCAGCCGACGAAGTCCACCGAGGCGAGGCTGCCGGGACGGTCCTCCCCGGGGATGCCGAGCCGTCGCTCGGTCTGCGAGCCGACCGCGTAGACCACCGCGTCGTAGCGCTCCAGCAGCTCCTCGACGGTGACGTCCTCGCCGAGGCAGACGTGGCCGAAGAACCGGAAGCCCGGCTGCGCCGCGATCTTCTCGTACTGGGTGCTCACCGACTTGATCTTCGGGTGGTCGGGGGCCACCCCGGCCCGCACGAGCCCCCACGGTGTGGCGAGCCGGTCGAACATGTCCACGCGCACCGGCGGGTCCGCCGAGTCCAGCAGCGCCCCCGCCGTGTAGAAGCCGGAGGGCCCGGAACCGACGATCGCCACCGCGTGCGTCCGCATGGCCCGATCCTGTCGGAGGACGTGACGCGTCGCACCCCGCGGGCCGCGCCGGGCCGCGGAGGCGCGCCACGCCGACGATCGCGTGAGCCCTCGAGGACGGCGCGTCGGAAAAGGGCCTCGATCGAGTCATCACTCCATACGGCAACCGGCCTGTGGGTGGCCCCGACCTGCGCCGACGATGTCCGTGATGATCGAGGACGGACGCCTCGCCCACGACGGCGAGCAGTGGTGGGACCCGGGGCCGTGGCGCGCCGACGCGTGGCGGCGCGGGCGGGACGTCCTCGACGTCTACGACGACGACCGGGTGCTCTCCGAGGAGCTCGCCGACGACCTCGTCAACGAGCTCGCCGGACGGGCGGTCGGCGCCCGTCGCCGCCGCGAGCCCGACCGGCCGTGGCGGCCGGGCGCCCTCGCGGGCACCGGCGTCGAGGGGCGCGGGACGCGCCCGCGCCGGCCGCACCTCACGCTCGTGCAGGGCTGACGCGGAGTGCCGATGTGGTCGTCCTGACGACGCATCCGTTCAACGCGTCAGCGCTTCACGGCGGCGAGCACCACGTACTCCAGCTCGTTGCCGGCCATCGAGAGCCGGTGGACGAAGCGGCGGCGCACGACGACCTCGGTGTCGTCGAGGCCCGCGAGCATGCCCTCGACGTCGGGCACGTCGTGGTCCCCGCTCTCCTCGCCGCCGTCCTTGAGCGTCAGCGCGAGCACCGAGCCCGCCGGGAACGTCGACCACAGCTCGCCCAGCGCGTCGACCGGCACGTGGCCCTCGCCGACCGCCCCCGCCGCCACGAGCGCGTCGAGCCGCTCCTCGCGCACCAGCCGGGCCACCTCGGCGGAGTCGAGGCGCTCCCCGACCAGGTAGTGCTCGTACATCCCCGGGCGGTCGCGGTGCGCGGCGTCGCGGGCCTCGGGGATGCCGTCGGCCCCGACCACCACGGTCACCCCGCGCGCGGTCATCTCCTCGCCGACGACGCCGTTGCCCGCGCCGAGGTCGAACGCCCGCAGGTCCGCGGGCTCCCGGCCGATCGAGGCGCCCGCCTCGACCAGGGCGTCCGCGACGGTGGCCGGCGAGGCGCACCGCAGGCGGCGCTGCACGACCTCCTCGTAGAGCCCGGGCACGGAGTACACGGTCGCGTAGTCGTGCAGGACGACCTCGCGGGTCTCGCCGTCGAGGTGCAGGACGAACCGCTCCTCGCCCTGCCGACGGCCGGGCGTGGAGTCGAGCTCGACGGTGAAGGGGGCGGTCATCGGGCTCCTCGGTGAGCGTGTGCCGGGTGCGCACCGGTCCCGGCGACCGGCGTCACGGCCATCGTCGCGATCCGACCCCCCGGACGGACAGGTGATGTGTCGTTGCTCCCGCCGCCGGCATCGTCGGGCGATGTGCCGTGGGGCCGGTCGCCGGAGTCCGCGTGCTCGACCCGGTGGCCCGCCCCTCGCACCGTCGACCCGCGGGACCGGCTTAGGCTGATGGTCCGTTCGGCGGCAGGCCGGACGCGTCCCGGTGGTGCCCGCACCGACCGGTGGGGGAGGGGTCGTCGTGGCGACGTGGGACGTCGAGGGTCGGCAGGTCCGGGAGTCCAGCCGGCGCTCGGGCGCGGTGTGGACGTGGCAGTCCGACGGCGAGCAGCCCATCGACTACGAGATCGAGTGGGTGCAGGAGAAGGACGTCTTCCTCTACGGCAGCCGCGTGCGGCCCGGAGGGTGGAACGTCACCCAGCTCGACTCGGACGTCTGGACGAACGACGGGACCCTCGAGGGCGCCCGTGAGGTCGTGGAACAGCGCATCCCGACGATGCCGCACTGAGCGGCGCGGACACGGGCACGGGCGCGGTCCGGGACGACTCCCGGACCGCGCCGCTCGTGGCCCCCGGTTCAGGACCCGCCGAGGACGTTGGCCTCGCCGAGCTTCTCCATGACGGCGTTCGGGCCGTCGAACTGGTCCTTGTCGAGGCCGCGGAGGGTGTCGACGAGCTCCTGGTCGGCGCCCTTCTCCTTGGCGTGGTCGGCGAGCTGCTCGGGGCTGCCCGGGTAGGAGAACCCGCCGAGCGACTTCTGTACCTGCGTGACGTCGTAACCCATGGGCGCGGGTTACCGCCCGTCCCGGCGCGCAACCGCCTCGTCCGGTGCGGGGGATGGAATCCTCGGCGGCGTGGACTCGCCGTGGGCCTGTGTCGTCTGGGACCTCGACGGCACCCTGCTCGAGCGCGGCGGTCTGCGGCCGGTCCCGGGGGTGGAGGCCGTGCTCGCCGCCTGGGCCGGGGCCGGCGTCGAGATGGCGGTGGCGACCTCGGCGGCCACCCCGACGGCCCGTCGGATCGTCGCGACGCTGGGGTGGTCCGGCTGGTTCGGCCACGTCGCGGGCTCCGGGCCGGGGGTGGGTGGCAAGGACGCGGTGCTCGCCGAGGCGCTCCTCGGCCTGGGCCGGGTCCTGCCCGAGGGCGCGCGGGACGCCGCGATGGTCGGCGACTCGCCCGTCGACGTGTGGGCCGCGCACGAGTGCGGCCTGACCGCGGTCGGCGTGACCTGGAGCGGCACGCCCGCGGACGCGCTCGTCGGCGCCGATCTGCTCTGGCCGCGTCCCGACGCGGCCTGGCACCCGCCGTCGTGAGCGGGTCGGCGGGGTCGGTGGGTGGTCCACCTCGACCTCGATTCGTTCTTCGCCTCGGCCGAGCAGCTGACCCGCCCGACGCTGCGGGGCCGGCCCGTCCTCGTCGGCGGGCTCGGCCCGCGCGGCATCGTCGCCGGCGCCTCGGGCGAGGCGAAGGCGCAGGGGGCCCGCTCGGCGATGCCGATGGCCCAGGCGCGGCGGCGGTGCCCCCACGCGGTCGCCCTGCCGCCGCGCACGGCGGTCTACCGGGCGCTCTCCGAGACGTTCTTCGGCGTCGTGCGCGCGGCGGCGCCGGTGCTGGAGCAGGTGGCCTACGACGAGACGTTCGCCGAGCCCGCGGCGCTGGCCGGCGCGTCCGAGGAGGAGGTGCGCGCCTGGGCGGAGGCGGTCCGCGCGGACGTGCGTGCGGCGACGGGGCTGGCGGTGTCGGTCGGGGCGGGCGCGGGGAAGCAGGTCGCGAAGATCGCCTCCGGGCTCGCGAAGCCCGACGGGGTGCACGTCGTGCCGCACGGGGGCGAGCGGGCCCTGCTCGACCCGCTGCCGGTGCGGGCGCTGTGGGGGATCGGTCCGGTGGCGGAGACGACGCTGGCGCGGGCGGGGGTCACGACCGTGGCGGCGCTCGCGGCGCTCGACCTCGCCGAGGTGACCTCGATGCTGGGCTCGGCGGTCGGGACCGGGCTGCACCGGCTCGCCCGCGGGATCGACGACCGGGCGGTGACCGAGCGCGGCGAGGCGAAGCAGGTCAGCGCCGAGACGACCTTCGACGCCGACCTCTCCGACGTGGTCGCGGTCCGGCGCGCGGTGGCCGAGCTCGCGGGGTCCGCGCACCGCCGGCTGGTGGCCTCGGGCCGGGCGGCGCGGACGGTCACGGTGAAGGTCCGCGGGGGCGACTTCGCGACCCACACCCGCTCCGAGACCACCGCGGTCGCCTCCACCGACCTGCCCGTCCTCACCGAGACCGCCCAGCGGCTCGCGGTGGCGGCGCTGCCCGACGCGGGGGTGCGGCTCGTCGGCGTGTCCTACGCCGGGCTCACGACGGCCGTCCAGGGCTCGCTGTTCGAGGACTCCCCGGAGCGCGGGGCCGGGCCGCCGGACGCCGTCGAGGACCCGGAGACCGGCGGGACGCTGCGGCCCACGACGGTCGTGGAGTCGCTCCCCGCGGACGCCCGGCTCGCCGACGCCGAGGCCGCGCCGGACCCGGAGCGGGAGTGGCGGACCGGCGACGACGTCGCCCACCCCGCGCACGGCCACGGCTGGGTGCAGGGCGCCGGGCACGGACGGGTCACGGTGCGCTTCGAGACCCGGGTGACGGGGCCGGGGCGGGCGGTCACGTTCGCCGCGGACGATCCCGAGCTGGCGCGGGCGGATCCGTTAGGTTCGCTTCGCGCTCGAGAGCACTGAAGGTGGTGATAGCCGCAGATTGGTGCTCACGAGCCGAAGGCACCTCGCAGCTCCGCGACGAACAGCTCGGGCTCCTCGAGCGAGGCGAAGTGGCCGCCCCGGTCGAGCACGCTCCAGCGGCGCAGGTCGGTGTAGCGCGCCTCGACCCACGAGCGGGGCAGCTTCGCCATCTCGGCCGGGAAGACCGAGACCGCCGAGGGCACGGTGACCGGCGACGACGTGTCGACCCGGCCGAAGCTCTCCCAGTAGATCCGCGCCGAGGAGGCCCCGGACGCGCCGAACCAGTACACCGCGACGTTGTCGAGCAGCCGGCGCCGCGGCACCGAGGGCTCGAGCGTCGCGCCGCCGAACGTCCACACCCCGAACTTCTCCGCGATCCACGCGAGCTGCCCGGCCGGGGAGTCGACGAGCGCGTAGCCCAGCGTCTGCGGCCGCGTCCGCTGCTGGGCGGAGTAGCCGCTGCCGACCTCGCGGAACTCCCGCGCCTGCGCCAGCCACTGCTGCTCGAGCTCGGGGAGGTCCTCGGTGCGTGCCCCCTCCGGGCGCGGCGCCAGGGGCATCGTCGTGTGGATCATGGCGACGCGGTCGGGGTGGCGGACCCCGAGCGCCGTGGTGACCATCGCGCCCCAGTCGCCACCCTGCGCGAGGAAGCGGCGGTAGCCGAGCCGGTCCATGAGCTCGGCCCAGGCGTCGGCGACGTGGTCGACGTCCCAGCCGGGGACGGTCGGCTTGTCCGAGAACCCGAAGCCCGGCAGGGACGGCGCGACCACGTGGAACGCCGGGTCCGAGGCGTCCGGGGGGTCGGTGAGGGCGTCGAGGACGTCGAGGAACTCGACGACGCTGCCCGGCCACCCGTGGGTGACGAGCAATGGCTGTGCGTCGCCGCGTGGTGACTCTGCGTGGAGAAAGTGGATCCCGAGCCCGTCGATGACCGTGCGGTACTGCCCGCGGGCGTTGAGCTCGTCGGCCAGGGCGTGCACATCGTGGTCCTCGAGCCAGCCGCGACACAGTTCCGCGACGGTGGCCGTCGGGGATGCCCTGGGACCAGTCGTCGACCGGCTCCGGCTCGGGCAGTCGCACCCGCCGGAGGCGTTCGTGCAGGTCGGCGACCTGGTCGTCGGGGATGTCGAGCACGAAGGGCACCACGTCGCGGGTCGCGCCGAGGGGGGTGACGCCGGCGGCGGCGTCGCGGGACCCGGCGGCGTCGGGGGACATGGTCGGCAAACTAGACGTCCGGCGGTCCCGGTGCGCTACCGGCCACCGGATGGGGTGTCACCCCGCCACGCCGTCGTCGGAACTCCCTCCCCCGAAGGTGGCATCTTCGCCCCGCGGGGTCACACGGGCCGTCATCGTTGCGATGAACGCAGCGGAGGTGATCATCGTGCTGAACGAACGGCCCGCGGTGCTGCTGACGGCGGCGGCGGATCTGGACGAGTGCGACGGCTACGTGGTCCTGGTGTTCGACCCGGAGACGGGGGAGATGGACGCCCACGGCCCCTACGAGGGGGTCGCGGCGACCCTACGCGCGGACGAACTGCGCCGGAGCTTCGACGAGGACGACCTGCCCGACGTGGTCGTCCGGCTGAGCCGGCTGCACCTCCCCACGGAGGCCGAGAAGCGGAACTGGTGAGCGGTCGCCCGAGGGGGTAGACCGTCGGGCGTGACGACCGACGCGCAGCGCAGCGGAGCCGGACCAGGGACCACGGTGCGGGAACTCGCGCTGGAGCTGTTCCGGGCGCACGGCCTGACCACGATCTTCGGCAACCCCGGCTCGACGGAGCTGCCGATGCTCCAGCAGTTCCCCGACGACTTCACCTACGTCCTCGGGCTGCAGGAAGCCGTCGTCGTCGGCATGGCCGACGGTTACGCGCAGGCGACCGGACGGCCGGCGCTGGTGAACCTCCACACCGCGCCGGGCGTCGGGAACGCGGTGGGGGCGCTGGTCAACGCGGCCGCGAACCAGACCCCGCTGATCGTGACCGCGGGGCAGCAGGTGCGGCCGATGATGACGCTCGAGGCGATGCTCACCAACCCGCGGGCCACCGAGCTGCCGCGCCCGACCGTGAAGTACGCCGCCGAGCCGCCACGCGCGGCGGACGTCCCCGCGGTGCTCGCCCACGCCATCCACGCCGCGACGACCCCTCCCACCGGCCCGGTGTTCGTCTCCGTCCCGATGGACGACTGGGACGTCGAGCTCACCGGCGGTGACCTCGAGGTCGCGCGCCGGGCCGTCGCGCGGACGGTGCGGGCGCCCCTGATGCCGGACGCGGCGGCGCTCGACCGGCTCGCCGCGCGCTCGACGGCGCCTCGGCGCCCGCGCTGGTGATCGGCGGCGACGTCGACGCGGGCGGGGGTTTCGACGACGCCGTCGCGCTCGCGGAGCGCTGCTCGGCCGCGGTCTACGGCCCGCCCGCCGACGGCCGCGTCGGGTTCCCCGAGGACCACCGGCTCTTCCGCGGGTCGCTGCCGATGGCGATCGCGCCGCTGGCGGACGCGCTCGAGCCCCACGACGTCGTCGTCGTGCTCGGGACCGCGGTCTTCCGCTACTACCCCTACGTGCCGGGGCGGTTCCTGGCCGAGGGCACGACGCTGCTGCACGTCACCACCGACCCCGAGCAGGCCGCGCGGGCGCCGATGGGCGACGCGCTGATCGCGGACCCGACGGCGGTGGTGCGGGCGCTGCGGGAGCGGGTGGCGGAGTCGTCGCGCGCGGTGCCGGGGTCGACGCCGGCCGCCGAGGCCGCGCAGCCCTCGGCCGTGCCGGGGACGCTGACGCCCGAGGAGGTCTTCGACACCGTCGGCGCGGTGTGGCCGGTCGACGGCGTGGTGGTCGACGAGTCCCCGTCGAACCGCGCCGCGCTGCACGCGCGCCGGCCGGTGCGCCGTCCGGGCAGCTCGTTCTTCACGACGTCGGGCGGGCTCGGCTTCGGGCTGCCCGCCGCGGTCGGCGTGGCGATGGCCGACCGGTCCCGCCCGGTGCTCGCGGCGATCGGCGACGGCTCGATGCAGTACTCGATCCAGGCCCTCGCGACGGCGGCCGCGCTCGGGGTGCCGGTCACCGTGCTGGTCCTGGAGAACCGCGAGTACGCGATCCTCAAGTGGTTCGCCGCCCGGGAGAACACCCCGAAGGCGCCCGGGCTGGACCTGCCGGCGGTCGACTTCACCGCGCTGGCCGCCGGGTACGGGGTGCCGTCCGAGGTCGCGAGCACCGTCGAGGAGCTGCGCGCGGCCCTGGAGCGGGGGCGCGACGGCGACGGGCCGCTGCTGGTGTCGGTCCCGGTCGGGCGCGCGGAGTAGCTCGGTCCTGAGCGAGGGGCACCTTCGCGTCGGATAGACGCGGTGAGGGGCGCCCCTCGCCGGAACGCCGGCGCGACCCGCGGCTGAGCGAGGGGCACCTTCGCCCGGATAGAGCGGGCGAGGGGCGCCCCTCGCCCGAGAACGCTCCCGACCTTGACCTCGACGATGGTTCAGGTTCCACGCTGATCCGCATGACCGCACCGCCGGACAATCGACATGCCCCGCCCACGAGCCCCCCGGTAGCGTCGCGGCACGTGTCCACCGAGACCCGGGCCGCGCGCCCGGACAGTCCTGCGCCCGACGCCGCGCCCCCGGCCGTCGAGGTCGCGGACCTGGTCAAGCGCTACCCCAAGGCGCGCGCCAACGCCGTCGACGGCATCTCCTTCGCGGTCAGCCCCGGCGAGGTGTTCGGCCTGCTCGGGCCGAACGGCGCGGGCAAGACGACGACGATCGGGGTGCTCACCACCCGCGTCCGCAAGACCGCCGGGCGGGCCACCGTCGCCGGCATCGACGTCGCCGCCGACCCGGTCGGGGCCCGCGCCGTGCTCGGCGTCGTCCCCCAGCGGCCCAACCTCGACCGCTCCCTCGACGCCCGGGCCAACCTCGTCTGGCACGCCGCGTACCACGGGGTGCCCCGCGCGCGGCGCGGTCCGCTCGCGGACGAGCTGCTCGAGCGGATGGGTCTGGCGGACAAGGCGAGGACCAACCCCGACGAGCTCTCCGGCGGGCAGGCGCAGCGGCTGATCATCGCGCGGGGCCTCATGCACGACCCGCGGGTGCTCTTCCTCGACGAGCCCTCCACCGGCCTCGACCCGCAGGCGCGGCTCTTCGTGCACGACCGGGTCGCCGACCTCGCCGCGGGCGGGGTCACCGTCGTGCTGACCACCCACGACATGGACGAGGCCGCGAAGCTCGCCGACCGCGTCGGCATCGTCGACCACGGCCGGCTGCTCGCGCTCGACACGCCCGTCGGCGCTGGTCGCGGGGCTGTCGGGGTCGGCGACGGTGGACCTCGACGTCGTCGGGAGCGAGCCCGCGGCGCTGCGCGAGCGCCTCGCCGCCGTGCGGGGCACCGCGGGCGTGGAGGTGCTCGACGCCGGGTCGCCGGGCGGCGCGGCCCGGTTGCGGGCCCGCGTGGACGGCGAGGCGGGCGCCGCGCTGCCGGGGCTGCTGGACGAGGTGGCCGCGGCGGGCGGGCGGGTCCTCGACGTCGGGCTCGGGGAGCCGACGCTCGAGGACGTCTTCATCGACCTGACCGGACGGGGACTGCGATGACCACGACGACGACCGCCCCGGCGACCGAGCCCTGGCGCCGGGTCTCCACCGGGCGGGCCTTCCTCGGCGTGCTCGGCCGCGACGTCGCGGTGACCGGCCGGGAGTTCGGGAGCTTCCTGTCCCAGGTCCTCGTGCAGCCGTTCTTCCTGCTGTTCGTGTTCGGCAAGGTGCTCGGCCAGCTCGGGTACATCGCGCCGGGCTACGCGCAGCTGCTCCTGCCCGGCCTGCTCGCGCTCAACGCGTTCTTCGTCGCCGTGCAGGCCGTCGCGCTGCCGCTCGTGATCGACTTCAGCTACACGAAGGAGATCGAGGACCGGCTGCTCGCGCCCCTCTCGACGCGGATGGTCGCCCTCGAGAAGATCGTGTTCGGCGCGCTGCGGGGGCTGATCGGCTCGCTCGTGATGATCCCGGTGGGCTACCTCGTGCTCGACCGGGTGACGTGGGACCTGGCCGGGCTGCCGATCTCCGCGGTGCTGCTCGTGCTCGGCGCGCTGGCCGGGGGCGCCGCGGGGCTCGTCATCGGCACGCTGGTCTCGCCGCGGCGGATCAACATCGTGTTCGCCGTGGTGATCACGCCGCTGCTGTTCACCGGCTGCACGCAGTTCCCCTTCCTGCAGATCTCCTCGCTGCGGTGGTTCCAGGTGATCTGCGCGCTGAACCCGATCACGTACGTCGCCGAGGGACTGCGCGGCTCGCTCACCCCGCAGATCGTCCACCTGCCGACGTGGCTGTGCGTCGGGGCGCTGGTGGTGGCGTGCCTGCTGTTCGGGGCGATCGGGATCCAGGGGTTCGTCCGGCGAGCGCTGGACTGACCAGGCGCAGCCAGGTGGACCCCGGGATCACCCCGCGAGCTTCGCCGCCACCTCCGCCAGCCGCGCTCCCTGCACCCGGGCGGCGCCGAGGGCCTCGTCGTCGGGCGCCGCGGACTTCCGCGACACCCACGACGCCCCGTAGGGGTTCCCGGACGCCATCAGCGACGGGTCGGCCGCGTAGCCGAGCGGCATGATGATCGTGCCCCAGTGGTAGAAGACCATGTTCATCGCGACGATCGTCGCCTCCAGCCCGCCGTGCCCGGTCGAGGCCGACGTGAACGACGTCCCGACCTTGGACGCGAGCTCGCCCCGGGCCCACAGCCCGCCGGTGGTGTCGAGGAACGCCTTGAGCTGCTCGGCGGCCGCGCCGAACCGGGTGGGGCTGCCGAGCGCGATCCCGTCGGCCCACTCGAGGTCGTCGAGGGAGGCCGCGGTGTCGTAGGGGTTGTTCTCGACCCACTCCTTCCACCGCCGGTTCGCCGCGATCGCCTCCTGCGGCGCGCGCTCGGCGACCGGCCGCACGCGGACCTCGGCGCCGGCGCCCCGCGCCCCCTCGGCGAGCGCCTCGGCGAGCGCGGCGACGTTGCCGGTGGCGGAGTAGAAGACGACGACGATCCTGGCCAACGCGGACCTCCGGGGGAGCGGGCTGTCGGGGCCCCACCCTCTCGCGCCCGCCCCGGGCGTGCGTCCACCGGACCCGGGGGTGCGACGAGGCACACTGGGCAGGTGGCGACGGTGGGCCGACTCCCTCGGGGACGCCCCTCGGATCCCGGCCGGGCGACGACGACCCCGGCGGAGTCCGCGCGGGCCGGCGGCACCGAGGCGCTGCGGGGCCTGGTCGTCCTGCACCGGCGGCTGTCGGTGCTCGCGACCGCGCACGACGCCGGGCCCGCCGCGGTCGTCGCGCTGCTGGGCGAGGAGCTCGGGGCGGTGGCGGGGGTGGTCGGACCCGGCCCCGGTCACGTCGTGCTCGCCGCGTGCGCGCCGGGCGTCGACGAGGCCCGCGCGGTCGCGGTGCTGCGGGCCGAGGTCGCGGGGGCCCGGGGCGAGCGGGTCCTGGCCGCGGCGGCCCGCGGGGGCCGCGCGCTGCGGGTGCCGGGCAGCGGCACGTGGGTGCGCGTCGTCGTCCCGGTGGTCGTCGGCGGCGAGACCGCCGCGTTCCTGCTCGCCGAGGAGGACCCGGTCCGCCGCGACCGGCCCGCGGCCCTCGACGGCGACGACGTGCTCCTGCTCGCCGCCGAGCACGCCGCCACGATCGTCGGGGTGCTCCTGGGCCGGGAGCGGGTGCTCGCGGCCGCCGCCGGCCACGTCCGGGACGACCTGCTCTCGGGGCTGCTGCTCGACCGCGCGCGCTCGGCGGCCGAGGCCGCGCAGTGGGCCGAGCACGTGGGGTTCGACGCCGGCGTCGCCCACCGGGTCCTCGTCGTCGTGCCGCACGACCGGGAGTCCGGCGGCCCGGGAACCGGCGCGGCCGAGGTCCGCGCGGAGGTCGCCCGCCCGCCGCTGCTCGCCGAGGCCCGGGACCGGCTCGCGCGGCTCGTCCCCGGGGTCCTCGCCGTCGTCCGCGACCACGAGGTCGTCGCGCTCGTCCCGTCCGCCGCCGACCCCGTGGCCGTCGGCACCGCCACCGCGACCGCCCTCGCCCGCGGGCGCGGCGCGGACCGGGGCTGGCCGGTGACGGTGGCCCTGGGGCGCGAGGTCGACGACGTCGCCGGCCTGCCCCGCTCCTACGACCAGGCGCGCCGCACCGTCGAGGCCGCCCGGCGCCTCGGGCGGGAGGGCCGGCTGCTGCGCTTCGACGACCTCGGGGTGCACCGGCTGCTGCTGCAGGTCCCCGACCCGGAGGACGCCCGGACGTTCGCGCGCGAGGTGCTCGGGCGCCTGGCCACCGACGACTCCGAGCGCACCCTGGAGCTGATCCGCACCCTCGCCCGCTACTTCCGGGAGGACGGCAGCCCGCAGCGCACCGCGAAGGCGCTCTCGGTGCACCCCAACACCGTGGGCTACCGGCTCCGGCGCGCCGAGGAGCTCTCCGGGCTGGCGCTGGAGCGCTACCACGACCGCCTCGCCGCCCAGGTCGCCCTCGAGATCCTCGGGTGGATGGAGTGAGCGGGTTCGCCGACGAGCTCGCCGCGCGACCGCTGCTGGGCGACGGCGCGATGGGGACCCTCGCCCAGGCCACCGGCGCCCGCGTCGAGGGCGCCGGCAGCGAGCTGGCGCTGTTCGCCCCGGAGCTGGTCGGGGCGCTGCACCGGCGCTACCTCGACGCCGGCGCCGAGGTCCTGCAGACCCACACCTACGGCGCGAGCCGGCTGCGCCTGGCCCGCCACGGACTCGGCGCCCGCGTGCGCGACGTCAACCTCGCCGCCGCGCGCCTGGCCCGCGCGGTCGTCGAGGACGCGGCGCCGTCGCGGCCGGTGTTCGTCGCGGGCTCGGTGTCCCCGGCGACCTCGCCGCGGGCCGCCGGCCCGCCCCCCGAGGCCGCGCTGGTCCGCGCGGCGATCCGCGAGCAGGTCGCCGCGCTGGACGAGGGCGGGGTCGACCTGCTCGTGCTGGAGACGTTCGCCCACGTCGAGGAGCTCGTCGACGCGCTCGAGGCGGCACGGGAGGCGAGCGACCTGCCGATCGTCGCCCAGGCCACGTTCGTCGACGAGGACGGCGTCCCGGTGACGACCCACGGCGAGACCCCCGAGCAGGTCGCCGCGGCCGTCGGGGCGCTGCGCCCGGTCGCCGTCGGGACGAACTGCACGCTCGGGCCGCAGGGGCTGCTCACCGTGGTGCGGCGGATGGCGGCGGCCGTCCCCGACGGCGTGCTCGTCAGCGCCCTGCCCAACGCCGGCCTGCCCCACGTCGTCTCCGACCGCTCGGTGCGCTTCGCCTCCGACACCGCGCACTTCGGCCGCTACGCCGCGCACTACGTCGCCGCCGGCGCCCGCCTCGTCGGCGGCTGCTGCGGCACGACGCCCGCGCACGTCGCCGCCGCGGCGGCCGCGCTCGCCGCGGCCCCGGACCCGCTGCTGCTCGCGATCTCGGCCGCCCCGGCGCGACCGGTCGTCACGGTCGGCGGCGGGCCGCGCGCTGCCCGACGTCGAGGTGGTCGACGACGCGGCGGTGGTCGCCGCCCACGGCGACGTCCCCGGGCCGGGTCGGGGCGCGCTGGGCCGCTGGCTGGACGGGTGGCCCCGGCGGCGCGCGCCGCTGCTCGTGGCGGAGGCGGGCGGGACGGGGGCGGACGACCTCGCGACGTGCCTGGCCCGCGGCCGGGAGGCGCTCGGCGCGGGCGCGCAGGTGCTGTGGTCGGGCCGCGAGCGGTCCCGCCGCCCGCGGACCACCGCGGCCGCCGTCGCCGCGGGCCTGCAGGACATCGCCGCGGCCGACGTCATGCTCACCGTGACCAGCTGGAACACCAGCCGGATGGCGCTGCAGGCCGACCTGCTCGGGCTCGACGCGCTGGGGGTCCACGCGCTCGTCTGCGAGACCGGGAACCCGCCGGTGCACGCCGACCGCCCGGTGCGCGACGGGGTGTGGGAGGTCGACGCGGTCGGCCTCGTCGAGCTCGCGGGGTCCCTGGCGCGCGGGGTCGACCCCGACGGGTCGCTGCTGCCCGTCGCGTGCCCGTTCCGGGTCGGGGTCCGGGTGACGCCGGGCGCCGACGACCTCGACCGCGAGCTCGGCCGCGTGCGGGCGAAGGTGGAGGCGGGGGCGGAGTACCTCGTGACCCGGCCGGTCTACGAGCTCGACCGGCTGCGCCGCGTGCGGACCGGGCTCGAGGCCACCCGCACGCGGGTGCCGCTGCTGATGACGGTGGCCCCGCTGTCGGGGTTCGCCGAGGCCGAGCAGCTGCGCCACGAGGTGCCCGACGTCGTCCTGCCCGAGCCGGTCCTCGAGGGCGCCCGGCGGGCCGGGGAGGACCCGGCGGCCGGCCTGGACCTGGCCGTCGAGCTGGTGGCGGCGGCGGTGGCGGAGGGGCTCGTCGACGGCGTGGTCGTCCGCCGCCCGGGCGCGCCGGAGGGGCTCGCCGAGGCGGTGTCCCGCCTCGGGGCCGTCCTGCGGTGACTACACCGCGACGGGCTCGACGGGGTCCGGGACCGCGCGGACGGCGGGGCGGGACGCGCCGGCGTGGACCGCGGCGCGCAGGTGCGCCACCGTCTCGCGCAGGTAGGTGACCTCGCGGGTCAGGGACGCGACGGTCTCGCCGGCGAAGTCGTAGCTCAGCTCGTCCGGCATGACCACGACCCCGCAGCAGGGGCAGGTCGCGGGCGTCGTCATGGATCCACCGTCCGGGTCGTCGAGGCCGTCCGTGATCCAGTCTCCCGTCGGCCGCGGCGACGCGGCACTGTGCCGCGCGACAGCCTTTGTCGCCCGCGCGTTGTGGCCGGGCACAACGGGCACGCAGCGTTAGACCAGGAGGACTGTCCGCCACTGCTCCACCCGCTCGTCGGCGACGCCCGCGTCGGCCGCCACCCGTGCCGCGCCGTCGCCGTCGAGGCGGTCGAGGACCGGGACGATGTGCTCGCGGCGCACGCCGACGTCGCCGGCCGCGACCACCCCGGGCCGGATCGCACCGCGCCGTTCCAGCCGGCGCTGCAGGCCGATCCGGCGGGCGTTGGTGCGGGTGAAGTCGGCGTCGACGGCGGCCCGCGTCACCCCGGCGAGGCGCAGCAGGAGCGCGACGGCCACCCCGGTGCGGTCCTTGCCGGCGGCACAGTGGACGAGGACCGGGTGGGGCCCGTCGACGAGGGCGTCGAGCATCGTCGGGAGCCAGCTCTTCGCGGCGTCGAGCAGGCCGAGGTAGAGCTCGCCGGGCTCGAGCAGGTCGTCGCGGCCGCGGGCGAGCAGCTCCGGGGACAACGAGTCGACCAGGGGCAGGTGCACCCAGCGGGTCGTGTCCGCGGACAGCGGGTAGGGGTGGTCGAGCTCCCGGTCGCCGCGCAGGTCGATCGCCACCCCGGGCGGCCAGGCCAGCCCCGCCGGCCAGCCCGGCGCCGCCGGGCCGTCGTCGGCGAACGGGGCGTCGCCGCGCAGGAGGACGCCGGCGCGGGTGCGGCGCCCGTCGGCGGTCGGCAGCCCGGCGGTGTCGCGGATGTTGGTCCACGGCGGGCCCGGCGGCACGTGCGCCTCGACGTCACGCACGCCGGCGGCCTCGCGTCGGAGCCGGCGCAGCCGCCGCAACGGGTTCCTCACGAGGGGTGATCCTCGCACCGGTGTCGATCAGGCGGGCGCCTCGGCGGCCGGCCTCGGGCCCAGGAGGGTGTGGACCGCCCGCACGAAGCCCTCGACGTCGTCGAGCCCGAAGGCCTGCCGCTGCAGGATGAAGCCGGGCAGCAGGGCGACGACGACGCGGGCCCCGTTCTCGGGGTCGAGCTCGGCGGGCACGACCCCGCCCTCCTGGCCCCGCCGGAGCATGTCGGCGATGCCGGCTCCGGACGGCGTCGAACCCGGCCGCCGCGCGGGCGCGCAGCGACTCGTGGCGCAGCAGCTCGGCCCAGGCCTGGACCCCGCAGCGGGCCAGCTCCTCGGTCGGGACGACCTCGCCCGAGGGCAGCGTGATCGTGTCGCTCCCCATCGGGCCGACGACGGCGGCGACGATGTCGCCGATCGCGGGGGGACGCCCGTCGCCGGCCGCCCCGATCCGCCCCGCCATGACCCCGAAGGCCTGGCCGGCGATCTCGAGGATCACGTCCTCCTTGCTCGGGAAGTACCGGTAGAACGCCCCGGCCGACATCCCCGCCTCGCGCGCGATGTCGGGCATCGAGGTCTGGTGGAAGCCGTCGCGGGCGAAGCAGCGCCGGGCCGCCGCGACGATCTCGCTGCGGCGTGCCTCGCGGCGCTCGTCGGTGATGCGGGGCACCCGGACCTCCCCGAACTCTTTCGTGAATGCTCGTTCGCCTTGACGCTGTGCGCGCCGTGGGTCCACCATAGTGAAAGAGCATTCGCGGATACGAGGAGGCGGTCACGGTGACCGAGGAGACGACGTCGAGGACGACCTGCTGCGTCGTCGGGGGCGGGCCCGCCGGGATGATCCTGGGCCTGCTGCTCGCCCGGGCCGGCGTGGCGGTCACCGTGCTCGAGAAGCACGGCGACTTCCTGCGCGACTTCCGCGGCGACACCGTCCACACCTCGACGCTGACGCTGCTCGACGAGCTGGGCCTGTGGCCGCGGTTCGACGCGCTGCCCTACCGCGCGCTGACCCACGCCCGGGTGCGGCTCGACGCCGGCGAGGTGGACTTCGCCGACCTGACCCGGCTCGACGCGCCGCACCCGATGATCGCCATGGTCCCGCAGTGGCACCTGCTCGACATGCTCGCGACCGCCGCGGAGGAGGAGCCGACCTTCACGCTGCGGATGAACACCGAGGTCACGGGGACGGTGCACACCGGCGACCGCGTCACCGGGGTCCGGCTCTGCCGAGCGCGCCGAGGACGGCACCCTCGGCCCGGAGACCGAGCTGTCCGCGGACCTCGTCGTGGCCTGCGACGGGCGCGACTCCCGGCTGCGCGCCGAGTCCGGTCTCCCGCTGCACCGCTACGACGTGCCCCTCGACGTCGAGTGGTTCCGGGTCCCGCGCCACGAGGGCGACCCCGACGGCGGCCTGGGCCGCATGGGGCGCGGCCGGTTCATGGTGCTGCTCGACCGCGGCGACTACTACCAGTGCGCCCTGATCATCGGGAAGGGCACGGACGCGCGGCTGCGGTCCGGGCCGATCCAGACGTTCCGGGACTTCATCGAGGACATGAACCCGTGGATGGCGGGCCGGCTCGACGCGATCGCCTCCTGGGACGAGGTGAAGCTGCTCGAGGTCTCGCTCGACCGGCTCCGTCGGTGGTCGGCGCCCGGGCTGCTCTGCATCGGCGACGCGGCGCACGCGATGTCGCCGGTCGGCGGGGTGGGGATCAACCTCGCGATCCAGGACGCGGTCGCGGCCGGCCGCGCGCTCGCGGGGCCGTTGCGCGCCGGGGACGCCGCGGCGGTGGCGACGGCGGCGTCGTCGGTGCAGCGCCGGCGCACGTTCCCGACGCTGGTCACGCAGACCCTGCAGGACCTCGCGCACCGCCGCGTCCTCGCGCCGTTGCTCTCCTCCGAGGCGTGGCGGGGCAGCGGGACACCGAGATCCCGCTGCCGGTCCGGCTCGTCGACCGCTTCCCGGCCCTGCAGTGGGTGCCGGCCCGGCTGGTGGGGGTCGGCGCGCTGCCCGAGCACGCGCCGGAGTTCGCGCGCCGGGCGCCGATGCCGGTCGCCGGCGGGCTGAGGGACTCGGCGGCTGCCCCGGCGACGCCCGAGTCAGCGCGTGCTCCGCTGATTGCTTGCATCCAGTGACAGGCAACGCGCCCGTCGACGCCGGGCACCCCTCAGGCGGCCACCGGGAACGTCCGCGGCCCCCGCAGGATCGTCGCCGTCTTCGGCACCACCCGCCCGGCCCGGCGCAGGCCCGGCACCCGCTCGGCGAGCATCCGCAGCGCGACCTCGCCCTCGAGCCGGGCCAGCGCGGCACCCAGGCAGTAGTGCGCGCCGCCCGAGAACGCGAGGTGCGGCGTCGTCGGGACCCGGTGCAGGTCGAACCGGTCCGGGTCGGGGTGGGCCGCCGGGTCGCGGCCGGCCGCGCCGATCAGGACGAGCACGCCCCAGTTGCGCCGGAACGGCACCCCGGCGAGCTCGGTGTCCTCGTGGGCGATCCGCGCGGTCAGCTGCACGGGCGGGTCGTAGCGCAGCGTCTCCTCCACCGCCCCGGTCGCGAGCGACGGGTCCGCGACGAGCGCCTCCCACTGGCCCGGGGTGGTCTGCATGGCGCGGACGGCGTTCCCGACGAGGTTGGTGGTCGTCTCGAAGCCCGCGACCAGCAGCAGCTGGGCCAGCGACACCAGCTCGTCGAGCGACATCTGCCCGGCGTCGAGGGCACCGACGAGCTGGGACACGACGTCCTCGCCGGGGTCCGCGCGCCGCCGGTCGACGAGGTCGGTGAACAGCTGCCGCGCCTCGGCGGTGGTGCGGGCGAGCTCGTGGGCGTGGGCCACCGACCGGACGCCGTCCAGCGCCGTCGCCAGGGCCCGTCCCCACCGCGCGAAGCGGTCCGCGTCGACGGAGGGGATCGCGAGCAGGCGCGCGATGACGGTGATCGGGAGCGGGGCGGCGAGGTCGCGCACCAGGTCGAAGCGGCCGCGGGCGGCGGCGTCGTCGAGCAGCGTCGCCGTGATCTCCTCCGCCACCGTCCGGTAGCTCTCCAGCCGCTTCGGCGCGAAGGTCGGCGCGGCGAGGCGGCGCAGCCGGGTGTGGTCCGGCGGGTCCAGCCCGAGGAGCGAGAGGTCCACCGGCTCGAACAGCGAGGGCTCCGCCTCGTCCGCGGAGCTCTCGCTCGGCGCGAAGGGCGGGCGGCCGTCGGCGAGCCGCACGCCGAACCGCCGGTCGCGCAGGACCTGCTCGCACAGCGCGTGGGTCCCGATCGCCGACATCCCGACGCGGCTGCGCGCGAGCCCCTCCGCGCGGACCGCCGCGTAGGTGGGGTAGGGATCGAGTCGCCAGGGCTTGTGCAGCAGCCGGGCCACGGGGTCGCCGCGCACGGCGATCGCGAGCCCCCCGAGACGCATCGCGGTGATCCGTCCCCGGAGCGCGAGATCGGCACGGAGGGACCTCGGGGAGCGGAGCGTCATCGGTCGTGTACCTCTCGTGCGGTACGGCTCACGTGGCCGGGCCGGGCGGACCGGGCGAGAGTGGGATCAGGACGGCGTCCCCCCACGATGCCAGCCGTGGGCCACGCCGGAAGGGAGTCACCAGGTGACCAGCGAGAGCGCAGTCGATCTGCGGGGCGTCGCGGCCGCCGTCCGGGGACCGGCCGGTGACCCCGCGGCGCTGCTCGCCCGGTGGCGTCCCGGGCGCGGCACCTGGTTCTCGGGCCCGCGCGGCGGCCTGCTGGCGCAGGGGGCGGCCCGGCGGCTCGAGGACCCCGACGACGTCGGCGGCGTGCTCGTCGACGTGGCCGCGTCGGGACGGACGCCCGCGGTCGTCGTCGGGGCCCTGCCCTTCGACCCGACGGGCAAGGCGGCGCTCGTCGTGCCCCGTCGGGTGACCTGGTCGCCGCCGCTGGGGCGGTCGGTCCCCGTGCCCGCCGCCGGGGGGCCCGGCCCGCGGTGGGGCGCGCGGGCGGTGCCCGAGCCGGCCGGCTACGAGGCGATGGTCGCCGACGCGCTGCGCCGGATGGCGCTCGGCGAGCTGGAGAAGGTCGTGCTCGCCCGCGTCCTCGACCTCGAGGCGGACGCCCCCATCGACCAGGCCGCGATGCTCACCGGCCTCGCCGCGCGCGACCCGTCCGGGTACGTCTTCGGCGTCGACCTCCCGGCCGCGGCCGGCGGCCCGCCCCGCACGCTGCTCGGCGCGAGCCCCGAACTGCTGATCTCCCGCCGCGACGGCGAGGTGACCGCCAACCCGCTCGCGGGCTCGGCGCCGCGGCGCAGCGACCCGGCCGACGACGAGGCCACCGGCGCGGCCCTGCTCGCCTCGGCGAAGGACCGCCACGAGCACGCCCTCGTCGTCACCGACGTGTCCGCCGCGCTGGCCCGGGTGTGCGACGACCTCGACGTCCCCGCCGAGCCCTCGCTGATCCGGACCGACGCGATGTGGCACCTGTCGACGCGGATCCGCGGGCGCTCCCCGCTCTCGTCGCTGGACCTCGCCCGGGCCCTGCACCCCACGCCCGCCGTCGGGGGCGTGCCCCGCGCCGCGGCGGGCCGCGCGATCACGGAGCTGGAGCCGTTCGACCGCGGCTTCTACACCGGCATGGTCGGCTGGACCGACGCGTCCGGCGACGGCGAGTGGGTCGTCGCCCTGCGCTGCGGCGAGGTGTGCGGCGCGTCGGCGCGGCTGTACGCGGGGGCCGGGCTCGTGCCCGCCTCGGTGCCCTCGGCCGAGCTGGCGGAGACGACGGCGAAGCTGGAGACGATGCTCGCGTCGATGTGACGCGTCACGCCCGCACGATCACCAGCCACACGACGAGGCGGTGCTCGCCGACCGGCAGGACCTCGGCGTGCGTGCCGTCGCAGGCGACCGCGATCCGGTCCGCCTCGGTCGCGAGCAGCCGCCCCGTCAGCCCGGCCGGCAGGAACAGCAGCACGCGGTCGGCGTGGCTGCGGGGGCTCGTCCAGAGGATCGCGGGGATCCGCCCGGCGTTGCTGTGCACGCGGGCCCGGACGAACGCCGTGCGCAGGCGGTGCTGGACCACGACCGCCCGGACGCGGAGCCAGGCGAGCCGGCGCACCGGCGGGATGCCGAGCGGCAGGAGCGCGAGGGCGACGAGCCGATCGCGACCGGGGTGCCGAGGCCGGCGAACCAGGGTGCGGCGAAGTAGGCGGCGACGAGGAGGCCGATCTCGTAGCGCCAGCGGTACAGGACGACGAGCGGGTTCGGTCGCCGGACGGGTCGGATCGCGCGGTCGAGGGCGCCGAGCAGGTCCTCGGGCTCGTTGATGCTCATCGCCCCTCCTCGTCGGGAGGGAGGGCGACGCGGCGGTCGAGGCGCTCGGCGACGACGCGCAGCGGTCCGTCGGTGCTCGTCCGGGTCTGCGGTGGCGTCGCCGGCTCGACGGCGGTCGTGCGGCGGGTGTCGACGACGCCGCGCCCGGCGCAGGTCGCGCACGGGTCGATGCCGAGGAAGCCGGCGCCGCGGCAGCCCGGGCACTCGTGGAGGAAGTCGAAGCGGGGGTCGCGGTAGCGCCGCCCGGTCCCGTGGTTGATCGGTTCGACGGTCCAGCCGCGGGCGTGGGCGCGGAGGTCCTCGGCGAGGAAGAGATCGTCGGCGAGGCGTCGGCGTAGGCGTTGACAGGCACGGTACAAATGAAGACATCGCTGTGCTCCTTGCAGGGAGGAAGTGATACGGCTGCTGCCGATGGGCGCAGCCGTGCTCGCATCGCCGGAGTGATGTTCTGGCGATGTGACCGCAGAGAGGGCGCTGTACTTCGTGTTGCCGCACGGATGCAGCGCCTTTTCTGTCCCCGGATGCGCGAGAGATCGTCTCGCTGATGGAGCCTCGTTCAGTCGATCACCTCTCCCCGTGAGGTAAAGATCGGCTGTGGGGAGGTCCGCGTCCGGGTGGCTCTTCCGACAGTCCCCGGCGTGTCGGCGACATCCCCCTCGCCACCTGCGCTCGTAGCTTGACGCGGAGGTAACCAGATGGCAAGTGCCATAATGGCTCGACATCTCGTTGATCAAAGGAGTCTGATCGTCCAGTGACCGACGATCCGAGTCCGACGCTCCGTCGCCGGGAGCTCGGGGCGCACCTCCGGCGGCTGCGGACGGAGCGCGGCTGGACCACGAAGGAAGTGGCCGACCGTCTGGGCTTCTCCCTCTCCAAGGTCTCGCGGATGGAGACCGGGGCGCGCGGTGTGAATACGACGTGACATGGCGTCGCTGAAGCAACTATTCGGGGTCGACGAGGAGTTCGCGGCATACCTCGACCACATCGCCCGAACCGGTAAGCGGCGAACGGGGATAAGTTCGGCCGGCGAGCCTCGAGACCGATTTATGTCAAGATCGAGCAGAGCGGCATTCCTCGACCTCGAACGGGACGCGGACGCGATCCGGGAATACAATTCTGTGGTCGATCCCCGGCCTCCTGCAGACCGCACGATACATGCGAGCCGCTTCCATGCTCGGCGCAGTTCCCGACGTCAACGTGACGCAGTTCGGTGCTGCGTTCGTGCAATCGACACCCGTTAGCGTCGTCAGCGTCGTCTCAAGGACCGGGCCGAGCCGCCCAATTACGAGGTCGTGCTCGACGAGGCTGCGCTGTGGCGGGAGGTGGGCGGTAGCGAGGTCATGCGCCGAGCAGCTCGAGCCATCTCGGCGGATGCGGTGTCGCTCGGACCAGGTCTCGCTCGGCATCATCCCGTTCTCGAGCTGGGGCCCATCCTGGCGTCAACAGCGACTTCGTGGCACTTCCTGGGCCTGTCGGACCCCGGCGGTGCCGGACGCCGTCTTCGTCGAGGGCCTGGCCGGGCACTGGCGGTTCGACAAGCCCAGGACGAGGTCAATCGCTACGGATCGCGTCTGGGCGATGCATCTGCGGTCGATAGCCGATTCACCGGAGTGGATCGCGATCCGGCTCGTCTGAACGGGTCGCGGGACGACATCTGGCCGCGCAGGCGGACCGTGACCGGCAGACGGCCAGGTCGGATAGGCGGTCTGCGTGACGACCTCTGCCCGATACCTTCTGCCTCAGCGAAGGCTAGGGTTCGCGTCCGCTAGATCATGGCGTCAGTCTCATCCTGCTCGCGCCTGTCGTGTGCGCTCCCAGCTGGCTGGCTGCTCTTCGACCACGATGTTGCAAGCTTTCGAGGGCTGGATCAAGGCGCAGTGCGAGTGCAGGCTGCAGGGATGTGCGTGGAAGCCGCTCCCTACTCGAACGGGGTGGCTGTGCGTCACTCGGTGACCCCGGAGGACGGCGCGATTCTCTACAGTCGAGGCGAGTTTGCTGCGTTCCTTGACGGTGCCAAGAAGGGCGAGTTCGACCACCTCGTCTGAGTCGTGGCGGGCACCCCTGAGCGATCCCGTGCGCGCGTACGCCGCCAAGACTTCATGTCGGCGCCACCTGGACGTGCCCTCGTCTCGGCGCGCGAGCACTGGCGTCCGTGAACTGGGCCGAGCTCCGGGCGAGCAGGACGCTGCACGAGGACGAGGCGATCCTCGTGCTCGACAAGCCCACCGGCTGGTCGGTGATGGGGGAGCGGCACGACACCGACCTCGTCCGCCTCGCCGCGGACGACGGCGAGAAGCTCTGGCCGGCCCACCGGATCGACAAGGTGACCAGCGGCGTCGTCCTCTTCGCCAAGGACCTCGCCCACCACGGCGACCTGACTCGTCAGTTCAACCAGCGCACCGTCGAGAAGACCTATCTCGCGGTCACCGCCACGACCGGGCTCCCCGAGCGGGGCCGGATCGAGCTGCCGCTGTCCGTCGGGCGCAAGAACCGGGTCCGGATCGCGGCGCCGCGCGAGGCGATCGTCCGCGACGGTGACACCTGGAGCGTCCCCGCCGACGCGGTCCTCGACGGCGTCAGCACCTACCCGAGCACGACGGCGTTCGAGCGTCTCGACGAGGTCGACGGCACGACGCTGCTCGCGGTGCACCCCGAGACCGGCCGGCGCCACCAGAATCCGGGTCCACCTGGCCTGGATCGGGCACGCGATCGTCGGGGACCCGCTCTTCGACAAGCACCCCACGACCCGCACGGGCCTCCACGCCCGCTCGCTGACCTTCGACGCCCCCGACGGGCAGCGCCTCACCGTCACGGCCGAGCCCGGGGAGGACTTCCGCGCCCTGGGTGGCTTCGCCTTCTGAGGACCCCGAGTGGGCCGTCAGGGCTGCAGCGACGACCGCGGAAGTCCACTCGAGGCCGGGCCTCTGCCGCGTTGTCAGCCGAGTGGACCGTGACGGCTTCGGCAGAGCCGTGGGAGTCCACTCGCCTGAGGTGGCTTCGCTCACGAGCGCGGAGCGCACCTACGCCAGCGCCTCCGCCAACAGATCCAACGACGCCGCGAGCCCGTCCGCGTCGATGACCGGGAAGTACTTCAGCATCTCGGGGTCGGTGATCCCCGACCAGTCGTAGGTCAACGTCACCCGCGTGCCGTCCCCGTCCGGGGCGAGCCGGTAGGTCCACGTGTGCCCGGCCGGCGGTCGGCCGACCCCGCCGGGGGCCCAACCGAGCGCCGCGTCCGGCTCGTAGACGACGACGGTGTTGTCCATCGTGTAGTCGCCGAAGAGCTCGTTGTGCATGTCCATCGTGAAGACGTCGCCGAGCTCCTCGATGGCGAGGTGGGTCCGGGACGCGCGCACCATGCCCGAGGCGTCGAGGTCGGGGTGGCGGTCCGGGTCGGCGATCAGGGCGAACGTGCGCTCGGGCGGCGCGTCGATCGTCCGGGACACCTGGATGCTGCGGTCGGTCGTCTCCACGGACGTCATGGCGACGATCGTGGCACGGTCCCCGACGCGTGCCGCGCCCCGGCCGGGGGTAGACGTCCACCCGTGGGAGCCCGCATCACGCTCGTCCGGGGTGACATCACCACCCAGGAGGTCGACGCGATCGTCAACGCCGCGAACTCGAAGCTGCTCGGCGGCGGCGGGGTCGACGGTGCGATCCACCGCGCCGGCGGCCCGGAGATCCTCGCCGAGTGCCGCGAACTGCGTGCGACGACGCTCCCGGACGGACTCCCGACCGGCCAGGCGGTCGCGACGACGGCCGGGAAGCTCCCGGCCCGCCACGTCATCCACACCGTCGGGCCGGTGTACGCGAAGACGAAGGACCGTTCGGACCTGCTCGCGAGCGCGTACCGCGAGTCGCTGCGGGTCGCCGACGAGGTCGGCGCGACGACCGTCGCGTTCCCCGCGGTGTCCGCCGGGATCTACGGCTGGCCGATGGACGACGCGGCGCGGATCGCGGTGGAGACGGTGGCGTCCACCCCGACGGACGTGACGGAGGCCCGGTTCGTCCTGTTCGGCGACGAGGCGTTCGACGCGTTCACCCACGCGGTCGAGGCGCTGGGCTGATCGGCCTCCGGCGGGGACGCCTCGACGACGTGTAGTCGACGTCCCGTGCCGTCACGACCCATCACGACCGTCCGTCCGGACGTGACCGTCCCGATCACGTCGTTGTCCGTTTCGTGTGCGCCTGCGAGCATGTGCGCGAGCCGGCACGGCCGCGCCGGCGAGAGCTGATCGAGCGAGGTCGAGTGGCGCAGGGCAGGCACCGAGCGGCGGGGGCGTAGGGTCGGGTGGCGCTGTCGGTGGCAGCGGTCGGCATGGGCGGTCCAGCTCTCGGGGTCGCGGCGGCCCGCACCGACCGGGACCGCCCCGGCGTCGAGGGCCCGTGCACGACGCCGACGATCAAGGCGTGCGTCGACCTCTCGAGAACCGGACGTGGCTCTGACGACGGGCACCGTCGTGCACGGCTCGTCGCCACACGCGGCGGGGGCACGAGACCCCGACCGGCGACTTCGCGTCCTGCGCAGGACCGCCAACGTAGCCGGATTCGAGGGCGCGAAGATGCCCTACGCGGTGTTCTTCGACGGCAACGGCCGGGCGTTCCACCAGGGCTCCCTCGACCGGCGGTCGGCGGGGTGCGTGCGGCTGGGCGAGGCCGACGCGAAGCGCTTCTTCGAGCACCTCACCCCGAACGACCGGGTGCAGATCGTTCCCTGACGGCGGCGCGCCGCGGCCGGACGGTCGCCGCGAGTTCGGCGCGCACCCGGTCCGCGACCTCCCACGCGGCCTGGTGCGCGACGGCGGGCAGCAGGCGCGGCATCGAGATGTAGCCGTGCGGCGCGCCCTGGTACTCGGTATGGCGGACCGCGACGCCGGCGCGGCGCAGGGCGTCGGCGTAGTGGGTGCCGTGGTCGCGCAGCGGGTCGTGCTCGGCGGTCTGCACGAGGGCGGGCGGCAGGTCGGTCAGGTCCGCGCGCAGGGGCGAGGCGTAGGGGACGGTCCCGTCGGCCCCGGCGAGGTAGAGCCGGGCGAAGCCGCGGATGTCCGAGGCGTCGAGGATCGGCGCGCGCGGGATGGCGCGCTCGGAGGGCAGCACCTCGACCATCTCGGTCCCCGGGTAGACCAGGCACTGGACGCCGATCGCCGGGGCGTCCTCCCCGAGACGGCGGGCGTCGCGGGCCATGAGGCAGACGACGGTGGCGAGGTTGCCGCCCGCGCTGTCGCCCATGACGCCGATCCGAGTGGGGTCGATGCCCCACCGCCCCGGCTCGGCGGCGAGGGCCGCGGTCGCCGCGTAGGCGTCCTGCGCGGGGACCGGGAACGGGTGCTCGGGCGCGAGCCGGTAGTCCACCGACACGACGACGACCCCGGCGAGCAGTGCGACCTGACCGCAGAACCAGTCGGACTGCGCGAGGTCGCCCTGCACGTAGCCGCCGCCGTGGAAGTTCACGACGAGCGGGGCGGGCACCATCGCGGCCTGCGGGGGCCGGTACACGCGGACGGGCAGGACCGCGTCCGGCGTCGTGACCGCGGTGTCCTCGACGACGACCCTCCGGTCGTGCCCCCCGACGATCGCGCGGCCCGCCGGGCCGGCCTGGATGCGCCCGGTGCGCTCCCGCGCGGCCGGGACCTCCTCGGGCGGCAGGTCGGCGACGGAACCGCCGAGGCGGGAACGGAGCACCCCGAGGAACCGGGCACGCAGCGGCAGACGCACGACCAGAGCTTCGCATGTGAACGTATATGGTCGTCAGGACGACGAAATTCGTTCACATGGCCGAAGGCCACCTCGGCGCCCGCTTCTCCACGAACGCCGTCACGCCCTCGCGGCCCTCCGCGGAGAACCCCCGGTCGCCGATCGACTTGGCCTCGACCTCGAAGTGGGCGTCGGTGAGCACCCCGCCGGCCGCCCGCACGAGCCGCTTGGTCGCCGCGAGCGCCAGCGGGGGCCCGGCGGCGATCGCCGCGGCCACCGCGTCGGTCTCGGCCCGCACGTCCTCGTCGGGGACGACGCGCGACGCGAGACCCGCCATCGCCGCCTCCTCGGCGCCCATCGGCCGGTTGGTGAGCAGCATGTCCAGCGCCCGCGCCCGCCCGACCGCGGCGGGCAGCGTCGCGGTCATCCCGCCGTCGGGTGTCAGCCCGATCGCCGTGTAGGCGGGCCGCAGCCGTGCCCCGGCGCCCAGGACGACCACGTCGCCGGTGAGCACGAGCGAGAGCCCGATGCCCGCCGCCCAGCCCTGCACCCCGACGACGACGGGCGCGGCCAGGCCGAGGATCAGACGCTGGCAGGCGTGGAAGTCGTCGGCGAGCGTGGTGAGGCTGACGTCGGGGTCGGCGGCGAACCCGCGCACGTCGCCGCCGACGCAGAAGTTCGGTCCCTCCGCGACGATCTCGAGGACCGCGGCGCCCTGCACCGGGCCGGCGAGGGCCTCCCGGAGCTGGCGGCCGAGCTCGAAGTCGACGACGTTGTGGCCCGGCCCGTTGGTGAGCACCAGGCGCGCCACCCCCGGGGTCTCCTCGTCGACCCGTACCCGTTGCTCCGCCACGCGCTCCTCCTCGAACCGGCAACCCGTCCGCGATCACACTGCACGGGGCGTCGCGAGCCTGCCACGCTGTCCCCGCCCCCCGCTGATCCCGCCGAGAGGAACCCCGACGTGCCCGACCTGCACATCCCGGCCGGTGCCGGCTCGCACCAGCAGGCCTACCTGGCGACGCCCCCGCTCGGCGACGGGCCGTGGCCCGGGGTGGTCGTCCTCCAGGACGCCTTCGGCATGACCGACGACCTCCGCGGGCACACCGACCGGTTGGCGACGGCGGGCTACCTCGCGGTCGCGCCGCGGCTGTACACGGCGCGCGGCGGCGGCCCGCGCTGCGTGGCCGCGGTGTTCCGGGCGATGACCAGCGGCGAGGGGCCGGTGTTCGACGACATCGACGCCGCTCGCGGCTGGCTCGCCGGGCGGGACGACTGCACCGGCACGATCGGCGTCATCGGCTTCTGCCAGGGCGGCGGGTTCGCGCTGATCGCGGCCGCCCGCCACGACTTCGCCGCGACCGCGCCCGAACTACGGCCACGTCCCGACCGACGCCGAGCGCGACCTGGAGGGCATCTGCCCGGTCGTGGCGAGCTTCGGGGCCCGCGACGTGTCGCTCAAGGGCCACCCGGAGCGGCTGGAGGCGGCGCTCGACGCGCTCGGCGTCGAGAAGGACGTCAAGACCTACCCGACGGCGGGTCACTCGTTCCACGAGCGCTTCCCCGCCCAGGCCGTGGTCCGCCCGCTCGGCGCCGGGTACGACCACGACGCCTCCGAGGACGCCTGGGGTCGCATCCTGCGGTTCTTCGACACCCACCTGAGGGCCGCGTGACCGCCGGCGGGCCGCCGCGGCGTCCCAGCACCGGTGAGCCGCTGCCCGACCTGGAGCACTACCTCATCGACATGGACGGCGTGCTCGTCCACGAGGAGAACGCGCTCCCCGGCGCCGACGAGTTCATCCGCCGCCTCGGCGAGGCCGGCAAGCACTTCCTCGTGCTGACCAACAACTCCATCTACACCCCCCGCGACCTGCAGGCCCGGTTGCGCGCGAGCGGCATCGACATCCCGGTCGAGAACCTCTGGACCTCCGCGCTCGCGACCGCGCAGTTCCTCGACGACCAGCGACCCGGTGGGACCGCCTTCGTCGTCGGCGAGGCGGGCCTCACGACGGCGCTGCACGAGGCCGGCTACGTCCTCACCGAGCGCGACCCCGACTACGTCGTCATCGGCGAGACCCGCACGTACTCCTTCGAGGCGATCACGCGGGCGATCCGGCTCATCGAGCGCGGCGCCCGCTTCATCTGCACCAACCCCGACGCGACCGGCCCGTCGGCCGAGGGCACGCTGCCCGCCACCGGGTCCGTCGCCGCGCTGATCACCCACGCGACACGCAAGCAGCCCTACTTCGTCGGCAAGCCGAACCCGCTGATGATCCGGGCCGGGCTGAACACGATCGGGGCGCACTCGGAGACCACCGCGATGATCGGCGACCGGATGGACACCGACATGGTCGCGGGCATGGAGGCGGGCCTGCACACCATCCTGGTGCTCTCGGGGGTCACCCAGGTCGCCGAGCTGGATCGCTACCCCTACCGGCCCAACCAGGTGGTCGAGAGCGTGGCCCACCTGTCGGTGGGCTCGCGGGGATAGGGGTATCCAGGAGTCATGCCGGACGACTTCGAGGACCTGCCCTCGACCCTGCAGCGCTCGCCGAAGGGCGCCCGCGACACCTACGCTGCGGCGAAGGCCTCGGCCGAGGAGACCTACGGCAAGGGCGAACGGTCGGCCCGCACGGCGTACTCGGCGCTGAAGCACGGCTACGAGAAGGTCGGCGACCACTGGGAGCCCAAGGAGTCCAAGGGCCCGTCGGACTCCCGCGCCGAGAGCGGCGGGTCGGATCCGAGCGGTCAGCCGGCCGGCGGGGTCGACGCCAACGCCAGCAAGGCCCACCTCTACGAGCGCGCGAAGCAGCTCGACGTCGAGGGCCGCTCGACGATGACGAAGGACGAGCTCGTCGACGCCATCGGCAAGGCCAACGACAAGGCCACCCGGAAGGCCCGGGACGGTTCGTGACCGGACCCGCGGAGGGCGAGGAGCCCGCCTCCGGGCCCTCGGGGGAGGCGGCCGCCGTCGGGACCACACCGGACGACCCCGGCCCCGCCGGGCTGGGCGGCGCCGAGCTGCCGGAGCGGCCCCCGATCGGGGTCGGCCGCGGCGGGCGTCGCCTCGGCTGGATCGAGTTCGTCGTCGGCGCCGTCGTCTACGTCGCGGTGCAGGTCGGCGCCGGTGGGATCGCCGTCGCCGCGTTCGGGCGGCTGCCCGGCGCGCCGGGACTGCTCGCGATCTCGGCGGCCTCGGCGTTCGCGGCCGTGCTCGTCGCCGCGGTGCTGCGGGTGCGCACCCCGGCCGCGCTCGGTCTCCGGCGGGTCCCGCCCCGGACGATCGCACTCGCCGTCGGGCTCGGCATCGGGATCTGGCTGCTGTCGCGGGTGCTCATCGTCGTGTACATCTCGGTCACCGGGGACCACAGCGACCCGCAGCAGTCGCTCACCCAGTTCGCCGGGGTCGCCGCCGCGTTCTGGGTGGTGCTGCTCGGCGGACTCGTCGTCCCGCTGGGGGAGGAACTGCTCTTCCGCGGCGTCGGCTACGGCTCGATGCGCCGGTACGGCCCGGTCGTCGCGACGATCGTGTCCAGCCTGGTCTTCGCCATCGCGCACGGGTTCAACGTCGTGTTCCTCGCCGTCCTCGTGCTGGCGGTCCTCAACGCCGGGCTCTACGAGCGCACCCGGTCGATCTGGCCGTGCTTCGTCACGCACGCCTCGTTCAACCTCTGCTCCTTCGTGATCCTGCTGCTCCTCACCTGAGCCCGGGTCGTCCCGACCGCGGCGCGACCGAGCGCACGCGTGACCGGCGCGGGTGGAGGGCACCTCCTGCGGCGAGGACGAG
This sequence comes from uncultured Actinomycetota bacterium, assembly GCA_963716955.1. Lineage (GTDB taxonomy): Bacteria > Actinomycetota > Actinomycetes > Mycobacteriales > Pseudonocardiaceae > Actinomycetospora. Next base: position 284,628 of record CAVQUY010000020.1, read on the forward strand.
CGGAGACCTGCGCTCGCGTCGACAGGGAGGGCCATGACCACGGCGACGGCCGACATCGAGATCCGCGACCCGGCGACCGACGAGGTCGTCGGTCGGGTACGGCCGGCCGGGCCGGCGGAGGTCGACGACGCCGTCGGCCGGGCCGTCGCGGCCGGGCCGGGGTGGGCGCGCACCGACCCCGCGGCCCGCGCCGGGCACGTGCGCGACGCGGCCGCCGCCCTGCGCGCGCAGGCCGAGGACCTCGCCCGCCTCAACGAGACCGAGACCGGGCGCCCGTACGACGACGGGCTGGGCGGCGTGCTCGCCGCGGCCGGGACCCTCGAGCAGTACGCCGAGCTGGGCCCGCTGCACCGCGGCCGGTCGCTGCAGGGCTCCTGGTCGGCCACCGACCTGATGGTGCCGGGCCCGCGCGGCGTGGTCGCCGCGATCACCCCGTGGAACGACCCCGTCGCGGTCGCGGCCGGCCTCATCGGGGCGGCGCTGGTCACCGGCAACACCGTGGTGCACAAGCCCAGCGAGCGCTGCCCGCACCTCGGCCGCCGCGTCGGCGACCTCCTCGCGTCGTTCCTGCCCGAGGGGGTCCTGACGGTGCTCGACGGCGGCGGCGAGACCGGGGCGCTGCTGTGCGCCCACGAGGGCCTCGACGTCATCGCCCACGTCGGCTCGATCGCCGCGGGGCGCGCGATCGCCGAGGCCGCCGTCGGGACCGGCGCCAAGGTGCTGCTGGAGAACGGCGGCAACGACCCGCTGATCGTCGACGACGGCGTCGACCCGCAGTGGGCGGCGGAGCAGGCCGCGCTCGGGTCGTACGCGAACGGCGGCCAGGTGTGCGTCTCCGTCGAGCGCATCTACTGCCATCGCGGGATCGCCGACGAGTTCCTCGCCGCGCTCGCGACGGAGGCCGGCCGCTGGGTCTACCGGCCGACCCAGGAGGGCCAGAAGGCCCTGGGGCCGCTGGTGGACGCCCGCCAGCGCGAGCACGTCCACGGCCACGTCGCGGAGGCCCTCGCGGCGGGCGCGACCGCGCACGCGGGCGGCGAGCTGCCCGACGGCGCCGGGTCGTTCTACCCGGCGACGGTGCTCTCCGGGTGCACCCCGGACATGCGGATCCTGCGGGAGGAGACGTTCGGCCCCGTCGCGCCGGTCCGGATCGTCGACTCCTTCGACCAGGCCCTCGCCGAGGCGGTCGACGACCCGCACGGCCTCGCCGCCACCGTGCTCACCCCGGACATGGCGCACGCCCAGGAGGCGTGGCGCGCGCTGCCGGTCGGCACGGTGAAGGTGAACGCGGTCTTCGGGGGTGCGCCCGGGGGCGCGGCCGAGCCGCGGGGACTGTCCGGCATCGGCTTCGGCTACGGGCCCGAGCTGCTCGACGAGATGACGACGACGAAGGTCGTCCACCTCGAGGCGGCACCGCCCCGGCGCTGACGGGCCGCCGTCGATCACGCTCGGCGACGACGGCGGCCCACCTCGTCACTCGTCGCGGTCGGTCGCCGTGGCCGCGTCACCCCTGAACGGGTGAGGTCGTTACACCGGTGTGATGCCCCAGCCGCCTCCGCCGGAATCCGTGGGTCCCGACCCGGAGACCTCGCTGATCGACCCGGCGGCGGCGCGCTCCCCGGGGCGTCGCCCGGGCCTGCCCGGCGCCGCCCACTCCCTGCTCGGCTTCGTCGTGACGGCGACGGCCGCGCTCGGCCTCGTGGTGGCGACCGGGGTGGCGCCGGTGACGAGCCTGGCGGCGATGGCGGGCGTGGCGACCCTGCCCGCGGCGGCCGCGGCGTCGGTGCCCGCGCCACCGGTCGTCCCGGCCGTCGGGCCCGCGCCCGCCACCGCCGAGGCGACCGACGACGCCGCGCCGACGACCGACCCGTCCCCGAGCTCCGGGCGGACCGCCGTCCGCACCGCGGCGGCGCGCGTACCGCGCGCGGTCCCGGCACCCGTCGTCCCGCCCGCGGTCCCGCCCGTCGTGCCCCCGCCGCCGGCGCCGGCGCCCGTGGTCCCGCCCGTCGTCGCGCCGCCCGCACCCCCGGCGCAGGACCCGCCGCCGGTCACGAAGCCGAAGCCGGACCCGCCGGCCGACCCGGAGCCCACCGGGCCGACGCACACGAGGCACCCGGACCCGCCGACGAAGGACCCGGGTCGAGCGAGGAGCCGGTGCCGCCGCCGACGCGCTGACCCGGACGACAGAACGGGCGACGCAGGCCACCCCAGGTGGCCGGACGGCGCCGGTCGTCGTGGTGGGCGGGGCGGTCAGCGCATCAGCTCGGCCAGCCCGCCGGGCAGCTGCTCGAGGGTGCGGTCGACCTGGTCCTCGGGGAGCCACTCGCGCAGGAGACGCAGCACCTGCTCGACCTGGCGCTCGACCTCCTCGGCGTCGACCGAGTGCACGGCGCCGCTGACGGCGTCCACGAACGCGGGCTTGTCCACCGCGCGGGCCTGGTCGTCGGACGGCCGCTGCGCGCGCAGCTCGGCGGAGAGCTCCGGCGGGAGGCTCACGGTCAGGTCCTGCGCGACGCCCGCGCTGATCACCTTGCCGAGCTCGTTGAGGGTCGCCCGGGTGAGGACCTCGGCCTCGCTCTCGGTCTCGAGCCCGAGCCGGCGCTGCACCTGACCGGTGAACGCGGACAGGGTGGCGCTGGATCGCCGCGGGTTCGGGTCGTTCGGATTGGGGTCCTGCTGGACGGGCGGTGTGGTCACGCGTCCTCCTCGGGTGGGTCGGTCGGTGACGACGGCGGGTCCGCCGTCGTCGGGGTACGGCCGGGCGCTCAGAAGCCCTCGGCCCCGGCCTGCTCCAGTCCCTGCGACCACCGCGCGCGGCGGTCGTCGTCGGACTGCTCCCACCACCGCGGCCCGCGCTCGCCCAGGGCGGTCTTCGCCGCGTGGACGCGCCGCCGGGCCCGTCGCTCGCCGTCCTCGTCGCCGGCGCGCTTCGTCGTCCCGACGTCCCGCCGGGCGGCCATCAACCAGCGGCGCAACCGCGAGGCGTCGGCCTCCGGGATCGCCGGATCGGTCGCGCACCAGCGACGGCCGTCGACGACGATCCAGCGACCGTCGGCGGTGGTCTCGGGCACGCGCGGGGGTGCCCACGTGATCGCCAGCGCACCCACGGCCTCCACGACCTCCCCGGGGGCGATGTCGAGGCACTCCTGACCGAACGGGCACACCAGCTGGCGGCACGGCGCGCAGGACACCGGGCGGGTGAGCACCGTCGCGGGCACGCTGCGCGGCGCGTACTGGCTCACCTCCTCGGTCCCGGCGAACAGCTCCACCACGGGGGTCCCGACGGCGTCCGCGAGGTGCGCGCCGCCCGAGTTGTTGACCACGACGGCGTCCGCGCCCGCCAGGAGTGCGGCCAGCCCGCCGAGGTCGAGCGTGCCGACGAGCGTGTGGACGCCCGGCACCCCCGCCGACGCCTCGCGCACCAGCTCGGCCTCCTTCGCCGTGCCGGTGACGACGACCGTCCAGCCGCGCTCGGCCAGTCCGCGCCCCACGTCGGCGAACCGCGCGGCGGGCCAGCGCCGCGACGGGCAGCTCGCGCCCGGGGCGAGCACGACGTAGCGGCCCTCGGGAGCCTGCGGGTCGGCGTCGTCGGGGACGCGGACGGCGAGGTCGGTGCCCTGCGGGGCGACCCCGACCGCGGCGAGCACCTCGAGGGCCCGGTCGACCTGGTGCCCGCCGTCGGGCGGCGCCGGGACCCAGTGGGTCAGGGCGTCGCCGCCGAACTCCTTGCTGGTCCCCACGCGCACGGCGATCCCGGCACGCCGGCAGATCGCGGCCGCGGGCCAGGGCGACTGGGAGAACGAGGTGAGGACGACCGCCGCGTCATAGCGGCGGGCGGCCAGGGTGGCGACGAGCTCGCCGTCCGGGTCGCCGCCGTCCCCGTCGCGCCCGTCGCCCCCGGAGTCGATGGAGCCCCCGGGGAGCCGCTGCCACGAGACGGACGCGACGACCGCCTCGTCGACCTCGTCGATGAGCGACGCGGCCGCCGCTCCGGCCGGGGACGCGAGCAGGTCGATCCGGGCGTGGGGCGCGGCGGCGCGCAGGGCGCGCAGTGCGGGCACCGTCATGATCACGTCGCCGACGTTGTCCGGTCGTACGACGAGGATGCGCTCCATCACCGACCAGTCGGGATCCCCGACGCCGGGCCGGTGGGCCGCGGGATGGACGGGGAGCGCGGGTGCGGGAGCGACGGGGGCGGTCACGGCGGGCAGGTACCCGCCGGCCGGCCCGGCGCACCTCGACCGCCGGGTGACACACGTCGAGGACCCGACCACCGGTGACCTGGGAGCACCGGTGACCGGGCCCCCGACCCCGTACCGCCGCCCGTGACCGGGGCGGCGAGCTCGTTCTCCTGCTGGCTTCCGGCACCGACGGCGCGCGGCGCCGTCCGTGGTCCTCGCGGGCGCTGCCGTGCGACGACACAGGGATCAACTGCCCGCGCCCGATGCCGTCACGATTCTCGTCCCCCGTTCAGCGGAACGAGTGACGGGTCGGGACTTCCGGCGCGCGGGAGGTGTGGTCGGGGGGCCGTCCGGGGTAGGGGCCGTGTCGTGCTCGGACCCGGACCCCGCGTGGCGATGCTGCACGGGCGCGCCGACCCCAGCCGCGACGGCGTCGCCGACTACACGGTCCGCCTGACCGAGGCGCTGCGGGCGGCGGGCACGCAGGTCCTCGACGTCCCCGTGGACCCTGGTCCGCGCGGCGCGGCGGCCGCCGCGCGGGCGGTGCGCGCCGGGGCGCCCGACGTCGTGCACCTGCAGTTCGCGCCCTCCGCGTTCGGCTTCTCCGGGTGGCCGGGGGCGCTGGCGGACCTGCTGGCGACGCGGCCGCTGGTGACGACGGTGCACGAGTACGGCTGGTGGTCGTGGGCGCCGCGGGTCCCGGAGCGGCTGTGGCGCCCCCTCGAGCGGACCCGAGCGCTGGACCGGGAGACCGGACGCCTCGTGCCGCGCAGCGCCGCCGTCGTCACCACCAACGCCGAGCACGAACGCGCGCTGCACGACCGCTTCCCCGCCGTCCCGGTGCACCGCCTGCCCATCCCGCCGAACGTCAGCGTCGTGCCCGGCACCGACCGCGCCGCCACGCGCGCCCGGTGGGCGCTGCCCGACGACGCCGAGGTGGTCGCCTTCTTCGGGTTCGTGCACCCGGTCAAGGGCCTGCGCTACCTCGTCGACGCGCTCGCCCGCCTCGCCGACTCCCACCCCCGGCTGCACCTGCTGGTCCTGGGCGGCTTCACCTCGCTCGCGCTGCCCGCCGACGAGGCCGCCGCCTTCCGCGACGAGCTGACCGGCCACGTCGCCGCGGCCGGCGTCGCGGACCGCGTGGTGATCACCGGTCACCTGCCGGCGGAGGAGGTGTCGGCCGCGCTGGCCGCGGCCGACCTCGCGGCGTTCCCGTTCACGGCCGGGGCCACCACGAAGTCGGGCGCGCTGCTCGCCGCCCTCGACCACGGCCTGCCGACGATCGTGACGCGTCGTCCCGACCAGGGCGCCGACCCGGAGCTCGTCGACGGCCGCACGGTCGTCGTCGCCCCCGCCGTCCGCGACGTCGACGTCCTCGTCACCGCGCTGCGCCGGCTCCTCGACGACCCGGCACTGGCGAAGGACGTCGGGGCCGCCGGACGGGAGCTGCTCGCCGGGCGGGACTGGGACACCCTCGCCGAGCGCCACCGCGACGTCTACGCAGCGGTTCGGGAAGGCGTGCTCCGGCGGTGAGGACACTCGTGATCGACCTGCTCGGCGGGCTCGGCGACCTCGTCATGGTGCTCCCGTCGGTGCACGCGCTGCACGACGCCGACCCGGCCGGCGAGCTCGTCGTGCTCACGCACGGCCCCGGCGCGGTGCTGCTCGAGCGCGACCCCGCGGTCACCGCGGTCCGCCTCGCCGAACCGCACGCGGAGCGCGCCGCCGTCGAGCGGGCGCTCGCGGACCTGGCCCCCGACCTCGTCGTCACCACCACCCGCTTCGACGGCATCGGCGACCTCGTCGACGACGACGCGGCCGCGCGCGGCACCCGTGCGGTGTCGAACCTGTGGCGCTCCCCGCCGCCCGACGAGCTCGTCGGTGAGCGCTACCAGCGGATCCTCGCGGCCGAGGGCGTCATCGACCCGGTCGTCCGCCCGCCGCGGGTCGTCCTCGGCGAGGACGAGCGCGCCGCGGGCCGGGTGGCCACCGCGGACCTGGCCGACGGCACCGTGCTCCTCGTCCCGGGCGCCGGGATGGCGGTGAAGCGCTGGCCCGACGCGCACTGGGTCGAGCTGGCGGGGCTGCTGCGCGCGGCGGGCCACGGGGTCGCCGCCGTGGGGGAGGTGGCCGGGGTGATCCCGCTCGCACCGACGGACCTGCGGGGGCTCGCCGCGGGCTTCGCCGCGCTCGGCGAGCGCGGCGGCGTCGTCGTCGGCGGCGACACCGGCCCGGTCCGCGTCGCCGCGGCCGTCGGCACGCCCACCGTGGCCCTGTTCGGGCCCACCCTCGCCGTCCGGTACGGGCTGGAGGAGGGCCGGAACCTGCAGGGGTTCCCCGGCTGCCCGCACCGGCGCCCGACCGCGATCACCGAGCAGGTGTGCTGGTGGGACGCCGGGTGCCCGCTCTCGGCCACCGGCCCCGCCTGCCTCGAGGACCTCTCCGTCGCGGCGGTCGCCGCCGCCGTGCGGGCCGCTCCGGCGACGACGGGCGGCGCCCGGATCGGGTAGCAAGGACGCATGCGCTATCTGGAGCTGCCGACGGCGAAGCGTTGGTCGGCCATCGGGCTCGGGACGTGGCAGTTCGGCTCGACCGAGTGGGGCTACGGCGGCGACTACGCGTCGGGCCCGGACTCCGAGGCCGCGCGGATCGTGGCCCGCGCCCTCGAGCTCGGCATCACCCTGTTCGACACCGCCGAGGTCTACGGCCTCGGGCGCAGCGAGCGCATCCTCGGCGACGCCCTCGACGCCGCGGACGCGGACCCGTCCACCACGGTCGTCGCCTCGAAGATCCTCCCGGTGCTGCCGGTCGGTCCGGTCGTCGAGCAGCGCGGCGTCGCGTCGTCGGGGCGCCTGCGCCGCACGCTGGACCTCTACCAGGTCCACCAGCCCAACCCGCTGATCGGCGACCGCCGCACGATGCCGGGCATGCGCACGCTGCAGGCCGCGGGCGTCGTCGACGAGGTCGGCGTCTCGAACTACTCCCTCGACCGCTGGCAGGACGCCGAGTCGGCGCTGGGCTCCCGGGTGATCTCCAACCAGGTGCAGTACAGCCTCGTCTCGCGCGCCCCCGAGCGGGAGCTGCTCCCGTACGCCGCGGAGGCGGGCCGCGTCGTCATCGCCTACAGCCCGCTCGCGCAGGGCCTGCTCTCGGGCAAGTTCGACGCCGAGCACCGGCCGGCCAACCGGGTGCGCCAGCTCAACCCGCTGTTCCTCCCGGAATCGCTGCGGCGCGCGCAGCCGCTGATCTCGACGCTGCGCGAGGTCGCGGACGCCCACGACGCGACCTCCTCGCAGGTCGCCCTCGCCTGGACGATCCACCGCCCCGAGGTGGTCGCGATCCCCGGCGCCTCGAGCGTGGCGCAGCTGGAGAGCAACGCGGCCGCCGCGGACATCGTGCTCACGCCCGACGAGTGGACCGCGCTCAACGACGCCTCCGACCGCTTCACCCCGGTGCGCGGCCTGTCCGCGGCTGTCGGGGTGGCGAGGGCGCTCGCGCCCATGTGAACGGATGTCGTCGTCCGGACGACCACAATCGTTCACATGGCCAGGGGCCGTCGACGAGCGGCTACGGCTGCGCGCTCCCGGCTAGGGCGTCCCGCGCCGCGCCCGCCACGTCGACGTCCTGCTCGACGGAGCCGCCGCTGACCCCGACCGCGCCGACGACCTCGTCGTCGAGCACGAGCGGGATGCCGCCGCCGAAGACGACCAGGTTGCCGTTGGTGGTCTCGATGCCGTAGAGCGGCGCCCCTGGCTGGGCCAGGTCGTAGAGCTCGCTGGTCGGCATGTTCATCAGCACGGCCGTGGCCGCCTTGCCCACGGAGATGTCGATGCTGGCGAGGATCGCGCCGTCCATGCGGACGAAGGCCAGGAGATGCGCCCCGGCGTCGACCACCGCGATGTTCATCGGTTGGCCGATCTCGGTCGCGCGCGCGGCTCCGGCGTCGAGGAGGCGCTGCGCCACGGACAGGGACAACCGATGCATGAGAGCTCCTCCCCGTGCTGGTCGGCTCGGACGCTAACCCTCGCCCGCGGGCGAGGGATACCTGGTCGAACAGGGAGTCGCTCCCTGATCGCCCGGACGGGCCCGACCGCCGCGTCGCCTGCTTAGCGTGTGGGGACGGTCACGAGGAGGTGGTCCCGTGGCGTCGGACGACGAGTGGGATCGGCTCGGGGCCGAGGCCGGGCTCTGCCGTCGCTGCCGCCATCCGAAGCTGACCGTGACGCGGCGGGGGAGTGCGTTCGTGCGCTGCACGCGCCACAACTGGGACGACCGCGTCCCCCGTCATCCCGAACTGCCGGTGCAGGAGTGCGTGGGCTTCGAACCGGCCCCCTGGACCCCCGACCGAACGAGGTGATCGACGCCCATGGCCGAGACGATGAGCAGGAGCTCGATCCCCGCACCGACTACCCCCTGGGGACCCGTCGCTCCGATCTGGTGCGGACGCCGACCGGGAAACGACTCGAGGACCTCACCATCGAGGCCGTCGTGTCCGGAGAGCTCGCCGCCGAGGACCTGCGGATCGCCCCCGACACGCTGCTGATGCAGGCCCAGATCGCCGAGGGGGTCGGACGCCGGCAGCTCGCCGAGAACTTCCGGCGGGCGGCGGAGATGGTCCCGATGCCCGACGAGCGGGTGCTCGCGGTCTACAACGCGCTGCGGCCCAGCGCGTCGACCAAACAACAGCTGCTCGACCTGGCGGACGAGCTGGAGAACGAGTTCGCCGCCGAGCGCAATGCCGCCCTGATCCGCGAGGCGGCGGAGGTCTACGAGCGACGTGACCTCCTCCTGGCCGAGAACTGAGCCGCTCCCGACCGTCCCCGCCCGTCCGCCGTGCCGCCGGAGGCCACGATGACCGCAGCAGACCCGCAGCCCGGGACCAGGCGTTCCGCCCGCACCGAGATCCTCGAGAACCGCCCCGTCCAGCTCGACGGCTTCGTCGAGGAGTGGCCCGAGGTCGGCATGATCGCGATGGAGAGCCCCTACGACCCGGACCCGAGCGTCCGCGTCGAGGACGGCCGCATCGTGGAGATGGACGGCCGGGAGCGCGCCGACTTCGACTTCATCGACCAGTTCATCGCCGACTACGCCATCGACGTCGGATCGGCGGAGGAGGCGATGGCCCTCGACGCCGCGGAGATCGCGCACCGCGTCGTCGACCCGGGCGTGGCCCGCGCCGACGTCCTGGCCATCACCCGCGGCCTCACGCCCGCGAAGCTGCTGCGGGTCGTCGAGTCGATGAACGTCGTCGAGATCATGATGGCGATGCAGAAGATGCGGGCGCGACGGACGCCCGCGAACCAGGCGCACTCGACCAGCGCCCGGGACAACCCGGTGCAGGTGGTCGCCGACGCCGCGGAGGCCGCGCTGCGCGGGTTCGCCGAGCTGGAGACCACGCTCGGCGTCGTCCGCTACGCGCCGCTGGTGGCGATCGCCCTGCAGATCGGGGCCCAGACCGGGCGGGGTGGCGTCATCACCCAGTGCGCGCTCGAGGAGGCCACCGAGCTCGCGCTGGGGATGCGCGGCATCACCGCCTACGCCGAGACGATCTCGGTCTACGGCACCGAGGCGGTGTTCACCGACGGCGACGACACCCCGTGGTCCAAGTCGTTCCTCGCCTCCGCGTACGCCTCGCGCGGGATCAAGATGCGCTTCACCTCCGGCACCGGCGCCGAGGTGCAGATGGGCGACGCCGACGGCAAGTCGATGCTCTACCTGGAGATCCGTTGCATCCAGGTCGCCAAGGGCGCCGGTGTCCAGGGGCTGCAGAACGGTTCGATCAGCTGCATCGCGGTGCCGGGCGCGGTCCCGTCGGGTATCCGGGCGGTCGCCGCCGAGAACCTCGTGGCGAGCATGCTCGACCTGGAGTGCGCGTCGGGCAACGACCAGTCGTTCTCGCACTCGCCGATGCGCCGCACCGCGCGCACGATGCCCCAGCTCCTGCCCGGGACGGACTTCGTCGTCTCCGGCTACTCCGGGGTGCCGAACTACGACAACATGTTCGCCGGGTCGAACTGGGATCCCGAGGACTACGACGACTGGAACACCATCCAGCGCGACCTCAAGGTCGACGGCGGGCTCCGCCACGTCGCCGAGAAGGACATCCTCGCGACACGGGAGCGCGCGATCCGCGCCCTGCAGGCGGTGTTCGCCCACCTCGACCTCCCCGAGATCACCGACGAGGAGGTCGAGGCCGGCACCTACGCCCACGGCAGCGAGGAGCTCCCGAGGCGCGACGTGCGCGAGGACCTCAAGGCCGCCCAGGCCGTGATGGACCGGGGCATCACCGGGCTCGACCTGGTGGCCGCACTGGAGAAGGGCGGTTTCCGCGACATCGCCGAGAACCTCCTGTCGGTCCTGCGCCAGCGCGTGTCCGGCGACCTGCTGCAGACCTCGGCGATCCTCGACCACCAGCTGCAGGTGCTCTCGGCGGTCAACGACGCCAACGACTACGCCGGCCCCGGCACGGGCTACCGCCCGTCGGGGGAGCGGTGGGAGGAGATGAAGAAGCTGCGCCACGTGCTCAGCGCCGAGAACCCCGAGAAGGAGGTCGAGTGATGGCCGACGACCAGAGCACGGACCGCACACTCGACCTCCGGGAGACGGGCGAGGCCGCCCGCGGCGACCGGGAGGACGAGGTCGTCCTCGGGCTCTCCCCGGCGTTCGGGGCGTTCTTCACCCAGACGATCAGTCACGTCCCGCTCGTCGAGGTCCTGCGCGAGGTGATGGCCGGCGCCGAGGAGCAAGGCGTGGAGCTGCGGGTCGTGCGGGTCAAGAACACCGCGGACCTCGCGAAGATCGCGCACGGTGCGGCGCGGCTGGCGGGCTCGGGCATCGGGGTCGGGATCCTCTCCCGCGGCACCTCGATGATCCATCAGAAGGATCTGGCCAAGCTCTCCAGCCTGGAGCTGTTCCCGCAGGCGCCGTTGCTGGACCTCGAGACCTTCCGGGCGATCGGCAGCAACGCCGCCCAGTACGCCAGGGGCGAGTCACCCGAGCCGGTCCCGGTCCGCAACGACTACCTGTCCCGACCCCGCTACCAGGCGAAGGCCGCGCTGCTGCACCTCAAGGAGACCGAGTTCGTCGAGCCCTCCGGCGGCATCGTGGAGCTCGAGGTGTCCATCTCCCGCGCGAGAGCGAGCTGATCGGTGGTGGCGGACGGCGACGGCCGCCTGGTCATCGGCGTGGACATCGGCAACTCCACGACCGAGGCGTGCCTGGCCCGGATCGGCGCGGGCGGCGTCGTGGAGTGGCTCGGGACCGGGCTGGCCGCCACGACGGGGATCAAGGGGACCCCGGGCAACGCCGAGGGCGTCCACGAGGCCGCGGCCCGCGCCGTGGCGGACGGGGGCCGCCGTCTCGCGGACGTCGAGCTCGTGCTGACCAACGAGGCGACCCCGGTGATCAGCGGCCTGGCCATGGAGACGATCACCGAGACGATCGTGACCGAGTCGACCATGATCGGGCACGACCCCCGCACCCCCGGCGGAGAGGGGATCGGCGTCGGCACCACCGTGGCCCTGGGCGACCTCACGAACTGCGGCGAGGGTCAGGACGTCATCGTCGTCGTCGGCGCCGGGGAGGACTTCGAGGACGTCGCCGACGCCCTGGTCGAGGCTTCCCGGCGCGGGGTCGGGGTGCGGGGCGCGATCCTCGGCGGCGACGACGCGGTCCTCGTCGCGAACCGCCTCGACGAGACCCTCCCCATCGTCGACGAGGTGTCGCTGATCGACGAGGTGCCCCTCGGGATGCTCGCCGCCGTCGAGGTCGCCCGCCAGGGACGGACGATCTCCACGCTCTCGAACTCCTACGGGATCGCCACGCTCTTCGAGCTCGACGCCGAGCAGACCAAGATGATCGCCCCGGTCGCCCGGTCGCTGACCGGGAACCGCTCGGCCGTCGTCGTGCGCACGCCCGGCGGCGACGTCACCGACCGGCGCGTGCCGGCGGGCACGCTGTCGCTCGAGGGCGAGTCGCGGACCGTCACCGTGGAGGTCGACGAGGGGGCCGACGAGGTGATGGCCTCGTTGGCGCGGGTGCGCCCCCTCGTCGACGCCAGCGGCGAGAGCGGCACGAACGTCGGTGGGATGATCGCCGGCGTCCGTGACTCGATGGCCGAGATGACGGGGCAGGACCCCGGGGAGGTCGCCATCCGCGACCTCCTGGCGATCGACACGCTCGTGCCGCAGGAGGTCCGCGGGGGCCTGGCCAAGGAGGTCGCCCGCGAGGACGCCGTGCTGCTCGCCGCCATGGTGCGCACCAGTCGCGGACCGATGGAGCAGGTGGCCGCCGAGGTGCGCCGGGTCCTGGGCTCCGCGGCGGACCGCGCCGTCGAGGTGGAGATCGGGGGCGTCGAGGCGGACATGGCGGTCCGCGGTGCTCGGACCACGCCGGGCACCGGGAGCGAGATCGTCGTCCTCGACCTCGGCGGCGGGTCCACGGACGCCGCGCGCTCGGACGGCGACCACCAGGTCGAGTCGGTCCACGTCGCGGGCGGCGGCGACCTCGTCACCACGCTCATCGACGCCGAGCTGGGCCTCGAGGACAAGGACGTGGCCGAACAGATCAAGCGCCACCCGCTCGCGAAGGTCGAGAGCTTCTTCCACATCCGCCACGAGAACGGCACCGCCGAGTTCTTCGACGAACCGCTGGAGCCCGAGTTGTTCGCCCGGGTCGTGGTGCTCACCGACGACGGCTTCCTCGCCGTCCCCGGGCGCCACGACCTCGCGACCGTCCGCACCGCGCGGCGCGAGGCCAAGCGCCGCGTCTTCGTCGTCAACGCGCGGCGCGCGCTCGAGCAGATCGCGCCCGGCGGCACGGTCCGCCAGCTCGAGTTCGTCGTCCTGCTCGGCGGCTCCGCCCTCGACTTCGAGATCCCGGACATGATCGCGGACTCGGTCGCCGGGTTCGGCATCGTCTGCGGCACCGGCAACGTCCGCGGGTCGCTGGGGCCGCGGAACGCGGTCGCCACCGGGCTGGTCGCCGCGCACGCGGCGGGCGGCGACCAGGTGTCGGGGGCGGCGTGAGCAGTGGGGACGGCCCGGTCCGGCCCGTGGTCGTCATCGGGACCTCCCGGTCGGCGCCCGACCGCATCCTCCGCGAGGTCCAGGCCGGGACTCGAGGAGGAGGGCGTCCCGTTCGACGTCCACGCCTACGAGCAGACCGACCCCTGCGCGCTGGCCCACCAGGCCGCCCGGGACTCCCCGCTCGACGTCGGGCTCGGGGTGACCGGTGACGGGCTCTGCGTCCACCACGCGAAGCTGCCGCGCGACCGGCCCGTCTGCTCGGACCCGACCGGTGAGCCCGGCGGTGCCCGACGTGTCGGTCACGATGCCGCCCGCGTCGTCACCGGTCTACCGCTCAAGCTCTCCGACGCCTCGCCGGAGAGCGATCCGCCGACGGGAGCTCCGTGATGGCCGTCCACCTCACCCGCATCTACACCGGCCTCGGCGACGACGGCACCACCGCCCTGGGCGACATGTCCCGGGTTCCCAAGACCGACCCGCGCATCGAGGCCTACTCCACGGTCGAGGAGGCCAACGCCGTCCTCGGCCTGGCCCTCGCGATCGGTGACCTCCCGGTCGATCTGGCCTCCGTGGTCCGCGACGTCCAGAACGACCTGTTCGACGTCGGCGCCGACCTCAGCACGCCGGTGGTCGCGGACCCGGAGCACCCGCCGCTGCGGGCGACCCGGGCCCAGGTCGACCGCCTCGAAGGCTGGTGCGACGAGTTCAACGAGCGTCTCGGCACGCTCGACTCGTTCCTGCTCCCCGGCGGGACGCCGGGTGCGGCCTACCTGCACCTCGCCCGCGTCGTCGTGCGTCGGGCGGAGCGCAGCGTGTGGCACCTCCTGCAGGCCGACGCCGAGCACACCAACGAGCTCACCGCCACGTACCTCAACCGGCTCTCCGACCTGCTGTTCGTCCTCGGTCGCTGCGCCAACCCCGAGGGCGACACGCTGTGGCAGCCGGGACGGAGTACCGGCACCTCGGCGTCGTCGACGAGCTAGCCCAGCGCCGGCTCCACCACCACCCGCAGCGCGTCGCACCCGGTCTCCACGCCCCGGCGCAGCCGGTCCGGGTCGGTCTCGAGCGGGTTGATGGTGTTCGCGCCCTCGGGCGGGCGGACCTCGAGCAGGTGCGGCGGATCGTCGACGCCCTCGTCGCCCGCGATCGCGCTCGCCTTCGCCAGCCACTCGTCGTCGGCGCGCCGGTTCTCCAGGCGCCGCCCGAGCACGTGCACCAGACCGGGCACGCGGGCCTCGCCGAGCCGCGCGACGAGGGCCTTCTCCAGCCGGGTGGCGTCGATGGCCTCCTGGTCGGCGCGCCGGGTGCGCAGCATGAGCACGTGGGTGGCGCCCTGGTGCAGCGCGGTGTGGAACGGCAGCGGCTCGGACACGGCGGCGTCGACCAGCCGGCGGCCGCCGATCTCCAGCGGGAGCCCCGCCAGCACCGGCACGTTGGCCGAGGCCTGCAGGGCGCGCTTGAGCGACTCCTCGTCGGTGATCGTGTCGTGCAGGTCGACGGCCTCGCCGGTGTCGACGTCGGTGGCCACCGGGTGCAGCGGCACCTCGGACTCGAGGATGTCCGACCACCGCACCGGGATGATCTTCTCCCCGACGGTGTGGATGAGGTACTCGACGTCCACGACCGGTCCGCCGCGCAGCCCGCGCGTCGGCTTCGTCACCCGCTGCATCAGCCCGGGCTCCCACCAGCCCGCGCAGCACTTCTCGCTCTGGCCGCCGACGAGCCAGCTCCCCGCGAGCGCACCGGCCGACGCCCCGTAGACGGCGTCGAAGCAGCGCGCCAGGCCGAGGCGCTCGAGGCCGAGCACCATCCCCGAGGAGTACGTCGCCCGGCTGCCGCCGCCCTCGATCGCGAGGACGAGGCGGTGGCCGTCGGTGCGGTCGCGCGGGCCGGAGCCCTCCGCCCGTCGGGCGGCGATCACCTCGAGGACGCGATGGAGCCGGGGCACGGGGGCATCCTGTCGGGCATCCCGCGCCGCGGCGACACGGGGAGTCGTCGGGTCGGCCGCGGCCGCGCGGCCGCCGGGCTCACGGTCGACCGACGTCGGGTGCACGACGGGCGCACCACGCATCCCGACTCGCACCCCGGGCTGTCCGGTGTGCTCCTGATCAAGGCCGGCCGGGCGCCGCCCACGCGAGGTGCACATCGCATCCCGGCCGCCCGCGGGCTGCCCCACGTGCTCCTGATCACCGGCGCCGGGGTCGCGGCACGCGCCGGGACCCGACCCCTCAGCGCGCCCGGCGCTCCAGCACCACGCGGTCGATCTCCTGGCCGGTGTCGGTGATCGTGCGCAGCGTCAGCGTCGTCGGCTGGCCCGGGCCGGGCGGGGGCGCCACGTCGACGGTCACGTACGCGTAGTCGAGGTAGCGCGACCTGCGACCAGTCGACGGCGTCGGGGATCTTCGACTTCGCGCCTGTGGCCTGGAAGCTGACGACGTCGACCCCGCTGTCCGGGTTGGTCGCGCCCCGGTAGCGGTCGGTCTCGTTCGGCTGCCAGCCGTAGCGCGGGCGTCCGCCCGACCCGACGCACACGTACGTCGTGCCGTCGGTCTCGGGCCGCACCGTCGCCCCGTCCGGGGCCTGCACCGTCGAGCGGCCCCGCCGGATCGGGTTGGACCGCTCGTACTGGTGGTTGTGGCCCTGCAGCGCGAGGTCGACGGAGAACTCGTCGAACAGCGGCGCGACCGCCGCGCGCACCCCGGCGTCGGACCCGTGGGTGGACGACGTCGCGAACGCGCAGTGGTGGAAGAACGCGACGACGAAGTCGATGCCCGGGTCGGCGCGCATCGTCGTGAGCGTCTGGCGCAGCCACGCCGCCTGCGAGCCGCCCGAGTAGCCGGCGTTCGTGGGGATCTCCATGGAGAGGTCGTTGGCGTCGACGCTGCACGACCCCGACGTTGCCGTAGCGCATCGAGTACACGCTCGGGCAGGCGCTCGGCCCGGTGCGCGGCAGGTCGAGCCGGGCCGCGTGGCCGCCGTAGCCGTGGGTGGCCCCGTGGCCGTGGTCGTCGTCGTAGAGGGCCTCCATGTCGTGGTTGCCGGTCGCGAACATCCACGGCGTCGAGGCGGCGCTGCGCTCGATCAGCCCGAGGTAGGTCGTCCACACCGTCGGGTCGAAGCTGTCGAAGCCCGTCGGCGACGTCGAGGTCCCGGTGCTCCTCACGGGCTGGCCCATGCCCGAGGGGTCGGCGTAGCAGATGTCGCCGGCGAGGAGGTGGAACGCGGGGCGGGTGGCGGCGATCCGGTCGACCATCGACGTCGAGGGCGTCATGGTCCGGCGCGTGTCGTCGGGCTTGTAGTAGCCGTTGGTGAACCCGGACAGCCCGCTCGGCGGCACCATGTCCACGCCCTGGTCGGCGAACGCGGTGAAGCTCCACGGCGTGGTCACGGTGCGCGGCGCGGTCCGGAACGTCGCGGTCGCGGTGGTCGTGCCGTCCGGCAGCCGGAAGCGGTAGTCGTAGCTCTGGCCCGGCGCCAGCCCGCTCGCGAGCGCGTGCACGAAGTACTGGTCGCTGGCGCGGATCGACCCGTCGGCCTGCGGGACCTGGGAGACGAGGTGGCGGACCTCGACGGGGATCCGGGCGCCGAACTGGCCGTTCTGCCCGAGGTCGACCACCATCGCGCCGGGCGGCGGCGCCGCGGTCAGCTCGCCGGCCATCGACATCGAGCTCGTCGGGTCGTCCCCGAAGGCGATGTGGCGCCCGACCACCGACACCGGGGCCTGCGCGGCCTGGGCGCACGCGGCGAGCGTCCACGGCGACGAGGCGAGCCCGAGGGCCGCGACGACCCCGGAACCCTGCTTCAGCGCGGAGCGGCGGCTCACCGGGTGGCGGCGCAGGAAGCCCGAGACCCAGTCGTGCTGCTCGGCGACGGTCATGTGCTCGGCGAGGTCGGCGGGCACACCCACGTCGGGGGCCTCACCACGGGGGGTGCGCGTCACGGACGGCAGCGTCACCCGGGCGTGATCTCTCCGCGACCGGGGGGCAGCGAACACGCGGTGAACAGTCGCGCCCGTGCGGTCCCGCGGGCGCAGCGCGATGATGGAGCCATGTCTCCGGTCACCCGCCTGCTGCGTCGGGCCGTCGGCCTGCCCGCGCCGCGCACGCCCCGTGTCCGCGTCGTCCGGGACGTGGCGGTCCCGATGCCCGACGGCGTGGTGCTGCGCCACGACCGCCACGTCCCGTCGGGCGTCACGCGCGGGCCGGTCGTGCTGGTGCGCAGCCCCTACGGCCGGGCCGGCTGGATCGGCGCGGTGTTCGGGCGGCTCGTGGCCGAGCGGGGCCACCAGGTGGTCGTGCAGTCGGTGCGCGGCACGCGCGACTCCCAGGGCGAGCTCTCCCCGTTCGACGAGGCCGACGACGGCGTCGCGACGGTCCGCTGGCTCACCGCCCAGCCCTGGTGCGACGGCCGGATCGCCACGCTGGGCCCGAGCTACCTCGGCATCACCCAGTGGGCCCTGGCCGCGGACGCGGGGGACGCCCTCACCGCGATGGGCACGATCATCACCGCCTCCCAGTTCCGCGACCAGACCTACCCGGGCGGCACCTTCTCCCTGGACAACGGGCTCTCGTGGGCGTCGATGATGCGCCACCCGCAGCTGGGGCGACGGCTCCTCGAGGCCGTCCGTCACCGCGTACAGGCCGGGTTCGCGACGGTGCCCCTGTCCGACGCGGACGCCGTGGCCGCGGGGGAGCCCATCGACTTCTTCCAGGACTGGCTGCGCGAGCAGGCCCCCGACTCCGCGTACTGGGCCAAGCGCTCGTACGCCGACCGGGTCGGGGAGGTGGGACGCCGCGGGGTCGCGGTGAGCATGACCGGCGGCTGGCAGGACATCTTCCTGCCCTGGCAGCTGGAGGACCACGCCGCGCTGCGGGCGGCCGGCGCGCGGCCGCTGCTGCGCATCGGGCCGTGGGTGCACACCTCGCCGGCCGTCACGGGAGCGGGGCTGCGCGACGCGCTGGCGCTCTTCGACCGGACCTTCGACGGCGTCGTCGACGACGGCGCCGAGCTGCCGGTCCACCTCGAGCTCTCCGGCGACGGGGGCGAGCGGCGCCTGCCCGACTGGCCCCCCGCCCACGTCGTCGAGCGCTCCTTCTACCTGCGAACCGACCACGGTCTCGACGACGAGGTCCCGACGGTGCCGGACCGCGGCGGCGCGTACTGGGCCGGCACCCGCATCCTCTACGACCCGAACGATCCGACACCCGCCGTCGGGGGCCCCATCCTCGCTCCGGGCGGTCCGCGGCCGCGCGGACCAGACCGAGCTCGAGGCCCGCGACGACGTCGTCGTCTTCACCGGCCCGGTCCTGCCGCGCGACCTCGTCGCGCTCGGCCCGGTGCGCGCCACCGTGCACGTCCGCGCCGTGGTCGAGCACCTGGACGTGTTCGTCCGGGTGTGCGACGTCGACGAGGCCGGCCGCTCGGTCAACGTGACCGACGGGGTCCGGCGCATCACCCCGACCGACCCCGGTCCCGCCGCCGACGGCAGCGTCCCGGTGGCGATCGACCTCTGGCCGGTCGGGCACCGCTTCGCGGCCGGGCACCGCCTGCGGGTCCAGGTCTCGGGGGGCGCCCACCCGCGCTTCGCCCGCCACCCCGGCACCGGGGCCGCGCTCGGCGAGGCCGACGTCCTCGTCCCCCGGGAACGGGAGATCCTCCACGACGCGGCGCACCCGTCGCACGTGGTCCTCCCGGTCGAGCCCTGAGGGCCGCTCCCTACACCACTGCACGACAATCGCGTCGCGCGGCGGCACCCCGGCCGCCGTCCCGCGACGAGTAGAGTCGGTCGTGCCGCCGGCACGCTGGCGGGACGCTCCCGGACCCCATCCCCCCGGGCGTCCGGAGCGTCGAGCGGACCGGTCGTCCCCCCGGCCGGTCCGCTCCCCCGGCGGAATCCCGCCCTCGACGAGGGCGCAGGCGCCGGCGTCCTGATCAGGGCGGACCGGCGCCGCGCGGGCCGGAGGGAGTTGCGCGCGCGGCCGTTCGGCTGACAATCTCGCGGAACTCGAGTCCTCCGGTTGAGCCTCCAGCCGAGTCGACACTGCTCGCGACGACCGCACCGGTCCCCCCGGCGCGGTGGCGGGGGACGACTCATGACGCACACGGCCACGGGCCCCGCGCCGGCCATCCACGCGCGGGTCGGATCCGTCACCCCCGCACCCACGCCGAACGAGCCCGGCGGTGAGGACTTCGCCTCCCTCGTCCCGGTCTTCGTCGAGCACGCCGCGTGCCACCCGGACGACCCGCGACGCGCCGAGCTGCGGGACCGCCTCGTGGTCGCCTACCTGCCGGTGGCCCGCAACATCGCCCGCCGCTTCGCCCGGCGCGGCGAGCCGACCGAGGACCTCGAGCAGGTCGCGACCGTCGGGCTGATGCACGCGGTCGACCGGTTCGACCCCGGACGCGAACGCGACTTCCTCTCCTACGCGGTCCCGACGATCATGGGGGAGGTCCGGCGCTACTTCCGGGACTCCGCGTGGTCGGTGCGCACCCCGCGCAGCGTGAAGGACCGCTACCTCGCCGTCGGCACCGCCACGTCCGCCCTGTCCCAGCGGCTGGGGCGCGCCCCGACCGTGCCGGAGATCGCGACGCACCTGGGGCTGACGCGCGAGGAGGTCGCCGAGGCGGTCGCGGCCCACGGGTCGTACCACCCGGCCTCGCTCGACGAGACCCTCGGCGAGGGCGAGGACTCGTCCCTGGCGAACATCCTGGGCTCGGTCGACCCGGAGTTCGACCGCGTCGAGGTGCGGTCGCTCGTCCACTCGCTGGTGCGGAGCCTGCCGCCGCGGGAGCGGACGATGCTGGCCCTGCGGTTCGTGCACGAGCAGACCCAGGCCGAGATCGCGTCGGTCCTGTGCATCTCGCAGATGCACGTCTCGCGGCTGCTGACCCGGACCCTGGCCCAGCTGCGCGCCCAGGTGGAGGCCCAGGTGCGGGCCGACGAGGGGGACGGGCCGCCCGTCGCGGTCTGACGGTCGGTGGCGATCACGCCACCCTTCCCACTCACACGGGCCCACGAACCCCGTCCTCGGCCCCTCAATGTGACGGTCTGGTTACGGTGAGCCCGATTTCCTGTCGTTTGTCCACCGTTTCGGGCCACTGATCACGATCGCCCCGGATGTCCGGCTCGCGTCGACGGCCCACTGGTGCGCACCATCCGCTGATCGAACGCGCCGACACCCTGTGACGCGTCCACTGTCGAGCCACCGTCGCGACTTTGGAGACCCATGTCCACCACCGCCGAAGGGCCCACGCTCACCACGGGCACCGGGCTGCGCCGCACCGTCGGGTTCAGCGCGCTGATGTTCATCTCGCTCGGCTCGATCATCGGGTCGGGCTGGCTGCTCGGTGCCCTCACGGCGGCGAAGTCGGCCGGTGGCGCCTCGATCCTGTCGTGGCTCCTCGCCGGCGTCATCGTCATCCTGCTGGCCCTCGTCCACGCCGAGCTCGGCTCCACCTATCCGGTTGCGGGCGGCACGGCCCGCTATCCGCGGCTGGCGTTCGGGTCGATCGCCGGGTTCACGGCGGGATGGGTCGGCTGGATCCAGGCCGTCGCCATCGCGCCGATCGAGGTCGAGGCCGCGCTGTCCTACCTCGACCACATCTTCCACGGGCTGGTCGACGACAACGGCAATCTCACCGGCATCGGATTCCTCTTCGCCGCCCTGCTGATGGTGCTCTTCACCGGCATCAACCTGCTCGGGGTCGCGTGGCTCGCCGAGACCAACCGGATCACCGTGCTGTGGAAGATCGCGATCCCGGTGCTGACGGTGATCGTCCTGGTCTTCGTGGCCTTCCACGGCTCGAACTTCACCGCGGGCGGCGGGTTCGCCCCCTACGGCGCGCACGGGGTGTTCGCGGCGCTGCCACTCGGCGTCGTGTTCGCGCTGCAGGGCTTCGAGCAGGCCGCCCAGATGGGCGGCGAGGCCCGCGACCCGCAGCGCGACCTGCCGCGAGCGCTCATCGGCGCGGTCGCGCTCGGCGTCGTGATCTACCTGGCGCTCGAGGTCGCGTTCGTCGGCGCCCTCGACCCGGCCAACCTCGTGAACGGCTGGGCCAACCCGATCGGCAAGGGCGACTTCGGGCCCTACGTGACGATCGCCGGGGCCCTCGGCCTGACGTGGCTGTCGATCCTGCTCTACGTCGACGCGTTCATCTCGCCGGCCGGCACCGGGCTGGTCTACGTCGCGACCTCGGCGCGGCTGTCCTACGCCCTCGGCCAGTCCGGGTTCGCGCCCAAGGGGCTGTCGAAGATCTCCAAGCGCGGTATCCCGTGGATCTCGACTCTCGTGGCCTTCGTCGTCGGGATCATCGCCTTCCTGCCGTTCCCGAGCTGGCAGTCGCTGGTCTCGCTCGTCACGTCCGCGACGGTGATCATGTACGGGTTCGCGCCGCTCACGCTCGCGGCACTGCGCAAGGCCGACCCGGACCGACACCGCCCGTACCGGATGCCCGCGGCCGCCGTCATCGCCCCGCTCTCGTTCATCGCGGCGAACGAGATCATCTACTGGTCGGGCTGGACGACGCTCTGGAAGCTCTACGTCGCGATCGTCATCGGCTTCGTGCTCTTCGCGATCTACCGGGCCGTGCAGACCTCGCGCAAGGGCATCCCGCCCGGGGCGAAGGACCTGGAGCTGCGCTCCCTGGGCTGGATCCTGCCGTGGCTGGGCGGGATCGGGATCATCTCGGCCTTCGGTCAGTACGACGCGGCGGTCACGGTCATCCCGGAGTGGATCGACCTGATCCTCGTCGCGGCCTGGTCCCTGGTCATCTACTTCCTCGCCGTGCGCATGGTGATGTCGCGCGAGGCGGTGGCGGCGCAGGTCGAGGTCGAGGCGGCGGACGCGGCCGCCGAGCCGGAGGAGCTGCACGCGTAGTCCCGGAGTTCGCCACGCACGACGGGCGGGTAGGCGGTCGAGGTGACCGCCGCCCGCCCGTCGTCGTCTCCGGGCACCCGCGCCCGGGGACTGGTCGCCGGGCTGCCCGGTCGCGGCCACCCCGCGAGCCGACCCCGTCGCGGGACGAGCAGGTGACCGACCCGTCGCGCCGGCAGCCGGTGGGCTGACGGACCCTCGGCACGGCAGGATGCCGCCGTGGCGAAGGACGAGGACGAGGACGCGCCGGAGGCCCCCGACGTCGAGGACGCCGCCGACGAGCTCTACGGCCTGCCCCCCGACCACTTCGTGCCCCGCCGCACCGAGCTCGTGAAGGCGGCGCGGGCGGCGAAGGACCGGGACGCGGCCACCGCCATCGGCGCGCTGCGCAAGCCCTCCCTCGGGGCGTGGCTGGCCAACGTGCTGGCCCGCGAGTCGCCCGACGAGGTCGCGGCGCTCGAGGAGCTCGGCGCCTCGATGCGCACCGCCCAGGAGGAGCTCTCCGGGGACGCGCTGCGCACCCTCACCCGGCAGCGTCGCGAGCTCGTGGGCGCCCTCGTCGCGCGGGCGCGGCGGCTGGCGCGGGCGGACGGCGTCGGGGTCGGGGACTCGGTGGCCCGCGACCTGGAGAACACGATCGCCGCGGCGCTGGCCGACGACGGGGCCGCCCGCGCGTTCGCGGCCGGCCGGTTGACGACGGCACTCGAACCCGGTGTGGGGTTCACCGGCGGGGTGGAGCCGTCACGGCGTCCCCCGCCGCGGGGGTCGGCCGGCGTGGCCCACCGGCCGCCGCCGCGTCGGGAGCCGGCGTCGTCGGGGGAGTCCGGGTCGGGCGGGGACGAGGGCCGCGCGGCCGAGGACCAGCGCGCGGCCGAGGAGGAGCGGGCGCGGGCCCGGGAGGCGGCGGAGCGGGCCGTCGAGCGGGCGCGCGAGGAGCGCGACGACGCCGATCGGGCGGCCGAGCGCGCTCGCAGCCGGGCCGAGCAGGCCGAGGCCGACCACACCGAGGCCGCCGACGCCGTCACCGCGCTGCGCGAGCGGCTGGAGCGCGCCGAGGCCGACGAGGAGCAGGCCCGCGAGCAGCGCGACGCCGCCCGGCAGGCCCGCGAGGAGGCCGACACGGCCGCGGACGAGGCGCGCCGGGCCCTCGACCAGGCCGAGGCCGAGCGCGCCGACCTGGAGTGAGCTCCCGCGGGCCGGCGAGGGGCACGCCACGCATCCCGGCGGGCGTCGCGGGCTGCTTGGTGTGCCCGTCGTCGGGGGAGGTGGCGGTCCTCGTTCGGCGAGGGGCACGCCGCGCATGCCGAAAGGTGTCGCGGACTGCCTGGTGTGCCCGTCGTCCGAGGCGGGGCGAGGCCGGGACCGAGGGCCGTCCGCGCGTCAGGCGCCCGCGGTCGCGTACGGCTTCAGCGGCGGCTCGGCGAGCACGTGCGGGTAGGTCGCGACCTGGAGGCCGACGCCCGCGACGTACGTGGCGAGGTTCGCCGGGAAGGTCACCGGGTCGACGCCGGGCTGCAGCGGGGCCAGGCACACCGACCGGTCGATCCGCGCCGGCGAGGCCGGCCCGTCGTGGTCGAGCGCGTCGATCACCAGCGCGTAGGCCAGCGCGTCGAACGACCCCATGGAGAGGTGGTCGGCGACGTGGCCGGGGCAGACGTCGAAGGTCGAGATGTTGGCCCGGCGCCCGGCCCCCGTGGTCAGCGCGGAGCTCGGGGCGGGCGGCAGGTTGGGGACGACGACCTCGTCGGTCGGGGTGTACATCGAGGTGTAGTCGATCCCGGCGAAGGTCTCGGGGCCGGTGTTCAGCGCCGTCGTGAACCGCGAGGCCGTCTGCTGCTGCCAGAACGCCGGCGCGCAGCCCGCGGCCGCACAGACCGGGTAGGCGTCGAGGGTGCCGTGGTTCGAGGGGTCGATGCCGATGAGCTCGCCGACCTGCGCCCGCGTGTCCGGCCAGTACTTCAGGGCCCAGCGACCGATCATCCCGCCCTGGGAGAAGCCGACGATCGCCACCTTCTGCCCGCTGCGCTCGTGCACCGCCCGGATCGCGTCCACGACGTACTCCGCCGAGACCTGGATGTCGCTCATCGCGTGGTTCGGCAGCTGGACCGAGCAGTACGGCCGGCCCGCGGCGGTGAACGCGCGGAAGTAGTTCCAGCTGAAGTTCTCCTGCGGGGTGAGCGTGGTCCCGGCGATGAACAGCGCGACCGGCCGGGTCGCGTCCGTCGTCCCCGGCCCGCAGGTCAGGGCGCGCGTCGAGCGTGCTCTGCGGGACGTCGAACGCGGGTCCCGAGCCGGTCGACCCGGACCCGGGGCCGCCGCCTCCACCCCACGCCGGGACCGACGCCGACGCGGTCGTCGCCCCCGTCACGAGCACCGCGGCCGTCGCCACGGCGACGAGCGCGGCGCGCAGCACGCGGCCCCGCCGAGCGGGCTTCCCGACGGACGACGGGCGCCGGCGCCCGGTGATCGCTCCCACAGTGGCGAGAACGACCGGTCCAGCCCCGGGGATGCGTGGGCGTCAGGCGGGCCGCCGACCTCCGGGGCGCGGGACGGCGTCGGAGCGCGTCGCCGTCGGGGCGCCGAGGGCGCGGGAGATGCCGCGGGCCGCGGCGCGCACCGCGGGGACGAGCGTGCGCGGCTCGATCCCGCCGCCCTCGCTGGGCGAGGGGACGACGACCGAGAGCGCGGCGACGACCGTGTCGTCCTCCCCGCGGACCGGGGCGGCGACCGACAGGGCGGCGAGGTCGATCATCCCGTCGCACACCGCCACCCCGTCGCGGCGCACGGCGGCGAGCACCCGGCGCAGGACGGCGGGGTCGGTGATCGTCTTCGGCGTGAAGGCGGGGAGCCGCTCGGCGAGCACCGACTCCTGCACCACCGGGAGGTGCGTGGGCGAGCAGCACCTGCCCGACGGCGGTGGGGTGCAGCGGCCACCGCCCGCCGACCCGGGAGAACACCCGGACCGCCTCGGGGTGCGCGAGGCGCTCGACGTAGACGATCTCGTGCCCGTCGCGCACCGCCAGCTGCACGTTCTGGCGGACGGCCTCGTAGAGGTCCTCGAGGATCGGCATCGCCCGCTCGCGCAGCCCGACGCTGCGCGGCGCCAGCGACCCGACCTCCCACAGCCGCAGGCCCACGCGGTACGCGCCGTCGGCGCCGCGCTCGAGGGCGCCCCACGCGGTGAGCTCCCCGACCAGGCGGTGTGCCGTGGAGACCGCGAGGCCGGCGGCCCGGGCGATCTCGGTCAGGGTGAGCGCGCGGTGGTCGCCGTCGAAGGCCTCGAGGATCGAGAAGACCCGGCCGGTCACGCTCGGCGCGCGGCGGCCCTCCGACGAGCTCAGCCCACTGCCCTCCGGGAGCCCGCGGCGGGCGCGGGCACGGGACCGCGCGGCGCGGGCGTCGGGGCCCGGCTCCGCATCCGTCGTCGACGACACGCCCGGCGGCTCCTTTGCTTCCGGTGAACGGAAGCCAGCCTCTCGCACGTGGGGGATCCCCGCCACCCTGAACGGCGTGAGCCCGTCATCCGCCGGCCCGCCCGCGGGGGCACCCGCACGCGAGCCCACCGAGCAGGACCGCATCGTCGAGGAGATCCGGGCCGCAGCCGGGCTCCCGCCCCTGCGCGGCGGCCATCCCGACCGCGCCTACGGCCCGTACCGCTCGACGGCGCTGCGTGCCCCGTCCCAGCCGCTCGTGGTGGCCCCGCCGAGCCTGGTCGAGCGGTTCGCGCCCGTCTTCGGCGCCGCCGACGTCGCGGCGCTCGACCACGACCTCACCCGCCAGCACGTCGGCGAGCCGCTCGGGGAGCGGATCGTCGTCACCGGGCGGGTGTGCGACGGGTCCGGGCGCCCGGTTCGCAACCAGCTCGTCGAGGTCTGGCAGGCCAACGCGTCCGGGCGCTACCGCCACGAGGGCGACCAGCACCCGGCCCCGCTGGACCCGAACTTCTCGGGCGGCGGGCGGTGCCTGACCGACGACGAGGGCCGCTACCGCTTCGTGACGATCAAGCCGGGCGCCTACCCGTGGCGCAACCACGCCAACGCCTGGCGTCCCGCGCACATCCACTTCTCGGTGTTCGGGACCGCCTTCACCCAGCGCATGGTCACCCAGATGTACTTCCCGGGGGACCCGCTGTTCGGCCTCGACCCGATCTTCTCCTCGATCACCGACGAGAAGGCGCAGCAGCGGCTGATCGCGCACTACGACCACGACACCACCGTCGCGGAGTGGGCCCTGGGCTACCAGTGGGACATCGTCCTCGACGGTCCCGGCGCCACGCCCGAGGACCCGGAGGAGGACCGATGAGCGAGCTCGCGTCCTCCCGCGGCGCCGGCAGACCCGACGCCGTCGCAGACCGTCGGCCCCTTCTTCGCCTTCGGGCTGCCGTTCGACGGCGGCGGCGACGTCGTCCCCGCCGGCACGCCGGGCGCGATCAGCGTGCACGGCACCGTCCGCGACGGCGCCGGCGCCCCGGTGCCCGACGCCCTGCTCGAGTTCTGGCAGACCGGTCCGGACGGGCGCCTGCCGTCGCGTCCCGGCTCGTTCCACCGCGACGGCCGCAGCTTCACCGGCTTCGCCCGCGTGCCGACCGACCGGGCGGGCGACTACGCGGTCCGCACGCTGCGCCCGGCGGCGCCCGCCGACGCGGTCGAGGCGCCCCACATCGCGGTGACGGTGTTCGCCCGCGGGCTGCTGCACCACCTGTTCACGCGCATCTACTTCCCCAACAACTCCGAGGCCAACGCCGCGGACCCGCTGCTCGCGTCGCTGGACGAGGACCGCCGCGCGACGCTGCTCGCGGTGCCCGACGGATCCGTGACCGGACCCGGGTACCGCTTCGACGTCCGGATGCAGGGCCCCGGCGAGACCGTCTTCCTGGACCTGATCGGCAGCGGCGCGTGAGCACCGACCGGACCCAGGTCGCCATCGTCGGCGGCGGCCCGGCGGGGCTGCTGCTCTCGCACCTGCTGCGGGCCCGGGGGATCGACTCGGTGGTCCTCGAGTCCCGCCCGCGCGACCGCGTCGAGTCCCGCCAGCGGGCCGGCATCCTCGAGCACGGCACCGTCGACGTCCTGCGCCAGATCGGCGCGGCCGAGCGCATGGACGCGCTCGGGCTGCCCCACGACGGGTTCGAGCTGCGCTTCGGCGGGCGCGGCGTCCGCGTCGACATGCAGGAGCTGACCGGGCGCAACGTCATGATCTGGGCGCAGACCGAGATCACCAAGGACCTCATCGCGCTGCGCCTCGAGCAGGGCGAACCGCTGTTGTTCGACGCCGAGGTGCTGGCGGTGGAGGACGTCGACACCGACGCGCCGCGGGTCCGCTACCGGCACGGGGGCGCCGAGCACGAGCTGCGCGCCGACGTCGTCGTCGGGACCGACGGCTTCCACGGCGTCGCCCGCGCGGCGATCCCGGCGTCGAGCGTCCGCACCTACGAGCGCGTCTACCCCTACTCGTGGCTGGGGATCCTGGCCGACGTCGCGCCGTCGTCCCACGAGCTGATCTACGCGCGCGGCGCGGGCGGGTTCGCGCTGGCCTCGATGCGCTCGCCGTCGGTGACCCGGGCCTACATCCAGGTCCCCAACGGCACCGACGCCGCCGACTGGTCCGACGAGGCGATCTGGGACGAGCTCGCGGCCCGCTTCGCACTCGATAGGGAGCACTGGCTCGTTCACGCTGGCCCGGGGGCCGATCACCGACAAGTCGGTGACCGCGATGCGCAGCTTCGTCGGCGAGCCGATGCGCCACGGGCGGCTCTTCCTCGCCGGCGACGCCGCCCACATCGTCCCGCCGACGGGCGCGAAGGGGCTGAACCTCGCCGTCGCCGACGTCCGCGTGCTCGACGAGGCGCTGGGGGAGTGGTTCTCGTCGAAGGACGAGACGCTCATGGACGCCTACTCGCAGACCGCGCTGCGCCGGGTGTGGAGGGCGTCGCACTTCTCCTGGACGATGACGACGATGCTGCACGTCGACCCCGACGGCGACCCGTTCGACGAGCAGCTCGCGCTCTCGCACCTGCGGCTCATCGAGTCCTCGGAGAGCGAGCGGCGCACGATCGCGGAGAACTACCGGGGCCTGGCCCTGTAGGTGCGCTCCGCGCTCGTGAGCACCAACTGCGGCTATGGCGACAGTTACTGCTCACGAGCCGAAGGCACCTACACCTCCGAGAAGCGGTCCACCAGCGCCGACGTCGCGACCATCGTCGTGAACCGCGCGACCCCCGGGACCTGGGCGAGCGTGCGGCGCAGCAGCACGTCGAGGGCGTGCACGTCGGCGACGTCGACCCGGAGCAGGTAGTCCACGTCGCCCGTCACGTGGTGGCAGCTCACCAGCCCGTCGAGGCCCACGATCCAGCGCTCGAAGCGCCCGACCGTCTCGGCGGTGTGGTCGACGAGCACGACCGACAGGTGGACGACGAGGGAGCGCCCGATCGCGTCGGGATCGAGCACCGCCCGGTAGCCGCGGATCACGCCGTCGGTCTCGAGGCGCCGCAGCCGGCGCTGCGCCGACGACGCCGAGATCGACACCGCCTCGGCCAGGTCGGCCAGGCTGGAGCGGCCGTGGTCGACGAGGTGGGCGAGGATCGCCCGGTCGATGCGGTCGAGCTGGGCGGTCCGTTCACCGGTCGGCGTCGTCATGGGTGGATCGTGCACCATCGAGGCCCTGTGCGTCCGAGATCGCCCGGCATCGCCCACCCCCGCAGGAGCACCGTGGAGGCATGACGAGGAAGGTGGCCCTGCTGGCGATGGTGATCGCCGGAGCGGCGTGGGGAGCGGTGTTCGTGGCGCCCGGACTGGCGCCGCTGGCGCCCGCGCTGCTGCTGGCGACGGGACGGTTCGTGGCGTTCGGGGCGGTGTCGCTGCCCCAGGTGCGACGGGTGCTGCGGGCGGACGTCCCGTGGGGCCGCGTGATCGCGCACGCCCTGACCGGGTCGGTCCTCTACTACGCCCTCGTCGCGGTGTCGGTGCGCCTGGCCGGACCGACCGTCGCGGTCGCGACCATCGGGCTCGTCCCCGTCGTCATGGCCCTGGTGTCCGCGCGGGGCACGGGGCGGATCGCCGGGCTCGTGCCGGCGCTGGCGCTGGTCGGCGTCGGCCAGGTGCTGCTGCACGTCGGGCCGGGCCAGGACTGGTCGCTCTCGGCGCTCGCCGGGCTCGGGCTCGCCGTCGTCGCCCTGGTGTCGTGGTCCTGGTACGGGCTGGACTCCCACAAGCTGCTCCACGACCGGCCCGACCTCGCGCCGGTGCTCGCCGGCGCCCAGGGGCTCGCCGCGGGCGTGCTGGCCCTGCCGGCCGCCGTCGCCCTCGTGCTCATCGAGGGGGTGCCCGCGCAGCCGCTGCGGGCGCTCGCCGTCGTGCTCTTCCTCGGCCTCGTGTCCTCGTGGCTCGCGGTGCGGTTGTGGCACTCCGCGGCCGGACACCTCTCGCCGGTGCTGGTCAGCCAGCTCATGGCGCTGGAGACCGCGTGGGGGTTCGTGTTCGCCGCGATCGCCGAGGGCGGGCTGCCCGGCCCGCTCGCGCTGGCGGGCGAGGTGGCGATCCTCGCGGGCGTGACCCTCGCGGTCGTCGCCGACGCGCACCGGACGCGGGTGGCCGCCCGGGCGCACGTCGAGACCCGGGAGCCGCAGCACGTGTGATGGCGAACCCTCGCTAACAATCAGGAAACCTGATAGTTTGCTGGGCATGGGCGCTCTCCCGGAGTTCGAGACCGTGAGCATCGAGGTCGGCGCGGGCGCGGAGGCCGGCATCGGCTGGCTCTTCTTCGACCGGCCCGCGAAGCGCAACGCGATGAACCCGACGCTCAACGCCGAGATGATCGCCGCGCTCGACTGGCTCGAGGCCGCCGACGAGGTCCGGGTCGTCGTGCTCACCGGCCGCGGCGAGGCCTGGTCGGCGGGGATGGACCTGCAGGAGTACTTCCGCGAGGTCGACGCCGCCCCGCCGCACGTCGAGGTCCGCGCCCGACGCGACTCCGCCGAGTGGCAGTGGCGCCGGCTCATGCACTTCGCGAAGCCGACGATCGCGATGGTCAACGGCTGGTGCTTCGGCGGCGCCTTCACCCCGCTGGTGTGCTGCGACCTCGCGATCGCGGCGGAGGACGCCTCGTTCGGGCTCTCGGAGGTCAACTGGGGCATCCCGCCGGGCGGCCTCGTCAGCCGGGCGCTCGCCGAGACCGTCTCCGCCCGCGACGCGCAGTGGTACGTCATGACCGGGGAGCGCTTCGACGGCCGGCAGGCCTCGACGATGCGGCTGGTCAACGAGGCCGTGCCGGGCGACCGCCTCCGTGCCCGCACCGTCGAGGTGGCGAGCAGACTGGCCGGCATGAACACCCACGTGCTGCGGGCCGCCAAGGTCGGGGTGAAGAAGGTGCGCCAGATGTCCTGGGACACCGCCGAGGACTACCTCTACGCCAAGCTCGACGCCGCCACCGGGCACGACCCGGAGCAGGGCAAGCAGCAGGGGCTCACGCAGTTCCTCGACGCGAAGACCTACCGTCCCGGCCTCGGCGCCTACGAGCGCGGCTGACCCGCCGGGACCCCGCGTGACCCCGCCGCCCGGCCTCGGCTCCTGGACCGCCCGCCGGGCGCGCGCCACCCCGGAGCGGACCGCCCTCGTCCACGGTGCCCGGCGGCTGACCTACGCCGCCCTCGACGACCGCGTGCGCGCGCTGGCCGCGGGGCTGGCGGGCCTCGGCGTCGAGCGCGGCGACCGCGTCGCCTACCTGGGGCCGAACCACCCGGCCTTCGTCGAGACGCTGTTCGCGACGACCGCCCTCGGCGCGGTGTTCGTCCCGCTCAACGCGCGGCTGGCCGCGCAGGAGCACGCGTTCGCGCTCGCCGACACCGAGGCCCGGGTGCTCGTGCACGCGGCCGGGGTCGATGTCAGGAAAGTCGCGTCGCAGACATCCAGGCAGGGGGAGCACGCCGATAGGGGGACTTTCCTGACACTGGAGGTGGGCGGCTCCTACGACGAGCTGATCACCGGCACCGCGGACCGTCGGGACCCCGTCGACGTCGACCCCGACGACACCGCGATCCTGCTCTACACCTCGGGCACCACCGGCCGGCCCAAGGCGGCGCGGCTCTCGCACGCGAACCTCACCTGGAACGCCCTCAACGTCCTCGTCGACGTCGACCTGGCCCGCGACGAGGTCTGCCTGCTGTCCGCGCCGCTCTTCCACGCGGCGGCGCTCGGGATGACCTGCCTGCCGGTGCTGCTCAAGGGCGGCACGCTGGTGCTGGAAGAGGCGTTCGACGTCGATCGCACGCTCGACCTCGTGCCGGCCGAGGGCGTGACGATCATGTTCGGGGTCCCGACGATGTTCGCGGAGCTGGCCCGTGCCCCGCGCTTCGAGGACACCGACCTGTCGAGCGTCCGCTACCTGCTCTGCGGCGGCGCGCCCGTCCCGCCCGCGCTGCTCGAGCGCTACGCCGAGCGCGGGCTGACCTTCCTGCAGGGCTACGGCATGACCGAGGCCGCACCCGGCGTCCTGCTGCTCGACCGGGAGCACGCCGGTCGAGAAGACCGGCACCGCCGGGCGTCCGCACTTCTTCTCCGACGTCCGCCTCGCCGACACGCGGCGAGGTGCTGGTGCGCGGCCCGAACGTCGTCGACGGCTACTGGCGCCGCCCGCAGGAGACCGCCCACGCGTTCGAATCAGGGGAGCACGCCGATCAGGGGGTGGTTCCGGTCGGGCGACGTCGCGACCGTCGACGACGACGGCTTCCACCGCATCGTCGACCGCGTGAAGGACCTCTACATCTCCGGCGGCGAGAACGTCTCGCCGGCCGAGGTCGAGGGCGCGCTCACCGCGCACCCGGACGTCGTCGACGCCGCCGTCGTCGGGGTCCCCGACGACCGCTGGGGCGAGACCGGGCACGCGTGGGTGGTGCTCGCGCCCGGTGCCACCGCCACCGCGGCGGACGTGCTCGCGCACCTCGACGGCCGGCTCGCCCGCTTCAAGCACCCGCGCCGCGTCGAGGTCGTCGACGCGCTGCCGCGCAACCCGACCGGGAAGCTCGACAAGGGCGTCCTCCGCGCCCGGTGGTCCCCACCCGCGTGAGCCCCGTCCCCCGGTGACCCGGCGCCGTCACTCCTCCGGGGGTGCCGCCGCCTCCAGCGACGACCGCGCCCGGTTGAGGAAGTCGCGGAACCGCTCGCGCTCGGCGACGTCGAACCCCGCGGTCATCCGGGCCTCGATCCCGGCGACGGGGCCGTCGAACCGGTCCAGCAGCGCGTCCGCCTCCGGGGTCAGGCTGATCAACAGCTGACGGCGGTTGTCAGGATTGCGGCGGCGCAGGATGAACCCGCCGCGCTCCAGCGCGGTGACGAGGTCGGCCATCGCCTGCGGGGTGACGAACGAGTTCCGGGCGAGCTCGGCGGAGGTGAGCCCGTCGCGTCGGGAGAGCACGGTCAGTGCCGTGTACTGCAGCGCGGTGACCCCGGACTCGCGGAGCAGGTCGTCGAGGTGTGCGCGCACCACGAGCTCGACCTGCTTGACCGCGTAGAGCAGCGACGGACGCGGTCTCGACGTGGCGGAGGCCCCCTGGCTCACCCGAGGGATCCTCCCACGTGGAACAAGGCGGAACTCGGGTGCGCGCCGGACGGAGCTCCGGAGGGAGAATGGCGCGGCGTCGCGCTCCGCGCGGCGTCCCAGGAGATCCGGAGGTGCGACGGTGCCCCTGCTTCGCGCGCTGCTCGACGGCGGCCTCGACGACCCGGCGGCCGTCCGGATCGGGGACACCGCGCTCTCCGGGACCGGAGCTCCTCGGCGCGGCGTCGGTCGTCGCGGACGAGCTCGCCGAGCGGCCCGACCCCAGCCGCGCCCGTGGCGGTCGGGGCGACCGCGAGCGCCGAGACGGTCGTCGCGATCGTCGGGGCGCTGCTGGCCGGGGCCCCCGTCGTGCCGGTCCCGCCGGACAGCGGGCCCGCCGAGCGCGCGCACGTGCTCACCGACTCGGGGGCGACGATCTGGCTCGGGGACCAGCCGGGCGACGTGACGCTGCCCGGCCGGCGGGTCGACCTCGCGCGCCGGGCCGGGCACGAGGCCCGCGAACCGGTCGGCGACGGGCCCGCGCTCATCCTCTACACCTCGGGCACCACCGGGTCGCCCAAGGGCGTGCTGCTCTCCGCGGACGCGATGGCCGCGGGCCTCGACGGGCTCGCGGAGGCCTGGGACTGGACCGCGGCCGACACCCTCGCCCACGGCCTGCCGATGTTCCACGTGCACGGGCTGGTGCTCGGGGTGTTCGGGGCGCTGCGGATCGGGTCGCGGCTGGTGCACACCGTGCGGCCGACCCCGGCGAACTACGCGCGCGCGGTCGCCGAGCACGGCGGCACGCTGCTGTTCGGGGTGCCGACGGTGTGGTCGCGGATCGGGGACGACCCGGCGTCGGCGGCCGCGCTGACCGACGCCCGGCTGCTCGTCTCCGGCTCGGCGCCCCTGCCCGTCCCGGTGTTCGAGCGCGTCCGCGAGCTCACCGGCCAGGCGCCGGTGGAGCGCTACGGCATGAGCGAGACCATGATCACCATGGCGGTGCGGGCCGACGGCGAGCGCCGGCCGGGCTGGGTCGGGGTGCCGGTGGCCGGCGTCGAGAGCCGGCTGCGGGCCGTCGCCGACGGTCCCGACGGCGAGCCGGTCACGACCGACGAGGACGTCCCGGCCGACGGCGAGTCGATCGGCGAGCTGCAGGTGCGCGGACCGTCGCTGTTCGACGGCTACCTCAACCGTCCCGAGGCGACGGCCCAGACGTGGACCGCCGACGGCTGGTTCCGCACCGGGGACGCCGCCGTCGTCGACGCGGGCGGCTACCACCGCATCGTCGGGCGCAACTCCGTCGACCTCATCAAGTCCGGCGGCTACCGCATCGGCGCCGGCGAGGTGGAGACCGCGCTGCTCGCGTACGCCGGCATCAGCGAGGCCGCCGTGGTGGGCGAGCCCGACGACGACCTCGGCCAGCGCATCGTCGCCCACGTCGTGTGCCCGGACGGGCCCGTCGACGCCCAGGAGGTCATGGACTTCGTCGGCGAGCGGCTCTCCAAGCACAAGCGCCCGCGCGAGGTCGTCGTCGTCGACGAACTGCCGCGCAACGCGATGGGGAAGGTGCAGAAGGCGCGGCTACGTCGCTCGTAGCGACTCGAGCCGCTCGGGCCGGGGCCAGCGCACCCGCCACGCCCAGCCGAGCTTCTCGAACAGCGCGATCGTCTCGGCCGAGAGGTCGATCTCGAAGCGGCCGACGCCGTGGCGGGCCGACGTGGGGTCGGCGTGGTGGAGGTTGTGCCACGACTCGCCCATCGACAGCAGCGCGAGCGGCCAGACGTTGGTCGAGCGGTCGCGCACGCGCCACGGTCGCTCCCCGACCATGTGGCAGATCGAGTTCGTGGACCACGCCACGTGGTGCGAGAGCGCGATCCGGACCAGGCCCGCCCAGAAGAACGCGGTGACGGCGCCCCAGAACGTCCAGGTCACCAGCCCGCCGATCAGCGCGGGCACGACGAACGACGCGAGGGTGATCCAGCCGAACCCGCGGCTGACCCGCACCACGTCGCGGTCGGCGAGCAGGTCGGGACAGTATCGACGCTGGTCGGAGAGGGTGCGCTCGAGGATCCAGCCGAGGTGGGCGTGCCAGAAGCCGCGGACCAGCGCCGCGGGGGAGGTGCCGTAGCGCCACGGCGAGTGCGGGTCGCCCTCCTTGTCGGCGAACGCGTGGTGGCGGCGGTGGTCCGCGACCCAGTGCGTCACCGGACCCTGCACGGCGAGGCTGCCCGCCACCGCGAGGGCGATCCGCAGCGCCCGGCCGCACCGGAACGCCCCGTGGGTGAAGTAGCGGTGGAACCCGACGGTGACACCGAGCATGGACACGACGTAGAAGCCGACGGCCAGGCCGGCGTCGAGCCACGACAGGCCCCAACCCCACGCCAACGGGACCGCGGCGAGCAGCGCGGCGAACGGCACCAGGACGGCGAGGTAGGTCATGACGTGCGGGGCGAGCGGTCGGGGCAGGGTCGCGGCAAGGCTCACGTGGTGTTCTCCCGGAGATCGGTGCACGGGATGGGACGGCACGTCCTGAACCGTCATCCCGAGTCTGCCGCCTCCCGACGATCCCCGCCCCCGGTGACCGGACGACCGCGCGCGGCCATCCGGCGCACCTCGGACGGATGACGAGACGGCGTCCCGCGGCCTGTAGGGTGATCGTCGTGCAGCGCTGGTACCGGTTTACGTGCCCGGCCCGGGAGGGGTCGGCGGGTAGACCGCTGCGCTGACCCCCCACCCGTGAGCCGGACCCCGAACCGGCTCGGCGGGATGGCTGCGGGCGGGTTCCGGGTCCGGATCTGATCCGGAGGAACCCGATGACCGCCCCGACCCTCGCGGCGCCGCTCGACGGCGCGCGCACCGTCGCCGTGACCCCGCTGCCCTCGCCCGCGCTGCTGCGCCACGAGCTGCCGGCGCTCCCGGACGCGGCCGACGCCGTGCGCCGCGGCCGCACCGGCGCCGTCGACGTGCTGCACGGCGACGACGACCGTCTGCTCGTCGTCGTCGGACCCTGCTCGATCCACGACGACGAGGCCGCCCGGGAGTACGGCGCCCGCCTCGCCGCCCGGGCGGCGGTCCACGCCGACGACCTGCACGTCGTGATGCGCACCTACTTCGAGAAGCCGCGCTCGACGGTCGGCTGGAAGGGCCTGATCAACGACCCGGGCCTCGACGGGAGCTTCGACGTCGCCCGCGGGCTGCGGACCGCCCGCGCGCTGATGCTCGACCTCGCCCGGCTCGGCCTGCCCCTGGGGTGCGAGTTCCTCGACCCGATCACCCCGCAGTACCTCGCCGACCTCGTGGCGTGGGGCTCGATCGGGGCGCGGACGGCGGCGAGCCAGGTGCACCGCCAGCTCGCGAGCGGCCTGTCCATGCCGGTGGGGATCAAGAACGGGACCGACGGCGACGTGGCCGTGGCGGTCGACGCGATCGGGGCCGCCGGGGCGCCGCACGCCTTCATGGGCGTCACGCCCGAGGGACTCGCCGGGCTGATCACGACCACCGGGAACCCCGACGCCCACCTGATCCTGCGCGGCGGCTCCTCCGGCCCGAACTTCGACGCCGTCTCGGTCGGCGCGGCGGTCGACCGCCTGCGGGCCGCCGGGCACGGGGGCCGCGTCGTCGTCGACGCGAGCCACGGCAACTCCGGCAAGGACCACCGCCGCCAGCCCGGCGTCGTCGCCGACCTCGCGGGTCAGGTGGCCGCCGGGGGTCCGGTGGCCGGGGTCATGATCGAGAGCTTCCTCGCCGAGGGCCGCCAGGAGATCGGTCCCGACATGGTGCGCGGGCGCAGCGTCACCGACTCCTGCGTCGGCTGGGACACCACGGTCGACCTGCTCGAGGAGCTCGCGGGCGCCGTCCGGGCGCGGCGGGCGCGGTGAGGGGCCGGGGCGGGGCTGCTCGTTCCGGGTCGGCCCCGCTCCGGCCACGAGGGGCGCAGGGGCATGTCGCGGGCCCGTGGAGCTGCCCAGTGTGCTCATGATCTCAGGTGCGGCTGGGCTCCGGAACGATTCCGAGCTGGTGGGTGGGGTGGCGTGAGCCATCACGGCGAACCGGTCGGCCCTGACCGTTCTACGATCCGGCGCATGACAGCCGGACCATCGACGTCGGGGTCCCCGGAGGCGCCCGAGGAGCTCTCGCTCGCGGGGGAGTTCGCGATCCCCGAGCGGGCCCGCTGGCGCGAGCTGGTGGCCGGGGCGCTCTCGAAGTCGGGCCGCGAGGTCCGGCCCGAGGACGCCGAGGCCGCGATCGCCACGGTCACCGACGACGGCTTCGAGATCGCCGCGCTCTACACCGCGCAGGACGCCCCGGACGTGATCACGGGCGTCCCCGGGCTCCCGCCGTTCACGCGCGCCTCGCGGCCCGAGGGGCACGTCGCCGAGGGCTGGGGGGTCCGCCAGCGGCACGCCTTCCCCGCCGACGCCGACCTCGCGCACGCCCACGACGTCGTCATGGCCGATCTCGAGGGCGGCGTCTCGTCGCTCTGGCTCGTGCTCGGCGAGGCCGGGGGCCCGCCGGTCGAGGCGCTCCCGACGCTGCTCGAGGGCGTCCTGCTCGACCTCGCCCCGATCGCGCTGACCGCCGGCCGCGACACCCCGGACGCGGCGGCCACGCTGCTGCGCCTCGCCGGCGAGCACGGCGTCGCGGCGGCGCTCGGCGGGTCACTCGGCTACGACCCGCTGCTGGCCCGGACCCGCGGCGGCCCGGCGCTCACCGACGCCTACCTCGAGGCGATGGTCGAGCACTCCCGCACGGCCGCGGCCGAGCACCCGGCGCTGGCCACGGTCGTCGCCGACGGCCTGCCCTACCACGAGGCCGGCGGCTCGGACGGCCAGGAGCTCGGGGCCGCGCTGGCCGCGGGCCTGCACGCGGTCCGCCTGCTCGAGGACGCCGGGCTGTCGGTCGACGACGCGTTCGCCCGCGTGGAGCTCCGCCTCGCCGCGACGGCCGACCAGTTCGCCACCCTCGCCAAGCTCCGCGCCGCCCGCCGGTGCTGGGACCGCATCGGGTCGGTGGCCGGGGCGTCCGAGAGCGCGCGGGCCGTGCGGGTCCACGCCGTCACCTCGCCGGCGATGATGACGACCCGCGACCCGTGGGTGAACATCCTGCGCACCACCGTCGCGTGCGTCGGGGCGGGCCTCGGGGGTGCGGACGCCGTGACCGTCCTGCCCTTCGACGCCGCGCTCGGCCTGCCCGACGACTTCTCCCGCCGCGTCGCCCGCAACACCCAGGCGCTGCTGCTCGAGGAGTCGCACCTCGCGCACGTCATCGACCCGGCCGGCGGCTCCTGGTACGTCGAGTCGCTCACCGACGACCTCGCCCACGCCGCGTGGGACGTGTTCACCACCGTCGAGCGGGCGGGCGGTGCGGCGGCCGCCCTGCGACGACGGGTTCGCTTGGCCGCGGCGCTCGAGGAGACCTGGTCGCGGCGGGCCGGGCGCATCGCGCACCGGCGTGACCCGATCACCGGGGTCAGCGAGTTCCCGAACCTGCGCGAGTCGCTGCCGCAGCGGACGGCCGCACCGGCCGACGAGCACGAGGGCGGGCTGCCGCGCCGGCGCTACGCCCAGGTCTTCGAGGACCTCCGCGACCGCGCCGACGCCGCACCGCAGCGCCCGGTCGCCTTCCTCGCCACCCTCGGCACGCTCGCGCAGTACACCGCCCGCACCTCGTTCGCGACGAACCTGCTGCACGCCGGCGGGGTCGACGTCGCGGAGGGCCCCGGCGGCACCGACCTGGACGCGATCGTCGCGGCGTTCCGGGAGGCCGGGACGCCCGTCGCGGTCGTCGCGTCCAGCGACAAGGTCTACGCCGAGCACGCCGCCGACCTCGCCCGCGCGCTGGCCGACGCGGGCGCCACGCGCGTCCTGCTCGCGGGACCCCCGACGACCCCGGGCCTCGGCCCCGAGTCGGGGAGACGCCGAAGGGGCACCGCGCTCACCGGGTACCTGTACTCCGGGTGCGACGCCGCGGCGCTGCTCACCGACCTGCTCGACCACCTGACCGGAGAGGCCGTCTGATGGGCATCGGATCGTTCGCCGACGTCGAGCTCGGGACGCCGGACGGGCCGGGGGACCGGACCTGGGACGAGGCCCTCGAGTCCGCCACCGGGAAGGGGCCCGAGGACCTGCTCTGGGAGACGCCGGAGGGGATCGCGGTCAAGCCGCTCTACACCGCGGCCGACACCGAGGGCCTGGACTTCCTCGAGACCCTCCCCGGCCTGCCGCCGTTCCTGCGCGGGCCGTACCCGACGATGTACGTCACCCAGCCCTGGACGGTGCGCCAGTACGCCGGGTTCTCGACGGCGAAGGAGTCGAACGCCTTCTACCGGCGCAACCTCGCCGCCGGGCAGAAGGGGCTCTCGGTCGCCTTCGACCTGCCGACCCACCGCGGGTACGACTCGGACAACCCGCGGGTGGCCGGCGACGTCGGCATGGCGGGCGTGTCGATCGACTCGATCCTCGACATGCGCCAGCTCTTCGACGGCATCCCGCTGGACCGGATGTCGGTGTCCATGACCATGAACGGGGCCGTGCTCCCCGTGATGGCGCTCTACGTGGCCGCGGCGTCGGAGCAGGGCGTCGAGCCCGAGCAGCTCGCCGGGACCATCCAGAACGACATCCTCAAGGAGTTCATGGTCCGCAACACCTACATCTATCCGCCCCAGCCCTCGATGCAGATCATCTCCGACATCTTCTCCTACACCTCGGAGCGGATGCCGAAGTTCAACTCGATCTCCATCTCCGGCTACCACATCCAGGAGGCCGGGGCCTCGGCCGACCTGGAGCTCGCGTACACCCTCGCCGACGGGGTGGAGTACCTGCGGGCCGGGCGCGACGCCGGGCTCGACGTCGACCGGTTCGCGCCGCGCCTGTCGTTCTTCTGGGGCATCGGCATGAACTACTTCATGGAGATCGCGAAGCTGCGGGCGGCGCGCCTGCTGTGGGCCAAGCTCGTCAAGGACTTCGGGGCGCAGAACGACAAGTCGCTCTCGCTGCGCACCCACTCGCAGACCTCGGGCTGGTCGCTGACCGCGCAGGACGTCTACAACAACGTCGTCCGCACCTGCGTCGAGGCGATGGCCGCCACCCAGGGGCACACCCAGTCGCTGCACACCAACGCCCTCGACGAGGCGCTGGCGCTCCCGACCGACTTCTCCGCGCGCATCGCCCGCAACACCCAGCTGCTGCTGCAGCAGGAGTCGGGCACGACGCGGACCGTGGACCCGTGGGGCGGCTCGGCCTACGTCGAGCGCCTCACCCGCGAGCTGGCCGGGCGCGCCTGGGCCCACATCGAGGAGGTCGAGAAGACCGGCGGCATGGCCAAGGCGATCGACGAGGGCCTGCCGAAGATGCGCATCGAGGAGGCCGCCGCGCGGACCCAGGCGCGGATCGACTCCGGGCGCCAGCCGGTGATCGGGGTGAACAAGTACCCGCTGCTCGGCGGCGAGGACGTCGAGGTGCTCAAGGTCGACAACGCCGACGTCCTGCGCCAGCAGGTCGCCCGCCTGGCGGAGCTGCGCGACGACCGTGACGGCGCGGCGGTCGAGTCGGCGCTGAACGCCCTGACGAACGCCGCGCAGGCCGCGCAGGACGGGACCCGCGAGCGCGGCCTGGACGGCAACCTGCTCAAGCTCGCGATCGACGCCGCCCGCGCGCACGCCTCGGTCGGCGAGATCTCCGACGCGCTCGAGAAGGTCTACGGCCGGCACCGCTCGGACGTCCGGACGATCTCCGGCGTCTACCGTGACGAGGTGGGTGAGAACTCCGCCGTCGAGCAGGCCCGCACCGCCGCGGCGGCGTTCGAGGAGGCCGAGGGGCGCCGTCCCCGCATCCTCGTCGCGAAGATGGGCCAGGACGGCCACGACCGCGGGCAGAAGGTCATCGCCACGGCGTTCGCCGACCTCGGCTTCGACGTCGACGTGGGCCCGCTGTTCCAGACCCCCGAGGAGGTCGCGCGGCAGGCCGTCGAGTCCGACGTGCACGTCGTCGGGGTGTCGTCGCTGGCCGCCGGTCACCTCACGCTGGTGCCGGCGCTGCGCGACGCGCTGGCCGAGCTGGGCGCGTCGGAGATCCTCATCGTGGCCGGCGGCGTGATCCCGCCCGGGGACCACGAGGAGCTCCTCGCCAAGGGCGCGTCCGCGATCTTCGGGCCGGGCACGGTCATCGCCGAGGCAGCGACGCAGCTCCTGGAGGCGCTCTCGGAGAAGCTCGGCCACGGCTCGTCCTGACCGGGTCACGACACCAGGGCCCGGATGTCGTCGGCGTCGAGCGCGGCGGCGAACGCCGCACCCTCGTCCATCACCCCGGCGGTGAGGGCGGCCTTGCGCTGCGCGAGCGCGCGGACCTTCTCCTCGATCGTGTCCTGGGCGATCAGCCGGTAGACCATCACCGTGCGGCTCTGCCCGATGCGGTGGGTCCGGTCGATCGCCTGCGTCTCGGTCGCGGGGTTCCACCACGGGTCGAGCAGGAAGCAGTAGTCGGCCTCGGTGAGGTTCAGCCCGAAGCCGCCGGCCTTGAGGCTGATCAGGAACACCGGCGCGTCGCCGTCCTTGAACTCCGCGATCGCCGCGTCCCGGTCCCGCGTGGTGCCGTCGAGGTAGGCGAACGGGAGCCCCGCGGCGTCGAGGGCCGTCCCGGACGTGGGCGAGGAACCCGGTGAACTGGCTGAACACCAGCGCGCGGTGCCCGGAGGCCGTCACGTCCCGCAGCTGCTCGACGAGCAGGTCGATCTTCGCGGACCCGGCCGTCCCGTCCTCGCCGACCAGCGCGGGGTGCAGGCTCAGCTGCCGCAGCTTCGTGATCGACGCGAGGATCGTGAGGCGGTTGGCGTCGACGTCGTCGAGCAGCTTGAGGATCTTCTGCCGTTCCCGCTGCAGGACGCGCTGATAGATCCGCCGGTGGGCCGGGGTGAGCTCGACGGGCGAGCAGCTGTTCCTGCTTGGGCGGCAGCTCCGGGGCGACCTGCTCCTTGGTGCGGCGCATCATCAGCGGCCGGATCCGCCGCCGCAGCCGCGCGAGCAGCTCCGCGTCGCCCTTCTCGATGGGCCGGGCGAACGTCTCCCGGAAGCGGTCGCGGACTCGGGAACAGGCCCGGCGCGGTGATGGAGAGCAGCGACCACAGCTCCATGAGGTCGTTCTCCATCGGCGTCCCGGTGATCGCCAGCTTGAACGGCGCGGGGACCCGGCGGGCGCACTGGTAGACCTTCGACCGCCGGTTCTTGAGGAACTGCGCCTCGTCGAAGAGGACGCCGGACCACGCCACCCGTCCGTGTGCCTCGGCGTCGAGGCGGAACAGGGTGTAGGAGGTCACCACGACGTCCGCGTCCGCGACCACCGTCTCGAGGTCCTGCCCGCGGCGGCGCAGCGTGTCGGTCAGCGCGACCACGCGGAGCCCGGGGGTGAACCGCGCCGCCTCGCGCGTCCAGTTCGGCGACGACGCTGGTCGGGGCGACGATCAGCACCGGCCCGCGCCGATCTCCCGTTGCTCCGCTCGCCCCGGCGCCGGGCTCGCTCGCCCGGCCGTGCGCGATCAGGGCGAGGGCCTGCACGGTCTTGCCGAGACCCATGTCGTCGGCCAGCACGCCGCCGAGCCGGTGCCGCCACAGGAACGCCAGCCACTCGAACCCGGCGCGCTGGTAGGGCCGCAGCTCCGCCCGCAGCGAGTCCGGGACGGCGGCCGGGTCGAGCGCGCCGGCCGGCGAGCAGGCCGCCGACCTGCTCCCGCCAGGCGTCGGCCTGCCGCTCGACGACGCCGAGCACGGCGAGCTCCTCCCACCACCCGGCCTGGTAGCGGCTCAGCCGGATCGGGCCGTCGCCCGGGCGCTCCTGCATCGCCCGCGCCTCCTCGATGAGGGCGCGCAGCGCGACCAGCTCGGGCTTCTCCAGCGAGAAGTAGGCCCCGTCGGGCAGCAGGAGGTGGGAGTGCCCGAGCGCCAGCGCCGTGAAGACGTCGGCGAACGGCACCTGCCGCCCCTCCACGGTGATCGAGATGCCGAGGTCGAACCAGTCGGTGCCGGCGTCGGAGGCGGTGGTGGACACCGCGATCGCGAGCTCGTCCCCGACCTCGCGGTACTCCGCCGGCGTCGCCGGTCCGCTCGACGCGGACCCCCTCGGCGTCGGCGAGCACGGGCAGCGCCTCGGCGGCGAACGCGGCGGTGTCGAGCCCGCGCAGCCGGGCCGGGCCCGGCGCGCCGCCCGGCGGAGCCCGAAGCGCAGCCAGTCGACGGGGAGGTCGTCCAGGCCGCGGAGGAGCGCCTGCTCCGCCGTCGTGTCCCGGAACTCGCTCGTCGCGCAGCGGACGGCCGAGGGCGGCGCGGACGTCCGTGCCGCCGACGTCGTAGGACCACTCCCAGCGCGAGGTCGAGCGCGTGCTCGGCGGTGAACGCGGCCCGCAGGACGAGGACGGGCGGCCCGATGCGGGGCGGGACGAAGGCAGCCGTCGGACGAGGTCACCCCGCGCACCTCGGCGAGGCGCGGGGCGAAGCGTGCCCGGAAGCGGTCGACCGCGTCGGCCGGGACCGCGATGGCGGCGTCGTCGAGCGCGGCCGTCCAGATCGGTCGGGCCACCGGCGGGTCGAGGCGGGTCAGCGTCAGGCGGCACGAGGCCGGGGCGAGGTCCTCCGCCCGCGAGACGGTGACGACGCCGTGGGCCTGGTCCCCGCCCAGGAACGCGACCGGCCGGGCGTCGTGGTCCGGGCCGTCGGTCGCCGGCGAACCGCAGGACCGGGCGGATCGCGAGGGACCCGGGCCCGGTCCGCTCCGGGCGTCGTCGGGACCGGAGGTGACGTCGAGGGTCAGCGAGGCGCGTCCCGGGACGGGGGAGGGGCCCGAGGCGGTGACGGGAGGGCAGGAGGTGCAGCCCGGCGTCGGCGGCCGCGTCGAGCAGCGACCACAGCCGGGGGCTCGCGATCGTCGTGAGGTCGATCGTCTTCTCGTCGGCGCCGTAGCCGTAGTACCGGTACGGCGAGAACCCGGACCCGGGGTGCGCCGCGTGGTGGAGCAGGTAGAGCTCGCGGACGAGGGCCAGGTGGTCGGGACGGTGCTGCTCGGACGCCGCGGGCTGCAGCATCCGGTTCCACAGCAGCCCGCCGTAGACCCAGCCGTTGGACCCGGGCCGCACCAGCCGCGCCGCGAGCCCGCCCGCGCCGTCCGGGGTGAGCTCGATCGCGAGGACCCCGGTGGGCGCCGTCGGCGGGCCCGGAGCCGGCGCCCAGCAGGGCATCGAGCTGCGACTCCCAGGTCGGGGCGGCGGGCGCCGCGGAGGTCGACCCGGCCGGGACCGCACTGAGCGCGGCCGCCGCGACGTGCTGGCACATCTCCCCGACCGGGCACGAGCACTCGCCGTGGACCAGGGCCAGGCCGCCGTGGCCGTCGGCGTCGAAGGAGACGATCGTCGAGTAGACCCGGCTCCCGTCGCCGCGGACCACGGCGCGCAGCTGGAGCGCGCCCGCGTGCCACTGCGAGAACATCACGGCGCCGTCGCGCGCGTACCGCGCGCCCCGTTCCGCCGCAGACGGGCCGAGCGCCTCGGCCACGTCCTCGACACGGACACCGTCGACCGTCGCCGGCGTGCTCATGGGCGGCCCCCTTTCCCCGAAGATCACCGCGACGGTAGCGAGCGGGTCCGACAGTCACGGGCGATCGGGCGAACCCGACGGATCGGCGCCCGCGGCGAGAGGCCAGGTCTACACTTTGCTACGGGCTGCTACGGGCGGAGGGTGCTCACGATGACCGAGATCGCGTCCCGCGAGCTGCGGAACGACACGGCAGGCGTGCTCCGGCGCGTCGAGGCCGGGGAGACTCTGACGGTCACCTCGAACGGACGGCCGGTCGCCCGGCTCGTGCCCGTCCCCCGGACGCGTCGTTCGGGCATGTCGCGCGCCGAGCTCATCGACGCCGTCCGCCACGCGCAGGCGGATCCCGGGCTCCGTGACGACCTGCGGCGGCTGGCAGGCGAGACCACCGACGATCTCGGTCCGATCCGGTGAGCGTCGCCGGCACGGGCCGCTGGTCGACACGAGCGTGCTGATCGCCTCGGAGACCGGGCGACGCGGTCGACGAATCGGGTCTGCCCGAGGACCCGGTGATGTCGGTCGTGACCCTGGCGGAGTTGCACGCAGGAGTGCTCGCGGCGCCGGACTCCGAGTCGCGGGCCCGGCGGATGGCGACCTGGACCGGTACGCGCTCATCGAGGTCCTCGACGTGACCGAGGGCGTCGCGACGGAGTGGGCGCGGCTGCGGGTCCACCTCGCCGAGCAGGGCCGTCGGGTGAACGTGGACGATCTCTGGATCGCCGCGAGCGCCGTGGCGCACCGCCTCCCGATCGTCACCCAGGACGACGACTTCGACCCCCTCGACGGCGTGCGCGGGCTCGTC
Source organism: uncultured Actinomycetota bacterium (assembly GCA_963716955.1). Lineage (GTDB taxonomy): Bacteria > Actinomycetota > Actinomycetes > Mycobacteriales > Pseudonocardiaceae > Actinomycetospora. The sequence continues at coordinate 329,615 of CAVQUY010000020.1, forward strand.
GTCGTCAAGGTCTGAGGAGGCCGACATGAGCGACATCGACCTCGCGCCCTACGTCGAGGGCGTGCGCTCCGGCTCGCGGCTGTGGATCGGCCGGGCGATCACCCTCGTCGAGTCGACGCGGGCCGACCACCGCGACGCCGCCCAGGAGCTGCTCGTCGAGCTGCTCCCGGACGCCGGCGGCGCGCGCCGCATCGGGATCTCCGGGGTGCCCGGCGTCGGGAAGTCGACGTTCATCGGGGCGCTGGGCTCGCAGCTGACCGCCGCGGGCAGCAAGGTCGCCGTGCTCGCCGTCGACCCCAGCTCGACCCGCTCCGGCGGCTCCATCCTCGGCGACAAGACCCGCATGGACGCGCTCGCGACCGACGACGACGCCTTCATCCGCCCGTCCCCGACGGCGGGCACGCTCGGCGGGGTCGCCAAGGCCACCCGCGAGACGATGGTCGTGATGGAGGCGGCGGGCTACGACGTCGTCATCGTCGAGACCGTCGGTGTCGGCCAGTCCGAGACCGCGGTCGCGGAGATGGTCGACTCGTTCCTCTTCCTGACCCTCGCCCGCACCGGCGACTCGCTGCAGGGCATCAAGCGCGGCATCCTCGAGATCGCCGACGTCATCGCCGTGAACAAGGCCGACGGCCCGCACGCCCGGGACGCGAAGCGGGCCGCCCGCGAGCTCGAGTCGGCCCTGCGGATGCTCCGCGGCGAGCGCGACCCGTGGCAGGTGCCGGTGCTGACCTGCTCGGCGCAGGAACGGACGGGTCTCGACGACGTCTGGTCGGCGCTGGTCCGCCACCAGGAGTTCCTGTCCTCCCGCGAGGAGCTCGCGGCCAAGCGCGCCCGCCAGCAGGTGGACTGGACCTGGCAGATGGTCCGCGAGCGGCTGCTCGCCCGGCTGCGCGAGCACCCGGCGGTCAAGGAAATCCGCGACGCGACCGAGCGCGAGGTCCTCGACGGCGAGCTCACCCCCGCGCTCGCCGCCGACCGGATCCTCGAGGCCTTCCGCCCTGAGCGGTCGATCAGAAGATGCCGAGGATCCGGCTCCGGTTGGGCTTCGGGAAGTGCTTGGTGCGCTGGCGCGAACTTGCCGTTGATCCGAGGCACGCGCGGCTCGCCGATGCCCAGCAGCGCCGCGCCGAAGCGCTGCTTGCTGCCGCGGCCCCGGCAGCGCCAGCACGGCCGGTAGGCGTAGCTGAACAGCGCGCCGGTCTCGCGCTGGGCGCCGCGGCGCTCGCACGCCTCGCACCGCGTGTACGGGTGCAGCAGCAGCGACAGGACGTAGATCCCGCCCACGATCGCGCCGACCGTCCACAAGAATTCGTGCATGATCATCCCCCGAGAACCATGACGTGGTGTCGCGCTCCGCGACCATCCCCCGGGACCATTCGTACGCTGTTCGTGGCACGAAGGGGAGACAGTTCCGGGAAATCGCCCGCGACGATCACGGCGCGTGATCCGGAGCGGTCACGAGCCGTCAGGCGGCCCGACGCGACGTGAGCACCTCGAGCATCGCCGTGGTCGCGGGCGAGGGCTGCTGCGGGGTGAGCGCCTGGATGCGCCGCACCACGCGCGGGCGCAGCCGCCGCAGCACCACCCGCCGCCCCATCTGGTGCACGGCCAGGTCCGGGACGAGGGCCACCCCGACCCCGGACTCGATGAGCCCGCTGACCATCGGGAAGTCGTCGGAGTCGAAGGCGACGTTCGGGGTGAACCCGGCGGCCGCGCACATCGCCACGAGCTGTTCGCGGCAGACCTGCCCGGAGTCGCGGATCCACGCCGCGTCGCGCAGCGTGCTGACGTCGATCTCGTCGGTCGAGCACGCCCCGGCGTCCTCGAGCGCCGGGTGGCCGGGCGGGAGGGCGACGTTGACGACGTCGTCCAGCAGCCAGGTCGACGTCAGGCCCTCGGTGTCGGGCTCCGGACCCGGCTGGTAGCCGAAGGTGATCGCCAGGTCGAGCTCCCCCTCGCGCACCAGGTCGGGGCTGTCCTCGGGCTCGCGGAGCTCGAGCGAGAGCCGCACCCCGGGGTGGCGGCGGCGGAACACCCCGATGGCGCCCGGAAGCAGCCGCGCGCCGGCGCTCGCGAACGCGGCCAGGCGCAGCCGGCCCGACCGGAGCGCGGTGAGGTCGGCCACCTCCTCCCGGGCCCGGGCCAGGCGTCCGGCGACGACGTCGGCGTGCTCGACGAGCAGCGACCCCGCCTCGGTGGGGTGCACGCCCCGCGAGTGGCGCACCAGCAGCGGCGTCGCGACCTCCCGCTCCAGGGCGCCGACCTGCTGGGACACCGCGGACGGGGTGTAGCCGAGCTCCGCGGCCGCGCCGCTCATCGAGCCGGCGCGGACCACCGCGCGCAGCACGAGGAGACGGCGGGGATCGAGCATGAAGCCCAGCTTAACGCGGGCCCGGTGGATCGTCGCTTCTCGCGAGGCGGGGGCGGCCGGACGATGGAGGGCGTGAAGACGACGTGGGAGGTCCTGACGCGGTTCTGGGCCGAGCAGAAGGAGATCGCGGAGCGGCTGACCCTGCTGGACCGTCCGTGGGAGGAGCAGTACCTCCACTGGGCGTGGGAGGGCGGCGAGCTCGTGCTCCACGGGGAGCTGGTGCCGTCGACGCGCCGGCGGATGTCGACCACCCGCGGGGGCTGGTGCCGTCGGGCCGCCGGTCGCCCCGGGCGGGGTCCACGCCGCTGAGCGAACGGCGCCGTCCTGGCACCCGACGCCAGCATCGTGCCGTTGCTGGCCGGACGCGGAACGGCTCAGCCCCCCGAGCCGGAGGCGCCCAGGCCGGCCAGCAGCGCCACGAACGGCATCCGGCACTCCTCGCGCACCCGCGCGCGGTCCGCGGCCGGGGTCCGCGCGAGCAGCTGGCCGGCCGCGCCGAGCATCCCGAAGGCGATGCTCGGCAGCGCCTCCCCGGGCGCCACGGCGATGTGCCCGGCCGCCGCGAGGGCGTCGAGCATGTCGGTGAGCAGCGCGTAGGAGTACTTCTCCTCGCAGCGCCGCCAGGCGTCCCAGCCGAGCGCGAGCGGGGCCTCGCGGAACACGATCGTCCCGTAGACCGGCTCGGAGCAGGCGAGCAGGAACTGGTCGAGCGCGGCCAGCGTGCCCACCGCCGGGTCCGGCGCGGCCTCGAACACCGCCCGCGCGGCCCCGTTCTCGGAGAGCTCGAGCTCGTCGAAGAGCGCCTCGAACAGCCCCGGCTTGCTGCCGAAGTGGTGGTAGATCGCGCCCTTGGTCACCCGGGCGACCGCGGCCACGTCGTCGAGCGAGGTGCGGGCGAAGCCGCGCTCGGTGAACAGGTCGGCGGCGGCGTCCAGCAGGGCGCGCCGCGTGGCCTCGGTGTACTCCCCGCGACGGCTCTTGACCTCTGGCACGGCCGCCGAGCATAGTCCCCGTCAGGAACATACCCGGAGTATGTGTCCGACGGTCGGTCTGTGGAGGGTGGTCCCCATGTCTTCGGCTCCTGCGTCGTCCCCGCCCCACGTCGCTCCCGACGGCGCCGTCCCGAGCGACCGCCGCGGCGCCGTCGACACCCGCCCTCGCCACGCGCTGGGCCCTGTCGCACGGGCTGCTGCGCACGGTCGTGGCCGCGCGCGCCCGCGCCGGGAGCGCCGATGCGCGGCTGCTGGGCGACCAGGCGATGCAGGCGGAGCCGTGGGCCCACTACCGGCGGCTGCGCGAGGGCCGGCCGTTCGCGCAGGGTCCGCTGGGCAAGGTCACCGCGCACCACGACGTCGTCACCCAGGTCCTGCGCAGCGACGACTTCGGCGTGGCCGACCGCGACCGGGTGCTCCCCGCACCCTCCCGCGCCGTGATGCGGCTGGTCGGCCCCCGCCGCTACGCCGGCGTCGACGCGCCGCCGTCGATGCTCGCGGTGGACCCGCCCGACCACGCCCGCTTCCGCCGGCTGGTCACCCGGGCGTTCACCGCCAAGGCCGTCGCGGCGCTGCGCACCCGCACCGAGGAGATCGCCGCCGGGCTGCTCGACGAGCTGGCCGGGTCGTTCCGGGGCGAGGGCCCGGTCGACCTGGTGCGCCGCTACTCGGCCCTCGTCCCGGTCACCGTGATCGCCGAGATGCTCGGGGTGCCCCCGGAGATGCGCCCGACCCTGCTCGCCTGGGGCGACGGCGCCGCGGCGAGCCTGGACATGGGCCTGCCGTGGTCGTCCTACGCGCGGGCGGAGCGGTCGCTGGCCGCGTTCGACGGCTGGTTGCGCGGGCACCTGCGCGGACTGCGGGCCGACCCGGGTGACGACCTGCTCTCGAAGCTCGTGCAGGTCGCCGACGACGACGGGTCGGGCCTGACCGAGCAGGAGCTCGTCGCCACCTCGATGCTGATCCTCGCGGCCGGCTTCGAGACGACGGTCAACCTCATCTCCAACGGCACCGTCCGGCTCTTCGAGCACCCCGACCAGCGGGCGCTGCTCGCCGAGGACCCCTCGCTGTGGCCCAACGCGGTGGACGAGGTCCTGCGCCACGACTCGCCGGTGCAGCGCACGGCCCGGATGGCCCGCCGCGACACCGAGGTCGAGGGGGTGCCGGTCGCGGCGGGCGAGATCGTCGTGACGGTGCTCGGCGCGGCGAACCGCGACCCGGCGGTGTTCGCCGACCCCGACCGCTTCGACGTGACCCGGGCCAACGCGAAGGAGCACGTCGCGTTCTCCAGCGGCATCCACTACTGCCTCGGGGCGGCGCTCGCGCGCATGGAGGGCGAGGTGGCGCTGCGGGCGCTGTTCACCCGCTTCCCGGACCTCGCCCCGGCGGGCGGGGCGGTCCGGCGCCCGACGGTGATCCTGCGCGGCTGGGAGACGCTGCCCGTTCGAGCCTGACGCCCACAGCAGGCACACAGGGACCGCCCAGCTCGGGCGAATCGGTCGGTGCCATGGTGGTGCCCATGACCGCGACCCGTGCCGAGCTCCGGCGCCCCGACGGCAGCCCGGTCCGCGCACTCGTCGTCGACGACGAGCCGACGCTGGCCGACCTGCTCTCCATGGCCCTGCGCTACGAGGGCTGGGACGTCCGCAGCGCCGGTGACGGCCTCGGCGCCCTCACCCAGGGCCGGGAGTTCCGCCCCGACGTCGTCGTGCTCGACGTGATGCTGCCCGACATCGACGGCTTCGAGGTGCTGCGCCGGCTGCGCGCCGACATCCCCGACGTCCCGGTGCTGTTCCTGACCGCGCGCGACGCCGTCGAGGACCGGGTCGCGGGCATCACGGCGGGCGGCGACGACTACGTGACGAAGCCGTTCAGCCTCGAGGAGGTCGTGGCGCGGCTGCGCGGGCTGTTGCGCCGGGCCGCCGTCGCCACCGCGGTCCGCGGCGACGCGGGCCTCGTCGTCGGGGACCTGACGCTCGACGAGGACTCCCACGAGGTCTTCCGCGCCGGCGCGCAGATCGACCTCACCGCCACCGAGTTCGAGCTGCTGCGCTTCCTCATGCGCAACCCGCGCCGGGTGCTCTCGAAGGCCCAGATCCTCGACCGGGTGTGGAACTACGATTTCGGCGGACAGTCGAACATCGTCGAGCTCTACATCTCCTACCTGCGCAAGAAGATCGACGCCGGCCGCACCCCGATGATCCACACGGTGCGCGGCGCGGGATACGTCCTCAAGCCCGCGGGATGACCGGCGGACGCCGGGAGGGACCATGCACCTGATGCGCACCCTGCAGGCCCGGATCGTCGTCACGACCGTGACGCTGCTGGCCGTCGTGTGCGCGGTCCTGGGCGTCGGCGCGGCGGTGGCGCTGCGGCACTACCTGAGCCGAGCAGCTGGCGCAGGAGGTCTCGCGGACCGTCAGCCTCGTGACCTCCCCGCCGGGCACCGACGACGACCCGTCGCACCGCCCGCCCCCGCCGGACGCCGGCAGCGGCATCGGCGGCGGGGACGGCACCAGCCGCATCCAGGTGCGCAGCGTGGACGGACAGGTCGTGTCCGCCGCGTCCCTGGGCAACTTCCGGTCCCCCGACCAGCCCCTCTCCGCCGCCGACGTCGCGCCCGTGCTCGGCGTCGAGCCCCAGCCCGCCCGGTCGGGCCCGATCGACCCGAACCGGGCCCAGATGGTCACGCTGCCCGACCTCGGGACCTACCTCGTCGAGGCCCGGGCGGCGCCCGACGGCTCGGTCACGGCCATCGGCATCTCCACCGCGCGGATGGACGCCACGGTCGGGCGGCTCGCGGTCATCGAGGTGATCATCTTCGGGATCGGCGTGGCCGTCGCCGGCGTGATCTCGGCCTTCGCGACGCGGGCCACGCTGCGCCCGCTGCACCGCGTCTCGGCCACGGCCCGCCGGGTCTCGGAACTGCCGCTGGAGCGCGGCGAGGTGGAGCTCGACGACCGCGTGCCCGAGGCCGACGCGGACCCCCGCACCGAGATCGGCCAGGTCGGCGTGGCCTTCAACCGGATGCTCGGGCACGTCGCGCGGGCCCTCGAGGCCCGCCAGGAGTCCGAGACCCGGGTCCGGCGCTTCGTCGCCGACGCCTCGCACGAGCTGCGCACCCCGCTCGCCGCCATCCGCGGCTACTCGGAGCTGGCCCGCCGCCGTCCCGGGGACCTGCCGCCGGAGGTCGCGGCGATGCTCGAGCGGGTCGGCTCGCAGACCGAGCGGATGACGCTGCTCGTCGAGGACCTCCTGCTGCTGGCGCGTCTCGACGCCGGGCGCCCGCTCGCCCGCGAGCGGGTCGACCTCGCCCGGCTGATCGCCGACGCCGTCGCCGACGCGCACGCCGTCGCGCCCACCCACCGCTGGTCGCTGCAGTTGCCCGAGGACCCCGAGGAGATCGGGTTCGACGTCGTCGGGGACCCCGAGCGCCTGCACCAGGTCGTCGCCAACCTGCTCGCGAACGCCCGCACGCACACCCCGCCGGGCACGCGCGTCGTGGCCGGGCTGGCGCGGCGCGGGAACGTCGTGCGCCTCGAGGTGGCCGACGACGGGCCCGGCATCGCGCCGGACCTGCTCGACCACGTCTTCGAGCGCTTCGCGCGCGGCGACACCGGCCGCGCCCGCGCCACCGGCAGCACCGGCCTCGGGCTGTCGATCGTGTCCGCCGTCGTCACCGAGCACGGCGGCTGGCTCGGGGTCACCAGCGTGCCCGGCGACACCTGCTTCGCCGTGGAGCTCCCCGCGGCCGACCGGGGCAGCCCGGCGCTCCCGCCGGTGCCGGAGACGGCCGTGCAGCGGGGCTGACGCCGGAGGGGCTCAGCGCCGGCGGTCCGTCACCGAGGAGGCGACGTCGGAGACGGCCTGGGCGGCCGCGCCCGTCACGCCCTCGGCGGCGTCACGGACCCGCTCGGCGGCCTGGCCGACCACCTCGCCGGCCGTCCCGGCCGCCTGCGCGAGCCGCGCGCCCACGCCCGGGGACTCGAAGGTCGCGTCCGGGCCCGGCGCGACGATCGTCTCCTCGCCGGAGTCGAAGCGGACGCGGTAGGGCGGACCGTCCTCGCCGAGGACGGCGACGATCGTGCCCGTCCGGTCCGGGGTGTCGACGGAGTTGGCGTGCAGGCGGATGCGGTCGCCGACGTTCGCGCTCACGGCTGACTCCCCTCACGGGCGGGTTCTGGACTCCTTGATACCCCAGCTCGCGGGTGCGGATCACGGCATTTCGACCGAAGGGCACCCCGGTCGGGTAGACGGGCGAGCGGCACCCCTCGACAGGCGCGGTCGCCCGGGTCCCGGGACGAGCGAAGGGCCCCCTCGGTCGAACAGATCGACCGAGGGGGCCCTTCGCGCAGAACCAGGACGCTCAGCCCGCCAGGGCGGGCTCGCCCACGGAGAACGCCAACGCGTCCCCCTCGGGCGCCACGTCCACCCGGACCGTCTGGCCCGCGGCGACCTCGTCGCCCAGCAGCATCTCCGAGAGCCGGTTGCCGACCTCGCGCTGGATCGTCCGACGCAACGGCCGGGCGCCGAACTCGGGCTGGTAGCCGTGCTCGGAGAGCCAGTCGACCGCCGCCACGCTGAACTCGACGTCGACGTGCAGCGACGCCAGCCGCTCGCGCGTCTCGGTGAGCAGCAGGTCGGTGATGGTCCGCAGCTGCTCGCCGTCGAGCCGCTTGAAGACGATCACCTCGTCGATCCGGTTCAGGAACTCCGGACGGAACGACTCGCGCAGCCGCGGCATGAGCCGCTCCTGCAGCGATCGATCGGGGTTCGTGCTGGACGGCGCGAACCCGAGCGCCTGGGTGTTCGTCGTGATCAGCTCCGAGCCCACGTTGCTGGTCATGATCAGCACCGTGTTCCGGAAGTCGACCGTGCGGCCCTGGGAGTCGGTGAGCCGGCCGTCGTCGAGCACCTGCAGCAGCGTGTTGAAGACGTCCGGGTGGGCCTTCTCCATCTCGTCGAGCAGGACCACCGAGTACGGACGGCGCCGGATCTCCTCGGTCAGCTGCCCGGCCTCGCCGTAGCCGACGTACCCGGGGGGCGAGCCCACCAGCCGCGACACGGTGTGCCGCTCGGAGTACTCGCTCATGTCGACGCGCACCATGCGGTCCTCGTCGCCGAACATCACCGCGGCGAGCGCCTTGGCGAGCTCGGTCTTCCCGACACCGGTCGGGCCGAGGAACAGGAAGCTGCCGATCGGGCGGTCCGGGTCGCCCAGGCCGGCCCGCGAGCGGCGGACCGCCTCGGCGACCGCGCGCACCGCGTCGTCCTGGCCGACGACCCGCTCGTGGAGCTGGGCCTCCAGCCCGAGCAGCCGCGAGCGCTCGGTCTCGGTGAGCTGCGCGACCGGGATGCCGGTCGAGCGCGACACCACCTCGGCGATGTCCTCGACGCCGACCTCGAGCACGCCGCCCTGGCCGGACGTGCGCTCGTGGCGGGCCTCCTCGAGGGCCTGCGCAGCGGCCGCGACCTCGTCGCGCAGGGCGCCGGCCCGCTCGTAGTCCTCGTCGGCGACGGCCTGGTCCTTGTCGCGCTGCAGCGACTCGACCCGGCGCTCGAGCTCGCGGGTGTCGGTGTGCGGGGCCTTCGAGCGCAGCCGCTTGCGGGCGCCCGCCTGGTCGACGAGGTCGATGGCCTTGTCGGGCAGGAACCGGTCGGTGACGTAGCGCTCGGAGAGCTCCGCCGCCGCCGTCAGGGCCTCGTCGGTGAAGCGGACCTGGTGGTGCGCCTCGTAGCGGTCCCGCAGCCCGTGCAGGATCGCGATGGTGTCGGAGACGCTCGGCTCGGGGACCATCACCGGCTGGAAACGGCGCTCGAGCGCGGCGTCCTTCTCGATGGACTGCCGGTACTCGTCGAGCGTCGTCGCGCCGACGATGTGCAGCTCGCCGCGGGCCAGGGCCGGCTTGAGGATGTTGCCGGCGTCCATGCCGCCACCCTCGCCGCTGCCGCCCGCACCGACCATGGTGTGGAGCTCGTCGATGAAGACGATCAGCTCGTCGGAGTGCTGGCGGATCTCGTCCACCAGCTTCGTCATGCGCTCCTCGAAGTCACCGCGGTAGCGGGTCCCCGCCACCATGCCGGTGAGGTCGAGCTGGACGATGCGCTTGCCGCTGAGCTGCTCGGGGACGTCGCCCGCGACGATGCGCTGGGCGATGCCCTCGACGACCGCGGTCTTGCCGACGCCGGCCTCGCCGATCAGCACCGGGTTGTTCTTGGTGCGCCGGGAGAGGACCTCGAGGGTCTGGTCGACCTCGTCCTCGCGGCCGATGACCGGGTCCAGCTCGCCCGCGCCGGCCTTGCCGGTCAGGTCGACGCCGAACTGGTCGATCGTCGGGGTGTCGCTGTCGCCCTGCGGGCCGCCCTGGCCCGCGCCGGGACGCGCACCGGGCCGGCCCGCGCCGGACGCCGAGCGCTGCAGCGACTGCGGGTCCACCCCGCGGGACTGCAGGGACTTGCCGGCCGGGGAGTCGGGGTTCGCGGCGAGCGCCAGCACGATGTGCTCGGGCCCGATGTAGCTCGCGCCGAGGGCGCGCGAGATCTGGTGGGCGTCGAGCAGCGTGCGCTTCGCGGTGGGGGTCAACGTGGGCGCCTGGCCGGTCGCCTCGCCGCGCGGGAGCTGCGCGTCGGCGTGGCGGGCCAGCTCGTCGACGTCCACGCCCGTGCCCGCGATCAGGGCGCGCAGCGGCGGGACGGCGAGGCCGGCGAGCAGCAGGTGCCACGCGTCGAGGTCGGTGTTGCCGCGCTCGGCGGCCTGCTGGGCCGCCGCGCCGACGAGGCCACGGGCCTGCTCGGTCATGAGCGCGGTGATGTCGATGCGCTGGGCGCCCCGCGGCGACGCTCCGCCGAGGAAGCGCGCCAGGAAGTCGTCGAACGGGCCGGACCCGGGGTCGCCGGGACCGAATGCGCTGGTCATGCGTACCTCTCTGAGGGGGTCCTGCCGCCTGCGGCCGGTGGCCTGCGGCGGCTGTCAGGTGGATCAGCAACGCGGGCGCGGGATTCATTCCTGAGTCGGTGTGACTCATGTCTGGTCCGGCGGGGTGAGTGGGTGCGACTCAGGTGTTCCCGGTCGCGGTCGTGCGACACACGCCCGTCATGGGGGTAGTCCTGCGGCATGACGACCGCCCACGAGGTCCACCTGGTCCGCCGCCCCCACGGCTTCCCCGACGCCGACGACTTCGCCCTCGTCGAGCGCGAGCTGCCCGACCCCGGGCCCGGCGAGGCCGTCGTCGCCAACCGCGCGTTCTCCGTCGACCCGTACATGCGGGGCCGGATGAACGACGTCCCGAGCTACGTGCCGCCGTTCCGGCTGGACCAGGCCATGGACGGCCGTTCCGTCGGCGAGGTCACCGCGGTCGGCGACGGCGTCACCGAGGTCGCCGTCGGGGATCTCGTGCTCGGCAACCTCGCCTGGCGCGACCACGGCACCTCGAAGGCGAAGCACCTGCAGAAGGTCCCCGACGTCGAGGGCGTGGACCCGCGCGCCTACCTCGGCGTCCTCGGCATCCCCGGGCTCACCGCCTGGGTGGGCCTGCTGGACAAGGCGTCGTTCCGCGAGGGCGACGCCGTGTTCGTCTCCGGCGCCGCGGGCGCGGTGGGCAGCCTCGTCGGGCAGATCGCGACGCTGAAGGGCGCCTCGCGGGTCGTCGGCAGTGCGGGGACCGCCGAGAAGGTCGCCTGGCTGACCGGCGAGCTCGGCTACGACGCGGCTTTCAACTACAAGGACGGCCCGGTGCGCGAGCAGCTCGAGAAGGCGATGCCCGACGGGCTGGACGTGTACTTCGACAACGTCGGGTCGGACCACCTCGAGGCCGCGATCGACGTCGCGCACGACCACGCCCGCGTCGCCGCGTGCGGGGCGATCGCGCACTACAACGACACCGACGACGACCCCACCCCCGGCCCGCGCAACCTCTTCAAGATCGTCAAGAAGCGGCTGTCGATCCAGGGCTTCATCGTCAGCGACTCGCTCGACCGCTACGAGGCGTTCCTCGCCGAGGTCACCCCCTGGGTCGCCGACGGGCGGGTGCGGTTCGCGGAGACCGTCGTCGAGGGCGTCGACCACGCGGTCGAGGCATTCCAGGGCCTGCTGCGCGGCGAGAACACCGGGAAGATGCTCGTGGCGGTCTGAGCCTCACGTCCCGACGACGGGCGCCGGGCGCGGCTCGAGCTCGACGTCGACCCGGCCGGGGGCGGCCCGGCGCGCGTCGGGGGCGTGCTCGGGAGCGGCGCACACCAGGAGGCACGGGGTCGGGGGCACGGTCAGCTCGTAGCCGCCGGTCTGGTCGGTCCGGGTCGCGCCGAGCTGGCGGCCGGCGTCGTCGACCAGGGTCACGGTTGCGCCGGCCAGGGCCGCGCCACCCGTGGTCCGGACGGTGCCGCCCAGGGTGCGCCGGACCCCGTCGTCGTGGGTGAGCGGCGCCGTCCTGGCGTCAGGTGCCAGCATCGTGCCGTTGCTGCCGTCGGGGGTCGGGCCGTCGTCGTGGGTGAGCGGCGCCGTCCTGGCGTCAGGTGCCAGCATCGTGCCGTTGCTGTCAGCGCTCGGGGCGGGGCCGCCCACGTGCCGCGCCCGGGCGGCCCCGGCCCCGGCCACCGCGAGCGGGACGAGCAGCACGATCAGCGTGACGACCGGGGCGGTCCAGCTCCCGGTCGCATCGTGGATCGCGCCGAGCGCGAGCGGCCCGGCCGCGGCGAGGACGTAGCCCACGCCCTGGGCCATGCCGGAGAGCTGGGCGGTGTGCGCGGCGTCGGGGGAGCGCAGGGTGATCATGGTCAGCGCGAGGCTGATCCCGACGCCCTGCCCGAGCCCGATGAGCACCATCCACAGCGGCGCGAGCGTCCCGGGCGCCAGGAGCAGCCCGACGTAGCCGACCACCCAGAGCGCCAGGAGCACCGCAACCAGGTGGTGCTGCGTCCGGCTGCGGGCCGCGAGCACCGGGGTGAACGCCGAGGTCAGCAGCGAGGACACGCCCGCGAGCGAGAGCAGCAGCCCGGCGGCGGTCGGGGACCGTCCCTCGTCGACGAACAGCGTCGGGGCCCAGGCGGTCAGCGCGTAGAACTGCAGCGACTGCAGGCCCATGAACGCTGTGACCTGCCAGGCCAGCGGGCTGCGCCACAGTCCCCGCACCGGGGCAGCCGGCGCGACGGGCGGGGCCGCGGCGGCCCGGCGGCGGGCCCGGGCCACCCACGGCACCCACAGCGCGATCGCGAGCGCGGACCCGATAGCCCACAGCGCGAGCGCCGGGCGCCAGCCCAGCCCCGTCGCGTGCTCCAGCGGCACCATCACCGCCGCGGACACGGCGCCGCCGCCGGAGATCAGCGTCGAGTAGGCGCCGGTCATCGCGCCGGTCCGGTGCGGGAAGTCGCGCTTGACGACGACGGGCATCAGCGTGTTGCCGACGGCGATCGCGATCCCGGCGAGCACGCTGCCCGCGAGCAGCGTCGCGAGCGTCGGGACGAGGCGCACGAGGATGCCGGCGGTCAGGACGAGCAGCGCCGCGAGCAGCGCGGTCTCGAGGCCGGTCCGCCGGGCCAGCCGCCCGGCGAACGGCGCGAGCAGCCCGAAGCACAGCACCGGCAGCGTCGTGATCAGGCCCGCGACCGCGCTCCCGATCCCGAGGTCGGCCCGGATCTGGGAGAGCAGCGGGGAGACGGCGACGACGGCCGGGCGGAGGTTGCCGGCGATCAGCAGCACCGCGACGACGAGTGCGGCGGTGCGGGCGCGACTCACCGCTCGGCCCGGGACGACACGCCGGCCATCGTCGCACCCGGCCCCGGGTGCGCCCGGGGTCAGGGCTCAGTCGTGGTGCTTCGTGCTCGACGGCGGGTGCTTGGCCCCGCGGTGCTGGGTCGAGGGCGGGGCGCCGGCGGTGTCCGCGACGGAGCGCAGGTCGAACGAGACGAAGTCCCGGCTCGAGGGCTGCAGGTAGTGCTGGGCCCCGACCTGCTCGCCGGGGAAGAGCTGGAACGCGTCCGGGTGCGGCTGCCCGGTCGGGTGGAAGTAGGCGCCCGAGACCCAGGCCGGGTTGATGTCGAGCTCCATCCCGCGCACGGCGCCGGCCGAGCGGAGGATGTCGCCGAGGGTGCACACGGACAGGGCGGGCCCGCCGACGTAGATCTCGGCGCCGGTCGCGGTGACCCCGAACGCCGAGCGGTTGATGTACGCGGCCTGCCCGACGGTGGAGCCCCACTCCGCGGTGCCGCCGGTGGCGCACGTCGGGTCGACGACGCCGTGGTCGACGAGCGGGATCAGGTTCTGCCGGACCGCGGCGACGTCGGGGCCCATCCGGACCTCGCTGCCCCACGCGCCGACGTCCGCGGTCCCGTTGCGGTGGATCACCAGGCTGGCGGCGCCGGGCACGAGCGGCCGGGCCTCCCGGCCGTCGAGGTACCAGCCGCCGTGGCTGTCGCCCTGCAGCCGGAAGCCCGAGGAGAAGGCGCTGACGACGGTGCGCTGCTCGTTCGCGTCCACCGACGTGGGCACCGACCAGTCGCCGCCCGGGTCCTCCGTGCCGGGGTGCAGCACGCCGCGGACGAGCGTCGGGTCCATCCACAGCACGCCCACCAGGAACGAGGTGTGCGCGGCGTCGGGGCGCACGGTCGTCATCCGCACCGCGTCGCCGTGCGGGGTCGACACCACGGGCTGCCACTGGCCCTCGCCGGGCAGCGGCGGGAGACCGGCGGGCGCGGGCAACGGCGGTGGCGCGGGGCTGCCTCCGGGATGGTCGGTGACGGCGCCGGAGGCGTGCGGGATGCCGCCGGGGGGTGCGCCACCGGTCGGGGGCTGGTCCAGGTCGTACTGGCGCGCCTCGAGCCAGGTGACGACCGGCCCGAGCCCGTGGTCGCGGCCCCACTCGGCGAGCCGGGCGGCGACGGTGTCCGACCCCGGCCGGGTCAGGGCGTGGGTGAGGGACGGCGCGGCGGCGACGGCGAGCACCACGACGACGGCCGCGAGCGCGGCCAGCGTCCGGCGCAGCCACCGGCGGCGGGGCAGGAGACGGAGCCGGCGGGGGGACTCCGCGGTGGTCGGGATCGTGACGGTGGCGCCCTCGGCCTCGGTGGCCGGGGCCCCGGAGTCGGCGGGCCGCTCCGGGGCGACCGGCTCGGCGTCCTCGGCGACGGCGCCGTACGCGCGGATCGTCCGACGCCGGATCGGTGCCGGCACCGTCGACGTGCGGGTCGGCGGCCCCGGCGTCGGGCTCCGGCGTGTCGCCGGTCTCGGTGTCGCTCCGGGACCGGCTCGTCGTGCGGGCTCTCGACGGCGGGTGTGGCCACCGTGGGCCCGTCCAGTGCTCCGCGTCCCCTGCTCCTCGGCCGCACGGTCGTCCGCGGGGACGTCGACCCGGTCGGTCGGTCCGGTGTCCGGGGACGCCAGCGCGGACGAGGTGTGTGGTGCCACGTCGGGTCATCGTCCTCCGGGCCCGCGGCGTTCCCGGTGAAGCCCACCACGAAACGTCGACCACGTCACACGTCCGCGCACGACGGACCGGGTCCCGCCGCCTCCCCCGTCGAGCGAGGGGCCCCCTCGGTCGATTCGATCGACCGAAGGGGCCCCTCGCTCCGAGGACCGGACCGCCTACGTCGGGCGGATCGTCAGCAGCAGGTGGTCCTTGCCCTTCGTGGAGCGCAGCGCGGCGTCCCACCCGTCGGCGACCGCGGCGGTGTAGAGCAGCGCCGTGGACGGCGTGCGCAGCGGCGAGCGGAACACCGCGTCGACGGTGCTCGCCCCGCCGTAGCGCCCGGACAGCGCGCCGAGCACCCGCGCCTTGGTCCACATGCCGTGGGCGATCGTGCCCGGCATCCCGAACGCCTTCGCGGCGAGGGAGTTCATGTGGATCGGGTTCACGTCGCCGGAGACCGCGGCGTAGCGCCGGCCGATGTCCGCGGGCACCTTCCACACCGCGTGCGGCCGGTCCCCGACGACGGGTTCCGGCTCCGGCGGCGCGGGCTCCGACGGCTCGTCCGCCGTCGCTCCCCGCACGAAGTACGTCGAGCGCGAGTGCCAGCTGCGCTCGCCGTCGGTGGTGTCGATCGTCGCGACGAGGTCGACCTGCGCGCCCTTGGGGTGGGCGACGAGCCGCTCGGCGTGCACCTGCAGCGTCAGCGGCTCGCCGACCTCCAGGGCCCGCCGCTGGGTGATGACGTTGCGCAGGTGCACCATGCCCGGCGCGGGCAGGGGGAACTCGCGGTCGGTCATCAGCCGCATCTGCAGCGGGAACGCCAGCATGTGCGGGTAGGTCAGCGGCACGTCGCCGCCGACCTGGAACCCGCACACGTGCGCGTAGTCCGCCACGCCGTCCGCGCTGATCGTCGCGCCGGCCAGCTCCAGCGTCCGGTCGGGGAGCGTGTCCCCGCCCGAGCGCGCGGTGAGCAGCGCCCGCCCGTAGAGCGCCCCCAGCGTCGGGGGCGCGTCCAGCGTCTCGGTGGCCACTACGCCCCCAGCAGGTTCTGGCCGTCGACCCGCAGCACCTGGCCGTTGACCGCGTACGACGCGCCCTGCGCGAAGTAGGCGATCGTCTCGGCCACGTCCACCGGCAGCCCGCCCTGGGTCAGCGTCGAGAGCCGCCGGCCCGCCTCGCGGGTCCCGACCGGCATCGCGGCGGTCATGTCGGTCTCGATGAACCCGGGCGCGACGGCGTTGATCGTCGCGTCCTTGGCGGCCAGCAGCGGGGCGGTGGCGTCGACGAGCCCGATGACGCCGGCCTTCGACGACGCGTACGAGGTCTGGCCGCGGTTGCCCGCGATCCCGGCCATCGAGGAGACCGTGACGATCCGGGCCCCGCGGTGGAGACCGGTCTCGTCGGAGGAGCCCATGAGGACGTCGTTGATCGCCAGCTGGGCGTTCAGGTTGACGTCGATCACCGAGTTCCAGCGGTCGGTGTCCTGGTTCGCGAGCAGCTTGTCGCGGGTGATGCCCGCGTTGTGCACGACGATGTCGATGCCGCCGTGGCGCTCGCAGTGCGACAGGATCGCCTCCCCGGCGCCGTCGCCGGTGATGTCGAGCTGCAGCGCCGTCCCGCCCACGTCGTTGGCGGTGCGGGCCAGCGCGTCCCCGGCGGCCGGGATGTCGACGCACACCACGGTGGCGCCGTCGCGGGCCAGCGTCGTCGCGACCGTGCGGCCGATGCCGCGCGCGGCGCCGGTGACGACCGCGACCTTGCCGGCGATCGGGTGGTCCCAGTCGGTGCCCGCCGACGATCCGGCGTAGCCCGGCACGACCCCGACGTCGAGGCGCTGCCCGTCGACGAACGCCGAGCGGGAGGACAGGAAGAAGCGCAGCGTCGACTCGAGGTCGTTCTCGGCACCGTCGGCGACGTGGACCAGGTTGACCGTCGCGCCGTAGCGGGCCTCCTTGGCCGCGGAGCGCACGAGGCCCTCCAGCGCGCGGCGGGCGGCGCGGACGGCGGGGCGCTCGGCCTCGGCCGGCACGTCACCGATCACGAGGATCCGCCCGGAGGCCCCGACGCGGCGCATGCACGGCGTCAGGAAGCCCTGGATCGCGGCGAGGTCGGCCGGGGACGAGAGCCCCGTGGCGTCGACGATCGCCGCGGCGACCTTCGAGGTCGACGAGCCGCCGCCGATCGGGGCGCCCGGGTCCTCGTGGACCTCGACGCCCGCCTCGGCGAGGACGGCGCGCACGACCTTGGCCACGCGGCCGTTCGCCGTCGCGGTGCCGAGCAGCGCCGCGCCGGAGAGCAGCGGCTGGCCGGGCTCCCAGCGGCGCAGCTTCGGCACCGGGGGGAGGCCGACGTTGCCGGCGATCGCCTTGCCGACGCCGGAGTTGACGAAGTCGGAGTACCAGTCGTGGGACATCGCTACGGCTCCTTTCTCAGGCCTCGAGGATGGCGACGACGCCCTGGCCGCCGGCGGCGCAGATGGAGATGAGCCCGCGGCCGTCCCTCCGCCCTTCTGGCTGTTCTGCTTCAGGATCTTCGCGAGCGTCGGCACGATCCGGGCGCCGGTCGCGGCGAACGGGTGGCCGACCGCGAGCGAGGAGCCGTGCACGTTGAGCTTGCCGCGGTCGATGGCGCCGAGCGGCGCGTCGAGGCCCAGGCGCTCCTTGCAGAACTGCGGGTCCTCCCACGCCGCCAGCGTCGCGAGCACCGTCGACGCGAACGCCTCGTGGATCTCGTAGAAGTCGAAGTCCTGCAGCGTGAGGCCGTTGCGCTCGAGCATCCGCGGCACGGCGTACGCGGGGGCCATGAGCAGGCCCTCGTCGCCGTGCACGTAGTCGACGGCGGCGGTCTCGGCGTCGACGAGGTGGGCGAGCACGGGCAGCCCGCGCTCGGCGGCCCACTCGTCGCTGGCCAGCAGCACCGTGGCGGCGCCGTCGGTCAGCGGCGTCGAGTTGCCGGCGGTCATCGTCGCCTCGGAGCGGTCCGCCCCGGCGGGGAAGAAGGCCGGCTTGAGCTTGCCGAGCTTCTCGACGGTCGAGTCGGGGCGCAGGTTGTTGTCCTTCGTGAGCCCGAGGTAGGGCGTCATGAGGTCGTCGAAGAACCCGGCGTCGTAGGCCTTGGCGAGGTTCTGGTGCGACAGCGCGGTGAGCTCGTCCTGCGCGGTGCGCCCGATGCCCCAGTGGGCGGCGGTGAGGGCCGCGTGCTCGCCCATCGACATCCCGGTCCCCGGCTCCCGGTTCGCGGGGATCTCGGGGACGATCTGGTTCGGGCGCAGGCCGGCGAGGGCCTTGACCACCCCGGCCGTGGACTTCGCCCGGTTCGCCGCCAGCAGGACCTCGCGCAGGTCCTCGTTGACGGCGATCGGGGCGTCGCTGGTGGTGTCGACGCCGCCGGCGACGCCGGACTCGAGCTGTCCGAGCGCGATCTTGTTGGCGATGAGGACCGCGGCCTCGAGGCCGGTGCCGCACGCCTGCTGGACGTCGTAGGTGGGCGTCCAGGGCGAGAGCCGGCTCGCGAGCACCGCCTCGCGGGTCAGGTTGAAGTCGCGGCTGTGCTTGAGCACGGCACCCGCGACGACCTCCCCGACCCGCTCGTCGGCGAGACCGAAGCGCGCGACGAGACCGTCGAGCGCCGCGGTGAGCATGTCCTTGTTCGAGGCGCGCGCGTAGGCGCCGTTGGAGCGGGCGAACGGGATGCGGTTGGCACCGACGACCGCCGCGCGACGGGGGCTGGCCACTGGTTCCTCCAGAGGTGCTGGGGTTCGTTACCCGAAAGTAGCAGGTACCGTGGGTGCCGTGAGCCGTCGTTCGCAACGTCACGACGCCCAGCCGGACGACGGTGCCGGAGCGGGTGGAGCTGACCGGGACAGTGCCCCGGCCCCTCGCCGTGACAAACGTTCCAGCCGGTGGGACGAGCACCGGCGCACACGGCGCAACGAGCTCACCCTCGCGACCATCGTCGCCATCCGCGCCCACGGGGCCGACGTGGGCATGAGCCAGGTCGCGGCGCAGGCCCGCACCTCGAAGACCGTCGTGTACCGGCACTTCGCGGACAAGTTCGACCTCTACCAGGCGGTCTGCGAGCGCGTCGGCGCCGTCATCGTCGGCAAGGTCCAGGACGCCATGCGGGAGGCGGGGCCGCCCGAGCAGACCCTGCTCTCCGGGGTCGACGCCTACCTCTCGCTCATCGAGGCCGACCCGGACATCTACCGCTACGTCATGCGCCCGCCCGCCTCGGAGCGGTCGGCGTCCGACGGCGGCCCGAACGACTTCGTCGGCGACCTCACGTCGTTCATCGGCGACTTCGTGGGCGACATCATCTCGACCGAGCTGCGCCGCCAGGGCCGGGACGCGACGCCCGCGACGACCTGGGGCCACTCGCTGGTCGGCATGGTGCGCTCCGTGGGCGACCACTGGCTGACCGTCCGCCCCGAGATGGCCCGCGAGACGATCGCGGCCGAGATCACCGACCTCGCCTGGGCCGGTCTCTCACGCACCGTCAACGCGTCCGCCGCATCCGCGTGAGGATCACCCGGATCGACGACCCTACTCGCGGGTAACCTGGTGGCGACGGCGGTCGTCCGACCGTCGCCCGCCCCGCCTCCCGGGAGGTCCGGACCGTGACCGCAAGCACTTCCCTCGACCCCGAGTCGGTCACCCCCGCGGCCGTCGACGCCGTGCGCCGGGCCCTGGACGGGCGGTGGATCGGACGTCCGCGAGGAGATCCGCGCCCGCGACGACTTCGCGACGCTGCGCGTCGAGCCCGGCACCGACGTGGCGACCCACCGCGAGCGCGTGTGGGAGATGCTCGGGCAGCTGGCCGCCGACGGTCACGCCCTGCACGGCTTCCCGACGTCGGTGGGCGGGCTCGGCGACATCGGCGGCTCCGTCGTCTCCTTCGAGATGCTCGCGTTCGCGGACCTGTCGCTGCAGGTCAAGAGCGGGGTGCAGTGGGGCCTGTTCGGCGGCGCCATCCAGGCCCTCGGCAACGCCGAGCAGCACGCGCGCTGGCTGCCCGGCGTCATGGACCTGAGCCTCCCGGGCTGCTTCGGGATGACCGAGACCGGCCACGGGTCGGACGTGCAGTCGGTGCACACCACGGCGACCTACGACGCCGCCACGGGCGAGTTCGTCGTCGACACCCCCACCGAGTCGGCGCGCAAGGACTACATCGGCAACGCCGCCCGCGACGGGCGCATGGCCGTGGTGTTCGTGCAGCTGTGGACCGCGCCCGAGGGGCAGGAGCCGGAGCGCCACGGCGTCCACGCGGTCCTCGTCCCGCTGCGCGACGGGGACGGCACCGTCCTGCCCGGCGTCGAGATCACCGACGACGGGCACAAGGAGGGCCTCAACGGCGTCGACAACGGGCGCCTGGCCTTCCACGGGGTGCGCGTCCCGCGCGAGAACCTCCTCGACCGCTACGGCACCGTCGCCGCCGACGGCACCTACTCGAGCTCGATCGAGAGCGAGAACCGGCGCTTCTTCACCATGCTCGGCGCGCTGGTGCGCGGCCGGGTCAGCGTCTCGGGCTCGGCGGTCGGGGCCGCGATGCTCGCGCTGACGATCGCGATCCGCTACGGCGAGGCGCGCCGGCAGTTCGCCGCGCCCGGCGGCGACGGCGAGATCACGATCCTCGACTACCTCGCCCACCAGCGGAAGCTGCTGCCGCTGCTGGCCCGGACGTACGCGCTGCGCTTCGCCCAGAACGAGCTCGTCGAGATGCTGCACGACATCCAGACCACGCGGGAGGCCGGCGGCGACGTCGACGAGCGCCGGCAGCGCGAGCTCGAGTCGCGCGCGGCCGGGATCAAGGCGCTGTCGACCTGGAACGCCACCGAGGTCATCCAGATCTGCCGCGAGGCCTGCGGCGGCCAGGGCTACCTCTCGGAGAACCGGCTCGCCGACCTGCGCGCCGACACCGACGTGTTCACCACCTTCGAGGGCGACAACACCGTCCTGCTCCAGCTCGTCGCCAAGGGCCTGATCTCCGGGTACGCCGACGACTTCGGCAACCTCGACACGCTCGGGACCATCCGCTTCGTCGCCGACCAGGTGCTGGACACGGTCGCGGAGCGGACGTCGCTGCACGCCCTCGCGGAGCGCCTGCGCGGCGCGGCGGCGGGGGGCGACGACGACGCCCTCCTCGACGCCTCGACCCAGATCAAGCTGCTCGACGACCGCGAGGAGCACACCCTCGACGGGCTGGTCCGCCGCCTGCGGCCGGCGCGGGGCAAGGGCGTCGGGCCCGACCGCGCGTTCGAGATCTTCAACAACGCCCAGGACCACCTGCTGCGGGCGGCCCGCAGCCACCTCGACGGGCTCGTCCTCGACGCGTTCAACCGGGCCTGCGAGGCCCAGCCGGACCCGACGGCGAAGGGCCTGATGCGGCAGGTCTGCGACCTCTACGCGCTCTCGGTGATCGAGGCCGACAAGGGCTGGTTCCTCGAGCACGGCCGGATGTCCGCTACGCGCTCGAAGGCCGTGACGGCGGAGGTCAACCGGCTCTGCCTCGGGCTGCGTCCCCACGCCCGGGCGCTCGTCGACGCGTTCGGCATCCCGGAGCCGTGGATCGGCGCGCCGATCGCCACCGGGGCCGAGCAGCGCCGGCAGGACGAGGCCGTCGAGCACGCCCGCGAGCGGGGCGGGTGCGCGCCGGAGCTGAACGGGTACGACTCGTGTGAACGGGGGCACTCCGGGTACAGGGTGGACACGGCACCGGCCGCCGCCCCCGGTGCGCCGCCCGAGGGAGGACCACACGTGACGAGCAGCCCGACCGATCCCCAGGGCCAGTGGGATTCCAGTACGGCGACGCCTCCCCCGAAGGCCAGGAACGGGATGGGCGTCGCCGCCCTGGTCTTCGGCATCCTGGGCATCCTGACCTGCTGGTGGCTGCCGATCGTCGGGCTGGTCATCGGCCTGCTCGCGCTGATCTTCGGCATCATCGGCCGCGGCCGGGCCCGTCGCGGGCTGGCGGGCAACGGCGGCATGGCGCTGACGGGCATCGTCCTCGGCGTGCTGTCGATCATCGTGAACATCATCATCAGCCTGGTGCTGGGCTTCGGGCTCTTCGCCTTCTTCCAGACCGGCGGCGGCAACACGCTGCAGCAGGCCCAGCAGTGCCTCTCCCAGGCGCAGAACGCCGGGTCCCCGGCCGCGGTCCAGCAGGCGATCTCGCAGTGCAAGCAGCAGTTCCAGCAGCAGCTGCCGGACATCGGCGGCACCGGGTAGACGCACCCGGACGCGGACGGGCCCCGCACCTCGGGAGAGGTGCGGGCGGCACGCAGCGCAGCGGAGCTGCCGCGACGAAGGCCGGGCACAGCCCGTCGTCGTGTGGGGTGTCCGAACCGGGCGATGAGCCGCCTCGCGGCGAGTGGCACAGCAGGGCTTCAGCCGAACGATCGTCCCTGGAGGCCTTCTTAAATGAGACCCGGGGGCACATGGCGCCCGGTCCGGACGCCCGATACAACCACGGACCGCCGCGGTCGTGTTCCCCGGGGGCGCCCGGATCGGCTCAGCCGGCCGGCACGACGCCGACGCCGTCGCGCACCGCGCGCAGCGGCCGGTCCGACGGGGTGTTGACGACGGCGAGCGCACCGCCCGCCGGGCGCCGGACCATCTGCGTGGACCCGCCGCCGTCGAGGGCGAGGGCCTGCGGGTAGCCGAGCTCGACGACGAGGCGGCCGAGCTGGGCGAGCGTCGCCCCCACGCTCGCCTGCGCCCGGCCGTCCACCGCGATCAGCGCCAGGGTGCGGCCGTCGGCGGACAGGCCCACCGCGGTGCGCGGCGCCCGCTCGGTGTCCTGCAGGCCGGCCCACGGCGCGCCGCCCCGCACGAGCGGCAGCGCGCCCAGGGCGGTGCGCAACGGCGGTGACCCGGCCGCGCGCAGCTCCCAGTGCGGCACCGCCCGGTCCCCGACCCGCAGCGCGCGCAGGGCGTCCGCCCCCGCGTCCCGCCCGACGAGGGCCACCGCGCCGGCGGGGACGGGCGTGGTCGCCGACCGGCCCGGTGGCGGCCACCGTCCCGTTGCGGACCAGGACCTCGACGGTGCGCGGGCTGCAGGGTGCGTGCGCGTCGGTGTCCGACCCGCAGACGGTGCGCGTGCGGGGGACGCCGCCCCACGCCGGCGTGAACACCGCGATGCCGCCGACGGGCACGACGTAGGTGTTGAGCCCGGTCAGCGGCAGCGCCGCGGGCGGCGGTGGCGACGCTGCCGACGAAGCGCACGGAGTCGATCCGCGCCGCCCCCGACGTGTCGATCCCCAGCACGGTGCCGGGATCGGAGCCCGGGGGTCCCGGGGGTGCCGGACGACGGCCGGGCACGACGGCGGACGTGATCGGGACCCCGCCGGCGAGCTCCACCCCGACGGGCGCCCCGGTGCCGCCCTCGTCGAAGAAGTCCCCGTTGACGGCCGCGATCGCGCCGGCCCGCGCCGCGAGGTCGGGCACCGTCGCGGTCGCGGTGACGACGGGGGAGCGGAGCAGGGCGATCGCCACCGACCGGTTCGCGAGGTCGACGCGCACCAGGTGCCCGCGCACCCGGCCCGCGGCCACCGTCGTCGTGAAGTCGCGGTACTGGGTGCCCGGCACGTCGCCGGCGCGGGGGTCCAGGACCTGGTCGAGCACCTGGCCGAGCGGGGGCGGCGGGGGTGGCGGCACCGCGCGAATCCCCCGGACCGGCCAGCGCGCTCGGGGCGACCACCAGCACCGTCGCCAGGGCCGCGACCCCGCCCGCGAGCGGTCGCACCGTCCCGATCCGCGCCATCGGCCCCTCTCCTCCGCCGCGGCGCACGCTCCCCGACCGGGCGAGCGGGGGGTGCGGACGCCGCGCGGGTCGGGGAGAGTTCGCCCCGTCGGGTGACGTGGCCGACCTCACCAGGTAAAGGGAACTCAAAGTCCTCGTCGTTCGTCGTGAGGGTGAGCAGGACCGGACGCCGCGCGGACGACGCGGGGGCGGTCCCGTCGAGGGAGGTCGGGGTGACGGTCCCGTTCTGGGTCTGGGCGGCGACGATGGGCGGGATCGCGGTCCTGATCGCCGTCGACGTCTGGCACGCACGGTCACCCCACGAGGTGGGCTTCCGCGAGGCGACGCTCTGGTCGGTGATCTACGTCGCCGTCGCGATCGCCTTCGGCGTCGGCCTGTGGTTCGTCGCCGGGTCGCAGCCCGCCACCGAGTACTTCGCCGGCTGGCTGGTCGAGAAGAGCCTCTCGGTCGACAACCTGTTCATCTTCGCGGTGATCCTCGGCCAGTTCGCGGTCCCCAAGCGCCACCAGCAGAAGGTGCTGCTCTGGGGCGTGATCGGCGCCCTCGTCATGCGCGCGGTCTTCATCGTCGTCGGCGCCGCGGTGATCTCCGCGTTCGCGTTCGTGTTCGTGATCTTCGGGCTGTTCCTGCTCTACACCGCGTACGGGCTGATCCGGTCGCACCACAGCGAGCCGAAGGACATGAGCGACAACGTCGCGGTGCGCCTGACCCGCCGGCTCGTCACCGTCCACGAGGAGGACCCCGGCCCCGGCGAGTCGCACGACGGGCGGCTGACCCGCCGGATCGGCGGCCGCTTCGGCGTCACCCCGCTGTTCATCGCCGTCGCGGTGATCCTCTCGGTGGACCTGGTGTTCGCGCTCGACTCGATCCCGGCGATCTTCGGCATCACGCAGAACGCCTACATCGTGTTCACCGCGAACGCGCTCGCGCTGCTCGGTCTGCGCGCCCTGTACTTCCTGCTGGTCGGGCTGCTCGACCGGCTCGTGCACCTCAGCTACGGGCTCGCGTTCATCCTCGCCTTCATCGGCGTGAAGCTGATCCTGCTCTACCTCCACGAGGACGTCTCGGCCTCGATCCCCGCGGTGCCGACGTGGCTCTCGCTGGCGGTCATCGTCGCCACCCTGGCCGTGGTGACCGTCTCCAGCCTCGTCGCGACCCGGGGGTCGACGACGGGCGACTCCGCGGCCGCTCCCGTGACAGGCTCGGAGCATGACGGCACCGGGAGCCCGACGCGCCGACCGTGACCGCGACCCGTCGGGCCGGGCGCGCAACGCCCGCCCGCGGGACGCCTCCGGGCGGCCCCTGCCGCCCGGCGAGGCCGGGGTGGAACGGGTCGACGAGGACGTCGTGCTCCCGCCGGCCGAGGCGCTGGGCGAGGCCCAGCGCCTGCTCGACGGCGGCTTCCCCTTCCACGCCCACGAGGTCCTGGAGGGCGCCTGGAAGTCGGGTCCCGACGACGAGCGCCCCTTCTGGAAGGGCCTCGCCCAGCTCGCGGTGGGCCTGACCCACGAGCAGCGCGGCAACCGCCGCGGCGCGGTCTCGCTGCTGCGTCGCGGCGCGACCACCGTGGCCGACGGTGGGGCGGCCGGGGCGCGGTACGGCGTGGACGCTCCGCGGCTGGCCGGGTGGGGCCACGCGCGGGCCGACGCGCTCGAGGGCGGCGGGGAGCTCGGCGCGGGCGGGGCGCCGCGGCTGCGCGGCTGAGTCGTTTCGGCGGCTCGCGACCCCGGGCACCCGACCGCGTACCGCAGTCACCTCCCGAGGAGGCCCTTCCCCCATGGCGAACGAACTCTCCGGCAAGCGCGTCGCGATCCTCGCGGCGAGCGGCGTCGAGCAGGTCGAGCTGACCCAGCCGCGGCAGACCGCGGACGACGCGGGCGCGACGACCACGCTCATCTCCGTCGACACCGGCGAGATCCAGGCGATGAACGGCGACATCAACCAGGCCGACACCTTCACCGTCGACAAGGCGATCAGCCGACGTGTCGGCCGACGACTTCGACGCCCTGATCCTGCCCGGCGGCACGTGCAACCCGGACACGCTGCGCCAGAACGGCGACGTCATCGCGTTCGTGCAGGCGATCGCCGGGGCCGGCAAGCCCATCGCCGCCATCTGCCACGCGCCCTGGACGCTCGTCGAGGCCGACCTGGTGCGCGGCAAGCGGCTCACGTCGTTCCCGAGCCTGCGCACCGACATCCGCAACGCCGGCGGCGACGTCGTCGACGAGGAGGTCGTCGTCGACCAGGGGCTGATCACCAGCCGCAATCCGAACGACCTCGACGCGTTCTGCTCGACGATCCTCAAGGAGTTCGCCTGAGCGGACGCGGCATGATGCGTCGGTGACCCCGGGCCTCTTCGACGAGATCCTCGCGCGCGGCGGGGCCCGGGACGCCGTCGCCGACGGCGCCTGGCTCGCCGCGATGCTCGACGTCGAGGCCGCCCTCGCCCACGCCACGGCCGAGGCGGGTGGTCTCGACGCCGCGGCGGCCGGGACGATCGCCGCGGCGTGCCGCCCCGAGCGGTTCGACGTCGCCGCGCTCGCCGCCGGCGCCGCGTCGGCGGGGAACCCGGTGGTGCCGCTGGTCGCGGCGCTGCGCGAGGCCGTCCGCGCCGACGCCGGCGACGCCCCCGCCGCCGCCGTGCACCGGGGCGCGACCAGCCAGGACGTCGTCGACACCGCGAGCGTCCTCGTCAGCCGCCGCGCCCTCGCGGTGATCACGGCCGACCTCACCGCCGCGGCCGACGCCGCGGCCCGGCTCGCCCGCGAGCACCGCGACCGCGCGGCGGCGGGGCGCACGCTGCTGCAGCAGGCGGCGCCGATCACCGTGGGGCTACGCGCCGCGGGGTGGGCGAGCGGACTCGACGCGGCGGCGGCGGTGCTGCGGGGCTGGCGGCCCGCCGTCCAGCTCGGGGGTGCCGTCGGCACCCTCGCCGCCTTCGCGGGCCGGGGCCGTGCGGTTCGCACGGCGTTGGCGCGCCGGCTCGACCTCGACGAGCCCGTGCTCGCCTGGCACACCGAACGCGGGCGCGTCGCCGAGCTGGCCGGGCTGCTCGGCCGGGCGGGCGCGGCCATCGGCTCCGTGTCGACCGACCTGGTGCTGCTCGCCCAGACCGAGGTCGGCGAGGTCCGCGAGGACGTCCCCGGCCGCGGCGGCTCGTCGACCCTGCCGCACAAGCGCAACCCGGTCGCGGCGATCTCCGCCCGCGCGGCCGCGGTCACGGTCCCGGGCCTCGTCGCCGCACTGCTCACGGCCGCCTCCGGGCACGAGTACGAGCGCGCCGCCGGGCCGTGGCACGCCGAGTGGCGCCCGACCTCGGAGCTGCTGCGCACGGTCGGCTCCGGCGCGGCCTGGCTGGCGGACGCCCTCGGCCACCTCGCGCTCGACCCGGCCCGGGTGGCCGCCTCGCTCGACGTCACCGGCGGGCTGCTCCTGGCCGAGAACGTCTCGACGTCGCTGCGCGGCCGCGTCGAGGACCCGAAGGGCCTGGTCACCGGGGCCGCGTCGGCGAGCCTCGACGAGGGCCGGCCGTTCGCCGAGGTGCTCACCGACGCCCTCGCCGGCACGGAAGTCACCCGCGCCGAGGTCGACGCCGCCCTCGACCCGGCGGCGCACGTCGGCGAGGCCGTCGCCCTCGTCGACGCCTTCCTGGCCGCCCGCGACACCGCCGCCGACCCCGAGGAGCACCCGTGACCGACCAGCCCGAGCTCGACCCCGCCGGTCTCGCCACCCGCCGCGAGGTCCTCGGCGACGAGCACGTCGACCGCGCCCTCGCGGCCGTGGACGACACCACCGCGGACTTCCAGGCCTTCATCACCCGCTACGCCTGGGACGGCATCTGGAACCGGCCGGGCCTGGACCGCCGGCAGCGCAGCATCGTCACCCTCTCCGTGCTCGCCGCGCTGCACCACGACGGGGAGCTCGGCATGCACGTCCGGGCGGCGGTGCGCAACGGCCTGACCCGCGAGGAGATCCGCGAGGTCCTGCTGCAGGTGGGGGTGTACGCCGGGGTCCCCGCGGCCAACCGGGCGTTCGCGGTCGCGCAGCGGGTGCTCGCGGAGATCCCCGAGGACTGAGCGGTCGCGCCAGGAGCGCGCCGTGCGGGGGACGGCGACGGCCGCCCACTACCGTGGGCGGCCACAGCGGCGGTGTCGGGGTCGAGGGGACGAGGGTGCGGGGACGAGCGGGACGACGGCGGACGGCGGCCGGGTCGTCGTTGGCCGTGCTGGCCCTGGCGGCGCTCCTCGCGGGCTGCTCGTCCGGGCCCGAGCTGGCGACGCCGCCCATCCCCGCGTTCCCGGGCCCCGGGGCGGCCGCGCCGACCTCGGCGCCCGCCCCGCGCTCGACGCTCATCCCGATCGACTGCAACCAGATCCTGTCCAAGGACGAGCTGCCGAACCTGCTCGGCCTCCCGTTGGGCAGCATCGACGTGCACTCGCTGCGCGACGTGCCCGCCCCGACCGTGGGCCGGCTCGAGCGGGTCACCTGCACCTACAGCTCGACCGGGGGTGCCGGGGCGCCCGGCCAGGGCTCGCAGGTCCTCAAGGTGCTGGCCAGCGCGTACGACACCCCGGAGGACGCGCAGGCCCAGGTGGCCGTGAACAACAAGGTCGAGCAGAGCTCCGGGATCAACGGCGTCGACACCCCGATCGGCGCCGCGGCGGGCACGTTCTTCTCCGACCCGGACGGGCCGATCCTCGTCGTCGCCTACCGCCGGGTGACCGTCAGCCTCGCGCTCAACCGCGGGTCGCTGTCCGCCGACCAGGCCCGGTCGGTGCTCGTCGACCTCGCCCAGCGGGTACTCCCGGTCCTGGTGCCCGCGGGTTCCTGACGCCGGCCCGGTCCGGTTCCCGCCGCCCGTCGTCGGGGTACTCCCGCGCGTACGATGTGTTTGCATAGGCTAACGACGAGGGGGAGGGTCGCGTGACGACGACGGCACCGACCGACGCGACGGCGGAGCAGCGGCGGTCGGACCGCTACAAGTGGGTGGCGCTGTCGAACACGACGCTCGGCGTGCTGATCGTGACGATCAACATGTCGATCCTGCTCATCGCGCTGCCCGACATCTTCCGCGGGATCGACATCGACCCGCTGGCGCCGTCGAACATCAGCTACCTGCTGTGGCTGATCATGGGCTACCTCGTGGTGACCGCGGTCCTCGTCGTGAGCTTCGGGCGCATCGGCGACATGTACGGCCGCACCCGGATGTACAACCTCGGGTTCGCGGTCTTCACGTTCTTCTCGATCCTGCTCGCCGTCACCTGGCTGCAGGGCGACGCCGGCGCGATCTGGCTGATCGTGATGCGCGTGCTGCAGGGCATCGGCGGCGCGCTGCTGCTCGCGAACTCGACGGCGATCCTCACCGACGCCTTCCCCACCCACCAGCGCGGTCTGGCCCTCGGGATCAACTCGATCGCCGCGATCGCCGGGTCGTTCATCGGCCTGATCATCGGCGGTGTGCTGGCCCCGATCAGCTGGCACCTGGTCTTCGTCGTGTCGGTGCCGATCGGGGTGTTCGGCACGATCTGGGCCTACTACAAGCTCAAGGAGGCCGGCGAGCGCCACGCGGCGCGGATCGACTGGTGGGGCAACATCACCTTCGCCGTCGGCCTCGTCGCGGTGCTCATGGGCATCACCTACGGCATCCAGCCCTACGGCGGGCACGTCATGGGGTGGACGAGCCCGATGGTGCTCTCGCTGCTGATCGGCGGCGTCGTCGTGCTCGCCGTCTTCGCGGTGGTCGAGACCCGGGTCGCCGAGCCGATGTTCCACCTCTCGCTGTTCCGCATCCGCGCGTTCACGGCCGGGAACATCGCGAGCCTGCTCGCCGCGCTCGGACGCGGCGGCCTGCAGTTCATCCTGATCATCTGGCTGCAGGGCATCTGGCTGCCCCAGCACGGCTACGACTACGAGTCGACGCCCCTGTGGGCCGGCATCTACATGGTCCCGCTGACCATCGGCTTCCTCGTCGCCGGACCGATCTCCGGGGTCCTCTCCGACCGCCACGGGGCGCGGGCCTACGCGACGATCGGCATGCTCGGCGCGGCCGTGAGCTTCCTGCTGCTGAAGTTCCTGCCGGTCGACTTCTCCTACTGGGGCTTCGCGATCATCCTCGCGGTCAACGGGCTGTCGATGGGGCTGTTCTCCTCGCCCAACCGCGCCGCGATCATGAACTCGGTGCCGCCCCGCCAGCGCGGCGCCGCGGCCGGGATGACCTCGACGTTCCAGAACGCGGCGACGGTGCTCTCGATCGGCATCTTCTTCTCGATGCTGATCCTGGGCTTGTCGAGCTCGCTGCCCGCGGCCCTGCGCGGCGGGCTGCTCGCGCACGGGGTCCCGGCCGACGCCGCCGGGCGGATCGCCGAGCTGCCCCCGGTGAGCACCCTGTTCGCGTCGCTGCTCGGCTACAACCCGATGCAGACGCTGCTCGGCCCGCAGGTGCTGGCCCAGGTCGGCCCGCAGCAGGCGGAGTACCTCACCGGCCGCTCCTTCTTCCCGTCGCTGATCTCCGGGCCGTTCGGCGACGGCCTCACGTTCGCGCTCGTCTTCGCCGCCGCGTGCTGCGTGGTCGCCGCGCTGGCGTCGCTGCTGCGCGGCGGGAAGTACGCCTACCAGGAGCCGACCTCGGCGGCCGCCGAGCCCGTGGGTGACGACGTCGACGGTGGCCCGGTCACCGGGGCCGACGACGACCGCGCCCCGGTCGGGGTGGGCGCAGCCGACTCGAACGGCCACGGCGGATCGAACGGCCACGGCGGCTCGAACGGGCCCGGTGACGGGGCCTCGACGTCGGGTCGCCTGCTGCAGGGCCGGGTCCTCGGTCCGGATGCCACCCCGACCGCCGCCGTCCTGACCCTGGTCGACCGCTCCGGTCGACAGGCGGGCCGGACGCTCGCCGACGACGACGGCCGCTTCCGCCTCGAGCCGCCGTCGGCGGGCGACTTCCTCGTCATCGCGACGCCGCAGGGCTCCCACGGCTCGGTCGCGCCCCGGGCGACGCAGGTGTCGGTCAGCACGATGCCGGTCGACCTCGACGTGGTCCTGGACCGGCGCTGATCCCGACCAAGATCACCGAAACGTAGCGATCCCGGACGCCCAGGCCTCACGATCGCTACGTTTCGGTGATCTTGCTGCGTGGCGGCGGTCGAGAGGTCCGGGCCTGCGCCGACCGTCCATGATCAGGAGTGCTGAGGGCAGGGATCAGGGCTCAGAACCTGCGTGGTGTGCCCCTCGACGGGGCGTGCCGCGGATGGCCCGGGCTGGCGCCGAACGTCCATGATCAGGAGCACCCGGGCCAGGAATCAGAGCTCAGAAGCGGCGCCCTGTGCCCCTCGTCAGGGCGAGCCACCGACCGGTTGCGGGCCGACGCCCGGCGTCCATGATCAGGAGTACGCAGGGCAGAGCTCAGGGGCTCAGAACCTGCCTGAAGTGCCCCTCGACGAGGGCCGGGAGCGACCCCGATCAGCCGGCCGCCCGGACCGCCTCGATGTCGATCTCGATGCGCAGCGTCCGGCCGATCGCGAAGAT
Organism: uncultured Actinomycetota bacterium; assembly: GCA_963716955.1. GTDB lineage: Bacteria > Actinomycetota > Actinomycetes > Mycobacteriales > Pseudonocardiaceae > Actinomycetospora. Next base: position 360,661 of record CAVQUY010000020.1, read on the forward strand.
GCCGGCGATCACCGACTGGTTCCAGGAGATGTCGAAGTCGTCGCGCGAGAGCTGCGTGGTGGCCGAGAACCCGGCCCGCTCGCCGCCCCAGAGGTCGGGCCCCGCGCCGTGGTAGACCACGTCGAGCGCGACCCGGTTGACCATGCCCTTGAGTCGCAGCTCGCCGACCATCGTCCAGTGGTCCGCGGTGCGCCGGACGATCTCCGTCGAGTCGAACCGGATCTCGGCGAACCGGAGCACGTCGAGGAAGTCCGAGGCGCGCAGGTGCTGGTCGCGGGTGTCGTCGTCGGTGTCGACGCTGGCGGCCTCGATGACCGCCGAGACGCGCGTCGAGTCGAGGTCGGGGCCCATGTCGATGTGCCCCGTGAAGCGGCGCAGCCGGCCGTGGACCTTGGTGATGCCGAGGTGGAACGCCGACGCGGAGATGCGCGAGTGCACCGGGTCGATGTCCCACCGGCCGGGCACGGGCAGTTCGAGCGCGCCCGTGCGGGTCAGCACGACCCGGCCGAGCTCGCCGTCGCCGGGACCCCCGACGGGGCGGGCGGCCGGGGTGTGCCCGACCGCGGAGGTGATGACGGTGCACGGCCCGGCGGGCAGGCCGTCGATGACGAAGCGGCCGTCGTCGGCCACCGGGGCGCCGCCGATCTGCTGACCGGCGGCGTCGATGACCGTGACGACGGCGAACGGCACGGGCCAGCCGTCACTGGTGACGGCCGTGCCGCTGACGCGCTGGAGCCCGCGCTGCGTCGCCGTCACCGGCGCCCGCCGTCGGCGTCGCCGAGGTCACCGGTGGCGGGGTGCGCCCCGCCGGTGCCGGACGCGTGACGGCCGTTGTGCCCGTTGGTCCAGGCCCCGGCCGGGACCGCGTCGCTGCCGAAGTCCTCGGCGCCGAACTCGTGGGACCAGTCGCGGTCGTCGGCGTAGCCCGCGGCGGAGGAGCCGTCGGCCGGGCCCAGCGCGGGCGGGGTCAGCGTGAGGGTGACCTCCGACGGCCGGCCCGCGCCGACCTCGATCTCGCTGGCGACGGGCGCGTAGCCGCTCGCGGTGATCGTGTAGGTGCCGGGGGCGACCTCGGGGAAGGTGAACGTCCCGTCGTCCCCGGTCACGGCCGCGCCGACGACGTTGCCGTCGGAACCGACGAGCGTCGCGAGGGCCTCGCCCACCGGGCGGCCGCCCGAGGCGGAGCGCACGACGCCGGTGAGGCGCAGCTGCGTGGCCAGCGCGATGTCGCGCGTGACGCGGCCCTCGCCCGGGATCTGCACGGTCTCGGCGACCGGCGTGACGTCCGCGGCGGCGGCGGTGAGGGTGTAGGTGCCCTCGTCGAGATCGGCGAAGCGGTACGCGCCCTCGGCGTCCGAGCGGGCGACGGCGACGACCGTGCCGCGGACGTCGGTGAGGGTGAGGACCACGTCCGGCGTGCCGGTGAGGCCGTTCTCGTGCCCGGTGCCGACGGTGCCCTCGAGGCTCGCGCCGCCGCCGGCGAGCGCGACGTCGTGGCGCATCGGACGGTCGGACACCGCCACGAGGGAGGCCTTGGGCTGGTGCGTCGAGGAGGCGCAGATGACCAGGTAGGTGCCGCCGGTCGACGGGGCGAGCTGGTAGTGGCCCCCGTCGTCGGCCACCGCGCGGTCGAGCTGGTCGCCGGCGAGGTCGCAGAGGGTCAGCGCCGCCCCGGCGAGGGGTGCACCGTCCCCCCGCGTCACCCGACCGAAGATCATGATCGGCTGCTGTCCGTCCACCGTTCCTCCGCTGTGCTCGTGGGCCGCTCGCCCCTCCGGCGGGACCGCCGGCCCGGACCGGTGACGCCACGGCGGGGCCCCGTCGTGGCGCGCACCCATCGTCCCGACGTCCGTGCGGCCCGCCCGTGACCCGATCGCACCGAGGATGCCCCGGACGGTGACGGCACGGCCGCCGAGCGGTCTCGTCCCGCCCGGGACCACTGTGCTCGCCCACGTACGTCGGCGGCCACCCGCTGCGCGCCGGACCACCGGTGATTTCACTTGAATAGTACAAGCATTTTGCCGGGGCCGCGTCGTCGGGTGGGGCCCGGAGCGCGAACCGGCGACGCCGTCGCCTGGCGGCGCGCCGACCGCCGGGGGACCCTGGCCACCATGGCTGCCGCGCCGACCGAGTCCCGCACCCCCGACCGCTCCGACGCGCCGCCGGAGGCCGACCGCTCCGCACCGGCCCCGGAGCAGGCCGGCGTCTCCGACCACGCCGGCGCCACCTCGTCGCCGTTCGACGACCTGCCCCGCCCGCACCTCGCGCTCGAGCCCGACGGCCCGCACCTGGCGGACTTCTACACCTACACCGACCTGCTCACCGAGCCCGAGCTCGAGCACCTGCGCCGCCTGCGGGCCTACCTCGCGAGCGACGTCGCCCCGGTCGTCGACGAGGCCTGGGCGAGCGACTCGTTCCCCGACCAGCTGATCCAGGGCTTCGCGGGCCTCGACCTCGCCGGGCTGCCCTACGGGCTCTCGGGCTGGTCCGACGAGCCCGCCCGCCGGGTGTTCATGGGGTTCGTCCACGCCGAGATCGCGCGGGTCGACGCCTCGACCAACAGCTTCTTCGGCGTGCACTCCGGCCTCGCGATGGGCTCCATCGACGCGTGCGGCACCCCCGAGCAACGGGAGCGCTGGCTGCCCCCCATGGCGCGGATGGAGACGATCGGGGCGTTCGGGCTCACCGAGCCCCACGGCGGCTCCGACGTCGCCGGCGGCATGGAGACCACGGCCCGCCGCGAGGGCGACCAGTGGGTCATCGACGGCCACAAGCGCTGGATCGGCAACGGGACGTTCGCCGACGTCATCGTCATCTGGGCGCGCGACGTCTCCGAGGGCGCCGAGGGCAGGGCGGTGCGCGGCTTCGTCGTCCCGCGCGAGACCGAGGGCGTGACCACCACGAAGATCGAGGGCAAGACCTCACTGCGGATCACCCAGAACGCCGACATCACCCTCGCCGGCGTCCGGGTCCCGGACGAGAACCGCCTCTCCGGGGGCAAGGGCACCTTCGCCGACGCCGGCGCGGTGCTGCGCCGGACCCGCGGCAACGCCTCGTGGGCGTGCACCGGCGTGCAGATGGCGTCCTACGAGCTGGCGCTGTCCTACGCCCAGGAGCGCGAGCAGTTCGGCCGTCCGATCGCGGGCTTCCAGATGATCCAGGACGCGCTCGTGCAGATGCTCGGCAACACCACGGCCTCGCTCGGCATGGCCGCGCGCAACGCCCAGCTGATCGACGCCGGCGGCGGGTCGGACGCGCACTCGGCGCTGGCCAAGCAGTTCTGCGCCGACCGGATGCGCGAGACGGTCGCGCTCGGGCGCCAGGTCGTCGGCGGGAACGGCATCATCGTCGGCAACGGCATCGCCCGGTACTTCGCCGACGCCGAGGCGCTGTACTCCTACGAGGGCACCCGCGAGATGAACACGCTGATCGTGGGCAAGGCGGTGACGGGGTACAGCGCGTTCGTCCGCTGAGCGGGCACGTCGAGGACCGAGGAGGCACCGTGACGCACCGGGTGGTCATCGTGGGCGGCGGGTTCGCGGGCCTCGCCGTCGCGCGGCGGCTCGAGCGGCGGCTGCCGGGCGCCGACGTGCGCCTCGTCAGCCCCGACGACTTCATGCTCTACCTCCCGCTACTGCCCCAGGTGGCCGCGGGGCTGCTCCCGCCGACCGCCGTGGCGGCCCCGCTCGCCCGGCGGCTGCGGCGCACGACGTTCGTGCCCGGCCGCGTCGTCGGGGTCGACCTCGACCGCCGCCGCGTCGTCTCGACCAGCATCACCGGCCGCCGCGAGATCCTCGGCTACGACCGCCTCGTGCTCGCCCCGGGCAGCATCACGAAGACGATGGACATCCCCGGCCTGCGGGAGTTCGGGCGCGGGATGAAGACGCTGGCCGAGGCGCAGTTCCTGCGCGACCACGTCCTGGGCCAGCTCGAGGTGGCGAACGCGAGCGCCGACCCCGACGAGCGCGCCCGACGCTGCCGGTTCGTGGTCGTCGGCGGCGGCTACGCGGGCGTCGAGACGACGGCGAACCTCGAGCTGATGACCTCGGAGCTCGCCCGCCGCTTCCGCCGGCTCGACCCGTCCCTGGTCCAGTGGCACATCGTCCAGCACGGCGCCCAGCTCATGCCCGAGCTCGGCGCGCGGCTGGGCGAGGACACCCGGCGGGTCCTGGAGCGCCGCGGCGTCCACGTCGACCTGCGCACCAGCCTCGCCGCGGTCGACGACGGCTCGGTCACGCTCGACGACGGGCGGCGCCTGGAGACGAACACGCTCGTGTGGACCGCCGGGGTCGCGCCGAACCCGCTCGTCTCCCGGCTCGGTGCGGACACACAGAAGGGGCGGCTGGTGGTCGGGGCCGACCTGGCCGTGCCCGGCCACCCCGAGGTGTTCGCCCTCGGCGACGCCGCCGCGGTCCCCGACCTCGCGACGGGCGGCGGTGCGGTCTGCCCGCCGACCGCGCAGCACGCCACCCGGCAGGCGCCGGTGGCGGCGGACAACGTCGCGGCGAGCCTGCGGGGAGGGCCGCTGCGGTCCTACCGGCACCACGACCTCGGCCTCGTCGTCGACCTCGGGGGCGCCGACGCGGTGGCCAAGCCGCTGCGGGTGGACCTCAGCGGGTGGCCCGCCCAGGTCGTGACCCGCGGCTACCACCTCGCCGCCATGGGCGCCCCGGCCGCGATCGCCCGGGTGGCCGGGAACTGGGCGCTGCACGCGGCCGGGGTCGGCTCCCCGGTCCGGCTCGGGTTCCTCACCCGCTCCTCGGGGCGGCTGGCGGAGTTCGAGCACACCGACGACTACCTCACCCCCGAGCAGGCCTGCCGCGCGGCCGAGCAGGGCGACGACCCGGTGCCCGACGCGACCGCGGGGGTCCCGACGACGTCGGGCTGACGGTCACCCGTCGGCCGGGTCCCGTGGGCGGACGGCCGGGACGTCCACCGGGCCCTCGAACCCCGCGCTCGTCGTGGAGCGGGGCTCGACGAGGCGCGCGAGGAGCGCCCCGAGCACGGCGGCCAGCGCGATCGGCACGAGCAGTCCGGTCCCGACGTGGGTGAGCTCCAGCAGCAGCACGACGGTGGCCAGCGGGGCCTGCTGCGCGGCGGCGAGGAACGCGGCCGCACCCACGAGCGCGTACGCCTCGGCCGGCCCGCCGGCCCACAGCAGGGTCCAGAGGTGACCCAGGACCGCGCCGAGCAGCGCCCCCGAGGCCAGGGTCGGGGTGAACAGCCCGCCCGAGGCCCCCGCCCGCAGCGACGCCGCGGTGGCCAGCGGTTTGAGCACCGTCAGCGCCACGAGCACGAGCAGCGGCGCGCCGCCGTCGAGGACGATCTGTACCGGTCCCTTCCCGTTGCCGAGCAGCCCGGGGAGCGGGATCGCGAGCGCCCCGATCGCGGCGAAGACCGCGGTGGTGGCGAGCGGGAGCCGCCACCCCGTCGGTACCCCGCGGCGCGACCAGGCGACCAGACGCACGAACCCGACTCCGGCGAGCCCGGCGAGCGGGCCGGCGACCACGGCGAAGACCACGACCGGCGCGCTCGTCGGCGCGGCGACCGCGGCGTAGACCGGGGCGTCCCCGAGCAGCAGCCAGGCGGTCACGGCGCCGAGCAGCGAGCTCACGACGGCGGGGATCGCGAGCGGGAGCGCGAGCGAGCCGAGCAGGACCTCGAGGGTGAACAGCCCGCCGCCGAAGGGGACGTCGTACACCGCGGCGAGGCCCGCGCCCGCGCCGCACGCCACGAGGACCCGGCGTTGGTCGGCGGAGAGCCCGGTGAGCTCGCCGAGCCGCGACGCGAGGGCCGCGCCGATCTCGCGTGGTGCGCCCTCCCGGCCGAGCGAGGCCCCCATCGCGACCACGACGATCTGCAGCACGCCGTCGAGCACGGTGCGCCCCAGGTCCATCCGTCCGTCCGGACGCCACACCGCGGCGGAGATCCCGTGGGCGCGCCCGAGGCGACGGCTCGCCGGTCCGCGCAGCCACCACCACCCCAGACCCGCGACGAGCCCGGCGAGCGTGAGCACCGCGACCCGGCGCCAGGGCGGGGCCTGCTCGACGCCGAGCTGGAAGCTCTCGTCCCGGTAGCCGAACGCGAGGTCCTGTACCAGGTGCAGCAGCAGCGTCAGCAGGCCGCCGGCGAGCCCGGCGCCGATCCCGACGAGCAGGGTCACGACCCAGAAGCGCCACGCCAGGGTCAGCGGCTCGGCCGCATTCGGCTGGCTCACCCGGCCCGCAACCATCGCCGTCAGCGGACCAGGACGGCGCCCGCGACGACGGCGAGCACCACCACCGAGCCGCCCAGCAGCGGCACCGCGCGGGTCGCCGCCAGCGGGCGGGGCAGCGGGGCGTCGCGCAGCACCCGTGTGCGGTGCACCCCGTACGCGGCGGTCGCGAGGGACACCAGCAGCGCCATCGCGGCGGGGACGAGGGCGAGCGAGGGCCCGGCGTGCCCGAGCTCGCGGACGGCGAGCAGGGCGGCGTTCGCCCCGACGGCGAGCGAGGTCCGGCTCCAGGCCAGTCCGGTGCGCTCGGCCTGCAACCCGGCGTCCGAGGGACTGACGGGCGGCGTCACGCCTCGCCCCGCAGCACGATGAGCGCGAGCCCGAACAGCGCGAGCACCACGAGGCCCGTCCCGAGCACCCAGGGGATGCGCTGGGGCGGCAGCGGGCGGGCGTGGCGGATCGCGGTCTCCACCGAGCGCCAGCGCAGCACCCCGGAGGCCGCCGACACGACGGCGAGGACGGCGAGCAGCCCCCCGGTGACCGCCCGGGCCCCGGGCAGCGGGAACGCGGGCACGAGCTGGACGACGGCGACGCCCGCGGCGAGCAGCGAGAGCGAGGTGCGCAGCCACGCGAGGAAGGTCCGTTCGTTGGCCAGCGTGAACCGGTAGTCGGGCTCGCGGTCGCCGTGGTCGCGGTCGTCGTCGCGACCGCCGCCGTCATCGGAGCCTGCGCCGCCGGGCGGGCTCATCCGCGCTCCCTCCGTCTGCCGGGTCTCACCAGGGGGCACAGCATCGCGGGCGGCGGGGGAGCGCGCACACCCGGCCGGGTCGGCCGTACGGTCGGGGTGGACGGGCGGCGAGGCGAGGAGGAGACCAGGGTGGGGCGGTCGGGCGCATGAGACCCCCCGCGCCGGGCCCGGCGCTGGTGGCGCACCCGGTCATCGCCGTCCTGCTGGCCCTCGGCTCGGCGTTCCTCTACGCGCTGGCCGCCGCGCTCCAGCGCCTCGCCACCTCGCGCGCCGCGCACGAGGGCGCCCAGCCCCGCGACGGCCGCGAGTTCTTCGGGGCCCTGGTGCGGATGCCGCTGTGGTGGAGCGGCATCGCCTCGATGGCGTGCGGCGCCGGGGTGCACGTGGTGGCCCTCGGCCTGGGCTCGGTGACGCTCGTGCAGCCGGTCGGCGTCCTCGCCCTGGTCCTCGCGCTGCCGCTCGACGCCCGCCTCGAACGCCGCACCATCCGCGGCGCCGAGTGGGCGTCGGCCGCGCTGCTCGTCGCCGGGCTCGCCGGGCTGCTCGCGCTCGCCCCGCACCACGGCGAGCCGCGCGAGGCCGGGTCCGGCGGGCTCGTGGGCACGGCGGTCGTCGCCGCGGCCGCGCTCGCGACCGTCGTCCTCGTCGGCAACCGGCTGGGCTGGCGGGGCCGGGCCGTGTCCCGCGCGGCCGGCGCGGGCCTGTGCGCCGGGCGTGACGTCGGGGCTGGTGCGCCCCGTGCTGCACGGACTGCACCGCGGGCCGCTCGAGGCCGGGGTCGTCGTCGCCGCCGTCACCGTGTTCGTCCTCCCGGTGATCGGGGTGCTGCTGCTGCAGACCGCCTACCGCGACGGCGGGCTCGACGCCGGGCTCGCGACGCAGACCACCGTCGACCCGGTCGTCGCCGGCGATCATCGGGATCGTCGTGCTCGACGAGCGCTTCGGCGGCGGCGTCGTCGGCTCGGGTCTCGCGGTGCTGTGCGCCGTGGTCACCGTGGTGGGGCTGGTCGCGCTGATCCGCGCCGGCCCGACCCCGGCGCACCCGGCGCTGTGACCCCGGCCGGCGGGGTCAGCGCCCGTGCAGGCGCAGCCGGGCCCAGGAGTTGTTGGCGTAGCCCTTCGGGTTCCAGACCGAGGCGGGGTCGGCGGGCTGCAGCGCCGCCGAGGAGTCCCAGGCCCGGGCGAGGATCTCCTGCGCGCCGGGGCGGACGTCGACCGTCGCCCACCAGTGCCGCCACGCCCAGGTGCTCGCCTGCTCTCCGAGGTCGGCCTGGAGCCAGCTCGCCCCGCCGTCGGCGGACACGTCCACCCGGACGACCGTCCGGTCCCCGCCGGCGAAGGCGTAGCCGGTGATCCGCGTGGGCCCGGCGGGGACCTCGGCGCCGTCGTCGGGCGCGAGGATGTCGGCGTTGACCGCGATGAGGCCGAGCGGGACGCCGTCGCCGGGCCCGGTGGCGGCGGGGTCGACGTCCGGGGGCAGCAGGCGGTAGGTGGACGCCTGGAAGAAGTTCTCCGACGGGCCGTCGGCCACGGTGACCCGCCGCACCCACTTGACGCTGCGGGCGCCGATGTAGCCGGGGACCACGACGCGCACCGGGGCGCCGTGCACCGGGGCGAGCGGCTCGCCGTTCATCTCCCACGCGAGCAGGACCTCGGGCATGCGGGCCTTGCGCAGCGGGATCGAGCCGCCGAACTCCTGCGGGGGCGTGGCCTGATCGCTGACGTCCGCGCCGAGGAACGCGACGTCGGTGGCCGCCGGGTCGACGCCGGCGTCGTCGAGGACGTCGGCCAGGCGCACCCCGGTCCAGCGCGCCGTGGCGGTCGCGGTCGGTCCCCACGGCGCCTCGCCGGGGATGTCGCGCACCTCGACCAGCCCCGCGCGCCGGTTGCCCGCGCACTGCAGCGTCGCGGTCTCGGAGTGGGCCGCGAACCGGCCGCGCAGGTCGGTGAGCGTCCACGACGCCGGGCGGGCGACGAGCCCGTCCACGGTCAGCCGCCAGGCCGCCGCGTCGAGCGCGGGCACCGGCCCGTGGTTGCGGCAGTAGAACGCCTCGAGCGGGGTGAGCAGCCGTTCGGCGAGTGCGGCCCGCGGCGGTTCGGCGTTGAAGGGCTCCGTCCCGTGGACGGTCATGTCCCGCCGCTTGCCGTAGATGGCCGCCTCCTGTGACGCAGAGTGTCGGATGGGTCACATTGTTCGTCCGATGGCGTGGAGTAGCGGTTCCCCCGGATCTCCCTCGCTGCCACGCCGTCGTCCACTCGACCCCCGGCGGGCGGCGTTTTCCCTGCTCAGGGGCCTCACAAACCCCTCGTCGGGGTGGTCAGGGCCGGGCAGGTGGCGGTCGGTGAGCGTCGTAGGGTGCGCGCCATGACCCAGACGCCGATTTACGACGAAGTCCGGCGTAGCTTCGGCCGCGCCGACCGGAACCCGCAGCGGCGTTCCTTCCGTGACGAGGACGGGGCGGCGCCCGAGCGGGGCTCCCGGCCGGTCATGTTGCGCGGCTCGGGCGGCCGTCATCGACGCTCGGGGGACTGAGGGCCGGCCCGGGCCGGACCCCTCCGCCCCGGGCGCGCCCCGCCCGACGCCGGGCCGCCCGCCCCCGGGCCGGCCGGCGTCCCCGCCGCGGGCCTCGCCGGCGCGCGCCTCGCCGCCGCCCGGCCGTCCGCCGGGCCCCGCGCACGCCCCGCCGCCGGCCCCGTCCGAGGCCCCCACGACGGCCGTCCCGCCGGGGTCCGGGCCCGCCACGACCCCGCCCGCGGCCGGCGGCGGCGTCTCCGGCGTCCGCGTCACCGGCCAGGCCCTCGCCGCCGTCACCACGGCCACCGCCGGGGGCTTCCTCGGCGGCGCGGGCGGCACCGTCGTGGGCGCCGCCGTCGCGTCGGTGGTCACGACCGTCGGCGAGGCGCTCTACCAGCGCTCCCTGGAGCGCACCCGCGACCGCGTCCGGAACCGCCTCGACGCCGGACGGAGCCGGCGGGGCGGGCCCGCCGAGGGCGCGACCGCGGTCGTCGGGGCGGGGCCCGCGCCGACCCGGGTCGCCCCGGCCGGCACCCGCGTGCTGGCCGCCGACGAGCTCGGCGACCCCGGCCCCGACGAGACCCCCACCGTCGTCCTGACCCCGACGTCGGCCCCGCCCGCCCGGACCGGGCCACGGCCGGCGGGTCGCGGTCCTCGCCGCCACCGGCGTGCTGATCTTCCTCATCGCGATGGTCGTCGTCACCGGCATCGAACGCGTGAAGGGCTCGCCCCTCTCGGGCGGCGAGGGCACCAGCGTCGGCGAGGTGTTCGGCACCCGCGCGCCCACGACGACCACCAGCGGCGCGTCGGACGACGACGACACGACGACCGCGCGCTCCACGTCCGAGGCGCCCACCTCCACCCGCACCACCACGACCCGCACGACCGTGACGACCACCCGGTCGCGGGGCGGCGCGCCGGCGACCACGCTGGTGACCCCCACGCCCTGAGGCGGTCCGGCGCCGGCCGGTCGCCCGCGACCCCAGGAGGTCCCGCCGCCGTGCGCACCGACTTCGACCCGACCGAGCTCGGCGCCCGCGCCTTCTACAAGCTGCTCAACGCCGTGGTGGTGCCGCGGCCGATCGCCTGGGTGTCGACGACCTCGGCGGACGGGGTCGACAACCTCGCGCCGCACTCGTTCTTCACCGTCGCCTGCGTGGACCCGCCGGTCGTGCAGTTCACCTCGGTCGGGCGCAAGGACTCGCTGGCCAACGCGGAGGCCACCGGCGAGTTCACGGTGTCGCTGGTGCCGGAGTGGCTCTTCGAGGAGGCCAACGCCACGGCGACGGACTTCCCCCGCGAGCGCGGCGAGTTCACCGAGGTGGGCCTGGCCAAGGAGCCCTCGACGCGGGTGCGCCCGCCCCGCGTGGCGCAGTCGCCGGTCGCGCTGGAGTGCACGCTGCACTCGACGGTGCGCCTCGGGAACTCGACGGTGGTGTTCGGCCGCGTCGTGCACGCCGCCGTCGCCGACGACGTCCTCGTCGACGGCCACCCGGAGGTCGGGCTGCTCAAGCCGCTCGCGCGCCTGGGCCGCGACGAGTGGTCCACGATCGGGCGGGTGCTCGAGAAGCCGCGCATCCGGCTCGCGGACTGGCCGCAGGGCTACGACCCGGCCGGTTCCTGAGGGGGCCTCCGGAGCGGGTCCGAGGAGCCGGTCGAAGCCCGCGGGGTCGGTGGACTGCGCGCGCAGCCGGGCCCGCGGGTCGGGGACCAGGCGGCGGGTCGCGTGGTCGAGGATCCCCATGACGCCGGTCAGCGTCGCGGCCACCGTGTCGCCGCGGCGGATCTCGGCGTCCATCCGGAAGGACTTCCCGGCGCCGAAGCGCACCGTCGTGACCACCGCCACCTCGTCGCCCAGGCGCAGCTCGGCCAGGAACCGGACCGTGGTCTCGAGGATCACCGGGCCCAGCCCGGCCGCCGCGAGCGGCGCGACCTCCACCCCGGCGGCGCGCAGCGTCTCCGTCCGGGCGTGCTCGCCGTACTGGTGGTAGGTGGCGTGGTTGAGGTGGCCGTTGGCGTCGGTCTCGTACCCGCGCACGACGACCGTCACGGAGTGCTCGCCGCTCGTGGTGCTCACGGACGCAGGATCGTGGCAGGCTCCCGGTCGTGCGCATCGGGATGGGTCTGAACTACAGCGGCGGGTTCGACGAGACGATGGCCGAGCTGGCCGAGCACGAGAAGGCCGGGCTCGACATCGTCTTCGTCCCCGAGGCGTACAGCTACGACGCGGTGAGCCAGCTCGGCTTCATCGCCGCGCGCACGGAACGCGTCGAGATCGCCTCCGGGATCCTGCAGATCTACACGCGCACCCCGTCCCTCACCGCGATGACGGCGGCCGGGCTGGACTACGTCTCGGGCGGCCGGTTCACCCTGGGCCTCGGGGCGTCGGGCCCGCAGGTCATCGAGGGCTTCCACGGCGTGCGCTACGACGCCCCGATCGGGCGCACCCGCGAGATCATCGACATCTGCCGGTCGGTCTGGCGCCGCGAGAAGGTCCAGTACCAGGGCAAGCACTACACGATCCCGCTCCCGCCCGAGCAGGGCACCGGGCTGGGCAAGCCGCTCAAGCTGATCAACCACCCGGTGCGCGAGCGGATCCCGATCCTCGTCGCCGCCCTCGGGCCGAAGAACGTGGCGCTCGTGGCGGAGAAGGCCGAGGGCTGGCAGCCGATCTTCTTCGTGCCCGAGAAGGCCCAGGAGGTCTGGGGCGACGCCCTCGCGGAGGGCAACGCGAAGCGCGAGGACGGGCTCGGGCCGCTCGAGGTCTACCTGCAGTCCTCGTTCTGCATCACCGAGGACGACGCCGTCGCGAGCGCAGATGCTCGACGGCATGCGCGGGTTCGTCGCGCTCTACGTCGGCGGCATGGGCGCGAAGGGCAAGAACTTCTACAACGACGTCGCCCGCCGCTACGGCTACGTCGAGGAGGCCGAGACGATCCAGGACCTCTACCTCGACGGGAAGAAGGAACAGGCCGCCGCGGCGGTCCCCGACGAGCTGCTGCGCGCGATCTCGCTGATCGGCCCGCGCTCCTACGTGGCGGAGCGGATGGCCGCGTTCGCCGAGGCGGGCGTCACCACCCTGAACATCACCCCCCTGGCCGGCACGCCCGCCGAGCGGGTGGCGCTGGTCGGCGCGGCGAAGGAGCTCGCGGCCGACCTCTAGCCCCGAGATCGAGCAGCCCCGGGATCGAGGAGGAGCAGGCATGCGGAAGTTCGCCGACGTCGAGGAACTGCGCGCGGCCGTGGGGGAGGACCTCGGCACCAGCGACTGGGTCACGGTCGACCAGGAGCGGATCGACGTCTTCGCCGACGCCACCGACGACCACCAGTGGATCCACACCGACCCCGAGCGCGCCGCGCACGGGCCGTTCGGCCGCACCGTCGCGCACGGCTTCCTCACCGTGGCCCTCATGCCGAAGTTCGGCTGGGACACCTTCGAGGTCAGCGGCGTCTCGATGACCGTCAACTACGGGCTGAACAAGGTGAGGTTCCCCTCGCCCGTGCCGGTGGGCAGCCGTGTACGGGGTCACTGCCGCCTGGTGGAAGTCACCGACGTCGCGAACGGCGTGCAGGCCACCATCGGGGGGACCGTGGAGATCGAGGGATGGCCGAAGCCGGCGTGCGTCGCCGAGGTCATCCTGCGATACATCCTCTGACACAGGAGAAGAGCCGTGAGCGAAGCCGTCGTCTGTGAGCCGATCCGCACCCCGGTCGGGGGGTTCGGGGGGTCGTTGCGGGACGTGCGCGCGCAGGAGCTGGGCGCGACGGTGATCCGGGAGCTGGTCCGCCGGACCGGGATCACCGGGGACCAGATCGACGACGTCGTGTTCGGGCACTGCTACCCGACGATGGACGCGCCGGCGATCGGCCGCGTCGCGGCCCTGGACGCGGGCCTCGACGTCGAACGTCCCGGGTCTGCAGATCGACCGGCGCTGCGGGTCGGGGCTGCAGGCGGTGCTGTACGCGGCGATGTCGGTGGCCTCGGGCGGGGCGTCGCTGGTGCTCGCCGGCGGGACGGAGTCGATGTCGGGGGCCTCGTACTTCACCGACGCGGTGCGCTGGGGCACCAAGGCCGGCGGGTTCGAGATGAAGGACTCGCTGGCGCAGGGCCGGGTGTGGGCCGGCGGCGTGAACCACCCCGTGCAGGGCGGGATGATCGAGACCGCGGAGAACGTCCGCAAGCGGTACTCGATCCCGCGCGACGAGCAGGACCGGCTGGCGGTGCGCTCGCACGAGAAGGCGACGGCGGCGGTCAAGGAGGGCCGCTACGCCGACGAGCTCGTGCCGGTGACGATCCACGGGCGCAAGGGCGACACGGTCGTCGACACCGACGAGCACATCCGCCCCGACGCGTCGGAGGAGTCGCTGGCGAAGCTGCGTCCGATCATGGGCAAGCAGGACCCGGACGCGACGGTGACCGCCGGCAACGCCTCGGGCCAGAACGACGGCGCGGCGGTGTGCCTGGTGACCACCCCGGAGAAGGCCGAGCAGCTGGGGCTGCGGCCGCTGGCGCGGCTGGTGTCCTGGGGCGTCGGCGCGGTCGGCCCGGAGGTCATGGGGATCGGGCCGGTGCCCGCGACGGCGCAGGCGCTGGGTCAGGCGGGGCTGTCGCTGGCCGACATGGACGTGATCGAGCTGAACGAGGCGTTCGCGGCGCAGGCGCTCGGGGTGGGCCGGGAGTGGGGGATCGACCTGATCTCCGACGAGCGGGTCAACCCGAACGGCTCGGGCATCTCGCTGGGCCACCCGGTCGGGGCGACCGGGGTGCGGATCCTGGCGACGATGCTGCGCGAGATGGACCGCCGCGAGGCCCGCTACGGGCTCGAGACGATGTGCATCGGCGGCGGTCAGGGCCTGGCGGCGGTGTTCGAGCGGGTCGCCTGAGCGTCGGCGACGGCCCCTCGCTGACACTCGACGTCAGGTGGCCCCTCCCTGACATGGCGGCGTCGGGTCGGCGTCGCGGCGCGGCTCGCTCGGCTCATGATCACGAGCACGTGGCGCAGGCGCGCCGGGCTCGCGGAGTGCGTGGTGTGCCTCTCGTCGGGGGCCGCCTCCCGCGGATTGATCAGGGGTACACGGCGCAGGGTCGTGGGCCGGTGCGCCTGCCTCCAGTGCTGATGATCACCGGGGGAGGCGGGCGGGACGGGACGGGACGGGCCGGGACCGGGACGGGGCGGGGCGGTGAGAGGTGGGGTGGGACAGGGCGTCAGCGACCTTGCCACCCGGGCGGCCGCTTCTCCCGGGCCGCCGCGCCACCCTCGGCGGCGTCCGCGGTCGCGCCCGCGACCCGGCGCATCGTCTCGCCGAAGCGGATGGCGTCGGTCTGCGACATCCCGGGGCCCCGGCGCGCCACCTCCTTGACCGCCCGCTGCGCGAGGGGTGCGCCGGCGAGCAGCCGCTCGGCGAACCGCCCGGCGGCCGGGAGCACGTCGTCGTGCTCGACCACCTGCAGCGCCAGCCCGATCTCCTTCGCCCGCGCCGCCGAGATCGTCTCCCCGGTGAGCAGCAGCTCCATCGCCGGCTGCCAGCCGATCCGCTGGGGCAGC
This sequence comes from uncultured Actinomycetota bacterium, assembly GCA_963716955.1. Classification (GTDB taxonomy): domain Bacteria; phylum Actinomycetota; class Actinomycetes; order Mycobacteriales; family Pseudonocardiaceae; genus Actinomycetospora. Next base: position 375,684 of record CAVQUY010000020.1, read on the forward strand.
CGCAGCGCGCCGACGATCGTCGGGACCCCGAGCTTGACCTCCGGGTAGCCGAACGTGGCGCGGTCGGAGGCGATGACGATGTCGCACCACGTCACGAGGGTCAGCCCGTAGCCGAGGCACAGGCCGTTGACGGCGGCGATCACCGGCTTGTACAGCTCCCAGCCGGACTCGAACGAGTTCACCGTCGGGCGCTCCCAGAACGAACCGGGGAACTCGCCCGCCGGGTTCCGCTGCGAGCCGAAGTCGGCGCCGGCGCAGAACGCCCGTCCGGCCCCGGTGACGATGCCGACCCACGCCTCGTCGTCGGCGGTCAGCCGGGCGAACGCCTCGTTGAGCCCGTCGCGCATGGCGCCGTCGATGGCGTTGAGCTTGTCGGGGCGGTCGTAGGTGATGGTGGCGACGTGGCCGGTGCGCTCGTAGCGGACGCGGTCGGCGAAGCGTTCGCGCACGTCGGGGTCCGGGGCGTCGTCGGCCATGGCGTCGGAGGCTAGCGAGCCGGCCCGGGCCGCGGTGATCGACGACGGTCTCCTGACGTCCAGGGAAGGACCACGCCGATGGGGAGACCTTCCGACGCGGGCACTGACCGGGTGACGCCCGGATCACATCCCTCGACCGGGTGTCCCGGTTGGCGCCCGCGCCCGGGGCCGGGTGCATAGTTGTAGAGACCAAGCGATTGTACGGAGCACGCAATGAACACAGCGGTCGGCGCGCGTCCCGACGCCCCCCGTCCCCGAGGGGGCCGACGCGCGCTGGGTGACCTCGGACCGGATCGGGCTGCAGCTCGTCCGGCTCATCCGCCTCATGGAGCGCAAGCGGATGTCCAAGGTGGGCGACGACGGCGTCGAGCGCGCCGCCTACGTCCTGCTCGCCCGGCTCGTCATCGACGGGCCGCACCGGTCCAACGCGCTCGCCGAGGCGGTGCACTCCGACCCCTCGACCGTCAGCAGGCAGGTCGCCGCGCTCGTCCGGATCGGGTACGTCGAGCGGCGCTCCGACCCCGCCGACGGCCGCGCGTGCCTGCTGGCCGCCACCGACGAGGGCCACCGCGTGTTCGAGGCGAACCGCGACCGCCGCAACCGCGAGATCAGCAGGATCACGAGCGACTGGGACGAGGCCGACCGCGAGCGGCTCGTCGAGCTGATGGACCGCTTCACCACGGCGCTCGAGAACCACCACCCCCACGACGTCCCCGCCCCGCAAGGGCGTGGAGGAGGACCGATGAGCACCACGACCGCGTCGACCCCGGCGGTCGGGACCCCGGCCGGCGCGAGATCCGCGTCGGCGACCGCATCCCCTGGCGGCTTCACCCACCGCCAGGTCCTGACGATCCTGTCCGGGCTCCTGCTGGGCATGTTCCTGGCCGCCCTCGACCAGAACATCGTCTCCACCTCGATCCGCACGATCGCGGACGACCTGCACGGCCTGAACCTGCAGGCCTGGGCCACGACGGCCTACCTGATCACCGCGACGATCTCGACGCCGCTCTACGGCAAGCTCTCCGACCTCTACGGCCGCAAACCGTTCTTCCTGTTCGCCATCGGGGTCTTCGTCGTCGGCTCGGTGCTCTGCACCCTGTCGACCTCGATGTACGAGCTCGCCGGGTTCCGCGCGCTGCAGGGCCTCGGCGCCGGCGGTCTGATGAGCCTCGCGCTCACGATCATCGGCGACATCGTCCCGCCGCGGGAGCGCGCCCGGTACCAGGGCTACTTCCTCGCCGTCTTCGGGACCTCGAGCGTGATCGGCCCGGTCGTCGGCGGCTTCTTCGCCGGCACGACCTCGATCATCGGGATCGACGGCTGGCGCTGGGTCTTCCTCGTCAACGTCCCGATCGGCATCGTCGCCTTCACCGTCGTGTGGCGGGTGCTGAACCTGCCCCACAGCCGGCGCGAGCGGCGGATCGACTGGCCGGGCGCCGATCGCCCTGGCCGTCGCGCTCGTCCCGCTGCTGATCGTCGCCGAGCAGGGCCAGAGCTGGGGCTGGGGTTCCTGGAGCGCCCTGCTCTGCTACGGGATCGGCGTGGTCGGGCTCGTCGCGTTCGTGCTCGCCGAGCGGGCCTACGGGGACGACGCCCTGCTGCCGCTGCGACTGTTCCGCAACGGCGTCTTCTCGCTCACGACGATCATCGCGGTCATCACCGGCATCGGCATGTTCGGCGGCATCGCGATCGTCCCGCAGTACCTGCAGATCGTGAACGGGTCGACCCCGACGCAGGCCGGGCTGCAGATGATCCCGCTGGTCGGCGGGCTCATGGTCTCCTCGATCATCTCCGGCCAGCTCACCAGCCGCACCGGCCGCTACAAGGTGTTCCCGGTGATCGGCCTCGGGCTGATGACCGTCGGCATGCTCCTCTTCCACTTCCTGCTGCACGCCGACACCCCGTACTGGGAGATCGCGATCCTCATGGTCGTGTTCGGCCTCGGGACTCGGGAACTGCATGCAGACCCTGGTCCTCGCGGTGCAGAACGCGGTGCCGGCCTCCGACATGGGCGTCGCCACGGCGTCGGCGACCTTCTTCCGCCAGATGGGCGGCACGGTCGGGGTCTCGGTCTTCCTGTCGATCCTGTTCTCGACCGTCGGCGGGTACATCGGCTCCGCCTTCCGGGCCGCGGCCGCGACGCCGTCGTTCCAGGCCGCGCTCGCCGACCCGGCCGTCGCGTCGAACCCGGTCAACGCCCCCGCGGTGAACCCGGCGACCGGTGCCGCCCAGGTCGTCCAGGACTCCTCGGTCCTGCAGCGGATGGACCCGCGGCTCGCCGAGCCGTTCCTGCAGGGCGTTCGCGCAATCGATGGACCTGGTGTTCCTCGTCGCCGCCTGCGTGATCTTCGTCGGCTTCGTGCTCATCTGGTTCCTCAAGGAGGTCCCGCTGCGCACGACGTCGGGCATCCAGGCCCGGCAGGCCGAGGAGGCGGCCCGCGGCACCGGGCCCGGCTCGGTCGACTCCGCCGCCGAGGTGACCGGCCCCGGCGCGGGCCGCCCTCGACGTCCCGGTCTCCGCGACCCCGGTGGGTGCGGCGGGCGCGGCCGGTACCGACCGCATGGTCCAGCTCGTCCGGTCCGGCGGCGTGGTGCCGTCACCGACGCCGCGTGGGGGCCACGGCCGGCACGAGGCCCCGGAGGCCGCCGCACAGCGCGGTGACTCGGTCGTCCTCGGCACGCTCGTCGACACGGCCGACGCCACGGAGCACGACGACGCCGGGCGGGCCGTCGACGACGCGCTCACCGGCATCCCGATGGCGCTGCACGCCCTCGACGGCACCGTCGTCGACCGCACCTCCTCCGCGGCCGACGGGTCGTTCCGGCTCCACGCCCCCGCTCCCGGCAGCTACGTCGTGCTCGCCAACCCCGGGGTGTTCCGCCCGCACGCCGAGCTCGTCGCCCTCGAGGGGACGCCGGTCCGCCGCCGGCTTCGCGCTGCGCCGGGCGACCCCGGTCGGCGGATCGGTGCGCGACGCCGAGGACGTCCCGGTGGTCGGCGCGTCGGTGACCGTCACCGACGGGGCCGGCGGGGTGCGCGCGGTGCGCCGCACCGGCGTGGACGGCACGTGGGAGTGCCCCGAGCTCGAGCCCGGCACCTACACGGTCGTCGTGCTGGCCCCCGGGCGCGAGCCCGTGGCCGAGCGGCTCGTCGTCGCCCAGGCGACCCCCGCGGGGCGGCGCACCACGCGCCACGACGTGCGGGTCCCCGTCGTGCGCCACGAGGTGCACGGCCGGGTCCGGTCGGCGTCGGGGCGCACGGTGCCCGAGTCGCTGGTCGTCCTCATGGGCGCCGACGGCCGGGTCGTCGCGTCCACCGTCACCGACCAGGCCGGGTCCTTCGCCGTCGGGGACCTCCCCGAGGGCCGCTACCTGCTCACCGCGAGCGGGTACGCCCCGGTCACCGCGCAGGTCAGCGTCGCCCGCGACGCCCAGGAGCCCGTCGAGCTCGTCGTCGAGCCCCCGCAGCCGGCGTCGTCGGACTCGCCGGCCCCGGAGCCGCAGGACGCCCGCCGTCCGGCGCTCGACGCGGAGACGACGCCGCTGCCGTGGCTCGCTGAGCGCACGCCCGACGCGTGCGGTTCCGTGCTCCGGCCCGGAAGCGCACGCCGTCAGGCGTGCAGCGCTAATGCTGCTCGGCGCGCTTGTAGGACTCGCGGACCTCCTGCTCGGCGTCGGCGCGGCCGACCCACGAGGCGCCCTCGACGCTCTTGCCGGGCTCGAGGTCCTTGTAGACCTCGAAGAAGTGCTGGATCTCGAGGCGGTCGTACTCCGACATGTGGTGGATGTCGCGCAGGTGCTCCTGGCGCGGGTCCCTCGCCGGGACGCAGAGCACCTTGTCGTCGCCGCCCTTCTCGTCGGTCATGCGGAACATGCCGATGGTGCGGGCGAGGATCAGGCAGCCCGGGAACGTCGGCTCCTGGACGAGCACCAGCGCGTCGAGCGGGTCGCCGTCCAGGCCGAGGGTGTTCTCGATGTAGCCGTAGTCGGCCGGGTACTGCGTGGCGGTGAAGAGGGTGCGGTCCAGGCGCAGGCGGTTGGACTCGTGGTCCATCTCGTACTTGTTCCGCTGTCCCTTGGGGATCTCGATCAGAACGTCGAACTCCACGGCGCGTCCTCGCTGCTCTCGGCGTCGCGGCGCCCGCCGCGACTGCGGTGTCCCGGTCAGGGGCCGTCCCCGGCGCGCCCGGGCCTCGTCACCCGACCGGACCCGGGAACCCGTCGTCGGTCGCGTCTAGTGTGTCGCATCGCGACGGGCGAGCCGCGACGACGGGGCGTGGTTCGGGTCGCAGAGCCGCGGGCGACCGGGCGGCGGAGCGACGACGAGGGGGTCCGTGACGGCGAGTCGTGTCGGACACCGCGCGGGCGCCACGCCCGCGGGCGGGGACGACGCGCCCGCGACCCCCGACGGCGAGGAGCCCGGCTCCCGGCGTCACGGCGGCGGTCACCGCGCCGAGGTGCCCCGCTCGCGCCGGATCGCGCAGCGCCTGCTCGTCGGGCTCGTCGTGCTGCTCCTGCTCGTCGGGGCCGGGACCGCCGCCGTGCTCACCGCCCCCGGGCTGGCCCGCCGCCTCGGCCTGCCGGTCTCCGCGGCGGTCGACCCGCCGGCCCCGGTGGCGTTCGTCCCCCGGCTCGGCCCGCTCGGGGCCGACGCGCCCGCCCCCACCGCCTCCGGGATCGCGGGGGTGCTCGACGGCCGCGTCGCGGGGCTCGGCGACCTCACCGGCGTCGTCCTCGACCCGGCCCGTCCGCAGCCGCCGCTCTGGCAGCGCGACCCGACCGAGCCGCAGGTGCCGGCCTCGTCGACGAAGCTCCTGACGACGGCCGCCGCGCTGCTCTCGCTGGACCCGACGACGCGGTTCACCACCACCGTCGTCGCCGGCCCGACGCCCGACTCGGTGGTGCTCGTCGGCGGCGGCGACCCGACGCTGTCCTCGCTGCCCGACGGCCGCGAGTCGCTCTACGCCGGGGCGGCCCACCTCGACGACCTGGTGGCGCAGGTGCGCGCCGCGCGGGGCGGGGCGGCGCCGCGGACGGTGTACGTCGACGACTCCCGCTACACCGGCGCGCTGCTGGCGCCCGGCTGGGACCCGGCCGACATCGCCGGCGGGAACCTCGCGCCGATGGTCCCGGTGATGCTCGACGGTGGCCGACTCGACCCGAACGCCCTCGACGGGACCCGCACGGCGACCCCGACCGAGGACGTCGGGCGCGCGCTCGGCCAGCGCCTCGGGGCCGCGGCGGTGCGGGTGGAGCAGGGGCCGGCGACGGCCGGGGCCCGGGTCCTCGGCAGCGTCGACTCGCCGCCGCTGACCGACCTCGTCCACACCGCGCTGACCAACTCCGACAACGTCCTCGCCGAGGCGATCGGACGCGAGGTCGCCCGCCGGGCCGGCGCCCCGGCCTCCTTCGCGGGCGCCACCTCCTCCGTCGCGAGCGTGCTCACCGCCCACGGCATCGACGTGTCCGGGGTGAAGCTCTCCGACACCTCGGGGCTCTCCACGGACGACCGCATCCCCGCCTCGGTGCTCGCCGCGGTCCTCACCCCGGCCGCGGCCCCCCTCGGCGCCGACCCCCGGACGCCCGCGCTGCGCCCGATCCTCGACGGGCTCCCCGTGTCGGCGGGCACCGGCACGCTCGTCGACCGCTACACCGCCGGCACCCCGAACGGCGACGCGCGCGGCTACGTCCGGGCCAAGACCGGGACCCTGACCGGCACCAACGCCCTCGCCGGCGTGGTGCCCGACGTCGACGGGCGCCTGCTCGTCTTCGCCTTCATGTCCAACGGGCCCGACCCCGTCGGCGCCCGCCCGCGCCTGGACGCGCTCGCCGCGGCGCTGCGCGGGTGCGGCTGCCGCTGAGCCGGGCCGCCGTACGGTGGGGGAGTGACCGTGAAGGACGCCCCCGAGACCGCCGACCGGGCATCGACGTCCCCGCCGACCGGCCTGCCCGTGCGCTGGGACCTCGCCGCCGCCACGGGCGCCCGCCTCGTCCCGCCCGGGCCCGCGGTCTCCGCCGAGGAGGCCGCCGTCGAGGTCGCCCGGCTCGCCGACGGCGCCCGGGCCGGCGAGGGCCACGTCCGCGAGCTCACCGGCCTCGGCGTCGACCTGCCGATCCCCGGCGCCGCGGTCGTCGACCGGCCCGGCTGGATCGCCTCGGCCACCGAGGGCATCGCCGAGCTCACCTCCGCCGTCCGGCTGCCCAGCGTGCGCCCCGGCCCGCCGAGCACGCTCTCGCGCGTCGCCGGCGGGGTCACCTCGACGGTCGCCGCCGCGCAGATGGGCACGCTGCTCGCGTTCCTGTCCACCAAGGTCCTCGGCCAGTACGACCCGTTCGCCGGGCCGTCCCGCGGCGGGCAGCTGCTGCTCGTCGCCCCCAACGTCACCGCGGCCCGCGACGCCCTCGACGTCGACGCCGACGACTTCGCGCTCTGGGTGTGCGTGCACGAGGCCACCCACCGCCTGCAGTTCACCGCCGTGCCCTGGCTGCGCGACCACTTCCGCGACGAGGTCACGACGTTCGCCTCCGGGATGGAGAGCGGGGTGACCGCGGCGATGGACCGGCTGCCCGACATCGTCAAGGCGCTGCGCTCGCGCTCCGACGTCTCGCTGCTCGAGCTGCTCCAGGGCCCCGAGCAGACCGAGGTCCTCGACCGCCTGCTCGCGCTGACCACCCTGCTCGAGGGGCACGCCGAGCACGTGATGGACGAGGTCGGGCCGGCGGTGGTCGGCTCGGTGGAGCTCATCCGCCGGCGCTTCACCGCGCGGCGCCGCGGCGGCGGGCCGGTCGACCGGCTGCTCCGGGTGCTGCTCGGCGTCCAGGCCAAGATCCAGCAGTACGAGCAGGGCCGGGTGTTCGTCGACGAGGTCGTCGCGACGGTCGGGATGGCGGGGTTCAACGCCGTCTGGACCTCGCCCGAGACGCTGCCGCGCCGCCCCGAGATCACCGACCCGTCGGCCTGGGTCCGGCGCGTCCACGGCTGACGGTCGTCCCAGGGTCATGACGCGCCTCCCGGCCGCGACCGCCGAGGTGCGGCGCGCGGTCCGGGCGGCCCTCGACGCGGCGCCCGCACCCGCCGTCGTCGTGGCCTGCTCCGGCGGCGCGGACTCGCTCGCCCTCGCCGCCGCGACCGCGCACGTCGGTGCCGTCCGCGGGACGGCCGTCCACGGCCTCGTCGTCGACCACGGGCTGCAGGCGGGGTCGGCCGCGCAGGCCGAGGCCGCGTGCACGGCGCTGTCCGGGCTCGGGGTGGACGCCCGGGTCGCGACGGTCACGGTCACCGAGGCGGGCGACGGCCCCGAGGCGGCGGCCCGGCGGGCGCGGTACGCGGCGCTGCGTGCGGAGTCGCTGGCGCGGGGCGACGCGCCGGTGCTGCTCGGGCACACCCTCGACGACCAGGCGGAGACGGTGCTCCTGGGCCTCGGGCGCGGCTCGGGCGCGCGGTCGCTCTCCGGGATGCGGACCTGGGATCCGCCGTGGTGCCGGCCGCTGCTCGGGGTGCGGCGCGCGGTGACCCGGGCGGCGTGCGCCGAGGCGGGGCTGGAGCCCTGGGAGGACCCGCACAACGCCGACCCGCGCTACACCCGCGTCCGCCTGCGCGGCGAGGTGCTGCCGCTGCTCGAGGACGTCCTCGCCGGCGGCGTCGCGGAGGCGCTCGCCCGCACCGCCGACCAGCTCGCCGACGACGACGCCGCGCTCGACGCCGCGGCGGCCGTGGTCCTCGCGGAGGCCCGTGACGACGACGGCGGGCTCGACGCGACCGTGGTCGCGCCCCGTCCCGCGGCCGTGCGGCGGCGGGTCCTGCGCGCCTGGCTCGCCGGCGCCGGGGTCCACGGGTTCGGCGACGCGCAGCTGCGCACCGTCGACGCGCTGGTCTCCCGGTGGCGCGGACAGGGGCCTCCGTCACTTCCCGGCGGCTTGGAGGTCATCCGCGTGCATGGGAGGCTGCTGGTGCGCCGGGGTGCCGACGAGCCCGCCGGTCAGCCCCCTCCGCTAGACCGCCGAGCCCGACAGAGGAGTCCGCTCAAGGTGTACGACGGCGACATCGGTTCCGTGCTGATCACCTCCGACGAGATCCAGGACAAGATCGCGGAGCTGGCGGACGGCATCGCCGCCGACTACGGCGAGCCCCGGCCGGGCGAGCCGGACCTGCTGCTGGTGGGCGTGCTCAAGGGCGCGGTCATGTTCATGACCGACCTCGCCCGACGCCTCCCCGTCCCCACCCAGCTCGAGTTCATGGCGATCAGCTCCTACGGCTCCGCGACGTCGTCCTCGGGCGTGGTGCGGATCCTCAAGGACCTCGACCGGGACATCTCCAACCGCCACGTGCTCATCGTCGAGGACATCATCGACTCCGGGCTGACCCTCTCGTGGCTGCGCAAGAACCTCGAGTCGCGGGGTCCCGCCTCGCTGCAGGTCGTGACGTTGCTGCGCAAGCCCGAGGCCGCGAAGCTCGACGTCGACGTCGCGTACGTGGGGTTCGACATCCCCAACGAATTCGTGGTCGGATTCGGGCTCGACTACGCCGAGCGATACCGCGATCTGCCCTATATCGGGACCCTGGATCCATCGGTATATGCCTGACCGTTACCTCCGCATCACTTAGTCGGGAGTCGCCTCCCGCTTGATCACCCCCCCGGCGGAGCTGGGGATCGGCGTGGCCTTATTGTCCGCGGCATGTCGCGCCGGCTGTGGATCGTGAACGGCGTCGTCCTGCTGCTCGTGCTGCTCGCGGCCGGTGGGACGACGTATGCACTCACGAAGTCGTCCTCGTCGAGCGCGAACTCGACACTGCGCACCACGCCGGTCGGGCGGGGCACGGTCGCCGAGACCGTGACCGCGGCCGGCACGGTCACCACCGCGGCGAGCGCGACGCTGAACTTCGGGGTCAGCGGGAAGATCGCCGAGATCCGCGTCCGGCTCGGGGACCACGTCACCACGGGCCAGACGCTGGCGCGCCTCGACGGCGAGTTCGCCCAGGCCAACCTCACGGCCGCCGACGCGCAGGTCGCCGCCGACGAGCAGGCCCTCGCCGACGCCGAGTACCAGAAGGACCACCCGGCGGCGACGACGACGGCTGCAGCAGGCGCGAGCACGGCGTCGGCACGACGAGCACGAGGCGACCACGGGTACGACGGGCACGACGGCGCACGACGCCGGTACGACGGGCACGACCGGCGCACGACGCGGACGTCGAACTCCAGCAACAGCGTGCGCACCGACGGCCTGGCACGGACTTCCGTCGGCGCCGGTGGTGAGCTGCCGGGCGTCGAGCACCTGCTCCACGGACGGTCGGGGCTCGACGATGCTCGAGGTGCAGACGGCACCGTCGAGCACCCTCGGTACCTCGAGCACCTCGAGTACCTCGAGTGCAGGCACCACCCCGACCGCCTCGACCGCCGGCACGTCCACCGACCGGCACGTCCACCGCCGGCAACCGTCCACGGCGCCGATGCACGTCCACCGCCGCGTCAACGGCGGGTACGTCGACCTCCAGCACCACCGCGAAGACGTCGGAGGATCCGGGTGAGGCGCAGGTCCTCAGCGCCGAGGCGACCCTCGACACCGCCCGGGCCAACCGGATCACGGCCTTCCAGGCCACGCAGAACCTCGACCTCGTCGCGCCCGAGGACGGCACCATCGTGAGCCTCGACGGCCTCGTCGGGCAGGTGGCCGGGCCGCAAGGCATCGTCCTGAGCTCGACCGCGACCGGGAACCCGGCCGGCGGGCGGCTCCCTGACGGCTCGGCGATCTCGAGCGGCGCCGGGTCCGGCCAGTCGACGACGACGGGCTCGTCGACGTCGTCGGGCGGTGGCGGCGGGGCGGCCGCGGCGACCACCGGCGCCACCGGCAGCTCGACCGCCACGTCCGCGCCGGTCGCTCCCGCCGTCATGACCATCGCCAACCTCGCCGCGATGCAGGTCCTCGCCCAGGTCCCCGAGCTCGACGTCGGGAAGGTCGCGAACGCCCAGCCGGTGGCGGTGTCGGTCAACGCACTCCCCGGACAGAAGATCCCGGGGACGGTGACGTCGATCAACCTCCTGCCGGGGTCGCAGACGACGGTGCAGTACGGCACGTCGGTCCTCATGCCCGTGCCGCCGCCGGGGATGCGGCCGGGCATGTCGGCCAGTGTCTCGATCACCACGGCCCAGGCGAACGACGTCACCTTCCTGCCCTCGGTGGCGGTGACACCGGTGGGAGGCGTCGATTCGGGTCAGGCCACCGTGCAGGTGCTCCAGCCGGACGGAACCTCGGTGCAGCGGACGATCGGGACCGGGCTGGCCTCGGACACCGTGACCCAGGTGACCTCGGGGCTGTCGCTCGGCGACCTCGTCGTGCTGCCCCAGGCGACCGCCACGGCCGCCACCCCGGGCCGCCCCGGCGCCGGCGCGCGGCGGCGGCGGTGGAGCCGGGGGCGGTGCGGGCGGGGGCGCCCGGCGATGACGCGCAGCGGGATGTCGGGGCCCGCTGTGGACCGGGCGGACCTGCCGGTCCTGGACGTCCGGGCCATGTCGAAGGTCTACGGGGAGGGCGACACCGCGGTCCACGCCCTGCGCGAGGTCGACCTGCTGGTGCGCCGGGGCGAGTACGTGGCCGTGGTCGGCCAGTCGGGCTCGGGGAAGTCGACGCTGCTGAACATCCTCGGGTGCCTCGACGTGCCCACGTCGGGCAGCTACCGGCTCGACGGCCTGGACGTCGCCGATCTCGACGAGCGGCAGCAGTCGGTACTGCGCAACCGGCAGATCGGGTTCATCTTCCAGTCGTTCAACCTCATCCCGCGGACGAGCGCCTTCGCGAACGTCGAGCTGCCGATGGTCTACGCCGGCCTCTCCCGTCGGGATCGGCGGGAGCGAACCCTCGCGGCCCTGGACCTCGTCGGCCTCGCCGGGCGTACCGAGAGCCGGCCCAACCAGCTCTCGGGTGGCCAGCAGCAGCGCGTCGCCGTGGCGCGTGCCCTCGTCACCCGACCGGCCCTGCTGCTGGCCGACGAGCCCACGGGCAACCTGGACTCCGAGAGCAGCGCCGACGTCCTCGACCTGTTCGACGGCCTGCACGCCACCGGTCGGACCATCGTCCTCATCACCCACGAGCACGACGTGGCCGAGCGGGCCGACCGGACCGTCGTCGTGTCCGACGGACGCCTCTCGGAACAGGCGGGCGCGCGGCCGTGAGCAGCATCGAGATCCTCCGCTTCGCCGTCCGGGCCTTGCTGGCCAACCGGCTGCGGTCCCTGCTGACGATGCTGGGGATCGTCATCGGGATCGCGGCGGTGATCATCCTGACGGCGTTGGGCAATGGGGCGTCGCAGTTCATCACCAATCAGATCACCGGGCTGGGGGCGAACAGCATCACCGTCGCCCCCCGCGCCGCCTCCGGGACGGCGGGGGCGTCGGCGGGGTCGTCGTCACGGCCGTTGTCCCCGGCGGACGCGACCGCGCTCTCCGATCCGCAGGGCGCCCCGGACGTGGCCTACGTGGCGCCGGTGGTGCAGACCTCGGCCGCGATCGCGGCGGGGGCGAACTCCGAGACCGACACGGTCATCGGCAGCACTCCGGACTACTTCCCCGGGTCGAACACCACCGTCGCCTCCGGCCGGGCGTACGACCAGGCCGACGTCGACGACAACCGGCCGGTGGTGGCCCTCGGCAGCACGGTGGCCACCGACCTGTTCGGTACCGGCAACGCGGTGGGCCGCACGGTGCTGCTCAACGGGTCGCCGTTCCAGGTGATCGGGGTGCTCCAGTCGAAGGGCCAGGGTGGCGGGTTCTCCAACGCCGACTCCAACGTGCTGGCCCCGCTGACCACGGTGCAGAGCAGCCTGACCGGGTTCGGGAACCTCAACCAGATCGTGGTGGGGGCCCGCTCGGCGGCGGTTCAGAATGCAGCCGAGTCCGAGATCTACAGCATCATCGACCGGCGGCACGGCATCACCAATCCGAACGACCGCGATTACCAGCTGATCAGTTCCGCCCAGATCGCGCAGGTGCTCAACTCGACGTTGTCGACCTTGTCGCTGCTGCTGGCCGGGATCGCGGGGATCTCGCTGCTGGTCGGCGGTATCGGGATCACCAACATCATGCTGGTCTCGGTCACCGAACGGACCCGTGAGATCGGGATCCGGAAGGCCCTCGGCGCGCCACCCTCGGCGATCCTCGCCCAGTTCCTGGTCGAGTCGGTGATCCTCTCCGCGCTCGCCGGGCTGATCGGGGTCGGCATCGGGATCGGACTGACCCTCATCCCGCTCCCCGGCGGGTTCCGCGCCATCGTCGTCCCCACCGCCGTGGTCATCGCCGTCGTCGTCTCGATCGGCATCGGGGTGTTCTTCGGCGGCTATCCCGCGCGCCGCGCCTCGCGGCTGCGCCCGATCGAGGCCCTGCGACGTGAGTGACGGCGGCGCATCGGCACGCACTGTGAAGGAGGAGCCGTGATGGCGCAGGAGGACGAGTCGGTTCCGGAGGGACCGGCGGAGACGACCCGGGAGACCGTGGACGATCGCCCCACCGCCGTCCACGGTTCCTCCGACATCGACGAGGAGCAGGCGACCTCGGACACCGGCCCGATCCGTCGACCCAGCCCACAACCGCGCTTCGGGCCCGACCCGGCCGGCCGGGACGGCGGGCCGGCGCGGGGCTGGGACGACGGGCGCACGACGACGGCGTCCCGGCCCCCGACCTCGGCCGAGGTGCTCGACCGGCCGATGGACGACTCCGACGTCCGCGAGCGCCTCAACCGCCCCGGGATGGCCCGCTCGACGCGCATCCTGCTGCTCGTGCTCGGCGCCGTCGTGCTCCTCGGCGCCGGGCTGCTCATCGGGCGGTACACCGCTCCCGCGACCGGGCCCGGGTCGGTGCCGCCCACGCTCGGCGTCATCGAGGCCGTGGACACGCCGCCGGGCGGGTCGCCGGTGGTCACGGTGCGGGCCGCCGACGGCACCCTCACCGCGCTCCAGACCACCCCGGGGACCGTCGTCGCCACGCCGTCCGCGGTCGGCAACGGCGCGCTGCGCATCGGCGAGCAGGTCACGGTCACCGGCGAGCGCGACCAGCGCGGGGAGACCATCGCGACCCGGGTGGACCTGCCGGCGCGGTAGGCGTCCTCGCTCGACGAGGGGCACTGGAGGCACGTCCCGGCCGCCCGCGGCGTGCGCTGTGTGCCCCTGACCGAGGGGCGCGGGCCGCGGCGCCGCCCCGGTCGACGAGGGGCACTGCACGCGCGTCCCGACGCGCCGCGGCGTGCGCCGTGTGCCCCTGATCAACGGCGACCGCGCTGGCCGGCGACCGGTCGCGCCCGACCCGCTAGTCTCCCGCCCGTGAGCGAGAACGCAGCTGCCGAGATCGCCGCCGGGTACGCCACGGAGGGTGCCGCGCTGGAGCTGGGCGCCGTCGTGGTCGACGCCGCCGCCGACAAGTCCGCCCGCGTCCGCATCCCCTTCGCGACGCTGAACCGCCACGGCCTCGTCGCGGGCGCGACCGGCACGGGCAAGACGAAGACGCTGCAGAACCTGGCCGAGCAGTGCTCCGCGGCGGGCGTGCCGGTGCTGCTCGCCGACGTCAAGGGCGACCTGTCCGGGCTCGCGCGGCCCGGCGAGCCGAGCGACCGCACGACGAAGCGCGCCCAGGAGACCGGCGACGACTGGGCGCCGACCGCCTTCCCGGTGCGGTTCCTCTCGCTGGGCGCCTCGGGGATCGGCGTCCCGGTCCGCGCGACGATCACCGCGTTCGGGCCGATCCTGCTGTCGAAGGTCCTCGGGCCTCAACGCCACGCAGGAGTCGACCCTCGGCCTGATCTTCCACTGGGCGGACCAGAAGGGCCTGGCCCTGCTGGACACCAAGGACCTGCGCGCGGTCATCCAGCACCTGCTCTCCGACGAGGGCAAGGCCGAGCTCAAGGGCATCGGCGGGGTGTCGGCGTCGACCGCCGGGCGTCATCCTGCGGGCGCTGGTGAACCTCGAGGCCCGCGGCGGCGACCAGTTCTTCGGCGAGCCGGAGTTCGACCCGGCCGACCTGCTGACCGTCGAGAACGGCCAGGGCGTGGTCACCCTGCTCGAGCTGGCCGACCAGCAGGCCGACCCGACGCTCTTCTCCACCTTCCTCATGTGGCTGCTCGCGGAGCTCTTCGAGGACCTCCCCGAGGCCGGCGACATCGACAAGCCCAAGCTCGTCTTCTTCTTCGACGAGGCGCACCTGCTCTTCGCCGACGCGTCGAAGGCGTTCCTGGACCGCATCGAGCAGACGGTGAAGCTGATCCGGTCGAAGGGCGTGGGCGTCTTCTTCTGCACGCAGCTGCCGACCGACATCCCCAACGACGTCCTGTCCCAGCTCGGCGCCCGGGTGCAGCACGCGCTGCGCGCCTTCACCCCGGACGACCAGAAGGCCCTGACGCGGACCGCGCGGACCTACCCGAAGTCGAAGGTCTACGACATCGAGGAGGCCCTGACCTCGCTCGGGATCGGGGAGGCCATCGTCACGGTGCTCTCCGAGCGGGGCGCGCCCACGCCGGTCGCGTGGACCCGGCTGCGGCCGCCGCGCTCGCTGATGGGCGCGATCGGCGAGCCGGCGGTGACGGAGTCGGCGAAGGCGTCGCCGCTCTGGCCGCGCTACGGCGAGACGGTGGACCGGGAGTCGGCCTACGAGCGGCTCGCGGCCCGGACGGGCGCGAACCAGGCGCCCGAGACCCCGGCGGAGCCCGTCCCGGCCGACCAGCCCCCGCAGCCCGCGCCGCCGCAGGCCCCGCCGCCCGAGGAGGACGAGGGGCCCGGCCTGTTCGAGAAGGCGATGAAGAGCTCGCTGTTCAAGCAGATCGTGCGGTCGGTCGCGCGGGGGGCGACCCAGGAGATCACCCGCGGGGTGTTCGGGACCGCGCGGCGGCGCCGCTGACGTCGTCCGGCGTTCGCCGCGGGCGGACGCCGCCGTGACCCCGGCCTGCCGCCGCGCGCGGCCGGGTGTCGGTGCCCCGGGGTACATTGAGCAGATCAGGGCTTCCCTGGAACGAGAGCCCGGGCGGGCACCGCGCGGACGTCGTCGTAGGCGGCGCCTCGGGTGGTGGACCACGGTCCGGGAGTCGACACGGCAGCAGTCAACCCGGGGAGGGTCGAGGCCGGACCGGCCGTCACCGCATGGACCGCAAGCGCCTGCTCCGCAATCCACTGATCTGGATCGTGGTGCTCTTCGTCGTCTACCTGGCCGTGTCGTCGCTGTTCAGCGACACGCGCGGCTACACGCAGGCGTCCACGTCCCTGGCCCTGCAGCAGATCGACTCGCGCAACGTCGCGGACGTCACGCTGGAGGACAAGGAACAGCGTCTGCGGATGACGCTCGTCAACCCCGTGGACGTGCCGCCGGCCGACGGCACCAGTGGTGCCCCCGTCCGGACCAACGAGATCTACGCGCAGTACCCCGCGGCGGCCGGCGCCCAGGTGTTCACCGAGCTCCGTCAGAACCCCGCGCGCGGTGGCTTCGACACGCAGGTGACCCAGGAGTCCCTGCTCGGCCAGATGCTGATCTACCTCATCCCGCTGGGCCTCGTCCTGGTCCTGCTGTTCTGGATGATGAACGCGCAGGGCGGCGGCAACCGCGTCCTGTCGTTCGGCAAGTCCAAGGCCAAGCAGCTGAACAAGGACATGCCCAAGACGACGTTCGGTGACGTCGCGGGCGCCAACGAGGCCGTCGAAGAGCTGTACGAGATCAAGGACTTCCTGCAGAACCCCACGCGCTACCAGGCGCTGGGCGCGAAGATCCCGAAGGGCGTCCTGCTCTACGGCCCGCCCGGCACCGGCAAGACGCTGCTGGCGCGCGCGGTGGCCGGCGAGGCCGGGGTGCCGTTCTACACGATCTCCGGGTCGGACTTCGTCGAGATGTTCGTCGGCGTCGGCGCCTCCCGCGTGCGTGACCTGTTCGAGCAGGCCAAGCAGAACTCGCCCTGCATCATCTTCGTCGACGAGATCGACGCCGTCGGCCGCCACCGCGGCGCCGGCATGGGCGGCGGGCACGACGAGCGCGAGCAGACGCTGAACCAGCTGCTCGTCGAGATGGACGGGTTCGACGCCCGCGGCGGGATCATCCTCATCGCGGCGACGAACCGGCCCGACATCCTCGACCCGGCGCTGCTGCGCCCCGGCCGCTTCGACCGCCAGATCCCGGTCGCGGCGCCCGACCTCGCCGGCCGCCGCGCGATCCTCGAGGTGCACGGCAAGGGCAAGCCGATGGCCGGCGACGCCGACCTGGACGGCCTCGCCAAGCGCACCGTCGGGTTCTCGGGCGCCGACCTCGCGAACGTCCTCAACGAGGCCGCGCTGCTCACCGCCCGGCTGAACCAGACCCAGATCACGGGGGCGGCGCTCGAGGAGTCGGTCGACCGCGTGATCGGCGGCCCGGCCCGGCGCAGCCGCATCATCTCCGAGCAGGAGAAGAAGGTCGCCGCGTACCACGAGGCGGGCCACGCACTGGCCGCCTGGGCGATGCCGGACATCGAGCCGGTCTACAAGGTGACGATCCTGCCGCGCGGCCGCACCGGCGGGCACGCCCTCGTCGTCCCCGAGGACGACAAGGAGCTCATGACCCGCTCCGAGATGATCGCGCGCCTCGTCTTCGCGATGGGCGGGCGCTCGGCCGAGGAGCTGGTGTTCCACGAGCCGACGACGGGTGCCTCCTCCGACATCGAGCAGGCGACGAAGATCGCCCGCGCGATGGTCACCGAGTACGGCATGAGCGGTCGGCTCGGCGCGGTCAAGTACGGCCAGGAGCAGGGCGAGCCCTTCCTCGGCCGCACCGCGGGCCGGCAGGCCGACTACTCGCTCGAGGTCGCCCACGAGATCGACGAGGAGGTGCGCAAGCTCATCGAGGCGGCGCACACCGAGGCGTGGGAGATCCTCAGCACGCACCGCGACGCGCTGGACACGCTGACCGCCGAGCTGATCGAGCACGAGACGCTGCAGCGCAAGGACCTCGAGCGGCTCTTCGCGTCGGTGACCAAGCGCCCGCGCATCACCGCGTTCAACGACTTCGGCGAGCGCACGCCGTCCGACCGGCCGCCGATCAAGACCCGGCGGGAGGTCGCCGCGGAGCGCGGTGAGCCGTGGCCGCCGGAGGACGAGCGACGCGAGCCGGCGCGCGTCGGCGCCGGGAGCAACGGGCACGGCCCGGCCCAGAACGGTGTCGGCCAGAACGGCGCGAGCCAGAACGGCTCCGCTCCGAGCGGCGCGGGCCAGAACGGGTCCGCCGCCGGCTGGGGCGCGCCGAACACCCCGCCGGTCGGGACGCCGTCCTCGGGCGGCCCGGGGCCGGACCCCTCCCGGCAGGGCGGTGACCCGTCGGGTCGCGGCACCTCCGGCTGGGGCATCCCGGACGTCTATCGCACGGGCGGGTCCTCGCAGCCGCCCTCGTCGGTGCCGCCGAACTACGGCGCGCCGCCCGGGTGGACCCCGGCGACGACGCCGCGCGGCACCTCCTGGGAAGGCGGCTCGCGGCCCTACGGCCAGCACGGGTCGGGTCAGCAGGGCTCCGGCCAGTACGGCGGCGGCTCCGGCTCGGCGCCCGCCGGGTGGGGTCCCTCGGGTGGGCAGCACGCGGCCCCGGAGGACGCGTTCCTCGTCCGGTCGGCGCAACGCGCCCGAGGCCGAGCAGCCGAACGGCGGGTCGTTCACGTCACCTGGCGAGGGCGCTCCGAACCCGTACGGTGACCCGGACGGTCGTCGACCCGACGGCCGCGCGGAGAGCTGACCAACGGCGGCCACCCCTCCTGGAGGAGGCCCGGACTCCCCGGGGGGCAAGCCCCGTCCGCACCAGAGCACGGGGTGAGCGAGACGTGACGACCAGTGAGAGCACGGTCGCGCCGACGGCGGACCGCAGCAACGGACACGCCGAGAGCACCGTCGAGACCTTCGACGCGCCCCGCATCGAGGCCGCCGTGCGCGAGATCCTCATCGGCATCGGGGAGGACCCGGACCGCGAGGGCCTGCGCGACACCCCGGCCCGGGTCGCGCGCGCCTACCGGGAGCTCTTCGCGGGGCTCGACGGCGACCCGGACGAGGTGCTCGCGCGGACGTTCTCCGAGAACCACGACGAGCTCGTCCTCGTCCGGGACATCCCGATGTTCTCGATGTGCGAGCACCACCTGCTGCCCTTCCACGGCGTGGCGCACGTGGCCTACCTGCCCGGCCCCGACGGGCGGGTGACGGGGCTGTCGAAGCTCGCCCGGCTCGTCGACCTCTACGCCCGGCGTCCCCAGGTCCAGGAACGCCTGACCACCCAGGTCGCCGACGCGCTCGACAACGCGCTCGACGCGCGCGGGGTCATCGTCGTCATCGACGCCGAGCACCAGTGCATGTCCGCGCGCGGGGTGCGCAAGCCGGGCTCCCGCACGACGACCTCCGCCGTCCGCGGCATCCTCAAGTCGTCCGCGAGCACCCGCGCCGAGGCCCTCGGACTCATCCGGGGCGGCTGAGCGTGACGCCTGCACCCGAGCCGCCCGCGTCGGGGTCGCCCCGCCCGGACCCGCGGCGCCCCGCCGGCTCCCGCGCCCCGACCACTGCCTGGTGATGGGCGTCCTCAACGTCACCCCGGACTCGTTCTCCGACGGCGGGCGCTGGCTCGACCGCGACGACGCGGTGGCCCACGGCGTGGGCATGTCGCTGCGCGGCGCGACCTACGTCGACGTCGGCGGCGAGTCGACGCGCCCCGGCGCCGCCCGGGTCGACGCGGCGACCGAGACCGCTCGCGTCGTGCCCGTCATCTCGGATCTGGTCGCGGCGGGCGTGCGGGTCAGCGTGGACACCTCCCGGGCCGAGGTCGCGTCGGCCGCGATCGAGGCCGGCGCCGAGCTGGTCAACGACGTGTCCGGCGGGCTCGCCGACCCGCACATGGCCCGCGTGGTCGCGGACGCCGGGGTCGGCTGGGTCCTCATGCACTGGCGCGGTCACTCGCAGCGGATGCAGGAGCTCGCGAGCTACGAGGACGTGGTCGGGGAGGTGCGCGCCGAGATCGTCGAGCAGGTCGACCGGGCGGTGCTCGCCGGGGTCGACCCCGACCTGCTCGTGCTCGACCCCGGCCTCGGGTTCGCGAAGACCGCCGCTCACAACTGGCAGCTGCTGCGCAAGATCGACGTCTTCGTCTCCCTCGGCTTCCCGGTCCTCATCGGCGCCTCGCGCAAGCGGTTCCTGGGGGCACTGCTCGCCGACGACGAGGGGACCCCGCGCCGCCCGGACGGCCGCGAGCACGCGACCGCCGCGGTGACGGCGCTCGCGGCGAACGCCGGGGCGTGGGGGGTCCGGGTGCACGAGGTGTCGGCCTCCCTCGACGCGGTCGCGGTCGCGGCGGCGTGGCACTGGGGCACGTCGCGGGCGAGGAACGGGTCGTGAGCGCCCCGGACACCGGCGACCGCATCGAGCTGCGCGGCCTGCGGGTGCGCGGCCACCACGGCGTGTTCGACCACGAGCGCCGCGACGGGCAGGACTTCGTCCTCGACCTCGTGCTGTGGACCGACCTCGCCGCGGCCGGGGCGAGCGACGACCTCGCCGACACCGTCGACTACGGCGCCCTCGCGGAGGCCGCCGCCGCAGTCGTCGAGGGCCCGCCGCACGCGCTGATCGAGGCGGTCGCCGCCGACGTCGCCGCGGTCGTGCTCGACGACCCCCGCGTCACGGGCGTCGAGGTCGTGCTGCACAAGCCGCAGGCGCCGATCGCGCGCCCCTTCGACGACGTGGCGGTCCGCGTCACGCGGAGCCGCCGGTGACCCGCGCGGTGCTCTCCCTGGGCTCCAACGTCGGGGACCGCGAGGCCCACCTGCGCCACGCCCTCGACGTCCTCGCGCCGTGGACGACGGCGGTGTCGGCGACGTACACCACCGCGCCCTGGGGCGGCGTCGCGCAGGACGACTTCCTCAACCTCGTCGCGGCCGTCGACGACCCGGCGGCGGGCCCGCACGACTGGCTCGAGCGGGCCCGGCAGGCCGAGCGCGCCCGGGGACGCGACCGGTCGGGCGGGGCCGTGCGCTGGGGCCCGCGGACCCTCGACGTCGACGTGCTCACCGTGGAGGCGGCCGGCGCCGGGGTGACCAGCGACGACCCCGAGCTGCTGCTCCCGCACCCCCGGCTCGCCGAGCGGGCGTTCGTGCTCGTGCCGTGGGCCGAGATCGAGCCGGACACCGTGGTGCCGGGCCGGGGTCGGGTCGCCGACCTGCTCGCGGCGCTGCCCGCGGCCGAGCGCGAGGGCGTGGTGCGGCACGCCACCGTCGACGACGGCCCGGACGGGGCGTCGCCGTGACGACCCGCACGAGCCCGTCGGTGCTGCTGCTCGTCGCGGTCGCGGCGGGCCTCGTCGTGAACCTCCTCCTCGGGGCTTTCTACGGGTCGCTGCCACCGCTGCCCGCGCCGGCGGGGGTGACCTTCTTCGTGCTGGGGCTCGTCGAGGCCGGCGTGGCCGTGGTGCTCTACCGCCGGATCCGGCGCCGGCCCGGGGCCCGCCCGGTCGACGCCCTGTCCGCCGCGCGGGCCGTCGCGCTCGCCAAGGCCTCCGCGCTCGCCGGGGCCGTGGTGGGCGGGGCGTGGTGCGGGGTGCTCGCCTACGTGCTGCCGCGCCGCGCGCAGGTGGCCGCCGCGGCGTCCGACACGGTCTCGGCGGTGATCGGGATCGTCGGCGCGGTCGTGCTCGTGGCCGCCGCGCTCGGGCTCGAGTGGTGCTGCCGCACGCCCGACGACCAGGACACCCCGCCGACGAGCGACCGGTGAGCGCCCACGTCCCTCGCCCGGTGCGCGGTCGGCGACGCCACTACCCTGCGGCAGGGTGATCGCCACCCCGGTCCGGCTCGCGTCCCAGCAGCGGCGCACGCTCGTCTGGCCCGTCCTCGGACTGATCGTGCTGGGGGTCTGCGCGCTCGCGGCGATCGGCCTCGCGAGCACCGAGATCGGTGTCGGCGGCGTGATCGTCGGGGCGATCTGCGCGATGCTGCCCGTCGGGCCGGTGCTGCTCGCCTTCGCGTGGATCGACCGCTGGGAGCCCGAGCCGCCGAGCCTGCTGCTGACCGCGTTCCTCTGGGGGGCGGGCCTCGCCGCCCTCGTCGCGCTGGTCATCAACTCGAGCGCGGTGATCGCGGCCGAGCTGCTGCTGGGTCAGGGGCAGGGCGACGTCGTCGGCGCGGTCATCTCGGCGCCGCTGGTCGAGGAGTTCGTCAAGGGCGCCTTCGTCGTCGGGCTCCTGATCCTGCGGCGCCGCGAGTTCGACGGGATCGTCGACGGGATCGTCTACGCGGGCTTCGTCGGCGCCGGGTTCGCGTTCACCGAGAACATCATCTACTTCGGGCGGGCGTTCTCCGAGGCGGGCGCGACGCCGGCGGCCGGGATCGTCGCCACCTTCGTCCTGCGCGGGCTGCTCTCGCCGTTCGCGCACCCGCTGTTCACGTCGATGACGGGCATCGGGGTCGGCATCGCGGCGAGCGTGCGCTCCCGGACCCTCGGCGCCGCCGCGATCCTGCTCGGCTACGTGCTCGCGGTGATCCTGCACGCGCTGTGGAACTCCGCGACCCAGCTGGGCCCGGGGTTCTTCGGCGTCTACATCCTGATCATGCTGCCGCTGTTCGTCGGGATCCTCGGGCTGGTCCTGTGGCAGCGACGGCGGGAGCGCGACGTCCTGGCCTCGCAGATGCCCGGGTTCGCCGCGGCCGGGTGGATCGCGGAGAGCGAGGTGCCGCTGCTCGGGAGCATGGCGGGCCGGCGGCGCTGGCGGACGGCGGTGCGCCGGACCGCGGGGAAGCCGGCGGCCGACGCCGTCGTGCACTACCAGCACGCCGTGTCCGAGCTGGCGTTCCTGCGCGCGCGGGCCGACCGCGGGGCGATCCCGCCGAAGCCCGAGTGGCACGACGAGCTGCTCGAGAACGTGCGCCGCACCCGGCTCGCCGCGATCACCGCGCCGGGCGTCCCGCAGCCGCCGGGTGGCCAGCCCCCCGGTGGGCCGTACGCGGGCCCGCCGCCCGGCCCGGCGCATCGTCCCGGCTACGCGCCCGGCCCGCCGTCGGGCCCGATGCCCGGCGGCCCGTACCCGCCGTCGGGTCCGATGCCCGGCGGGCCGTACCCGCCGTCGGGCCCGATGCCTGGTGGCTCGTACCCGCCGTCGGGCCCGATGCCGGGCCAGTACCCCTACGGCGGCCCGCCGGACCGGTAGGGCGGCCCGCCCGAGTCGTTGATCAGGAGCACGCAACGCGGGCGGACGGGCCGTCGGGGATGCGCAGTGTGCCCGTCGTGTAGGGGGCCTCGCCGGGGTGCGGGCCGCCCGGTCTCCCCGTTGATCACGAGCACGCCAGGCGTGCCGGCGGGCCCCACGGGGATGCGTCCTGTGCCCCTCGAGGGGCCGGGCCCCCGCACGGTGAAGCCGCTCACCTGGGCGGCGCGTCCCGATCTCCCGCGTCTACCCTCGCGGGCGCATCGTCCGGTACCCGCGTCGCGGGACGGGAACGACGAGGAGACAGGGGTGTCCACGTGAGCGCCTCCGGCACCGACGCCGGGCCGGTCCCGGCCGCGCCCCGGCCCGCCCGCCTCGACGTCGGGGTGGTCTCCGCCGGGCGGGTGGGAGCCGTGATGGGCGCCGCGCTCGCGGGCGCCGGGCACCGCGTCGTCGCCGCCTCCGCCGTCTCCCGGGCCTCCCGCGCCCGCGCCGAGGCGCTCCTCCCGGGCGCCGAGATCCTCCCGCCCGACGAGGTGGTGCGCCGCGCCGACCTCGCCCTGCTCGCCGTCCCCGACGACGTCCTGCCCGGGCTCGTCCGCGGCCTCGCGGCCTCGGGCTGCCTGCGCCCGGGCCAGATCCTCGTGCACACCTGCGGCGCGCACGGCGTCGGCGTCCTCGGCCCGGCCGCCGAGCACGACGTCCTGCCCATCGCGCTGCACCCGGCCATGACCGTCACCGGGCGGGCCGAGGACGTGGCCCGCCTCGCCGGCGCGTGCGTCGGGGTGACCGCCGGCGAGTCCGGCACCGAGGACGCCGAGGCGGCGTGGCTGGTCGGCGAGGCCCTCGTCGTCGAGATCGGCGCGGAGCCGGTGCGCGTCCCCGAGGAGCTGCGCCCGCTCTACCACGCCGCGCTGGCCCACGGGGCGAACCACCTGGTCACGCTCGTCCGCGAGGCCGCCGACATCCTGACGCACGCGGGCATCGAGCCGGCCGAGCGCGTGCTCGCCCCGCTCCTCTCGGCGGCGCTGGACAACGCGCTGCGCCACGGCGACCGGGCGCTGACCGGCCCGGTGGTGCGCGGCGACGCCGGCACCGTCGCGACCCACCTGCGCCACCTCGACCGCCGCGCTCCCGCGTCGGCCGACCTCTACCGCGCCCTCGCCCGGCGGACCGCCGAACGTGCGCTCGACGGCGGGCTGATCGGCCCCGAGGACTCCACGAACATCGTCCACGCCCTCGAGAGGCCCGCCCCGTGACCCGCCCCTCCAGCCTGCGCACCCACGACATGGCGGGGCGCGCCCGGCCCCGGTACGCCAAGGACTCGCTGACCCTGCACGCCGACCCGACGGCCCTGCGCCGCGTGACGAAGGCGCTGCGCGGCGGCGGGCGGCGGGTCAACCTCGTCCCGACGATGGGCGCCCTGCACGACGGGCACCGGGAGCTGATGCGGCGCGCCCGCGGGATCCCGGGGTCGACGACGGTCGTGTCGATCTTCGTCAACCCGCGGCAGTTCGGGCCGGAGGAGGACTTCGACCGCTACCCCCGCGTCTTCGAGGCCGACCTCGAGGTGTGCCGCGAGGAGGGCGTCGAGCTCGTCTTCGCCCCCGACGTCGAGGACATGTACCCGCCGGGCTTCGCCACCTCGATCGACCCGGGCCCGCTGGGCGCCGAGCTCGAGGGCGCGCTCCGGCCCGGGCACTTCGCCGGGATGCTCACCGTGGTGAACAAGCTGCTGGCCATCGTCGTGCCGGACGTCGTGTTCTTCGGCGAGAAGGACTACCAGCAGCTGACGCTGGTCCGCCGGATGGTGCGCGACCTCGACATCGACGTCCACGTGGTCGGCGTCCCCACCGTCCGCGAGGAGGACGGCCTCGCGCTGTCCTCGCGCAACGTCTACCTCGACGACGACGCGCGCCGGGCGGCGGTGGCGATCTCGGCCGCCCTGTCGGCCGGGCAGTACGCCGGGGAGCAGGGCCCGGCGGCGGTGCTCGACGCGGCCCGCGCGGTCCTCGACGCCGAGCCGGCCCTCGACGTCGACTACGTCGAACTGCGCGACGTCGACCTCGGGCCCGACCCCGGAGATCGGGCCGGCGCGCCTGCTGATCGCCGCCCGCGCCGGGTCGACGCACCTGATCGACAACGCTCCCGTGTCCGTCGTGAGGAGAGTCTGATGCTGCGCACGATGCTCAAGTCGAAGATCCACCGCGCGACGGTGACGGACGCGGACCTGCACTACGTCGGGTCGGTCACCGTGGACACCGACCTCATGGCGGCCGCCGATCTGCTGCCCGGCGAGCAGGTCGCGATCGTCGACGTCACCAACGGCGCCCGCCTCGAGACCTACGTCATCGAGGGCGACGCCGGGTCGGGCGTC
Organism: uncultured Actinomycetota bacterium; assembly: GCA_963716955.1. Taxonomy (GTDB): domain Bacteria; phylum Actinomycetota; class Actinomycetes; order Mycobacteriales; family Pseudonocardiaceae; genus Actinomycetospora. The sequence continues at coordinate 400,686 of CAVQUY010000020.1, forward strand.
ATCGGCATCAACGGCGCCGCCGCGCACCTGGTGCACCCCGGCGACCTGGTCATCCTCATCGCCTACGGGCAGATGGACGACGCCGAGGCCCGGGAGTTCGCGCCGCGGGTCGTGTTCGTCGACGAGCACAACCGGGTGCTCGACGAGTCGGCCGACCCGGCCCGCGTCCCCGACGACGCCCCGGCCGCCTCGCTGCTCGTGCCCGGCACCCGGGCGCAGGCCGCGCTGGTCTAGGCGCCGGTCCGGGGTGCTGCTCTGCATCGACGTCGGCAACACCCAGACCGCGCTCGCGCTCTACCCGAGTCCTCCGGTCGACGGGGCCGGCTCCGGCGCAGTGGCCGGAGGCCCGCTGGACCGCGCGCGTCCACACCGAGCGCCGCGCCGCCGCCGACGAGCTCGCGCTGACGGTCCGGGGGATGCTCGGGCCGCTGCTGGCCGAGGTCGACGGGGTGGCGGCGCTCTCGACGGTGCCCGCGCTGCTGCGCGAGCTGCGGGGGATGCTCGACCGGCACTTCGCCGGCGTGGAGCACGTACTCGTCGAGCCGGGGGTGCGCACCGGCGTGCCGCTGCTCGTCGACAACCCCAAGGAGGTCGGCGCCGACCGCGTGGTGCAGGCGCTGGCGGCCCACGAGCAGGTCGGCGGCCCGTGCGTGGTCGTCGTGTTCGGGACCTCGACGACGGTGGACGCGGTCTCGGCCTCCGGGGAGCTCCTCGGCGGCGCGATCGCGGCCGGGGTGGCGGTGTCGGCCGAGGCGCTGGCGGCGCGGGCCGCGGGACTGCGCCCGGTCGAGCTCGTGGCGCCGCGGTCGGCCCTCGGGCGCTCGACGGTGGAGAGCATGCAGGCGGGCTCGTCATCGGGGCGGCGGCGATGGTCGACGGCCTCGTGGCGCGGCTCTCGGACGAGATCGCGGCGAAGGACGGCCAGGGTCGGCGGCCGGTGGCGGTGGTGGCCTCGGGCGGGCTCGCCCCGGTGGTGGTCCCCGAGTGCACGACGGTCACCCACGAGATCCCCGACCTGACGCTGCAGGGCCTGCGGGCGGTGTTCGTGCGGGTGCGGGCGGCGGCGCGGGCGCGGGAGGAACGGCGGCGACGTTAGGCAGCAGGTGCGCTCCGCGCTCGTGCGCAGAAGGTGCGCGTATCGCCGCATTGTGTGCTCACGAGCCGGAGGCACCCAGCTCGGCGTGCCGGGGGTCGCTGACCGGCAGCACGTGGCGCAGCCGCTCGACCACCTCGGCGTCCCCCCGGCCCGACGGGGTGCGGGCGAGCGCCCACAGCGCCGTCGTGTCCCCGCGGCGCAGCACGGCTGAGCGGACCCCGACGTCGAGCTCGTCGCGCAGCGCGCGGACGCCCGGCGCGTCGGAGGTCGGCAGGAGCCCGCCGCGGGCGATGAGCCCGGCGTCGGGGAGGCGGCCCGCCCGGACCGCCTCGCGCACCGTGAGGAAGTCCGCGTCCACCCGCGCCTCGAGGCGGTACGGCCCGGTGCGCACCACGCCGGTGCCGTTCGGTGCGCTGTCGAGCAGCGCGCGCAGCCGGTGCATCTCCGCGCGCACGGTGACGGGGTTGCCGCGGTCGCCGTAGAGCTCGACGGCGAGGGCGTCGGCGCTCAGGCCCCCGGGGTGCGCGGCGAGCAGCGCGAGCAGCTCGGCGTGGCGGGCGCCGAGGCGGATCGGGCGGCCGTCGAGCCGGGCGACGGGGCGGGGCGCGCCGAGGAAGGGCAGCGCGAGCGTCGGGCGGGGCCGGATCGACGAGCTCCGCTCCAGCCGGAGCAGCCAGCCCTCGGCCAGCGGTTCGAGCACGCCCTCGCCGTGCTCCCCGAGCCCGATCCGGTCGCCGGCGCCGGGCAGCTCGACGCGGTCGCCGAGCCAGCCGTGGGGGGTCGCGGCGAGCACGCGTCCGGCCGGGCTGAGCAGGGCTCCGGGCGCCTCGCCGAGGCCGGTGAGGTGCGGCAGGTTCCTCGTCCGCAGCCGCTCGTCGCGGATGGCCTGGCGGGTGGCGAGGTGGTTCTCGGCGAGCCGCGCGGCGGCGGAGACCAGCGCGAGCGTGCTGGGGTGGAACGTGCGGACCGGGCCGGTCAGGTCGACGGCGCCGACCGCCTCCCCGGTGTCGGGATCGTGGATCGGGGCGGCCGCGCAGGTGAAGCGGTGGTACTGCGCGACCAGGTGCTCCGAGGAGTGGATCTGCACCGGGGAGCCCGAGGCCAGGGTGGTGCCCATCGCGTTGGTGCCCGCGGAGTCCTCGCTCCAGCGGAAGCCCTCGGCGAGCTCGACGTCGTCGGCGATGTGCAGCATCCCGGCCGCGCCCTCGCGCCACAGGATGTGCCCCGAGGCGTCGGTGACGATCATGACGTGCATCGCCTCGTCGGCGATCTCGAGCAACGTCGTGCGCAGGATGGGCAGCACCGGCGCCAGCGGGTGGGACTCGCGCAAGGCGTCGAGCTCGCCGTCGTCGAAGACGTGGGCGGGGGCGCCGTGGTCCGGGTCGACGTGCGCGGCGAGCGAGCGCTGCCACGAATCGGAGACGACCCCGCGGGGGGCGACCTCGCCGCGGCCGCCGGCGAGCACCGCGTCGCGCACCCGCGCCAGCACCGCCGCCCGCTCGACCGGATCGCCCCAGACCGGCGCGTCGGCGTCCCGACCGTTCGGACCTCGCGTCATCCACCACCCCGTGGAGTCGTGCCGACCCTCATCGTGCGGTGCGGCGACGGGGAGAGGCAACCCTGACCGGACTGTTCGGATGAGCCGCATCTACGGCACTGCGGCCGGGCTGGGCTCCGCGTGCGCGTGCAACGTCGGTGCAACCCCCGCGTTCGTAGCGTTCTGGGTCACAGGTGGGCGCACGACGTGCGTCACACCGGCAGTGCGGGATCCCGTGCTGCCCTCCGAGTGAGAGGACCAGGGATGGCCACGTACGCGGCCCCGGGCACCGACGGCTCCGTCGTCACCTTCAAGCCCCGTTACGACCACTTCATCGGCGGCGAGTACGTCGCCCCGGCCAAGGGGCAGTACTTCGAGAACCCGACCCCGATCACCGGTGAGAACTTCACCGAGGTCGCCCGCGGGACGGCCGACGACGTCGAGAAGGCGCTCGACGCGGCCGAGGGCGCAGCCAAGGCCTGGGGCAAGACCTCGGTCACCGAGCGCGCCAACACGCTCATCAAGATGGCGGACCGGATCGAGCAGAACCTCGAGATGATCGCCATCGCGGAGAGCTGGGAGAACGGCAAGGCCTGCCGCGAGACGCTCGCCGCGGACATCCCCCTCGCCGTCGACCACCTGCGCTACTTCGCCGGCGCCCTGCGCGCCCAGGAGGGCTCGCTCTCCCAGATCGACGAGGACACGGTCGCCTACCACTTCCACGAGCCGCTGGGCGTGGTCGGCCAGATCATCCCGTGGAACTTCCCGATCCTCATGGCGATCTGGAAGCTGGCCCCGGCCCTCGCCGCGGGCAACGCCGTGGTCCTCAAGCCCGCCGAGCAGACCCCGGCCTCGATCCACGTGCTGCTCGAGCTCGTCGCCGACCTGATCCCGGCCGGCGTGCTCAACGTCGTCAACGGCTTCGGCGTCGAGGCGGGCAAGCCGCTCGCGTCGTCGAACCGCATCCGGAAGATCGCCTTCACCGGCGAGACCACCACGGGCCGCCTGATCTCCCAGTACGCCTCGGAGAACCTGATCCCGGTCACGCTCGAGCTGGGCGGCAAGAGCCCCAACGTCTTCTTCGACGACGTGCTCGCGCAGCAGGACGCGTTCTCGGACAAGGCCCTCGAGGGCTTCACGATGTTCGCGCTCAACCAGGGCGAGGTCTGCACCTGCCCGTCGCGCGCCCTGGTCCAGGGCGGCATCTACGACGATTTCCTGGCGCAGGGCGTCAAGCGCACCGAGCAGGTCACGATGGGCAACCCGCTCGACACCGACACGATGATGGGCGCGCAGGCCTCGAACGACCAGTTCGAGAAGATCCTCTCCTACATCGACATCGGCCGCCAGGAGGGCGCGAAAATCCTCACCGGCGGCGAGAAGGCCGACCTGGGCGGCAACCTCTCGGGCGGCTACTACGTCCAGCCGACCATCTTCGAGGGCAACAACTCGATGCGGATCTTCCAGGAGGAGATTTCGGCCCGGTGCTCTCGGTGACGAAGTTCAGCGACTACGACGACGCCATGAAGATCGCCAACGACACCCTCTACGGGCTCGGGGCCGGCGTGTGGTCGCGCGACACCAACACCGCCTACCGCGCCGGCCGCGACATCCAGGCCGGCCGGGTCTGGGTGAACAACTACCACAACTACCCGGCGCACTCCGCGTTCGGCGGGTACAAGCAGTCGGGCATCGGCCGCGAGAACCACAAGATGATGCTCGACCACTACCAGCAGACGAAGAACATGCTGGTGAGCTACTCGCAGAACGCCATGGGCTTCTTCTGATCGGCTCGATCAGGAGAACCCGGGTGGTCGACAGCAGAAGGGGATCCCCATGACGGAGATCAGCACCAGTACCGACGTCACCGATCAGGTGCCGGAGGTGCCGGGCTCCGGGACGACGGCCCGCGTCGCCCTGTCCCCGCAGGCGGCCCAGCTCCTCGTGCAGCTCACCGAGATCCACGGCCCGTTGATGTTCCACCAGTCCGGCGGGTGCTGCGACGGCAGCGCCCCGATGTGCTACCCGGACGGGGACTTCAAGATCGGGCAGCACGACGTGCACCTCGGTGACCTCGCGGTCGAGGGCCTGGAGCCGATCGGCTTCTACATGTCGGCCTCCCAGTTCGAGTACTGGAAGCACACCCACCTCACCGTCGACGTCGTGAAGGGACGCGGCAGCGGATTCTCGGTCGAGGCGCCCGAGGGCGTCCGGTTCATCATCCGCTCGCGGCTGTTCTCCGACGACGAATGGCGGGACCTCGAGGCGGGGTGAGCCTCCGGTCGTCCTTGCGCCGAAGGGCACCCCCGAGCAACGCTCAGCGCGGCTCCGGGGGTGCCCTTCGCTCTGTTGTGACCCGATCTCGACGAGGAGACACGATGACCACCCCGAGCCCGACCCTGCGCGAGCTGACCGGCATGTCGGGGGAGCCCGCCTCCCTGGCCGGCTCCGCGCTGATCATGATCGACCTGCAGAACACCTACACCCAGGGCGTCATGGCGCTCGAGAAGGTCGAGCCGGCCATCGAGGAGGCCGCGCGCCTGCTCGACCGTGCCCGCTCGGCGGGCGCCACGATCGTCCACGTCCAGCACGAGGCCGGGGCGGGCACGCCGTACGACACGAACGCCGAGATCGGCGCGATCGTCGACGCCGTGGCGCCGGAGCCCGGCGAGCACCGGGTGGTCAAGAACTTCCCGAGCTCCTTCGTGCAGACCGATCTCGAGGAGTACCTGCGCGGCGCGGGCGTCACCGACCTCGTCCTCGCCGGGTTCATGACGCACATGTGCGTGAACTCCACGGCCCGCAGCGCCTTCAACCTCGGGTTCGCCCCGACCGTCGTCGCGAGCGCCACCGCGACGCGCGCCCTCCCCTCGCCGGACGGGCCCGTGCCGGCCGCGTCGCTGCAGTCCGCGAGCCTCGCGGCGCTCTCCGACATGTTCGCCGTCGTGGTCCCTGACGGCTCCTCGGTCCCCGACTGAGGTCGTCCGCGCGCGCCCGGCGGCCCATTGCCGCCGGGTCGCGCGCGCCACACGATTCCCCGTGACGTCGGCGATCACCGCCGACGGGCTCGACAGAGCGCGGCGCGCGCATTTACGCTCCGCCGCGAACCATTCCGGAGATCACGACGTGGGGCGTCGTGACGCCGGACTCCCGGGGGTCGTGGAAGGAAATCGTCGCGTGGCGCAGAAAGTGGTCGTGTCCCTCGTGGACGACCTGGACGAGACCGAGGCCGACGAGACGGTCGAGTTCGGCATCGACGGGGCGACCTACGAGATCGACCTGTCCGACTCGAACGCCGCCAAGCTGCGTGATTCCCTCGGGGACTACATCACGCACGCACGCCGGCTCTCCGGACGCCGGCGTTCCTCGTCGCGCCCGGCCGCCGCGGCTCCCGCCCCGGCCGCGCGCCGGACCGGCGGGCGCGCGTCGGTCGACCGCGAGCAGAACCAGGCCATCCGGGAATGGGCGCGCAAGCAGGGGATGACGGTCTCCGAGCGCGGACGCATCCCTTCCGAGGTCAGCGAGGCCTATCACAAGGCGCATTCCTGACCGATCCGGTGGCGGGCTCCGCGGTCGCGACGGGCCGGACGAGATCCGTGTCACCATGAACGGGTGTCGCCCGCCGTCCGGACCTACCGCGGGGCCAGCGCCGAGGAGCGCCAGGCGCAGCGGCGGTCCCGTCTGCTCGCCGCGTGCCTGGACGTCGTCGGCGAGGTCGGTGTCCTCGGGGTCACGGTCGACGCGGTGTGCGCCCGGGCCGGGCTGACCAAGCGGTACTTCTACGAGGCGTTCGCCGACCGCGACGCCGCGCTCGAGGCGGTCACCGACGACGTCTGCTCCGGGCTGCACGCCTCGATCGTCTCCGCGCTGCGCCGGGCCGACGGCGACCGGCGGGCGCGGGCGGCGACCGCGGTGGAGGTCTTCGCGGCGACCCTCGACGCGGACCCGCGGATCGCCCGGCTCTACGCGGAGTCGCCCGGCCACCCCCGGCTCCTCGCGCGCCGCGACGCCGCGGTCGACCTCTTCGCCGACCTCGTGCTCGACGACGTGCTCCGGCTCGCCCCCGGCGACCGGGAGCAGGCGCGGACCGCCGCGGTCCTGGTGGTGGCCGGGACGACCCACGTCGTGAACCGCTGGCTCGCCGGCGGGGTGCCGCTCGAGCGGGTCGAGCTCGTCGACGAGGTCCTCCGCATCGGGACCAAGCTCCTGGCGTGAACCCGGTGGCGGGCTGCTGTCGCAAAGTCATACGCTGCTGCGTATGAGTCTCGAGGTGGCCGCGCTGCGCCGCTCAGTGCAGCGCCTCGCGCGCCGCCTGCGGGCGCAGCGGCCCCAGGGTCGGCTCACCGACGTCCAGCTCGGCCTGCTGGCGACGATCATGGACTCCGGGTCGCAGCGACCGGCCGACCTCGCGGCCCGGGCGCGGACCACGCCGCAGGCGCTGACGCGGCCGTTGGCCTCGCTCACCGAGACCGGCCTGCTCGAGCGGCGGGCCGACCCCGACGACGGTCGTCAGCAGGTGCTGACGATCTCACCGGCGGGCTGGGCGGCGCTCGCCGACGACGCGGCCCCGCGCGACGCCTGGCTCGACCGCGGTCTGGCCGAGCTCACCGACGCCGAGCGGGACGTGCTCGCCATCGCCGCCCGCCTCCTGGACCGCCTCGCCGCCCACCCCGACCCCGCCGGGGAGGACGCCCGATGACCACGACGGGCACCGCGGACGTGACCCCCGCCGGAGCGTCGCCGACGACGCCCGCGACGTCACCACGGGCCTGGTGGGCGGGGATCGTCCTCGCCGCGGCGGTGACGGCGCTCGCCACCGGGTGGGGCCTGACCCGCGACCCGCTCGAGCCGTACTACGCGGCCTCCGTGCGGGCGATGGCCACGAACTGGCACGCCTTCTGGTTCGGCGCCGCCGACCCCGCGGCCACCGTGACGATGGACAAGCTGCCCGGCGCGTTCTGGGTCCAGGCCCTGCTCGTGCGCGCCCTCGGGCCGGCCCCGTGGGTGATGCTGGCGCCGCAGGTCGTCGAGATGAGCGCCGCCGTCGTCGTCCTCGCGCTCGCCGTGCGGGCCCTCGCGGGACCGGTGGCCGGCACCGTCGCCGCGGTCGTCCTCGCGCTCAGCCCGGCCGCGGTGGCCGTCGGGCGCGGCAACGTCGCCGACCCGCTGATGATCCTCGCGCTGGTCGCCGCGACCTGGGCGACGGCGCGGGCGCTGTCGTCCGGGCGCCCGGCGGCGTGGCTCGCCCTCGCCGGGGTGTTCGTCGGGCTGGGCTTCCAGGCGAAGATGGCCGCCGCCTGGCTGGTGCTGCCGGCGCTCGCGGTGGCGTTCCTCGTCGCGGGCCCCGGCACGTGGCCGCGGCGAATCGGCGCGACGGTGGCGGCCGGTGTCGTCACCGCGGTGGTGTCGCTCACGTGGACGGTGGCGGTGTCGGCCGTCCCGGCGGCTGCGCGGCCGTGGGTGGACGGCAGCAGCGACGACTCGCTGTGGCAGCAGACCTTCGTCTACAACGGGCTCGGCCGGCTCGGGGCGCAGAACCCGCTGCAGGTGCTCGCGGGGCAGGGGCTCGCGCTCACCGCGCCGGGCGCGGGCGGCGCGGGCCCGTCGGCCGACCGGCTGTTCGTCGGCGACCTCGCGCGCTCGGCGGGCTGGCTGCTGCCCGCGGCCGTGCTCGCCGTCGTCGTCGGGCTGTGGGCACTGCGCCGGGCCCCGCGCACCGATCCACGGCGCGCGGCCTACCTGCTCTTCGGGCTATGGCTGGTCGCCTTCGGAGTCGCGTTCAGCGCGGGGGCGGCGGTCAACGTGTACTACGTGGCGAGCCTCGCGCCCGCCGTCGCCGGCGCCCTCGGGGTGGCGTTCGTGCACCTCCAGGACGTGCGCGGCTCGGCCGGGGCGCGAGCGGCGGCCGCGCTCGCCGTCGTCGGGACCGTCGCCTACGGCGCCGCCCTGGTGCTGGGTTCGGAACGGCCGCTGGTCACGGCGGTCGTCCTCGCCGTCGCGCTCGGGCTCGTCGCGGTGGGGCTGGTCGCCGCCGGGCGGCGGGGCGCGCTCGTCGTCGGGCTGGCGGCGGTGCTGGTCCTGCCGGTCGCGGCGACAACGTGGCTGCTCGCCCTGGGCGGCGGGGCGTTCGACACCCCGTTCGAGCCCGCGCGCGAGGTGCGGGCCGTCCGGGCCCTGCTCGTCGCGGCGCCGCGGTTCGCCGCGGCCACCCTGCCCGTGCTGGAGCGGGCCCGGGGCGGCGCGCCGGACCTGATGGCGGTGCAGTCCTCGGCGGTCGCCTCGGTCTTCGCCTACCCCACCGGCGAAGAGGTCCTCCCGATCGGCGGCTTCACCGGCGCCGGCCCGTCGCCGACCCTCGACCAGCTGCGCGCCGACGTCGCGACCGGCCGGTTCCACGTCGTCCTCTCGTTCCCGAGCGCGGACCCCCGGTTGGTGTGGGTGGACCAGCACTGCCAGGCGCTGCCCTCGAAGGACCCGACGTTCCGGGTCCACGACTGCACCCCGGCCGACGCCCGGTAGGCCACCTACCCCTCGGGGACCGCGGGCTCGAACAGCACACTCACCGACTCGCCGTCGTGGATCCGCCGCATCGCCTCGGCGAGCGCGGGCGCGACGGACACGATCGTCAGCTTCCCGGAGGGGTGCACGGCCGGGCCGGGCACCGTGTCGGTGCAGAAGATCTCGGTGACGGCGTCGCGCGCGGCGATCCGGTCGAGCGCGCCCTCGGTGAACAGCCCGTGGGTGCACGCCACCCGCACCGACGCCACGTCGTACTCCTCGAGGCGGTCCAGGAGCTCGATGATCGTCGATCCCCGCGCGATCTCGTCGTCGAGGACGATCACGTCGCGGCCCCGGACGTCACCGATGATCGAGGAGATCTCGACCTCGTCGTCGGGCATCCGCTGCTTGGCCGCGGCCGCGACCGGTACGGGGTGGCCCGGCGTGCCGAGGATGCGGCCGAACTTGCTCGCCTCCTTGGCGTTGCCGAAGTCCGGCGAGACCACGACGGCGTTCGAGAGGTCGACGCCGTGCAGGTGGCGGGCGAGCTCGTAGAGCGCGTGCAGGTGGTCGACGGGCACCGAGAAGAAGCCGTGGACCTGCGGGGAGTGCAGCGTCATCGTCAGGACGCGGTCCGCCCCCGCCGCGACGATCTGGTCGGCGACGAGCCGGCCGCCGATCGAGATCCGCGGGGCGTCCTTCTTGTCCGACCGGGCGTACGCGTAGTGCGGCATGACGGCGGTGATCCGCGCGGCCGACGCGCCCCGGGCCGCGTCGATCATGAGCAGCAGCTCGACGAGGTGCTCCTGGACCGGCGGGACGAGCGGCTGGACGAGGAACACGTCGCGCTCGCGGCAGTTCGCCTGCAGCTGCACCTCGAGGCAGTCGTTCGTGAAGCGGGTGAGCCGCGACGGCGAGAGCGGCATGTCGAGCCGTCGGCAGATCGCGGCCGCGAGGGCAGGGTGCGCCGAGCCGGAGAAGATCGTCATGTCCCGCACGGGGGAGCCCCCTCCGAGCCGCGGTCGTCGGCCGGGAGATCACGGTAGCCCGGGTGCACGCCCGGGGTGAGGCCCTCGGCGGCGGCGACGCGGCCGAGCAGCCCCGCGAGAGTGCGCCGCTCCTGCGGCTCCAGGGCGGACAGCAGCGCGGCCTCGTGCTCGGCGGCGACGCGCCCCAGGTCGTCCAGCAGCGCTTCCCCGGCCTCGGTGAGGTGGACCGCGTACAGCCGGCGGTCGTCGGGGTTGCGGCGCCGCTCGAGCACGCCGCGCTGCTCCAGGGCGTCCACGAGGGCGACGAGCCGGGTGGCGGGCGTCCCGAGTGCGGCGGCGAGGGCCTGCTGGCTGCGCCCGCCCTCCTGCGCGACGGCCCGGACCAGTCCGGCCTGCGGCGGCGTCAGGTCCAGGGCGGCGACCCGCTCGCCGAAGCGCCGCGCGGCGTGGGTGCCGAGCTGTGTCAGCAGGAAGGCGGCCCCGGTCGGTCGTCGGTCATCCACGATGGCGATCGTAGCGCTTGACACATCGTCTTCATCGAGCAATCGTTCTGGTTTGTAACGATCCTCGAGAGGAACGACGATGCCCGATTCCGGTACCCACGCCCGCCGCGGCGGGCCGCCCCTGCTCGTCCCCGCCCTCGCCTGGGCCGCGCAGACGCTGGCGACCCTCGCCCTCTTCGTCGGGACCCGTCCCGGCGCGGACCCCGCGACCACGCTCGCCCTGCTGCGCGACCACTCGACCGGCGCAGAGCTCTCCGCGACCCTCCTGCTCGCCTCCGCCGTGCCGTTCGCGGTGTGGGTCGCGACCGTCCACCACCGCCTGCACCGGCTCGGCCTGCGCGTGGCCGGTCCGACGCTCGGCCTCGTCGGCGGGCTGCTCGCCGCCGCGATGCTCGCGGTCTCGGGGGTCGCCGGGTGGGCGGCCGCCGCGACCGCCGTCCTGGTGCCCGACGCGGCCGGCCCGGTCGTCGCCCTGACCGAACTGTCCTTCGCCGCGGGCGGACCCGGCTTCGTCGTCGCCTTCGGTCTGCTGATCGCCGGCGCCTCGGTCCCGACACTGCTGGGCCGGATCGGGCCGCGCGCCCTCGCCGTCGTGGGTCTCGTGCTGGCCGGCGTCGCGGTGGTGGCGGTGCTGTCGCTCGCGGTGCCCGCGCTGTCGTTCCTGCTCCCGGTGGTCCGCTTCGGCGGGCTGGTCTGGCTGGTGTGGACGAGCGCCGCGCTGCCGGTGACCCGACGTCGGGTCGGTCCGGCCGCGGACGTGCGGGAACCGGAGGCGGCCCGGTGAGCGCCGTCGAGTCCCTCGTGCGCCGCTGGGAGGCCGCCGAGGCGAGCGGGGACGACGCCGCGACCGCGGAGCTGGTCACGGACGACTTCCTCGCCGTCGGCCCGGTCGGGTTCGTCCTCGACGCCGCGGCCTGGCGGAGCCGGCACGCCGGCGGTCTGCGGACCGAGTCGCTGGCCCTGGAGGTCGGCTCGGTCCGCGAGCACGGCGACACCGCGCTCGTCGTGGGGATCCAGGACCAGCGGGCGAGCTACCGGGAGCACCGCACCGACGGCCGGTTCCGCTTCACGATGGTCCTGCGGCGCGAGGGCGGCGACTGGCACGTCGGCGGGCTGCACCTCTCCGGCCCGATACCCGCGTGATCGCCGGCGCCCGGCGCCCATCTGTCGTCGGGGGCGGTGGTCGGCCGTCGGGCGTGCAGCATCTGCCTGCGCCGGTGCGGGATCTCGGTGCTCCCCCGATCCGGGCGTTCTCCGTGCGCGAACACCGCGACGGAACAGCGCCGGACGCGGCATCGTTGGTCACGACACGGTGACCAGCGGGTGACCGTGCGGGGTGGGCAGCAGCGCACCCCGACCACGTGCGTTCAGGGGTGATCCACGTGGTCGCCGTCACGGTCCTGCAACCGGCGACACCCGGTCGCGGTGCCCGCGGCGACTACGATGGTCGTACGGTGTCGAGTCAACGCGCTCCGGGTGCGCCCGGGTCGTGGGGGCACCAGCCAGGGTCCGTGCGGGCCACGTCGGCTACGGCGGGGCGGTGTGCGGGAGTCCGCCGGCGCAGCAGTCAGGAGTGACGAATGTTCGAGAGGTTCACCGACCGCGCGAGGCGGGTGGTCGTCCTGGCCCAAGAAGAGGCCAGGATGCTCAACCACAACTACATCGGGACCGAGCACATCCTGCTCGGGCTGATCCACGAGGGCGAAGGCGTCGCCGCCAAGGCCCTCGAGTCGCTGGGCATCGCCCTGGAGGGCGTGCGCCAGCAGGTCGAGGAGATCATCGGCCAGGGTCAGCAGGCACCCAGCGGGCACATCCCGTTCACCCCGCGCGCCAAGAAGGTGCTGGAGCTGTCGCTGCGCGAGGCGCTGCAGCTCGGCCACAACTACATCGGGACCGAGCACATCCTGCTCGGGCTGATCCGCGAGGGCGAGGGCGTCGCCGCGCAGGTCCTCGTCAAGCTCGGCGCCGACCTCAACCGGGTGCGCCAGCAGGTGCTGCAGCTGCTCTCGGGCTACCAGGGCAAGGAGCCCGCGGAGTCCGGCGGCCAGCGCGGCGAGGGCACCCCGTCGTCGTCGCTCGTGCTCGACCAGTTCGGTCGCAACCTCACCCAGTCCGCACGCGAGGGCAAGCTGGACCCGGTCATCGGCCGGGAGAAGGAGATCGAGCGGGTCATGCAGGTCCTCTCCCGGAGGACCAAGAACAACCCGGTCCTCATCGGCGAGCCCGGCGTCGGCAAGACCGCCGTCGTCGAGGGCCTCGGCCAGGCCATCGTCAAGGGCGAGGTCCCCGAGACGCTGAAGGACAAGCAGCTCTACACGCTCGACCTCGGGTCGCTCGTGGCGGGCTCGCGCTACCGCGGTGACTTCGAGGAGCGCCTGAAGAAGGTCCTCAAGGAGATCCGCACCCGCGGCGACATCATCCTGTTCATCGACGAGCTCCACACGCTCGTCGGCGCGGGTGCCGCCGAGGGCGCGATCGACGCCGCGTCGATCCTCAAGCCGATGCTGGCCCGCGGCGAGCTGCAGACCATCGGGGCGACGACCCTCGACGAGTACCGCAAGCACGTCGAGAAGGACGCCGCGCTCGAGCGCCGCTTCCAGCCGATCCAGGTGGGGGAGCCCTCGGTGGCCCACTCCATCGAGATCCTCAAGGGCCTGCGCGACCGGTACGAGGCGCACCACCGCGTCTCGATCACCGACCCGGCGCTGGTCGCGGCGGCCACCCTGGCCGACCGCTACATCAACGACCGGTTCCTGCCGGACAAGGCCATCGACCTGATCGACGAGGCCGGCGCCCGCATGCGCATCCGCCGCATGACCGCGCCGCCGGACCTGCGCGAGTTCGACGAGAAGATCTCCGACGTGCGTCGCGAGAAGGAGTCGGCGATCGACGCGCAGGACTTCGAGAAGGCCGCGCGCCTGCGCGACGAGGAGAAGCAGCTCCTCGGCCAGAAGTCCGAGCGCGAGAAGCAGTGGAAGTCCGGTGACCTCGACGTCGTCGCCGAGGTGGACGACGAGCTGATCGCCGAGGTGCTGGCCAACTGGACCGGCATCCCCGTCTTCAAGCTCACCGAGGAGGAGACGACCCGTCTGCTCCGCATGGAGGACGAGCTCCACAAGCGGATCATCGGCCAGGAGGACGCCGTCAAGGCGGTCTCGCAGTCGATGCGCCGCACGCGGGCCGGCCTCAAGGACCCGAAGCGCCCGTCGGGGTCGTTCATCTTCGCGGGGCCCTCGGGCGTCGGGAAGACCGAGCTGACCAAGGCGCTCGCCGAGTTCCTGTTCGGTGACGACGACGCCCTCGTCCAGATCGACATGGGCGAGTTCCACGACCGCTACACGGCCTCGCGGCTCTTCGGCGCGCCCCCCGGGTACGTCGGCTACGAGGAGGGCGGCCAGCTCACCGAGAAGGTGCGCCGCAAGCCGTTCTCCGTGGTCCTCTTCGACGAGATCGAGAAGGCCCACTCCGAGGTCTACAACACGCTCCTGCAGGTGCTCGAGGACGGCCGCCTGACCGACGGTCAGGGTCGCGTCGTGGACTTCAAGAACACGGTCATCGTGTTCACGTCCAACCTCGGTACGCAGGACATCTCGAAGGCGGTCGGGCTCGGGTTCCAGTCCGGTGCGGACACCGGCTCGAACTACGAGCGGATGAAGAACAAGGTCACGGACGAGCTCAAGAAGCACTTCCGTCCCGAGTTCCTCAACCGCATCGACGACATCATCGTGTTCCACCAGCTGACCGAGTCCGAGATCGTGCAGATGGTCGACCTGATGATCGGTCGCACCGAGAAGCAGCTGCAGAACAAGGACATGTCGATCGAGCTCACCGATTCCGCGAAGAAGCTGCTCGCGCAGCGCGGTTTCGACCCGGTGCTCGGCGCACGGCCGCTGCGGCGCACGATCCAGCGCGAGATCGAGGACCAGCTCTCCGAGAAGATCCTGTTCGGGGAGATCGAGCCCGGGCAGATCGTGCTGGTCGACGTCGAGGGCTGGACGGTGGAGGTCGACGACCAGGGCCGGACCAAGGCCGCGCCCGAGTCGGCGAAGTTCACGTTCCGGGGCGAGCCCAAGCCCACCCCGGTGCCGGACACCCCCGAGGTCGCGACGGCGGGCACGTCGGACGCGGCGGACAGCTGACGCAGAAGCACGGCCCGGCGCCCCGGTCACCCTCGTGGTGGCCGGGGCGCCGTCGTGTGTGGGGGCCCTCCTCCAGCGTCAGGAGAGTCGCCCTGTCGGCGTGCTCCTCTTCCCCCGGACGTCCGAGGACCGTCGTCGCTCTTGCCGTCAGGACGCGGTGCTCGGCTGCCGCCGCCGCCCCGCGCGAACCGAGACGATCACGATGAGCGCGACGCTGACCCACAGCGCGTACTGGTCGATCGTCAGCACGACTCGACGGCCGTCTGACCCAGCCCGTAGCCCAGGCCGGCGACGAGCCCCACGACGAGCGCCGAGCCGATCGCGTCGAGGACCAGGAAGGCCGCCAGGCGCACATCCCGGCGAGCCCGGCGAGCAGGAACAGCGGCACCGACGGGACCCCGGGCAGCGCCGCCGCGACGACGAGCAGGCCGGTGCTCCACGGCGGCCACGACCGGACGCGTTCGACGAACCGCTGCGCGCGGCCGGGGGGTGTGAAGAACCGCACCCCCTTGGCGCCCCAGCGACGGCCGGCCCACCAGAAGAGCCAGTCGAACTTGATCGTCCCGAACACGCCGGCCACGAGGACGAGCCAGACGTCGGTGCCGCCGACCCGGGCGAAGGCGGCCGCGGCCCCGACGGCCGAGAGGCTGCCGGTGACGGCGCTCAGGGCGACGGGGTGCGTCGCGAGCAGGAACGGCCTGACCGGCAGCGTGAGCAGCATCAGGGCGATGACCGCCACCGTCGAGGAGATCAGGACCTTGTCGCCGCGGGCCATCGGGCTGTCCCACGGACGCATGTCGCGCCACTGCTGCTTCGCGGCCTCGATCTCCTCGGGCGTGTGGGCCATGGGGGACCACGGCCGCCGTCGGGAGCCCGGCGTGCCCGACGGCGACGCGCGGGACGCGTCGTCGGGGGACGTCCCCGCGTCGTTCGACGTCCGGTCCGGCTCCGCCATGCCGTTCTCCCACCGGGGCGGCGGCCCCTCCGCCGTCCGGGCTCGACGCTAGCGGAGGTGGCTCGTCGCGCGTGGAGCACGCCGATCGGAGGACTTCTCTGCCACTCAGGAGTCCCCGTACAGCGCCGCCAGCGCCGCCGCCGCATCCCGCATCTGCTCACGCAGCACAGCCGGCGCCACGACCTCGACCTCCGCCCCCAGGGCCAGCAGCTCCGCGCGGGCGGCCGCGATCGACTCGATCGGGATGACCGCGCACGTCCACCCGTCCTCGTCGAGCGGCCACGCCCGCTCCGTGAGCGCCCGGGCGGTGTGCGGGCGCAGCACGACCGGCGCCTGCGCCATCCCGGACGGGGAGAGCCGCACGGCCGCCTCGGCCTGGTGGAGCGCGGCCGTCAGCGGCGAGGTGTGCTCGTTCCAGTACCGCCACAGGTCGAACCCGTCGGGGCGCTCGAACCGCGCGTCGAGGGTCTCCAGGGTCAGGACCCGCGCGACCCGATAGGTCCGGACCGACCCGCCGTCGTGCGGCGCGGCGACCACGAACCAGACGCCGGACTTCAGGACGACGCCCAGCGGCTCCAGCTCGTGCTCGACCTCCTCGTCACCCCACCGCCGGTACCGGACGCGCACGACGCGCTGGTTCCACACGGCGTCCGCGATCCCGGTCAGGGTCGGGACGTGGTCGGCCTCCCGGAACCACCCGGGCGCGTCGAGGTGGAAGCGCTCGGCGATGCGGCGGGAGCGCTCGGCCAGCTCGTTCGGGAGGGCGGCGTGCACCTTGAGCTGCGCGGCGGCGAGGACCCGGCCCAGGCCCAGCTCCGCGGCCGGCGCCGACATCTCCGCCCGCGCGAGGGCGTCGGCCTCCTCGGCGGACATGCCGGTCAGCTGCGGGCGGTAGCCCGCGAGCAGCGAGTACCCGCCGTCGGGACCGCGGTCGGCGTACACGGGGACGCCGGACTCGGTCAGTGCGTCCATGTCGCGATAGATCGTGCGGATCGAGACCTCGAGCTCGTCGGCCAGCTCCCGCGCCGTCATGCGCCCGCGCGACTGCAGCATCAGCAGCAGGGAGAGCAGTCGGCTGGCTCGCACGGATCACAGTCCTACCGCATCACCTGACAGCAGATGTCACCCTCCCGGTTCGTCACCCTTTCGCCGCGTGCTGGTCCGCCGACTGCCGGTGATCGGGCACGCCGTCGTCGCCCTCGTCGACGAGCAGGGGGTCGACGACGCCGGCGCGCACCGGCGAGCCCGAACACGACGGCCAGCTGACCGAGGTCCTCGCGTAGCGGAAGCGCAGGGACGCGGTGCGCGCCAGCGCGAGCAGGCCGGCGTGGCGGACGGTGTGCCAGGCGTCGTCGGCGGAGAGGTCGTCCCCGCATGTCCGTTGGGAGGAGAGGGGCCATCATCGCCCGACCCGACGGCGGGCGTCGGGAGCGGCCCGGCAGGCTGGTGGGGATGGACGTGAGCAGGGAGCAGGCGGTCGCGTTCCGGGTCGCCGCGCAGGGCCTCGGACGGGTCGACGACGACGGAGCTGCGGCGGTCCTGGCGCTCGGGGTCCAGCACCTCGGGCCGTCCGCGGCGATCGCGCTGGCGGCCCGGGTGCCCGGACCGCCCGTCCCGCCGGCCGAGAGGGGCCTCGAGCCGGCCTGGACCCACCGGGGAGCACCGCACTGGCACGAGGCCGGCTCGTTGCGGCGGTGGGCCGACGCGCTGCGGCCCCTCGACGACGACGATGCCGCCGGGCGCCTCGTCTGGTCCGGTCCGGACGTCGAGCGGATCGGGATCGCCCCGCTGGCCGCGATCGACCAGGTGGCGGCCGCGCTCACGGCCGTCCTCACCGCCCCGATGACCAAGGGCGAGGCGAGCACCGCCGTCTCGGCCGAGCTGCCGCGGGCGCTCCAGCGCGACTGCGCCGCCTGCGGTGCGGTGCACGTCTACGACCAGCTGATGCGCCTGGGCGCCGGACCCGCCGGGATCGGGCTCGACCCGGCCGGGCGGACGCTGCGACTCACCCCGCCCCCTCCCGGGTGGACGCCGCCGACCGGGCCCGGGTCGCCCGCGGCGGCGGCCCGGCTGGTGGGCGCGGCCGTGCGCGTCCTCGGGCCGGTGACGACGGCGGACCTCGCCGCCTGGGTGGGCACCGGGGCGGGCCCGCTGCGGTCGGCCGTCGAGGCGGCGTCGGGGGACCTCGAGCAGGTCGGCGTCGAGGGCCGGCGGGCGTGGGTGGCCGCCGACCGGCGCGACCTGCTCGCCGATCCGCCCACACCACCCCGCCTGCGGCTGCTGGCCCCTTTCGACCCGCTGCTCAGCGGGCGCGACCGGGCGCTCCTCGTCCCGGACCCCGCCCGGCGTCGGGTGCTCTGGCCCGCGCTGGGTCACCCGGGGGCGGTGCTGGCCGACGGCGAGGTCGTCGGGACCTGGCGGCCGCAGGCGTCCGGGAAGAAGCTGGCGCTGGCCGTGACCGCGTTCGAGGGCGGGTCGTGGCCGGGTCTCGACGACGAGGCGGAGCGGGTCGCGGCCGCACGCGGTCTGCGGCTGGCCGGGATCGGCGTGGCGTGAGCGACGATCTCCTGACGTCCAGGGAAGGGGAGCACGCCGATAGGGAGACTTTCCTGACGCTCAGGGGAGCAGGGCGTCCAACGCCTCCAACGTCGTCCGCGCCCCCGCCGCGAGGCCCACGCCGTGCCCGTGGCGGACCTCCGGCTCGCGGACGTTGATCCGGACCAGCCGCCCCGACGACGCCGCGGCCAGCTCGGCGTGGCGACGCACCGTCGGGACCGCCGTCCCCGCGCCCAGCTCCACCACGGCGACCCGCGCCGCGTCCCGCGCCCGCAGCCAGGCGCGGTGCTCGGCCATCCGCTGCGCGTGCTCGCCCGGCACCCACGAGCCGTCGCCGAACATCAGGATGTTCGGCCGCGCGACGCCGCCGCAGCGCGGACACGCCGGCAGCGGCGGCTCGGCCCGCATCGTCGCTTCGTCGAGGGTCACGACGACGTCGTCCGCCGGCCAGGTGCCCTCGTGGCACGGCCGGGAGCACTGCAGGGTGCCGATGGCGCCGTGGCACTCGGTCACGGCGGACGGCGCGAACCCGGCCGCCTGGAAGGCGCCGTCGACGTTGGACGTGAACACCCGCGTCGGCCACCGCTCCGCCCACCGCCGCAGCACCCCGAAGCCGGCGTGCGGCACCGTGGCCCGGTAGAGGGCGAGCCGGTGGCCGTAGAAGCCCCACGCGAGCTCGGGGTCGTCGTCGAAGTGCTCCGGGTCGGCCAGCTGCTCGAACCGCAGCCCGAGCCGCCGGTAGGGCGGGTAGGCGCGCCAGAAGCCCTCCGGGCCGCGGAAGTCCGGCAGCCCGGAGTCGACGCCCATCCCCGCCCCGGCGGCGACCACGAGCGACGTCGCGCCGGCGAGCAGTGCGGCGGCCCGCGCGAGCTCGTCGGGCGCCGCGGGCGGGTGGGTCAGGACTCCCCGCCGCCCTTCCCGACCGAGAGCACCACCTCGAACTCGAACAGGTCCGCGCCCGACGAGACCGGCTGCTTGCGCTCGCCGGCGTGCGCCGCGGCGGCCGCGCCGCCGTCGCGCCAGGCGGCGAAGGCCTCCTCGGACTCCCAGCGGGTGTAGACGAAGTAGCGGTCGTCCCCGGCGGTGGGGCGCAGCAGCTCGTAGCCGAGGAAGCCCGGCGTCTCCTTGATCGACTCCCCGCGGGCGGCGAAGCGACGCTCCAGCTCCTCGCCGTTGCCCTCGGGGACCTTGATGGCATTGATCTTCACGACGGCCATGCCCCGACCCTACGACGACGGTCCGCGGGCGGCCCGCGGATCGTGGGGCCCGGCGCCCTCGCCGGGCAGCGCGAACCGGCCGTCGGCGAGCTGCTCGACGAGCCCGTCGACGAGCAGCGAGTCCAGGCAGCGGGCCCGCTGGGCGGGGTCGGTGAGCCAGGCCTCCTCGATGGCCGGCGCCTCGACCGGCCCCGGGGCTCTGCGCAGTACGTCGAGCAGCCGTCCGCGGACCTGCCGGTCGGTCCCGGCCCACCGCTGCCCCTTCCGCGGCGGTCCGTCGTGGGCGGGGCGGCCGGCGTGCTGCCAGGCGCACAGGTCGAGCACGGGGCAGTCCGCACAGCGGGGTCCGCGCGCCACGCACACGGTCGCGCCGAGCTCCATGAGCGCGGCGGAGGTGCGGGCCGCGGCGGCCTCGTCGTCGGGGAGCAGCGCCTCGGTGTCGGGCAGGTCGCGGGCGGCGGCGTCGCCCGCCTCGGCCCGCCCGTGCACGGCGCGCGCGACCACCCGACGGACGTTGGTGTCGACGACGGGGCAGCGTCGCCCGTACGCGAACGCGGCGACGGCCCTGGCGGTGTAGGCGCCGATCCCGGGCAGGGCGAGCAGCACCTCGACGTCGGCGGGGACGACGTCGTCGTGCTCGGCCGCGACGACGGCCGCCGCCTCCTGCAGGCGCAGCGCCCGCCGTGGGTAGCCGAGCCTGCCCCAGGCCCGGAGGACCTCGGCGGTGCTCGACGCGGCGAGGTCCGACGGCCGCGGCCAGCGCGTCATCCAGGCGTGCCACACCGGTTCCACGCGGGCCACCGGGGTCTGCTGGAGCATGATCTCGCTGACCAGCACGCCCCAGCCCGTGACGTCCGGGTGGCGCCAGGGCAGGTCGCGGGCGTGCTCGGCGAACCAGGGCAGCAGCCGGTCGGCCAGGGTGGTGTCGGGCGCGGCGGTCATCGGGGGAGATCCTGCCCCGCCTCTCCCGGGGGTTCCCCGCACGGGTGAGTTCCCTCGACGCCCCGGCGCGGATGGATCGCTCAGCGCGACCTCGCTCCTACCCTCCGTGACATGCTGCAGCCGGTGGGACCGCTCCCGCCGTCGGTGTACTGGCGTCGCCGCGGCGTCGCCGCAGCGGCCGCCGTCCTCGCCGTCGCCCTGCTGATCTGGGCGCTCGCGGCCGCACTGTCCGCCGACGGCGGATCCGACGTGTCCGCGGCCGCCCCGTCCCCGGCACCCTCCGCCGGGCCGCCCACCCCGGTGGCGTCCCTCGGCGCCCTCCCCGCCCCGGCCCCGACGGGCGCCGCCGGTCTCGCCGCGGGCCAGCCCGGGCCCGTCCTCACGCCCTCCGGCGCGGCCGCCCTGCTCGGCCCGGGCGGGCTGCCGGGCACGAGGCCGCAGACCGGGACCGGCCCGGTGCCCGGCACGGCGGCGCTGCCTGGCGCCGACTCCGTGTCCGGGGGCGGCGCCACCCCGGCCAGGACCGTGGGGCCGGGGATCGTCCAGCCACCGCCCGGCACGCCCGGCGCCGCCACCCCGACGTCGGCGCCCGCCCCGGCGGCCCCGCCCGCGCCCCCGGCCCCGCCCGCCCCGCCACGCTGCGCCGACGGTGACCTGCGGGTCCTCGCGCACACGGACAAGCCGCGCTACGCCGCGGGCGAGCACCCGCTGTTCAGCCTGGTGGTCACCAACACCGGCACCGCCCCCTGCGTCCGTGACCTCGACGCGGCCCGGCAGGCGATGGCCGTCGTCCGCAAGCCCGGCGACGGGCTGTGGGGGAGCAACGACTGCTCGCCCGCGCACACCAGCGACGTCCGGACCCTCGCGCCCGGCCAGGGCGCCGTCTTCACGGTGCGCTGGGGCGGTCGCACGTCGGAGCCGGGCTGCAGCGGCGAGCGCACCGTCGTCCCGCCCGGGGACTACCAGCTGCTCACCCGCCTCGACGGCACCGTCAGCGACCCCGCCCGCTTCACCCTCGCCCCCTAGCGCTCCTCCCGGGCCAGCCCGACCGCGGCCAGCGCCCCCTCGAGGTCGTCGACCTGCACCAGTTCGAGCCCCGGCGGTGCGGTGGTGCCGGGTCCGAACGGCACGACGGCCTTCGGCACGCCCAGCCGGGCGGCCTCGGCCAGGCGCCGGTCCGTCGCCGGCACCCGCCGGATCTCGCCGGTCAGCCCCACCTCGCCGATGACGACCACGCCGTAGGGCAGCGGCGTCCTCCGGTGCGACGACGCGATGGCCAGGGCCACGGCGAGGTCGGCCGCGGGCTCGCGCAGCTTCATCCCGCCCACGGTCGCCGCGAACACGTCGTGCTGGCCGAAGGAGAACCCCCTGCACCGCTGCTGCAGCACCGCGAGGATCTTCAGGACGCGGTTGGCGTCGAGGTCGGAGACCGTCCGGCGGGCGGGCGCGTCGCCGCCGACGGCCGACACCAGACCCTGCACCTCGGCCATCAGCGGCCGCTTGCCCTCCATCGCGACGGTGACCGCCTGGCCGGGCACCGTGCCCGTCATCGTCCCGACGAACAGTCCGGACGGGTCGGTGACCTCGTGGATGCCGCCGTCGAACATCTCGAAGCAGCCGACCTCGTCCGCCGGCCCGAAGCGGTTCTTCAGGCCGCGCACCATCCGCAGCGTCGAGTGCCGGTCCCCCTCGAAGGAGAGCACCACGTCGACGAGGTGCTCCAGCGTCCGCGGGCCGGCCACCGCGCCGTCCTTCGTGACGTGCCCGATGAGCACGACGGGCAGGTCCCGCTGCTTGGCCAGGGCCACCAGCGCGCTCGTCACCGCCCGGACCTGGGACACCCCGCCGGGCGTGCCCTCGACGTCGGGCGACCCGACCGTCTGCACCGAGTCGACCACCAGCAGCCCCGGGTCGACCGCCTCGACGTGCGCGGCGACCTCCTCGAGGTCGGCGGTCGCGGAGAGGAACAGGTGCGGCTCGACGGCACCGGTCCGCTCGGCCCGCAACCGGACCTGGCCCGCGGACTCCTCGCCGGTGACGTAGAGGACGGTGCCGCCCCCGCGGGCCCGCTGCGCGGCGACCTCGAGCAGCAGCGTCGACTTGCCCACCCCGGGCTCCCCCGCGAGGAGGATCACCGCGCCGGGCACCAGACCGCCGCCGAGCACGCGGTCGAGCTCGCCGACCCCGGTCGGCCGGGACACCACGGTCTCCAGCCCGACCTCGCTGATCGACCGCACCGGACTCGCCGGGCGGGCGGCGGCCCGGGGCGCCCCGCCGGGCATCCCGACCGTGACCCCGGGCGGCAGCCCCTCCTCGACCGTGCCCCAGCCGCCGCAGCCGGGACAGCGCCCGACCCACTTCGCGGCCATCTGTCCGCACGCCGTGCACTCGAAGGACCGGCCGCCCCGGCCCTTCGTGATCCCCGCTCTCCCGCTCACGCGCCGGAGACTAGGCCCGCCCCCCGACAGCCCGGGTGCGCTTCCGCGCCCGTGAGCAGAAAGTGCGGCCATGGCCGCATTTTCTGCTCACCAGCCCGGAGGGCACCTACGAGTTCGGCGTCAGGCTCGTCGTCTGCAGCGACACCGGCAGCGTGACCGAGCCGGACCGGGCGAAGGTGAAGGTCACCGGGTAGGTCGGGCCGGCATGGAGGACCTGGGTGACACCGGGGAGCGTGATGCGCATGGTCCCGGTGGGCTGGGTCGGCGACGGCGGGCCCACCGGTCCGGGCTGCGAGCCGACGATGCGGGTCGCGTCGTTGCCCGGGATCGTCGTGGTGCCCTCGGGGCGGGCCGCCCCGAAGTAGGGGCTGGTCACCGACACGAGCTGGTCGTCGCCGAGGCCCTGGTTCACGAGCGTCCCCGCGAGGGTGATCGTGGCGCCCGCGGGCACGACGACCTGCTGGCCCGGGTCCAGGGTGATGTCACGCAGCAGGATCTGGCCGGTCTGCCCCTCGGAGCCGGAGACCGAGGAGACCGTCGTGTCGGTCTGGGTCACCGCGCCGGCGCTGCAGCCGGAGAGGACGAGCGCCGCGGCGCCGAGCAGGGTCGCGGCGAGGAGCGCCGTGCGGCGCGGACGCCCCGTCGGTCGGCGGGTCATGGCGCGGGTCCTCCTGGGCGCGGCGGGGTCGCGGACGGCGACACCCTAGCCCGCGCGCGCCCGCACGGCCGCGCGCGCTCCTGGTCGCGTTCGGCCGTCCGGGTGGTCCCGCGGAGCGCGACGCGGTGCGCGTGTGGGGTCCCCGAGAGGCCTCCCGACCTCGGGAAGCATGGCGGCTGCACACTTGTCAACCCCCTGACCTGCGAAGACGGTGCGGTCCCCCTCCGTGGACGCGTCGAGGACGTGTTAACCTGGGAGCAGCGAAAGGGGCTAGGGGACACATGGTTTTCAAGGTCGGCGAGACCGTCGTCTACCCGCACCACGGTGCCGCTCTCATCGAGGCGATCGAGACCCGGACGATCAAGGGCGAGGAGAAGAAGTACCTCGTCCTCAAGGTCGCCCAGGGCGACCTGACCGTCCGGGTTCCCGCGGACAACGCGGAGATCGTCGGTGTTCGCGACGTGGTCGGCCAGGAGGGCTTGGACCGGGTGTTCGAGGTGCTTCGCGCCCCGCACACCGAGGAGCCCACCAACTGGTCGCGCCGGTACAAGGCGAACCTGGAGAAGCTCGCGTCGGGTGACGTGAACAAGGTGGCCGAGGTCGTCCGCGACCTCTGGCGCCGGGAGAAGGACCGGGGCCTGTCGGCCGGCGAGAAGCGCATGCTCGCCAAGGCCCGCCAGATCCTGGTCAGCGAGCTCGCGCTCGCCGAGGGCACCGACGAGGTGGCGGCGGAGTCGCTCCTCGACCAGGTGCTCGCTTCCTGACCCCACCCACCACGGTGTCCTCGCGGCGCGTCGTCGCGATCGTGCCCGCGGCCGGGTCGGGCGAACGGCTCGGTGCCGGGCGCCCGAAGGCCCTGGTCGCGGTCGCGGGCGTGCCGATGGTGGTGCGCGCCGTCGACGGCCTGCTCTCCTCCGGGGTCGTCGACGACGTCGTGGTGGTCGCCCCGGTGGACCACCTCGCCGAGACGGCGGCGGTGCTGCCCGCCCCCGCACGGGTCGTCGCGGGTGGGGCGGACCGCGTCGCCTCCGTCGCGCTGGGTCTCGCCGCGGTGCCCGACGCCGAGGTGGTGCTCGTGCACGACGCCGCGCGGTGCCTGTGCCCCGGCGACGTCGCGCGCGCGGTGGTCGCCGCGGTCCGGGACGGGCACGGCGCCGTGATCCCCGCCCTCCCGGTCGCCGACACCGTCCGTCGGGTCGACCCCGGGGGCCGCGTCGTCGGCCTCGTCGACCGCACCGGCCTGCTCGCGGTCCAGACCCCGCAGGGCTTCCGCCCCGACGTGCTGCGCCGCGCCCACGAGGCCGCGTTGGGCTCGTCGGCGGCGGCCCGCGCGACCGACGACGCCGGGCTCGTCGAGGCCCTCGGCGGCGAGGTCGTCACCGTGCCGGGTGATCCTCGTGCGTTCAAGATCACGACGCCCCTGGACCTCGCGATGGCCGAGGCGCTCCTCGGCGCGTCGGCTCCGGCCCTCGTCAGCGGCGACCCGTGAGGGTCGGCGTGGGCACCGACGTGCACCCGCTGTCCGACGACGTGCCCTGCTGGGTGGCCGGACTGCTGTGGGAGGGCGTCCCGGGCTGCGCCGGGCACTCCGACGGCGACGTGGCCGCCCACGCCCTCTGCGACGCCGTGCTCTCCGCCGCCGGGCTCGGCGACGTCGGTGCGGTGTTCGGCACCGGCCGGCCCGAGTGGGCGGGCGCGTCGGGGGTGCGGCTCCTCGGCGAGGTGCGCCGGCTCGTCGCCGACGACGGGTGGGTGCTCGGCAACGCCGCGGTGCAGGTGATCGGGAACCGGCCGAAGATCGGGACCCGTCGCGACGAGGCCCAGCGGGTGCTCTCCGAGGCGCTCGGGGGCCCGGTCGCGGTCTCCGGCACCACCTCCGACGGCCTCGGCCTCACCGGTCGTGGTGAGGGCCTGGCCGCCGTCGCCACGGCCCTGCTCCTGCCCGCCTGAGTTCTCCCGAACCGCCCCCGGCGCGCGTCGGCGGTGTGCTTGCCTGCCCGGAGGAGGGGAGGCCGGCGTGTTCGAGGTGAACTGGGAGGCGCGGTCGCACGCCGAGATTCTGGTCGCAGCTGCAGGGCGGCGGCGCGGGTTTCTCCGAGGCGGGCGGCGCGTGGAACCAGCTGGCGTCGCGGCTGCGCCAGGTCGCCGGCTCGGTCGAGCAGGCGACGCAGGGCATCGCGGCGACGCGCAGCGGTGCGGCGGCCGACGCGGCCCGGGGCGCGGTCGGACCGATGGGCGCGTGGGCCGACGAGGCCCGCGCCTTCAGCGACGCGGTCGGGTCGGTCTCGCACGAGCAGTCCCGGGCGCTGACGAGCACCCGGGCGGCCGTCCCGCCGCCCGCCCCGCCGACGGCCCGCGCCCCGGTCACGCGGATGACCTGGGAGGAGGCGGGCGGCCTCGCGGCGGTGGACGCCGACCACGCGGAGCGCGCCTCGCTCGACGCCGAGCGGCAGGCCCGGGCGGCGATGGCGCGCTACCAGGACGCCAGCGCGCTGCGGTCGTCGTCGCTGCCCCAGTTCGCGGCGCCACCCGGCGGGGCGCCGCAGGTCAGCCTCGTCGCGGGCGGCGCGACGGCGGGTGGTGCGGGTCCGGGGGTCGCGGTGCCCGGCGGATCGGGCGGTGGCGGCGCGGCGGGCTCCGGCGGGCCGGGTTCGGGCACGACGACGGCGGCGGCGGGCGGTGCCGCGGGAGCTGGACGCGGGCGGCGCGACGGGAACCGGAGCGGGCGGCGCGACGGGAGCACCGGGGGCCGGCGCGCTGCCCGGGACGGCGGGCGCACCCGGGACGGGCGCGGGGGGCGGAGCGCCGACGACGGGTCAGGCGGGCGGCGCCCCCGCGTCCGGGAGCGGGAGCGGCGCTGCGCCCGGGGGCGGCGGTGCCGCTGCGCCGGGAGGCGGAGGTGCGGGGGCACCGGGAGTCGGCGGGAGCCGGCGCGACGGAGGCCGGTGGCGTCCGGAGCCGGTGCGTCGCGGAGCCGGTGGCGTCGGGGACCGGCGCGGCGGCGGGGGAGGCGCCTCGGCCGGGGCGGGGCCCCGGTACGAGCGGGACGAGAGGCGGCACGGCGGGCGGCGCCGGTGCCGCCGGCGAGGGCTCGGGGACCGGCGAGGTCGCGGGCGGAGCGCGGGGCGGGCTCGGCGGCGGGGCGCTCGGGACGGGGGGCGGCTCGGCTCCCTCGGACGGAACCGAGTCACCGCGACTCGGTTCGCCGACCTCGTCCCCCGGCGTCGGCCCCGGAACCTCCGGCACCGGCACCGGCACCGGCACCGGCACCGGGGGCCCCGGCAGCCCGGTCCGCCCCATCCTCGAGCCGGGCACCCGCGCCGGGACCGGCGGCCCGATCCTCGAGTCCGCGCTCGGCGGGCGCGCCGCCGTCACCCCGACCGCCACCCCCGAGGGCGGCGCCGTGCCGTTCGCCCCGATGGGCGGCTACGCCGGCGGCGGCTCCGGCGACCAGCGCCTGCCGCGCGCGGGCTACCTGCACGAGGACGATCCCGACGCGATCGCGGGCGAGCTCCCCCGCGTCGCCCCGCCGGTGATCGGCGAGTGACGGCGTCCGTGCCGGAGGCGCCCGCGCGCCGCCTGCGCCTCGACCCGGACGCCTTCCTCGCCGCGTGGCGCCACCTGCGCCTCGGGGACCGGCCGCCGTTGCTCGAGGTGCCCGACCACGCCGCCACCCTCTCCGCCCGGGACGCCGCCGACCGCGCCGCGCTGGCCGCGCTGCACACCCGCGGGCTCGCGCGCACCGGGCCGCCCGGCACCCCGCCCGTCCCGATCGGCGACCTCGCGGACGCCCTCACCGTGCTCGCCCGCCCCGAGGTCGAGGTCGACCTGCGCTGCTGGGAGGGCCCGTCCGCCGTCGCGCGCCACGGCCACGCGGCCGTCTCGGGCCAGCTCGCGGTCGTCGCCGAACCCGACGTGGACGGGCGGGGCCTGGTCCTCGACCTGCTCGCGCGCACCCCCGACGCCCGCACCGACAGCGCCGTCGTCGGGCTCCTCGCGGCGGCCCTGCTCGCGCGGCTCCCCGACGAGCCCGCCCTGCCCGGGGTCCCGATGACCGTGCCGGCCGCGGCGCTCTTCGGCGGCGCGCCCGCTCCACGGCCTCGCGCCCGCCGCTCGCCCACCGTCTCGCCGCGCTGCGCGCCGAGCCGCCCCGACGGCAGGTGCAGATCGGCGCGCGGCTGCACCGCGGGCCGGGGCGCCGCCGGGTCGGTCCGCTGACCGTCGTGGACTCGACGGCGGGGCGGATGGTCGTCGAGGTGGCGAGGCGACCGAGGCGCGCGTGGTCCCGACCGACCGGGTCGGGATCGTCCGCGAGCTGGCCCGCCGGGCCGCCGGCTGAACGCGCATGTGAACGAATTTCGTCGCCCGGACGACGACATCTGTTCACATGCGGAGCACGGCGGCCACGGCGGCCGGCGCGTCCGAGGCCCGCAGCAGCGGCGCGTGCCGCCCGCCCCCGGCCCCCGCCAGCCGCGCGCACGCGGCGACCGCCTCCGCGGAGTCGACGGTCCGCAGCACGGAGACGGTCACCCCGGACCGCGCGGCGACCGGCACCGGGTCCTCGCCCTCGTTCCACGCCCCGTCGGTGAGGACGACGATCTCGCGGTGCGCGGCGCGGGCGTCGTGCAGCTGGGCGATCGCGGTGCGCAGCCCGAGGGCGAGGTCGGTGGTGGAGCCGCCGCGCAGGTCGAACAGCGCGTCCAGCACCGCCGACGCGGGCCGCGGCGACGACCGCGGCCGCAGCACCACCGCCCGCGACCAGAACGCCACGACGCCGAGCTCGTCCCCGGGGCGCAGCCCGGCGGCGAGCGCGCCCGCCGTCGTCACCGCCGTCGCCAGCGGCCGGCCGGCGACGGAGCCGGAGGCGTCGACCAGCAGCACCGTCGCGCGCGCCGAGGAGCGCCAGCCCCGCCAGCGCAGGTCGTCGGTGCCCGGGCGGGGGGACCGTTCGAGGGTCGCGTCGAGGTCGAGGTCCGGGCCCTCGCGGTCGACCGTGGCGAGGCGCGTCGTGCCGCGGCGCTCCTCCCGCCCGACCCGCGCCGGGCGCACGACCAGCCGGGCCGCGAGCCGGCGGGCCGCGGCGCGCAGGCCGGGGTCGGTCGCGCGGGCGAGGTCGGCGAGCAGGTCGACCGCGGCGTCGGGGTCCTCGCTCGCCTTGGAGTGCACCGCGGCCTCGTCGAGGACCCCGACCCGCGGGCTGACCTGCGCGAGCCCGTCGCCGTGCCGGTTCTCCAGCTCGGCGCGGGTGGTGGTGCGCCGCGACTGGTCGCGGAGCAGCTCCGCGACCTTCGTCGGGTCGGAGACGACCCGCGGCGGCGCCCCGGGTGACCGGCCCGGGGTCAGGCTTTTCCCGCGGCGTCCGCCCCGCGCGACCCCGGCTCGGAGCCGGACCCCGGTCGTCGGGACCCGGCGCCGTCGCCGCCCAGATCGCGGTGACGACCTCCTCGACGGTGCGCGGCGAGCCCTCCACCAGCGTGACCCGCCCGGTGAGGGCGGCCCGGGCCGCGTCGGCCCCGGTCTCCTCCGAGGGGTGCGCGATCGACTCGGCGCGCAGCGACGCCAACGACGAGGCCAGCGCGACGAGGTCGAGCGCCCCGCGCACCGAGGCGCCCAGTCGCAGGTCGGGGTGGCTGCGGGTCGCGCGCACCGCCTCGACGGCCCGCCGCGCGAACGCCTCGTCGGGTCCGTCCGGGCCCTCGCCGCCGCGGGCGACGATGGCGAGCTCCTCGGTCGCGCTCTGGTGGGAGAAGGCGACCCGGCAGGAGCGGTCGTAGAGGGCGGGCGTGATGCGGCCGGTGCCGACGCCGTCGGAGGGGTTCATCGCCGCGACCAGCCGGAACGTCGCGGCGGCGTCGACCGTGCCCAGGCGCGGGACGTGCAGGCGCCGCTCGGAGAGCACCCCGAGCAGCACGTTCAGCGTCTCCTCGGGGACCCGGTTGAGCTCCTCGACGTAGAGCAGCGCGCCGCTCTCGAGGGCGCGCACCAGGGGACCGGGCACGAAGTTCTCGGGCCGGTAGTCCTCGGTGAGCACGCGGGAGACGTCGTGGTGGCCGACGAGGCGGGTGGGGGAGAGCTCCGCGTTGCCCTCGACCAGCTCGAACCCGACGCCCGCGCCGTCGGCCAGGGCGCGGAGCAGGGTGGTCTTGCCGGTGCCGGGCGGGCCCTCGAGCAGGACGCTGCGCCCGGAGGCGAGCGCCGCGGCGAGGACCTCGGACTCGGTGCGGCGCCCGACGACGGCCGCGCGGGCCGCGTCGAGCATGCCCCGGGCCGGCAGGACGCCGGCCCGGGGCAGCACGCCGTTCGTGGTGGTGCTGATCGTGGTGCCCCTGGATCAGTCGAAGATCAGGACGCCGCGGATGTTCTTGCCCGCGTGCATGTCCTCGTAGCCCTGGGCGACCTCGTCGAGCTTGTACTGCTTGGTGACGAGCTCGTCGAGCTTGAGGTGCCCGTGGTTGTAGAGGTCGAGCATCTTCGGGATGTCGGCGCGCGGGTTGGACGACCCGAACAGCGAGCCCTTGAGCTTCTTCTCGAACAGGGTCAGCTCGCCGATCGGGATCGGCACGCCGACCTCGGTGATGTCGCCGAGGCCGGTGACGATGACGGTGCCCTGCTTGCGGATCGAGGCGAAGGCGTTCCCGACGTGCTCGGGCTTGGTGACGCCGATCGTGACGATCGAGACGTCGGCGCCCTGGCCGTTGGTGAAGCCCTTGGCGATCTCGGTGGCCTCCTCGATCGACTCCACCGCGTGGGTGGCGCCGAGCTCCTGGGCCTTCTCGCGCTTGAACGCGACCGGGTCGACGGCGATGACGTTGGCCGCGCCGGCGTGCACCGCGCCCTGGACCGCGTTCGCCCCGATGCCGCCGATGCCCTGGATGATCACGGTGTCGCCGGGCTGGACGTCGCCGGTGTTGACCGCGGAGCCCCAGCCGGTGCCCACCGAGCAGCCGAGCAGGCAGGCCACCTCGAGCTTGGTGTCCTCCGCGACCTTGATCGCCGAGTCCACCGCGACCGTCGTGTACTCGGTGAACGTGCCGATGCCGCACATCTGGCCGACGGGCGTGCCGTCCTCGAGCTGGAGGCGGGTCGACGGGTCGTCCCAGCGGGTGCCGGCGAGCAGGCCCGCGCCGAGGTCGCAGAGGTTCGAGTGGCCGGTGGAGCACCAGCGGCACTTGCCGCAGGCGGGCAGGAACGAGAAGACGACCTTGTCGCCCACCTCGAAGCCCTTGGTGTTGGGGCCGACGGACTCGACGACGCCCGCGCCCTCGTGGCCGCCCGCGAACGGGTAGGTGCCGACCGGGATGTCACCGGTGGCGATGTGGTCGTCGGAGTGGCAGAGGCCCGACGCGACCATCTTGACGCGGATCTCGTCCTGCCGGGGGTCGTCGACCTGGACGGTCGCCGTCTCGTACTTGCCCGGTGCTGACCGCACCAGGGACGTGCGGCAGGTGATGGACAACGCAGATCACTCCTCACGCAACGGCTCTGTAGAACGTGCTGGATGCACCCTATGGCGTCGATCACGGACGGGCCAGGGTTGGGCCACCGCGGGACCGGTTCCGGGGAGGGTTCCCCTCCCTCCGTAGGATCCCCGTGGTGAGCCTGTACCTGTACGACACCGCTGCACGCGCGCTGCGGGAGTTCCGTCCGCAGTACGAGGGCCGGGCGTCGCTGTACGTGTGTGGGGCCACGGTGCAGGGAGTACCTCACGTCGGGCACGTCCGGTCCAGTGTCGATTTCGACGTGCTCCGCCGCTGGCTCGCCCACGGCGGCCTCGACGTCGCGCTCGTCCGCAACGTCACCGACATCGACGACAAGATCCTCACCAAGGCCGCCGAGGCGGGCCGGCCCTGGTGGGAGTGGGCGGCGACCCACGAGCGCGAGTTCACGGCGGCCTTCGACGCCCTCGGCTGCCTGCCGCCCTCGGTCGAGCCCCGGGCCACCGGCCACATCACGGAGATGGTCGAGCTCATCTCCCGGCTGATCGACGCCGGGCACGCCTACCCCTGCGACAACGGCTCGGGCGACGTCTACTTCGCCGTCGGGACCTGGCCGGACTACGGCTCGCTGTCCGGGCAGCGGGTCGACGAGGTGGAGCAGGGCGAGGCCCCGTCGCGCGGCAAGCACGACCCGCGCGACTTCACGCTGTGGAAGGCCGCGAAGCCCGGCGAGCCGAGCTGGCCGACGCCGTGGGGACGTGGGCGCCCCGGCTGGCACCTCGAGTGCTCGGCCATGGCCACGCACTACCTGGGGCCGACGTTCGACGTCCACGGCGGCGGGCTCGACCTGGTGTTCCCGCACCACGAGAACGAGCAGGCGCAGTCGCACGCGGCGGGTGACGGCTTCGCGCGCTACTGGATGCACAACGCCTGGGTGACGATGTCCGGGGCGAAGATGTCGAAGTCGCTCGGCAACACCCTGGCGATCCCCGCGGTGCTCGAGCGGGTCCGGGCGGTGGAGCTGCGCTACTACCTCGTCGCGCCGCACTACCGCTCGACGGTGGAGTACTCCGAGGGCGCGCTGGCGGAGGCGTCGGCGGCGTACCGGCGGATCGAGACGTTCGTGCACCGCGTGCAGGAGCGCATCGGCGACCGTCGGCGCGCAGGCTGCTCCCGGCACGATCGCGCCGTTCGCCGCGGCGATGGACGACGACCTCGGCACCCCGGCCGCCCTCGCCGTCGTGCACGACCAGGTGCGCGCGGGCAACACCGCGCTCGACGGGGGCGACCGCGAGGCCGCCCTCGCCGCCGCCGCCGCGGTCCGGGAGATGACCGGCATCCTCGGGCTCGACCCGCTCGACCCGCACTGGACCTCCGGCAGCGAGGGCGCCACCGGCGGCGACCACGCGCGCGCCGCCCTCGGCGCGCTCGTCGGTGACCTGCTCGGCCAGCGGGTGGCCGCGCGACGCGACAAGGACTTCGCCCGTGCCGACGCCATCCGCGGCCAGCTGACCGCGGCCGGCGTCGGCATCGAGGACACCCCCGACGGCCCGATCTGGACCTTGAAGGACGACGAGAGCTGATGGCCGGCAATTCCCGCCGCCCCGGAGCACGACGCAACCCCGGCTCGAAGAAGGGCCCGACCAAGGGCTCCGGCGGCAAGCGCGCCAAGGGCCTCGAGGGCAAGGGCCCGACCCCGCCCGCCCAGGAGCGCCCCAACCACAAGTCCTACCGCGGCGGCGGATCCACCGGGAAGAGCGGGCAGGGCCCGGCGGCGCCGCGCCGTGCCTCCTCGGGTCCCGACGGCGGGGGTCGTCCCGCGGGTGGCTCCGGCGGCGGCGGACGGCCGCGCGGGAAGTCGCCGTCGGGCCGGGAGGCGCCGGACGGACCGCAGGTCGTCCTCGGGCGCAACGCCGTCGTCGAGAGCCTGCGCGCGCACATCCCCGCCCTCGCGCTGCACGTCGCGCAGGGCATCGACGTCGACGACCGCGTCCGCGAGGCGCTGCGCGCGGCCGGGGACCAGCGCATCTCGGTGCTCGAGGTGCCCCGCGGCGACGTCGACCGGCTCGCCGACGGCGCGGTGCACCAGGGCCTCGCGCTCTCGGTGCCCGGCTACGAGTACCTGCACCCGGACGACCTGCTCGAGGCGGCCCGCCAGGCGGCGCACCTCGCGCGGGTCGAGCCGCTGCTGGTCGCCCTCGACGGCGTCACCGACCCCCGCAACCTCGGCGCCGTCGTGCGCTCGGCGGCGGCGTTCGGGGCGCACGGCGTGCTGCTGCCGCTGCGGCGCTCGGTGGGCGTGACGCCGGTGGCGTGGCGGACGTCGGCGGGTGCGGCGGCGCGGATGCCGATCGGCCGCGCGACCAACCTGTCGCGCACGCTCGGGGCCTGGAACGACGAGGGCTTCGTGACGGTGGGCCTCGACGGCGAGGTGTCCGCGACGATCGACGACCTCGACGCCGCGGCCGGCCCGGACGCCGCCCGGGGGCCCCTCGTGCTCGTCGTGGGCTCGGAGGGCAAGGGGCTCTCGCGGCTGGTCCGCGAGACGTGCACGGCGACCGTGGCGATCCCGATGGCGGGCGACGTGGAGTCGCTCAACGCGTCGGTGGCCGCCGGGGTGGCGCTGGCCGAGGTCGCGCGCCGGCGGCGGTCGGGCTGACGCCCTCGTGCGTGTCCTTCGGCGTGCTGTGTCGTCAGTCGCGTCAGGACACGGACACGCACACGCGCCGTCAGGCACGAAGGAACGCCTGCAGCTCCGCCACCACCTGCTCCGGGGCCTCCTCGGGGATGAAGTGGCCGCTGGGCATCGCCCGGCCCTGCACGTCGGTGCCGTACTCCCGCCACACCGCGAGCGGGTCGTAGGCCTTCCCGACGAAGCCGTGCTCCCCCCAGAGCACCAGCAGCGGGCACCGGACCCGGTCGCCGGCCGCCCACGAGGCCTCGTCGTCCTCGAGGTCGGTGGAGGCGCCCGCCTTGTAGTCGGCGGTGGTGGCCGCGATGCAGGCCGGGTCGGAGAAGTAGCGGACGTAGTCGGCCATCACCTCGTCGGCGATCGTCACGCCGGGGGCGAGGAGGCGCTCGACCATCGACCGGATCCAGAACTCCGGCGCGCCCGCGAGCAGGGTCTCCGGGACGTCGCCGCCGGTCGCGAGGAAGAACCAGTGGAAGTAGCCGTGGGCGAGGTCCGGTCGACGTGGGTGAACACGTGCCGGGTGGGCACGATGTCGAGCACGGCGAGGCGGGACACGGCGTCGGGGTGGTCGAGGGTGAGCCGGTGCGCGACGCGGGCGCCGCGGTCGTGCCCGACGAGGTCGAAGCGGTCGAAGCCGAGGGAGCGCATCACCGCGACCTGGTCGGCGGCCATCTCGCGCTTGGCGTAGCGCCGGTTCGCGTCGTCGGGGGCGGGCTTGTCGGACTCGCCGTAGCCGCGGAGGTCGGGGACGACGACGGTGTGGTCGCGGGCGAGCGCCGGGGCCACGTCGCGCCACATCACGAGCGACTGCGGGTAGCCGTGGAGCAGGAGCACCGGGTCGCCGGAGCCCCCGACGGCGGCGTGGATCGTCGTGCCGTCGGCGTCGATGCGGTGTTCGCGGAACGGGTCGGGCAGGCGCATCACAGGGCTCCCTGGGGGTGCGGCGTCGGCGGCGCGGTCTCGGGCTCCTGGTGAGGGGCGCCCACCGCCGAACCTATTGAGCGAGGGGCCCCTCCGCTCGAATCCGGAGCCGAATCCGCCCGCTCACCTGCCGGCACGAGCACCTCCGTCTCCGCCGTCCGCCCCCGCAGGTGCCGCGACCCGGTGCTCGTCCACCGCCGCGCCTCGTCCGACGACGCCCGCGACAGCGCCGCCCCCGACGCCGCCACCCCGCACTCGGTCTCCTTGGCCACGTCGCAGAGCCGGGCGGCCTCGTTCACCGGGTCGCCGATGACGGTGTACTCGTAGCGGCGCCGGTCGCCGATGTTGCCCGCCACCGCCTCGCCCGCGGAGATGCCGATGCCCGCGCGGATCTCCTGCCCGGACGCGTCGAACACCTCGTCGACCAGCCGCTCGGCGAGCACCCGGCCCGCGGCGAGGGCGCAGCCGGCCGCGTCGCGCAGCCCCGTCGGGACCCCGAACACCGCCAGCGCCGCGTCCCCCTCGAACTTGTTGATCCAGCCGCCGTGGTGCTCCACGACGTCGATCACCAGCGCGAAGAACCGGTTGAGCAGCTCGACCACCTCGGTCGGCGGGCGGGTCGCGGCGAGCGTGGTCGACCCGACGAGGTCGACGAAGAGCACCGCGACCTCGCGGACCTCCCCGCCGAGCTCGAGCTCGTTCTCCATCGCGTTGCGCGCGACGTCCTCGCCGACCTGCCGGCCGAACAGGTCGCGGACCCGCTCCCGCTCGCGCAGCCCGTGGACCATCGTGTTGAAGCCGGCCTGCAGCAGGCCCAGCTCGGTGGTGTCGAAGACGGGGACGTCGACGTCGTAGTCGCCGGACTCGACGCGGCGCAGCGCCCGGCGGACCGCGAGGACGGGGGCGGCGGTGGACATCGCGGTCAGCGTGATCACCGCGCCGCCGAAGACCAGCGCGACGCCGCCGAGCACGAGCACGACGACCGCCAGCCGGTCGACCGTGTAGCCGCCGAACGCCAGCGCCCCGCCGGCCGCCAGCAGCACGCCCGCGGTCGGCGCCGCGGTCCCGAACAGCCAGCCGCCGACGGTGCGCATGAGGACGCCGGGCAGCACGTTCCCCGACGGCGGGCGCACGGCGAGCACGCGGCGCACGGCGGGGCGCAGCACCACCTCGACGAGGCGGTAGGTGATCGAGACCACGACGACCCCGCCGAGCACCACCGTCGCGCCGACCTGGAACCCCAGCCGGCCCGACGAGAACACGTTGAGCAGCACGAAGAGCGCCGCCCCGAGGGCCCAGAGCACGGCCTGGACGAGCGCGAGCCGCAGCGGGCCGCGCAGCACGACGCGGCGCAGCCGCCGGAAGACCCGCTCGCGCGCCTCGTCGTCGGCGTCCGCGCGGCAGCGCCCCCACCCGCATCCGCCGGTGGCCCCACCAGGCGCCGACGACGACCGCGACCGCGAGGTAGGGCCCGAAGAACACCAGGTTGCGGCGCAGGGCGTCCGGGTCGGAGACGAGCACGTCGGTGGGCAGCACCCACGCCGCGAGGACCAGGACGACGCCCGCGCCGACGAGGTTGGGCAGCACCACGACGAGCATCAGCGCGAGGCGGGTGAACAGGCTCAGTCCCGCGACGTCCCGGTCCGTGGCCGTCGTCCCGGCCGCCCCGGGGGCCGAGCGCTCGCGGCGCGTCATGGACGGACCCTAGCGGCGGATCACGACGGTGGGGGCGAGCGTCACCGGGTCCGGGACCGTGATCGCTACCATTCGGGTATGGCGATGCCCGGTCTGGTGCATCGCGGGGTCTCCTACGAGGACCCCGCGATGCTGGGCGCGGCGCTCGTCCCGGTCCTGGCGCGGGCCTGCCTGGCCCGCGAGACGATCATCGTGGCGCTCGACGAGCAGGTCAGAGCCGTACTGCGCGACGGCCTCGGCGCGGAACTGCTGGCCGACGTCGTGTTCCTGGACCACACGCGGCCGGCGCGCTCGGACGCCTTCCAGCTCGCCGCCCGGATCGCGACGGCGGTGGCCGGTGCGGCCCGCCTCGGGCAGCGCTCCTCGGTCGTCGCCCAGCACCAGCCCGGGCTCGGCCTCGCCGACGCCTACTGGCTGCGGATCGAGGCCGCGCTCGACGAGGCGCTGCGCCGGCTGCCCGTGACGCTGCTGTGCGCCTACCGCCTCGCGGGGCTCCCGCTCGTGGCGTCGTCGTCGTCGAACGGTGCGGTGCCCCCCGCCTTCTTCTCATCCCACGCCGACCTCGCCCGCGCCGGGGACCTCGACCACCCCGTCGCCAACGCCGGGCACCGCGACCCGGTCGACGTCGTGCGGGGGCTGCCCGGGCGCCGTCGTCCCGCCGCCACCGCCGGGCGCCCGTCGATGGGCCTTCGACGCCGACCGTCTCGGGGCGCTGCGCCGCGACCTGGCGGCCGCGGTCGCGGCCAGCGGGCTGGAGGCCGAGGCGGGGGAGGACCTGGTGTACGCGGCCAGCGAGATCGCGACGAACGCCGTCGAGCACGGCGGCGGCACGGGGGTCCTCTGGACGTGGGTGGCCCACGGCGAGGCGGTCTGCCTCGTCGCCGACCCCGGCCGGCTGCGCGAACCGTTCCCCGGGGTGGTGCCGCCCTCGGTCGATCAGGACCGCGGGCGGGGGCTCTGGCTCGCCAGGGCGCTCTGCGACGAGGTCGACGTGTCGGTCGACGACGACGGGACGCGGGTCCGGCTGGCGCGGCGCCTCGTGCGCAGCGAGCCGACGATCCGGCAGATCAGGTAGGTCACGAACGCGATCCCGGCCACGAACGGGCTGATCGGCAGCCCGGGCGCGAGGGACGCGACGATCCCGCCGAGCACCGCGACCTCGGCGAACACCACCGCGAGCACGGTCGCGAGCAGCGGGCTCGCGGTGAGCCGCGCGGCCGCGGCGGCCGGGGTGATGAGCAGTGACAGGACCAGCAGCGCCCCGACGATCTGCACGCCCAGCGCCGTCGTCGCGCCCAGCAGCACCGCGAACGCGACCGAGAGGGCCCGCACCGGCACGCCGCGCGCGGCGGCCATCGTCGGGTCCAGGCTCGCGAACAGCAGCGGGCGGTAGGCGACGCCGAGGACCCCGATGACGACGACCCCGGTCACCGCCAGCGAGACCAGGTCCCCGGTGTCCACCCCGACGATCTGGCCCACGAGCAGCCCGAACTTGTTCGCCGAGCGGCCGGTGTAGAGCGACTGGAACAGCACCCCGAGGCCGAGACCGAAGGACAGCAGCACCCCGATGACGGAGTCGCGCTCGTGGGCGGCGAGCCCGAGGGCGCCGAAGACCAGCGCGACGAGCACCGCGCCGACCAGCGCCCCCCACCCGACCGCGCCCGCGCCGAACAGCAGCAGCGCCCCCGCGCCGCCGGCGAAGGAGAGCTCCGAGGTGCCGTGCACCGCGAACGCCATCCCGCGCCCGACGACGAGGGGGCCCAGCAGGCCGGACAGCAGGGCCAGGACGGCCCCGGCGAGCAGGGCCTGGCGCACGAAGCCCTCGCCGAGCAGGAACCAGGTGGTGCTCATCGCGCCCCGACCTCCTCGCGGACGCCGTGCGCGTCGTCGTGGTGGTGGTGCACCGGGGAGTCCTCCGCGCCGACCACGACGATGCGGCCGCGGACCCGGACCACCTCGACCTCGGTGCGGTAGAGCTGCGAGAGGTTCTCGGAGGTCATGACCTCCTCGGGCGTGCCGATCCGGAAGCGGCCGTCGACGAGGTAGAGGATGCGGTCGACCACCGGGAGCACCGGGTTGAGCTCGTGGGTGACGAAGACGACCGCGGTGCCGTGCTCGCGGCGGCGCCGGTCGACCAGGTCGACGACCTCGCGCTGGCGGGCCAGGTCGAGCGAGAGCAGCGGCTCGTCGGCCAGCAGCAGCGTCGGGTCCCCGACGAGCGACTGGGCGACGCGCAGCCGCTGCTGCTCGCCGCCGGACAGCGACCCGACGGGGGCGTCGGCGTACTCGAGGGCGTCCACCTGCTCCAGCGCGGCGTGCACCTGGGCGCGGCGCCGCGCGCGGCCGGACAGGCCGGGCCCCCAGCGGTGGCCGTCGAGCCCGAGCCCGACGAGGTCGCGGCCCCGCAGCGGGGTCAGCGGGTCCAGGGAACGCTGCTGGGGGACGTAGCCGACCGCGGAGCTGCCCCGGGCGGGCGGGGCCCCGTGGACCCGCACCGTGCCCGCGGAGAGCGGCAGCAGCCCGAGCAGGACCTGCAGCAGCGTCGTCTTCCCCGAGCCGTTGGGCCCGAGGACGGCGACGAACTCGCCGGCGGCGATGTCGAGGTCCAGGTCGGACCACAGGGTGCGCGGGCCCCGGCGCAGCTCGGCGCCCGCGAGCGACACCGCGGTCGTGCGGTCCTCGGTGGAACTCATGCTCGTCCTCTCAGCCGTGACGGAGCCCGTCCGCCCTTCGCCCGTCATCCCTGGGCCCGTGCCCCGACGGCCTTGGCGAGCGCCGCCTGCGTCCCCTCGACCCAGGTCAGGTAGTCCGGGACGCCGGCGGGCAGCGTCTCGGTCACGTCCACGACGGCCACACCCGCCCCGGCCGCCCGGTCGCGCAGGCCCTCCACGACGGGGGACTCCGTCTGGGGATTGAACACGAGGGCCCCGACCCGGCGGGCGGAGAGGGCGTCGCCGACCTGCACGAGCGACGCCGCGGACGGGTCGGACTCGTTCTCGATGGCCGCGACGAAGTCCTGCGGGGTGACGTCGGCGATGCCCGCGGTGCGCAGCAGGTAGTGCGCGATCGGCTCGGTGGAGATCACCTGCGTGCCGGGCTTCGCGCGTCCGATGGCGGCGGTCTGCGCGGCGATCCGGTCGACCTGGGCGTCGAAGGCGGTGGCGCGCTGGTGCAGGGCGGCGGCCTTCGCCGGCTCGGCCGTGGACAGCCGGTCGGCGACCTGGCCGGCGACGGCCTTCACCGTCGTGGGGTCGAACCAGACGTGCTCGTTGTCGTCGGCCTGGTCCGGGCGCAGGTCGAAGGCCTCGATGGTGTGCGCCTTCGCGCCGGCGTCCGCGCCGGTGACCTTGTCGACGAAGGTGTCGTAGCCGCCCCCGTTGGCGACGACGAGGTCCGCGCGGCCGATCGCGGCGGCGTCGGCCGGGGTGCTCTCGTAGGAGTGCGGGTCGGCCGCGGGGTCGGAGATGATCGAGTGGACCTGCGCGTCCGGCCCGGCGACGGCGCTCGCGACGGAGCCCCAGACGTTCGTGGTGGCCACGACGGTGGGCGTCCCCGACGCCGCGGGCGCCCCGGCGTCCTGGCTGCTCCCGCAGCCCGCGACGAGGGCGAGGGCGACGAGGGCGCCCCCGGCGGTGAGGGCGGTGCGGCGTGCGGCGGTCATGGGGAGCTCCGGTGTGGGTGTCAGAAAAGTCCCGTTGCCGACGTCCGACGTCAGGAAAGCGACTCTCACGGACGGCGTCGTCGCAAACGATAACCGTTCCCGTTATCGTTGGCGAGAGGGGCCCCGAGGACACGAGCGGGCCTCGGAACAGCGACGACCGGTGGCCCTAGATCGAAACAGTCGCTACGTTGCGGAGGTGGCAGAGGCACTCGAGGGGCGGAGGTCGACGCGTCGGACGGCGACGCTGGCCTCACTGGCCGCCGAGCTCGGGGTGTCCCGGACGACCGTCTCGAACGCCTACAACCGGCCCGACCAGCTCTCGCCCGCCCTGCGGCGCCGCGTGCTCGACACCGCCCGCCGGCTCGGCTACCCGGGGCCCGACCCCGTCGCGCGGTCGCTGCGCACGCGCAAGGCGGGCGCCGTCGGCCTGCTGCTGACCGAGGCGCTCTCCTACGCCTTCCGCGACCCGGTGGCCATCCAGTTCCTCGAGGGCCTCGCCCTCGCGTGCGAGGACAACGGCTCCGGGCTCCTGCTGGTGCCCGTCAGCCCCGAGGCCGAGGACGTCGGCGCGGTCGCCCGCGCCGGGGTCGACGGCTTCGTCGTCTACTCCATGCCCGACGACGACGAGCACTTCGCCGCCGTCCTCGAGCGTCCGGTCCCGGTCGTGGTGTGCGACCAGCCGACCGACGTGCCCGACGTCGACCGGGTCGGCATCGACGACCAGGCCGCGATGGTCGCGCTCGCGCGGCACCTCGGGGAGCTCGGGCACCGCCGCGTCGGGGTGCTCTGCATGCGGCTCTCGACCGACCGCAACGACGGGTTCGCCTCCGTCGAGCGCCAGGACACCGCCCGCTACGAGGTCCAGCGCCGCCGCCTGGCCGGCCTGCGCGACGGGTTCACCGAGTTCGGCGTGGACTGGTCGACGGTCCCGGTGGTGGAGCGCTACGACCACACCCAGGCCGCGGGCGCGACCGCCGTCGAGCAGCTCCTCGAGAGCCACCCCGACGTCACCGCCGTGATGTGCACCTCCGACATCCTCGCCCTCGGTGCGCTGCGCGGGGTGCGGGCCGGCGGCCGCGACGTCCCGGGGCAGGTGACCGTCACCGGCTTCGACGGTGTGCCGGCCGCCGAGCGGGCCGGGCTGACCACGGTCCGCCAGCCGTCGCTGGACAAGGGCCGGGCCGCGGGCGAGCTGCTGCTCGACCGCGGCGACCGCCAGCGGTCCCGGACGCTGCTGCTGCCGACCGAGCTGATGGTGCGCGAGACGAGCGGGCCGCCCCCGTAGGTGCGCTCCGCGCTCGTGAGCACTGTAAGTGTGCTGCCATATGCCACACGTATATTGTGCTCACGGGCGTCCGGCGCACCTAGAAGATCCGGGGCCGCCGGGCGCGACTGGCGGCCGGCAGGCTGCGTCGCTGCGCCTTCGCCAGCGGCCAGCCCACCTGCTCGCCGAACGACACCCCGGCGGCGAGGCCCAGGCTCACGGTGAGGGCGAGCAGGATCGTCACGCTGGCCGTGGCGACCGTGGTGCCCGTCCCGTTCGCGCCGGTGCCGTTCGTCGCGAGCTGGGAGAACCCGGTGTAGAGGCTCAGGCCGGGCAGCAGCGGCGCGATCCCGGCGACCACGAGCACCAGGGGCGGCAGGCCGAGCCGCTGCGGCAGCACCATCGCGATGAGCCCGAGGACGCCCGCCGCGAGGGCGGACGCGACGACCTGACCCATGCCGTGGTCGAAGCCGAACGAGTAGATCGCCCAGCCCGCCGCCGCGCCGAGGCCGGCGACCGGCAGCGAGGCCGGCGGGGCGTACGCGGAGAACGCGAAGAAGAGCCCGGCGAGCCCGGCGGCGATCAACGACTTCGCGTCGGGCTGCGGCGTGAGGTCCTGGGGGACGACGAGGGCGTACGACAGCGCCGACGGGCCACCGATCGCGGCGGCCACCTTGATGGAGACGACGACGCCGACCAGCAGGCCCGACGTCGCGAGCACCACCTCCACGGCCCGCCCGGCCGCCGTCAGCGGGAACCCGGTGATGGCGTCCTGCACGAGGCCGACCAGGGACAGCCCGGTCAACAGCACGATGATCCCGGCGGCGACGACGAACGCCGGCGAGTCGAGCAGCGCCCCGGACGAGGCGAGCGCGAGCGCGGTCAGCGTCACCACCATCGCCCCGAACACCTGCTGGAAGAACACCGGCACGTCGCGGCGCCCGAGCCAGCGCGCCATGCCCCAGATCACCGCGGTGAGCACGAACGTCACGAGCGCGACGCCGACCCCGCCGCCGATGAGCACGGCGACGGCGGACGCGAAGGCCGAGCGCGCGAGCCCGGCGACGTAGCGGGGGTAGGGGTGGCGGGCGTCGACGGCCTGCGCGAGCCGCTCGAAGGCCTCGGCCGAGGTGATCGGCACGTCCTGGTCGACGATGTCCTTGATCAGTGCGTCGACGGTCGCCAGCCGGGTGTAGTCCTGGGTCCGGTACCGGACGTTGCGCATCGTCGTCACCGGGCCCACCTCGACCCCGCGGTGGGCGCACATCGTGATCGTCGAGAACGCGATGTCGACGTCGCAG
Organism: uncultured Actinomycetota bacterium; assembly: GCA_963716955.1. Classification (GTDB taxonomy): domain Bacteria; phylum Actinomycetota; class Actinomycetes; order Mycobacteriales; family Pseudonocardiaceae; genus Actinomycetospora. The sequence goes on from CAVQUY010000020.1 coordinate 443,184, forward strand.
GTCGGGAGGCCGTAGGCGCGCGCGACGGCGAGCATGGTGTCGTGCGCGACGGCCGCGCCGGCGCCCGGTCGCGAGCTGCACCTCGCCGATGCGCAGGGCGAGGTCGAGCACGCGCAGGACCAGCGTGTCGTCGGCGACCTGCGGGCCCGGCATCGACGGCAGCAGGTTCTCCCGCACCGTCGGGGCGTCGAGAGCCGCGCGCCGCAGCTCCTCGGCGACGGGCAGGGGCACGTGGCGGCGGATGGAACCGCGCGCCCGCTGGGCCACTCCCACGGGGGGCGCCTCCTCGGGGGTCTCGGGCGGCGGCTGGTCGGGCGTCGACCGCCGCATCCCGGGGAACTTCATCGATGTCACCTCGTGGGACGCCTCGGCCGCGGGGGCGTTGTCGGGGCACTGCTCTCCTCGCCGGTCGAGCCTCGCACCGGACGCCACGAGCCGGGACGCGGAGGGGGCCCCTACGATGGTGCCCTGGTGCCGGCGTAGCTCAATCGGTAGAGCACTCGCCTTGTAAGCGAAAGGTCCGGGGTTCGATTCCCCGCGCCGGCTCGGCGCCCCACCTGCAGTGATGGTGCGGGGTGCAGGTGGCCGGGAGTGGTCACTGCATCAACGTCCTGGCGTCGCAGCCCGAGCAGCTCCCCGTGGCGCAGCCCGAGGGTCGCCGCGGTGACGTAGTGCGCGTGCCACCGGGTCCCCTCGGCCGCTCGAGCAGCTTCGTTGACCTCGGCGACGGACACACCGCGCGTGCAGAGACGAAACGGCAGACGGACCGACTCGGACGACCGGCGCTTCACGAGCATTTCCGGGCGACGAAGAACCGCAACGACGGGTGTCACGACGAGTACACACGGGAGTGGCAGCGGAAATGCAGAAACAGCTCGTGCCGGTACGACGACCGACCGTGACGGCTATTCGAAGCACTTCGACGATTAGGCTGTTCAGGCCTTCCGGTACTGGGATGTCCGCTGCTCCACTGTCGAGCACCATCCGTGTAGACCTGAGGGAACCCGTGAGCAACAAAGTCATCATCAACTTGGCGACAGGACTCGAAGATTCCGAGCGTGTCACTGTCGCATTCCTTGTCGGCGTCAGCGCCGCCGAGCGCGGACAGCCGGTCCGCATGTTCTTGACGAAGGAGGCAGTGCGACTGGCCCTCAAGGACGGCGTCGTCGGCGTTGCCTGCGACGGGTGCCCAGCGCTGCCCGACCTCGCGCAGCGCTTCGCCACGGCGGGAGGCCTGCTCCAGGTCTGCCCCGTGTGCTTCAACGCCCGGAAGCTCGACCAGGCCGACCTGGTCGAGAACTCGAGGTGTCCGGCGCCGTGCCCATGTTCGAGTGGCTCGGGGACGAGGCCGGCACGGTGTTCAGTTACTGAGCGCGACAGCCTCCGGTGGCCAGGGTGCTCCGCCCCTGGACCCGGGGCCGGCCGGAGTGTGGAGCTCAGGGCTTCTGCGCTTCGTCCCTCTCGTGTGGGCCCGCGCCGCCCGCTGATGTCGGGACTTCGTCGGGAGACAGGCCGCGGTCGATCCCGTGGGGATTGACTTTCTGGCCGGGTTCGAGGTGCAGCCGCTCGCCGTCGAGGGTCACCTCGAGTTCGATCGGGTTCGAAAGACACGAGGTCGCGCACGCGGCGACCTCGGGCCATGCCTCACGGTAGGACCAGGCGGCGGCTCGCGCGCGTGCCGACTGTCGTAGTAGGTGGCGAGCCCTTTGTAGGGGCAGAACGTCTGACCGCTGGTGGGGACGAGCGCGGACTCGTCGATGTACGGCGCGGGGACGATACCAGCGCGGCGCGAAGCCCGATTCGTAGAGGACCAGCGGGGCGTGCTCTCGGCGACGACCCGGTCGCCTTCGCGGACCACGAGGTGCCGGGAGGCCGTGCCGGATGTCGTTGCGGTGGTAGGGGTCGGCGGCGTGGCCGAGGATGCGCTCGTCCTCCTCGTAGAAGGCATCCATCGCTCGCCAGCGAACGCGACCCGGCCCTCGCAGCGCGGCGGCGTGGGCGGGCAGGTCGACGTGCTGCCAGGCTGCCCACTCGATGCGTCGAGGCGCCGGTGCGCACGGGAACCACGAGGTGGTCCCAGATCGCGGTGGCGAGTCCGGTGCGCCATCTCCGCGAGGGCGCCGGGCTCGATGTCGGCGCCGGGGAAGTAGGCGACGGGGTAGCGGGCCGGCTCGTGGAGCAGCACGACGTCGTGGCTGTCGGCGATCCAGTGCGCCCCCGAAGCGCACCCGCATCCGACGCCGCAGCGGCTCGGCGAACAACAGCCGCTCGGGTAGCGGTTCCGGGTACCAGGAAATGGCCGACCGCGCTCGGCCGACAGCGGTCCTTGTTGCCAGGACAGTCCCATGATCAGGGTCTTCTCTCTCGGGGTGAGCGGTCGGACGGGAGCGCCAGTGCGCCCGTCACGACGCCGGCCTGTGGCCCGCACGCCTGAGGTCGGGTCAGGTGAGTTCTTCGCCGCCGTCGACGGGGATGGTCGTGCCGGTGAGGAAGGTGTTGGTCAGGGCAGAACAGGACCGCTGAGGCGATGTCCTCGGCGATGTCCGATGCGCCGGCCGGGTTGCGCCTGCTCGACGTCGGCGTACACGCGGCCTTGCGCTCCTCGCCGAGCGCGTCCCAGGCGCCGGTGTCGATGACTCCGGGGGAGATGGCGTTGACCCGGATCGGGGCGAGCTCGAGGGCCAGGGAGCGGGTCAGCGTGTCGGCGGCGCCGTTGGTGATGGCGACGGCGAGGGTGCCGACGGCGATCTTGAAGGCGGCGACGCCGGAGAACAGCACGAACGATCCGCCCGGCGTTCATGCGGGGCCCCAGGTGCTTGGCCAGCATGAGTGGCCCGATGACCTTGGTGTCCAACGAGGCACGGACCGCGTCGCGGGAGAGCTCGGCGAGGGTGCCGCGGGCGCGTGCGGATGCGGTGCAGACGAGGTGGTCCAGCGGGCCGACGGTGTAGCCGAGCGCGGCGATGGAACCGTCGTCGGTGACGTCGACCTGCTCGGTGGTGATGCCGGGCTCTCCGGTCGTACGCGGCGGCGAGGGTCTCGGGGTGCCGGCCGGCGGCGATGACGTGAGCGCCGGCGTTGCGAGCGGCCAGGACCGTGGCCCGAGCGATGCCGCTGCCGCGGCCGATCACCAGCACGGATCGCCCGCGCAGGCTCGCGGTTGCGGTCGGCGATCCGGCGGCTGAGCTCTCGGTGCTCATCGTGAGTCCTCGGTTCCGGGGGGTGCGCTGATCGTTCCGATCCGCGTTGTGGGGGCCGGTCATGTCCGCCTCAGGCCGGGAGCGGGCTGAGGGCCCGGCCGAGGAAGCCGCGGAGGTAGCCGGCGACGGTGTCCAGGGCGCTCTCGAGCAGGAAGTGGCCGCCGGGGATGAGGTGGATCTCGGCGTCCGGCAGGTCTCGGGCGAAGGCGCGGGCACCGGCCGGCCCGAAGATCTCGTCGCCGGCGCCCCAGACGGCCAGGAGCGGCACCTGCGAGGTGCGGAAGTACTCGTGGAGGGCTGGGATAGAGGGGCGGGTTGGTGAGCGTAGTCGCGGAACAGCGCAAGCTGGATCTCGTCGTTGCCGGGCCGGGAGAGCAGCGGCGTGGTCGTGCAGCCAGGTCTCGGGGTCGACCAGGTCGGGCTCCGCCACGCCGGTCAGGTACTGCCAGCGGATGGCCTCGAGGCTCAGCGCGACGCGGACCCGGCCTCGTGTCCGGGCTCGGGTCGTGCGGCGTAGGCCCACGACCGCGCGCCCAGAATCGGTCGACGAAGCCCTCGTCGTAGGCGTTGCCGTTCTGGGTGATGATCGCGGTGATCGCGCTCCGGGCGGCGCAGCGCGAGCCGCCAGCCGATGGGCGCGCCGTAGTCCTGGACGTAGATCGCATAGCGCTCGACGCCGAGCTGGTCGAGCAGCCCCTCGGTGACCTGGGCGAGCGCGTCGAAGGTGTAGTCGAACTCGTCGCGGTCGAGGGCGTCGGCCGAGCGCCCGAAGCCGACGTGGTCCGGGGCGATCACGCGGTAGCGGTCGCGAGGGCGGGATCAGGTTGCGGAACATCGAGCTGGTCGGGAACCCGTGCAGCAGCAGCACCACCGGTGCCTCGCCGGGGCCGGCCTCGCGGTAGAAGACCTCGTGCCTGCGCCGTCGCCCGGCGGAACCGCAGCGCGCTCATCACAACCCCCATGGCTGGTTGGTTCGGTTAGTACGTGTATCTGACTCCGATCCAGCTAACCTGTCAACACAGCTGAGATGGTTAGAGCGTAGGCGTCGAGAGGCCGTGGGTGCCTTCGGTTCATCGCGCACGGCTAACTTGCCGAGGACGCGAAGAGGGTTAGCTTGGTCCTCGTGAAGGAGCTGGTCCCTCCCGAGGACGAAACGATGCTGCTCGAGCTGCTCAACACCACCCCGGTGGGCGAGTCCGGCGTCGTCGACGTCCTCGACGGGCGGGACAGCGCCCAGGAGTGGGCCCTCGGCCACGGTGGACTGGGGTCGTCCGGCGAACTCGCTCATCTGCCGAGGCGCGCGATCTGCTTCAGCAGGAGGTCTGGGGCCGACACGCCGACGACGGACCTCGGCGTGCTCACCCTTGGGGCGAGGTGGGAGCCCGTCCTCGACGTCGCAGGTCTCGACCTGCACCTCGCACTCGACGACGAAGACCGACGCCTGGCCACGCGAGCCGTGCTGGCCTGGGGCGCGATCACCCGCGATCTCCCCGGCCGTCTCCGCCCGTGCGCCAACGACCGGTGCCGGTTGTTCCTGCTCGACCGCAGCCGCGCCAACACTGCTCGTTGGTGCTCCATGGCCATCTGCGGCAACCGCATGAAGGCGCGCCGCCACTACCGACGCGTGCGCGAGGTCCGCTGACCGACAGAGGGGCCGACGGTGGGCTCGGACCGGGCGTTCGGAGGCCGGCCGGGGCGCCGACCGGAAGGCCGCCGGAGCGTCAGGGGCGTCCCGCCGTGCGAGCCAGGCGCAGCGCCGAGACGAGGAAGAAGATGCCTCCGAGCAGCGCGTAACCGGCCACGGCGGCCAACGACGCTCCGGGGTTCGACGCCGTGAGGAAGAACCAGACGCCGGCCAGGACGGAGATGCTCCCACTGGCGATCATGGCCCACTGCCCGCCCAGTCCGCGGCGCCGGACGGCCACGACGAGCTGCACGATGCCGGCCACGACGGCCCAGACTCCCCACACGAGCAGGACCCCCGGGATGCCGGCGCCGAGGGCGATCACGACGACGAGCCCGACGGCGGCCACGGTGCTGATCGCGACGTTGACGTAGAGGCCCGCCGCGGTGACCCGCGAGGAGCGGGCGTCGACCAGGGCGGCGGCCACGTCGAAGAGCGGGTAGGGCACGAGCAGGACCGCGGTCAGCGGCCCGATGCTCGACGCGGTCAGGAACAGCAGGACCGCCCAGACGAGGGCGAAGCCGAAGCGGACGAGGTAGAGCCGTCGCAGTGTCGGCGCGGCGCCGGCCTCGAGCGTGGTCGTCGTGGTGGTCATGACTGTTCCTTCCGGGCGGTGCCGTAGGGCACGGGACGGGAGAGAGAAAGACCGTTCTCTCCGGTATGCCGCCGAGCCTGGCACGCTCCGGCAGCCACGGCAAGACCGATCGTTCTTTCTGCTACCGTCGGTTCATGGCCACCCCGACCCGCCCCACAGCCGAGGCACCGGACGGCGGCGTCGACGGCCCCCGGCGGTCCGAGGCCCGGGAGCGCCTGCTGTCCACGGCCAGCGCGCTGTTCTATCGCGAGGGGATCCGGGCGGTCGGCGTCGAGCGGATCCTCACCGAGGCCCCGGCCACGCGGGCGACGTTCTACCGGCACTTCCCCTCGAAGGAACGCCTCGTCCTCGACTACCTCCGCGGCGTGGACGCCCACACCCGCGCCGGCCTGCAGAGTGCTGCCGACGCCGCGCCGTCACCGGCGGACGCGTTCGCGCCATCGGCGCCGCCGTCGTCGACGACCTGGCCAGACCGGACTTCCGCGGGTGCGCGTTCCTCAACGCCGCCAACGAGTTCCCCGACCCCGCCGACCCGGTGCGGCAGGTCGTCCTCGAGCACCGCGCCTGGTACCTCGCCACCCTCACCGACCTGTTCACCCAGGTCTTCGGGGACTCACCGCGGCGCGGCTGGCCGGAGCACGCCGGACAGCACTTCGTCATGATGCGCGACGGCGTCATGAGCGGTGCCCACGTCGACGGCGTCGACAGCGCCGGGGCCGCGTTCCACCGCGGCCTCGAGGGCCGGCTCCGCCTCCTCCACTGAGCCCGGTCCCGACCCGGCGCGGCGAGGACGGTTGCCTCGGGCCCGGTCGAGGTCGGAGGCCTGCGCATGACGACACCGACCCCGTCGACGGACCGGTCACCTTCCTCAACATCTTCGAGATCCCGCGGGAGGACGTCGAGGCGTTCCGGGCGGGGTGGATCGAGCGCATCCGGCTCGTCGGGGGAGCGCCGGGCTTCCGCGGCGCCGAGCTGCTCGAGGCGATGTCCGACGACGAGCGCTTCCAGCTGGTCAACGTCACCCGCTGGGACAGCCGGCAGGCGCAGCAGGCGGCAACCGGGACGCCGCAGCTGCGGTTCGTCGCCGACGACGCCGAGCCGGAGCCAGGCGCGCCCCACCCGGGCTTCTATCGCGTCGCGGCGAGCCTCGACCCCGGGTCCCCGATGTGAACGCCGTGTGGCGAGCCGGAGAACCGGCCGGCGGCCGACCTAGCGTCGTAGTCGACGGCCAGCGCATCGCTCGTCGGGCGGGCCTGGCAGGTCAGGATGCGGCCGTCGGCCACCTCGGCGTCGGTGAGCGCGTGGCGCACGGCCATGTGGACGGTGCCGGAGCGCAGCGTCGCGACGCAGGTGCCGCACGCCCCGCCGGCGCACGAGTACGGGGCGTCGACGCCCGCCCGCAGCGCGGCGTCGAGCACGGCCTCGTCGGGACCGCAGTCGACCTCGGCCGTCGCGCCGTCCAGCGTGACGCTGACCGACGCCGCCGTCGTCCCCTCCACGGGGCCGACCGGCGACGCCGTCGAGAACACCTCCCGGTGCACGCGCGAGCCGGCCACGCCCCGCGCCTCGAGCCCCTCGACGAGGTCGTCGCCCAGCGCCGACGGTCCGCAGAGGAACCAGCCGTCGACGTCGTCGGGACGCGGCACGTGCGCCAGCACCCGCTCGACGTCGAGCCGGCCGGCCTCGACGGTCTCCCACTGCGCGGCGTCGTCGGGACGCCCGTCCGGAACGGCCGAACGCGAGTGCACGTGCACCAGCCGCAGCCGCCCCTCGGCGCGCGCGACCAGCATGGACAGCTCGTCGGCGAACATCGTCGACGCCGCGTCGCGGTTGCCCAGCAGGAGCGTCACGCGCGTCGCCGGCTCGGCCTCGAGCACGCTCGCGACGATCGAGAGCACCGGGGTGACGCCGCTGCCCGCGGCCACCGCGACGAGCCGCCGTCCCGACGCCAGGCCGGCCGGCGGCTCCGGGGTGAAGCGTCCCGACGGCGCCGCGACCTCCAGGGAGTCCCCGACCGCCAACGACCGCCCGACCCAGGTGGAGAAGCGGCCGCCGTCGACCGTCCGGATCCCGACGCGCAGCACCCCGGACCCGGCGGCCGAGCACACCGAGTAGGTCCGGCGCACCTCCTCGCGACCCGCTCCGTCGAGACGGTCCAACCAGGCGCGGACCGTCACGTGCTGCCCGGGACGGTGCGCGAACGTCGCGGCCAGCTCGTCGGGGACGTCGAAGGTCACCGCGACGGCCTCCGGGGTCAGCCGGCGGACCTCGGCGACGCGCAGGCGGTGGAAGCCGGGGCGCACCTCGCCGGCGGGCAGCGACATGCCGTCGGTGAGCCCGCGCCAGGCGCGGTACTCGGCGGGGGTGAGCTCGGTGCCCCAGGCGGTGGCGATCGGGACGTCGCGGGCGAGGTAGTCGTCGCGGGTGTTCTCCCAGGCCCGGACGTAGCGGTAGAAGGGGATCGTCGGGTGGATGTGATGCACCAGGTGGTAGTTCTGGTAGAGCATCACCGGCGTCATCAGCCACTCCCGGCCGACGCGCACCCGGGTCGCGCGGAAGCGGTCCGTGCGGGCGGTGACGCCGAGGTCGTGGTGGGGCAGCCAGTCGAACCACCAGGCCAGCACGCCGATCCTGATCCGCTGCGGCAGCAGGTAGATCATCACCAGCGCGAGGCCGTGACCGGTGGCGACGAGCGCCGCGGCCAGCCCGACGACGACGGCGAGGGTCGCCACTTCCCCGGCCACCTCGCGGCGCGGGCGGACCCGCATGCGCGGCCCGTAGAAGCGGAAGTACCAGCCGTCGATGGCCAGCCAGCGCAGCGGGCGCTGCCACGTCGGGCCGCCCTCGACCCACGCGTCCGGGTCGAGCAGCACGTCCTCGTTGGTGTGCCGGTGGTGCTCGATGTGGATGAAGCGCACGAGCGGGAACGCCGCCCACGCGACGACGAAGGGGATCGACACGCGCCCGAGGACCTCGTTGACCCCGCGCAGCCGTCCCGCGGCGTGGTGGGTCGCCTCGTGCAGGACCGTGAACATGCTGAACGTGACGAGCGCGTGCACCGGGACGCTCGCGAGGAGCCACCAGCGGCTGACCGTCCCGTCGAGCGCAGCCAGGGCCAGGACGGTCGCGCCCACCCAGGCCGCCAGCGAGCCGGCCCACAGGGCGACGGTCGGCCAGGCGACGGCGGGCAGCGGGACGCCGGGGTCGGGCACGCCGCGACGGACCGCCGCGGCCTCGTCCTCGGACAGGACCCGGCGCGCCGGGGCGGCGGGCGGTTCGGTGGCGGTCACGGGTCCTCCCGCGGTCGTCGTCGACGGATGTACGCGACGGTAGGCAGCGCCCATCAATGAGACAAGAGCGGGTTTCTGTCTCAGTTGCGCCGCGTAGATCACCCGGACCCCGGGCACCCGGCGCCATGCCGGTCATGGAGAACGGGGACGTGCGCATCCACTACGAGGAGACGGGCGAGGGCTTCCCCGTCCTGGCCTTCGCGCCCGGCGGCATGCGCTCCACGATCGAGGCGTGGTCGCTCGCGCCGTGGGACGTGCCCGGCGCCCTCGCGGCGGACCACCGCGTCGTGCTCATGGACCAGCGCAACGCGGGGGAGTCGTCCGCGCCCGTCCACGCCTCCGACGGCTGGGACTCCTACACCGCCGACCACCTCGCGCTGCTCGACCACCTCGGGATCGAGCGCTGCCACCTCCTCGGGATGTGCATCGGCGGCCCGTTCATCGCGAACCTGCTCGCGCACGCCCCCGACCGCGTGGCCTCCGCCGTGTGCCTGCAGCCGATCGGGCTGGACGGCAACCGCGACGCCTTCTACGGCCGCTTCGACGAGTTCGCCGCCGACGAGGCGAAGAACCACCCGGAGGCCGCCGAGGCCGACTGGCACGGGCTGCGCGAGAACCTCTACGGCTCGGACAACCGGTTGTGGAGCGTCCCCGACACCGCCGTCGCCGGGTTCGACGTGCCGATCCTCGTCTTCGCCGGCGGCGACGAGCCCCACCCGGCGTCGGTGTCGGCGATGCTCGCCGACGTGGCGCCGCACGCGACGCTGGTCGAGCGCTGGAAGGCCCCGGAGTACAACGACGCGGCGCGGGAGAGCATCGCGAGCTTCCTCTCGGTGCACACGCCGTTGGGCTGATCGCGCCGTCCGCTCGTCGACCGGCCGTCACCACCCGGAGTGAACCCCGGAGCCATGCACGCTGCGTCGCCATAAAGTCACTCGACGTGAGTGTCATGTCCGACGCGACCCGCATCCGGATGATCGCGCGAACCGCCATCGTCGAGCTGGACGTCCTCGTCGACGACGGCCTCTGGGGCCCGGCCGTCGACGCCCTGATCGACCACGCCGAGGCGCTGGCCGCCGCGCCGTTCGCCCGCGCCCCGCGCGACCCGCTCGGGCACCTGTGCGGGCTGCGCCAGGTCCTCGAGGGCACGGCGGGGCGGACGGCGCAGGGCCTCGTCGCGACGCTCGACGACCTCATCGCCCGCTCGGTCGCCGTCTAGCCCGACACGACCGGGGAGGCACGCGGCAGACTCACCGCCATGACGACCGTGGACCCGTCCTTCGACGACCTGCTCGCCCGCGCGAACCGCGGGGAGGTGGGCACCGACGAGGCCCTGGCGCTGTTCGACTCGCTGCCCGCCGTCCGCACCGAGGAGATGCTCGGCGAGTGGCGCGGCGAGGAGTTCCCGACCGGGCACCCCATGGACGGCCTGCTGGCGGCCACGGGCTGGGCGGGCAAGCGCTTCGACGACGCCGACCGGGTCCACCCGCTGCTCTTCTGGGACGCGTCGCGCACCGGCACCTTCGCCGTCGACCCCATCCGGCTGCCGATGAGCCTGCCGACCCCGGAGGCGCTGCGCCGGCCCTGGCTGCACCGGGTGATCACGACGGCCCGCCCCCTGCTCGCGACCTCCCGGCACACCGCGCGGCTGCGGACGACGGAGTACCGCGGGGTCGCGACCGCCACGATGATCTACGACGCCCGCCCCATCAACGACGTGTTCCGGCGGGTGTCCCCGACGCGGCTGCTCGGCCTCATGGACCACCGCGGCGACGCCGCGCCGTACTTCTTCGTCCTGTACCGGCCCTGACCGCGTCGGTCGCGGACAGGCCGCGGCCCAGATCGCGGCGAGCCGGGCGGCCCAGTGCGTCGCCGAGTACGGCTCGGCGTCCTGGCGGGCGCGGCGCCCCAGCGCGCGGCGGCACGCGTCGTCGGCGACGAGCGCGTCGAGCGCCCGCGCGAGGGCGGCGGGGTCCCCGACGGGGACGACGGCGCCGTTCACGCCGTCGTGCACGAGCTCGGGCAGGGCGCCGACCGCGGTCACCAGCGGGACGACCCCGAACGCCATCGCCTCGAGCACGGCCATCGGGAGGCCCTCGGCCGCGCTCGGCAGGAGGAGCAGCTCGGCGCCGCCGCAGCAGGTCGTCGCGCTCGGCGTGGTCGAGCCACGGGACCACCTCGACGACGTCGGAGACCCCCGCGGCGGTGACCGCGGCGCGCACCTCGTCGACCTCCCCGTCGCCGGCGGCGACGAGACGCAGCCGACGACGCTGCGCGGGCGCGAGCCGGGCGCAGGCGTCGACCACGTCGTAGATGCCCTTGCGGGCGCCGAACCGGCCGAGGAAGAGGGCGAGCACCGGTGCGCCGTCCGCGGTCGGCGGGGCGGGCAGATCCGGCCACTCGACGGGGTTCGGGAGCGCGACGACGTGGTCGTCGGGCACGCCGAGGCGGGTGCTGTAGGCCGCGCGGAGGGTGTCCGAGAGCACGACGAGGCGGTGCGGGCGCAGGAGGGCGCGCACGACGCCGCGGGCGGGCCGGGAGAGCCCGTCGAACCAGTCGAGGAACTCCGAGCCGTGCAGGTGCATCACCACCGGCACGCCGCGCGCCCGGGCGAGCAGACCCAGCAGCCCCTTGCGCAGCACCGAGGCCCGCTGCGAGACGTGCATGTGCACCACGGCGGGACGGGCGACGACGATCCGGCGCGCGGCCCGGGCGGTGCCGCCGAGCATCGTCCGCAGCCGCGCGCCGGGGGGCCCGTCGCGGTGGGTGGTGACGACCTCGAGGTCGGCGAGCGCGGCCGCGTGCCGCTCGAGCACGTGCTGGACGCTGCCGATGCCGCCGCGGGCGTCGGCCCGCGGCCCCACGACGAGCACCCGCGGCCGGCGCCCGGCCGCGACGGGGTCGGTGGCGGCCGGCCGGGTGGGTGGTCGGCGGCGGAGGCGCCGGTGTCCGGACGTTCATCGCGGGGGACCTTCTTCTGCGTCGGTCGAGTGATCCGTCCCCCTCACGGCCTGTCTCCACCAGATCGTCCCGACGGTGTCGACGAGGTCACGACCGCGTGCGGAATCCCGTGTCGCTCGTGCGCTCGGGTGCGTCACGGCGTCCGGCGGATGGCGCAGCGGCCGGCGATGACCCATGATCGGTGGATGTGACGACCATCCTCGAAACCGGTGTGTCCACCGGCGGGGTCGGCACGGACCAGGCGAGCCAGCGACCGACCCCGTGCCACTCCCGCCATCGATCTCCTCGAGGGCCGGCGCTACCTGCGCCGCCTGCCGGGGGACGGACCGGAGCGGTGTCACGACGACTACACGGCCTTCACGCTGACCCCGGTCGGGGTCACGCTCGGCGCCGAGATCACCGGTGTCGACCTGTCGTCGCCGGTGTCGGACGGAGCTGCGCGCGGAGATCCACCGCGCGCTGCTGGAGTGGAAGGTCCTCTTCTTCCCCGGCCAGCACATGACCAGCGCGGCGCAGCGGGCGCTCGGGCGGCTCTGGGGCGAGCTCGAGACCAACCCGATGTTCGAGGCCGGCGAGGACCCCAGCGTGGTGCTCCTGGCCAAGGGCGGCGACGGCCCGCAGACCTACGAGAACATCTGGCACGTCGACACGTCGTTCCGGCCCGCGCCGGCGATGGGCGCGATCCTCCGCATGGTCACCACGCCGCCGTTCGGCGGGGACACGATGTGGGCGGACATGGCGGCCGCCTACGACAACCTCTCCGACGCGGTGCGGGCGCGGATCGACGACGCGGTGGCGGTGCACGACATGGTGCCCGGCTTCGCGCGGTTCCTGGAGCCGGGCAGGCTCGCCCTGCTCGAGGACACGTTCCCGCCGGTGACGCACCCCGTCGTGCGGACCCACCCGGAGACGGGGCGGCGCACGCTGTTCGTCAACGGGGCCTTCACGACCCGGATCGTCGGGATGGAGCCCGCGGAGTCCGACGCGCTGCTGCGCCACCTCTTCGCGCAGGCCCACACCCCGGAGTTCCAGGTCCGGTACCGGTGGGCCGAGGGCACCGTGGCGTTCTGGGACAACCGGGCGACCCAGCACTACGCGGTCGGCGACTACCACCCGCACACCCGGATCGCCGAGCGCGTGGCGATCCGGGGCGACGTCCCGTTCTGAGGGCCTGATCCCGACGGGCGAACGGCACTCTCGCTGCTTCTCGGTGACGCGAGAGTGCCGCTCGCTTCGGGAGGCGTGGGCGCGGTCAGCCGGCGCAGCGCTGCCAGAGGCGTTCCGAGGGGCCGCCGAGCATGCCGGCGTCCGAGAGGAACGCGAGCACCTTCTCGAGCATGAACCGCTTGGTCGCGCGGTGGTGCGGGTTCGCCTGCGCCGCCGCGCGACCCGTGCGGCCCGAGAGCCCGACGCTGCGGTAGACCCGCGCCTGCCACAGCGAGTTGACGACCTCGGTCCCCACCAGCGCGGTCAGCCAGCGCTCCTTCTCGAGCTGGGCCCGCGTCAGCGTCGGCACCAGGCGGGTGACCTCCTCGCGGGCGAAGCGCACGTGCCGGGCCTCCTCGACGACGTGCACCCGCGCCACCGCGCGGATCAGCGGCAGGACGCGCTCGTCGTGCATCGACTCGCGCTGCAGCCGGTCGGTGGCCTCCTCGGCGACGAGGACCGACGCGAACATGCTCGCCCCCGCGCCGAGGTGGCCGTACCAGCCGCCGACGCGGTGCAGCCGGCCGTGCGGGCGGTAGTCCGGGCAGCCCAGGGCGTCGACGGCCTTCGCGAACATCACCGAGTGCCGGGTCTCGTCGCCGACCTCGGTGAGCGCGTACTGCGCGTGCGGACGGCGCAGGTCGAGGGCGAAGGCGTGCCGGACGAGCATCTGCATGAGCAGGACCTCGAACCACAGCCCGACCGAGAGCAGGCTGGCCGCCTCGTGGCGCGCCAGCGTGCGCCGGGCGGCGTCGTCGAGGTCGTCCCAGAGCGCGGTGCCGTAGAGCGGAATCCGCTCCGGCGCGACCGCCCAGCCCTCCGGGTCGACGGGGGCCGCCCAGTCCACCTCCAGCGCCGGGTCCAGGGTGTGGCGCGCGCTGGCCGTGAGCAGGCGGGCCGCGGAGTGGTCCCGGTCGAGAGCCGTCATGTGACGCAATGTATCCCGTACACGCTGTTCCGCATAGTTGTCGGTCCACGCGGATCCGGAGCACCCTGGGCGGACCATGGACGGCAGGACGCGGCGGTGGGCAGGTCACCGCGAGGCTCGGCGCCTCGAACTGGTCGACGCCGCCGTGCTCGCGATCGAGGAGCACGGCCCCGAGGTCACCACCGAGCAGATCGCCGCGCAGGCCGGCGTCTCGCGTCCGGGCCTCTACCGGCACTTCGACGGCAAGGACGACCTCCAGGGGGCCATCGCCGCGCGCAGCGTCGAGCGGCTGGTCACCGAGCTGGAGCCGGTGTGGCACCCGTCGGGCGCGCCGCGGGAGATGCTCGAGCGCGCGATCGCGGCGCACCTGCGCTGGCTCGTCGCGCACGAGAACGTCTACCACTACCTCAAGCGGAACTCGCTGCCCTCGTCCGACTCGGTGGAGACCGCGAGCACGAACGTCCGCGGCGTGGTGTCCATGCACGTCGCGCGGCTGCTCGTCGACGGCTCGCTGGGCGCGGAGATCCCGGCGGCCACGGCGCACCCGCTGGCGTACGGCCTCGTCGGGATGGTCGACGCCGCCGCGGCGCACTGGCTCGACGAGCCCCACGGCGCCGCCGTCGAGGCCCTCGGGGGCCAGCTGACCGAGGCGTGCTGGGCCGTGATCCGCGCGACCGTGGGCAGCCGCGTCATGACCGCGCTCGACCAGGTCGGGGCCGAGACCGCGTCGTGACCCCCTTCGGTCGGGACCGTCGGGGCCATCGCCCATGATGGGACCGACCCGCGAGGAGGCCCCGATGGCGCTGGTTCGGTCGTTCCCGACGATCCTGTCCGACCGCCTGCCCGAGACCCGTGACTTCTACGTGCGGCTCCTGGGCTTCCAGGTCGCCTTCGACAGCGAGTACTACGTCGCGCTCGCGACCCCGCCCGACGTCGAGGGCCAGCAGGCCTGCGAGCTCGCCGTCTGGGCGGTCGGCCACGAGGCCGTCCCGCCGCCCTACCGGGCCGACCCCGCGGGCATCGTCCTGACCTTCGTCGTCGACGACGTCGACGCACTGCACGTCGAGGCCCGCCGGCAGGGCATCCCGGTGGTGGCGCCGCCGCGTGACCAGTTCTACGGCCGGCGGCGGATGCTCGTCACCGACCCCAACGGGCTGCTCGTGGACGTCTCGACGCCGTGCACCCCGTCGCCGGAGTTCCGGGCCGAGATGATGCGACGCGGGATCGCGCCGGCGACGACCCCGTAGCCCGGTCGGCCCCAGTCGGCCGCACCTAGGGTGGACGGCGTGCGGCGGCGGGACGACCCCATCCTCGAGGTGCTCGCGGGCACCGGGCGCGGGATGGCCGACGCCGCGCTGCCCACCGTGGCGTTCGTCGTCGTCTGGCTGGTCGCGCAGGCCGTGGGCGGCCCGGAGCCGATCCTGCTCGGCGGGCTCGCGGCGGTCGTCGTCGCCGCGGTGATCGCGGTCGTGCGCTGGCGCGGCGGGGAGCGACCCCGGGCCGCGTCGGTGGGCCTGCTGATCGCCGTCGTCGCGACGCTGATCGCGCTCTACACCGGCCGGGCCGAGGACTTCTTCCTCCCGCGCATCATCGCCAACGGCGGGAGCCTCGCGGCGTGGCTCGTCTCGATCGCGGTCCGCTGGCCGCTGCTCGGGCTCGTGGTCAGCGCCGCGCTCGGCCGGCCGCGGGCGTGGCGCGACGACCCGGACCTGGTGCGCGGCTACTGCCGGGCCAGCTGGCTGTGGGCGGCGCAGTACCTGGTGCGGATCGTGGTGATGCTGCCGCTGTGGTTCGCCGACCAGGTCGTCGCGCTCGGGATCGCCCAGCTGGTGCTGACGTGGCCGCTCGTGCTGGTGTGCGCGCTCGGGTCGTGGCCGCTCGTGCGCTCGGCGCTCCCGCCGGGGCATCCGGGGCCGCGGCACCCGGTCGAGGGCGGGTTCGTGCCGGACGCGGCGACGTCGGGGGCGCCCGACCGCTGGTGAGTGACCGGCCCCGTCCCGGCGTCAGATGCCAGCATCGTGCCGTTGCTGGCATCCCCGGGGCGCCCCTCTACCGGACCGGGGCGGGCTCCGGACGCTTCGGTGGCCGGCCGTCCCCGGTGCTGCGGCCCTGGACGCGGCGGCCCACCCACGGCAGCAGGTGCGCCCGGGCCCAGCGCAGGTCCTCCTCGCGGCGGCGCACCCACGGGGTCGGGTCCTGGGGTGGCCACGGGTCGCGCCAGTCGATGTCGGGGGTGACGCCCAGGACCTCGCACACCCGGGCGGCGACGCGCCGGTGACCCTCGGGGTTGAGGTGGAGACGGTCGTCCGCGCGGGCCCGCGGGTCGGCGAGGGTGTCCATCTCCCACAGGTCGACCAGCAGGGCGCCCTGGCGGTGCGCGAGCTCGCGGATGAGCTCGTTCATGGTCGCCAGCCGGCGGCCCACGAGGTCGACGACGGGCGTCGCGCGGGTGTTGAAGCCGGTGAAGACCAGGACGTCGGCGCCCGAGTCCCGCACGCGCGCGACCGCCGCCTCGAGCCGGCGCGCGAGGTCGGCCGGGCGCGCGGAGGGGCGCAGCAGGTCGTTGCCGGCGGCGCAGACGCTGACCAGGTCCGGGGCCATCGCGAGCGCGGGTTCGACCTGCGTGGCGACGATCTGGTCGAGGAGCTGACCCCGGACGGCGAGGTTGGCGTAGCGCAGGTCCGGCCACCGCGCCGCGAGCGCCTCCGCCACGCGGTCGGCCCAGCCCCGCTCGATGCCGGTCCGGGGGTCGAGGTCGCCGACGCCTTCGGTGAAGCTGTCGCCCACGGCGACGAAGGTGCTCCAGGACATGGCTGGATCATCCTCGGTCGGCCGGACCGCCCCGACGCTGCCCCGACCGGACGCAGACGTTCCGCCGTCTCGACCCATCTGCGAATGCGTGGGGGGTGAACGTCCTCACCGCGGGGCCACGCTGGCACCCTGGGGGACGTCTGGACAGACGGATCCGCACGAGCGGGCACGCCGTCGGCTGTCCGGATCCGGCCCGATTGACCCCGATGTGACGACGAGCCCTGGGAGCCATGGCACAGATCTCGACGAGGACCGCAGGCGGTGGCGCGACGCCGGGGGACGACTCCCCGGCGAGCAGGTCATCCGGTCTGTCGATCCCGCAGATCGTGTCCGGAGCCCTCGCCGCGGCGACCGCGGCGATCCTCGGCTCGTTCCTCGGGGTCGCCGGGACCATCGGCGGCGCCGCCGTCGCGTCGATCATCTCGACGGTCGGTGCGTCGCTCTACCAGCGCTCGCTGGAGCGCACCCGCGACGCGGTGAAGGACCGGCTCGTGGTCAACGCGGCGGCCGGGACCAAGGTCGCCCAGGCCGTCGCCAAGGTCACCGGCGACGGCATCCCCGCCGCCGCTCCGGCCCGGCCGGGCGCCCAGAGTGGCCCCGGACGGCCGGGCGCCGCTGCGCGCCCGGGCGCCCCGGGAGCCCGCCCGCCCGGCACCCCGGGCCCGGCGGGACCGCCCAACCGCCCGGTCGCCCCACCACTGCCCACCCACCGCCTCCCCGACGGCGGGCTCGCGCCCGGGCGACGGCAGGTCGGCACGCCGCAGCCGACACCCCAGGCCGGCATCCCCCAGCCCGGCGCCCCCCAGCAGCTCCGCGCCGGCGGCCGCACCGTCACCACCCGCATGGACGCCGCCGGCCGCCCGGTGCCCGGGCCGGACCCCACGCGCCGCATCCCCGACGCCCGCACGTCCGACGGCCCGCCCCGCGGTCCCGACGGCCGCATCCTGCCCCCGGGCCCGCCCGGGTCGCCGCTGCCCGGCGCGGGTCCCGCCGACCCCACCCGCCGCGTCCCCACCCCGCCCCCCGGTCCGGGCGAGGCCGTCACCGCCTACCTGGGCGGCGGCGGTCCCGGCGACGACCCGACCCAGCTCGCGGGGGCGGTGGAGCGGCCGCGCCGCAAGCACTCCTGGAAGACCTGGGTCACCCTCGCCGGCGTCGCGGCCAGCATCTTCGTGATCGGCCTGCTGGCGAGCTTCGCGGTCGAGTCGGCCGCCGGGCACCCGCTCTCCGGCGGTGACTCGGGGACCTCCGTCGGGTCGCTCTTCGGTCAGACGACCGGCGAGGCGACCTCGACGAGCGAGGCACCCTCGACGTCGGACACCGACAGCTCCGACACCTCGACGACGCGCACGACCGAGCGCTCCGGGGCGAACCGAGGACCAGACCGGGTCGAACTCGACGCGGACGACCACGCCGACCACCACCCAGCCGCAGCAGCAGGGTGGCGGCGGGGTGCTGTCGTCGCTGGTGCCGCAGTAGTAGGTGCGCTCCGCGCTCGTGAGCACTAAGTGCCGTGCTATGACACGCCGTTTCGTGCTCACCAGGCCGGAGGCCACCTGTCGCGCCGCCGCCTCCGGGTCCTCGGCCTCGGTGACCGCCCGCACGACGACGACCCGGGTCGCGCCCGCGGCGACGACCTCGCCGAGCCGGGCGTGGTCGATCCCGCCGATCGCGAACCAGGGCCGCTCGGGGGCGTCGGCGGCGGTGGCCCGGACGAGGTCGAGGCCGGGCGCCGGGCGGCCCGGCTTGGTCGGGGTCGGCCAGCAGGGGCCGGTGCAGAAGTAGTCGACGCCGGGCTCGACGGCGCCGGCCCGGGCCTGCGCGACGTCGTGGGTGGACCGCCCGATCAGCACGTCGTCGCCGAGGATGCGCCGCGCGACGTCGACCGGCAGGTCGTCCTGCCCGAGGTGCAGCACGTCGGCCCCCGCGGCCAGCGCCACGTCGGCGCGGTCGTTGACGGCGAGCAGCGCGTCGTGGCGGCGGCAGGCGTCCGCGAGCACCTCCAGCGCCGCCAGTTCGTCGCGCGCCTCCAGCCCCTTCTCGCGCAGCTGCAGCAGGTCCACCCCGCCGCGCAGGGCGGCGTCGGCGAACTCGGCGAGGTCGCCGCGCTCGCGGCGGGCGTCGGTGCAGACGTAGAGCCGGGCGCGGGCGAGCCGCTCGCGGCGGCGGGCGCCGAGGTCGGAGGGGGCGGCCGTCGAGGTGGTCATCGCACCCGACGCTAGCGCGTACGGTGGGGAACGAGCAGCACCACGGGAGCCCGGAGCAGCCGGGCTGAGAGGGGACCCGACCACGGTCCCGACCGTCGAACCTGATCCGGGTCATGCCGGCGCAGGGAGGGAAGCCATGGGCGAGCGGGCCGACCGCGTGGTCGTCGTCGGGGCCGGGGTCGTCGGCACGACGGCGGCCTGGGTCGCGGCGCGCGACCACGTCGCCCGCGAGGTCGTCCTCGTCGACCCCGACCCGGGCTCGGGCGCCTCGTGGGTGGCCGGCGGGATGCTCGCGCCGATCACCGAGGCGTGGCCCGGGGAGCGCGACCTGCTCGAGCTGGGCGCGGCCTCGCTCGCCCGCTGGCCCGCCTTCGCCGCCGCCGTCGAGCAGGCCTCCGGGCGCTCGGTGGGGCTGCGCCGCGCGGGGACGCTGGCGGTCGTCGTCGACGCCGCCGACCGGGAGGACCTCGACCGCGTCGTCGAGCACCTGCGCGCCTGGGGACGCGACGCCGAGCGCCTGACCGGCCGCGAGACCCGTCGTCGGGAACCGTCGCTCGGACCCGCCGTCCGGGCCGGGCTCGCCGTCCCCGACGACCTCGCCGTCGACAACCGGCTGCTCCTCGCCGCGCTGCGCGGCGGCCGCCGAGCGGGCGGGCGTCGTCGTGCGCACCGAGCCCGTCGCGCGGGTGGCCGAGTCCGGCGGGGCGGTGTCCGGCGTGGAGCTGGCGTCGGGGGAGCGGCTCGCCGCCGGGCGGGTGGTCGTCGCGGCGGGCGCGTGGTCGGCGTCGCTGCACCCGGCCCTGGACGGGCTGGTCCGCCCGGTCAAGGGCGAGATCCTGCGGGTGCGCGCCCGCGCCGGCTCGCTGCCGCCCCCGACGCGGACCGTGCGAGCGGCCGTCGCGGGACGCGCGGTGTACGCGGTGCCGCGCGACGGCGGGCGGCTCGTCCTGGGCGCGACGCAGTACGAGGCCGGGTTCGACGCGGACGTCACCGTCGGCGGGGTCCGGGACCTGCTCGCCGACACCGAGCGCGTGCTGCCCGGGATCGCCGACTACGCGCTCGAGGAGGCGGCCGCCTCGTTCCGGCCCGGGACCGCGGACAACCTGCCGGTGCTCGGCGCCGTGCCGGGCGCCCCCGACGGACTGCTCGGCCTGCTTCGGGCACGGCCGCAACGGCATCCTGCTGACCGCGCTGACCGCCGACGTCGTCGCCGCGCTGCTCGCCGGTCGTCCGATGCCGGACGGGTCGGCCGCGGCCGCGGCGTCCCGGCTCGCCACCCTGGAGGTGTCCTCGTGACCGTGCTGCTCAACGGCGTCGTGACCGAGGTCGCGCGCGGCGCCACGCTCGCCGACGTGCTCACCGCGCACGGCGTGCCCGAGCGCGGGGTGGCGGTCGCGGTGTCCGGGGAGGTCGTCCCGCGCGCGATGTGGGCGTCGACCCCGCTGCGCGAGGGCAGCGTGCTCGAGGTGCTGACCGCGGTGCAGGGAGGCTGACCATGGGAGGGGCGAGCGCAGCGACGGGGGTTCGAGCAGAGTCGCTGGTGATCGGGGGCCGGGAGATCGGCTCCCGGCTGATCATGGGGACCGGGGGCGCGGCGAACCTGTCGGTGCTGGAGCGGGCGCTCGTCGCGTCCGGGACGGCGCTGACGACGGTGGCGATGCGCCGCCTCGACGCGGGCGGCGGGCCGGGGGTGCTCGCGCTGCTGGAGCGCCTCGGCATCGAGGCGCTGCCGAACACGGCGGGGTGCCGGACCGCGGCCGAGGCGGTGCTCACCGCCCGGCTGGCCCGCGAGGCGCTGGGGACCGACCTGGTCAAGCTCGAGGTGGTCGCCGACGAGCGCACCCTGCTGCCCGACCCGATCGAGCTCCTCGACGCCGCCGAGCAGCTGGTCGACGACGGGTTCACCGTGCTGCCCTACACCAACGACGACCCGGTGCTCGCGTCCAAGCTCGCCGACGCCGGGTGCGCCGCGGTGATGCCCCTGGGCTCGCCGATCGGGACGGGGCTGGGCATCCGCAACCCGCACAACATCGAGATGATCGTCGCGGCGATGGCGGAGTCCGGGCGGCCGGTCCCGGTGGTGCTCGACGCGGGCATCGGGACGGCGTCCGAGGCGGCCCAGGCGATGGAGCTGGGGTGCGACGCGGTGCTGCTCGCGACGGCGGTGACTCGCGCGTCCGACCCCGAGGCGATGGCGACGGCGATGCGGCTGGCCGTGGAGTCCGGGCGGCTGGCCCGCGGGGCGGGCCGGATCCCGCGGCGGTTCTGGGCGCAGGCCTCGTCGCCGACGGCGGAGTAGGTCAGCGGGCGAGGAAGTCCTCGAGGATCGGGACCACGACGTCGGCGCGGTGCATGAGGCCGGTGTGCGTCGCGCCCGGGACGACGGCGAGGCGTGCGTCGGGGACGAGCTCGAGCTCCAGGGCCGCGTGCTCGACCGTGACGAAGTCGTGGTCGCCGATCATGATCAGCGTGCGCGCGGTGACCCGGGCCAGCTCCTCGTCCGACCAGCCGGTGAAGCCCTGGATCGTCGGCTGCACCTTGGCCATGACCGTCGGCAGGTCCGACGATCCCGGCGGCGCCAGGCGCTCGTGCTCGCGCTGCATCGCCGCGAAGTCGTCCTCGGTGGGCATGCGGGTCGACGTCGCCCAGCGGGACGGGTCGGTGATGTCGGGGTGGTAGCCGTCGGGGCGGACGTGCCCGGAGGCGAACACGAAGCGGTCGAACCGGTCCGGCCACCGGACCGCCGCCTCCATGAGGGCGAGGCCGCCCAGGCTGAACCCGAGGGCGTCGACCCGTTCCAGGCCGAGGTGGTCGAGCAGGCCCACGAGGTCGCCGGCGAGGTTCGGCAGCGTCGGGGCCCGGTCGACGTCGGCGGTCCGGCCGTGACCCTGCTGCTCGACCGCCACCACCCGACGGGACGCCAGCGCCGGCAGGACGTCGGCGAAGGTGAGGTCGATCGTCAGGTGTCCGCCCGGCACGAGCAGCAGCGGGACCCCGCCGCTCCCGTGCTCCTCGTGGTACAGCGACAGACCGTTCACCTCGGCGTACGGCATCGTCAGGAACGCCCCTCGACGTAGGACTTGAGGCGGGGCAGCGTCGCCTCGATGCCGCGCGTGTTCGTCGCCGGGAAGCCGACCAGCTCGAGGAGCTTCGGGGACGCGGGAGGTCGACCAGTCGAAGGTCTCGGTGACCTTCGTCGAGCCCTCGCCGACGGGCTCCAGCTCGTAGCGCCAGCGGTGGTGCCCGAGGTGGCGCCAGGCGATGCGGCGGTCCTCCTCGAACTCCACGACCTCGTTGCTGATCGTGTAGGGCACGCCGAGGCGCATCGACATGCCGAAGCGGTCGCCGAGGGCGAGCCGGTCCGGGTCCCGCGACGGCGTCGCGCACGGTGCCGGAGCCGTCGAACCGGCCGTGCTCGTGCGGGTCGGCGAGCACCGCGAACACGGCGGACGGCGGGGCGTCGACGACGATGTCGCGGCTCACCTGGCGATCGTTCACGGGCGCGCAGCCTAGCGAGGTCGCCGGCGAGGACGTGGAGTTGCTGACGTCCGACGTCAGCGATGCCGCATCGCGGACGGAGGCCGGGGTCAGCCCAGGGTCACCGGGAGCGCGTCGACGCCGTAGACGATCGACGTGGTGCGCAGCGGCAGCGTCCGCTCGTCGGCGGCCATCGCGATGTTCGGGAACCGCTTCAGCAGCGCCGGGTACGCCGTCCGCAGCTCCATGCGCGCCAGCTCCGCCCCGATGCAGCGGTGGATGCCGTGCCCGAAGGCGAGGTGCGGCGTCGGGGTCCGGCGCGGGTCGAAGACCTCGGGGTCCGGGGTCAGCCGCGGGTCGCGGTCGGCGGCGGAGAGCGAGACGAGGATGCCGTCGCCCTCCGCGAGGTCGACGCCCCCGATCGTCATGGCCTCCGTCGCGAACCGCGGGAAGGCGATCTGCACGACCGTCAGGTAGCGCAGCAGCTCCTCGACGAAGCCGTGCACGGAGGCGGGCTCGTCGCGCACCATCGCGGCCACCGCCGGGTCGCGCAGCACGAGCACCGAGCCGAGCGCCAGCATCGACGCCGAGGTCTCCAGCCCGCCGGTGAGCAGCCCGTCGGCGAGCTCGGCCAGCTCGTCGGTGTCCAGCTCGTCGCCGTGCTCGCGGATCAGCATGCCGAGCAGGCCCTCGCCCGGGGTCTCCCGCTGCCGCTCGACGACGCCGCGCAGGTAGACCAGCGACTCGGAGATCTTGTCGAAGGCGGCGGTGGCCCCGGCCAGCAGGTCGAACCGCGCCGTCGAGAGCGCCTGGAACTCGTCGCGCTCGTCGTAGGGGATGCCGAGCAGCTCGCAGATCGTCAGCGACGGGATCGGCGTCGCGAAGTCGCGGACGAGGTCGACCTCCTCGCCGGCGGCCTCGAGCGCGGCCATCGCGTCCAGGCGGCCCTCGACGATCGCGGCGATCCGCGGGCCCAGCCGGGAGAGCCGCCGCCCGGTGAACTCGGGGGTGAGCAGGTGCCGCAGCCGGGTGTGCTCCGGCGGGTCGGTGAACCCGAGCCCGCCGGGGTTCTGCCCGGAGCCGATGCCGGCGCGCCCGACGAGGTGGCCGAAGTCGGTGGACAGCCCGCGCGTGCGCCCGAGGACCTCGCGGGCCTCCTCGTGCCCGGTCACCAGCCAGGCCTTCACCCCGAACGGCAGCGGGAAGTCGCGCACCGGGTGGACCTCGCGGTACTCCCGCAGCGCGGGCACCGGGTCGAGGCCGTCGCGGCGCAGCGGCATGAGCGCGTAGTCGGGGATGAGGCTCATCGGGTCCAGGCCCCGCCGGCTGCGCCAGGAGAGGTACTGGCGGGCGACGAAGCCGGTCACCCGGGTGCGCACTGCCGTCGCCCGACGCGCGAGGGCGTCACGCGTCGTCCTGCCGGTGCCCACGGTGACCACGTCCCCACCCTTCCGCATCGCCCGAGCTGCCCTTCCGGACGGGTGCAGGGTAGGACCTAGAGGTGTGGACCGGACGTGACGGCCCCCGTGTCACCCGTCTCTCGACGCGTCCGGACGGGTGACCGATGACGGGCCGGTGGTCACCGAGGTCGGTCCGCGCAGGCCCATCCGCCGCAATTCGACGTCGGCCAGCCGGAGGAGCACTGCGGCATCTCCGCGTCGCCACGCCCCGGCGGCGTCACCCTCGGGTCCGGCGGCGCGACGGACCCGCCCGGGGGCGCCGCCGACGAGCGCCCGCAGGGCGAGCAGGTCGACGTCGAGGTCCCGCGCGGCCAGGGCGTTCCGGGCCCGCAGCACCCAGCGGATCCGCAGCGCGAGCCAGGTGGCCAGCACCGGGAACGCCGCGACCACGACCACCAGCCACGCGAGACCGGTCGCGACCGCCGCCACCGCCTCCACCTGCGCGCGCCCGGCGTCGGAGATCGCGGTCCCCGCGTCGGTGCCGGGGGTGAAGGCGCCGGCGAGCCGGTCGCCGACGAAGGGCACGCCACCCGCGGCCTGCGCCGCCCCGTCGAAGACCCCGCGCACCCGGTCGCCCGCGTCGGTGAGGCCGCGCCCGGCCGTCTGCAGGGCCAGCACGGTGTCGTGCAGGGCGATCGCCGCAGTGACCACGAGCACGACCCACACCGCGACGGCGAGGTCGCTGAGCACCTGCAGCATCCGCCGGCGGGGACGCTCGGCGTAGACGAGCAGGCGGGGGCCGCGCGGGGCGAGGGTGAGGCTCACGTCGGGGTGTGTGCCCGGCCACCCGCGGGGGCACACCGGGGCGGTGGCGGCCCGTCGCCGCCGTCGACGAGGAGGTCACCCGCCGTGCCCGAGGTCCGCAGGGTCGCGATCCTGGACGACTACCAGCACGTGGCCCGGCAGAGCGCCGCGTGGCACCGCGTCACCGACGGTCTCGGCGCCGAGATCACGACGTTCCACGAGCACCTCGGCGGGCCCGACGACGTCGTCGCCGCGCTGGAGCCCTTCGACGCGCTCGTCGTCATGCGCGAGCGCACCGCCTTCCCCGCCGAGGTGCTGGAGCGCCTGCCCAACCTGCGCCTGCTGGTGACGACGGGGCCGGCGAACGCGGCCATCGACGTCGCGGCCGCGCACGCGGCGGGGATCACGGTGTCCGGCACGGGCGGCGTCCTCGACAACGCCGCGACCGTCGAGATGACCTGGGCGCTGATCCTCGCGGCGGTGCGCCACGTCCCCGAGGAGGACCGGCGGCTGCGCGAGGGCGGCTGGCAGCAGACCGTGGGCGCCGACCTCAAGGGGCGGCGGCTCGGCGTCGTCGGCCTCGGGGGGATCGGCACGCCGGTGGCCGCCGTCGGGCAGGCGTTCGGGATGGACGTGGCGGCCTGGAGCCGCCACCTCGACCCCGACGACGCCCGCGCGGTCGGCGTCACCCCGGTGGACAAGGAGGAGCTCTTCGCCACCTCCGACGTCGTGACGATCCACATGAAGCTCTCCCGCGGCAGCCGCGGGATCGTCGGGCGCGAGGACCTGGGGCGGATGACCGTCGCACGCGGTCCTGGTGAACACCTCGCGCGGGCCGCTGGTGGACGAGGACGCCCTCCTGGAGGCCCTGCACGCCGGGACGATCGGCGGCGCCGCCCTCGACGTCTACGGCGCCGAGCCGCTGCCGGCCGACTCGCCGTGGCGCTCCGCGCCGCGGACGGTGCTGACCCCGCACCTCGGGTACGTCACGGAGAAGACGTTCGCGGAGATGTACGCGGACGCCGTCGAGGACATCGAGGCGTTCGCGGCCGGCTCGCCGGTACGTCTCCTGGACGCCTGACGTCCGTCAGGGCGCCGGGTCCTCCGGTGGTCCGGACACCACCGGCGCGAGCGCCGTCCCGAAGGCGGCGAGGACCCGCACGACGTCGTCCGGCGCGGGCGTCCGGTCCGGCACCACCGTGGAGAGCAGCGCGAGCCCGTCGTGCAGTGCGATCAGCACGGCCGCGGCGGCCTGCACCAGCTGCGGCGGCGCCCCCGGGGTGCCACGGCTCACCGCGGACGCGACGGCGTCGAGCGAGCCGCCTGACGACGCGGCCAGGTGCTCGCCCGCCGGCTCCCCGCGACCCGACGCGACCACCGCCTCCAGGAACGCGAGGATCTCCCGGGCCCTGCCGCGGCACGTCGCGCAGCATCTCGTGGATCGCCGCCGACAGGGCCTCGCCCGGGTCGCCCTGCGCCCCGGCCGCGGCGACGACCGGCCGCTCGACCCAGTCGCGGCACAGGTCGGTGACGGCGCCGGCCATGAGCGCGTCCTTGCTCCCGAAGTGGTAGCCGATCGAGGCGAGGTTGGTCCCGGACTCCTCGACGAGGTCGCGGGCCGTGGTCGCGCGCAGCCCCGGCGTCGCAACAGCACCCGGGCGGCCTCCCGCAGCGCCTCGCGGTGCCCGGCCGCCATGTCGCCCTCCCGGATGGACAACTGTCTAAGACGCCTGTCACAGGTACATCTGTACGCACGTATAGATCGGGGGATGCGGCCATGACCGGACTCGAGGATCGACCGCGCACCGGGGAGTCGTCCGTGGCCGGCGGCGTGGCCGGGATCCTCGGCATCGCCCTCCCCGTCGTCGGCCTCGTCGTGCTGCCGATCTGGGACTTCCCCGGCACCGGGTCGACCGGCGAGCAGATCCGCGGACTTCGTCGTGCGTGACCGCGTCGCGGTGCAGTGGATGATGGCCACCTACGCCGTCGGCATCACGCTCTGGCTGGTCCTCGGCGCCGCCGTGTGGGTCCGGCTGCGCCGCGCCGCGGCACCCGGGTCGTCGCTGCCGACGATCTTCGGCGCGGGGACGGTCGCGTACACGACGCTGCTCCTGGCGGGGTTCACCGCCTTCGACCTCCTGGTCCGCCGGCCGCCCGGCCCGGAGGGGGCCTCGATGTACTACGACCTCACCTTCGGGCTCCTCGCCATGTCGGGCCTGCCCACGGCGGTCGCCCTGGGCGCCTACGCCGCCGCCGTCTACCGCACCCGTGAACTGCCCCGGCCGACCGCGCACCTGGCGGTGCTCGCCGCCGCGGCGCACGTGCTCCTGCTGCTGTCGTTCGTCGTCCCCACCGGGTTCTTCTCCCTGCAGGGAGCGGTCATCGCGGTGATCCCCGCTCCGCTGTGGGCGTGGACCCTCGTCACCGGGATCGCCCTCGCCGCGCGCCCCGCCACCTGAGCCGGCTCAGTCCCAGTCCGCCACCGCCCAGAGCGGCGACACCGGCCCCGTCCCCGCGCCCAGCGGGTAGGACGCGGCCACCGCCCGGCGGATGTAGCGCTCGGCGTAGGCCACCGCGTCCGGCATCGCGAGCCCCCGGGCGAGCCCCGCGCACGTGGCGCTGGCCAGCGCGTCCCCCGCCCCGTGGACGTGCGGGGTGTCGATGCGCGGACCGGCGAACTCCCACGTCCGCTCGCCGTCGGAGAGCAGGTCGGTGACCTCCGGGGAGCCGTGCAGGTGCCCGCCCTTGACCAGCACCCAGCGGGCGCCGAGGTCGTGCAGCGCGTCGGCGGCCTTCCTCGCGGTGTCGCGGTCGGTGACCGTCACCCCGGCGAGCAGCCGGACCTCGTCGAGGTTCGGGGTGACGAGTGCCGCGCGCGGGAAGAGCAGGGTGCGGATGGCGTCCATGGCGTCGTCGGCCAGGAGCGGCTCCCCGTACATCGACGCCGCGACGGGGTCGACGAGGAACGGGGTGCGGTCGTCGTCGCGCCCGATCCCCACCTCGTCGACGACCGCCGCGACCGCCTCGATGATCCCCGCCGTCGCGAGCATCCCGGTCTTCGCGGCGCCGACCCCGATGTCCCCGACGACCGCCCGGACCTGCGCCGCGACGACGTCGGGCGGCACCAGGTGCACGTCCGAGACCCCGAGCGAGTTCTGCACCGTCACGGCCGTCACCGCGACGCAGCCGTGCACGCCGCAGACCGTCATCGCCCGCAGGTCGGCCTCGAGACCGGCCGCGCCCCCGGAGTCGGAGCCGGCGATCGTCAGCGCGCGGGGCGGCGTCTCGCTCATGGGCAGCACGCTGCCATGTGGACGGATTTCGTCGTCGGGGCGACCGAATCCGTTCACATGGGCATCGCCCTCACCGGCCCGTGGCCGGCGCCGAGCGGGTAGGAGTGCTCGACGGCGCGCGTGATGAACGCCTTGCCCAGCCCCACGGCGTCCACCAGCGACATCCCCCGCGCGAGGCCCGCGGTGATCGCGGCGGCCAGCGAGTCGCCCCCGCCGTGGGTGTGCGGGCGGGCCAGCCGGGCCGAGCGGAACTCGTGGACCTCGCCCGAGTCCAGGCTCAGCAGGTCGACGCACTCGGGCTGGGACCGGCCCGTCGTCGCCTCCAGGTGCCCGCCCTTGACGAGCACCGCGGCGGCGCCCATGGCGTGCAGGGCGGCGGCCGCCTCGCGGGCGGAGGCGTCGTCGACGACCTTGACGTCCGCGAGCAGCGCGATCTCGTCGAGGTTCGGCGTCACCAGGGTCGCGCGGGGGAGCAGCTCGGTCCGGACCGCGTCGAGGGCGTCGTCGGCGAGCAGCGGGCTGCCGTGCATCGAGGCCGCCACCGGGTCCACCACGAACGGCACGCCGGGGCCGGCCGCGCTCCGCCGGCCGATGCCCACCGCGTCGCACGCCCCGACGACCGCCTCGATGATCGCCCGCGACGCGAGCATCCCGGTCTTGGCGGCGTCGACGCCCATGTCGCCGGCGACCGTGCGGATCTGGGCGGCGACGACGTCGACGGGCACCTCGTGGAAGCCCGTCACCCCGAGCGAGTTCTGCACCGTCACCGCGGTCACCGCGACCGACCCGTGCACCCCGCACGCCGCGAAGGCGCGCACGTCCGCCGTCAGGCCCGCGCCGCCGCCGGAGTCGGTGCCGGCGATCGTCAGCGCGACCGGCGGGTGCTCGCTGGTGCTCATCGGGATCGACGTTGCCACCGCCGCGGACGGCGGGCAAACGGGCGCCCGGCGTCCTCAGCGGGTGAGCTCGGAGGGCACCGCCAGGACGTCGACCATCGCCTGCCCGCGCAGCACGGTCACCGGCAGCGTGCGCCCGATGGAGCCGGCGAAGAGACGCCGCTGCAGGCCCTGGGCGTCGGCGACGGGCTCGCGGTCGGCGGACACGACGAGGTCGCCGGGCCGCAGCCCGGCCTGGGCCGCCGGGCTCCCGGCGACGACGTCCGCGACCCGCAGCCCCGTCGCGCGCCCGAGCCGGGCGGCGACGTCGACCGGCAGCGGCGCCGGGGACCCGACGACCCCGAGGTAGCCGCGCCGTACCCGGCCCTCCCGGCGCAGGGCGCCGAGGATGTCGCGGGTCGTCGTCGTGACGGGCACGGCGAGGCCGAGCCCGACGCCGGCGACGGCGGTGTTGATCCCGACGACGTGGCCGGACGCGTCGGCCAGCGCCCCGCCCGAGTTGCCGGGGTTGAGCGCGGCGTCGGTCTGGATGACGTCCTCGACGACGCGGCTCGCGCTGCCGTCGCGGGTCGGCAGCGAGCGGCCGAGGGCGCTGACGACGCCGGCGGTGACGCTGCCGGCGAGGCCGAACGGGTTGCCGACGGCGACGACGAGCTGCCCCACCCGGAGCTCGGCGGCGTCGCCGAGGGCGACCGGGCGCGGGGTGACGGCGTCGGGGTGGATGGTGAGGACCGCGAGGTCGGAGAGCGGGTCGGCGCCGAGGACGCGGACGTCGGCGCGGGTGCCGTCGGCGAACGTGGCGCGCCCGGAGCGGGCGCGGGCGACGACGTGGGCGTTGGTCACCAGGACGACGCCGGCCGCGTCGTCGGGATCGGTGACGACGACCGCGGAGCCCGAGCCGAGCGGGCGGTCCGGCTCCCCGACGACGAGGGCGGCCACGGCGGGGCCGACCGACTCGGCGACGGCGACCACGGTGCGGGAGTAGGAATCGAGCTCGTCCACACCGTCGTGCTTACACCGTTGCACCTGTTGCGGGGAGGGTTGTGCGCTGTGGGCGAACTCCGACCGGCGAGCGGGCAGCAACGGCACTGTGCTGCCGCCGGACGGCAGGAACGCGCCGTTGCCGCACGGGCGCGGTCGTCAGTGGCCGAAGGGGTCCGGGTCCACGCCGGGCAGCCAGGACAGGCCGGGCACGCCCCAGCCCTGGTCGCGCACCGCGCGCTTGGCCGCCCGCCGGTACCGCCCGACGAGCCGGTCGGTGTAGACGAGACCGTCGAGGTGGTCGGTCTCGTGCTGCAGGCAGCGGGCGAAGAAACCCACCCCCTCGACCTCCACCGGCGCCCCCTCGACGTCGCGCCCCGTGACCTCGGCCCACTCGGCCCGGCCCGTCGGGAAGGTCTCGCCGGGCACCGACAGGCAGCCCTCGGCGTCGTCGTCCTCGTCGGGCATCGTCTCGGGGACCGCGCCGGTCTCCAGGGTGGGATTGACGACGACGCCGCGGCGGCGCTCGCCGTCGAGCTCGGGGTCGGGGCAGTCGTAGACGAACACCCGGCGCCCGACGCCGATCTGGTTCGCGGCCAGCCCCACGCCGTGGGCGGCGTCCATCGTCTCGAAGAGGTCGTCGACGAGGGTGCGCAGCTCGGGGGAGCCGAACTCGTCGTCGCCGACCGGGCGCGTCGGGGTGTGCAGGACGGGTTCGCCGGTGATCAGGATCGGGCGGACGGTCACGGCGGGGCAGCCTAATGAGCGGCTGCGGCGGGGGTGACGGCGTGCGTTGCCTCGGTGTTGTCGGAGGGCCGTGGTTGAATGGAGGGCACCGGAATGACACCCGTGTCATTCGGGTACGGGTCCCGGTCGTCGGTCTCGAGGAGAGCACCGTCGGCGCCGTCGACAGTGCCGGGTTCCGGGAGGAACGAGCCTCTCCGAGGAGAGTGATGGACGCCCCAGCAGCTTCGACCGACCCGGCGCCGGCCACCGCCCCGTCCGGGCTCCACGCCTCGGCCCCGGACGACGGCCTGACCCGCCGCGACCGCGAGATCCTCGCCTTCGAACGGCAGTGGTGGAAGTACGCCGGCGCCAAGGAGCAGGCGATCCGCGAGCTGTTCGACATGTCGGCCACGCGCTACTACCAGGTCCTCAACGCCCTGGTGGACCGGCCCGAGGCGCACGCGGCCGATCCGATGCTCGTGAAGCGCCTGCGCCGCCTGCGTCAGACACGTCAACGCGCCCGTGCGGCGCGTCGGCTCGGTGTGGAGCCGAGCTAGTGGTCTCCTGAGTCCGACGAGGTCGACGTCCGGTTGCAGACCGGGCGGAACGACCGGGATCGGAAGGGGAGCACGGTCATGACGGGTCCCGGGGCGTCCGGCGCCTCCCGCTTGCGCATCGCGGGCATCGCGCTGCTCGGCGTGGCCGCCATCGCCGCCGTCGTGGGTCTGATCAGCTTCGGCGGCTCGGGCACCTCGAGCGCGCCGGCAGCCCCACCGACCGCCGCGGGCCCCGCGCCCGGCCAGGCGGGCGCCGTCGCACCGGCGCCCGGTCAGCCCGGCGCGGCCGCCCCGGGTGCTCCGGCTGCCGGTCAGCCCGCGGGCGCTGCTCCCGGGGCCGGTCTGCCCGGTGCCCCCGGCACTCCCGGTGGCCCCGGAGCCCCGGCACCGGGCGAGGCCCCGCCGGTGGTCGGTGCCCTGCCGCCCGTCGCCGCGGCCCCGCCGATCGTGCCCGGCGGAGGTGCCGGCGCCGCCCCGGGTGGCGGCGGCTCCGGAGGTGGCGTCGCCGCCTACGGCGGCGTGCCGGTGCGCGTCTACAACAACTCGATGATCGTCGGGCTCGCGGAGAAGGCCGGGGACCAGCTGCGTGCGCGGGGCTTCGACGTCGTCGAGACCGGCAACTACCCCCAGGGCGTCGTCCCGGTGAGCACCGCCTACTACCGCCCCGGGACCGGCGAGCAGGGCGCGGCGGACGCCGTCGCGGCGCAGTTCGGGCTCCGCTCCGAGCCCCGCTTCCCCGGCATCGCCAACGCCTCGCCCGGCGTCATCGTCATCGCGACGAACAACTGGGGCCAGACGGCGCAGAAGGGCTCCTGAGCTCCGCGGGCCGGCCGGCTCTCCGATGAGTGAGCGGCGCCGTCCTGGCGTCAGATGCCAGGATCGTGCCGTTGCTGCCAGTCCGCGGAGGCCGACCCTCACCCCCGCGACGCGTACGCCTCCAGCGCGGCGAGCTGGCGCGGGTCCAACGAGGGCCGCACCGCGGTCCGGGCCGCGGCGAACTGCGCGGCCGTGACCTCGGTGGAGTCCAGCGAGGCGCGCATCGCGGTGAGCGCGGCCTCGCGGACCAGCGCCGAGCAGTCCGCGGCCGAGTAGCCCTCGAGGTCCTCGGCGAGGGCGTCGAGGTCCACGTCGGGCGCGAGCGGGGTGGCCTTGGACGCGGCGCGCAGGATCGCCGCCCGGGCCGGGGCGTCGGGCGGCGGTACGTAGATCTGGCGCTCCAGCCGGCCGGGCCGCAGCAGTGCCGGGTCGATGAGCTCGGGACGGTTGGTCGCGCCGAGGACCACGACGTCGCGCAGCGGCTCCGCCCCGTCGAGCTCGGTCAGCAGCGCGGCCACCACGCGGTCGGCCACCCCGGCGTCGGTCGAGCCGCCGCGCCGCGGCGCCAGCGCGTCGACCTCGTCGAGGAAGACCAGCGCCGGGGCCGCGTCCGCCGCGCGCCGGAACAGCTCGCGGACCGCCCGCTCGGACTCGCCGACGTACTTGTCGAGCAGCTCCGCGCCCTTGACGACGAAGA
Source organism: uncultured Actinomycetota bacterium (assembly GCA_963716955.1). Taxonomy (GTDB): domain Bacteria; phylum Actinomycetota; class Actinomycetes; order Mycobacteriales; family Pseudonocardiaceae; genus Actinomycetospora. Next base: position 475,713 of record CAVQUY010000020.1, read on the forward strand.
CGTTGAGCCGCCCGGTCCCGGCCAGCGCCCGCATCAGGAACGTCTTCCCGCCGCCGGGCGGGCCGTAGAGCAGCACCCCGCGCGGCGGGTCGACGCCGAGGCGCGCGAACGAGTCGGGGTAGCTCAGCGGCCAGAGCACGGTCTCGGTGAGGGCCTGTTTGGTCTCGACCATGTCGCCGACGTCGTCGAGCGTCAGCCCGCCGGAGTGCAGCGTCTGCGATCCCGAGGACGACAGCGCCACCGGCCGCACCGACGTCACGGCCCCGAGCAGGTCGTCCTGGCACAGCCGCAGCTCGTCGTCGTCGGCGCCGGGCCCCCGCAGCGCCGCCCGCACGGCGGCCTCGCGGCGCAGCGCGACGAGGTCGGCGGCGACGAACCCGGGGGTGCGCAACCCGATCACGCCGAGGTCGACGTCGCCGGCCAGCGGCACCTCGCGCAGCAGCACCCGCAGCAGTTCGGCGCGGTCGCGGTCGTCGGGGGCGGCGAGGCCGAGCTCGCGGTCGACGAGGTCGGGGGCGCGCAGCCGCGGGTCGACCGACTCCGGGCCCTGCGCGGTCGCGACGAGCGCGACCCGCCCCGACGCGACGACGGCGCGCAGCTCGTCGAGCACGACGGTCGCGAGCGGCGGCGGATCCGAGGCCGGGAGGAGGGTCTCGACGTCGGGCACGAGCAGCACCGTGCCGTGCTCCCCGGACGACGCCTCCCGCGCCCGCCGGCACGCCGTCCGGACCCGCTCCGCCGCGGCGCCGGCCTCCAGCGCGGCCGCTCCGGGGGCGTCGAGCACGACGAGGGGGGCGTCGGCCTCGGCGGCGACCGCGCGCACCAGCGTGGTGCGCCCGACCCCCTCGGGCCCCACGACGAGCGCCCCCAGCCGCGGGGCCGCCCCGAGCCGGGTCAAGAGCTCCGGGCGGTGGAACACCAGGTCGAACCACTCGCCCAGCCGGCGGGCCGCGTCCTGGTGCCCGACGAGGTCGCTGACGGCGGGTGGGGGCGGCTCCGACGGGGCGGGCGGCGCGGCGGGTGCCGGCACCGAGGACGTGGCGGCCCCCGACGGCGTCGTCCCGGCGGCGGCCGCGGCCAGCGCCGGGCCGGGGGCGGCGGGACCGGTCGCGGGCAGCCCCGCGAAGAAGCCGGACGGTGCCCACGCGCGGGCCCCCGTCGTCGCCTCCTCCGCGGACCCGGTCCGGGCCCCGCCCTGCCACTCCACGACGGTGCTCGGCCCGACGACGTAGGCCGCGTCGGCCTCGGGCTCCGCGGCCACCACGGTGACGAGCTCCGTGGTCCAGGTGCCGCCGAGCTCGGCGTGCAGCCGGTTGCGGGTGCCGGCGGCGTCCGCGCCGGGGACGGGTGCGAGGTCCTGGGGGAGCAGCGAGACGGTGTCGCCCGGCGTCAGGACCTTGCCGGTCAGGGCCAGGCGCACGGTCTCCGGGGTGACCGCGGTGGAGGCGAGCCGCGAGCCCGCGACGGTGACCGTGCGGGCCGCGGTGACGGCGACCGGTTCCACGGCGACCGCGGTCCCCGCGACGATGCCGGCGTTGACCATCGCGGTCTCGTCGAGCGTCGCCGAGCCCGGGGAGACGGGGCCGGTGGCCGGTGCCGCGAGGGCGACGGTCGCGCGGGTGCCGACCACCCGGACCGCGTCCCAGGCCGTCAGCCCGAGGGCGGCGAGCACCTCCGGGTGCAGCCGGACCACACCGCGACGGGCGTCGGTCGCCGACGTCGAGAGCTGGGCGGTCAGCGTGACCTGGGGGACCGGCGTCGTCACGGGCGCTCCTGCGGGCGCTCCGGCCCGGGTCGGTCGGCGGGGCGGTCGCCGGCGGGCCGGTCCTGGGGCCGCCGGTCGGGCCCCCGTCGTCGGGACCCGCGGACCCCCAGCCGGCGCGAGCCGGCGCCGCGATCGCCGACCCGCTCCCGGTTGATCGTGCGACGGCCCGCCCGGGCGGCCGCGCCGGCCACGCGCCGCGGCAGCGGACGACGGGGCGGGAGCAGGCCCAGCCGGCGGTGGGCGCGCCGGACGGCCCGGCGCTGGCGGGGCGGGACGTGCCAGACCTCGGGGTGGCGCTCCAGCCAGCGGTACCGGTAGACGGCGTAGGGGATGTGGGCCAGGTAGAGCAGGATGGCGACGGGGTAGAGCGCGAACGGGACGGCGACGACGGCCGCCGCGGCGAGCGCGACCAGCACGAGCGCCGGGGCCACGGCGGCTGGCCGGGACGCGCACGCTCTTCAGCGACGACGTCGGGATCCGCGAGATCATCAGCGCGGCGGAGAGCACCGTCCAGATCGCGACGGTCACCGGCGCCGACCACCAGCCCGGGCCGAGGAGCAGCTCGGTCGCCAGCGGGGTCAGCGACACCAGCGCCCCGGCCGGCGAGGGGACCCCGACGAAGAACTCCCCCGCGAACGGGGGCGCCTCGGCGTCGTCGGAGAGCGTGTTGAACCGCGCCAGCCGCAGCGCCGTCGACACCACGAGGACCAGCGCCACCACCCAGCCGACCCGCAGGTCGTGCAGGGACCACAGGAAGAGGATCAGCGCGGGGGAGACGCCGAACGAGACGCAGTCCGACAGCGAGTCGAGCTCGGCGCCGATGCGGCTCGAGGCGTCGAGGAGGCGGGCGAGCCGGCCGTCGAGGGCGTCGAACACCCCGGCGAGCGCGATCGCGGCGATCGCGCCCACCTGGTTGCCGGCCAGCATGAACTGGACGCCGGAGAGCCCGGCGCACAGGGCCAGGACGGTGACGGCGTTGGGCAGCAGGCGGACGCCGGGCGCGGTGGACGCGGGCACCCCGCTCAGCCCCCGTCGCCCGGCGGCGGCAGGGTCGGCCACCACGGTCTCCGCCCCCACGGTCCGCTGGCCGACCTCGACCCCGATCTCCGAGCCCGGCGGCAGCAGCAGGTCGACCCGGGAGCCGAACCGGATGAGGCCGTAGGTCTCGCCCGCGGCCACCTCGTCGCCGACGGCCGCGTCGCAGACGATCCGGCGTGCGACCAGGCCCGCGATCTGCACGACGGCGAGGTCGCGGCCCTCGGTGTCGCGCAGCCACAGCGAGGTGCGGGAGTTGCCCTCGCTGGCCTCGGGCAGGTCGGCCGAGACGAACGTGCCGGGGCGGTGCTCCACGGCGAGGACCTGGCCGTCGACGGGGATGCGCTGCACGTGCACGTCGTAGATGGAGAGGAACGTGCTGACGCGGGGCCGCGGGCCCGACGGGAAGCCCTTGGCCACGAGCTCGGGCGGCGCCTCGGCGTCGCCGATCACGGAGAGGGTGCCGTCGGCCGGGGCGACCGCGATGCCGCCGCGGCGCGGGGTGGTGCGCCGCGGGGACCGGAAGAACGCGGCGACGGCGGCGGTGCCCAGGACGGCGCCGAGCGTCCCGCGACCCCGCGCGGCACGGAGGGCGAGGGCGCCGGCGGCGACGGCGCCGATGACGGGCCGCCCGCCCGGGTGCAGGGGCGGCAGCGTCTCGCGGACGAGGTCGACCGCGTGCAGGACGGGGTGACGGCGGGGCGCGGGCAGGCGCTCGCGGGCGGTGGCGCCCGGGTCGCCGGGCGCGGGGGAGCGGTCGGACGGGACCATCGGTGTGGGATCCCTCGGTCGAGGTGCGGACACCGCGAAACCTATCGGGCGCCGCGCGGCGGACACGCGGCCCCGGCGGCGCTGTCGCGGTGCAGGACGGGGAGCCGGGGCCGCCATCCCCCGAGACGGCGACCCCGGCGGTAACCGCTCGTCCGCTCCCCAGCGACAAGCGGTTGGTCGACGGCGATCGTCACTCGATCGCCCATCGGACTACCCCGGTCGACCTCGACGGCGTGTCCGCCATGAGAGTCCTCACACATGGTGCCCGATCTTCGCCGGGATCCCAAGGGCGTTTCCCTCGCACGGCCCAGCGCAACCACTCGGTCGGGGTCTCGACGGGTCCGCCGGGCACCGTGTGGCGGCCAGGCACTCAAGCCGGGCGGGCCGAGCGGTCAGGCCAGGGCATCGAGGAGCCAGACCTCCACCTCGGTCCCCGCCGCCACCTCCACCACGTCCTCGCCGACCACGAACAGGCAGTCGGCGTGGGCGAGCGCCGCGAGCAGGTGCGACCCGGCGGCCCCGACCGGGCTCACCGTGCCGGTCACCGCGTCGAGCCGGCCGCGGCGGAACTGCCGGCGGCCGGCCGGCGAGCGCAGGTCCTCGGCGACCCGGGCGGTCACCCGCGGCCGGCCGGGGTGCGGGTGGCCGGCCGCGGCGCGCAGCACCGGCCGCACGAACACCTCGAACGACACCAGCGAGCTCACCGGGTTGCCCGGGAGGGTCACGACGGGGACGGCGTGCCCGTCGTGGTCGTACCGCCCGGCGCCCTGGGGCATGCCCGGCTGCATCGCGACCTTGCCGAAGGTGATGCCCCGGGAGGAGAACGCGTCCTTGACGACCTCGTAGGCGCCGGCGCTGACGCCCCCGGAGGTGATGACGAGGTCGGTCGGCTCGGCCAGCGCGGCGTCGAGGGTCCCGAGGAACTCGTCGACGTCGTCGGGGACGAAGCGCAGCAGCCGCGCGTGCGCCGCCGGCGTCGTCGACCGCCGCGGCGAGCATCGGCCCGTTGGACTCGTGGATTTGGCCGTGGCGCAGCGGCTGCCCCGGCGCGACCAGCTCGGAGCCGGTCGAGAGCACCAGCACCCGCGGGCGCCGGTGCACGACGAGCTCGGCGGCGCCGACCGCGGCGGCCAGCCCGATCTGCGCCGGCCCGAGCACCGTGCCCGCCGTCAGCACGACCTGCCCGGCGGTCACGTCCTCGCCCGCGCCCCGGACGCTCTGCCCGGCCGTCGACGGCCCTGCTGCACCGTCACCGTCGCGCCCGGGAGGCCGCCGTCGGTCCACTCCACCTGGACCACCGCGTCGGCGCCGTCGGGGAGCGGGGCGCCGGTCATGATCCGGTGCGCGGTCCCCGCGGCGAGCGGCGGACCGTCGACGCGGCCCGCGGGCACGTCCTCGGGCACGGGCAGCGTCACCGGCAGGTCGGCGAGGTCGGCGGCCCGCACCGCGTAGCCGTCCATGGCGGAGTTCGCGAAGGGCGGGAGGGCGACCGGCGAGGTGAGGTCCGCGGCCAGCACGCGGTCGCGGGCCTGGTCGAGCGGGACGGTCTCGGTGCCGGTCGGGGCGACGAGGGCGGCGACGGCGGCCGCGTGCTCCTCGACGGGGCGCATCGCGGCGGGGTCGCCGTGGTCGTGCCCGTGCCCGCCGTCGTGCCCGTGCCCGCCGTCGTGCCCGTGCTGCCGTGCGTCGTCGCCCACGGCGTCATCGTGCCCGCCCCTCGCGGCGCGGCCCGAGCGGACCCGGACGGTCCGACCCGGCGACTACCCTGCGCACCGTGTCGGTTCCCCCGTCGGACGCCGGGCCGGGAGGTCCCCGGTCGGGCTCCCCGGCGCCCTCCGACGAGGACCTGAGCGGCAGCTCGCTCGGGCGGTTCCGGGTCGAGTCGGTCATCGGCCGCGGCGGGATGAGCACCGTCTACCGCGCCACCGACACCCGGCTCGACCGGCGGGTCGCGCTCAAGGTGATCGACCCGGCGCTCGCCCGCGACGACGAGTTCCGCGCCCGGTTCCTCGAGGAGGCCCGCAACACCTCCGCGGTCGACCACCCGCACGTCGTCCCGCTCTACGACGTCGACCGCGCGGCCGGCCCCGGGGGCGAGGAGCGCCTCTACATCGCGATGCGCCACGTCGACGGCCGCGACCTCGCCACGCTGATCGGCGGCCGGCCGCTCGCCCCGGAGCGCGCACTGCGCCTGCTCGACCAGGTGGCCGACGCGCTCGACGCGGTGCACGCCCACGGCCTGGTGCACCTCGACGTCAAGCCGGCCAACGTGCTCGTCGAGACCCGCGGCGGGCTCGAGCACGCCTACCTCGCCGACTTCGGCCTCACCCACCGCGGCGCGACCGGGCACCGCACGCACGCGGGCGACTTCCTGGGCTCGCCCACCTACGCCGCCCCCGAGCACCTGCGCGGCGAGCCGGTCGACGCGCGCACCGACATCTACTCGCTGGGCTGCGTCCTCTTCACCTGCCTGACCGGCCGCGCGCCCTACCGCGGGACGGTCACCGAGGTCATCGACGCGCACCTCGCCGGGAAGGTGCCCGCCGCGACGGAGGTCCTCGGCGCGACGGTCTCGGGCGCCCCGCCGCTCGGGCGCGGGGTGGACGAGCTGATCCGCCGCGCCCTGGCCACCGACCCGGCCGTCCGGCCGGGGAGCGCCCGGGACCTGGTCGCGGCCGCCCGCGCGGCGCTGTCCCGGCGTCCGCCGCCCGGGCGCCCGGCGGCGGGTCCGGCGCCGTCCCGCGCGTCGCCGTCCCGGCCCGACGCGTCCCGCCCGCACGAGGGGAACCCCGGGCCGGATAGAGCGGCCGAATCCTCCCCTCGCGACGGCGTGCCGGGGCCGCCGTCCGCCGCGCCCGCTGACCGGCCCGACTGCCGGGCCCCGGTCCGACGGGCCCCGGTCCCGCCCGGCCGTCGAGCGCCCCCACCAGCGCGCCGCCGCGTCGGCTCCAGGCCCCCGCGGCGCCGGCCGACCTGGGGGCGTTCGGGCCGGGCGCGGGACCCCGCCGCCCGGTGGTCGTCCTGGCGGTCGCGGGCGCGGTCGTCGTCGTGCTCATCGTCGTGCTGGTGCTCGCCCTGACGTGACGCACCGCTCCCGGCTCGCTTGCACTCGCCCCACCCGAGTGCCAGACTCGAATTGGCACTCGGTAGGTTCGAGTGCCAGGTCGGGGTGGTGAGGCCGGCGGAACGGAGCCGGTCGTCCGTCGCGGGCACCGCCCCCGGCCGAGCACAGTGTCTCTCATCGGAGGACCACCCAGCATGGCCAAGATGATCGCGTTCGACGAGGAGGCCCGTCGCGGCCTCGAGCGGGGAATGAACACCCTCGCGGACGCCGTCCGAGTGACCCTCGGCCCGCGTGGCCGCAACGTCGTCCTGGAGAAGAAGTGGGGAGCCCCCACGATCACCAACGACGGCGTCTCGATCGCGAAGGAGATCGAGCTCGAGGACCCCTGGGAGAAGATCGGGGCCGAGCTCGTCAAGGAGGTCGCGAAGAAGACCGACGACGTCGCGGGTGACGGCACGACCACCGCGACCGTCCTGGCCCAGGCGCTCGTCCGCGAGGGCCTGCGCAACGTGGCGGCCGGCGCGAACCCGATGGCCCTGAAGAAGGGCATCGAGAAGGCCGTCGAGGCCGTCTCGCAGCAGCTCCTGAAGTCGGCCAAGGAGGTCGAGACCAAGGAGCAGATCGCTGCCACCGCCTCGATCTCGGCCGGCGACGCCCAGATCGGCGAGCTCATCGCGGAGGCGATGGACAAGGTCGGCAAGGAAGGCGTCATCACCGTCGAGGAGTCGCAGACCTTCGGGCTCGAGCTCGAGCTCACCGAGGGCATGCGCTTCGACAAGGGCTACATCTCGCCCTACTTCGTCACCGACCAGGACCGGATGGAGGCGGAGCTGGACGACCCCTACGTCCTGCTCATGTCCTCGAAGATCTCGTCGGTGAAGGACCTGCTCCCGCTGCTGGAGAAGGTCATGCAGTCCGGCAAGCCGCTGGCGATCATCTCGGAGGACGTCGAGGGCGAGGCCCTGGCCACCCTGGTCGTCAACAAGATCCGTGGCACCTTCAAGTCGGTCGCCGTCAAGGCCCCCGGCTTCGGTGACCGCCGCAAGGCGATGCTCGCCGACATGGCGATCCTCACGGGCGGTGAGGTCATCTCCGAGGAGGTCGGCCTCAAGCTCGACACCGCCGACCTCTCGCTCCTCGGCCGCGCCCGCAAGGTCACGGTCTCCAAGGACGAGACGACGATCGTCGACGGTTCCGGTGACGCCGAGCAGATCGCGGGTCGCGTGACCCAGAATCCGCTCGGAGATCGAGCGCTCCGACTCCGACTACGACCGCGAGAAGCTCCAGGAGCGCCTCGCGAAGCTGGCCGGCGGCGTCGCGGTGATCCGCGCCGGTGCCGCCACCGAGGTCGAGCTCAAGGAGCGCAAGCACCGCATCGAGGACGCGGTCCGCAACGCCAAGGCCGCGGTCGAGGAGGGCATCGTCGCCGGCGGCGGCGTCGCCCTGCTGCAGGCCTCGGTCGGCGACGTCTTCACGGGCCTCGGGCTCGACGGGGACGAGGCCACCGGCGCCAACATCGTGCGCACCGCGCTCGAGGCGCCGCTGAAGCAGATCGCGCACAACGCCGGCCTCGAGCCCGGCGTCGTGGCCGAGAAGGTCCGCGGTCTCTCGCTCGGTGAGGGCCTCGACGCCGCCACCGGCGAGTACAAGGACCTGATCAAGGCCGGCATCATCGACCCGGCCAAGGTCACCCGCTCGGCGCTGCAGAACGCCGCGTCGATCGCCGCGCTGTTCCTCACCACCGAGGCCGTCGTGGCCGACAAGCCCGAGAAGGCGGGCGCCGGAGCCGGCGCCGACCCGACGGGCGGCATGGGCGGCATGGACTTCTGAGTCCGCGCACTCCCTGACGCAGTACTGACGAGGGCCGCATCCCGCTCCGGCGGGGTGCGGCCCTTCGTCGTCGCCGGGTCCGGTGCCATCGGCGCCGCCCCCTCCTCCAAGATCACCGGGATGACGGGCCCCTGAGGTCTGGGCGTCCAGGAGCTCGTCTATCGCGACGATCATGAAGTCGGGCGGAGCGCATCCGCGGGCAGCTGCGTCCAAGTCCCGTGCACCTCGACCGATTCCTCGCCTCCCACGACGGCGTCATCACCCGCGCGCAGGCCCGCGCCCTCGGGATGAGCGACGACCAGATCGCCCGCAAGCTCGCGAGCGGCGAGTGGCTCCGGCGCGCGCCCGGGTGTTCTTCGCGTGCGCCTGGCCCTGGACCCCGGCGGCGCGGGTGCGGGTGGCGGCGGAGTGGGTGCGGCCGGCCGGCACCCTCCTCGGGGTCGCCGCCGCGTGGTGGCTCGGCCTCGGCGTCGCCAGTCCCCACCCGATCGTCGTCGGCCTCCCGCGCGGGTGCTCGCGGCGCCCTCCGTCGGGCATCTCCACGACCCAGCGGGACCTCCGCGGCGACCGCATCGAGCACCACGGCCTGTGGGTGGCGAGCAGGCCGTTGGCGGTCCTCGACGCCGCGGTCGCCCTCGGCCGGGACGGTCAGCCCTTCCTCGACCGGGTCCTGCAGCAGGGCACGGTCACCCTCGACGAGCTCCGGGCGACCCAGGCCCGTCATCTCGGACGACGTGGTTCCGCGGCCGCCCATCGCCTGCTGGTCCAGGCCGGCGACCACGCGGCCTCCGAGCCCGAGCGCCGCGTGATCGCCCTGTTCCGGCGAGGCGGGATCACCGGGTGGGTGGTCAACCACGCGGTGACGCTCTCGAGCGGGCAGGAGTTCCTCCTCGACCTGGCCTTCCTCGCGGTCCGCTTCGCCCTGGAGGTCGACGGGTGGGCGTTCCACAGAACGCCGGACCGCTTCGTCCGTGACCGCGCGCGGAAACGGGCCCTCGTCGCGGACGGCTGGGTCGTGGCCGAGGTGACCTGGGACGACCTGCTCCACCGCCCTGACCAGGTACTCGACGAGAATCCGGCGCACGCTGGCCCGCCTCGGTGCCGGATGAGCGCGGGGCCCACAGAAGATCACCGGGACGACGAGGTCCTGTGGCCGGGGCGTCCACGGCCTCCTCCTTCCGGTGATCATGGAGGCGGAAGCCCCGTCGCCCGGAAAATACTTCCGCGACTGCCGACCGGATGCTCGGCCGATCGGGGCATCCTGGAGCCATGGAGGCCATCCGCATCGTGCTCAACGTCGTCTGGCTCGTGCTGGCCGGGGTGTGGATGGCGATCGGCTACGTCATCGCCGGCGTGATCTGCTGCGTGCTGATCGTGACCATCCCGTGGGGGATCGCGTCGTTCCGGATCGCCCTGTTCGCGCTGTGGCCCTTCGGTCAGCGGCTGGAGCGCCGACCCGAGGCCGGGATGGGCTCCACGCTGGGCAACGTCGTGTGGTTCGTGGTCGCGGGGTGGTGGCTCGCGATCGGGCACGTCGTCACCGCGATCGCGCTGGCCGCCACGATGATCGGCATCCCCTTCGCCTGGGCGAACCTCAAGCTCATCCCGGTCTCGCTCACCCCGCTCGGCCGGCGGATCGTCGACGCGGACCGGGGCTCCGGCCTCGCCTCGTTCGACGTCGCCCCCCGGCCGGTCCGGGCCGCGCCGACCGCCGCGCCGGCCGCGTCGCCCGAGCTCCCCTGGTACAGCCGCTGAGGGGACGCAGGACGTGGGTCTCCGCGCCACTCCGCCGGAACGTCCGGACTCCCGAGCGTGGCCGTGACGGTGGCCGACGAACTCGGCCTGCTCACCGGGCTCGGCGCCCTCGCGCCCGCCGAGCCCGCCGCGGCGTCGTGAGCGGGCCGGACCTCAGTCGACCTCGGGGACCGGCGGCCCGAGCAGGTCGTCGGCGTCGACGATGCGGTACGCGTAGCCCTGCTCGGCGAGGAAGCGCTGCCGGTGGGCGGCGTACTCGGCGTCGACCGAGTCGCGGGAGACCACCGAGTAGAAGTGCGCCTGGCGCCCGTCGCCCTTGGGTCGCAGGAGGCGCCCGAGCCGCTGGGCCTCCTCCTGGCGGGACCCGAACGTCCCCGAGATTCTGGATCGCGACGGAGGCCTCGGGCAGGTCGATCGAGAAGTTCGCGACCTTGGAGACGACGAGCCGCGGCAGCTCGCCCCGCCGGAAGGCGTCGAAGAGCTTCTCGCGCTCCTTGTTCGTCGTCGACCCCTGGATGATCGGGCAGTCGAGCGCCGCGGCCATCTCCTCGAGCTGGTCGATGTAGGCGCCGATGACCAGGGCGGGCTCGTCGGGGTGCCGGGCCAGGATGCTCTTCACCACCGGGATCTTGGTGCGCGCGCAGGCACACATCCGGTAGCGCTCGTCGGCCTCCGAGGTGGCGTAGACGATCCGCTCGTTCTCGGTCATCGTCACGCGGACCTCGACGCAGTCGGCGGGCGCGACCCAGCCCTGCGCCTCGATGTCCTTCCACGGCGCGTCGTAGCGCTTCGGGCCGATCAACGAGAAGACGTCGCCCTCGCGGTTGTCCTCGCGGACCAGGGTGGCGGTCAGGCCGAGGCGGCGCCGCGACTGCAGGTCCGAGGTCATGCGGAACACCGGGGCCGGCAGCAGGTGGACCTCGTCGTAGATGATCAGGCCCCAGTCGCGGGAGTCGAAGAGCTCGAGCGCCCGGTACTCGCCCTTGGTCTTGCGCGTCATGACCTGGTAGGTCGCGATCGTGACCGGCCGGATCTCCTTGCGCTCGCCGGAGTACTCGCCGATCTCGTCCTCGGTCAGCGACGTGCGGGCGACCAGCTCGCGCTTCCACTGCCGGCCCGCGACGGTGTTGGTGACCAGGATCAGCGTCGTCGCCGACGCCCTCGCCATCGCCGCCGCGCCGACCAGCGTCTTCCCCGCCCCGCAGGGCAGCACGACGACGCCGGAGCCGCCGGCCCAGAAGCCCTCGACGGCGTCGGCCTGGTAGTCGCGCAGCTCCCAGTCGGACTGGTCGAGCTCGATGGCGTGCGCCTCGCCGTCGACGTAGCCCGCCAGGTCCTCGGCGGGCCAGCCGACCTTGAGCAGCATCTGCTTGAGGCGGCCGCGCTCGGAGGCGTGGACCGCGACGGTGTCGTCGTCGATGCGGGTGCCGAGCATCGGGGCGATCTTCTTGTTGCGCAGCACCTCCTCGAGGACCGCGCGGTCGAACGAGACGAGGACGAGCCCGTGCACGGGGGAGTTGGTCAGCTGCAGGCGCCCGTAGCGGCCCATCGTCTCGACGACGTCCATGAGCAGCGCCTGGGGCACCGCGAAGCGCGAGTACTTCACGAGCGCGTCGACGACCTGCTCGGCGTCGTGGCCCGCCGCGCGGGCGTTCCAGAGCGCGAGCGGGGTCACGCGGTAGGTGTGGATGTGCTCCGGGGCGCGCTCGAGCTCGGCGAACGGCGCGATCGCGGTCCGTGCGGCGCCGGCGTCCTCGTGGTCGACCTCGAGGAGCAGCGTCTTGTCGGACTGGACGATCAGCGGTCCGGTCCCGGGGGTGCTCACGCTTCCGGTCCTCCTCTCGACGGTGCTCGGGTGACGCGGCGGCGATCCGCCGGTCGCGTCCCATTGTCCTCGTCCGCACGGATGATCACCGGGCCGCCACCCGAGGGCCCGGCCAGCCACGTGCCGTGATCGATGGTGCGCGGACGGGCGGTGTCCACGACGGGGCGGCGATCTCGTCAGGGGGTGCGGATACACTTCCCGGCCACCGACACCTGCTCCGAGGAGTGAGACACCACCCGACGGGGCCGCCGTGGGGGCACTGATCGTGTCTGCGCGTCCGGCCGACCTGCCGCCGACCCCTGGACCACTGCCCGAGCCCGGCACCCGCCCGCGGATCCGTCCGCGCGAGTCCGGGCCCCACCCGCGACGGAACGACCGATGCACCTCACCGCCACGTACCGCGCACGCTCTGCGTGTGCACGCCCGTCCCCCGAGGGGACGGCGTCACTCCGCCGGCCCCGTGGCGGGCGCGACCGCGGGAGTGTAGCCGATCGACAACTACGCACGGTGCAGCAGGCGTCCGATCAGGGGCCCGGACCGACGGCAGACCGACCGACCGGTGCAATGGGAAGGATGAGCGCGTGACCGCTCCCGTCCGCCGACCCGACTCGCGTGGTGACGCCCGCGCGGGCGGCCCCGACCCGGGGGCGTCCGACCACGCGCCGCTGAGCGAGCGGCTGGCACTGCGCAACTGGAGCCTGCCGGTCAAGCTCGCGGCCGTCCTGCTCGTGCCGACGATCTTCGTCATCACCCTGGGCGTGCTGCGGATCGTCGAGCAGACCGAGACGGCCCGGTCCTACGACGGCGTGCAGCAGGCCGTCGCGCTCGAGGGCGACAGCGCCCGGCTGCTCGCCGCCCTCGACGCCGAGCGGCGCGGCGCCGCGGTGTTCCTCGCGACGAACCGGGCCGGCGGGTTCGGGCCGGTCCAGGAGCGGGTGGACGACACGAACGACAAGTTCGCCCGCCTGCGCAGCACCTACGAGTCGGCGAACTCGGTGGACGACCAGACGCGCTCCTCCTACGGCGACGCCGCGAGCGCCATCGGCCAGCTCGACCGGTTGCGCGACGACGTCCGCAACGGCGGGGTCGACCCGGCGGGGGCGATCTCCCGCTACACCGACGCGACCTCCGCGATGCTGACCTTCGACGAGTCGCTCACCCGGGAGGCCGCCGACCCGTCGATCGCCGGCCTGTCGAACGGCCTCTACGCGCTCTCGGTGGTCCGCGAGCAGGACGCGTACGTGCAGGCCGTGGTGGCCTCGGCCATCGCCGGCGGGCGGATCGACGCCCCGTCGATCGACCAGGCCCGCAACGCCACGCTGCGGCGCAGCATCGCCGTCGACGAGTTCCGCAGCGCGGTGGGCACCGACAACGCCGCCCTGGCCGACGCCGTCGTCGGGCCCGACGTCGACGCCCGGGACCGGCTCGCCCAGGTCGTGCTCGGCCGGGGCAGCGCGGGCCTGCCGCTGCAGGTCTCCGCGCAGGACTGGGACGCGGCGTCCAACGCCGTGCAGGAGAAGGTCACCGGCGTCTCCGACCAGCTGCGCGAGCGCCTGCAGAACAACGCCGCCTCGCTGCAGAACGGCGCGCGCAACGCGGCAGGCGTGGCGTCGGTGGTGCTGCTGCTCGCCCTCATGGCGGGCGCGGCCGTGGTGTTCTTCGTGACCCGCTCGCTGCTGCGGCCCCTGCGGCTGCTGCGCCGCACGGCCCTCGACGTCGCCGAGCGCCGGCTCCCCGCCGCCGTCCGCAGCCTGCGCGAGGGCGAGGCACCCGACACCGAGGTGAGCCGGACCCCGATCGAGACGCGCGAGGAGATCGGCGAGGTCGCCCGCGCGTTCGACCAGGTGCACGAGCAGGCGGTGCGGCTGGCCGCCGAGCAGGCCGGGCTGCGCACCGCGTTCAACAGCATCTTCGTCAACCTCTCGCGCCGCTCGCAGGCCCTCGTCGAGCGCCAGCTGCGCCTCATCGAGCAACTGGAGAACAAGGAGGAGGACCCGGAGGCCCTCGCCGAGCTCTTCCAGCTCGACCACCTCGCGACGCGCATGCGCCGCAACTCCGAGAACCTCCTGGTCCTCTCCGGCACCGACGTCGCCCGCCGCGGCGGCCGCCCGGTGCCGCTCGTCGACGTGCTGCGCGCCGCCGCGTCCGAGGTCGAGCAGTACCAGCGCGTCGAGCTCGCCGCGCCGCCGCCGGTCCAGCTCCTCGGCCGGACCGCGGGCGACGTCGTCCACCTCGTCGCCGAGCTGCTGGAGAACGCCGCCGCCTTCTCGGCCCCGGAGACCCGGGTCGACGTGGTGGCCCGTCCGGAGCAGGACGGCTCGGTCGTCCTCGAGATCGCCGACCGCGGCGTCGGCATGACCGACGAGGACCTCGCCGACGCGAACCAGCGCCTCGGCTCGCCGCCCACCGTCGACGTCTCCGCCTCGCGGCGCATGGGCCTCTTCGTGGTCGGCCGGCTCGCCATCCGCCACGCGATCGGGGTGACGCTGCGGGCCCGCGAGGAGGGCGGCGTCGTCGCCTCGGTGCGGGTCCCGGCGTCCGCGGTGCTCTCCGGCGGCCCCGGCGGCCGCTTCGGCGCCGCCCCGTCCACCCGCGCGCTCGGCGGCACCGGCCTGCCCGTCCGGGCCCCGGGGCACAGCGCGCTCGGCGGGCAGCACAGCAACGGCGCGCCGCGTCCCGAGACCGTCCGGTCCGACGCCGGGCGCCCGGAGACGGCGGGGGCCCCGATCCCGCGACAGGAATCGCGCGAGGGCGCCGGGGTCGAGGCCCGCGACGGCGCGGCCCGGGACGGCGGATCCGCGACGGAGCCGGGCGTGACGGTGCCGCGGGCGACCTGCCGCGCCGGTCGGCCTCACGTGGTGCGCCCGGCCAACGCGGTGCGGCCGCGGCCGGGATCGCCGGCGCCGCCGGTGCGGCGGCGTTCTTCGCCCCGGCCGTGGAGCCCGACGCCGCCGGCGAGGCCCCGGCAGGGCCCGGCCCGGAGACCGGGGACGGGCAGGAGACGCCACGCCGCAACGGGATCGGCGGGCTCGCGGCCGCGCTGCCGCGGCGTCCGGCCCGGTCCACACCCCCGGCCTTCGGCGGACCCGGCGGCACCGCGCGGCCGGGTGAGGGACCCGACGGACCCCCGCCGGGACCCCCCGCGCCGACGCCGGGCGCCGGCGACGAGGTCGTGCCCGACGACGCGGACGAGGGGGACGACGAGGACGACCGCGTCGCCTCCGTCGTCGGCGAGGACGCCGGCGACGAGAGCGTCACCGTCTGGAGCCAGACGAGGCCGGTGCCGACGCCGGCGCGGAGCCCGACGGCCCCGGCGCCGCGCCCGACGCCGACGGGGGACGGCCGCAGCCCGGCGCCCGCCCGGGCGGCATCCCGACCCGCGCCGTCGCCGCCCACGCGTGGCGCGGCCCGGACGGGGAGACCGACGACGAGGACGGGGCGGTCGCCGGCGACGTCGCCGAGGCGGACGGCCCCGCCGGGCGGCACGGCATGCTGTCGCCGCCCCCGCCCGGCCCCGACGGTCGCGGGCCCGCGCCCCGGCCCCGTCCACGCCCGTCCGAGGGCTGGGCACCGCCGGAGCAGGGTCCGCCGCGGCCCGGCACCCGGCCCGGTCCCGCGAGCCACCCGGGCCTGCCCGGCCTGCCGGCCCGGCCGGGCGGCTTCGCCGGTGGCGGCCACGGCCCGGGTCCGCGTCCGGGGCCCTGGGGCCCGCCCGGCGGCGACCGCATCGGGACGTCGGCCGCGACGGACCTGTCCGGCCCGTTCGCGGCGCAGCCGCCCGGGGAGGACGGGACCGGCGCCCCAGCCGGGACCGGCCCGGACGACGCGATCACGACCACCGAGACCGCCACGAGCACCTCGAGCACCGACGCCCCGAGGCGGACGCCGCGGCACGGACGCCCGACGGACACGTCCCGGTGACCGGCGCGGCGGCGCCGCGGCCGCGTTCACCGCCGGGGGCCCGGGCCACGGGACCCTCGGCGACGAGGCGGCCGGTCCCGGAACGCACGAGGCGGCCGGGCGGCCGACGGGCACCGACGGGACGGCCGCCGGCGCGGACGCCCCGGAGGCGACACCGTCCGGGACGTCGGAGGACGCCCCGGCCGCGCGACCGTCCCGGCTGTCGCTGCGCCCGCTGTCGCAGCGCCGCCAGACCGAGGCCGGCGCGCTGCTGCGGCCCGGCTCCGCGCCGCGGCTGCGCCCGCGTCCCGCCCAGGACGCCGACAGCGCCGAGGAGGCCGCCGGCCCCACGGAGCAGTCCGCCTCCGGCGACGCGCTGTTCGGGTCCGCCGAGGACGGCGACGCCGCCGCGGCCACCCCGACCGGCACGCCCGCCCCCGACCGGGACGTCCCGGCACCGGCCGGCGCCGACGCCGCCCCGGCCCCCGACCGCCCCGGCGCCGTCCCGGCGCAGGCCGGTCCCCCGGAATCCGGGCGCAACGGGTCCGGGTCGGTCGGCGGGGGACACACCAACGGTCACGGCAACGGGCTCCCCGTCCGGGGTCGCCCCGGCGGCGAGCACGTCCCGCGCCGCCCCGCGGCGGTGCTCCCCAACCGGGAGCGCACGCCGATCTTCGACGAGGTGGCCTCGGTCTGGTTCCGGGAGCCGGAGCCGAACGCCCCGACGGGTCTCGACCCCGAGTGGAACGCCGCAGACCGGCCCGACTTCGAGGCCGGGGCGCCGTCGCTCGCGGCGGTGGACGCCGGCACCACCGAGGCGGGCCTGCCGCGTCGTCGTCCCAGGGCGCACCTGGTGCCCGGGAGCGCGCGGCCCGCGCCGTCGTCGGGCCGCACCGGCGAGACCGGTGCGGCCGCCCCCCGCCGCAGTGCCGAGTCCATCCGGGGCCGGCTCGCCAGCTACCAGCGCGGTGTCGCCGACGGCCGGTCGAACCGGCCGGCGCAGCCACCCGACGGCGGCCCCGCCGGCGGGGTCCCGACCCGTGGACCGGCGCACGCCGCCGGCCCGCACACCGAGGAGGAGGAGCAGTGACGGCACCCCAGTCGCAGCCCAGCAGGTTCGGCTGGCTGGTCTCGAACTTCGCCGAGCGCGTCCCGGGCGTGGCGCACGCCGTCGTGGTGTCCTCGGACGGCCTGCTGCTCACCGGGTCCAACCGGCTCCCCCGGGACCGCGCCGACCAGCTCGCGGCCGTCGCGTCCGGGCTCATCAGCCTCACCCAGGGCGCCGCACGGTGCTTCGAGGCGGGCGAGGTCGTCCAGACGGTCGTCGAGATGGAGCGCGGCATCGTGCTCCTGATGTCCATCAGCGACGGCTCGTGCCTCGCGACCCTCGCCGCGCCGAACTGCGACATCGGGCTGGTCGGCTACGAGATGACCCTCCTGGTGGACCGGGTGGGCCAGCTGCTCACGCCCGAGCTGCGCGCCGAGCTGCAGGGCACCGGGTTCCGATGACCCGCCGGAGGAGGTGAGCGACGGTGAGCCAGGGACCCGAGGACGACGCCTTCGCGAACGTCCTCAACGGGATCACCGGCGGCCCCGCGCGCCGTCCCGGTGAGCGTCGTGGACTGTTCGGGCTCCGTCGCCGGGCCGCGGAGGACGCGGACGAGGCGGACGACGCGGACGACGGCGCCTCGCCGGCGGACCGCGACGCCGCGCGGGCGCTCGACGACGGGGCCCCGGCCGACGGTGGCGGCGCCCACCGCAGCCCGCCGCAGGGCGTCCCGGCCGGACCGCCGTCCGGACCGCAGCCCGGGGGGTGGCGCCCCGTCGTGGGGCGTCCCGACCGGGGAAACGCGAACGGGTCCGACACGGCGTCCGCGGACGCCGCCGAGCCGACCACACCGGCCGGCATCCCGATGGGGCGCCACGAGGTCGGGGCGCCGGACTACCCGGACGGCCCGCGGGGCGGGGACGAGCCGCCCGAGTCGTCGTTCGTCCGGCCGTACGCGTGGACCCGCGGCCGGACACGACCGGCGTACGACCTCGCCGTCGAGACCCTGCTCTCGACGACGCCCCGGGGCCGGGACCCCGAACTGGTCACGCAGTACGAGCACCGCATGATCGCCGACCTGTGCGGCGAACCGAAGTCGGTGGCCGAGGTGGCGGCACTGCTGTCGCTGCCGCTCGGCGTGGCCCGCGTGCTGCTCGGTGACATGGCCGCGCACGGATCGATCGTGGTGCACGAGACCGCCTCGTCGACGGGCGACGGTCCGGACCTGGCGTTGATGGAGAGGGTGCTGAGTGGACTACGACGGCTCTGAGGCTGCTGCGCCGACCACGACGTCGGCCAAGATCGTCGTGGCCGGGGGCTTCGGGGTGGGCAAGACGACCTTCGTCGGCTCGGTCTCCGAGATCGACCCGCTGACCACCGAGGCGGTGATGACCGACGCGAGCGCCGGCGTCGACGACCTCACCGCGGTGCCCAACAAGCGCACGACGACGGTCGCCATGGACTTCGGGCGCGTCACGCTCGACGCCGACCTGATCCTCTACCTCTTCGGCACGCCGGGGCAGGACCGCTTCTGGTTCATGTGGGACGACCTGGTGCGCGGCGCGATCGGCGCGGTCGTGCTCGTCGACACCCGGCGTCTCGCCGACTGCTTCGCCGCGGTCGACTTCTTCGAGGACCGCAACCTGCCCTACGTGCTCGGGGTGAACTGCTTCGACGGCGTGCTCTCCCACTCGCTGCAGGACGTGGCCGAGGCGCTGGCGCTCGACCCGGCGGTGCCGGTGATCACGGTCGACGCCCGCAACCGGGAGTCGACCAAGGAGGCCCTCATCGCGCTCGTCGAGCACGCCATGCAGGTCTGGGCGGTGGGCGCCCGCGCCTGACCCGGGCTCCTATGCTCCGGGCGTGGACGAGCGGATCGGCGGGGTCGGCCTCGCCGATCTGCTCGGTGCGTTCTCGCTGGCGACCGACCTCGGCCTGGGGCAGCCGATGGAGCACGTCCTGCGCTCCTGGCGGATCGCCGAGCGCCTCGGGGCCCGGATCGGTCTCGACGACGCCGAGCGCGCGGACCTGTACTACACGGCCGTCCTGGCCTGGGTGGGGTGCGTGGCCGACACCCCCGAGGTCGCCACCTGGTTCGGCGACGACATCGCCTTCCGCGCCGACAGCTTCGAGGTGGACTTCGCGGGGCTGCCCGCGCTGGCGTTCCTGGTCCGGCACGCCGGGGCCGGGAGCTCCCCGTGGCAGCGGGTGCGGCTGGCGACGACCCTCGTGGCCACCGGCGCGAGCGGGGTCGAGCGCGGACTGGTCTCGCACTGCCTCTCCACCGCGGTGATGGCCGAGCGGCTCGGGCTCGGGGCACGGGTCCGCGACGGGCTGCGCCAGTTCTTCTGCCGGTGGGACGGCCGCGGCGTGCCCGACGGCGTCGGCGGGGAGCAGATCGAGCGGACGGTCCGGCTGTTCCACCTCGCCGACGTCGTCGAGGTGTTCCACCGCAGCGCGGGCGTCGACGCCGCGGTCGAGGTGGCCCGGGCCCGGCGCGGGACGAAGTTCGACCCGGAGATCGTCGACGTCTTCTGCGCGGTCGCGCCCGAGGTGCTGGCCGAGCTCGCCGACGAGCCGGACCTCGGCGCCGCCGTCGCCCGCGATCCGGTCCTGCGGCGCCCCCTCGCGGACCGCGACCTGGACGACGCCCTCGAGGTCGTCGCCGACTTCACCGACCTCCGCTCGTCGTTCCGCGCCGGGCACTCGCGCGGCGTCGCCCGGCTCGCCGGCGTGGCGGCCGCCGAGGCCGGGCTCCCCGCCGGCGACGTGGCGGCCGTCCGGCGTGCGGGGCTGCTGCACGACGTCGGCCTGCACGGCGTCCCGGCCTCGATCCTGGACAAGCCCGGGCCGCTCACCGCGACCGAGAGCGAGCGCATGCGCGCGCACTCCTACCTCACCGAGCGGGTGCTGGCCCGCCCCCCGGCACTGGCCCGGGTGGCCGGGATCGCGAGCCTCACCCACGAACGCCTCGACGGCTCCGGCTACCACCGCGGCCTGGCCGGACCGGCGATCCCGGCGACGGCGCGCATCCTCGCCGCCGCCGACGTCTTCGCGGCCATGACCGAGCCCCGCCCGCACCGGCCGGCCCGCTCCGGTCGGGAGGCCACCGCGGCCCTGCGGGACGACGTGCGCGCCGGACGGCTCGCCGCGGACGCGGTGGACGCGGTGCTGGCCGCCGCCGGCGCGGCCCGGCCGCGTCGGCGCACCGGTCCGGCGGGCCTGACGCCCCGGGAGGTCGAGGTGCTCGTCCTGATCGCCCGCGGTGCCTCGACCCGGCAGGTCGCCCGCCGGCTCGGCATCACCCCGAAGACCGCGGGCACGCACATCGAGCGCATCTACGGCAAGACGGGGGTGTCGACCCGGTCCGGGGCCGCCCTCGTCGCCGTCGCGCACGGCCTGCTGGCCGGCCTCGAGCCGCTCGATCCGTAGGGAGAACTCCGGACGACGCCGGGCGCCGCCGTTCCTAGCGTCGTCACCAGCGACCGCGACGTCCCACCGGGTCCCCATCGACCCGGGCGTCGTCGGTCCGGCAGGAGGAGACGATGACGAGCAAGGCCGTGATCAGCCTGACGACCGGCCTGGAGGACGCGGAGCAGGTGACCGTCGCCTTCCTCGTGGCCGTCGGTGCCGCGGAGTCCGGACGCCCGACGCTGATGTTCCTCGCCAAGGAGGCGGTCCGGCTCGCCCTCGACGGCACGGCCGTCGGGGTGGCCTGCGACGGCTGTCCGCCCCTGGCCGACCTGGCGAAGCGCTACCAGGCCGCCGGGGGGCAGTACTACGTCTGTCCGATCTGCTTCCACGCCAAGCAGCTCGACGACCAGGCGCTGGTCGCGGGCGCGGAGCTGAACGGCACCGTGCCGATGTGGCAGTGGATCGGGGACGAGGGCGCCACGACCTTCAGCTACTAGGCGAGCACGCTCACCGACGTGATCCGGTGCAGCGCGAAGCTCACCGAGGGGCCGGGCCCGGCGTCGTCCTCGACGGCGGCGTCGGTGCCCTCGAGCAGGCCGCCGCCCACCCGCAGCGGGCGGACCACCCGCTGCGAGGCGGTGCCCTGCGCGTCGACGTAGCCGATCCACACGGTGCGCCCGGTGCGGGCGGCGTCGGCGAGCACGGCGACGGTGGCCGAGGCGGTCTGGCGGCCGGAGCCGGGGACCGACCCGGACACCGCCGGCCCGCGGGCCGCCGTCGCCGCCCGGTCGCCGGCGCGCAGCTGCGCCACGAGGGCGGCCACCTGGTCGTCGGACAGGCGCGGTGCCCCGGCGCTGCTCGCACGGTCGGGCCGGCGCGGGGCGGTGCGACGACCGCGGGGCCGCAGGTCCAGCACGCTGCCGTCGGCATCCTCGGCGACGGGGGCGAGCCCGGCCGCGCGGAGCGCCTCGAGCACCTCGGCGAGCGGGTGCGTCGACACCACCACGGTCGGGGCGATCCGGCGCAGCTCCAGCGCCTCGGCCTCGGGGCGGGACACGACCTCGGCGAGCAGCGCCTCGTCCTCGGAGCGCAGGAACGACGCCGCCGACCCGCCGCGCAGGCGGCCGTGGCGCCGGGCGACGTCGTCGACGAGGTAGGTGAGGTTCTGCGGGACGGGGGTCGCCGAGCGCGTGGCGAACAGCTCGTGGACCTCGGCGGCGGTCCAGCCGAGGTCGAGCGCCCGGCGGACCGAGCCCTCGCTGATGCGGTAGACGGTGGCGCCGCCGGCGGACTCGACGTCGGCCACCCGGTCCATCGCCGCGGCGAGCTCCGGCTCGAGGCGCCCCGGGGCGACGGCGGTGAGGTCGGCCTGCAGCAGCACGTGCCCGATCGGGGCGGGCAGCGCGGGGCGCAGGGCGGCCGCGGCCGCCGCGTCCGGGTCGTCGTCGGGCCGCCGGGCGGTGCGCAGCAGCTCGCGCCCGGCGGTCGTGAGGGCGTCGAGGGCGACGACGCCGAGGGCGGTCGCCTCCCGGACGACGGCCCGGACGAGCTCGTCGCGCATCCGCCCGCCGCGCCGCGGGGCGCGCCAGGCCAGCGAGGCGACCAGGTCGTCCAGCGACGCCGCGCCCGCACCCTCGCCGAGCTCGGCGAGCCGGTCGAGCACGCGGCGCCGGACCTGCGGCGCCCAGGGGCGCCGGACCTCGTCGGAGAGCGGGCCGACGAGCTTGTCGCCGGTGTCGCGGCTGCCGATCGCCGACGGCTGGCGCGGCATCTCCAACCACGCCCGCGCCAGCGTCACCCATTGCGTCTCGGGCGGTGCGGCGAGCCAGCGGTCGGCGGTCGTCGTCGGGCACCAGACCGCGTCGGCGTCCTCGCTGACCGCGACGATCGAGGCGGCGGCGAGGGTCTCGATCAGCAGCCCGGCCGCGGTCTCGTCGACCTCCAGGTCTCGTCCGAGGCGGCGCAGGTCCCGCACGCCCAGACCGCCCGAGCGCAGCACCGGGGGCGGGGCCGCCGACCACGCCGCGACGACCGCCTCGGCGCGCCGGATCGTCTCCAGCGCCTCGCCGGCGGCAGTGGCGTCGACGGTGTCCGGGTCGTGCTGTTTCGGCGCGGGCATGGGGTCGGCCGCGACGATCGGGCCGAGCGGGTGGTCGCCGCGCAGGGCGAGCCCCGCCTCGCGGGTGAGCTCGACGGTCTCGTCGTCGACCCGGCGCAGGATCCCGGCGGCGAGCAGGCGGGCGACCGGGTTGTCCTCGCCGTCGCGGGCCCGGCTGCGCCCGACCGGGCCGTCGCGGTCGAGGGCGTCGACGACGGCCCGCTGGTCGTCGGGGAGCGCGGCGACGACGGCGGCCGGGTCGCCGGTGCGCAGGACGGAGGTCTCCGGCGCGGGCCGGCCGAGGCCGGCGGGGTGGCGCCGGGCGGCGTCGCGCAGGGCGGGCACGGCGCGCAGGCCCGGGTCGGCGTCGCCGTCGAGGGTGTTCTCAGGGCGAGCGGAGCGACGGGGGAGGTGGCTGCCGCCCACGTCCCAGACCAGCGCGAGGGCGCGCAGCCGGTCCAGCGCGGCGCGGCCGGCCGCGGCGGGCACGTCGCACCCGAGCAGGCCCAGGACGGACTCCGGGGGCACCGGGTCCTGGTCCGCGCCGGCGACGAGCAGCGCGTCGACGACCGCCAGGTGCAGCGCGTCGAGCTCCTCGAGGGCCCGTCCGACCGAGGTGCGGACCCCGGCCCGGGTGGCGACGACGCCGGTGTCGGCGGGGGCGGGCAGCGCGAGGTCCGGGCGGGCGCGCAGCAGTCCGCCCAGGGTCGAGTCGTCCTGGGCGCGGAGGTGGTCGAGCAGGGTCCCGGGTCGGGCGGACATCGGAGACCAGCGTAGTCGGCGGGTGCGGCCGGACGCCGGGCGTGCGCGGGTCGCCGGGTGGGCGCCGGGTGCGGCAGACTGGGGGCCCAACGGGCAGGCCCGTCGAGGTAGGAGGAACCGGTGGCAGCGCAGAACGAGGGCGAGGACGTCACGCCGCGGCAGGACCCGTGGTGGCCGGAGGTCGACGGCGGCCATCCGGTCACCGAGCTGATGGCGCCGACCCAGGGCGCGGCCTCGCCGTTCGGCGAGACCGAGTTCCCGCTGCCGGCCGACGAGCTCGGCTACCACCACCCCGTCACGGAGATCAACCGCTAGTGCGCGTCGCCGGCCTCCTGCTCGCCGCGGGGGCCGGTCGCCGCATGGGCGGGCCGAAGGCGCTCGTGGAGCTCGACGGCGAGCCGCTGGTGGCCCGTGGGCTGCGGGCGCTGCGCGACGGCGGGCTCGACCCCCGCGTCGTCGTGCTCGGCGCGGACGCGGACGACGCGCGGGCCGCCGTCGCCGGCGCGGACCCGGGGGCGACGGTCGTCGTGGCCGGCGACTGGGCCGACGGCATGGGGGCCTCGCTGCGGGCGGGGCTCGCCGCGCTCGGCGTCGGGGACGCGACCGGCCCGGCGGTGGACGCCGTGCTCGTCCTGCTCGTGGACACCCCCGGCATCGGTCCGGCCGCGCTGGCCCGGGTGGCCGCCGCCGCGACCCGCGACGGGCTCGTGCGGGGCAGCTACGACGGCAGGCCCGGTCACCCGGTCCTGCTGGGGGCCGCGCACCTCGCCGGGGTCGCGGCGGCCGCGCACGACGATGTCGGGGCGCGGGGCTACCTTGCGGGTCGCGACGACGTCCGGCCCGTCGAGGTGGGCGACGTCGCGACCCGCGACGACGTCGACACCCCGGCCGACCTGGCCCGGGTGAGCGGGAGCAGCACCGACCGGGAGAGGTGAGCAGCGTGGTGGTCCCGGGTCCGGGCTACGCCATCACCGCACGCGTGGAGGCGCCCCCGAGCGCGACCGCGGCGGGCGACCTCGCGGTCGCCGTCGGGCGCGTGGGCGGGGTGATGACCGCGTTCGACGTGGTGGAGTCCCGCGCCGAGTCGATCATCGTCGACATCTCCTGCAACGCGCTGTCCGAGCGGCACGCCGAGGAGATCACCGAGGCCCTGGACACCCTCGACGGCGTCCGGGTGCGCAACGTCTCCGACCGGACGTTCCTGGTGCACCTCGGCGGGAAGATCGAGGTCACGCCCAAGGTCGGCCTGCGCACCCGGGAGGACCTCTCCCGCGCCTACACCCCGGGCGTCGCGCGGGTGTGCCAGGCGATCGCGAAGCGCCCCGACGACGCGCGGCGCCTGACGATCAAGCGCAACACCGTCGCCGTCGTCACCGACGGGTCCGCCGTGCTGGGGCTGGGCAACCTCGGCGCGGCCGCGGCGATGCCGGTGATGGAGGGGAAGGCGGCGCTGTTCAAGCGCTTCGCCGGGGTCGACGCGTGGCCGGTGGCCCTGGACACGCAGGACACCGAGGAGATCATCCGCACGGTCGAGGTCCTCGCGCCCGCCTACGGCGGCATCAACCTCGAGGACATCGCGGCCCCGCGCTGCTTCGAGATCGAGGCGCGGCTGCGGGAGTCGCTCGACGTCCCGGTGTTCCACGACGACCAGCACGGCACGGCCGTCGTCGTCCTCGGCGCGCTGCGCAACGCGCTGCGCGTGGTCGGGAAGCGCTCGCAGGACTGCCGGATCGTGGTGTGCGGCGTCGGGGCGGCCGGCTCGGCGATCATCCGGCTGCTGCTGCCGCTCGAGCCCGCCGACATCCTCGCGGTCGACGTCGAGGGGATCATCCACCGCGACCGTCCCGGCCTGCACTCGTCCTTGCGCTGGGTGGCCGAGCAGACCAACCGCGACGGGCGCACCGGCGACCTGCACGACGCGCTGCCCGGTGCCGACGTCTTCATCGGGGTGTCGGCGCCCAACCTGCTGCACGCCGAGGACGTCAAGGGCATGGCGGACGACGCCATCGTCTTCGCGCTCGCCAACCCCGACCCGGAGATCGACCCCGGGATCGCGCAGCACCACGCGGCGATCGTCGCCACCGGCCGGTCCGACTACCCCAACCAGATCAACAACGTGCTGGCGTTCCCGGGCATCTTCCGCGGCCTGCTCGACGCCCAGGCCCGCGGCATCACCGACGCGATGCTGCTGGCCGCCTCGGCCGCGATCGCGGACGTGGTCGCCGAGCCGAACCCGCTGTTCATCGTCCCCAGCGTCTTCGACTCGACCGTGGCGCCCGCCGTCGCGTCGGCGGTGCGGCGGGTCAGCGAGGCCGAGCGGGACGCCGAGGGCGCGTCGATCCAGGACGCGCTCGACGCCGGGGCGGCGTCGGCCGAGAGCGCGCTCGGGGCGGAGACCGAGTGACCGCCGCGGAGCACCCCCGCGGCCTCACCCACGTCGACGGGACCGGGGCGGCGCGGATGGTCGACGTCGGGGACAAGGAGGTCACCCGGCGCGTCGCCACCGCGAGCGGCGTCCTGCGCACCACCGCCGAGGTGTGCGCCGCGCTGCGCGACGGCACCGTGCCCAAGGGCGACGCGCTGGCCACCGCGCGCATCGCGGGGATCATGGGCGCGAAGCGGACGCCCGACCTGGTCCCGCTCTGCCACCCCATCCCGCTCGCGGGCGTGACGGTGGACCTCGAGGTCGGCGAGCGCGAGGTGCGCGTCGAGGCGACCGCCCGCAGCGCCGACCGCACCGGGGTGGAGATGGAGGCGCTCACGGCCGTGTCGGTCGCCGGTCTCGCGCTGCACGACATGGTCAAGGCGCTCGACCCGGCCGCGACGATGGACGCGGTCCGGCTGGAGCGCAAGGAGGGCGGGCGCTCCGGGGTCTGGACCCGCCCGGCGGACCGGTGAAGGAGTGACGGTGGAGGAGCCCCGGCCGCAGGAGCCGCTGCGGCGCGCCCGCGTGGTGACGGCGTCGAACCGGGCCGCGGCCGGGGTGTACGAGGACCGCGGCGGGCCGCTGATCGTCGAGTGGCTGCGCGCGCACGGCTGGTCCGCGGACGACCCGGTCGTCGTGCCGGACGGCGAGCCCGTGGCCGAGGCGCTGCGCGCCGCCGTGGCCGACCGCGTGCAGGTGGTGATCACGACGGGGGGCACCGGCATCTCGCCGACCGACGGCACCCCGGAGGCCACCCGGGCGGTGCTCGACTACGAGGTGCCCGGGCTCGCGGACGCGGTGCGCTCCGCCGGGGCCGACCAGGTCCCCACCAGCGTGCTGTCCCGTGGCGTGGCCGGGGTCGCCGGGCGCACCCTGGTGGTGAACCTCCCCGGGTCGCCGGGCGGGGTGCGCGACGGCCTGGGCGTGCTCGAACCCGTGCTCGACCACGCCGTCGACCAGATCCAGGGAGGGGACCACCAGTGAGTACGGACGTCCCGGCCTCCGGAGCCGTCGTGCTGCGCGCCGCCGTCGGCGAGGAGCCGCTCGACGTGTCCGAGCACGCGGCGCTCGTCGACGGGCCCCGCAGCGGCGCCGTGGTGACGTTCTCCGGCGTGGTGCGCGACCACGACCACGGCCGCTCCGTGCACGCCCTGGACTACGAGGGCCACCCGAGCGCGGGCGCGGTCGTCGAGCGGGTCGCCGCCGAGGTCGCGGGCCGGCACCCCGGCGTCACCGCCGTGGCCGTCTCGCACCGGGTCGGGCCGCTCGCCGTCGGGGACGTCGCGCTGGCCTGCGCGGTCGCCGGGGAGCACCGGCGCGAGGCGTTCGACGCCTGCAGCGAGCTGGTCGACGAGGTCAAGCGGCAGCTTCCGGTGTGGAAGCGCCAGGAGTTCGCCGACGGCTCCGAGGAATGGGTCAACTGCCCCTGAGGGCACACGCACCGCGGCCCCCGTCCCTTCCCGGGACGGGGGCCGCGCGTGCGTCCGGGGAGGATCAGCCCAGGGCGAGCTGCTGGCCCGGCGTGATGGCGTCCGGGTCCGCGATGCCGTTGCGCTGCGCGAGCGCCTGCGCGGTCGTGCCGTGCGCGGCGCCGATCGCGGACAGCGTGTCGCCCGAGGCGACGGTGTAGGCACCGCCGGCCGCGTTCGCCGGCGCGGCCACGTCGGTCGCCTTCGGCGTGGTGGTCGCCTCGACCGGCTTCGTCTGGGTCGACGTCGTGGAGCCGGAGGAGCTCGAGGAGCTGGACCCGGAGGAGGCGTCGACGTCGACGAGCCCGACGAGCCGGCCTTCTTGGAGCACACCGGCCACGCGCCCATGCCCTGGCCGCTCTTGACCTTCTCGGCGACCTGGATCTGCTGCTCGCGGCTGGCGTTCTCGGGCTGGCCCGAGCCGCCGTAGGCGTGCCACGTCGAGTCGGTGAACTGCAGGCCGCCGCCGAAGCCGTTGCCCGTGTGGGTGTTCCAGTTGCCGCTGCTCTCGCACTGGGCGATCGCGTCCCAGTCGGTCGCCGACGCGGTCCCCGCGGCCAGCGCCAGCGGGGTCACCGCGAGCGCGCCGACCAACGTCATCTGGGCCGCCCGACGGGTGAGGGCGCGCGCCAGCGACTGTTCGGTACTACGAAGCATGACCTCTCACTCGCACCGCGCCCCATCAGGACGGGTCGGGAGCGTGCTCCCCACTGGGTCGTCGACCGGTTCCACGCGGTCTCTCCACCGGGCACACCCGCGGGTGTGCCGGCCCCGTCCTGCTCGCGCCTGTCCGGTCCGCACCTCTCGTGTGGGGTCTCCCGGGGCGCTGGACAGGCGGCGGGCGCGGCGGCCCCGGGGATGTGTCCGGACCGTCCGTGGGACGGCCGAGGTCGAACGGTACGGAGGACGCGCGAGGTTTCAACCCGTCACGAATTCCGTGTGCGCGCGGCGATCGGGGGAACCCATTGCGGCCAACCTGTCGTTGTCCCTACTCAGCGCGTCAGGCAAGACCCCGTGCGGCAATGTCACACGAATGTGATCCAGCTCGGGAATGTCACGGGCGTCACTCTTTTCGGGTTGCTTTCTGCGGCGTAGGACACAACGACATGAGGTAGGAGACGCCGTCCGTGGTGGCCGCGTGATCCGGGCTGGGGGACGATGAGGCGGTGACCGCTGCCACCGATCTGACCGGGCCCGACGTCGTCGCCGCCGCCCTCGAGCGCACCGGATACCTCGCCGACCCCGGACTCGCCTCGGCGGCGTTCCTCGCGCTGCGCATGGGCCGCCCGCTGTTCTGCGAGGGGGAGCCCGGGACCGGCAAGACCGCGCTCGCGCTGGCCCTCGCCGAGGTGCTCGGTGCGCCGCTCGTGCGGCTGCAGTGCCACGAGGGCATCGACGCGTCGCAGGCGCTCTACGACTGGGACTTCCCGCGCCAGCTGCTGCACCTGCGCACCATGGAGGCCGCCGCGACGGCGTCGGGGTCCGAGCTCGACGCCGACGCCGTCGAGGCCTCCCTCTACGACCGCCGCTTCCTGCTCGCCCGCCCGGTGCTCCAGGCGCTGCAGACCTCGCCGTGCGTGCTGCTCGTCGACGAGGTCGACCGCGCCGACGACGAGTTCGAGGCGTTCCTGCTCGAGGTGCTGGCCGAGAACTCGGTGACGATCCCCGAGATCGGCGTGATCCGGGCGGAGACGCCCCCGCTGGTCGTCCTCACCTCCAACCGCACCCGCGAGGTGCACGACGCGCTCAAGCGCCGCTGTCTCTACCTCTGGCTCGAGCACCCCGACCTCGCCCGGGAGATCGCGATCCTGAAGGCGCGGATGCCCGAGCTCTCGACCGAGCTGGCCGAGCAGGTGGCCCAGGCCGTGCAGCGGCTGCGCGGGCTCGACCTCCTCAAGCCCCCCGGCGTGGCCGAGACGCTGGACTGGGCGGCGGCGCTGGAGCTGATCGGGGCGCGGCGCCTCGACCTGGAGTCGGCGACCGCGACGCTGGGTGCCGTCCTCAAGTACCGCGAGGACGCCGACCGGGCCCGCGACGCGCTGGACGCCCTGCTGGCGTCATGACTGACCGGCCGATCGGGGCGGGAGCAGCGACGGGCCGGCTCCCCGCGCGCACGCCGGCGCGGTGCTGGCCTCCGGCGTCGTCGAGGCACTCAGCGGTGGCGCTCCGGACGACGACGCCCCCGACGAGGACGCCGTCCTCACCGACCTCGTCGCCTTCGCCCGCCTGCTGCGCAACGCCGGCGTCCCGGTCACGCCGGACCGCACCGCGACCTACCTGCGGGCGCTGCGCGAGGTCGACCTGGCCAGCGAGGTCGCCACGTACTGGGCGGGCCGGCTGACGCTCTGCTCGGACCCCGACGACGTGGCCCGCTACGACCAGGCCTTCCACGCCTGGTTCTCCTCCGACCCGCGCGAGCAGCGGATGGGGCGCCTCGCGCCGCCGAAGCCGCGGACCTCGACGATCGCCGCGCTGTCGTCCCCCGAGCGCTCGGGCTCCGGCGAGGACGGCGAGGACGTTCCCGAGCTGCGCGTGGCCGCCTCCGGCGAGGAGGTGCTGCGCGACCGCGACATCGCGGACCTCACCATCGGCGAGCGGGAGCACCTGCGCCGGATGCTGGCGCTGCTGCGGCCCGACCCCCCGCGACGCCGGGCCCGCCGCCGCCGTCCCGGGCGGCGCGGGGAGCCCGACGCCCGCCGCACCCTGCGCGCGACCCTGCGCCACGCCGGGGAGATCCCGGGGCTCTCGCGACGCCACCGCCACGAGCGTCCGCGCCGCGTCGTGCTGCTCCTCGACGTCTCGGGGTCGATGGCGCCCTACGCCGACGCGCTGCTGCGCTTCGCGCACGTGCTCACCCGGCGCACCCCGCAGGCCGTCGAGACCTTCACCCTCGGGACCCGGCTGACCCGGGTCACCCGCGAGCTGCGCCAGCGCGACCCCGAGCGGGCGCTGCGCGACGCCGGCAACGCCATCCCCGACTGGTCCGGCGGCACCCGGCTCGGCGAGGTCCTCACCGCCTTCCTCGACCGGTGGGGCCAGCGCGGCGTCGCGCGCCGCGCCGTCGTCGTGGTGTTCTCCGACGGCTGGGAGCGCGGCGGGACCGATCTGCTCGGGGAGCAGATGGCGCGCCTGGCCCGGCTCGCCCACACCGTGGTCTGGGTGAACCCCCACGCCGGCAAGCGCGGCTACGAGCCGGTGCAGGGCGGAATCGCGGCGGCCCTCCCGCACGTTGACCGATTGTTGGCCGGTCACTCGCTGGCCACCCTGCAGGAGCTCACGGAGGTGCTGGCGGATGCGTGACGTGCTCACGAGCCTCGAGTCGTGGTGGGCCGACGGGCGGTCCGCGGCGCTGGCCACCGTCGTCGGGACCTTCCGCTCCGCCCCCCGCCAGCCCGGGGCCTCCATGCTCGTCGGCCCCGACGGCCAGGCCGTCGGCAGCGTCTCCGGCGGGTGCGTCGAGGGCGCGGTGTACGAGCTCGGGAACGAGATCCTCGAGGGCGCCGACCCGACGCTGCAGCGCTACGGCGTCTCCGACGACGACGCCTTCGCGGTGGGCCTGACCTGCGGCGGCATCCTCGACGTGTTCGTCGAGCAGGTCGACCGCGAGAGCTACCCGCAGCTCGGCGAGATCGCCGCGGCCGTGCGGGAGCGCCGGCCGGTGGCCACCGCGACGATCGTCTCCGGGCCCGGCGTCGGCCGCCGCCTCGTCGTGTGGCCGGACCGGGTCGAGGGGTCGCTGGGCAGCCGGCGGCTCGACGACGCGGTCCGCGACGACGCCCGCGGCCTGCTCGCGGCCGGGCGCACCACCCTCGTCACCTACGGGACCGACGGCGAGCGCCGCGGGGAGGGGCTCGGGGTGTTCGTCGAGTCGTTCGCGCCCGCGCCCCGCCTCATCGTCTTCGGGGCCATCGACTTCGCCGCCGCCGTCGCCCGGATCGGCACCTTCCTCGGGATGCGGGTGACCGTCTGCGACGCGCGCCCGGTGTTCGCGACGTCGAGCCGGTTCCCGGAGGCCCACGAGGTGGTGGTCGAGTGGCCGCACCGCTACCTCGCCGCCGAGTCCGAGGCCGGGCGCATCGACGGCCGGACCGCCCTCGCCGTCCTCACCCACGACCCCAAGTTCGACGTGCCCCTGCTCGAGGTGGCGCTGCGGCTGCCCGAGATCGGCTACATCGGCGCGATGGGATCGCGCCGCACCCACGAGGACCGGCTCGCGCGGCTGCGCGAGGCCGGCGTCACCGAGGCCGAGCTGGGGCGGATGTCCAGCCCGATCGGGCTCGACCTCGGCGCGCGCACGCCCGAGGAGACCGCGGTGTCGATCGCGGCCGAGATGATCGCGCGGCAGTGGGGCGGGGACGGGACGCCGCTGTCGGTGCGGCAGGGCCCGATCCACGGCGACTCCAACGTCGAGCCCGGCATCAGCGCCGAGGAGCTGGTCCGCGACGGCCACGCCCCGGCCGAGATGGCCTCCGGACCCCGCTGAGCGGACGACGTCCCTCTACCGACGGGTAGGTGTCACCATCGTCCCGGACGGGTCCGTTCGGGCCTGTGCGCTGGTCGCGGAGGCTGCCCAAGCCCCGTGCGCCTCTGTAACGTGGGCAACACCGATCACCCGACGGTGGGGAAGGGGGCAGCGTGGTCCTCGTCGACACCGTGACGCGCGCCGGCCAGTCCATGGTGGTCTGCAGGCAGACCCGGGCGGAGGACCCGGGCGCGACGGGGTCGGCCCCGCGGACGGCCACGCCGGCCGCCCACGACGACGCCCGCTCCCACGGCACGGGTCACGTGCAGGCCCGCCCCGAGAGCCCCCGGCTGGCGAAGTTCCACGTCCCCGAGATCGTCTTCGGCCCCGGCTCGCTGGCCGAGGCCGCCCACGCCGCGGTCCGGCTCGGGGCGCGCCGCCCCATGCTCGTCACCGACGAGGGCCTGCTGGCCGCCGGCTGGCCGCAGCAGCTGCTGCGCCACCTCGCCGACGGCGGCATGGACGCCACCGTCTGGAGCGGGGTCACCCCGAACCCGAAGGACCACGAGATCGCGGCCGGGCACGAGGCCTACCGGTCCGGGGGGTGTGACGTCCTCGTCGCCGTCGGCGGCGGGTCGGTCATCGACGCCGCGAAGGGCATCGCCCTGCTCGCGGGCAACGGCGGCCTGATCACCGACTTCGAGGGCGTCGACCGGATGGTCGCCCCGATCCCGCCGATGGTGATGGTGCCGGCGACGTCGGGCACCGGCGCGGACGTCTCGCAGTTCTGCATCATCACCGACACCCTGCGCAACACCAAGATCACGATCCTCGGCCGGGCGCTGGTCCCGGACGTCTCGGTGGTCGACCCGCACCTGCTGACGACGATGCCGGACTGGCTCAACGCCGCGACCGGGCTCGACGCGCTGACCCACGGCATCGAGGCCTACGTCTCGCGGGCGCACAACCCGCTGACCGACCACCACGCGCTGCAGGCGATCTCGCTGGTCGGCGAGCACCTCGAGCGCACCATGGACCACCCGCTCGAGCAGGAGTCGCGGGTGCACATGGCCCAGGCCGCGCTGGAGGCCGGGCTGGCGTTCACCAACGCGATCCTCGGCGCCGCGCACGCGATGAGCCACCAGGTCGGCGGGCTGCTCGACCTGCCCCACGGCGTGATCAACGGGATCCTGCTGCCCCACGTCGTGCGCTTCAACGCGGAGTCCGACCCGGGGCGCTTCGTGCCGATCGCGCAGGCCCTCGGGTTCCCGGGCGAGGTCGGCCGGTCGTGCTCGCAGGCGCTGGCCGAGGACGCCGCGGAGTGGGCGGCGTGCGAGGTGCGCCGCCTCGCCGACGAGCTCGGCGTCCCCAAGGGCCTCGGCGAGATCGGGGTGACGGCGGCGGACCTGCCGACGCTGTCGCTGATGACGATGGCCGACGCCTGCCTGTCGACCAATCCGCGCGAGGCCGACCGCGCCGACATCGAGGCGCTGTTCCGTCAGGCGCTGTAGCCGGACGTGGAGCCCCGCACCGATCCCGGACCCGTCGAGCAGCGCGTCGAGGGCCCCGACCTCGACCTGCTCACCGGCATCCGCTCCGGCAAGCCGTCGTTCTACGTCGAGTACCTCGCCTCGGCCGAGCGGCTCCGCCGCGTGATCCACGCCCTCGACCGCATCAGCCGCGCCCTGGTGCGCACCACCGAGGGCCCCGGGACGCTGGTCCGGTCCGTCGCCGAGGCCGCGGCCGAGCACCTCACGGCCCACTGGGTGGTCTTCGCCCTCGCCGACGGCGCCCTGCCCGAGGCGGCGCCCCGCGCGCTCGTGCTGGGGCCCGACCTCGTCGAGGCCTCGACCGACGCCCCGGAGGAGCTCCCGCCGTTCGTCCTGCGCCACCTGCAGGCCGTCCGCCGGGGGGAGCACGACCCCGCCGACGCCACCGAGGCCGGGACCAACGGGCACCGGGCCGCCCGCGACGCCGGGCCCACCCCGGCGACCCGGGCCCACGACCCGCACCACCTCCACGTGCCGGTGCGCCTCGACGGCGCCGTCGTCGGCGAGATCGTCGCGTGGACCGGCGTCGACCGCCGCATCGACGCCACGGACGCCTCGGTGCTGCGCGTGCTCGCCAGCCAGACCGCGGCCGCGCTGCAGAACTCCGCGCTGCACCAGCGCACGCTGCGGCTCTACGACGAGGCGAGCCGGCACGCCGAGGACCTCGCGGCCCGCAACGAGCAGCTCCAGCGCACCCGCGACGCCCTCACCGTGGCCCGGCAGCGCGAGGTCCTCGACTCCGAGCGCCACCGCATCGCCCGCGAGCTGCACGACTCGGTCACCCAGTACGCCCTCTCGGCCGGGATGCAGATCGAGGTGGTGCGCTCGGAGATCCGGGACGAGGGCCAGCGCGAGCGGCTCGAGACCGCCAAGCAGCTGACCCGGCGCGCCGTCGAGCAGCTGCGCTCGGCGATCTACGCGCTCAACCACTCCGGCGAGCACGGCCACCGCAGCCTGCCCGCGATGCTCGAGGAGCTCTCGGCGGTCCACATGCCCTCCGACCTGCGGGTGGAGGTGCGCATCGAGGGCCGGCCGGTGTCGCTGCCCGCGACCGCGGAGCGCTCGCTCTTCCGCGTGGCCGGCGAGGCGCTGTTCAACGCCGCCGTGCACGCCGAGGCCGCCGTCGCCGTCGTGCGCCTGGCCTTCCGCAAGGACCGCCTGGTGCTCTCCGTCGCCGACGACGGCACGGGCGACCCCGAGCAGGTCCGCCGCACGCCTGCGCGTCGCCGCGGCCCGCGATCTCGACGGCTCCCACCGGGGCCTGGCGAACATGGCCGAGCGGGCCCGCGAGATCGGCGGCACGCTCGCGGTCCAGCGCGCCCGCCAGGGCGGCATCCGCATCCAGGTCGTGGTCCCGCTCCCGATCGGCCCCGACGCCGAGCGGGCCGCGCGCGCCGCCGTCGCCCCGTCGCCCGCGGCGCCGGGAGAACCCTCCGAACCGGGAGGGACCGCGACCGCCCCCGACGGCGAGACTGGACCCGGGACCGCCGACCCCGACCGCGGCCCCACCGATCCTGGGAGCACGACATGACCGACATCCGCATCCCTGCCCGCGCGGCGGTCCGCCGCGGCGAGGTGCGCATCGTGCTCGTCGACGACCACGCGATCGTCCGCCAGGGGCTGCGCTCGGTGCTCGAGCGCGAGCCGCAGCTCTCGATCGTCGGGGAGGCGTCCTCGGCGCCCGAGGCCCTCGCCGTCGTCGCCCACGAGCGCCCGTCGATCGTGCTGCTCGACCTCAAGCTCTCGACCAGCTCCGACTCCGAGGGCCTGCAGCTGTGCCGCCAGCTCACCGCGGCCCACCCCGGGGTCGGGGTGCTGGTCCTGACGACGTTCCTCGACGACCGCCTCGTCGTCGAGGCCGTGCACGCCGGCGCCCGCGGCTACGTCGTCAAGGACGTCGACACCACCGAGCTGATCGCCGCGATCCGGGCCGTGTCGCGCGGGGAGTCGGCCTTCGACTCGCGCTCCGCGGCGGCGGTGGTGCGCTCGCTCAACGGCCAGCAGCCGCACGGCGAGACCCTCACCGGCCGCGAGCTCGACGTGCTGCGGCTGCTCGCCCGCGGCATGAGCAACCGCACGATCGGCCGGGAGCTGTTCATCTCGGAGACGACGGTGAAGTTCCACGTCGGCAACCTCATGCGCAAGCTCGACGTCTCCCGCCGCGCCGAGGCGGTGTACGCGGCGTCGAAGATGGGGCTGATCTGACCGGTCACGAGCGCGTGACCGACCGGTGGTGGTGCACGAGGAACACCACCTCCACCGCGGCGAGGGTCGCCGGGTCGGCGACCAGGTCGACCGCGGTGATCCGGCCGTCGACGACCGTCATCCGGAACAGCGACACCGTCCGCCCCCCGACCGCGAACGCCAGGCCGGGCTCGCCGTCGAGCAGCGCCGGGGCCGCGGCCCGGGCCCGCCCGGCGAACACCCGCGCGACGGCGTCGGCGCCGGCGACCTGGGGGGCCAGCCCCGGCGCGCCGCGCCCGACGTTCGCCGCCGCGAGCGTCACGGCCACGTCGTCGGCGCGCAGCACGACGTCGGGGTCGAGGACGGCGAGCAGTGCGCCGAAGTCGCCCTCGCGCGCCGCCGTCAGGAACGCCTCGACGACCTGCCGGCGCCGGGCCACGTCGTCGCCACTCGGCACGCTGCCGCCCCCGCGCACCCGACGCCGGGCGCGGCTCGCGAGCTGACGGGTCGCGGGCACCGAGCGCTCGACGATCGGGGCGATCTCGTCGAAGGGCAGCCCGAAGACGTCGTGCAGCACGAACGCCAGCCGCTCGGCGGGTCCGAGGGTGTCGAGGACGAGCATCAGTGCGGGCCCGACCGCGTCGGCCGCCACGGCCTGCTCCTCGGGCCCGGCGTCGTCGGCGTCCGGGAGGTCGTGCCCGTCGTCGTCGATCGGGTCCGCCGGGTGGGTGCGCCGCGCGCGCAGCAGGTTCAGCGCGATCCGGGCGACGACGGTGGTCAGCCAGGCGGCGAGGTCGTCGATCCCCGGGTCACCCGCGGCGTGGACGCGCTCGAGGCGCAGCCAGGCCTCCTGGACGGCGTCGTCGGCCTCGCCGGTGGGTCCGAGCAGGCGCTGCGCCACGGCCAGCAGGTGCGGTCGGTGGGCGGTGAAGCGGGCGGCCAGGTCGGCGTTCGGGTCCATCGGTCACGTTCCTCCGCGCGTCGGTGTCATCACCCTGACCGACCGGCGGCCCGGAACGTGACCGGCCCCGGCGGTCCGACCCGAGGAGCGATCATGACCACCTCCACCACCACCGCTCGAGGCCCGCATGACGAACCCGGCCGCGCTGTTGCCCGGCGTGGGCGAGGCGATCGGCGGGCTGGTCGCGGCGGCCCGCTCGGGCGGCCTGCCCGAGTCCCTCCTGGCCCTCGTCCACCTGCGGGTCAGCCTGATCAACGGGTGCGCTTCCTGCGTCCACGGCGGCGCCCGGGACGCGCGGGCCGCGGGCGAGACCGAGGAGCGGCTCGCGACGGTCGGGGTCTGGCGGGAGGCCCCGTGGTTCACCGACGCCGAGCGCGCGGCCCTCGACCTCGCCGAGCACGCCACGCGCCTGGCCGACCGCGGCGACGCCGTCCCGGACCCGGTCTGGTCCGAGGCGACGCGGCACTTCGACGAGCCCGGCCTGGCCGCGCTGCTGCTGTGGATCGCGACGTCGAACCTGTTCAACCGGATGAACGTGCCGACGCGCCAGGTCGCCGGTACGGGGTGGTGAGCATCCGGCGCGTCGATGAGGGAAGCGCGGGTCAGGGGAGCGGCGTCAGCATCCGGTGCGGCGCGCGCAGCGCGCGGCTGACCGGGTCCTCACGACGAGGCGCGTCCGGCCCGCCCTCGGGGCGCACGACCAGGTCGGCCGGGCCGGGCACGGCGCCGCAGGCGGGGCACCGCCCGTCGGTCGCGGTGTCCGGCTCCCCGCCGGCGGGGCAGTCCGCGTGCGCGAAGCGGCGCAGCGTCCCGCCGGTGGCCCGCTGGCCGGTCTCCCCCCAGGCGGCGAGCGCCCGCAGGGCGGGCCACAGCACGGTCGCCTGATCGCTCACCCGGTAGCCGGCCGCGTCCCGCTCGAGGATCCCCGCCGCCACGAGCCGGGCGAGCCGGTCGGAGAGCACGGCGCGCGGGACGTCGAGGTGGGCGACGAGGTCGGCGAAGCGGTGGACGCCGAGGAAGCAGTCGCGCAGGACCAGCAGGGTCCACCGGTCGCCCACCACCTCGAGGGCGCGGGCGATCGCGCAGTCCTGCTGCGGATATCCCTGGCCGAGGGGCACGACGGCGACGATACCGCGGATCGGTTCAATGACCGAACCGATCGTGCTAGCGTTCCGGACCGTGCGGTCCAGCTCCGGTGCCACGGTCGGCGTCGCCTCCGCGGCGACCTTCCTCGCCCTCATCGCCTTCACCACCCCGCTCGCGACGCTGCCCGCCACGGCGGCCGCGCTGGGCACCGGCCCCGAGGGGCAGGCGTGGATCCTCAGCTCGATGAGCATCGGGCTCGGGGTCGCGCTCCTGTCCAGCGGCGCCGTCGCCGACGACCTGGGACGACGGCGGGCGCTCGTGCTGGGCAGCGCGGTGCTCGCGGTGTCGTCGGTGGTGTGCGCGCTGTCCACGACGACGGCGGTGCTCGTCGCGGGACGGATCGGCGCGGGCGTCGGCGGGGCCGCGCTCGTCGCGGCCGGGCTCGGCCTGATCGGGCACACCTTCCCGGCGGGGACCCCCGAGGCGCGGCGGGCGAGCGGCATCTGGGGCGCGTCCCTCGGGGCGGGCATCGCGGTCGGTCCGCTGCTCGCGACCGGGGCGCAGGAGCTGGCCGGCTGGGCGGCGTCGTACTGGCTGGAGGCGCTGCTCGCGGTGGTCCTCGGCGTCGTCGCGCGGGCCGCGCTCGACGAGTCGCGGGCCGAGCGGCCCCGGCCGGTCGACGTGCCCGGGGTGGTGCTGCTGGCCGCCGGGGTCGGGGTGCTGCTCACCGGGCTGGTCGAGGCCCGGACCGGGCCGACGCGCCCGCTGGTGATCGGCCTGGTGCTCGGCGGGCTCGTGCTGCTCGGGCGTCTGGCTGCTCGTGGAGCACCGCCGGCCCGCGCCGATGATCGACCCCGAGCTCTTCCGGTCCCCGCCCTTCCTCGCGGCGACGCTGGGCGCGCTCGCGACCGGGGCGGGCATCATCGCCACGACGTCGTTCCTGCTCACGGTCATGGCGCGCGGCCTCGGCGCCTCCGTGGTGATCGGCGCGGTGGTGCTGCTCGCGTGGTCGGCGACGGGGGTGGTCACCTCGCTGCTGGCCCGCCGGATCCCGGCGACGGTGAGCGCGCGCATGCAGCTGGCGGTCGGGCTCGTCGTCGTCGCCGTCGGGCAGCTCATGCTGCTGGGCGCCACGCCGGAGTCCTCGCCGTGGCGCTACGTCCCCGGGCTGCTCGTCGCCGGCGTCACGAGCGGGGTCGTCAACTCCGCCCTGGGGCGCGAGGCGGTCGCGAGCGTGCCGCCCGGGCGCGCGGCGATGGGCAGCGGCGCGAACAACACGGCCCGCTACGTCGGGTCGGCGATCGGCACCACGGTGGTCGCGGTCGTCGCGACCCGACCGGGCCTGCCGCCGGGACCGGTCGGGCTGCTCCAGGGGTTCGACACGGCCGTCGTCGTCGCCACCGTCTTCTCCCTCCTGGGCGCGGTCGCGGTCTTCGCGTGCCGGCCGCGGCGACCGGATCGAGGGGGCGTCGCGGCGCCGGACCAGGCAGACTCGGGGCATGGACAAGGCAGCGCTCGCCGAGACCCAGGGCCCCCTCAAGCAGCAGTACCGTGACGACCCCGAGTCGGCCACCGTCGTCCTGAAGGCGGACGGCGACCTCGACGGCTCGGGCATCGCGTGCCGCGTGCAGACCGCGCAGGCGATGGTCGAGGCCGGACTCCACCCGGCCACCGGCGGCACCGGGGAGCTGCTGTGCTCCGGGGACATGCTGCTCGAGGCGCTCGTCGCCTGCTCCGGGGTGACGCTGCGCGCGGTCGCCACGTCGATGGGCGTGGAGGTCCGCGGCGGGACGATCCACGCCGAGGGCGACCTGGACTTCCGCGGGACCCTCGGCGTCGCGAAGGACGCCCCGGTCGGCTTCAAGGACATCCGGCTGTCGTTCGACCTCGACACCGACGCCGACGACGAGACCCTCGCGTCGCTGCACAAGCTCACCGAGCGGTACTGCGTCGTCTACCAGACGCTGGTCCACTCGCCGCAGGTCTCGCTGGACCTGTCCACGCACGGGGCGACCGCCCAGGCCTGAGGGACGCCGGCGGTCAGTCGCTGTGCTGCGGGTCGTAGTGGATGTGCGTGAACGGGGTGCCGGCCTCGAGCATCGCGGCGACCGTCGAGCGGATCATGGCGGGTGAGCCGGACACGACGACCTGGCGGTCCGCCCAGGCGCCGTACCGGGCCACGACCTGGGCGAGGGTGCCCGTCTCCGCGCCGTGGCGGCTCCCGTCGTCCTCGACGACCGGGACGACGGTGAGCCACGGGTGGTCCTGGGCCATCCGGCGCAGGGTGTCGACGTCGTAGAGCGACTCCCAGGTGCGGCCGCCGACGAACAGCGTCACCTTGCGGTCGGACCCGTCGAGCATGATCTGCTCGATGAGCGCCCGGGCCGGCGCGAGGCCGGTGCCGCCCGTGACCATCAGCAGGTCCGCACGCGAGCGCGGGTCCAGCGTCATCTGGCCCATCGGCGCGCCGATCTTCCACACCTCGCCGACGTTGACGTGCGAGACCATCGCCCGGCTCACCCAGCCGCCGGGGACGGTGTGGACGTGGAACTCGAGGACGCAGTCCGGCCCGGGCGCGTTCGCCGGGGACAGCGTGCGCCACATCCGCGGCCGCTGCGGGATCTCGACGGAGACGTACTGGCCGGCGAGGTAGGGCACCGGTTGGCTGGTCTGGACGCGGACGACGGCGACGTCGGGGGACACCCGGCGGTGCTCCACGACCCGCGCCATCCACACGGCCGGCCCCTGCTCGGCGTCGGCGGCCTCGCTCATGACCCGGGAGAGCAGGCCGTACGCGCGGAGCCACGCGTCCTCGATCTGCGGGCTCCAGCGCGGGCCGGAGATCTCCTTGAGGGCGCCGACGAGGGCCTCGCCCACCTTGTCGTAGTGCGCGCCGACGACCCCGAACTTGCGGTGGTCGCGGCCGAGCTGGCGCAGGAACACGGCGAGCTCGTCCGGGCGGTCGACCATCTGGACGAAGTGGATGAGCGCCCGCAGCAGCCGGGTCCGCTGCACCTCCATCGAGGCCGGGAACAGGTCGCGGGTCTCGGGGGCGATGCCGAACAGCAGGCCGTAGAAGAGCTGGGTCAGTTCGTCGGCCCGGGACGCGATCGCCGCGAAGCTCTCGCGGACCGTCGCCACCACGTCGGCCGTGGCCGTGGGCGCGGGGGCGGGTCGGTGGGTTCGGTGCCCCAGGAACCGGACGGGCTCCAGGCGTCCGCGGGCTCCCGGGGCGCGGGCGGCTCGACGGGCGCCGGTGCGGACAGGGCGTCCAGGCCGGGGGTGGCCCGCGGGTCCGGCAGCGGCGGGGCGTCCCACTCCGGGGTGTACCAGGGCGCGAGCGGGGTGGGGTCGGTCCTCGCGCTCGCCTCGTCGTCGACGGTGTCGTACCCGGAGGACCAGGAGCCGGTCGTCGGCGGCTCGGTCGCGGGGGACGGGGTTCGTGGCGGACCGTGTCGGCCGTCGGCGTCGGCCGTCGTCGTCGTCCGGCCGGGCGTGCCGGCCGCGGGCGGGCGCGGCCGGTCGGTCGGGGCCGTCGGTCGCGGGGGCGCGAGCGTCCGGGGACGGGCCGGTCGACGACCCGTCGTCGCGCCGGTCGTCGGCGATGTCGAACAGGGAGTCGTCCGGGTCGTAGGACCCGTATCCGGAGCGTCCGCGCCACGACGGCCCGGCGCCGGGATCGTGGTTCCCGAGGCCGAACGAGTTGGGCCCCGTCACCGGGTTGCGCCAGAGTCCGCCGGTGTCCAGTCGGCCGTCCCGCGCGTCGGGGAGGGACCAGCCGGGCTCGTCGCGGTCGGCGCCGTGGTCGGTGTCCGGCGGGGGCGCCGGGGGTCCGGCGAGACCGTGACGTCCCGCCCCGGGGCCGTCGTTGCTCGCTGCGGACACTCCGGTCGACTCCTCATCTCGCGACGGCTCGCGCGGCCCCGGTGGGGGACCACCACCGGCGGATGCTGGCGCGCGACGCTACTCCCCGTTCCCATCCGGACGGCCGCCGAATCGGGTCGTGCGGTCAGTGCACGAACGAGACCGGTGAGCGGCGGGAGCGGGCAGCACGATCCGGGGTCGATCGACGCACGGTGAGCACCGGACGGTGTCCGTGTCTCACTCCTGGGGTGGGTCCTCGTCGGTCGTCGACGGGGTGCCCGAGGTCGCGGGCGCCTGCGGGGCGGGCTTCGCCGCGCTCCGGTGGCCGGCGGCGGTGGCCGGGAGCGACGAGCGCTGGGCCGCCGGCCGCGGAGCGGCGGCGGAGGTCCGGGTGGTGGCCGGGCGGGTCGCGGTGGAGCGCGGCGTGGCGGAGCGGGCCGTCGTCGGGGTGGGGCGCGAGGAGGTGGGTCGCAGGCGTGTCGAGGTGGGGGTCGGACGCCCGCCCGCCGGGCGGGGGGCGCGCGTCGTGGTGGCGTCCGACCGGTGCCCGACGGCGGCCGGGGCCACGGCGCCCGCGGAGGGGCGGTGGTCGCCGGTGCGGATGAGGTCGGCGCCCGCGACGGCCGGGTCGGCGACG
This sequence comes from uncultured Actinomycetota bacterium, assembly GCA_963716955.1. GTDB lineage: Bacteria > Actinomycetota > Actinomycetes > Mycobacteriales > Pseudonocardiaceae > Actinomycetospora. The sequence continues at coordinate 517,618 of CAVQUY010000020.1, forward strand.
GAGCCGCCGTGCGCGGCGCCCGCGGCGTCGTCCGAGGTCGTCGGCAGCGGCGACGCGGGGTCGGCCAGGGCGGGGGCGGGGCTGGCGGGGAGGATGCCCTCGACGCCGGTCGGGGTCAGTCCGAGGGCCAGGCCCACGCCCCCGATGCTCAGCGCCCCGAAGGCCGCGACGGCGGCGGGCACGGCGGTCGCGCGTCGCCGTCGACCCCGGGCGGCCCGCGGTGCGGCCTCGTCCAGCAGCGCGACCATCTCGTCCGCGCGCCGACGCATCTCCGCAGGGCGCCGCCGCCGGCCGGTCTCACCGGTACCGATCCGTCCGCCTCGGCTCACGCGAGGTCCTTCCGCCGTCGTCTCGTCACGCACGGTCCACGTGACGACTACTGCCGGTCGCCGCGACAGGGTGCCAGACGCCGATGGGTGTGGTCATCCGGGTCGGGGACGGACGGTCCGGACGAGTGACGGTCCGTGGAGGGCGCTGCGGGTCGTGGGTGGGCGCGCATCGTGATCGAACCGTGATCCGTGGTCTGCCCACTGAGCAGGCCGGATGGGGCCGTGAGTGTCAGACCTTCGAACTAGTGTTCGGGTCATGGCAGTGATGGTGGGCTGGACGCCCGACACCGGTCGGACGGTGCGACACCCGTTCGGGCGGGATCGACGACGACGACCGTCGCCGGGCGAGGTCCCTCGCTTCGGGGCGGCGGTTATCGTGATCGAACCGTGATCCGTGGTGGGCGCTGAGCAGGGCTGTCGGGGCCGTGAGTGTCAGAGCCTCGAACTAGTGTTCGAGTCCATGGTGGTGATGGTGGGCTGGGTGCCCGGCAGCGACGACGAGGACCTCCTCGCGCGCCGACCTGCCCTGCCCCGACCCCGAGGACCTGCTCGACCCCACCGACCCGCTGCCCGCGGCGCTGCTGCTCGCCGCCGACCCCCGCCAGCTGCCCGGCCAGCAGGTCGACGCGGGCTTGAGCGCCTGGTTCGCCCACACCAACCAGACCGCCCTCGCCCAGGCCCGCTGGATCCTCGAAACCAGCCGCGCCCAACCCGACACCCGCGAACGCGTCACCGACCGCCGCCGCGCCGGGAAGATCATCGCCGCCACCCTGGGCTGGTCGGAGGGCTACGCCACCCGCCGCCTCGAGTTCGCCCACCACATCCTCGAACGCCTCCCCGCCCTCGGCGAGGCCATGGCCACCGGGGTCCTCGAGGAACACAAAGCCTGGATCTTCACCAGCACCCTCGCCGACCTCGACACCACCCAGGCCCGCACCGTCGTCGACCACGTCCTGCCCGCCGCCCCCGCGGCTGGCGTTCCAGGCGCTGCGGCTGCGGATCGAGAAAGCCGCCCACGCCGTCGACCCGGACTGGGCCGCCGCCCGCCGCGCCGCCGCCATCGCCCGGCGCCGGGTCGCGTTCCGCGTCGCCCCCTCCGGCGCGGCCGAGCTGTGCGGGCTCGACCTGCCCGAAGACCCCGCCCAGGACGCCCACGACCGCATCGTCGCCCTCGCCCGCCACATCGCCCGCCGGCTGCGCCACGCCGGGCTCGACGCCCCCACCGGACCCATCCAGTCCGAAGTCATGCTCACCCTCACCGGGCCCGCCGGCGCCGGCATGTGGGACACCGACGTCATCGACCACGTCGTCTCCCGCTTCGGCGGCCCCGACGACACCCGACGGCGACGGGCCGGACGACGACGACGGACCGGACGACGGCGACGGGGCGGCGGGCCGGACGACGACGGCGCCCGACCGACGGGCCCGACGGCGGGCCGCGCCGACGGCGGCGGCCCCTGCGACGGCGGCGACACCGAGGACAGGTCGACCGCCCAGCCGGCGGACCCGGACGCCGACGCCGACCCAGACGAGACCCGGACGCGGCCGCGGAGCAGACGACGAGGGCCGCCCGGAGGGCGACCTGGCGACGAGCCAGGCACCGACCGCGACGCCGCGAGGCGACCACGTACGAGCACAAGTCGCTCGTAGACGAGAAGGCGCCGTGGCGGGTGCCGTTCGTGCCGCGCGTCGCGCTGCGCGTCGGGCTGGCCACCGTGCTCGGCCTCGACACCCGCCCCGGGGAACTCCCCGGCCGCGGCCCCGTCACCAACACCGTCGCCGTCGCCATGGCCTGGGCCCGCACCCACAGCACCTTCCGGGTACTGCTCTACACCCCCGACGGCCACCTCGACGACGTCCTCACCCTCCGCCCCCCGCGGACCGGGCCACCACCCCCGCACAGCCGAGCAGCGCCGCCACCACATCGTCGAGCTCACCGCCTACACCAGCGAACTCGACACCTGGGCGGCCGCGCTGCCCGCCGAGCAGCCCACCCTCGACGACCCCGAACCACCCGCGGCGCTACCGGCTGCCACCCGGCGGGACACTCGTGCCCGGCGACGCCCTCGGCCTGCTCGACCGCGCCGTCCGCGCGCTCGCCGCCGCCCGCGCCCGGCCACCCTCCGAGCACCCCGCCCACACCGACGCCGAAGCCGCCCACCGCCACCCCAGCGCCGCCCTGCGCGCCTGGGTCCAGGCCCGCGACCGCACCTGCCGCTCCCCGGGCTGCGCCGCCGACGCCGCCACCTGCGACATCGACCACACCCTCGCCGTCACCGACGGCGGCCTGACCCGCGCCGACGACCTCGGCCCGTTCTGCCGCCGCGACCACACCTTCAAACACCACCCCGACAGCGGCTGGACCGTCCAGCAGACCCGCCCCGGGCGCTTCGACTGGACCGCCCCCACCGGCCGGATCCACATCAAGGAACCCGAGCCCTACGACCCGCTGCCCGACCCCGTCCCCCGCACGCGACCACAGCGAGCTACCCGGCCACACCCTCGACCCGCCACCCGCCACCGCCGATCACCCACGCCACCCGGCAGCCCCAGACGCAACAAGCACGGCTACCTCACCGACGCCGCCCTCACCACCGCCGCACACCTCCGCGAACGCGCCCGCGCACGCGCCGGCGAACCGACCGCGTCGGACACCGAGCACGACCAGAACGCCGACGACCGCTTCCCCGAGGAACCACCCTTCTGACAGCAGGCACGCCCCGCGGCCGCGACCTGTCACACCAGGTCGGCCACCAGCCAGCCGCCGTGGTCGGCCTCGACGCGGAAACGGGCGCCCGTGCGCTCGCCGAGCTCGGTCAGCACGTCGGGGGTGAAGCGGCAGAGGTGGCCGTACACCGGGTCGGGCTCGTCCTCGTAGGGCACCGCGACCACGACCCGCCGGCGCGCGACCCGGCACATCTCGGCCACGACCGTCACCGAGTCCTCCGCGGGCAGGTGCTCGAGGAGGTGGATCGCGCAGACGGTGTCGACGGCGTCGTCGCGCAGCGGCACCGCACGCGCGTCGCAGGCCGCGGTGCGCAGGCGGGACGCGGCCTCGGGGACGACCCCGCTCCGGGCGACCGCCGAGAGCAGCCGCATCGTGCCCGGGGTGTGGTCCGTGGCGACGACGTCGAGGCCGCGCTCGGCCATGAGCAGCGGGAGGAAGCCGAAGCAGGCGCCGAGGTCCGCGACCGTCGTCCCCACCACCTCGTCGATCGCCCGCGCGTGCACCGGCGCGAACCCGGCGAGCGACGCCTCCGGGGGACACGCGGCGAGCAGGCCCGGCGCGCCGACGGCGGCCGCCCGCTCCGGGTGGCGCAGCACGGCGAGGGAGTTCGCGTAGAAGGTCGACCACGCCGTCAGCGGGTCGCCGACGGTCGAGCGCACGATCCCCGTGACGACCCGCTCGAAGACCGGCGCCGACGCCACCACCGCACCGAGCTCGCCGGCGACCAGCGTCGACACGTCGTCGTCGAGCTCGTCGGGCCGGAAGCGGTGCAGCACGAGCAGGCGGCCGCCCGGCCGGTGCACCTCGAAGTGCTCGGTCACGAGCTCGGGAGCGCGCCCCGAGACCAGCCGCACCGGCACGGCCGCCCGGTCGACGTGGCACACCACGACGGGGCCGTTCTCCCAGCGGCCCGGGTGGGCCGGGGCGAGCGGGTCGATCCGGGCGCTGCCGGCCGCGGGCGGGGTGAGCGTCACGCCGTCGCCACGGCGCGTCAGCGTCCGATCATCTCGGCGACCATGTCGTGGCTGACCTCGGAGAGCCCGGTGAGGTCGCGCACGACGCGGATGCGGTCGCAGAACTCGGCGTACTGCGGCAGGTCGCAGGCGCCCAGTCCCCACGAGTAGCGCGGCTCGGGGGTCAGCCAGATCGTCTCGCGGGCCCGCCGGCTGATCTCGGCGAAGGCCTCGATGTTCGGGTCGTTGCCGTTGCCCCGCCCGTCGCCGAGGACGATCACCGTGGACCGCCGGTTCACCGCCGAGGCGTGGTCCTCGAGGAACGTGCCGAACGACTCGCCGTAGTTGGAGTTCGCGTCCACGTCGAGCATGTCGCCGCCGAAGATGAGCCCGAGGGCGTCCTCGACGGTGTGGTCGGCGAAGAGGTCGGTGACCTCGATGAGCTCGGAGACGAACGCGAACGAGCGCACCTGCCCGAACATGTCCTGCAGCCCGTGGACGAGGTGCAGCGTGAACCGTGCGGTCGCCCGCACCGAGAGCGAGACGTCGGCGAGGATCACCAGCCGCGGCTTGTCCTCGGCGCGGCTCACCGTCACCGGGGTGAACGGGATGCCGTCGAAGCGCATGTTGCGCCGCATCGTGCGGCCGGCGTCGATGCGCCCGCGGGGGGACTGGCGGCGCCGGTGGGTCAGCGCGCCGTGCAGCGTCTTCGCGAGCCGGCGCAGCGAGTCCTCGAGCTGCTGACGCTCGTGCTCCTCGGCGCGGTCGACCTCGGCCTGGCGCGCGTCCTCGTCGGCGTGCCCGCCGTCGATGACCCGCTGCTCGATCTCCATCAGCCGCTCGAGGTGCGCCTTGATGGCCTCGGGCAGGTTCTCGAGCATCCCGGCGAGACGGCGGCGCAGGGCCATCGCGTCGGACTCGTCGCCGTCGTCGTCGATCCCGTCTTCCACGCCCTGCAGCCACCCGAGCAGCGCCTCCTGCTGCGCGACGTTGAGGTCGGCGTCGACCTTGGTGCCCGACGCCGTGGCGATGTCGCCGGGGATGCCGCCGCCGTGGAGGTGGTCGGTCTCGATCTGGACCTTCTCGCCGGTGTTCGTCTGGTCGGTGGCGCCGTCCTTGGAGAACACGATCTCGTCGGTCATGGCCGCGAGGTCGATCTTGTTGGCCTCCTGGTGCAGGTTGTACTGCTGGGCCAGGTCGTCCGGGTCGAAGAACTCCTTGATGTCGACCGGCTTGCCGTGGTCGTGGCCCTGCTCGGGGGTCTCGCTCGGCTCCTCGGAGAGCGTGAAGTTCTCCAGCGACCCGTCGTCGGAGAGGTCCTCGTGGCCGTGCCCGTGGCCGTGCCCGGTGTCCTCCGTGCCGATCCGCACCAGGGCGAAGAACGCGTCGAAGATCTCCTCGAACGTCGCCTCGTCGCGGATGTCCTTCACCAGCGACACCTGCAGCGCGGCCTTGAGCGTCGCGCGGTCGGCGAGCACGCCGGGCTCGCGCGCGCACCGCATGGCGTCGAGGACCTCCGAGGTGGAGATCCGGACCTGGCGGATGCGCAGGAGCCGCACGAAGCGGTGGATGCTGGCCTCCATCGCGGGGCCTCCTCTCGCTGGGCCGGGGGAGCGGAGCGCTACAGGGCGCGCTTCTTGCCCAGGCCGAACGAGCGGCTGCCCTGCGAGGGGCTGACCGGCCGGGGCTTGACCCCGAGCTCCTCGGCGCGGCGGGCAGCCTCCTGGGCGTCCCGCCCGGGCGCGCCGTAGGTGCCGGCGTGCCGACCCTCCCGGTCCTTCGCGGCGCGCACCGCCCGGCCGTCGGGACCGTCCTCCTCGTCGTCGGGCACCGGGGCGGGGCCGGCCGAGCGGCCGTTCGCCGGCGCGTCGGCGCCGGAGGAGCCGTGGCTGTGGTCCCCGTCGTGCCCATGACCGTGCCCGTGGCCGTGCCCGTGGGCGTCCTCGACGACGGCGTTCGGGTCGACGAGCTTCGGCAGCGCGCCGAGCGCCTTGGTCACGTCCTTGTCGTACTTGACGACGACGGAGACGGTGTCGGCGAGGATCTGGGAGTTCAGCTCGTCGACGCCGAGCACGGCGAGCGTGCGCGCCCAGTCGATCGTCTCGGAGATGCTCGGGGCCTTGCGCAGCTCGAGCTCGCGCAGCCCGCGCACGACCTCGACGAGCTCGCGGGCCGCGGCCTCGGGCAGCCCGGTGTCCTTCGAGCGGACGATCTCCAGCTCCCGCTCGGCGGTGGGGTAGTCCAGGAACAGGTGCAGGCAGCGGCGCTTGAGGGCGGCGGCCAGGTCACGGGTGTTGTTGCTGGTCAGGATGACGTAGGGCTTGTTGTCCGCCACGAACGTCCCGACCTCGGGCACCGAGATTCTGGTACTCGCCGAGGGTCTCCAGGAGGACGGCCTCGAGGGCCTCGTCGGCGCGGTCGACCTCGTCGATCAGCAGCACGACGGGCTCCTCGGACCGGATGGCCTGGAGCAGGGGGCGCGGGGCGAGGAAGCGCTCGGAGAAGAAGACGGAGTCCTGCGCGCCGATGCGGTCGACGGCGCTCGGGATGTCGGGGGCGTCCTCGACGACCTGCCCGATCTTCTCGCGCAGGATCTGGGTGTAGAGCAGCTGCTTGCCGTAGTCCCACTCGTAGAGGGCCTTGGTCTCGTCCTGGCCCTCGTAGCACTGCAGGCGCAGGAACTTCCGGCCCGTGGCCAGCGCGAGCATCTTCGCCAGCTCGGTCTTCCCGACGCCGGCCGGGCCCTCGAGCAGGAGCGGCTTCTCCAGCCGCGTCAGCAGGAAGACGGTCGTGGCCAGCCGGCGGTCGGCGATGTAGCCCTGCGCCGAGAGCGCCTCGACGACGTCGTCGACCGAGTCGAAGGGGCCGGCCTGCGCGGCCGCGGTCTCGGGGGCGGGCTGCTCGGACGTGCTGGTCACGCGGGGTCCTTCCTGGCGGCGGCTGCGGCGGCGGAGGCGACGCACCGGTGCCCGGCGGGCCGAGGACGGTCCGCCGGGCACCGGTGTCGAGTATCAGCTCTGCGGGTCAGCTGAGCAGGTCGTCGAGGTCACCGTTGAGGCAGTGGTCGACGACGGGGCGCACCGTCGTGAAGGTGCACTCCTTCGGGTTGCCCGGCGTGCAGGCGTCACCGAGGACGTGGTTGGTGATGCGGTCCACGTCGGCGTCGTTGCCCGTGATGGTCTTCTCGTTCTCGTAGAACTTCGTCGGGCCCTGGCCCAGCCGGTTCTTGGAGTACGAGTCCTGGGTGACGTCGGTGAACTTCTCCGGGATGCCCACGTCGCGCAGGAGCCGGATGGCGGCGGCGAGCGCGGCCTCCGCGGCCTGCACGTCGGTCATGTGCGTGGTGTCCACGCCCATCGCCGTCGCGATCTTGGCGAACTGCTTGTAGGCGACCGGCATGTTGAACGCCCAGACACGGGGGAGCGCGACGGCGTTGTTCAGGCCGTGGTGGGTGTCGTAGAAGGCCGACACCGCGTGCGAGATCGAGTGGATGATCCCGAGGCCGCCGGAGTTGAACGCCTGCGCGGCGATGTACTGCGCGTACATCATGCCCTGGCGGCCGGGGAGGTCCTGGCCGTTCCAGACCGCCTCGCGCAGGTTCGCCGCGGTCAGCTCGATGGCGTGCAGCGCGTTGCCGAGGCTCGGCTCGAACTTCAGCCGGCTGACGTAGGGCTCCGAGGCGTGCGCGAGGACGTCGAACCCGCACTGGGCGGTGAAGTCGATCGGGCAGTCGTAGTAGAGCACCGGGTCGTCGATGGCCAGCGAGGTCACCGAGTTGTCGTCGAACGCGACGTACTTGTGCGGGTTGTTCGGGTCCGTCGTGGTGTCGGTGATGACGTAGGCCCACGACGTCTCGGAACCGGTGCCCGCCGTCGTCGAGACCGCGATGTGCGGGGGGTTCTTCGGGTTCTCGGACTGGTTGAAGCCCTCGAACTCGTTGACGTTGCGGCCGTCGTGCGAGACCGAGATGCGGGCGCCCTTGCAGGCGTCGTGCGAGGAGCCGCCGCCGATGGAGACGAAGCTGTCGCAGGTGTTCTCCTGGTAGAGCTTCACCGCGTCCATGACGTTGTAGTCCTTGGGGTTGGACTCCACCTGGTCATAGATGACCGTGTCCACCCCGTGGTACTTCATCGACTCGCTGATCTTGTGCACGATGTCGGTGCCGCGCAGGCCCGACGTCATGATCAGGGTCTTCTTGAAGCCCAGCTTGAGGGCCTCCGGCCCGATCATCTCGTGCGAGCCGGGCCCGAGCAGCGCCCGCGGGAACGGGTGGAACTCCTTGATCGGGAACGGCTTGAGCAGCTCGTCGACCTGCATCTCGATCCTCTCGTCGTCGGGCGGACCCGCTGTCACAGCCGGTCTGTCGTCCGTGGCGGACGGTATGGGTGCTCCGCGTCACCCGCGAGGCCCCGCACGTGATCCCGTTCACGGAGCGGGGAGATCACCCCGACGTTCGGAGGGTTTCCGGTGCTGCCCTTCGTGCGGGTTCGGCCACTCAGGTGCAGTTGCCAGGCCTGAGCGACAGCGCCTCGTGGTTCGCCCGGCCACCCGGGGGAACTCGTCGGGCGTGGACGGGGATCTCAGCGGGCGCACCGCCGTCGTCACCGGGGCGAGCCGGGGTCTGGGCCGGGAGATCGCGACGCGGCTGGCGGGCGCGGGGGCCCGCGTGGTGGCGATCGCCCGCGACCCCGACGGCCTGGCCGAGGCGGTCGACGGCATGCCGGGCGAGGTGACGGCGCTGCCGGTGGACCTCGCGGACGTGGACGGGATCGCCGGGGCGGTCGCGGGCGTCGGCGACGTGGACGTGCTGGTCAACGCGGCCGCGGTGATGAGCGAGCGCCGTTCGAAGACCCTCGAGGTCTCCCTCGACGCGTGGCGCTCGGTGCGCGCCGTCGATCTCGACGCCCCGTTCGCGCTGGTCAGCGCGTTCGTGCCGGGGATGGTCGAGCGCCGGTGGGGCCGCGTGGTCAACGTGACGGCGTGCCTGGGCCGGATGAGCGGGCCCGGGACGGCGGGCGGTCTCGCGCCCTACCGCGTCGCCAAGGCGGGCCTCAACGCGCTCACCCGCAACCTCGCCCACGAGCTCGGCCTCGGGCGCCGCGGCGTGCTGGTCGACGCCACCTGCCCGGGCCACTGCCGTACCGACATGGGCGGGCCCGACGCGCCCCGGTCGATCGAGCAGGGTGCGGACACGGCGGTCTGGCTCGCCGGCCGCGGCGGCACGCTCTCCGACGCGCCGCCCACGGGACGGCTGTGGGAGGACCGCGTCGAGGTGCCCTGGTAGCCGACGCCCCGGTACCTCAGCCGTCCGCCAGGGCCGCCCGCGCGAGGTCCACGGCCCGCTCCGGGGACACGCCCAGCGACCGCATGCGCGCCGCGTACTCCCGCGCCGCCTCCCGGGCCTCGTCGCGACCCCCGGCGGACGACGCCGGGTCCACGACGAACGTCCCGAGCCGGCCGCGGGTCTCCACCACGCCCGCCGCCTCGAGCTCCCGGTAGGCCCGCGCGACGGTGTTCGCCGCCAGCCCGAGGTCGACCGCGAGCCGCCGCACGGCCGGCAGCCGGGTGTGCGGCGTCAGCCGGCCCGCGCGCACCAGGGCGGTCACCGACGCCCGCACCTGCTCGTAGGGGGCGACGGGCGAGTCGGGGTCCACGTCGATCAGCGACACCGGGTCGGTCACGCGCGCCATCATCCCGGCCCGGCGAACCCGCGCCCGAGGTCGTCGAAGGCCTCGCCGACGAGGGCCCGCAACGAGGCGCCGTCCCCCGCGGGCGCGTCGAGCCACGTCGTGAACACCCCGCGCATCGCGGCCACGACGACGCGCGCGAACACCTGCGGGCGCAGCTCGGCCGGCGCGCAGCCCCACCGCGCGGCGGCGTCCACCGCCACGGCCCGCTCCCACGCGGCGTAGCGGACGCCGGCCCGCGCGGACACCTCGGGCACCGTCTCGATGAGCGCCAGCCGGCGGCGCAGCACCGGCACGTCGCCGTCGGCGTAGGCGTTGACCTCCAGGAACGCCTCGCGGCACGCGGCCACGGGGTCGAGGTCGGGCGGCACCGCGCGCAACGTGGCGACCAACCCGGCGAGCGCGTCGTCGAGCTCGCCGAGGACGACGTCGAGCTTCGTCGGGAAGTACCGGAAGAACGTGCGCCGCCCGACGCCGCCGGCGGCCGCGAGGTCGTCGACGGTGACCGCGTCGAACCCGCGCACCGCGAACAGCTCCAGGGCGGCGGCCTCCAGGCGCCGGGCCCGGACGGTGCGGGTGGTGGCCGAGGTCACCCCGCCATCCTCCTCCGTCCGGGACCCCGGCGGTACGGAGGACCGCGCGCGTAGCAAACGGGATCACCACCCCGCCCCCGCCGATCGGTCGGGGTCTCCTGCCCACGCCGTCGTGGTGAATGGCACCGAGTGCCGCCTAGCGTCTGCGGCGCCGGAGAAGTCCATCCAGGAGGTAGCCATGGCCGACCCCATCGCTGACCAGGAGACCCCGCTCGTCGAGGAGACCCTCGTCGAGGAGGTCTCGATCGACGGCATGTGCGGCGTCTACTGATGGCCGCGGCTCCGGTCGGGGTCCCCACCACGGAGACCCCGACCGGCGCCTTCGACCCCGACCGCCCGCACCGGCTCTCGTCGTCGGTGTCGGTGCGCCCGGAGTCGTTCGGCGCCCTCGTCTACGACTTCCACACCCGCCGGCTGTCGTTCCTCAAGACGAAGCCGCTGGTCCACGTGGTGCAGGCGCTGGAGCACCACGACGACGTGCACGGCGCGCTCGACGACGCGGGCGTCACCGGGTCCGAACGCCCCCAGTACCTGCGGGCCCTCGCCGGCCTCGCGCAGGCGGGCACCATCGAGCAGCGGGAGACGCCGTGAAACTCGTCGAGCACTTCACCGAGGGCCTCACCTCCCCGATCTGCCTGACCTGGGAGCTCACCTACGCCTGCAACCTGTCCTGCGTGCACTGCCTGTCCAGCTCCGGGCGGCGGGACCCGAACGAGCTGTCGACGGACGAGGCCAAGGCCGTCATCGACGAGCTCCAGCGCATGCAGGTCTTCTACGTCAACATCGGCGGCGGCGAGCCGACCGTGCGCAGCGACTTCTGGGAGCTCCTGGACTACGCGATCGCCCACGACGTCGGGGTCAAGTTCTCCACCAACGGGGTCAAGCTCGACCGCGCGCGGGCCGCAGCAGCTGGCGCAGACCGACTACGTCGACGTCCAGATCTCCCTCGACGGCGCGACGGCGGAGGTCAACGACCACGTCCGCGGCCCCGGCTCCTACGACACGGCGATCCGCGCGATGGAGAACCTGTACGAGGCCGGGTTCGGGCAGTTCAAGATCAGCGTGGTGGTGACGCGGCAGAACGTCGACCAGCTCGACGAGTTCAAGGCGATCGCCGACCGCTACGGCGCCCAGCTGCGGATCACCCGCCTCCGCCCGTCGCGGCCGCGGCGCCGACTCCTGGGACGAGCTGCACCCGACGCAGGCCCAGCAGCGCCAGCTCTACGACTGGCTCGTCGCGCGCGGCGAGGACGTCCTCACCGGCGACTCGTTCTTCCACCTCTCGGCCTACGGGCAGGAGCTGCCGGGGCTCAACCTGTGCGGGGCCGGGCGCGTGGTGTGCCTCATCGACCCGGTCGGCGACGTCTACGCGTGCCCGTTCGCGATCCACGACCAGTTCCTGGCCGGCAACGTCCGGTCCGAGGGCGGGTTCGGAGAGGTGTGGCAGCACTCGGAGCTCTTCACCGAGCTGCGGGGGCCGCAGTCCGGCGGCGCGTGCACGAGCTGCGGGCACTACGACGCGTGCCAGGGCGGCTGCATGGCCGCGAAGTTCTTCACCGGCCTGCCGCTCGACGGTCCGGACCCGGAGTGCGTGCTCGGCAACGGGGAGCGGGAGCTGGCGAAGCTGGAGATGGAGACCATCGTCCCGAAGCCGTCGCTGGACCACTCGCACCGGACGAGCCCGCGGGAGAAGGGCGGTCCCGTGCCCCTCACCCTCTCGGTGCGGCGCCCGGACAAGGCCTGCGACTCCGACCCCCTCGCCGGGGAGGGCCGGCGCCTCCCGGCCGCTGTCCGGGTCAGCTGAGCCGGGTCCCACCAGGCTCCCCCGGCGCCGCGGGCGATCCTCGCGGCGCCGGGGTGATCCCGTGACCCCCGCCCTGACCGGGCCCGTCGTCCTCGGACCGCGGACGGCGCCGTCGCGGGTGCTGTTCGGGCCGCACGTCACCAACCTCGCCGACCCGGCCCGCCCGCGGGAGATCGCCGACGACCACGTCGCGTACTACGCGCGCCGGGCCGCCGGCGGCGCCGGGGTGGTCGTCACCGAGGTCGCCTCGGTGCACGACTCCGACCGCCCCTACGACCGCGCCCCGCTCGCCGCGGCCTGCGCGCCCGGCTGGGCGGCGGTGGCGCGGGCGTGCCGCCGCCACGGCACCCTCGTCCTCGCCGGCCTCGGGCACGCGGGAGCGCAGGGCAGCTCCGCCTACCACCGCCGCCCGCTGTGGGCGCCGTCGGCGGTGCCGGACCCGGTCAGCCGCGAGGTCCCCGTCGCGATGGACGCGGCCGCGATCGCGGCCGTCGTCGACGGGTTCACGACGGCGGCCGTCCTCGCCCGCGACGCCGGCGCGGACGGCGTCGAGCTGCAGGCCGGGCAGCACGCGCTGCTGCGCCAGTTCCTCTCCGGGCTGACCAACCACCGCACCGACGCGCTACGGCGCCGACCGCGGACTGCTGCTGCGCGAGACCGTGGCGGCGGTGCGTGCGGCGGTCGGCGACGACGCCGTCGTCGGCCTGCGCCTCGCGGTCGACGAGCTGGCCCCGTGGGCGGGCCTGACGCCCGACGCGGTCGAGGTGCCGGACGGGCTCGACTACGTCGTCGGGGTGCGGGGGAGCGGGCTCGCCGTCGCCGCCACCCGCCCGGACGCGCACACCCCGCCCGGGTACGGCGCCCCGCTCGCGGCCGCCCTGCGCCGGGCCGCGCCGGCGGGCACCGCGGTGGTGCTGGCCGGCGGCGTCGTCGACGTCGGGGCGGCGCAGGAGGCCCTGACGGCCGGCGACGCCGACCTCGTCGAGATGACCCGCGCCCTCGTCGCCGACCCCGACCTCGTCGCCCACGCCCGCGCCGGCCGCGCCCCCCGCCCCTGCGTGCTCACCAACCAGCGCTGCCGCGTCCGCGACGTCCGCAACCCGCGGATCTCGTGCACGGTCTCCGCCGAGGCGTTCCCCGTCCCGCCGCCGGTGCCGGGCCACGGGCGGGAGGTGCGGGTGGTCGGCGGGGGACCGGCCGGGCTGGAGGGCGCGCGGGCGCTGGCGCTGGCGGGGCACCGGGTCACGCTGTCCGAGCGCGACGACGAGCTCGGCGGGCTGCTGCGGCAGGTGGCCCGGCTGCCCGGCCGCGGGCGGTTCGCCGACCTGGTCGCGTGGTGGCGCGACGAGCTGGAGCGGCTCGGGGTGGTCGTCCGGCTCGGCGCCCCCGCCGGATGCCGAGGCCGAGGTGCCCGACCCTCTGGGCCACCGGCGGTGTCGACCGCCCGTCCCCGGTGCCCGGCGTGGTGACGGTGACGGCCGCCGCGGTGCTGGCCGGAGCCGCCGTGCCGGAGGGCCCCGTCGTCGTGCTGGACCCGATCGGCGAGGCGACCGGGGTCGGCGTCGCCGAGCTGCTCGCCGCCGCGGGGCGGGACGTCGCGATCGTGACCGGCGACCCCGTCGTCGGCCACGAGCTCGGCGGCGACCTCGTCCCCGCCCAGTCCCGGCTGCTCGCGGCCGGGGTGCGGCGGGTGGTCCGGCACGCGGCGGCGGGCGGCGCGGACGGTGCCCTGACGCTGCGCCACGTCGACACCGGGGTGCCGACGACGCTGCCGTGCGCGGCCCTCGTCGACGCCTCGCCCCGCGCGCCGGGTCCCGGTGCCGGCGGGGGCCGTGGCCGCCGGCGGCGTGCTGGTGGCGGGCTCCCGGGTGCTGGCGGGCGACGTCGTGGCCCCGCGGACGGTGCACGAGGCGGTGCTCGACGGCCGCCGCGCCGCGGCCCGGGTGGCTGCGGCGGCGGGCACGACGCCGTGACCTCCGCCCCCCGCGGCGACCCGGTGGCCCTCGGCCCGTTGACCCTGCGCAACCGGATCGTCTTCCCCGCGCACCTGACGAACGCCGCCGTCGGCGGGATGCCGACCGCGCAGCACGCCGCGTACTACGCGGCCCGCGCGGCCGGCGGGGCGGCGCTGGTGATCACCGAGGAGCACTCCGTCGCCGACGACGACCGGCCCTACGAGCGGCTGGTCCGGGGCACCGATCCGCGGGTCGTCCCGGGCCTGCGGCGGATCACCGACGCCGTCCACGGCCACGGGGCGGTGGTGCTCGCCCAGGTCGGGCACAACGGCGGGCAGGCCTCGTCGCGGTACTCCGGGGTGCCGGTCACCGCGCCGTCGCCGCGGCCGGACCCGATGTTCCGCGAGGTCCCGCGCGCGCTCACGACCGGTGACGTCGCGGACCTGGTCGCCGGGTTCGCGCGGACCGCCGAGCACGTCGTCGCCGGCGGGTACGACGGCCTGGAGGTCCAGGCCTCGCAGGCCTCGGTGATCCGCCAGTTCCTCTCGCCGCCGACCAACGACCGCGACGACGGCTACGGCGCGGACCCGGCGCGCCTGCTCGTCGAGGTCCTCGCCGCGGTGCGGGCGGTGCTCGGGCCGGGGCGCGTCCTGGGGGTGCGGCTGCAGGGTGACGAGGGGATCCCGGGCGGGCTCACGGCCGCCGACGCGGCGGCGGTGGCGCGCCGGGTCGAGGGCGTCGTGGACTACGTCAACACCGCGGTCGGCGTCGCGACGGAGACGTTGCCGCTGATCGAGCCGCCGATGGGCGTGCCGGCCGGGTACGCGGCGGCGGTGCCCTCGGCGGTCAGGGCGGCGGTGTCGACGGTGCCGGTGGTCGGGGTCGGGCGGTTCACCGAGCCGGCGCAGGTGGCGGCGACGCTGGCGGCCGGGACGTGCGACCTGGTCGGCGTCGTGCGCGGGCAGATCGCGGACCCGGGGTTCGCCCGCGCCGCGCTGCGCGGCAGCCCGCGTCCGGCGCTGCATCGGGTGCAACCAGGAGTGCATCGCCGCGGTGGGGATGAACCGGCGCCTCGGGTGCGTGGTGAACCCGCGCGCGGGCCGGGAGGCCGAGGCGCTCCCCGCCCCGGGGGTGCGACGGCGGGTGCTGGTGGCGGGGGGCGGGCCGGCCGGCCTGTCCGCCGCGGTCACCGCCGCCCGGCGCGGCCACGACGTGCACCTGGTCGAGGCGGGCGCGCGGCTCGGCGGGCAGGTGCGCGTGGGCGGCCGGCGCGCCCGGCCGCGCCGAGCTGGCCCACCTCGTCGACGACCTGACCGCGGAGCTCGACGGCCTCGGCGTGCGGACCTCCCTGGGCACCGCCGTGGACGACGACCTCGTCGCGGCGCAGGCGCCCGACGTCGTCGTCGACGCGACCGGGTCGGTGGCGGTGCGCCCCGCGTGGGCGGACGACGCGGTGCTCGACGTCGAGGACGTGCTGCGCGGCGGCGCGCGGCCGCGGGGCCGGGTCCTGGTGGTCGACGAGGCGGGCGGGCACGCCGCGCCCTCGGCCGCGGAGCTCCTGGCCCGCGCCGGTGCGACGGTGACGACGGTGACCTCGGCGCTCGTCGCCGCCGGGGACCTCGGGCCGACGCTCGAGGGGCCGCGCTGGGCCCGGCGCGCGGCGGCGCTCGGGATCGGCCAGGAGGTGGAGACGGTCGTGCTCGGCCGCCGGGCGCGGGCACGGTCCGGCTCCTGCACCACCTCACCGGGGTCGAGGAGACCCGCGTCGTCGACGCGGTCGTCGCGTGCGGTCCGCGGGCGGCCCGGGAGCCGGTGACGTCGCGCGTCCCGGTGGTGCGCGTCGGCGACGCGGTGGCCCCGCGGCGGCTCGACGCCGCCGTCCGGGACGGGCACGACGCGGCCGTGGCCCTCTGACGGGCAACCACGGGGTTGCGCTTTGCAACAGGCAACCGTAGAGGTTGCCCGACATGGAGGAGGACGCCGTGTTCCGGGCCCTCGCGGACCCGACGCGGCGCCACCTGCTCGACGCGCTCCACGAGCGCGACGGCCGGACGTTGTCGGAGCTCGCGGAGGGTCTCGCGATGAGCCGGCAGGCGGTCAGCAAGCACCTCGCGGTCCTCGAGGAGGCGAACCTGGTCACGGCGGTGCGCCGTGGCCGGGAACGCCACCACCACCTCAACCCGGCGCCGCTGGCCGACGTCGGGGACCGCTGGATTCCACCGCTACGACCGGGCGCGGGTGGACGCCCTCACCGACCTGCGACGAGCCCTGGAGGGCCCCGTGACCCAGACCTCGAGACCGCGACGACCTACCCGGCGGCCACCGCCTTCGTCTACGTCAGCTACATCCGCACCACCCCGGAGAAGCTGTGGGAGGCGCTGACGACGCCCGCGTTCATCCGCCGCTACTTCGGCGGCGGCGGCCCGGAGTCCGACTGGCGGGTCGGCTCGCCGGTGGCGTGGAGCATGGGCGGCGAGCCCGGGCACGACTGGGGCCAGCACGTGCTCGAGGCCGACCCGCCCCGCCGCCTCGCCTACACCTGGCACAACTACCAGCCCGAGATGCAGGAGATGTTCGGCTGGTCGGACGAGGACCTCGCCCGGCTGCGGCAGGAGCCGGTCTCGCGGGTGGCGTTCGACATCGAGCCGGTGGCCGAGGGGGCCGTCAAGCTCACCGTGACCCACGACGGCTTCGTGCCCGGCAGCGAGATGATGGCCGGCGTCGCCGGGGGCTGGCCCGGCATCCTGTCCAACCTCAAGTCGCTGCTCGAGACCGGTGAGGTCGTCGCCGGCTGACCTGACAGGCTGGGGCGCGTGGAGGTCAGCCGAGCCCGGGCCGCGGACTGTGCCGGCACCGACCTGCTGCTGGTGCCCCTCGGCGCGCTCGAGCAGCACGGCCCCCATCTGCCGCTGGGCACCGACACGACGGTCGCGGCGACGGTGGCCGGTCGGACCGGGCTGCCGGTGACGCCGGCGATCGCCCTCGGGGCCTCGGGGGAGCACGAGGGGTTCCCCGGCACGGTCTCGATCGGCACGGAGGTCCTCGCGGCGGTGCTCGTCGAGACCGGCCGGTCGGCCTGCCGGTGGGCCCGGCGGTTGTGCTTCGTCAACGGGCACGGCGGCAACCTCCCGGCGCTCGTCACCGCGACGACGCTGCTGCGCGCCGAGGGCCGCGACGTCGCCTGGCACTCGTGCGGGGTGCCGGGCGCCGACGCCCACGCGGGGCGGCACGAGACGTCGCTGATGCTCGCGCTGGCCCCCGACGACGTCCGCGCCGACCTCGCCGTCGCGGGCAACACCGCCCCGCTCGCCGAGCTCATGCCCGCGATCCGGGCGGGGTCGGTGCGCGACGTCAGCCCCACCGGGGTGCTGGGCGACCCGGCCGGGGCGAGCGCCGCCGAGGGGGCGGAGACGGTCGCCGTGATGGCCGCGGCGCTGCGCGACGCGCTGGCCGACTGGCACGTCGACGACCACGGCCGGCTGGGCTGATTCCCTCCTACACTCCCGACCCTGTCATGACACCCCGCCTCCCCGACGGCTGGACCGTGCGGCCCGATCCCCGCACCTGGCGCGTCGACGGCGGCGCGACGTGGATCGGCGGGTCACCCCCGCGGGTGCTGCGGCTCTCCGCGGCCGCGCGCCGGCACCTGACCGGGCCCGAGCTCGTCGTCGGCGACGCGACGTCGGCCGCGCTGGCCCGGCTGCTCGCCGACGCGGGCGTCGCCCACCCCGACCCGGCCCGGGCCCCGGACCCGCCCGGGCCGGGCGAGGTCACCGTCGTCGTCCCGGTGCGTGACCGGCCGGCCGAGCTGGCGCGGCTGCTCGCGGCGGTCGTCGCGACCGCGCCGGGACTGGGCGGGATCGTCGTCGTCGACGACGGGTCGGCCGACCCGGCGGCCACCGAGCGGGTCGTGGCCGCCCACGGCGGACGCGTCGTGCGGCACCCGTCGTCGCGCGGGCCCGCCGCGGCCCGCAACAGCGGGGCCCGGGCGAGCACGACGCCCGTGGTCGCGTTCCTCGACTCCGACGTCGTCCCCGAGCCGGGCTGGCTCCCGACGCTGCTCGGGCACCTCGCGGACCCGGCCGTCGGGGCGGCGGCCCCGCGGATCGTGGCGTGGGGCGGGGGCGGGCGGGAGAACGCGGTGACCCGGTACGAGCGGCGGCGCTCGTCGCTGGACCTCGGCGCCCGGCCGGCCCCCGTGACGGCGCGCTCGCGGGTCGCGTACGTGCCGAGCGCGGCCCTGGTGGTGCGGCGCGCGGCGTTCGGCGACGGCTTCCGCGAGGACATGCCGGTGGCCGAGGACGTCGACCTGGTGTGGCGGCTGGCCGCGGCCGGGTGGCGGCTGCGCTACGAGCCGGCCGCGCGGGTCGCCCACGAGCACCGGTCGGGCGTGCGGGCCTGGCTCGGGCGCAAGGCGTTCTACGGCACGGGGGCGGCGCCGCTGGCCCGGCGGCACCCCCGACGGGTGCCGCCGGTGGCGCTGGCCCCGTGGACCGCGGCGGCGATGGCGCTGCTGGGGGTGCAACGCCGCTGGTCGGTGGCCGCGGCCGGGGCGGTGACCGTGGTCGCCACGGCGCGGCTGGCCCGGGGGCTGCGGCGGCCGGGCGAGCCGTGGGTGGGCCGGGCCGATCGTGAGCGCCGATCTCCTGACGTCCAGTGTCCGCAACGCGACTTCGCTGACGTCGTCGCCGGCCCGGTCCCCCTCGCCGCCGTCCTCGCGCCCTGGGGCCTCGGCGGCGCGGCGTGGCAGGCGGCCGGCGCGCTCACCCGGCACTGGTGGCCCGCGGCCGCCCTGGGTGCCATCGTGAGCAGGCGCGCGCGGCGCGCGCTGCTGCTCGCCGCCGTCGTCGAGGGGTTCGCCGACTGGCTGCGGTTCCGGGACGCCGGGAGCGGAGCCGCCGACCTCGTCCTGCACGTCGCCGCCCACCGTGCCGACGACCTCGCCTACGGGGCGGGCCTCTGGTGGGGCGCGTGGCGGCACCGCACGGCCGCCCCGCTGTGGCCGGACCTCTCCGGGAAGGGACCCGATGGCTGAGCGCGTGAGCACCGCGAGCACCGGGCACGTCGACACCGTCGCCGTCGGGCGCCCGGTCGAGATCGACGGCCCGAGGGGGCGGCGGACGCTCACGGCCAGCGCCAAGACCGTCGTCGACGGCCCGGTCGCGGTCCTCGACGAGAACCTCGAGGGCGACGAGCAGGCCGACCCCGAGAACCACGGCGGCCCGCACAAGGCGGTCTACGTCTACGCCGACGAGGACGTGGCGTGGTGGCGCGAGGAGCTGGGCCGCGACGTCGACCGGCAGACGTTCGGGCAGAACCTCACCACGGTGGGCGTCGACCTGCGCGCGACGGTGGTCGGCGAGCGGTGGCGGATCGGGTCGGCGGAGTTCGAGGTCGCGCAGCCGCGCACCCCGTGCTTCAAGCTCGGCCTGCACTCCGGCGACCCGACGATGCCCCGGCGCTTCCTCGCCGCGGTGCGTCCCGGTGCGTACCTGCGGGTCGTGACCCGGGGCCACGTCGCCGCGGGGGACGCCGTCGAGGTCCGCCACCGGCCGGGGCACGGGGTCACGCTCGCCGAGGTGTTCACGGTCTTCCACCACGAGCGCGAGCGGGCGCGGCGCCTCCTGGACGCCCCCGAGCTCCCGCCCGCGTACGCCCGGTGGGTCCACGAGCGCCGCGTGAAGGCCGGGTGAGGTGCGCTCCCTCTCCGAACGGAGGGGGTCCACTGCTGCCCGGATCGGCCCACTTTGAACGACTCCAGAGTGTGTCCGTCCGGTCACGGTCCTCCCCGCGACGCAGTTGCGGCGACTTCCGCGCCGGGTGCCCGCATCTTCGGAGTGACCACGGGCTCGCGGCCTGACCAGCGCCGGAGGTGTCCCCGATGCACCCCGGCCGGGCGTTGCGCCCAGACGATCTCGGGAGTGTGATGTGGCCGCCACCACGCTGACGAGCGTGACGGCGTCGTCGCGTCGGACGGGTGCTTCGTCCCCGTCCGGAACGGCGGTCCAACCACCACGACGACGTGCTCGCCCCGGAGTCCCGCGGACAGCGGGCTGGGCGTGTGAGGAGTGAATTCATGGCACGCATCCGGACCACCGTCGACGGCCTCGTCTACGAGGACGACGTCGAGCCCCGCATGCTGCTCGTGCAGTACCTGAGGGAACGTCTCGGCAAGACCGGCACGGTGATCGGCTGCGACACCAGCAACTGCGGTGCCTGCACCGTGCACCTCGACGGCCTCTCGGTGAAGTCCTGCTCCGTCCTGGCCGTGCAGGCCAACGGCAGCGAGGTGCTCACCGTCGAGGGTCTCGAGCGCGACGGCCAGCTGCACCCGGTCCAGCAGGCGTTCCACGACAACCACGCCCTGCAGTGCGGCTACTGCACGCCGGGGATGATCATGCAGTCGATCGACCTCCTCGGTGACAACCCGGACCCCTCCGAGCAGGAGGTCCGCGAGGGCATCGAGGGCAACCTGTGCCGTTGCACGGGCTACCAGAACATCGTCCGCGCGGTGCAGGACGCCGCCCAGAAGATGAAGCCGGGGGCCTCGGCGTCGCAGCCGGCCGCCCAGTCCGTCGCGGGCGGGGGTGCCTGAGATGACCACCACGGAGAACGCTCCGCAGACCCAGGAGATCGGGCGCGACCGCCGTCGCAAGGAGGACCGCCGCCTCATCACGGGGCGCACCCGCTGGACCGACAACCAGGCCATCACCGGCCTGCTGCACCTCGCGATCGTGCGCAGCCCGTTCGCGCACGCCGAGATCAAGGGCGTCGACACCAGCGCGGCGAAGCAGGTCCCGGGTGTGGTCGGGGTCTACACCGCCGCCGACATCGGCGCCGACGCGGTGCAGCTGCCGTGCGCGTGGCCGATCACCAAGGACATGAAGTCCCCGCAGCGCCCGGCCCTCGCCGGCAGTCGCGTGAACTTCGCCGGGGAGGGCGTCGCCGTCGTCGTCGCCCGGTCCGCGGCGATCGCGAAGGACGCCGCCGAGCTCGTCGAGGTCGACTACGACGAGCTCGAGCCGGTCCTGGACATGGAGGCCGCCCTCGCGGACGGCGCCACCCTCGTCCACCCGGAGCTCGGCACCAACGAGAACGCCCAGTGGGTGTTCGACTCGGGCGAGGCCGGTTCGGGCGGGTCCGCCGCGGACGCCCTCGCCGAGGCCGAGAAGGCCGACGACCAGATCGTCGTGAAGCGCCGCTTCCGCCAGCAGCGCCTGGTGCCGGTCTTCATGGAGCCCCGCTCCACGGTGGTCGACCCCAACGGCGAGCAGCTCGTCATGTGGTCCTCGACCCAGGTCCCGCACATCCTCAAGACGATGCTCGCGCTGACCCTCGGGCTGCCCGAGCACAAGCTCCGCGTGATCGCGCCGGACGTCGGCGGCGGCTTCGGCGGCAAGATCGCCGTGGCGCCGGAGGAGGTCGTGACCCTGCTGGTGGCCCAGAAGCTGGGCAAGCCGGTGAAGTGGACCGAGACCCGCTCGGAGTCGCTGCTCACGGCCCACCACGGCCGCGACCAGATCCAGGACATCACGGTGGCCGTCACCAAGGACGGCACCATCAAGGCCCTCGACGTCAAGCTGCTCGCCGACATGGGTGCCTACCTCGGCCTCGTCGGGCCGGGCGTGCCGATCCTGGGCGCGTTCATGTTCAACGCGATCTACAAGATCCCGGCGTACCGGTTCGACTGCACCAACGTCTTCACCACCAAGACGCTCACCGACGCCTACCGCGGCGCCGGCCGGCCGGAGGCCACCTTCGGCATCGAGCGGATGATGGACGAGGTCGCCGTCGAGCTCGGCATGGAGCCGATGGAGCTCCGCAAGAAGAACTGGATCAAGCACGAGGAGTTCCCGTTCACGACGGTCAGCACGCTGACCTACGACACGGGCAACTACGAGGCCGCGACCGACCAGGCCATGTCGATGTTCGACTACGACGGCCTGCGGCGTGAGCAGGAGGAGCGCCGCCAGCGCGGCGACGTCAAGCAGCTCGGCATCGGCATCTCGACCTTCACCGAGATGTGCGGCCTCGCCCCGTCCCGCGTGCTCGGGTCGCTGGACTACGGCGCCGGCGGCTGGGAGACCGCGTCGATCCGGATGCTGCCCACCGGCAAGGTCGAGGTCGTCGTCGGCGTCAGCCCGCACGGGCAGGGCCACGAGACCGCGTTCTCGCAGATCATCGCGGACAAGCTCGGCGTCGCCTTCGAGGACGTCGAGATCCTCCACGGCGACACCCAGTCCTCCTACCGCGGCCTGGACACCTACGGCTCGCGCTCGCTGGCCGTCGGCGGCATCGCGATGGTCAAGGCGGCCGAGAAGGTCGTCGAGAAGGCCAAGCCGATCGCCGCGCACATGCTCGAGGCGTCCGAGGACGACCTCGAGTTCACGACCGGCAAGTTCACCGTCAAGGGCACCGACAAGGGCGTGGGCATCGCGGACGTCGCCCTGGCCGTGTTCGCCGCCCACGACATGCCCGAGGGCGTCGAGCCCGACATCGACGCGCACGCGACGTTCGACCCGGAGAACTTCTCCTACCCGCACGGCACCCACCTGTGCGCGGTCGAGGTCGACACCGAGACCGGCTTCGTGCAGCTGTACAAGTACGTCTGCGTGGACGACGTCGGCACCGTGATCAACCCGCTGATCGTCGAGGGCCAGGTCCACGGCGGCCTCGCCCAGGGCATCGCCCAGGCGCTGTTCGAGGAGGCCCCGTACGACGAGTCCGGGACGCTGCTCTCGGGCACGCTGGTCGACTACACGCTGCCCTCGGCGGCGGACCTGATCAGCTTCGAGACGGCGAACACCACGACCCCGTCGACGACCAACCCGCTGGGCGTCAAGGGCGTCGGCGAGGCGGGCACCATCGCCTCCACCCCCGCCGTCGTGAACGCCGTCCTCGACGCCGTGCGGCAGTACGGCGTGAAGGACATCGACATGCCGACCACCCCGTACCGGGTGTGGACGGCGATCAACTCGGCGAGGGGCACCGCCGGGCGTGGCGACGAGGCCGACGTGGCCTCGCCGGGTGCCGGCCTGGGCTCGACGGCCGGTGACATCTCGAGGGGCAACGCTCAGGGAGGGAACCTGTGATCCCGGCATCGTTCGACTACGTCCGGCCGACCACGGTCGACGAGGCGATCCAGGCGCTGGCCGACGGCGGCGACGACGCGAAGCTCATGGCCGGCGGCCAGAGCTTCATCCCCGTCCTGCGCCTGCGCATGGGCGACCCCTCGCTGGTCGTCGACCTCGGCGGCATCCCCGAGCTCCGCGGGGTGCGCGAGGAGGGCGACCAGATCGTGGTCGGGGCCATGACGACCCACCACGAGGTCACCCGCGACGACCTGCTCGCCCGGCACGTCGCGCTCATCGCCGAGGCCACGAAGACCGTGGCGGACTTCCAGGTCCGCCACCGCGGGACCCTCGGCGGGGCGCTCGCCCACGCCGACCCCGCGGGCGACCTCGCGGCGCCGACGCTGGCGCTCGACGCCGAGCTCGTCGTCGTCGGCCAGAACGGGGAGCGCCGGGTCCCGGCGGCGGAGTTCTTCGAGGACTACTTCACGACGGCCATCGGCCCCGGGGAGATCCTCACCGCCATCCGGTTCCCGAAGTACACCGGCTGGGGCGCGCGGTACGAGAAGTTCAACCGCGTCGCGCAGGCCTGGTCCATCGTCGCCGTCGCGGCCACGGTCAAGGTCGAGGGCGGGACGATCACCGACGCCCGCATCGGCCTGACCAACATGGCCGGCACGCCCGTGCGGGCCCGCGGTGTGGAGACGGCGCTGGTGGGGCAGTCGATGTCCGAGGAGACGGTCCGCGCCGCGGCGCAGGCCGCCGCCGAGGGCACCAACCCCACCTCGGACGCCGACGCCGGCTCGGACTACCGGGAGCACCTCGCCCGGGTGCTCACCGGCCGGGCGGTGCTGGCCGCGGCGGGCTGACGCCCTCGTCGTACTCGCCCATCTCTGCGACGCTGCGAGGCCCGTCTCCGCCCCTCGGGGGCGGCGACGGGCCTCGCGCATGTCGTCCCTCGTGCCGTATGGAGGTTGGTTATGCAGCTGGAGAACTCGTTCACCGTCCCCGTGGACATCGACACGGTCTACGACGCCCTCAACGATCCCGAGAAGGTGACCCCCTGCTTCCCGGGGGCGACCCTGACCTCCGCCGACGGTGACGACTTCACCGGCACGGTGAAGGTCAAGCTCGGCCCGATCTCGATGACCTACAAGGGCAAGGGCACGTTCGTCGAGCGCGACAGGTCCGCCCACAAGGTCGTCGTCGACGCCCAGGGCCGCGACTCGCGCGGCAACGGCACCGCCTCGGCCAAGGCGACGCTGACCATGAGCGAGGCCGGCACCGGCCAGACCAAGGTCACCGTGCTCACCGAGATGCAGGTGACCGGCAAGCCCGCGCAGTTCGGCCGCGGCGTGATGGCCGACGTCGGCGACAAGATCCTGGGACAGTTCGCGTCCTGCCTCGCCGACGAGTTCGCGGACGCGCCCGCGCCGGCCCCGTCGGGCGCCGAGTCGTCGAGCACCTCGAACGGGACCGCCCCCGCGGCCTCGTCCGGCGCCGCCCCGGTGTCCGGCGACGCCACCCCGGTCTCGCAGCCCGCGTCGCCCTCGCCCGTCGCGGCCGCCTCGGGTGCGCCCGAGGCCGCGCCGATCGCCTCGACGGTCGCGGAGGCCCGCAAGGGCAGCGACACCGCGGCGAAGCCCGGCGCGTCGCCCGCCTCGGGGGCCGGCCCGCAGCCGGTGGCCCAGGCCCCGCGCTCGGCGAGCCCGGAGCGTCCGAAGCGCCAGCAGGCCGAGGCGATCGACCTGCTCGAGGCCTCCAGCGGCGCGCTCACGAAGCGCCTCGTCCCGGTCGCGGCCGGGGTCGGCGTGCTCGCGCTGATCATCCTGATCATCCGGCTCGCGCGCCGCTGATCCGTCCCCGTCCAGTGCCAGCAACGGCATGTTGCTGGCACTGGACGACAGGACGGCACCGCTCACCCGGACGGGCGCCGAGGGCCAGAATGTCGACCATGACCGCTGTCGCCGAGGACGAGTCCGTCGCCGGCCCCCTCGCGGGCCTGCGCGTGCTGGAGATGGGCACGATCATCGCGGGCCCGTTCGCCGCCCGGATCCTCGGCGACTACGGGGCCGACGTCGTGAAGATCGAGCCGCCCGGCCGCCCGGACCCGGTCCGCGAGTGGGGCCAGGGCGACTACCACGGCCACCGCTTCATGTGGACCGTCCTCGGGCGCAACAAGCGCTGCATCACCCTCGACCTGCGCAGCGAGCGCGGGCAGGAGGTGCTGCTGCGCCTGATCGAGCAGACCGACGTCGTCGTCGAGAACTTCCGCCCCGGCACGCTCGAGCGCTGGAACCTCGGTTACGACCGTCTCTCCGCCGCCAACCCCGGCCTCGTCCTCGGCCGCGTCTCCGGCTACGGCCAGACCGGGCCGTACGCGTCGCTGCCGGGCTACGCCTCGGTCGCCGAGGCGATGAGCGGCCTGCGCGGCATCAACGGCTACCCCGACCAGCCGCCGCCGCGCACCGCGGTCTCGCTCGGGGACTCCCTCGCCGGGATGGTCGCCGTCCAGGGCGTGCTCGCGGCCCTGTTCCGCCGCTCGGTGACCGGCCGGGGGCAGGTCGTCGACATCGCGATCACCGAGGCCTGCCTGTCGGTCCTGGAGTCGTGCATCCCGGAGTACGACAAGCTCGGCCGCGTCCGCCGGCCGTCGGGCACCCGGCTCGACGGGATCGCGCCGTCGAACATCTACCAGGCCGCCGACGGGCTCTGGATGGTCGTCGCGGCCAACCAGGACACCGTGTTCCGGCGGCTGTGCTCGGTGATGGGCCGTCCGGAGCTCGCCGAGGACCCGCGCTTCGTCGACCACGTCGCGCGCGGGGAGAACCAGGACGAGATCGACGGCATCGTCGCCGACTGGGTCCGGGCCCGCCCGGCCGACGAGGTGCGCCGGCTGCTCGACGGGGCCGGCGTCATCGTCGGGCCCATCAACACCATCGCCGAGGTGGTGCACGACGAGCAGTTCCGCGCCCGCGACATGCTCGTCCCGCACCACGACGAGCGGTTCGGCGAGGACGTCCTCGGCCCCGGCGTGGTCCCGCGGTTCGACGCGACGCCGGGCAGCGTGCGCCGCGCCGGCACGGCCCCGGGCGCCGACAACCACGCGGTCTACGGCGAGCTCGGCTTCACCCCCGACGAGGTCGACGCGCTCGCCGCGGACGGGGTGATCTGATGCGCGTGGGTCATGCCCAGCGGATCGGCGACGGGGCCCTGACCGGGACGACCGTGGTGGTGCCGGGTCCCGACGGTGCCGTGGCCGGCGTCGACGTCCGCGGCGGCGGTCCGGGGACCCGCGAGACCGACGCCCTCGACCCGCGCACCCTCGTCGACCGCGTGCACGCCGTGGTGCTCTCCGGCGGCTCGGCGTACGGGCTGGCGGCGGCCACCGGGGTCATGGACGCCCTGGGCGAGGCGGGGATCGGCTTCCCCGTGAGCCCACGCCCCGGCGAGGTGGTGCCGATCGTGCCCGCGGCGGTCGTCTTCGACCTCGGCCGCGGCGGCGACTTCCGCGCCCGTCCCGACGCCGCGCTCGGCGCGGCGGCCCTCGCGGCCGCCGTCGAGGGCCCGTCGCCACAGGGGGTGGTCGGCGCCGGCACCGGCGCGCTGGTCGGCGGGCTCAAGGGCGGCGTCGGGACGGCGAGCGAGACGACGGCCGGTGGGGACACCGTGACCGCGCTCTGCGTCGTCAACGCCGCGGGCTCGGCCGTCGACCCCCGCACCGGCGCGCTGTGGTCCGCCGCGCACCTCACCGCCGAGGACGCGGTGCCGCCGGACCTGCCCGACGACCGGTCCGCGCTGCTCGCCCGCCTCGCCGACGCCGCGGCTCCGCCCACCCTCAACACCACCATCGGCGTCGTCTGGACCGACGCGACGCTGACGGTCGCCCAGTGCACGAAGCTCGCCGCCGTCGCCCACGACGGGCTGGCCCGCGCGATCCGCCCGGCCCACGGCATGACCGACGGCGACACCTTCTTCGGGCTGGCCACCACCGAGCGCCCGGCCCCGGACTTCCCCGGGCTGCAGGCCGTGCTCACCGCGGGGGCGGACGTCGTCGTGCGCGCCGTCGGGAACGCCGTGCTCGCGGCGGAGACGGTGACGACGGCGGCGGGGACCTATCGCAGCTACCGGGACGTGGTCGGGCCATGAGGCTGCGCGTCGCCACCTGGAACCTCTGGTGGCGTCTCGGGGACCACGAACGGCGCCGCCCCGCGATCCTCGCCGCGCTGCGCGACCTCGACGCCGACGTGATCGCCCTGCAGGAGGTGTGGTCCTCGGCCACGGACGACCTCGCGTCGATGCTCGCGGCCGACCTCGGGATGCACGCCGCCTTCGGCGCCTCGCCCGACCCCACGCCGTGGACCAGCGGGCGCGACGGCCCGGCGTACGGCATCGGGAACGCGGTCCTCGCCCGGTGGCCGGTCCGCGCCACGGGCACGGAGGGACTGCCGGGCGGGCGGCTGCCGGGGACGCGGGTGCTCCACGCGGCGGTCGTCGACACCCCGGCGGGCTCGTGCCCGGTCTGGTCGGTGCACCTGGACTCGTCGCTGGTCGGGTCGGCCGGGCGGGTCGAGCAGGTCCGGGTGATCGCCCGGCGCGTGGTCACCGCCCCGCCGGCCGACCTGCCCCCGCTCGTGATGGGCGACTTCAACGCCCAGCCCGACTCCGACGAGATGCGCCTGCTCGAGGGCCACCTCACCGCGCCCGCCGAGCCCGGCCTGCTGCTGGTGAACACCCGACGCTGGGCCGCGGACCCGCACGAGCCGACCTGGACCCCCGCGAATCCCTACGTCCTGCCCAGCGGTTCCCCGCCCGCGCGCATCGACCACGTGCTCGTCGGGCTCGGCCGGGGCACGGTGCCGGTGCGCGTCGAGCACACCGCGGTGTTCGGTGCGCACCCGGTCGACGGCGTCTGGCCCTCGGACCACGCGGGCGTCGTCGTGGATCTGGCGGTGGGCCGTGACTGACCCGAGCGTGCACCTCTGGACCCGCGACGCGGCCGGCCCCGCGCTGATCCTCCCGGACGGCTGCCTCGACGTGATCGTGCGCCCCGACGGGGAGGCGGTGGTCGCGGGTCCGGACGTCACCGCGCGGGAGCACGACGCGCAGGGCCGCCACGTCGGCGTGCGGTTCTCCCACGGCCTCGG
Organism: uncultured Actinomycetota bacterium; assembly: GCA_963716955.1. Classification (GTDB taxonomy): domain Bacteria; phylum Actinomycetota; class Actinomycetes; order Mycobacteriales; family Pseudonocardiaceae; genus Actinomycetospora. The sequence continues at coordinate 545,885 of CAVQUY010000020.1, forward strand.
GCCGCTGGTGCTCGGCGTCCCGGCCGATGAGCTGACCGGGCGGGTGGTGCCGCTGGCGGACGTGGTGGGTCGTGCCGGTGCGGCCGGGCTCGAGGTCGGGTCGGACGTCCTGCTGCGGGACTGGGTGGCGCGGCGGCTCGCGACGGTGCACGACGACGACCCGTGGGCGCCGGCCGCGTTCGCGGCGGCCTCGGCGGGGCGGCCGGTGTCGGCGATCGCGGCGCGCACCGGGCTCTCCGCCCGCACGCTGCAGCGTCGCTGCCGGACCCGCTTCGGCTACGGCCCGCAGCACCTCGCGCGGGTGCTGCGCCTGCAGCGGGCGCTCGCGCTGCGGCGGCGCGGCGAGGCGTGGGCGGACGTCGCGGCCGGGGCGGGCTACGTCGACCAGCCCCACCTCGCCCGGGAGTGCCGGGCACTGACGGGGCGGGCGCCGACCCGGCTGTGATCGACGACCACACCACGGCGTCCCGGGCCGGCGGGCCCATCGGCCGTGCGGCCTCCTGAGCTAGTGGGGGAGCCAGGCGAACAGGTCGACCCCGACGCCGTCGGGGTCGAGCACCGTCGCGTAGCGCTGGCCCCAGAACGCGTCGAACGGGGCGCGGTGGCCGCGGTACCCGGCGCCGGTGAGGTCGCCGAACGCCGCGTCGACCCCGGCGGGTGTCCCGCAGTCGAACGCGATCGCGACCCGGCCGTCGCCGGTGGGCGGCGTGAAGTCCGGGTCGAACGAGCGGATGGTGTCCTCGGTGTCGAGGGCCAGGACCAGGGGGCCGAACGGGATGTTCACGTGCGGCTCGGTCTCGGCGCCCCCGGGCACGGGGAGCCCGAGTGCGCGGTAGAAGGCGACGGAGGCGGCCATGTCGGCGACGACGATCCCGACGAAGGCCGGCTGCGGAGAAGCGGAACCCATGCCGTGGAACGCTAGGGCGATGCCGGGACCCGCGTCGTGGATCCATCGGACACGGGAGCTGTCGTTCGTCCCGCCGCTGAACCCGGACAACCTCTACGGGCACCTCGTCGCCACCGCGGTGCCGGGCATCGAGGAGTGGCACGACGGGGCCTACCGGCGCACCCTGCGCCTGCCCGGCGGCGCGGGCATCGTCGTGCTGCCGCCGCCGGTCGGGGACACGGTCGTCGCGACCCTGCTCCTGACCGACCCGGCCGACGAGGACGAGGCCGTCCGCCACGCGCGGCGCATCCTCGACCTGGACGCCGACCCGGCCGCCGTCGAGGCCGTGCTCGGCGCCGACGAGGTGCTGCGCCCGCTCGTCGAGGCCGCCCCCGGCCGGCGGGTCCCGGGCAGCCCCGACCCCGACGAGTTCGCGGTGCGCGCCGTCCTCGGCCAGCAGGTCTCGACGGCGGCCGCGCGCACCCACGCCGCCCGGATGGTGCTGGCGCACGGGACGCCGCTGCCGGTGCCGTCGGGGTCGTCGCTCACCCACCTCTTCCCCTCGGCGCACCAGCTCACGGCGCTCACCGACGAGGAGCTGGGCATGCCGGCGAGCCGCAAGCGGACGCTGCACGGGCTCGTCGCGGCGCTGGCCGACGGCGTCCGTCGACCTGCACGCCGACCTCGCCACCGCGCGCCGGGACCTGGGTGCCCTGCGCGGGATCGGGCCCTGGACGGTCGACTCGGTGGCGATGCGGGCCCTCGGTGACCCCGACGCGTTCCTGCCCGCCGACCTCGGCATCCGGGTCGCCGCCCGGGAGCTCGGCCTGCCCGAGAAGGACCGCGACCTCGTGGTCCGCGCCGAGGTCTGGCGGCCGTACCGGGCCTACGCGACGCAGTACCTGTGGTCGGCGCTCGACCACGCCGTCAACACCATGCCGACGTGATCGACCATCGCCGGGTGAGCGACGCCGGAAATCCTGACGTCCAGTGTCTGCGCCAGACGTGCCGTTCCTGACATGGGAGCGGGGCTCAGAAGAGCATCGAGTCGGCCGTCTCGAGGTCGAGGAGGGCGCGCTTGCGCTCGAGCCCGCCCGCGTAGCCGGTGAGCGACCCGTCGGAGCCGACCACCCGGTGGCACGGCACGACGATGGCCACCGGGTTGCGGGCCATCGCGCCGCCGACCCGGCGGGAGTCCGACGAGCGGCAGCCCGACCGCGGTCGCCAGCGCGCCGTAGGTGACGGTCTCGCCCCACCCGACGCCGGCCGAGGGCGTCGAGGATCCGGCGGTGCGAGGCGCTGGTGCCCGAGAGGTCGACGGGCACCGTGAACTCCCGCAGGGTCCCCGCGAGGTAGGCGTCCAGCTCCGCGCACGCCGCGGCGAGGACGCGGTCCCCGGCGGCGGTGCGGGGGGTCGGCACCTCCGGCGGGACGAAGCCGAGCCAGCGTCAGCCCGGCCTCGGAGGCGTCGAGGTGGAGGGTCCCGATCCTGGTCTCGTGCGTGACGGTCATGTCCGGGAGAACACCGCGCGGCGCCTCGGCGTTGCGCAGTTGCGGGGCTCAGCCGCCGGCGAACGGGGGCAGGACGTCGACGGTGGACCCGTCGGGGAGTCCGACGGTGCGCTCGTGCACCGCGAGACCGTCGAGCAGGAGCGAACAGGCGCCCAGCACGCGGGTGAGGGCCTCCCCGTGGTCGGCGGCGAGCGCGGCCACGAGGTCCGCGACGGTGGTCCCCGCGGGCAGCGTCACGGACTCGGCGGCGACACCCGCGGCGGCCTTCGCGCCGGCGAAGTAGCGCACGGTGGCGGTGACGTCGGGGCCCGTCGCGGTGACGCGGCGGGTGGGGGTCTCGAGGGAGCTGGTCACCGGTTCATCCTCCGATCGCGCTCATGGGCCGGTCGGGCTGCAGGAACCCGGGGTCGTCGATCCCGTGCCCGGCCTTCTTGCCCCACATCGCGACCCGCCAGGCGTCGGCGACCTCGTCGTCGGTGCCGCCGCCGCGCAGCAGGCCGCGCAGGTCGTTCTCGCTGCGGGCGAACAGGCAGGTGCGGACCTGGCCGTCCGCGGTGAGCCGCGTCCGGTCGCAGGTGCCGCAGAAGGGCCGGGTCACCGAGGCGATGATCCCGACCCGTGCCGGGCCGCCGTCGGGGCGAACGTACCCGGGCACCAGGAAGCGCTCGGCGGGGGCGCCGCCGCGCTCGGCCGGGTCGGGGGTGAGCGTGAAGCGCTCGGACAGCGCCGCGAGGACCTGCTCGGCGGTGATCATGCGGTCGCGCTGCCAGGAGTGCCCGGCGTCGAGCGGCATCTGCTCGATGATGCGCAGCTCGAAGCCCTCCGCGAGCGCCCACGCCAGCAGGTCGGGCGCCTCGTCGGCGTTGAGCCCGGGCATGAGCACCGTGTTGATCTTGATGGGGCCGAGGCCCGCGTCGCGGGCGGCCGCCAGGCCGTCGAGGACGTCGCCCAGCCGGTCGCGGCGGGTGATCTCGGCGAACCGCTCCGGGCGCAGCGTGTCCAGCGAGACGTTCACGCGGTCCAGCCCGGCGGCGGCGAGTCCGTCGGGCGCGCCGGGTGAGGCCGAGCCCGTTCGTGGTCACCGAGGTCTCGGGACGCTGCGGCAGGGCGGTGGTCGCGGCGACGATGTCCTCGAGCCCGCGGCGCAGCAGCGGCTCGCCGCCGGTGAAGCGGATCTCGCGGACCCCGAGGCGCTCGACGGCGATGCGGACAAGCCGCACCACCTCGTCGTCGGTGAGCGCCTCCTCGGTCGGCATCCACTCCAGGCCCTCGGCGGGCATGCAGTAGGTGCAGCGCAGGTTGCAGCGGTCGGTCAGCGAGACCCGCAGGTCCGTCGCGACGCGGCCGAAGCGGTCGACCAGGCGGGCGTCGCCGGGGCGGTCCGAGGTGTCGACACGGTCCGCGCCGGGCGCCGGCACGGACGGGACGCCGAGGTCGAGGATGGTCATCACCGCCACGATAACCGCGTCGCGACGGTGCCGGTGGGCCGTGTTCGCGCAGGTCGCGGCGGTGATCCGCAGATGCGGGACGTGTCCGGCGGCGCGGTCGCACCTGCGGCGGGCGGGCCGCGCGGACCCTGCGATCGGGCAGGGCGGACGGCCCGGCGGGAGAGCCCGCCGGCACGGTTCCGGGCCCTTCGTCGCCCGATCGGGTGACACGCCGACGGGTTCCTGCCTGCCCGGGGCCGGGCACGCCGGTCACTACCGTGCGGACGTGCCCTCCGCCGGGACCGCCACCGCCGTCGTGAACCGACGCGGTCGACGGCGGCCCCGCCCCGCCCGCCCCGCCGGCGGCGACGTCGGGTCCTCCCGGCCCTCGCGCTGGTCCTGGGCACGGCCGTCGTCGGGCTGCTCGTGCTCGGGGCCGACGGCGCGGTCGCGCCCGCCGTCGCCGTGCCCGTCGTGCGCGGGACCGTCACCGCGGAGGTGCACGCCACGGGCAGCGTCGCGAGCGCGTCGTCGTCGAGCCCCGCCTTCGCGGCCGACGGCGTCGTCGAGTCCGTCGCGGTCGGCGTCGGCACGCCGGTGCGCGCGGGCGACGTCCTCGCGACGCTCGACGACGGAACCGCCCGGGCCCGCACGACCGCCGCCACGGCGACGCTGGACGCCGACCGGCGCGCCCGGGACGCGGCCGCCCGCGTGCCCGTCCCCGACCCGGTCTGGCTCGCCCGGCTCGACGCCGCGATCGCCACGGACCGCGCCGCGGTGACCGACGCCGACCGGACGCTCGCCGCGACGGTGCTGCGCGCGCCCCAGGACGGCACGGTCACCGACGTCGCGGTCCACCCCGGCGACCGGGTCACCGCCACCTCACCGCCCGCGGTGCGCCTCGCCGACCTGGGCTCGCTGGTCGTGGCGGCGGGCCTCGCGCCGCGGGACGTGGCGAGCGTGGTGCCCGGTCAGGACGTGGTGGTCACCGTGGACAGCGCGGGGCCCGAGGGCACCCCGGCGGAACGGCTCGACGTGCCGGGCCGGGTCGAGGACGTCGCGCCCGCCCCCGGGCCCGACGGACGGTACGGCCTCGTCGTCGAGACCCTGCTGCCGCCGACGGCGCGCATCGGGGCGACCGCCGAGGTCGCCGTGGTCATCGCGCGGCACACCGGGGTCACTCGTCGTGCCCGCCGCGGCGCTGGGCCCGCCCGGGGCCACGTCGACGGTGCTGGTGAGCGGCCCCGACGGCGTCCGCGTCCGCCCCGTCCTCGTCGGGCTCACCGGGCCCGAGGGTGTGGAGGTCATCGACGGGCTGGTCGAGGGCGCCCTCGTCGTCGTGCCCGGCCCTCAGCGCACCGCGTCGTAGCTCGTGCCCATCGCGGCGGCGAGCAGGTCGGCGGTCGCCGTGCCCGCGTTGGCGGTGTCGCGGTAGAGCCCGACCTTCCAGTAGCTCCGCAGGCCCGGGTAGAGCGTGCCGCCGGGGGGCCGGAAGTCGGTGATCTTCTGGACGCCGTCGAGCCACACGTCGACCCGCCCCTTCGCAGGGTCGGCGGAGAACGTGATCCCGACGACGATCTCGACGGGCCTCCCGGTGACCACCGGCGCGATGTCGGTCGCGAACAGGCGTGACCCGCCGGGCCGCCCGAAGCCGCCGCCGAGCACGAAGCGGCCCTTCTCGACGCGCAGCTCCAGCGGCGGGGAGCCGGTGCCGTCGTTCTTCCACTGCGTGGCGAGCTGGAAGCCCTGCGGGTCGGTCGGGAACGACGTCGGCAGCACGTAGCTGAGCCGGAACCAGCGCGTCTGGCCCTCGGTGAACTCGGGCACGTCCGGCTCGATCTCGGCGCGCTGCGACCCCGACGGCACGGAGAAGCGGATCGCCTTCGGCGGCCCGTCGACGACCTTGACGCTCGAGCTCCCGGTGATGTTGTACGGCGTGTCCTTGAACCCGGACAGCCCCGTCGTGGCGATGGCGCCGTTCCACAGGGTCTTGCCGGTGGGGGTGCTGGGCGTGGTCGTGGTGGTCCGTGGTCGTGGTGGGCGTGGTGGTGGTCGGCGTCGTGGTCGTGGGTGTCGTGGTGGTCGTGGTCGTGGTGGTGGGCGTCGCGGTGGTGGTGGTCGGTGTCGGCGGCGTGGCGGTCGGTCGCGCGCGACCTGACGGATCTGGCGCACGACCGGGCGGGGGCGCCGCGACCGGCGGGGTCGTCGTGGTGGTGGTCGGGGGAGCGGGCTTCGTCGTCGGTCGTCGGCGGCGGCGGCGTCGGCGGCGGTCGTCGGCGGCGGCGTCGGCGGCGTCGGCGGCGCGGTCGTCGGTGGCCGGGGCGGTCCTGGCCTGGGCGGCTCGGGCCTCGGTGGTGCGGCCGGGTCGTGGTCGGCTCGTCGTCGTGGTGCTCGTCGTCGTGGTGCTGGGCGACGGTCTGGTGGTGGTCGTGGTGGGCTCGGTCGCGGTCGGCGGGGGCCGGGGCGAGCGCGGTCAGCCACACCTCCCGCACGACGGGGGTCGTGGTCCCGTCCGGGCGCACCGTGCAGGAGCAGGCGGACCTGGACGTCGACGGTCGGCGTCGCGAACCGCGCCGGGCTCGTCCGCGCGGACCGGGAGCCAGTCGCCCCAGACCCCGCGGCGGTCGAGCCCGCGGGCCTGCACGTCGACCCCGGTGCCGGCGGGGAGGTCGGCGGTGAGGACGCCGTCGAGCCCGGGGGTCGGCGTCGCGAGCCGGCGCGGCGCGAGGGTGAGCACGCCCTGGGCGGGCCGCCCGGGGGCCGGGACCAGCCGGACCCCGCCGTCGGAGAGCACCACCCCGGAGTCGTCGCCGCCGTCGAGCGCGAGCTCGGCCGCCCAGGACTCCCCGGGGGACGACGTGGTCGCCGACACCGCCGCCGGCGAGGACGGCGTGCCGGCCAGCGCCAGGCCGCCACCGCCGACGAGCAGGCTCACCGCCAGCGCCGCGGCCACGCCGCCGCGGCGCAGCGCGCAGCGCGGGCAGCCACTCACGGGGCGCTCAGCACGCGGGGACATCGCTGACCTCCAGGGCGTCGGCGGGGACGTAGCGGTCCGCGCCGAGGCGCAGCCACCCGGCCGGGCTCGACCCGGTGCGGCCGCTCGGCGTCGGCGCCGTCGCGCACTGCACGGGGACCCGCGCGTGGGGCGCCACCACGCCCACGTCGCGGCCGTCGGCGGCGGGCGTGGCCCGGACGGTGACCGGGTCGTCCCCGCGGGCGGTGCCCGACCGGCCGGAGCCGGTCCAGAGGTAGGTGACCTGGACCCAGGAGTTGTCGTGCAGCCGGAGGTCGTCGGTGAACGTCCCGTCGGCCAGGTCGATGCCCGCCGGGTTGGAGACCCGGCGACCGGAGCTGTCGCGTCCGCCCGCGTACCCGTCGGTCGACGCCGCCTGGGCCTCGGGCACGCCGCGGGGCAGGTCGCCGTAGGTCTCCCGGGTGGCCGGCGTGGACCAGTAGTCGTCGCGGGTGTTCCACGGCCCGAGGTCCCAGACCGGCGCCCACGTGCACCGCCCCGCGTCGGCGCAGACCTGGACCGTGTAGTCACCCGAGCGGTCCGCCGCGAGCCCACGGCGTGAGGGCAGGGCGACGAAGCGGTCGTCGGGGACGATGCGGTGCCCGTTGGCGGTGCGGTTCCCGACGAGGCCGACGCGGGTGGCGAACACCCGCGCGGTGAGGGCGTCGGTCGCGGGCGGCGGGGTGGCGGCCGGCGCCCGGTCGGCGGTCAGCCACAGCCGGCGCAGCGACGGCGACGCCCCACCGGCGCCGGCGACGAGCGTGACGCGGACCTGCACCTCGAGCGTGGCCTCGGGGAGCAGCGCCGGGGCGGTGGCCGTGGCGGTCGTCCACTGGCTCCACGACCCGTCGCCCCGCAGCCCGCGGACCGCCACGACGACGTCGGAGCCGGCCGGTCGCTCGGTGGTGGCGTCGGCGGCGACCCGGTCGGTCACCGCCGCGACCCGGCGTGGCGGCAGCAGGAGCTCGCCCTCGGCCGGGGCCGGTCCCGTCGACGTGGCCCGCGGGCTCGTGCTCGCCAGGCGGATCGCGCCGTCCCGGGCGACGACGTTCGCGTCGTCACCACCGCCGACGGCGAGCTCGGCCGCCCACGACTCGCTGCCCGCGACCGCCCACGCCGTGCCGCCGGCGACGAAGGCGGGGCCCAGGACGAGTGCCGCCCCGACGACGAGCGCCGTCGCCCTCGTCCGCGTCCGCCTCGCCCGCCGCGGAGGGCCGTACCGATCCGCCATCACTGCTCCCGGTCCGGGGCCCGCCGTGCCGTGGGCCGTCCGCGGAGCAGCAAAGGATCACTGCGGTGCGTGGTCAACCGACACGCACGTGACGCGTGTGAGTGAGACCCGCGCGGGTGAATTACACGGCTGTGCTCCGATGCGGTGCAGGTCCGGCCCCCGAGGTGCACTCGGTCGGGTGACGCGATAGGACTCCGCGGGCGGAGCGCGAGGTCGGGGTGGCGGAGGGAGGTCGATGGGTCGCACGTGCGTGGTGCACGACGTCCGGGAGCAGGCCCGCCACCGGCTGGAGCTCCTGCTGTGGACCCACGCGGACGTGGACGAGGTCGTCGCGACCGCGGACGACGACGACCTGCTGGTCCGCGCGGGCGAGGGTGCGACGGACCTCGTCGTCCTCGGGATGTCGGCGAGCGCGGACACCGTCGGCCTGGTCCGCCGGCTGCGCGACGTCACCCCGACGACCGCGGTGCTCGTCGCCGGGACGACGGAGGACGCAGGGTCGGTCGCGGCGGCGCTGGCGGCCGGCGCGGTCGGGTTCCTGCGGTGGGAGGCGCCGCGGGCGCTGGTGCGCACCCTCGTCGAGGTCGCGGGGGAGTCGTCGAGCGGCGCGGACCTGCTGCCCCTGGCGGCGTCCGGACCCGGGGACGACGCGCGCGCCGGCGGGGCCCGCGTCGACGTGGCGGTGCAGCGCTCGCTGGGGCTGTCGGTGCGCGAGGTCCAGGTGCTCATCGGCGTCGGCCGCGGGCTCACGAACGCCGACATCGGCCGTCGGCTCTACCTCTCCGGCGAGACCGTGAAGACGCACGCCGCCCGGCTCTTCCGCAAGCTCGACGCGACCGACCGCGCGGAGGCGGTCGGTCGCGCCTGGGCCTGGGGGTTGTTCGTCCGCGGTTAGGCGCGGGCCTTGATCTCCTGCCGGGCGACGGAGCGCAGGTGGACCTCGTCCGGCCCGTCGGCGAGGCGCAGTGCCCGGGCCCAGGCGTAGGCGGAGGCCAGCGGGAAGTCGTCGGAGACGCCGCCCCCGCCGTGCACCTGGATCGCGCGGTCGATCACCGCGCAGGCCATCCGCGGGCAGACCACCTTGATCGCCGCGATCTCGGTCGCCGCTCCGCGGGACCCGACCTCGTCGATCAGGTACGCGGTCTTGAGGACCAGCAGCCGGGCCTGCTCGATCTCGATGCGGCTCTCGGCGATCTGCTGCTGCACCACGCCCTGGTCGGCCAGCGGCTTGCCGAACGCCACGCGCTCGTTGGCGCGCCGGACCATCGCGTCCAGGGCGCGCTCGGCCATGCCGATCAGGCGCATGCAGTGGTGGATGCGGCCGGGGCCGAGGCGGGCCTGCGAGATGGCGAACCCGCCGCCCTCCTCGCCGAGCAGGTTCGACACCGGCACGCGGACGTCGTGGAACTCGATCTCGCAGTGCCCGTGCTGGTCCTGGTAGCCGAACACCGGCAGCGCCCGGGTGATGTGCACCCCGGGGGTGTCGCGGGGCACCAGCACCATCGACTGCTGCCGGTGCTTCGCGGCCTCCGTGTCGGTCTTGCCCATGACGATGAAGATCGCGCAGCGGCTGTCGGCGGCGCCGGAGCACCACCACTTCTTGCCGTTGACGACGTACTCGTCGCCCTCGCGGCGGATCTCGGTGGTGATGTTCGTGGCGTCCGAGGAGGCGACGGCCGGCTCGGTCATCGCGAACGCCGAGCGGATCTCGCCCGCGAGCAGCGGGACCAGCCAGTCCTGCTTCTGCTCGGCGGTGCCGAACAGGTGCAGCGTCTCCATGTTGCCGGTGTCGGGCGCCTGGCAGTTGATCGCCTCGGGGGCGATCACCGGCGACCAGCCGGTCACCTCGGCGACCGCGGCGTACTCGAGGTTCGACAGCCCCGACTCCGACGGCAGGAACAGGTTCCAGAGCCCCCGCTCGCGGGCCTCGGCCTTCAGGGTCTCGACGACGGGGGGGAGGTCGTGCTCGGCAGGGGTGCCGCGGCGTTCCTCGCGCCAGGCGTCGTACTCGGCCTCGGCCGGGAGGATCGACTCGTCGAGGAAGGCGCGCATGCGCTTCGGTGTAATCGTCCGCCACGGCGCTGGGTGCGAAGTCCACCCGTCGGACTCTCCCACCGGACCGCGCGGATCGCGAGGGCTCCCCGTACGGGCCGCGGAGAGGGTCCGGGGGGCGATCACGGAAATTCCCGCCGATCACCCCCGGCGCGACCGCACCTGCGCCCCTACACTGCGGCGCCGTGACGCAGTTCAGGATCGCCGAGGCAGCCCGCCTGCTCGGCGTCAGCGACGACACCGTCCGGCGGTGGACGGACGGCGGCTCGCTGCCCGTGGAGTCGGACAGCAGCGGCCGCAAGGTCATCGCCGGGGCCGACCTCGCGGCGTTCGCGCGGTCCCAGGCGCACGCCGTGCCCGACCCGTCGGGGGTCGGACGGTCCGCGCGGAACCGGTTCGTCGGGCTCGTCACCGACATCCAGAGCGACAAGATCATGTCGCAGGTGGAGATGCAGTGCGGCCCGCACCGCGTGGTCTCGCTGATGAGCACCGAGGCCGTGACCGAGCTCGCCCTCGAGGTCGGCTCGCTCGCGGTCGCCGTCATCAAGGCCAGTCACATCATCGTCGAGACCCCCGGAGGCACCGCGTGAGCACGCAGCCATCCCCTCGGACGGCACGTCGTGGTGCCGTCCTCGTCGCGGCCCTGGTCGCCCTGCTCGGGCTGACCCTGGCCGCCTGCGGCGGCTCGGACTCGGGCTCCGGCTCCGGCTCCTCCGGCCAGTCCTCGGCGGCGCAGGCGCCCGGCCAAGACGCTGACGGTCTCCGCGGCGGCCTCGCTCACCGAGGTCTACCAGTCGCTCGGGCAGCAGTTCCAGGCCGCGAACCCGGGCGTGACGGTCAAGTTCAACTTCGGCGGCTCGGACCAGCTCGCCCAGCAGGTCGTGCAGGGCGCGCCCGCGGACGTCCTCGCCACCGCGAGCCCCACGACGATGCAGACCGCCGTGGCGGCCGGCAAGATCCAGGGCGACCCCCTGATCTACGCGACGAACAAGCTGCAGATCGCGGTCGCCCCGAACAACCCGAAGAAGATCACCTCGCTCGCGGACCTGAACAAGCCCGGCGTCACCTCCGTCGTCTGCGCCCCCGCCGTGCCCTGTGGCGCCGCGGCGACCGCCGCCGAGAAGGCCGCGAACGTGACGCTGAAGCCCGTCAGCGAGGAGCAGGACGTCAAGGGCGTGCTCACCCGGGTCGAGACCGGCAACGCCGACGGCGGCCTGGTCTACGTCACCGACGTCAAGAGCGCGGCCGGCAAGGTCGCCGGCGTCGACTTCCCGCAGGCCTCGGCCAAGGGCGTCACCCAGAGCTACCCGATCGGCGTGGTCACCGGCAGCGCGGACCCGCAGCTCGCGCAGTCCTGGGTCAGCTTCGTCACCGGCCCGCAGGGCAAGGCCGCGCTGACGCAGGCGGGCTTCGCCACGAAGTGACGTCGAACGTCGACCCGACGACGGGTGACACGGTGGCGGGGGGCGCGTGAGCGGCGTCCCCCGCTTCCTGTGGGTGCCGGCAGTGCTGGCGTGGCTGCTGGTCGCGGTCCCCGTCGTCGGGCTCGTCGTCCGGGTCGACCTGTCGAACTTCTTCTCCCTGGTCACCTCGGACGCGGCCCTGGCCGCATTGTGGCTCTCGCTGAAGACCGGGCTCGCGACGATGGTCTGCTGCCTGGTCCTCGGCGGGCCGCTCGCGGTCGTCCTCGCCCGCTCGCACCTGCCGGGGCTGCCGTTCATCCGCTCGGTGGTGCTGCTGCCGCTGGTGCTCCCGCCGGTGGTCGGCGGCCTCACCCTGCTGTTCCTGCTGGGCCGCACCGGCCCGGTCGGCGGGTTCCTCTACCAGCGCTTCGACATCACCGTGCCGTTCTCGACGACGGCGGTGGTGCTGGCCCAGACCTTCGTCGCCATGCCGTTCCTCGTCGTGTCCCTCGAGGGCTCGCTGCGGACGGCGGGGGAGCGCTACGAGGCCATCGCGGCGACGCTCGGGGCGTCCCCGGTGACGACGCTGTGGCGGGTGACGATCCCCGTCGTCCTGCCCGGGCTGCTCTCCGGCAGCGTGCTGGCGTTCGCCCGCGCCCTCGGGGAGTTCGGCGCGACGATCACCTTCGCCGGGTCGCTCCAGGGCACCACGCGCACCCTGCCCCTGCTCATCTACCTGCAGTCCCAGGACGACATCGACGGTGCCGTGGCGATGTCGCTCGTCCTCGTCGTCATCGCGATCCTGGTGATCGTCGTCAGCCGCACCCGGGACGTGCGGTGAACGGCGAGCGGAGCGACGGGGTGGTGGGGACGGGCCGGCTCGCGGCCGACGTCGGCGTCGTCCGCGGCTCGTTCGAGCTCGACGTCACGCTGAGCGTGGAGGCCGGCGAGGTCGTCGCGGTCCTCGGCTCGAACGGGGCGGGCAAGTCGACGCTGCTGGGGGCGCTCGCGGGGCTGTACCGGCCGTCGCGCGGCGAGATCGTGCTGGGTGGACGGACCCTCAGCTCGCCGACCGGGACGGTGCCGGTCCACCGTCGCCGCATCGGGCTGCTCAGCCAGCAGGCGCTCCTGTTCCCCCACCTGACCGCGCTCGACAACGTGGCCTTCGGCCCGCGCTCGACGGGGGCGGGACGGCGCGGCGCGCGCCGGACCGCCGAGCGCTGGCTCGACGAGGTCGAGGCCGGCGCCCTCGCGGGGCGGCGACCCGCCCAGCTCTCCGGCGGCCAGGCCCAGCGCGTGGCGATCGCCCGGGCCCTCGCCTGCGAGCCCGAGCTGCTGATGCTCGACGAGCCGTTCGCCGCGCTCGACGTCGACGCCACCCCGGCGGTCCGCTCCCTGCTGCGCCGCGTCGTCCGCGCGACCGGGGTCACCACGCTGATCGTCACCCACGACGTCCTCGACGCCGTCGTCCTCGCCGACCGCATCGTGGTGCTCGACGCCGGCCGCGTCGTCGAGTCCGGCACCACCACCGAGGTGCTCACGCGGCCGCGGTCGGCGTTCGCGGCGCGGGTCGCCGGCCTCGACCTCGTCCCCGGCCGGTCCTGCGCCGACGGGCTCGTGACCGGCGAGGGGACCGTCGTCGCCGGGTCGCACCCCGAGCCCCTCGACGACGGCGAGCCCGCGGTCGCGCTGTTCGCCCCGGCCTCGGTGGCGGTGTTCCGCGACGAGCCGGGCGGCTCGCCCCGCACCGCCCTGCCGGTCCGGCTCGCCGCGATGGAGCCGCACGGCGAGCTGGTCCGGATGCGGGCGGCACCGGTGCCCGGGGGCCCCGCGTGGGTGGACGGGCTCGCCGCCGACGTCACCCCGGCCGCGATCGCCGAGCTCGACGTCGAGCCCGGCGACCAGGTGTGGTTCGCCGTGAAGGCGGCCGAGGTGACGGTCCACCCGGCGGGCCGCTGACGCTGCTCTGGGCGGATCCACGCTGCGCGCAGCGGAGATCGTGGCCGGCGACGTCCGCCGCCCACGACGGTGGCCCCATGACCGAATCGACCTCCGGGACGTTCTCGCCGGAACTGCGCGCGAACCTGCTCCGCCACCGGGTGCTCGTGCTCGACGGCGCCCTCGACGACGACAACGGCACCGCCCTCGCCGCCCACCTGCTCACCCTCGCCGCGGAGAACGACACGGCCGACGTGGCGCTGTGGATCCATTCGCCGGGCGGGTCGGTGCCGGCGATGCTGGCGATCCGGGACGTGATGCGTCTCGTGCCGTGCGACGTCTCGACGCTCGCGCTCGGCCTCGCGTGCAGCGCCGGCCAGTTCCTGCTCTCGTCCGGCACCCCGGGGAAGCGCTACGCCCTCCCGCACGCCAAGATCCTGATGCACCAGGGGTCGTCGGGCATCGGGGGCTCGGCCGTGGAGGTCGAGGTGCAGGCGAACGACCTGCGGCACACCCGCGACACCGTGCTCGGCCTCGTCGCCCAGGACACCGGCCAGGCGCCGGACCGGGTCTTCGAGGACTCGCTGCACGACCGGTGGTTCACCGCCGAGCAGGCCCGCGAGTACGGGTTCGTCGACGGCATCGTCGACACGTTCGACCAGGTGATGCCGGTGCGCCGGCTCCGCGTGGGCATGGCGGCGGCCTGATGAGCAGCTACACGATCCCCCACGTCGTCACGCGGGACTCGCGCGGCGAGCGCGTCGTCGACGTCTACTCCCACCTGCTCTCCGAGCGCATCGTCTACCTCGGCACCGCCATCGACGCGGGGGTGGCGAACGCGCTCATCGCCCAGCTCCTCCACCTCGAGGCGGACGCCCCGGAGCAGGAGATTCTCGATGTACGTCAACTGCGAGGGCGGCGACATCGCGGCGATGCTCGCGGTCTACGACACCATGCAGTACGTCCGCGCCCCGGTCGCGACGACGTGCGTCGGGCAGGCGGTGGCGGCGGGCGCGGTGCTGCTCGCCGCGGGCGCGGCCGGACGCCGCTCGGCCCTGCCCCACACCCGCGTGGTGCTGCACCAGCCGGCGGCGCAGGGACGCGGGACGATCCCCGACCTCATCCTCGCGGCCGACGAGGTGGTGCGCGTCCGTGCCGAGACCGAGGCGATCCTCGCGGCGCACACCGGCCGGGACACCGACACGCTGCGCCACGACACCGACCGCGACCTCGTCCTCACGGCCCCGGCCGCCCGGGACTACGGGATCGTCGACCGGGTGATCGAGGCGCGGTAGGAGCGGCGGGCCCGGGAGGAGCGGCCGCCGCGGTGGGTCAGGCGGCGAGCAGCACCGGTCCGCGGCCCCCGGCACCGCGGGCGAGGTCGGCGTGGGCGAGCCGCACGATCTCGCGCAGCGGCACCCCGAGCGCGCCGGCGGCCGCCGCGAGGATCTCGCTCGACGGATCCTTGCGGCCCCGCTCCAGCTCGGAGAGGTACTGCGGGGAGATGCCGGCCCGCGCGGCCGTGTCGGTGAGCCGCTCACCCCGGGCCGGCGCAGGTCGCGGAGCCGCCGGCCCACCACCTCCCGCCAGAGCGGTTCCGCCGGACCGCGGGGCCGCGGGTCGCGTCGGCGGCCCGCGGGCGGTGGCTCTCGGGAGGGTGACCTCGCCCATGGCGGAGGCTAGGAGCCTCGAGCCTCCCGTCGCGGGGTTCGCGGTGCCGGCGGCGCCCACGCGGCCTGCCGCCCCGGCGCGGCGAGCTCTCGAGCGGGGATCGGTCGTCGCCGAGTCGATCCGGCGCGGGGGGAGATCCGCGGCCGTCCCGCGGCTCGATCTCCCCCACCGTGGTGGACCTCGCCGGTGGAGATAGCGATTCAGCAGGACCAGTTGCCCGGCATCCGTCGGGCCGCCGTCCACCCAGTGACGTGGTGGGCGGGCGTGCGCGGCCCTGGCGCCCGGGATGGGCGCAGCCCGGTCACGCTACCAGCAGGCGTCGCAGCGCCTCGGTCACGACGTACCCGCGTCGATCGGCTCCGAGCGGCTCCCGAGGACCACGGGGACGAGTCCGCATCGCAGGCGAGTCGACGTGGGTCGCGGCATCCAGCAGGCGGCCCGAGTCCATCACGGCGTGCCCGTGCGCTCGCGCAGCCACTCGAGAGGGATCGTGACGGCGACCTGCGTTCGCACGGGGATCGGCAGCGGCGACCCGGCCGGGACGATGCGCCACGGTCGGCGGACCGTCAGCGGCGTCGTCGTGCCGCCCGGCCTCGGGCTCCTCAGCGGCCGCATCCGGTTCGCGGGGATCGAACGGCTCGTCCGCCTCGTCGTCGGGGACGGTCCGCAGCCGCCCGTGCCGGCGGTCGCCGTCGGAGTCCTCGTCCCGGCGGATCACGCCAGTCGACGTCGGTGACGAGATCGTGGAGCGTGTGGGTCGGGTCGGAGGAGCCGGCCGGGTCGGTGTCGTCCGCGATCCCGTGCGCCCCGCGGGCCTGGGCGCACAGATCGAGCAACGCCTCGCTGCGGCGCTGGGCCAGCGTGCGGGGAGTCGTCGGGGCCGGCGGGACGGGAGAGCGCGTCGAAGGTCTCGAGGAGCAGCTCGGCGTCGGCGACCCCGTGGAGCGGCCGGTGAGGGCGAGCGTGCCGTCGCGGCGGCGGCCGACCAGGAGCTCGTCGGTGGGCTCCGGCTCCTCCTCCGGGGCGGACCCGTCGGGGTCCAACCGGCCATCAGCTCCGCGACTCCCTCCTCCCTCTCCCCCCTCCCCCCCCTCCCCCCTCGCCTCCCACGCGCCGGACTCGGCGAGCTCCCCGACCGCCGCGAGCAGCGCGTGCTCGGCGGCCCGGAGGGCCGTCATGGCGTCCCGCGTCCGGCTGATCACCGCCTCGTCCGCGGCGTTCGGGAACTCATACCTGCCATGGTAGACCGCGCTGAGCAGCGAAACAGACGTTATTCGAACGCATGTTCGAGTAGCAGAAGGATCACCGGAGGCTGTCGTCCGGATCAACGACACCCTCGTCAGACCTGCCGGCTCCACAACCACACGAACCCGGTCGCCGCCTCCGGCAGCACCGTCGGCCGGGCGGAGGACCACCCGGGACGTCAGGTGTCCGACGGGCCGCCGAACAGCGGCTCGTCGACCGACCGGATCTCCTGGCTCGGCAGCCCGCCGGGGTGCTCGCGGCGGACCCGGTCGAGGGCGGACAGCGCGATCCCGAGGTGGTGGCGCTTCGAGGTCTCGTAGAACTGCTGCGCCCCGGCCGAGAGCTTGGGCGAGCCGTGCAGCGGCTTGTCCGAGACGCAGAGCAGCGTCGCGTTGGGGACGCGGTAGCGGAACCCGTTCGCGGCGATCGTCGCGGACTCCATGTCCACCGCGACGCTGCGCGAGGCCTGCATCGCGGCCAGCGTCGTGCGCTGGTTGAGCTCCCAGTTGCGGTTGTCCGTGGTGTGCACGGTGCCGATCCGGTACTCCGCGCCCGCGCCCTGCAGCGCCTCGAGGAGGAACGCGTTGAGGCGCTGGTTCGGGATCACCGGGACGTTGAGCGGCAGCACCTCGTCGAGCACGTGGTCGAAGCGCTGGTAGCCCGTGGCCAGGACGAAGTCGCCCTTCTGCTGGTGGTTCCGCAGGCCGCCGCAGTGCCCGATCATGATCATGGTGTCGGGGCGCAGCACCGCGACGTGGTCGGTGGCGGTCTTCGCGTTCGCGGGCCCGACGCCGATGTTGACCAGCGAGACGCCGTCGCCGTCGGGGGTGACGTGGTGGTACGCGGGCATCTGCACCCCGCCGCGCTCCGGCGCCACGGCCGTCGGGAAGCGCTCCAGGAACGCCTCGACGTGCATCGCGTAGTTCGTGAAGAGCACGTGGCGCTGGAAGGCCTCGGCGGGCGTGCCGGTGTAGTGCCCGAGGCGGTCGACCGAGAGGCCCATGCGCTCGGGGCCGAAGAGGAAGAGCTTCTTCGAGCGGGTGTCGACGCGGTCCTCGTCGAGCGCCGCGAAGAACGACGGGTCGTCGAAGGCGAGTGCCGGGCGCTCCGGGCGCACCGTGATCCGCGCCCCCGCCCGCAGCAGCGCCGCGAGCTCGCGGCCCAGGTAGCGCCGGATGGCGTGGGTGCGGGAGAACTCGCCGGTCAGGCGGGGGTTCACCGCCGACCACGGGCGCACGACCTCGATCGTCGAGTACCAGCCGTCGTCGTCGATGGCGGTCAGGGCGTCGACGAGGGCCGCGACGGTCTCCTCGACGTCGCCGGGGGCGAGGGTCGCGCCGTCCGCGCTCGCGCCCACGGACGACGCGGCCGTGGGGTTCTGGACCGTCACGACGACGATCGTGCCAGCCGGTGGGCGGGCCGCCGGTGGCCACGCCCCCGCGGACGGGAGGGTGCGCCGGACGCGCGGGCGGAGGCATAGTGAGTCCGACCACGATCCCCGAGCCCTGGAGGCCGCACCGGTGAGCGCCCCCGCCGTCCCGTCACTGCCCTCGTACGCCTCGGGGATCTCCGACGAGCCCCTGCTCGGGGACACCATCGGGGACAACCTCGACCGCACCGCCGCCCGGTTCCCGGACGGCGAGGCGCTGGTCGACCGGGCGCAGGGGCTGCGCTACACGTGGGCCGAGTTCGTCACCGAGGTCGACGCGCTCGCCGTCGGGCTGCTGGACCTGGGCATCGAGAAGGGCGACC
Source organism: uncultured Actinomycetota bacterium (assembly GCA_963716955.1). GTDB lineage: Bacteria > Actinomycetota > Actinomycetes > Mycobacteriales > Pseudonocardiaceae > Actinomycetospora. The sequence goes on from CAVQUY010000020.1 coordinate 564,015, forward strand.
GGGTCGGGATCTGGGCGCCGAACTGCGCGCAGTGGACGCTGCTGCAGTACGCCACCGCGAAGGTCGGCGCGATCCTGGTCAACATCAACCCGGCCTACCGCACCCACGAGCTGGAGTTCGTGCTCAACCAGGCCGGCATCGGGCTGCTGGTCGCGGCGCGGTCGTTCAAGACCTCGCAGTACGCCGAGATGATCGAGACGGTGCGGCCGAACTGCCCGCAGCTCGAGCGGGTGGTCATCACCGACACCGAGCAGTGGGCGGCGCTGTTCGTCCACGACGGCGACGTGGGCCGGGTCCGCGAGCGCCAGGACCAGCTCTCCGCCGACGACGCGATCAACATCCAGTACACGAGCGGGACGACGGGCTTCCCCAAGGGCGCGACGCTCTCGCACCACAACATCCTGAACAACGGGTACTTCGTCGGCCGGCTGTGCGGCTACACCGAGGTCGACCGGGTGTGCATCCCGGTGCCCTTCTACCACTGCTTCGGCATGGTCATGGGCAACCTCGCGTGCACCAGCTCCGGCGCGACCATGGTCATCCCGGCGCCCGGGTTCGACCCGACGCTCACCCTCGAGACGGTCGCCGAGGAGCGCTGCACCAGCCTCTACGGCGTCCCGACGATGTTCATCGCCGAGCTCGCCCTGCCGAACGCCGACGACTACGACCTCGCCGCGCTGCGCACCGGCATCATGGCCGGCTCGCCGTGCCCGGTGGAGGTGATGAAGCAGGTCGTCGACCGGTTCGGCATGACCGAGGTGACGATCTGCTACGGCATGACCGAGACCTCGCCGGTGTCCACCCAGACCCGGGCCGACGACTCGCTGGACCGGCGGGTCTCCACCGTCGGGCGCACCCTGCCCCACCTCGAGTCCAAGATCGTCGACCCGGACACCGGGCTGACGGTCCCGCGCGGCACCCCGGGCGAGCTGTGCACCCGCGGCTACTCGGTGATGCTGGGCTACTGGGACCAGCCCGAGAAGACCGCCGAGGTGATCGACCGGGCCCGCTGGATGCACACCGGCGACCTCGGGGTGATGGACGACGAGGGCTACGTCAACATCACCGGCCGCATCAAGGACATGGTCATCCGCGGCGGCGAGAACGTGTACCCGCGCGAGATCGAGGAGTTCCTCTACACCCACCCCGACATCCTCGACGCGCAGGTCATCGGGGTGCCCGACGAGCGCTACGGCGAGGAGCTCATGGCGTGGGTGCGGCTGCGCGAGGGCGTCACCGAGCTCACCGCCGAGGCGGTGCGGGAGTTCGCCACCGGCAAGCTCGCCCACTACAAGATCCCGCGCTACGTCCGCGTCGTCGAGGAGTTCCCGATGACGGTGACGGGCAAGGTCCGCAAGGTCGAGATGCGCGAGGAGGCCGTCCAGCTGCTGGGGCTGACGGCGGACCGCACCGCCTGAGGCGCGCACCGGGGCCCGATCATCTCCGCATCCCGGTGGCGGTCGCGGGATACGCTGGGGGCACGCGCTCCGGCACCTCGCCGGGGCGCGTTCTCGTCGACGAGAGAACGGGTGAGCACGGTGCCGACCGGCAAGGTCAAGTGGTACGACGCCGAGAAGGGCTTCGGCTTCCTCTCCCAGGAGGAGGGGGCCGACGTCTACGTGCCGAAGGGGTCGCTGCCGAGCGAGGTGGAGGCCCTGAAGTCCGGCCAGCGCGTCGAGTTCGGCATCGCCGAGGGGCGCCGCGGCCCCCAGGCCCTGCAGGTCCGGCTCGTGGATCCGCTGCCGTCGGTCGCCGAGGCCAAGCGCCGCTCGCCCGACGAGCTGCACGGCCTCATCGACGACATGATCAAGCTGCTCGAGGTGAAGGTGCAGCCCGACCTGCGCCGGGGCCGCTACCCCGACCGCCGCAACACCAAGCGCCTCGCCGAGGTCGTCCGCGCGGTCGCCCGCGAGCTGGAGGGCTGAGCGGGCCGGCGGGCTGGGCGGGCCCGGCGCGGCCCGGCCGGTCAGCCGCTGACCAGCACCCAGGTGGAGCGCGTCGAGAACAGGCTCCCCTGGGGCGTGACCGTCTCGCTCGCCCCGAACTGCTGGACCTCGACGCGCTGCAGACGCCAGCGCGGGTCCGGCAGGGCGAGGCGGAACCGGCCCTCGGCGCCCGCCGCGAAGATCTGGCTCCGGCCGCTCTGCTGCGCGCCGGTCTCGTCGACGTAGGCGAACGCGACCTGCCAGGGCGTCGCCCGCACGGCGTCGGGGACGGTGACGTCGAGGGTGGTGCCCGGGGGCAGCGGGAGGGCGACGAGGGCGGTCGGGTCGTTCTCGCAGTCGGTGACGCGGAGGTCGCAGTAGACGGTCGGCTGGGCGGTCCGCGACTGCCCGGCGGCGGCGAAGGTGACGGCGCCGGGGGAGTCGGGCCCCGAGGTCACGACGAGGACGACGACGACCGCGGCCACCACGACGACGATCGCGACGACCGCGAGCCACACCCACCGCGGCACGCCCCGCAGCCGGGCGCCGAGCCCGCGACGGCCGCCGCGGGGCGCCGGCCGGGACGCCTGGTCCGACGCGGTCACGACGCCGGCCGCCGGTGGGGGACGAGGGAGCGGCCGCGCGTGGTGAGCACGGTCTGCACGGTACCGATCGCGAGCACCCCGCTGATCACCGTGAACCCGATCCACCACGTCGGCGGGAGCAGCACCCCGAGCGCCCCGCCGAACACCCACGACAGCTGCAGGATCGTCTCCGAGCGGCCGAACGCCGAGGCCCGCGCCGCCTCGGGCATGTCCCGCTGCACGACGGCGTCGAGGCACACCTTGAGCAGGGCGGACGCCGTCGCGCCGACGAGGCCGACGACGGCCGCCGTCACGAGCCCGACGACGACGGCCGCGACCACCGAGGCCGCGAGGCTCGCGGTCAGGCCGGCGAGCAGGACGGTGGCGGGGCGGTCGAAGCGGCGTCGCGCGCCGAGGGCGTTGCCGAGGAAGCCGCCCGCGCCCGGCCGCGGCCCCGACGACGCCGAGCAGCAGCAGCTGGCGCCCCGGCGTGCCCTCGGTCTGGTGCTTGACGACGAACGCCGCGAACAGCGTGAGGAAGCCGGTGAGGGCGCGGATCGAGCCGTTGGCCCAGAGCGCGGTGACGACGTGGGCGCTCATCCCGACCCGGGGCGCCTTCCCGTCCGCGCCCGGCCGCGGGATCAGCACGGTCTCCGTCTCGCCCTCGGTGACCTCCACCCACGACGGGATGCGCAGGCACAGCCACACCCCGACCCCGCAGACCGCCGCGGTCAACCAGGCCGCGCCGGGCGAGCCGAACAGGTAGGAGACCCCGGCCGCGATCCCGCCGAAGACCCCGGACGCGACCATCCCGAAGACCGTGAGGCGCGAGTTCGTCGTCACCAGCGTGATGCCGGGCGGGAGGACCCGCGGGGTCACGGCGGCCTTGAGCACCCCGAAGGACTTGGAGAGCACGAGGATGCCGAGCGCGGCGGGGTAGAGCGCCCAGGTGTCCATGAACAGGGCGAGCACGACGGCGAGCGCCCCCTGGCCCGCCGTCGAGAGCGCGAGGGCGAGGCGGCGGCCGCGCTGGATGCGGTCGAGCAGCGGGCCGACGACCGGCGCGATCACCGCGAACGGCGCGACGGTGATGAGCAGGTAGAGCGCGACCTTGTCCTTGGACTCCGCGCTGGCGGCCGAGAAGAACAGCGTGTTGGCCAGCGCGACGGCCAGGGTCGCGTCCGAGGCGTAGTTCGCCATCCAGGCGTAGGTGAGCGCGGTCAGCCCGGAGCGGTCCGCGCCGTCGGCCGAGGCGGCGCGGTGGAAGGCGCGGACGCCGGCGCGGGTGAGGGTGCGGGTCCGCCACGCGGCGACCCGGGTGACGGTGATCTTCTTCGGCCCCGGGTCGGTGTCAGGAAAGTCTCGTTGCTGACGTCCGGTGTCAGTTCCCGGCCGTTGATCATGGGCGTCGCTCCGCCGCCGACGACCGGCCGACCACCCCGGACGCCCGGGATCGGGGGAGGGGTCGGCGCGCGTCACGGGTCCCATCGTCGCCCACCGGCCCCGGGGAAGGCCCGAGGCCGTCGGGGTGTTCTCGTAGACTGGAAATCGCTCGCTCCACGCTTCTGCGAAGGGCTCTGGTGTCTTCTCCCGGCACGCTCCTGACCACCACCGGGCTCGCTCCGCTGTCCGGCCTCGCCTCGACGCTGCTCGCCGACCCGGGTCTGCGCGCGCTCGTCGACGCCGCCGGTCGGGACGCCGCCGTCGAGGGCCCGACGGCGCTGCGCCCGCTGCTCGCCGCCGCCCTCGCGGCGGACCCCGAGGGCGACCGGCGGCGGTGCCGGCCGCACGGCCCTGCTCGTCTGCGCCACCGAGCGGGAGGCCGAGGAGCTGGCGACCGCGACCGGCGACCTCCTCGGCGAGGACGCGGTGGCCTACCTGCCCAGCTGGGAGACCCTGCCGCACGAGCGGCTCTCGCCGCGCGCCGACACCGTGGGCCGCCGGGTCGCGATCCTGCGCCGCCTGGCCCACCCCGAGACCGACCCGCGCGGGCGCCTGCTCGTCGTCACCGCCGCCACGCGCAGCCTCATCCAGCCGCTGGTGCCCGGCCTCGGCGACCTCGAGCCGGTCGTCCTGCGCGAGGGCACCGAGATCGAGCTGGCGCACCTCACCGAGCGCCTCGTCGACCTCGCCTACGCCCGCGTGGAGATGGTCGAGAAGCGCGGCGAGTTCGCGGTGCGCGGCGGGATCGTCGACCTCTTCCCGCCGACGGCCGAGTCGCCGGTGCGCATCGAGTTCTGGGGCGACGAGGTCTCCGAGCTGCGCTGCTTCTCCGTGGCCGACCAGCGCTCGCTGCCGGACTCGGCGAACGCCCGCCCGAGCGAGGTCGTCGCGCCGCCGTGCCGCGAGCTGCTGCTGACCGCCGACGTCCGCGAGCGCGCGGCCGAGCTCTCCCGCACCCACGCGGGCACCGGCTCCTTCGGCGGCGACAAGGCGCTCTCCGAGCTGCTCGGCAAGGTCGCGGCCGGCATCCCCACCGAGGGCATGGAGTCGCTGATCCCGGCGCTGCTGCCCGGTGAGCTGGTGACGCTGCCGCAGCTGCTGCCCGACGGCGGGCACGTCGTCGTCTGCCACCCGGAGCGCGTCGAGCGCCGCGCGGCCGACCTCGTGCGCACCGGGCAGGAGTTCCTCGAGGCGAGCTGGCTCGTGGCGGCCGACTCCACCGAGGGCCGCGCCCCCATCGACCTCGGCGCCTCGGCCTACCGCGACGTCGACGTCGTGCGGGCCGCGTCGGCGCGGTCGGGCCACCCGTGGTGGACGCTCTCCAGCCTCGCGACCGACCCCGACCTCGAGGACGACTCGGTCACCAGCGACGGCGTCCGCGTCCTGCGCCCCGGCCTCACCGGCGTCGAGTCCTACCGCGGCGACTGGGAGAAGGCCGCCGTCGACCTGCGCGCCCACGCGGCGTCGGGCGGCGCGGCCCTCGTCGTCGTCCCCGCCGCCGGCACCGCCCAGCGCGCCGTGGAGCAGCTGCGGGAGTTCGTCGGCGAGGACGTCCCGGTGCTGCTCGGCGAGGACGACGCGACGCCGCGGGCGGGCGCGGTCGCCGTCGTCCGCGGGCAGCTCGCCGACGGCTTCGTCGCGCCCGAGAGCCGCCTCGTCCTGCTCACCGAGGCCGACCTCACCGGCTCCCGCGCCGGCGGCGGGTCCACCCCGACGAAGCGGGCCGCGGTCAAGCGCCGCAACGCCGTCGACCCGCTGACGCTGCAGGCCGGCGACTACGTGGTCCACGCCCAGCACGGCATCGGCAAGTTCGTGGAGATGACCCAGCGGACCACCGGGACCGGCAAGGCCTCGACCACCCGCGAGTACCTGGTGCTGGAGTACTCCTCCTCCAAGCGCGGGCAGGCCTCCGACCGGCTCTTCGTGCCGACCGACCAGCTCGACCAGGTCAGCCGCTACGTCGGCGGCGAGCTGCCGACGCTGAACAAGCTCGGCGGCTCGGACTGGTCGAAGACCAAGTCGAAGGCGCGCAAGGCCGTCCGCGACATCGCCGCGAGCCTGGTGCAGCTCTACGCCGCCCGCCAGGCCGCGCCCGGGCACGCGTTCGCCCCGGACACCCCGTGGCAGCGCGAGATGGAGGACGCGTTCCCCTACACCGAGACGCCGGACCAGGCGTCGGCGATCGACGAGGTCAAGGCCGACATGGAGAAGGCGGTCCCGATGGACCGCGTCGTCTCCGGCGACGTCGGCTACGGCAAGACCGAGATCGCGGTGCGGGCGGCGTTCAAGGCGGTGCAGGACGGCAAGCAGGTCGCGGTCCTGGTCCCGACGACGCTGCTGGCCCAGCAGCACCTGCAGACGTTCACCGAGCGCATGCGGAACTTCCCGGTGACGGTGAAGGGGCTCTCGCGCTTCACCTCGGGCAAGGAGGCCGACGCGACGATCCGCGGGCTGGCCGACGGGTCCGTCGACGTCGTCGTGGGGACCCACCGGCTGCTGCAGACCGGGGTGACGTGGAAGGACCTCGGGCTCGTCGTCATCGACGAGGAGCAGCGCTTCGGCGTCGAGCACAAGGAGCACATCACCGGGCTGCGGGCCCACGTGGACATGCTCTCGATGTCGGCGACGCCGATCCCGCGCACGCTGGAGATGAGCCTCGCCGGCATCCGCGAGCTGTCGACGATCCTCACCCCGCCCGAGGAGCGGCACCCGACGCTGACCTACGTCGGCGCCTACGACGACAAGCAGGTCGCCGCCGCGATCCGCCGCGAGCTGCTGCGCGACGGCCAGGTCTTCTACATCCACAACCGGGTGTCCTCGATCGACGACGCGGCCGCGAAGCTGCGCCGGCTCGTGCCCGAGGCCCGCATCGCGACCGCGCACGGGCAGATGCCCGAGGAGCGGCTCGAGCGCACGGTCAACGAGTTCTGGGAGCGCGAGCACGACGTCCTGGTGTGCACGACGATCGTCGAGAACGGCCTGGACATCTCGAACGCGAACACGCTCGTCGTCGAGCGCTCGGACACCCTCGGGCTCTCCCAGCTCCACCAGCTGCGGGGCCGGGTCGGGCGTGGGCGCGAGCGCGGCTACGCGTACTTCTTCTACCCCAACGACAAGCCGCTGACCGAGACGTCGCACGAGCGGCTGGCGACCATCGCGCAGCACTCCGAGCTGGGCGCGGGCACGGCGGTCGCGATGAAGGACCTCGAGATCCGCGGCGCGGGCAACATCCTCGGCGCCGAGCAGTCCGGCCACATCGCGGGCGTCGGGTTCGACCTGTACATGCGCCTCGTCGGCGAGGCGGTCGAGGCGTTCAAGGCGCACACCGACGCGGGGTCCGACACCGACGAGCCGCTGGCGGAGGTGCGCGTCGACCTGCCGATCGACGCCCACGTGCCGCACGACTACGTCGACACCGAGCGGCTGCGCCTCGACGTCTACCGCAAGATCGCCGAGGCCACGGACGCGGCCGGGCTGGCGTCGGTCCACGACGAGCTCGTCGACCGCTACGGGGAGCCGCCGACGCCGGTGACGAACCTGCTCGCGGTCGCCGCGTTCCGGCACGCGTGCCGCCGCTACGGGATCACCGAGGTCGCGGGCCAGGGCAACCTCATCCGCTTCGCGCCGGTCGACCTGCCCGAGTCCGCGCAGATGCGGCTCAAGCGGCTCCACCCGCGCGCGCAGCTCAAGCTGGCCTCGCAGACGCTGAGCCTGCCCAAGCCGACCGAGGGGCAGTCCGGCGCGGGCGGGCAGAAGGGCCCGGTGCGCATGGGCGCGGCCCCGCTGCGCGACCTCGAGCTGCTGGCCTGGTGCGAGCAGCTGTTCGTCGCGCTGTTCGGGGAGCGGCCGGCGGCGGCCCCGCAGAAGGTGCCGGCCGGGGTCTGAGCGGCCGGCGTCCGGGGGGGGCCGCGCCCGCCCCCACCCCCGCGGCAGCAACGGCACGATCCTGGCGTCCGACGCCAGACGGCGCCGCTCACCCGTCGAGGCGCCGACCGCGGCTCAGCCGAACGGCGTGAACCCGGAGGCGTAGCCGAGCTCGCAGAGCTCGGTGTCCGGGGCCCGGCGGGCCACGGCCTCGCGGATCGGGCCGACGTCGACGGCGCCGGCGAACCCGGGCAGCCAGTCGTCGTGGTGGGAGAGCACGAGCCGCCGCGGCGCGAGCCACGACGCCTCCTCGGCGACGAACTCGGCGAGCGAGCCCTGCACCGGCTCGCCGTCGCGGTTGCCCCGCCCCGCGGCGGCGAGGATCGCGACGTCGGGCGACTCCGCCGCCAGCACGCCCGTCCACGCCCCGACGGTGTCCTGCACGAGCAGCGACCCCTCGGAGGTCTCGACGACGTAGACCAGCGCGCCGCCGTCGCCGCGCTCGCCCTGCGACGCCGCCTGCAGGTGCGCGAGCACGTCCTGCCCGAGGGCCGGCAGGCCCGCGAACATCGCCCGGATCCGTTCCTGACGCTCCTGCCAGGTCACCCCGAGCTCGCCGAGGCACACCTGGTCCGCCGTCGGGAACGACACCTCCGACCAGATGCACGAGTGCAGGCTCGGGAGCACGCGCACCGTCGTCGCGTCGTCGAGCCGGACCCGTTCCCCGCCGGCGACCGGGACGAGCTGCTCCTCGGGCACCCCGCAGGCCGCCATCACCCGGGCCGTCTCGTAGGAGCCCACGATCCGCGCGCCCGTCGCGGCCAGCCGCTCCGCGCCGTAGAGGTGGTCGAAGTGCGAGTGCCCGACGAGGACCCAGTCGCCCGGGCCCATCCCGGCGGCCACGTCCGCGACCCCGACGCCGCTCTGCGGCGCGTCCGGCACCCGGTCCAGGTAGGCGTCGAGCATCACCGTCAGGCCCTCGGCGGTGACCAGGCGGAACGTCGCGCAGCCGAACCAGTCGAGGGTCGCGGTGCTCATCCGAGCAGCGTAGGCACCGTGGCCAGCAGCACCACGAGCCCGCCGGTCGTCTGCCCGTTGCTCCCGGTCCCGCCGTGCGAGGCCGAGAGGAAGAGCACGACGGCCAGGACCACGATCACCGCGAGGAGCACGCCCAGGTAGACCCCGACCGGGATGCGGGAGCCGGGCCGCTTCTGCGGGGCGTCGGGGCTGCTTCTCGAACAGCGTCGGGTTCCGGGGGTCGCGCGTCGCGCTCGTCGTCGATGGCCACCCAGGGGCGTACCCGTCCCGGCGCGACCGTCACCGTCGGCACGGCGCCCACCCGGACGTGACGCTCGACCTAGGGTCGGCGGCCGTGACCCGACTCGCCCTGCTCGCCACCGGAGGCACCATCGCGACCCGCGCCACCGCGGCGGGCCGCGCGGTCGCGGCGGACGCCGCGGACCTGCTCGCGACGGTGCCGGAGCCCGACCGTGCCGGGGTCACGACGGTGGACGTCGCCGGCCGGCTGAGCTTCGCCGCCGGCCTCGACGACCTCGCCGCGCTCGCCCGGACGGTGCGCGAGGTCGCCGCCGAGCACGACGGCGTCGTGGTCACCCACGGCACCGACACCCTCGAGGAGACCGCGGCCCTGCTCGCGCTGACCCACGACCGCACGACGCCCGTGACCGTCACCGGCGCACAGCGCCCGTTCGACGACCCCGCCCCCGACGGCCCGGGCAACCTGGCCGCCGCGCTGCGCTGGGCCGCCCACGGGCGCCCCGGCGTGACCGTGACCTTCGCGGGGCAGGTCCTCCCCGCGATCGGGGTGCGCAAGGTCCACACCGCCGCACTGACCGCCTTCGCCGCGCCCGGCCGCGGCCCGCTGGCCGAGGTGGACGACGCGGGCGTCCGGGAGCACGCCGTCGCCCCCGACGCGTCGCTGGGCGACCCGCCCGCGGCGCTCCCGCGCGTCGACGTCGTGGCCCAGTACGTCGGCGCCGACGCCCACGCCCTCGAGGCGGCGGTCGCGGCCGGGGCGCGCGGGGTGGTCGTGGCCGCCTTCGGCGCGGGCAACGCCACCCCGGCCGTCGTCGCCGGCGCGCGGGCGCTGCTCGAGCGGGGCGTGCCGGTGGCGGTCGCGAGCCGCACCGGCGCGGGCCCGGTCGAGGGGCTCTACGCCGGCGGCGGGGCGGAGCTCGCGCGGGCCGGGGCGCTGTTCGCCGGGGACCTCTCGCCGTGGCAGGCGCGGCTGCTCCTCGCGGTCGCGCTCACCGCGGCGCCCGACGACCCGGTCGGCGCCGCGCAGGCGTGGATGGCGCGCACCGGGGTCGCCCCCGCGCCGTGAGGCGGGTGGTCGCCGGGGTCCGGTGCCCCGCAGGCGCCGCCGCACCCCGTGGGAGGGTGGCCGGGTGATCGGGCGCCCACCGGAGACCCAGCACGGCGCGGCACGACGAGGCCGGCGGAGGCCGGCGCGCGTCCTCACCGCGCTCGCCGCCGGGCTCACCGCGCTCGGTGTCCTCACCTCCTGCTCCGCGGCGGGCACCGGGTCCGGCGCGCCCGCGACCGGACCGGGCGTGGCCGCCGTCGTCGGGGACCAGGTGGTGCCGACCGACCTGCTCACCGCGCGGGTCCGCACCGCCGCCCCCGCCCTCGCGCAGGCGCTCGCCCAGCAGGGCGGGACGTCGGAGCGGTCGCCGTCGACCCCGGCGGCCTGGACCCGGCGACGCTGGCGGCCGAGAGCCGGGAGCTGCTGGGCACCGCCGTGCTGCACGAGGTGATCGCCGAGGCGAGCCGCCGCGAGGGGATCGTCGTCCCGCCCGCGCAGGTCGACGCGCAGGTCGCGGCCGCGGGCGGCGACGCGGCGTCGGCCACCGGCTACGACCCGGCCACGCTGCGCGAGGTCGTCGCCGACCAGATCGCCGTCACCGAGATCGGCCGCCGGGCGTTCGACCGCCTGGCGGTCACCGTCGACATCGGCACCTTCGGCTCCCGGGCCGCCGCCGACCAGGCCGCCGCGCGGCTGGCCACCGACCCGGGCACCGGCGTGCTCGACGCCCTGCCCCCGGAGTCGCGGGTCGTCGACGCGACCCTGCGCCCGGGCGGGCTGACGTCGGACGCCCCGGTGCGCTCCGCGTCGTCGCTCGTCTTCGGCCTGCCCGGTCGGACCGTCAGCGTCTCCGGGTCGCCGCCCCCCTCGCCGGGCCAGTCGGCCCCCGACCCGGCGACGCAGCCGTGGACGGTGGTGCGCGTGCGCGACCGGGACACGGCCGCCCCGCCGGCGGCCGGCGGGACCGTGCCCGCCACGCTGGTCGACGCCACGACGATGTTCGGGTTCGGGCTCCGCGCGATCCAGCCGCTGTCGGTCGAGCTCGGCGTGCGGGTCAACCCCCGCTACGGGGTCTGGGACCCGACGCAGGAGCGGGTCGCGCCCACGGCGGCCGACGCGGGCACCGTCGCACCGCTGCAGGTGGCGGTGCCGGCCGCCCCGCCCGCGCCGGGACCGGCCGCCCCTCCCGCGCCGGGACCGGCCGCGGCACCCGTCGGCCCGCGCCCGGTCCCGGTGCCGTGAGCGGGCCCACCCGCGTCGTCGTCGACCCGCGGCTCGGGCCGGTCCTGCCGGCCCGCGCGGTGCGCCTCGTCGCCGCGGCCCCCGCCGTGCTGCTCGACCCGTCGCTGCCCGCGGCGCTGGCCCGGCACTTCGCCGAGGAGCTGGACGCGGTGCCGGCCGGTGACGACGCCCCGCCCGGCGCCGTGCTGCTCACCGCCGGCCCCGACCCGGCGGCGCCGCCCGGCGCGGAGCTGCTCGAGGCGGTCGCGGTCATGGACCGGCTGCGCTCGCCCGGCGGCTGCCCCTGGGACGCCGAGCAGACCCACGAGAGCCTGCTGCGCTACCTGGTCGAGGAGACCTACGAGCTCTACGACGCGCTGGCCGCCGGCGACGTCCCCGCGGTCCGCGAGGAGCTCGGCGACGTGCTGCTCCAGGTGCTCTTCCACGCGCGGGTCGCGGCCGAGGCGCCCGGGCCCGGCCGGTTCGACGTGGACGACGTGGCCGCCGAGCTCGTGGCGAAGCTCGTGGGGCGGCACCCGCACGTGTTCGCCGACGAGGCCGGCGTGATCAGCGCCACCGACCAGGACGTGCGGTGGGAGGAGCTCAAGGCCACCGAGAAGCGGCGGGAGTCGGTGCTCGACGGGGTCGCGCTCGCCCAGCCCGCGGCCGCGCTCCTGGCCAAGTACGTCAGCCGCGCGACGCGGGCCGGGGTCCCGCCGGACCTCCTCGCCGCGGCCGTCCCCGACGGCGCGCCGGCCGCCGTCGTCGCGTCCGCCCTGGCCGGCGGGGACCCCGAGGGCACGCTGCGGGCCGCGGCCACCGCGCTCGGCGCCCGCCTCCGCGCCGTTGAGGCAAGGCTTCCCCTACCGGACGGACGGGCAGCCCCGCCGGACCGCCCCGGAGGAGTGGCGCTCGCCGGCCGGACCCACTGGCGAGTGACTCGATTTCTCCCCAGGTTCCGGGCCTGGTCACCCGCCGGTGGCCCGCAGACAGATCGTCTTTCCCTCACCCAGCGCTTGACGCGTAGGTGAGGCAACCCTAAGACTGCGGACGCAGTGCGAGGGCCGCCCCGGTCCGCGCGGATCGTGGGGAGGCGCGGCGGTGCTGGCGACGTTCGTGATCGGACTCCGGGAAGGGCTGGAGGCCGCCCTCATCGTCGGGATCGTCGCCGGCTTCCTCCGCCGCCGCGGCGACCGTGCGGCGCTGCGCCCGATGTGGGCGGGCGTCGCCCTCGCCGTGCTGATCTGCGTCGCCGTCGCCGTCGTCCTCGAGGTGGTCTCCGCCGACCTGCCCCAGCAGGAGCAGGAGGGCCTGGAGACGGTGATCGGCCTGGTGGCCGTCGGGATGATCACCTACATGATCGTGTGGATGCGCGGGCACGCGCGCTCCATGCGCCGCGAGCTGGAGGCGGCCGCCGAGAGCGCGCTCGCCCGCGGCTCCACCTGGGCGCTGATCGGGATGGCGTTCCTCGCGGTCCTGCGGGAGGGCTTCGAGACCACGGTCTTCCTGCTCGCCGCGTTCCAGTCCGCGACCAGCCCGGTCACCGCCGGCGGCGGGGCCGCGCTCGGGATCCTCGTCGCGATCGGCCTCGGCTACGGCATCTACCGGGGCGCGGTCCACATCGACCTCGGCCGCTTCTTCACGGTGACCGCGGTGTTCCTCGTGCTCGTCGCGGCCGGCCTGTTCGTCAGCGCGGTGCACACCGCCCACGAGGCGACCTGGCTGAACGTCGGCCAGACCCAGGTCGCGGACCTCTCCGCGATCGTCCGGCCCGGGACCCCGATCTCCTCGCTGCTCACCGGCGTGCTCGGCATCCAGCCGCAGCCGACCGTGATCGAGGTCGTCGCCTGGTTGATCTACCTGGTGCCGATGCTCGTCTTCGTGCTCTGGCCCGTCCGCCGGCCGTCGCGCACCGCCGCGTCGGCCACCGCCGGCGCCTCCGCCTGACCCCGCCCGCTCCCTCGTTCCGCCGCGTCGTCGGGACCCGTGTGTCCGCGACCCCGAGAAAGGACCCCCGCCCGTGTCCCCCGTCTCGTCCTCCCCGGCGCGGCCCCGACGCCGTGGCGGCGCCGCGGTCGGCGCCCTCGCCGTCGCCGTGGTCACCGCCGGGCTCCTCGCGGCCTGCTCCTCCGGCTCGGGCGACCAGGCCGCCCAGGGCAGCAAGGTCTCGATGACCCTGTCCGACGCCGGGTGCGCACCGCAGCCCGCGTCCGTGCCCGCGGGACAGGTCGACTTCACCGTGACCAACTCCGGCACGTCGAAGGTGACCGAGGGCGAGATCCAGAAGGACAACCGGATCCTGGGCGAGAAGGAGAACGTCGTCGCCGGCCTGTCGGGCGACTTCTCGCTGCGCCTCGACCCGGGCACCTACACCGTCTACTGCCCGGGTGCCGCGCAGGACACCGCGCCGCTCACCGTCACCGGGCAGGGCGGGCAGTCGCCGGCGCCGGTGGAGGCGTCCCTGGCGAGCGCGACGGCCGGGTACAAGCAGTACGCGATCGGCGAGGTCGCCGCGCTGGTGCCCGCGACCAAGCAGTTCACCGACGCGGTCCGGGGCGGCGACGTCGCCGCCGCGCAGAAGGCCTACGCGCCCGCCCGCTACCACTACGAGCAGATCGAGCCCGTGGCGGAGAGCTTCGGCGACCTCGACCCGGCGATCGACCAGCGCATCGCCGACGTCGAGCCCGGCACCGAGTGGACCGGGTTCCACCGCATCGAGCAGGCGCTCTGGGTGGGCAGGAGCACCGCCGGGATGGCGCCGATCGCCGACAAGCTCGACGCCGACGTGGCCAAGCTGCAGGCCCTCGTGGGCACCGCGGAGTACCAGCCCGCTCAGCTGGCCAACGGCGCGAGCGAGCTGCTGACCGAGGTCTCGACGTCGAAGGTCACCGGTGAGGAGGACGCCTACTCCCACACCGACCTCTCCGACTTCGACGCCAACATCACCGGCGCCCAGAAGGCGTTCGAGCTGCTCGAGCCGTCGCTGCAGGCCAAGGACCCGGCGCTCGCCACGCAGCTGCAGGCCCGCTTCACCGGCATCACCGACGAGCTCCAGCCCTTCCGCACCGGCGAGGCCGCGCCCGGCGTCCCCGGCTACGTCGACTACTCGACGGTCGACGACGCCCAGCGCCGCGTCCTGGCCGACCGCGTCAACGCCCTCGCCGAGCCGCTGTCCCAGGTCTCCGGAAAGGTGGCGTGACCACGTCCGCCGTCGATCGCCGTCGGTTCCTCGGCCGCGCCGGCCTCCTCGCGGGGGTCGGCGTGGCCGGCGGTGCGCTCGCCGCCTGCTCGACCGACGCCACCACCGCACCGCCGCCCCAGACCGTCCCGTTCCGCGGCGTCCACCAGGCCGGGATCGACACGGCGGCGCAGGACCGGCTGGCCTTCGCGGCCTTCGACGTCGCGCCCGGCGCGACGCGGGCCGACCTCGTCGCGATGCTCACCTCCTGGACCGCGGCCGCGGAGGCGATCACGCAGGGCCAGCCCGTGCCGGGACCGAGCGACCAGCAGCAGAGCCCGCCGTCGGACACCGGTGAGGCCGACGGCCTCGCGCCCGGGAACCTGACGGTCACCGTCGGGTTCGGGCCGGGGCTGTTCGACGGCCGGTTCGGGCTCGCCGCCCGGCGGCCCTCCGAGCTCGCCGAGCTCCCGGCCCTGCCCGGGGACTTCCTCGACCCGACGAAGTCCGCGGGCGACATCTGCGTGCAGGCCTGCTCCGAGGATCCCCAGGTCGCCTTCCACGCGATCCGCAACCTCGCCCGGCTCGGCCGCGGCACCGTCGTCACCCGCTGGACCCAGCTCGGGTTCGGCCGGACCTCGTCGACCTCCACCGCCCAGGCGACCGCCCGCAACCTCATGGGCTTCAAGGACGGCACGCGCAACATCAAGGTCGAGGACCCCGGGACGATGTCGCGCTCGGTGTGGGTGGCCCCCGGGGACGTCGGCGGGGGCGCCTCGTGGATGTCCGGCGGCAGCTACCTCGTGTCGCGGCGCATCCGCATGATCATCGAGACGTGGGACCGCGACGTGCTCTCCGACCAGGAGAACGTTTTCGGCCGGTCGAAGGCGAGCGGGGGGCCGCTGTCCGGCGGCGACGAGTTCGCCGCGCCGGACTTCCACGCCACCCTCGCGGGCGGCACACCCGCGATCCCGATGGAAGCGCACATCCGCCTCGCCGCGCCCGAGAACAACGACGGCACCGCGATCCTGCGCCGCAGCTACTCCTACACCGACGGCGTGGACCCCCGGACCGGCATGCTCGACGCCGGGCTCTTCTTCATCGCCTACATGCGCTCGCCGGCGCAGTTCGTGCGGCTGCAGTCCCAGCTCGGGGCCCACGACGCGCTCAACGAGTACATCCAGCACACCTCGTCGGCGCTGTTCGCCTGCCCGCCCGGAGTGGCCCCGGGGAACCCCGGCGACTACTGGGGCCGGGCGCTGTTCGAGGGGTAGCTCGGGGCGCCCCGGATGCAAGCGAAGCGTCGACGCTTGCACCCAGTGACAGGAAAGCCCCGTCGTCGCCGGGTCGGGCGAGGGCCGCGGTGACCGGGCCGTAACCTGGCTCCTCGATGAGCACGAGCGTCGACTCCGGCCGCGGGGAGGGCCCTCCCGAACCGCCCGGCGACGACGGCACGGCGACCGACCGCTTCCGCGTGCCCGTCGACGCCACCGAGCGGTTCCGCGCGCCGGGTCGGGTCGCTCCCGCCGATCACGAGGGTCCTGACGCCGAGGCGGTGCCGGCGAGGGACGTGGGCGCGGCGGAGTCGGCAGGGGACGGCCCGGCCAGCCCGGCCACGTCGGCCGGGGCCGGCCCGGCGGGGGATGCCGGCGGCGCCGAGTCGGCCACGGACGGCCCGGCCACGGACGGCTCGGCCTGGCGCTCGCCGGACGGCGGACCGGTCTCGACGGTCGCCATGACGACGTCCTCGGCGGCCACCCGATCGCGGCGGCTCTCCCGGGGCCTGCGGGTGCCGTCCGCGGCACCGCGCGGCAGCGCCGCCTCCGCCTCGTCGTCGACCGGTCGCCCCGCCCCGGCGGCCGCGCCGACCGCGGGCGCCGCACCGTCGCCCACCGCGGCGCCCGTCGCCACCGCGCTGACCGCGACCGCCCCCCGCGTCGGCCCGGGCACCCGCTCCTCCCCGGTGGGGCCGTTGCCGGTCGGGGGGCCGCCGGCGCCGCCGTCGCCACCCACCCCGCCGCCCCGGACGGCCGCACTCGGACGCCTCGCCCTGGTGCTGGTGCTCGTGGCGGCGGTGATCGGGACGGTCGTCGTGCTGCAGCAGCGCAGCCAGTTCGGCCGCACCGACGCCGGCCCGGAGGAGATCCCCGCGCTCGAGGTCGCGCCCGCGCAGGTCGACCTGGGCACCGTCGGGCAGCCGACCGCGCTCGCCCCGCCCTCGGCCCTGCTGCCCGGCACGGACACGGCCCGCCCCGGTCAGGGGGCGCCGACCGTCTCGGCCTGGGCGAACGGCCTCGGGCCGCGGACGAACATCCCACCGATCGCGCTGCAGGCCTACGGGATGGCGGACCTGACGATGCGCCAGGTCGACCCGCAGTGCCACCTGTCGTGGGTGACGATCGCCGGGCTCGCGCGCATCGAGTCCAACCACGGGCGCTACCGCGGCGCGCACATCGAGGCCAACGGCGACATCGAGCCGCGCATCGTCGGCGTGCCCCTCGACGGCACCAGCGGCAACCGGACGATCAGCGACACCGACGGCGGCCTCCTCGACGGCGACCCCACCCTCGACCGCGCCGTCGGGCCGCTGCAGTTCATCCCCTCGACGTGGGTCAAGTGGCGCGCCGACGGCAACAACGACGGGCGCGCGGACCCGAACAACATCTTCGACGCGGCCCTCGCGGCCGGGCGCTACCTCTGCGCCGACGGCCGGGACCTCGCCTCCGGGGAGGGCTGGCGGTCGGCGGTGCTGTCCTACAACAACTCCGACGACTACGGCCGCCGCGTCTACGCCGCCGCCGAGGCCTACGCGAATTCGACGACGCCGTAGTCGGCCCAGCTGCTCGTCGGCGTGCCGCGCACACGAGGGAGTCACCACGTGGCGAGCGGATCTCCGATCGGACGTGCAGCGACTCCCTGATCATCCGAGCGACGACGGGGTCACGTGATCTTGCGCAGGATCCGTGCGGCGAGCGCGTCCGCGAGCCGTTCGTCGAGCACCTGGGCGGCCCCGATCCGGATGATCTCCCACTCGGCCTCGTCGAGGGCGGCGTCGCGCAGGTGGTCGCGGTTCTGACCCGTGATCGTGCGGTGCTCGGGCCCGTCGTACTCCACCCCGACCTTGCGACGGCCCGGCGGGACGTCCGGCCAGCCGAGGTCGAGCCACCGCAGTCCGCCGTCGGCCACCTGCACCTCGTACTGGGGCACCGGGGCCGGAACCCCGCGCAGCACGAAGACCAGGCGCGCCCGGGTCTCCATCAGCGACATGGCCCGGCCGTCCATCAGTTCCGCCACCCGCCGCACCCGGGCCGATCCGCGCACCCCGGGGTGGGCGGCCGCTACCGCGAGCAGGTGCGCCGGGGTCACCCCGCAGTGGAAGGCGAGGGAGTCGACAGCCGCGACGGCCTCGACCAACGGCCCCCGACGGGCCAGGTCGAACGTGGTGCGTGCGGGCGACGTGACCCGCACACCGAAGCGGGTGCACACCTCGTCCGGGAGCAGCCGGTCTCGGCGCACGGAGATCTCCGCGGAGGTCCGGCGCCTGCTCGTCGCCAGGACGATCTCGCGCTCGTCGTCCCACGGGCACTCCGCGCCGAACGCCAGCGCGGCGAGGGCGCCCGACACCACGCCGGCCCCGCGACCCCAGAGCGCCACCGCCCGCACCCATGTCCCGGTGTCCACCTCGGCCCGCGATCCGACGTAGACGTCGGTCAGCAGCGGCCGGAAGGTGGGCCCGCCGAGGCGGGCCCAGGTCACCTCCCCGCGGGCGACCGCCTCGGAGCCCCGGAACGGCCGGTTGGTGTGCGCATCGAGTCCCACGGGGGTTCGACGCGGCCGAGGGCTCCACGGCTCCATCCCGTGCCACGTCGATGATCAGGGAGTCACTGCGCGCCCGGAGGGAGATCCGTTTGCCTCGCAGTGACTCCCTCGCGGGCGAGCACGATCGAGCGGCTCTGCGCTCAGGCCCCCCGGCGGACCGCGATCGAGGCGCTGACCTCGCCGAGCGCCTCCTGGTACTCGGGCCGCGGGGTCATCGCGGCGGCCATCCGGAGCTGGGCGCGCGCCTCCTCCAGCCGCGACTGCCGCTGCAGCGTGCGGCCGAGGGCGAAGCGGGCGTAGTGGTCGGCGGGGTCGATCTCGAGGACCCGGAGGAAGGCGGCCTCGGCACGCCGGAACTGGGCCGACGCCAGGTACGCCCGCGCCGCGAGCAGGTGCACCGAGGCCGCGTCGGACTCCGCCTCCAGCAGCGGCGCCAGGGCCTTCAGCGCGTCGAGCGGGCGGCGGTGCTCGAGCAGGTCCTCGGCGCGGCGGAACGCGGTCACCATGCCGCCCCCGGGAGGGCCCGCATCCGGCGTGTCGCCCGGGCTCGCGGACGGCGAACCGCCGCCGGATCCGGCCCCGTCCCGTTCCGTTCCCTGCGAGGACGACATCCCCGCACGGTAGGTCCCCGACGCGCGCGACGCGAGACCGGAGCCGAGGGTCGACCACCCGGCCGGCAGGCGCCCCCGCGGAGGGCGACGCGGCCCACGCCGTGGCTCACCCCGCGCCGTGGCCGCGGCAGCTAGCATCAGCGCCCGTCCGAGCACACTCAGCGACAGTCGCAAGCAGGAGGAGGCCGATCCGTGGCGGTCATCGAGCAGGTCGGTGCCCGGGAGATCCTGGACTCCCGGGGGACCCCGACTGTCGAGGTGGAGGTGGCCCTCGACGACGGCACCCTCACCCGGGCCGCGGTCCCCTCGGGGGCGAGCACCGGTGAGCACGAGGCCGTGGAGCTGCGGGACGGCGACCGGAGCCGGTACCTCGGCAAGGGCGTCGAGAAGGCCGTCGGCGGGGTCCTCGACGAGATCGGCCCCGGCCTCGTCGGGATGGACGCCACCGAGCAGCGGGTGGTCGACCAGAAGCTGATCGACCTCGACGGGACCCCGGACAAGTCCCGCCTCGGCGCGAACGCGCTGCTCGGTGTCTCCCTCGCCGTGGCCCGCGCCGCCGCCGAGTCCGCCGAGCTGGACCTCTTCCGCTACATCGGCGGCCCGAACGCCCACGTGCTGCCGGTCCCGATGATGAACATCCTCAACGGGGGCGCCCACGCCGACTCCGGCGTCGACGTCCAGGAGTTCATGATCGCCCCGGTCGGCGCGGACACCTTCCGCGAGGCCCTGCGCTGGGGCGCCGAGGTCTACCAGGCGCTCAAGGCGGTGCTGAGGAAGAACGGCCTGTCGACGGGGCTCGGCGACGAGGGCGGCTTCGCGCCGGCCCTGCCGAACAACCGCGAGGCGCTGGACCTCATCTCCACCGCGGTCGGCCAGGCCGGGCTCACCCTCGGCCGCGACGTCGTCCTCGCGCTCGACGTCGCCGCGAGCGAGCTCTTCTCCGACGGCACCTACACCTTCGAGGGCCAGAAGCGCAGCGCCGCCCAGATGAGCTCCTACTACGGCGAGCTGCTCGACGCTTACCCGCTGGTCTCCATCGAGGACCCGCTCGGGGAGAACGACTGGGAGGGCTGGAGCCGCCTCACCGCCGACATCGGCGACCGCGTCCAGATCGTCGGCGACGACCTCTTCGTCACCAACATCGAGCGGCTCGAGGAGGGCATCGAGCGGCGCGCCGCGAACGCCCTGCTGGTCAAGGTCAACCAGATCGGCACGCTCTCGGAGACCCTCGACGCGATGAGCCTCGCGCAGCAGTACGGCTACCGCTGCATGATGAGCCACCGCTCCGGCGAGACCGAGGACACGACGATCGCCGACCTCGCCGTCGCCACCAACTGCGGCCAGATCAAGACCGGCGCCCCGGCCCGGTCCGAGCGCGTCGCGAAGTACAACCAGCTGCTGCGCATCGAGGAGGCCCTCGGCGACGCCGCGCGCTACGCCGGCGACCTCGCCTTCCCGCGCTTCGACCCGGAGAGCTGACCCGAGGACCCGGAGGGACCCGAGACCGTGCCGACCCGGCCCCGCCCGCCGTCGCCACCGCCCGACCCGGCCCCACGCCGCCGGTCGGGTGGAGGTTCGACGACGGCGGGTGCGGGCCGCCCGGGCACGACGGGCGCCATGACGCCGGGTGCCAGACGACGGGTGCGACGACCACCACGGTCGCCCCGGGCCCGGCCACGTCGTCGGCGCCGTCGCGCCCCCGCGCCCGCGTCCGGGCCCGCCAGGGTCCGCGGCGCGACGCCCAGCGCACCGCGCTGCGTCGTCACCCGCTCTCGGAGCGCCGCGGCGCCGGCGCCCCCGCGGCCGCCCAGGCGGCGGCCCGCGCGGCCCGGGCCACCCGCGGTGCGCTCGGCCTGTCCACCGCGCGCCGGGCGGCGCTGCTCGCCGTCGTCGTCTGCGCCCTGGCGCTCACCGTCGCGGTCCCGCTGCGCAACTACGTCTCCCAGCGCCACGAGCTCGCGGCGGTCGCCGAGCAGCAGCGCCACCTCGACGCCGACGCCGCCTCCCTGCGCGCCGAGCGCTCCGCGATGGACGACCCGGCCCACGTCGAGGCCCTCGCCCGCGCCCGCCTCGGGTACGCCCGGCCCGGCGAGACGCCCTACCGCGTGGAACTGCCCGGGGACGCCGAGGCGAGCGGGCGGGCGGCGGACGCCGGGGCCGTGCTCGCACCGTCGGAGGCCGACCTGCCCTGGTACACCCGCGTGGCCCGGGGCACCCTCGGCACCGCGCGGTGACCCCGGGGGTCGAGCCGCTGCGCGAGGGTGACCGGGAGGCCGTCGGCGCCCAGATCGGGCGCGCGCCCCGGGGGCTGCGCGCGGTCGCGCACCGGTGCCCGTGCGGGCTCCCGTCGACGGTGCAGACCGCCCCGCGCCTCGAGGACGGCACCCCCTTCCCGACCCTCTACTACGCCACCTGCCCCCGGCTCACGTCGCGCATCGGGTCGCTGGAGGCCGAGGGGCTGATGCGGACCCAGACCGAGCGGCTGTCGACCGACCCGGACTTCGCCGCCGCCTACGCGGCCGCCCACCGCGCCTACCTCGCCGAGCGGGACGCGATCGAGCCGCTCGGCACCGACGTCAGCGCCGGCGGCATGCCGGACCGGGTGAAGTGCCTGCACGTCCACGTCGCGCACACCCTCGCCGTCGGGCCCGGGGTGAACCCGGTCGGCGACGAGACCCTCGCGCTGCTGCCCGAGTGGTGGGCGGCCGGCCCGTGCGTGGAGCGCCCCGAGGCTCCGTGATCGACGACGCCTTCCGGACGTCCAGGGAAGGGGAGCACGCCGATAGGGGGACTTTTCTGACGTCAGCGCGGCCGGTCCCCGCACCCACGGCGCCCTACCGGCCTCCTTGCTAGCGTTCCCGGGCGACCGGGCCACCGCCGCCACGACGTCTGGAGGAGTGCCCATGCCGCGCGTCGCGGCCATCGACTGCGGGACCAACTCGATCCGGCTGCTCGTCGCCGACGTCACCGTCCGGGAGGACGGCTCGCAGTGGCTGCGCGACGTGCACCGCGAGATGCGGGTCAACCGCCTCGGGCAGGGCGTCGACGCCACCCACCGGCTCGCCCCGGAGTCGCTCGCGCGCACCCGGGAGGCGCTCTACGCCTACGGCGAGATGCTGCGCCGGACGTCCACCACGACCGTGCGGCTGTGCGCCACCTCCGCCACCCGCGACGCGGAGAACCGCGACGAGTTCTTCGGGATGGTCCGCGAGATCCTCGGCGTCGAGGCCGAGGTGATCACCGGGGAGGAGGAGGCGCGCCTGTCCTTCGCCGGGGCCGTCGCCGACCTCGACCCGGACGAGGGGCCGTTCGTCGTCGCCGACGTCGGCGGCGGGTCGAGCGAGCTCGTCACCGGCACCTGGGACGCGGTCACCGCGGAGGTGGCGGCGGCGTACTCGTCGAACGTCGGCTGCGTGCGGCTGGCCGAGAAGTTCCTGCACGACGACCCGCCGACCGACGCGCAGGTCCGCGAGGCCGAGGACTTCACGCGCGCGACGCTCGCCGCGGCGTTCGACGCGGTCGACGTCGAGCAGGCCCAGACCTGGGTGGCGGTCGCGGGCACGGCCACGACCATCGCCGCGGTCGCCATGGACCTGCGCACCTACGACGCCGAGCGCATCCACCTCGCCCGCCTCGGGCTCGACGACGTCCGGGCCACCTGCCGCCGCCTCGAGGCGATGCCGCGCGACGAGCGGGCGGCGCTCGGCCCGATGCACCCCGGCCGGGTCGACGTGATCGGCGCCGGGTCCCTCGTCGTCCGGGTCCTCGCCGACGAGCTCGCCGAGCGGGCCGGGATCACCGAGCTCGTGATCTCCGAGCACGACATCCTCGACGGGATCGCCCGCGAGTGTGCGCTGGAGCGCAGCGATCGCGGCGCGGGACGCGCGCCCGAGCCGGACCCGGAGGCGTGACGGCCGCCGACGCCCGGCCCGGGGACGCCGCCGCGCTGGCCGCGCTCGACGCCGAGATCGCGGACTGCCGCGCCTGCCCCCGGCTCGTGGCGTGGCGCGAGGAGGTGGCCCGGGAGAAGCGGGCCGCGTACCGCGACTGGACCTACTGGGGCCGTCCGGTGCCCGGCTTCGGACCCGCCGACGCCCGGCTGCTCGTCGTCGGGCTCGCGCCCGCCGCCCACGGGGGCAACCGCACGGGGCGGATGTTCACCGGCGACCGCAGCGGCGACGTCCTCTACGCCGCCCTGCACGCCGTCGGGCTCGCCTCGCAGCCCACGGCCACCCACGTCGGCGACGGGCTGGAGGTCTTCGGGGTGCGCCTCGTCGCCCCGGTCCGCTGCGCGCCGCCGGCGAACAAGCCCACGCCGGGCGAGCGGGACACCTGCCGGCCGTTCCTGGAGCGCGAGCTCGCGCTGCTCGGCGACGCCCGCGCCGTCGTCGTCCTCGGCGGCTGGGGGTGGCAGGCGCTGCTGCCCGTGCTCGACGCCGGGTGGGTGGTCCCGCGCCCGCGGCCCGCGTTCGGGCACGGCGTGCACGTCACGCTCGAACCGCGCGCGGGACGGCCGCCGATGCAGGTGTTCGGCTGCTACCACGTCAGCCAGCAGAACACCTTCACCGGACGCCTCACCCCGGCGATGCTGGAGGAGGTCCTCTCGCGCGCCGCGAGCGCGGCGGGCCTGACGCAGTAGGGTCCGCGGGCACGCCCCTGTAGCCCAATCGGCAGAGGCAGGCGACTTAAAATCGCCGCAGTGTGGGTTCGAGTCCCACCGGGGGCACGCTGGGCGGGCCGCGCTCCGTCACGGCGTGTCCACCCGGCGGAGACCGCTCGTCTGCCGGACCGCCGCCCCCCGTTCACCTCCCGGCCGTGCCACGGAGAGACCACCGACCCCCGCTCCTCACCCGACCAGGCCACGATCGGACACGGTCACCGCGACGGGCCGCACGTCCTGTGACCGCTTGCGTCCCGGCTCTGACCGCTCGGCGTTCCTGGTCGCGCGCTGCTCCGAACGGGCGAGAGGCATGCGTCAGGATTCGGGGAGGGAGGTGAGCAGAGTGGCTGACTCCGACGACGTCGCGCTGCCCGTGGACAGCGGTCCGCGACGCCGGCCGAGCTGCCCGCGCCCGGCCCCGCAGCGGCCGTCGCCCGCCCCCCGTGGCAGGCGCTCGAGTCGCTCCGCCCCCTCACCCTGCGCGCCTGCCGGCGCATCGTCGTGGTCGCCCCGCACCCCCGTGACGAGATCCGCGCGGCCGGCGGGCTGCTGCGCCGCCTCGCGTCGCGCCACGCCGAGGTCGACGTCCTCAGCCTCACCGACCGCCCCACGCGCACCTGCACGTCGCCCTCGGCCGGGGACGACGCGGTGTCCGACGCGCCGGGGACCTTCACGCTCGACGACCTCCTCGCCGGACGCCTCGACGACCGCCTGGGTGCCCTCGACGACGAGCCCGACGGCCCGGGCGACGAGCCCGCCGACCCCGACGAGGCGGCCGCGGAGGCCGCCTACCGGGCGCTCGGGCTGACCGTCGTGCGCCGGCACCGGCTCGGCCTGCCCGACGGCGGCGTGGCCGAGGTGGAGGCCGACGTCGTGGGCGCGATCAGCGAGATCGTCGGGTTCGCCGACGACCCGTCCGGGCTGTGCGTGCTCGCGCCGTGGTCGGGCGACGGCGACGACGACCACGAGGCCGCCGGCCGGGCCGCCGAGATCGTGACGGCGGCCTACCGCGTCCGCCTGGTGCGCTGGCTGGACCGCGCATGGACCTGGGCGGGCCCCGACTCGGCCGAGGTGCCGTGGCGGCGGGCGCGCCAGATCGTCCTCAGCGACACCGTGATCGCGCGCAAGCACGCCGCGAGCGAGGCGTTCCAGGCCGCGCTCGCGGGCGCGGAGGGCATCCGCCACGAGCTCGAGCTGCCCGACGGGTCGGCCCCGGGTCCCCGCGAGGTCTTCCTGGTGTGAGCGTGCTCCGTCCCCGGCCACGCCGGTCCCTCGCTCCGTCCGGTGGCGTGTCGGGCCGAGGTGGGCTCCGGTGGCTAGGCTTGCCCGGGTGACCGGGAGGGTGAACGGCGACGGCGTGGAGGTGGTGGCGTCGCGTCCGGAGGAGCACGACCCGGCGTCGCGGGCCGGCGTCGAGGGGGCGGCCGGGGTGCGCCGTGAGGGCGCGGGCAGCGACGAGGCGCTCTGGCCGGCGACCGGCTTCCCCGATACGGGCATGGCCGACGAGGCCGCCCGCGTCCGCGACACCGTCACGTTCGACGTCTCCCAGGGCGACCTCCCGCAGGTCCTGCACACCGCACCCGCCGCGGTGGCCCTCATCGACCTCGACGCCGGCACCGTCACCTACGCCAACGGCTCCGCCCAGGAGCTGACCGGGGGCCGCGCGACGCTGCCCCTCGACATCGACGCGTGGAGCGAGGCCGCGGGACTCACCGACCTGTCCGGCCGCCCGATGCGCGACACCGCCTCGCCGCTGTCGCGCGTCGCGCAGGGCATGCCGGTCTCCGGGGAGCCCGTCGCGGTCGTCCGACGCCGCCCGCCGGGGCTCGGAGGCCACCGAGGAGGAGCGCGAGGAGGCCGAGGGACGGCTCCTGTGGGTCACCGGCTTCCCGCTCTCCGAGGCCGACGACGACGAGCGCCGCCGGCTCGCGCTGGTGGTGTTCCTCGCGCTCTCCGGCGCCGGGGCCCAGCGCCACCTCGAGATGATGCGCGACCGCGCGGTCGTCGCCACCGAGCTGTCGTTCACGATCTCCGACCCGGGCCGCGACCAGAACCCGCTGGTCTGGGTGAACCCCGCGTTCACGCGGCTGACCGGGTACGACCTCGACGAGGTCCTCGGCCGCAACTGCCGCTTCCTGCAGGGCCCGAACACCGACCCGTCGTCGATCTCGCGCATCCGCAGCGCGCTGGCCGACGAGCGCCCGATCACCGAGGTGCTCCTCAACTACCGGCGCGACGGCACCGCGTTCTGGAACCAGGTCTCGATCTCCCCGGTGTTCGACGGCTCGGGCAACGTCGTCAACTTCGTCGGCGTCCAGGCCGACGTCACCGAGCGGGTCATGGTCGAGAACGAGCGCCGTGCGGCGCTCGCCGCGGCCGAGGAGACCCGGGAGCAGCTGCGCCTGCTCACCGACTCGACGGCGGCGATGACGGCGTCGCTGGACGCGGGCGGCGCGGCGCGGGCGCTCGCCCGCATCGTCGTGCCGGCGCTCGCGGACTACTGCTGCGTGGACCTGCTCGACGAGGTCGGGCTCCCGACGTCGTCGCACCGGGTGGCGGTCAACCACCGCGACGACACCAAGACCGAGACCGTCGGCACGCTCGGGCGCTGGATCACCCCCACCGAGGACGGCGACGACCCGGTCGACCGCGTGCTCGCCGGCGGGGCGCCCTCGCTGCTCCCGGAGCTGCCCGTGCGCCCCGAGGGGCTGCGCGGGGAGCCGGAGCTGATGGCGCTCTACGAGCAGCTGCGCCCGCGCTCGGCGATCGTGGTGCCGCTGCGGGCCCGCGGGCAGGTGCTGGGCGCGCTGACGCTCGGGACCGAGCTGCCCTACGGCCGCCGCTACTCCCAGCGCGACCTCTACCTCGCGAGCGACCTCGCCGCCCGCGCCGGCCTCGCCGTCGACAACGCCCGCCTCTACGCGCGCGAGCACGCCGCGGCGGAGACGCTGCAGCGCAGCCTGCTGCCCGCGGTCCCGGAGGTCGCCGGCCTGACGGTGGCCTCGCGCTACCTCGCGGCGACCGACGGCGCCCAGGTCGGCGGCGACTGGTACGACCTGCTGCCGCTGCCCGACGGCTCGGTGGGGGTCGCGGTCGGCGACGTGGTGGGGCACGACCTGCGGGCCGCGGCGGCGATGGGGGAGCTCCGCGGTGTGCTGCGCTCGTACGCCTGGGAGGGGCTCGCCCCGGACGCCGTGATCGACCGGTGCAACGACCTCGTCCAGGGACTGGGCATGGCGGCCATGGCGACCGCGGTGTTCGGCCGGCTCGAGCGCGCCGAGCGACGGCGACGGCTGGGTCCTCGGGTACTGCAACGCCGGGCACCCGCCGCCCCTGCTGCGACGCGGCGACGGCACCGTCGAGCTCCTCACCGGCAACCTCTCGCCGCTGATCGGCGCCACGCGGGAGGCCGCGCGGGACTGCACCGAGGTGCGCTGCCGGCCCGGGGACGTGCTCGTGCTGCACAC
Organism: uncultured Actinomycetota bacterium; assembly: GCA_963716955.1. Classification (GTDB taxonomy): domain Bacteria; phylum Actinomycetota; class Actinomycetes; order Mycobacteriales; family Pseudonocardiaceae; genus Actinomycetospora. Next base: position 591,113 of record CAVQUY010000020.1, read on the forward strand.
CGACGGCCTCATCGAGAGCCCGGGCAACGACCCGGACGAGCGCACCGAACTGCTCGCGCGCACCCTCGCGGCCGAGACCGACGTCGAGGACGTCGGGGCGCTGTGCGACACGGTGCTCGACGTCCTCGGCGCGGACGACCTGCGCGACGACGCCGTGCTGCTCGCGATCCGTCTCGGCCGCTGACGGCGTCCGACCCGGGACGCGGGCGTCCGACCCCGCGGACGCGAACGGCCGGCGGACCCCGTGTGGGGTCCGCCGGCCGTGGGTCGCGCTGCGCGCTACTGCGGCGGCGGCGGGGGCTGCTCGCCCTCCGGCGGCGGGGGCGGGGGCTGCTCGCCCTGCGCCGGCTCGCCGCCGTGCAGGAAGCCCTTCGCCTTGTCGCCGGCCTGGTCGAACTGCTCGTCGTGGCCGGCGAACTTGCCCTTGAGCGCGTCGCCGCCCTTGTCGACGTACGAGTCCGCCTTCTCCGGGTTGTCCCCGGCCCACTCCTTGGCCTTGTTCACCATGTCGCCGAGCCCTGCCACGGTGTCCTCCTGGTCCTCGGGGTCAGTCCTGCAGAGTGTGCCCGCTCAGCCGTGATCGACACGTGATCGTCCGCGTCGGATGTCGGGGCAAACGTGAGGCGGGCACGGGTAAACGAGCTTTTACCCGACCGGGAACCTCGATCCCGCCTCGCGCGTTGGATGATGTGGAGAGCGGTCGACCGCCGCAGGGACGCCCTGCGGACGGGCCCAGGGCTGGGTGACCGCCCCTCGCACGTGGAGGAGGACGAGTGCGTACCAGCAGCAACCCGGCGTTCCGCAGGCTGCCGACGTCGCCCGGTGGGTATGCGCGGTTCGGGGACGCGCCGGCAGGCCTCGGGGGCGGCTTCGGCGGCGGTCCCGCGGGCCGGGCGCCGGTGGCGGGGGCCACCGACCGGCCGCTGACCGTCGACGACGTCGTGCAGAAGACCGCGCTCAACGCCGTCGTCGCCATCGCGGTCGGGGTGCTGGTCGCGATCAGCGGGCTGTACCTGCTCGGCATCGCCGGGTTCATCGTCGGCTTCGTCGTCGCGCTGATCATCATCTTCAAGCAGAGCACCAACCCCGCGCTGGTCCTCACCTACTCGGTGGCCGAGGGCATGGCGCTGGGCGCGCTCACCGGGGCGCTCGAGGGCTCCAGCAACCAGTACGCCGGCATCGGCTTCCAGGCCATCCTCGGCGTCGTCGGCGTGTTCATCGGGATGCTCGTGGTCTACAAGACCGGCGCCATCCGGGTCACGCCGCGGCTCACCAAGATGGTCATCGGTGCCGCCATCGGCGTCATCGTGCTCATGCTGGCGAACCTCGTCGTCGGGTTCTTCACCGACGGCGGCCTGGGCCTGCGCTCGGGCGGCCCGCTGGCGATCGTCTTCAGCCTGGTCTGCATCGGGATCGGCGCGTTCATGCTGCTGCTCGACTTCGACCAGGCCGACCAGGCCGTCAAGGCCGGCGTGCCGGCGCGCTTCGCCTGGTACCTCGCCTTCGGGTTCATGACGACCCTGGTCTGGCTCTACATCGAGATCCTGCGACTGCTGAGCTACTTCCGGAACTAGCTCACACCGGGCCCGCAGCGAGGGGCACCTCCGTCCGACGGAGAAGTCGGCTCGGGGGTGCCCCTCGCTCGTCCGTGCGGGGTCCGGGGCCGGCTCAGGACAGGCGCTCGAGCACCATCGCCATGCCCTGACCGCCGCCGACGCACATCGTCTCCAGCCCGATCGTCGCGTCCTTCGCCCGCAGCCCGTTGAGCAGCGTCGTCGCGATGCGCGCGCCCGTCATGCCGAACGGGTGGCCGACCGCGATCGACCCGCCGTGCACGTTGAGCTTGGCCTCCATCGCGGAGTCGGACATCCCCATGCGGTGCGCCGAGGGGATGACCTGCGCGGCGAAGGCCTCGTTGAGCTCCACGAGGTCGACGTCGTCGATCGACAGCCCGGCCCGGCCCAGCGCCTGCTTCGACGCCTCGATCGGGCCGAGCCCCATGATCTCGGGCGACAGCGCCGTCACCCCGGTCGAGACGACCCGGGCGAGCGGGGTGATGCCGAGGTCGGCGGCGCGGGTGGAGGACATCACCACGAGCGCCGCGGCGCCGTCGTTGAGCGGGCACGCGTTCCCGGCCGTGATGCGCCCGTCGGGACGGAAGACCGGCTTGAGGTCGGCGATCGCCTCGTAGGTCGTGCCCGGCCGCGGCGAGTCGTCCCGCGCGACCACCGAGCCGTCGGGCAGCGTCACCGGGGTGATCTCGCGCTCCCAGAACCCGTCCTGCTGCGACTGCTCCGCGAGGTTCTGCGACCGCACCGCGAAGCGGTCCATCTCCTCGCGCGACACGCCCTCCAGCAGGGCCACGTTCTCGGCCGTCTGGCCCATCGAGATGTAGGCGTCGGGGAGCAGGTCGTCGTCGCGCGGGTCGTGCCACTCGTCCGCGCCGGACGCGGCGACCTCGGCCGTGCGGGCCTGCGCCTCGTCGAACAGCGGGTTCTGTGAGCCCGGCAGCCCGTCGGAGGAGCCCTTCTCGAACCGCGACACCGTCTCCACGCCCGCGGCGAGGAACACGTCGCCCTCGCCGGCGCGGATCGCGTGCGCGGCCATGCGGATGGTCTGCAGCGACGACGAGCAGTAGCGGGTGATCGTGGTGCCGGGCAGGTGGTCGAAGCCGGCCTCGATGGCCACGATGCGGGCGAGGTTGTGCCCCTGCTCGCCGCCGGGCAGCCCGCAGCCCAGCATCAGGTCCTCGATCTCGGTCGGGTCGAGCGCGGGCACGGCGTCGAGGGCGGCCCGCACCATCTGCACCGTGAGGTCGTCGGGACGCATCCCGGCGAGGGTGCCCTTGCGGGCGCGGCCGATGGGCGAGCGGACGGCGGAGACGATCACGGCGTCGGGCGTCCCGGAGTTCTGGGCCATGCCGCAGACCCTAGGCGCGCCGCGCGGGCGCGTCGCGGCCCGCGGCCCCCACACCGGTGATTCCCCGCACAGCGCGACCACCGTCGGCCCGGACCGGCAGGATGGGCGCCATGCAGTACGTCGAGCACGTCGGGGACCTCGTCGGTCACACCCCGCTGGTGAAGCTGAACCGCGTCGTGCCGACCGGGCCGGACGCGCCGCTGGTGCTGGCCAAGGTCGAGTACTTCAACCCCGGCGGCAGCGTGAAGGACCGCATCGCCGAGAAGATGGTGACCGCCGCGGAGGAGTCGGGGGAGCTCAAGCCCGGCGGGACGATCGTCGAGCCGACCTCGGGCAACACCGGCATCGGGCTCGCGATCGTCGCCCAGCAGCGCGGCTACCACTGCATCTTCGTCTGCCCGGACAAGGTCAGCGTGGCCAAGCAGGACGCCCTGCGCGCGTACGGGGCCGAGGTCGTCGTCTGCCCCGCCGCGGTCGAGCCGGAGCACCCCGAGTCCTACTACTCGGTGTCCGACCGGCTGGCCCGGGAGACCGAGGGCGGCTGGAAGCCCAACCAGTACGCGAACGTGAACAACCCCGCCTCGCACGTCGAGTCGACCGGCCCCGAGGTCTGGGAGCAGACCGACGGCCGGATCACGCACTTCGTCGCGGGCGTCGGCACCGGCGGCACCATCTCGGGCACCGGGCGCTACCTCAAGGACGTCTCCGACGGGCGGGTGCAGATCATCGGCGCCGACCCGCTCGGGTCGGTGTACTCCGGCGGCGACGGTCGGCCGTACCTCGTCGAGGGCGTCGGCGAGGACTTCTGGCCCGCCACGTACGACCGCTCGATCGCCGACCGCATCGTCGCGGTCTCCGACGCCGACTCCTTCCTCATGACGCGGCGGCTGGGCCGCGAGGAGGCCCTGCTCGTCGGCGGGTCCTGCGGGATGGCGGTGGAGGCGGCCGCGCGCGTCGCGGCGGAGCTGGGTCCCGACGACGTGGTGGTCGTCCTGCTGCCCGACGGCGGCCGCGGCTACCTGTCGACGGTCTTCAACGACCAGTGGATGCAGTCCTACGGCTTCCTGCAGGCCGACACCGCCGAGTACACGGTCGGCGACGTGCTGCGGGGCAAGGACGGCTCGATCCCGGACCTGGTGCACGGGCACCCGAGCGAGACGGTCTCGGACATCGTCTCGATCATGCGCGAGTTCGGCGTCTCCCAGATGCCGATCGTGAAGGCCGAGCCGCCGGTGATGATGGCCGAGGTCCGCGGCGCGGTCACCGAGCGGGACCTGCTCGACCGGCTGTTCACCGGCAAGGCCTCGCTGACCGACCGCGTCGAGGACCACCTGGCGCCGGCGCTGCCCACCGTCGGGATCACCGAGCCGCTCTCGCAGGCCATGACCGCGCTGCAGGGCGGGGACGGGCTGCTGGTCATCTCCGACGGGCGTCCCGCGGGCATCGTCTCGCGCGCGGACGTGCTCGCGTTCCTCGCCGGCCGCGCTGATGGGAGACTGGGTCGGTGAGTGACCACGGCTTCGCCACCCGCGCCATCCACGCCGGCCAGGACCCGGACCCGACCACCGGGTCCGTCGTGGTCCCCGTGCACGCGACCTCGACGTTCGCGCAGGACGGGGTCGGCGGGCTGCGCTCGGGCTACGAGTACGCCCGCACCGGCAACCCGACCCGCGCCGCGCTGGAGGCCCAGCTCGCGGCGCTCGAGGGCGCCCGGTTCTGCCGCGCCTTCGCGTCCGGGATGGCCGCGGAGGACACGCTGCTCCGGGCGACGCTGCGCCCCGGGGACCACCTGGTCATCCCCATCGACGCCTACGGCGGCACGTTCCGGCTGGTCTCGACGGTCCTGGCCGACTGGGGCGTGCACTACTCCGCGGTCGACCTGGCCGACCTCGACGCGGTCCGGGCGGCGATCCTCCCCGAGACCAAGCTGCTCTGGTGCGAGACGCCGACCAACCCCCTGCTCTCGATCGCGGACGTGTCCGCGCTGGCCGGGATCGCCGGGGAGCACGGGCTGCGCCTCGTCGTCGACAACACCTTCGCCTCGCCCTACCTCCAGCAGCCCCTCGCGCTGGGCGCGAGCGTCGTCGTGCACTCGACGACGAAGTACCTGGGCGGGCACTCCGACGTCGTCGGGGGCGCGCTGGTGACCTCGGACGAGGACCTCGCCGCCGACCTGGCGCGGCTGCAGAACGGCATGGGCGCCGTGCCCGGCCCGTTCGACTGCTTCCTCACCACCCGCGGGATCAAGACCCTCGCGCTGCGGATGGAGCGCCACTGCGACAACGCCGAGCGGGTGGTGGAGGCCCTCGAGGCGCACGACGCGGTGTCGTCGGTGCTCTACCCGGGCCTCGCCGCGCACCCCGGCCACGAGACGGCGGCCAAGCAGATGCGGCGCTTCGGCGGGATGGTGTCGATCCGGCTGGCCGGCGGCGAGGCCGCCGCCCGCGCGCTCTGCGGGGCGACGCGGGTGTTCACGCTCGCCGAGTCGCTGGGCGGCGTGGAGTCGCTGATCGAGCACCCGGGCGCGATGACGCACGCGTCGACGGTGGGCTCCCCGCTCGAGGTGTCCGCGGACCTGGTGCGGCTCTCGGTGGGCATCGAGGACGGCGACGACCTCGTCGAGGACCTGCTCCAGGCGCTCGGGACGCTCTGAGCCCGGGGCGCGGCGTCGGCCGACGCGGCCGCGACTGGGCACGTCCGGCAGGTTCTCGGAGCACGCATCCGCGGAGCTGCCCCGCGTGCTCCTGATCAGGGGCCGGGCCGACGTGCGACCGACTAACCCCGGCGGGCGTCCGCCTGGTCGTTCGCGGACCCGTGCGGGGCGGTGTGGCCCGGCACGACGAGCCCCGGGACGCCGCAGCCGCCGACGAGGACCGGCCCGTGGTGGGTCTCGACGAGGGTCCCCGGGTCGTCGCACCCGGCCTGCGAGACGGTGAAGACGGCCGCCCCGGTGAGGGCGGCGGCGACGACCAGCGGGGCCAGCAGGCCGAGGCCCGCGGCCCGGCGCGACCGGGCACCACCGCTCCGTGATCCGGTCATCCGCGCACCTCCTGGCCACACGCTCTTCTCACAGGCTACCGACGACGTCCGTGCCCGTCGGGCGTTCGGTTCGACCGGTCCGACCGGCGCGGGGCCGGGGGCGCCGACCGGGCCGGGGACGGCGTGTCGTGCGGTCGGTTGCCCGCCCGTCGCGGGCGTGAACCGGTCGGCGACGTCACCGGCTCGCCGGGAACTCGGGCGGCGGTCCCCGCGACCCGGAGGCGGCCGGGCGGGCACGATCGGGGTCGTGCCGCACACCCTGGTGACCCGCGCGGACGTCGAGGCGGCCCGGGTCGCGCTCGAGGGCGTGGTGCGGCGGACGCCGGTCGAGCCGTCGCGGGTGCTCGCGGAGTCGGCCGGCGGCCCGGTGTCGCTCAAGTGCGAGAACCTGCAGCGCACCGGCAGCTTCAAGATCCGCGGCGCCTACCGCCGCATCCAGCGCCTCGCCGACGACGAGCGCGCCCGCGGGGTCGTCGCGGCCAGCGCCGGCAACCACGCCCAGGGGGTCGCGCTCGCCGCGGGGCTGCTCGGCACGCACGCGACGGTCTTCATGCCCGCGGGCGCGCCGCTGCCCAAGCTCGCGGCCACCCGCGGCTACGGCGCCGACGTGCGGCTCGTCGACACCTTCGACGCGACGCTGACCGCGGCCGCGGAGTTCGCCGAACGGACCGGGGCCGTGCTCATCCACCCCTTCGACCACCCGGACATCGTCGCGGGCCAGGGCACCGTCGGGCTGGAGATCCTCGAGCAGGTCCCCGACGTCGCCACGGTGGTCGTCTGCACCGGCGGTGGCGGCCTCGTCTCCGGGATCGCCGCCGCGCTGGCGGGCACCGGGGTGCGGGTCGTGGGCGCGCAGGCCGAGGCGTTCGCGGCGTGGCCGCCCTCGCTGGCGGCGGGCGGACCGGTCGCGGTCACCGGCGCGACGATCGCCGACGGCATCGCGGTCCCGCGCCCGGGCGAGCTGACGTTCGCGCACGTCAGCACCCAGGTCGAGGAGGTCGTGACGGTGAGCGAGGAGGCGCTGTCCCGGGCCGTCCTCGCGAGCCTCGAGCGCGGCAAGCTGCTCGTCGAGCCGGCCGGGGCCGCGGCGGTGGCCGCCGTCGCCGAGTACCCGGGCCGCTGGCCGTCGCCGGTGGTCGCCGTGGTCTCCGGCGGCAACGTCGACCCGCTCATGCTCGACGCGATCGTCCGCCGCGGCATGGCCGCCGCCGGCCGGTACGCGACGCTGCGGGTCCGGCTCCCCGACCGCCCGGGCTACCTCGGCGACCTGCTCGCGCGCTCGGGCGCCTCGGCGGCAACGTCGTCGACGTCGAGCACCGCCGGCTCGCGCCCTCGTCCGGGCTCGGGCCGCTCGGCCTCGGCGCGGTGGAGGTGGCCCTCACCCTCGAGGCGCGCGGGCACGACCACCGCACGACGATGGTCGACGCCCTCCGCGAGGCGGGGTACGTCGTCGCGGAGGGCCCGGCCTGACCGGCCGGGGGACGCGTCAGGGGCTGTAGGGCTCCGCCGAGACCAGCGTGACCTCCATCGATCCGCCGTCGGGCAGGTCGTAGCTGACGGTGTCGCCGGCCTTGGCGCCGATGAGCGCCGAGCCGAGCGGGGAGTTCGGCGAGTAGACCTCGATCGAGCCCGCCGACCCCTCCTCGCGGGAGCCGAGCAGGAACGTCTCGGTGTCGTCGTCGCCCTCGAAGCGCACGGTGAGCACCGTGCCCGGGACGGCGGTGCCCGACTCGGTGGGCGTCTCGCCGACCTTCGCGGTGTGCAGGAGCTCCTGGAGGTGGCGGATGCGGGCCTCCATCACGCCCTGCTCCTCGCGGGCCGCGTGGTAGCCGCCGTTCTCCTTGAGGTCGCCCTCCTCGCGGGCGGCGTTGATCTTCTGCGCGATCGCCGGACGCTGGGCCACCAGGTCGTCGAGCTCGGCCTTGAGGCGGTCGTGGGCGTCCTGGGTGAGCCAGGTCACCTGGGTCTGCGTCTCGGTCACGGCGATCAACTCCTCGGAGGTCCGGTCCCGGGGTCACGGGGCGGCTGCCTGTCGGGGCTCCGCGCGTTCCGGAGGTCGGAGCGGGGGCGTCCACAGACGGAAAAACACGACCCGCGGCATGCGGGCCGTGTCGGGTGACACTAACACGGTCGGGGGCCCGGGGGACCCGTACGAACGACGCCCCCGGGAGGTTCCCGGATCTCCGCAGAATCTCACAGGGCCCTCGCGACCTGCGACGATCGTGTGGTCAGGGGGGTCGGGACCCCACGGCGCGAGAGGCTGTCGGGGGGCCGGGGGGATGATGGAGGACGTGGGAGATCAGCTGCGGTTGATGACGGTGCACGCGCACCCCGACGACGAGTCGAGCAAGGGCGCGGCGACCTGTGCGCGATACGTCGCCGAGGGCGCCGAGGTCATGGTGGTCACGTGCACCGGGGGTGAGGCGGGCAGCATCCTCAACCCGGCGATGGACCGCCCCGAGGTGCTCGCGGACATGGTGGGCGTGCGCCGGGCGGAGATGGCGCGCGCCGCGGAGATCCTGGGCGTGGAGCACCGCTGGCTCGGGTTCGTCGACTCCGGGCTGCCGGAGGGGGACCCGAAGCCGCCGCTGCCGGAGGGCTGCTTCGCGCTCGAGCCGCTCGAGGTGCCCACCGAGGCGCTGGTGCGGGTGATGCGGGAGTTCCGCCCGCACGTCGTCGTCACCTACGACGAGAACGGCGGCTACCCGCACCCGGACCACATCCGCTGCCACGAGGTGTCGATGGCCGCGTGGGAGGCCTGCGGGGACCCGGACCGGTTCCCCGACGCGGGCGAGCCGTGGCAGCCGCTGAAGCTCTACTACTCGCACGGCTTCTCGAAGGCGCGGATCGTCGCCTTCCACGAGGCGCTGCTCGCGGCCGGCCTGGAGTCCCCGTGGGTGGAGTGGCTCGAGCGCTGGGACGACACCCGGACCGACCCGGGCACGCGCGTCACCACGCGGGTGCGCTGCGCGGAGTACTTCCCGGTGCGTGACCAGGCGCTGCTCGCCCACGCCACGCAGATCGACCCGAACGGCCGGTGGTTCTCGATGCCGATCGAGATGCAGCAGCGGGTCTGGCCGACCGAGGAGTACGAGCTCGCGCGCTCCCTGGTGGGCGACCCGGGCGAGACCGAGTCGGTCGAGGACGGCGACCTGTTCGCCGGGGTCCGGGAGCGGGTGCTCACCTCGTGATCCCCGCCGCCCTCGCCTCGCCGGTCGCCACCCTCGCCGTCGTCGTCACCCAGGCGCAGCCGCCCGCGCCGGGGTCGGACCGCGGCGAGGAGTTCGGCAAGACCTCGCCGATCGCGCTCGTGGTCATCCTGCTGCTGGCCATCGCGACGGTGGCGCTCATCCGGTCGATGACCAAGCAGCTGCGCAAGGTGCCGGAGTCGTTCGACCCGCCGGAGGAGCAGGCCCCGGCCACGGACACCCCCGACCCGACGGGCGCCCCGGGCACGCGCGGCCCGGCACGACGCGGGCGCCGGGCGGGGAGCCCGGCCCGGGCCGGGAGCGGTCCTCGCCGGACGGCTGAGGGCCCCGCGACCGCGGATCGCCCGCCGGCCGGGCGACCCGGCGGTGACACCGTGCGACCATCAGCGCATGGCCAACCGGCTCGCGGACTCGACCAGTCCGTACCTGCGCCAGCACGCGGACAACCCGATCGACTGGCGGCCCTGGGAGACGGCGGCGTTCGACGAGGCCCGCGAGCGCGGCGTCCCGGTGCTGCTCTCCGTCGGCTACTCCGCCTGCCACTGGTGCCACGTCATGGCCCACGAGTCGTTCTCCGACCCGCAGATCGCGGCCTTCGTCAACGAGCACTTCGTGGCGATCAAGGTCGACCGCGAGGAGCGGCCGGACGTCGACGCGGTGTACATGGAGGCCACCCAGGCGATGACCGGCCAGGGCGGCTGGCCGATGACGTGCTTCCTCACCCCGGACGCGCGAGCCCTTCCACTGCGGCACCTACTACCCGGCGCAGCCGCAGAGCGGGATGCCGTCGTTCCCGCAGCTGCTCGCGGCCGTCGCGAAGGCGTGGGAGACCGACGGCGACACGGTGCGCGACGCCGCCGCCCGGATCGCCGACCGGCTGGCCGGGGTCGCGCGCTCGCTGCCCGCCGCGGCGGTGGACGAGGCCACGCTGGCCGGGGCGGTCGACGCGCTCGAGGGCGAGTTCGACCGGGTCGCCGCGGGCTTCGGGGGCGCGCCGAAGTTCCCGCCGTCCGCGGTGCTCGAGTTCCTGCTGCGCCACCACGAGCGCACCGGCAGCGAGCCGGCGTGGCGGATGGCGACCGCGACGCACGAGCGGATGGCCCGCGGGGGACTGTTCGACCAGCTCGCGGGCGGGTTCGCGCGCTACTCGGTCGACGCCCGGTGGGTGGTGCCGCACTTCGAGAAGATGCTCTACGACAACGCCCTGCTGCTGCGCAGCTACGCCCACGAGGCGCGCCTGGCGCCCGACCGGCCGGGCGGCTCCGGGCTCGCCCGCCACGCGGCGGAGCTGACCGCGGGCTTCCTCCTGCGTGACCTGCGCACCGCCGAGGGCGGGTTCGCCTCGGCCCTCGACGCCGACGCCGCGGGCGAGGAGGGCTCCACCTACGTGTGGTCGCGCGCCGAGCTCGCCGAGGTGCTCGGGGCGTCGGAGGGGGCCTGGGCGGCGGAGCTGCTCGGCGTGACCGAGGCCGGCACCTTCGAGCACGGCCGCTCGACGCTGCAGATGCCCGTCGACCCCGAGGACCCGGCGCGCTGGCAGGCCGCCCGCAAGGCGCTGCTGGCGGCCCGCGCGGAGCGCCCGCAGCCCGCGCGGGACGACAAGGTCGTCGCGGCCTGGAACGGCCTCGCGATCACCGCGCTCGTCGAGGGCGCCGCGGCGCTGGGCCGCCCCGACTGGCTCGCCGCCGCGCGGCGCGCCGCCGGGCTGCTGCTGCGCACCCACGTCGTCGACGGGCGGCTGCGGCGGACCTCGCGCGACGGCGTCGTCGGGGAGGCGCCCGGGGTCCTCGAGGACCACGCGGCGCTGGCCGAGGGGCTGCTCGCGCTGCACCAGGCCACCGCGGAGCCGCGCTGGCTCGACGAGGCCTGCGCGCTGCTCGACGTCGTGCTGCGACCGCTTCGCCGAGCACGACGAGGACCGGCGCCCCGACCGGCGTCTTCTGGGACACCGCCGACGACGCCGAGGCGCTGGTCAGCCGGCCGCGGGAGATCACCGACGGGGCGACGCCGTGCGGGTCGTCGGTGCTCGCCTCGGCGCTGCTCACCGCGTCGGTGCTCGCCGGCCCGGAGCGGGCGGGGCGCTACCGCGGCGTCGCCGAGGCGGCGCTGACGACGGCGGGCACGCTGCTCGCCCGGCACGCGCGGTTCGCCGGCGGCTGGGCGACGGCGGCGGAGGCCGTGCTGCGGGGGCCGCTGCAGGTCGCCGTCGTCGGGGCGGACGAGGCGACCCGGGAGACGCTGGCCGCGGCGGCCCGGCGGACGGCGCCCGGCGGCTCGGTGGTGGTGGCCGGCGACCCGGACGCGCCGGGGGTGCCGCTGCTCGCGGACCGCCCGCTGGTCGACGGGGCCGCCGCGGCCTACGTGTGCCGGGGCTACGTCTGCGAGCGGCCCACCACGTCGCCCGACGAGCTCGCGGACGCCCTGCGCGCGGTCTGAGGTCCTGACATCCGTCCGCCCGTCCTCCCTCGGCGAACGCCGTCGACTCCGGTAGCGGTGTAATGCTGTAATTACGGCAAGCACCGACACGAGGAGTGGACATGATGGTGGGACGAGGACACCGGGGACGCCCCGGCGGCGGCGGACGGGTCGGCCGGGGCGGGCGCCCCGCGAGCGAGCTGCCCCCGACCGACGACCTGACGGCCTGGCTCTCCGGCCGGCTGCCCGACGGCTGGTTCACCGGTGCCCCGGAGGTGACGGTCGACCGCGAGGAGATCCTGGTCGTCGGCGACCTGCCGGCACCGGAGAACGCCGCGGACGCGGACCCGGCGGCGCGGGCGGCGAGCGCGGCCGGACGCATCGCCCGGTTCCGGGAGGAGACGCGCGAGGACCGCATGGAGATCGCCCGCGCAGGCGGAGCACCGCTACGGGCGCAAGGTGGCCTGGGGCGCGCGGATCCCCGGTGACGGCGAGGACGACGGCGTGGAGGAGCTCTTCACGACGCTCTCGGTGCCGGTCATGACGCGGCTGCGCCAGCCGGAGCGGCGGGTGCTGGACACCCTGGTCGACGCGGGCGTCGCGCGCTCGCGCTCGGAGGCCCTGGCCTGGGCGGTGGCCCTGGTGGGCGAGCACACCGAGCCGTGGCTGGCCGAGCTGCGCGAGGCGATGAGCACCGTCGACGAGCTCCGTGCCCGGGGCCCGCGGATCGACGGCGACGACGACGAGGGGACGGACGGGGCCGACACGCCGACCGACGGTCAGGCGTAGAGCACCAGCCAGATGGCCACGTGGTGGCAGATCGCCGCGACGACCGTGGCCGCGTGGAAGAACTCGTGGTACCCGAAGGTGGTCGGCCATCCGACGGGCCGCCGGAAGGCGTAGCAGAGGGCTCCGAGGGTGTAGAAGCCGCCGCCCACGAGGAGCAGGACCAGCGCCGCCACGCCCCCGCGGTGGAGCAGATCGGGGAGGACGAAGACCGCGACCCAGCCCAGGGCCAGGTAGAACGGCACCCCGATCCACCGCGGGGCGTGCGGGCGCAGGAGCTTGAGGGCCGCGCCGCCGACGGCGCCGACCCAGACCACGATCAGGACGACGAGTCCGGTCGGTTCCGGCAGGGCGAGCACGGCGAACGGCGTGTAGGTCCCCGCGATGAAGATGAAGATCATCGCGTGGTCGAGCCGCTTCATCGTCGTCCGGGCACGGACCGAGGTCCACGACCGCCGGTGGTAGAGCGCGCTGATGCCGAACAGGCCGAGGACCGTCACGGAGTAGACCGCGCACGCCGCCGCGGCCGCACCGGAGACGGTCGAGGCCGCGAGCGCCACGAGGGTCGCGCCGGCCGCGATGCCGACCGCGAACGACCACAGGTGCAGCCAGCCGCGCAGGCGCGGCTTGGCCGGCGACGCGAGTTGCGGCGGCAGGTCGGCGAGGCTCACGCACGCCAGGGTAGGGGAGCCGCGGGCGTCGCCGGAGAACGCGGCGCGACCGCCCGGTTGCCGGCGGGCGACCCCGGCGCGACCACCGCGGCGGCACCCGTCCGGGTGGGGATGACCGTCCTGTCCGTGACCTCGACGGCGTAATCTCGCCGCCCGTGAGCGTCCGGCGCAACATCCGCGAGGTCGCCGAATCGCTCTACGAGCGCCGGCTGCGCCGCCGGGTCGTGGCCAGCCACCCGCCGCGGCACGTCGGCGTCATCCTCGACGGCAACCGGCGCTGGGCCCGGGAGGTCGGGCTCACCGACCCCAGCGACGGGCACCGGGTGGGCGCCCGCAAGATCGTCGACATGCTCGACTGGGCCGACGAGGCCGGCGTCGAGGTGGTGACGCTCTTCCTGCTCTCGACCGACAACCTCGGTCGCCCCACCGAGGAGCTCTCCCAGCTCCTGGAGATCATCGCCACGGCGGTGGAGGGGCTCGCGGCGCCGGACCGGCGCTGGCGGCTGCGGGTGGTCGGCAACCCCGACCTCGTCCCCGCCGCCACGGCCGAACGCCTGGCCGCCGCCGCCGCGAGCACCGAGGGGCGGACCGGCATGCAGGTCAACGCCGCGGTCGGCTACGGCGGCCGGCAGGAGATCGCGGACGCGGTGCGCAAGCTGCTGCTGCGCCACGCGGAGGCGGGCACGTCGATCGAGGAGCTCGCGGAGGTCCTCGACGTCGACCACATCGCCGAGCACCTCTACACCTCCGGCCAGCCCGACCCCGATCTCGTGATCCGCACGTCGGGCGAGCAGCGGCTCTCGGGCTTCCTGATGTGGCAGTCGGTGTACTCCGAGTTCTACTTCACCGAGGCGTTCTGGCCGCAGTTCCGCCGCATCGACTTCCTGCGCGCGCTGCGCGACTACTCCGATCGGCACCGCCGCTACGGCGGTTGACCCGCCGCGTCGGCGGGCAGACAGCAGAAGACACCGACGCGTCCGTGCCATCCCCCGATGGGCACGGACGCGCCGGTGCTTGCGTCGCCGCGGCGCGCGTCCCGGTCTGCTCCCAGGGGACCGGGGCCCGCGTCGTGGGCGTTCTGCTGGCTCGGCGGACGTCGTCGCTGCTGAGCTCCGGGTGACCGCTCCCGTGGTCCGCTCCCTCGGGCGGTGAGCCGGTCACGTGGGACTCAACGACCTCACCGGTCCGGGAGCAGCGCGCGTTCCCCGATCGAGTGGCGGGCAATTCGGACTGCTACCCGAGTCCCCGGATCGGGTGGTCCGCGGCCGGGACGCGAGGCCCGGCCCGCCCCCGGGGGAGCAGTCCGGCGCGATCCGTCACCGACCCTCGACACCCGGGCGTCGTATCCAGCGACGCCGTGTCCACGCCGAGGCCCGCGGCCGCCGGGACGGGTACCGTCCGCGCTGGTGGACGGACGTGACCCCGACGGCATCGCGCGGGCCTACGTGACCCTCGGGCTGCGCCTCGGCCGCGTCGTCCCGGGCCTCGTGGACGCCCACGTCGGCGACCCCGCGATCGCCCGCCGGGTCGACGCCGAGCCCCGGCCCGACCCGGGGACGCTGCGCCGCGACGCCGCCGCGCTGCGCCGCCGGCTCGTCCGCGCGCCGTCGCTCGACGCGGCGCGCACGGAGTACCTCGACGCCCAGCTCGCCGCGTGCGAGGTGATCGCGGCGCGCGCCGCGGGCGAGGAGGTCGGCGTCGTCGAGGAGATCCGGGACTGCCTCGGCGTCGAGGTCGCCCCCGGCGACCCGGAGGCCTACCGCGCGGCACACGACCGGCTCGCCGACGTCCTCGACACCGACGTCCGCCGGCTGCCCGGGGCGCTGGCGGCGTTCCGGGAGCGCGACCGGGTCGCCCCCGAGCACCTGCGTCCCGGGCGTCGCGGCGATGACGGCGGCGCTGCGGGAGCGCACGCGCGAGACGGTCGGGCTGCCGTCGGGGGAGGGGGTCGACCTGGAGGTCGTCACCGGGGTCCCGTGGGCGGGGTTCGCGCGGCGCGTCGCCCGCGCGCACTCGGTCGTGCAGGTCTCCCGCGAGGCCGGCCACCGGCGCGCGCACCTGCCGCTGCTCGCCGCCCACGAGGCCTACCCCGGCCACCACACCGAGATGACGCGCATCGAGCTCGCCGACGCGCCGGCCCCCGAACGCACCCTCTTCCTGGCCCGCACGCCGCAGTCCCTGGTGGCCGAGGGGGCGGCGGAGTGCGGGCTGGAGGCCGTCGTCGGGCCGGGTTGGGGCGCCTGGGCGGCCGCGCACCTGGCGGCGGCCGGGGTCCCGACGACGGCGGCCGAGGGTGCGCTCGGCGAGGCGGTCGAGGACGCGATGGTCCCGTTGGCCGCGGTCCGTCAGGACGCCGCGCTGCTGCTGCACGGCAGTCGGACGTCCGACCGGACGGAGCAGGCGCGGGCCCACCTGCGGCGCTGGCTGCTGATCGACGACGAGCGCGCCGGCCGGATGCTCGAGTTCCTCGCCCACCCGCGCTGGCGGATCCACACCACGACCTACGTCGAGGGGGCACGGCTGGTGCGGTCCTGGCTCGTCGCGCGGCCGGGGGGCACGCCCGCCGGGGCGCGCTTCGCGCGGCTGCTCGACGAGCCGTGGACACCCGCGCGACTCCGGCGCGCGAACGGTCGCCGACCAGCGAGTATCCGACACGGGAGGCGACGAGCGGTGGGGGCGCGCCGAGCGGTTCACCCGCGCCGGCGTCGACTCGCCGTCGTCACCGAGGGTATGAGCCACGTCACCAAGTCGTCACGTTCGGCGCGCGACAACGACCGGCCATCGGTTGTAGCGTCCGCCCCGGCGGCGCCGTAGCGGATGCGGACCGTCCGGGGAGGCCGGAGAACGTGACGGGTCGGTTCGGATCGCGGTGCCACGGCACCGCCGGGGCGCGGCCGGGCGGCGTTCCGTCCGCGGTGCCCCCGGCGGCGCTCGGCCTCGTGGACCGGGCGGGCTCGGCGGGAGGGCCGGCACCCGGTCCACCCGCTCGGCACCGGAGCGGCAGGTCCCCCGGCGGGGGGCTGCGTCACCGGTACCGCATCGCGACCTGATCCCGACCGACTCGTCCGTCGAGGAACGTGGTCGCGGGTGCCGCGATCGCCGAGGGAGTAGCCGTGAGCGCAGAGCACTTCCAGCGTCCCCCGTCGGTGTCCGGCAGCGTCCCCCCCTCCGCGGAGCGAGCCTCCGTGGACGCGGACCGCACCCCTGGTACCCCGCCGGCCCCGCAGGCCCGGATCACCTACGTTCTCGACACCTCCGTCCTGCTCAGCGACCCGTGGGCCCCGACCCGCTTCGCCGAGCACGACGTCGTCGTCCCCCTCGTCGTCATCTCCGAGCTCGAGGGGAAGCGCCACCACCCGGAGCTGGGGTGGTTCGCCCGGGAGGCCCTGCGCCTGTTCGACGACCTCCGCATCACGCACGGCCGCCTGGACGAGCCGATCGCGATCACGCCCGAGGGCGGCACCCTGCACGTCGAGCTGAACCACACCGACCCGACGGTGCTGCCGGCGGGCTTCCGGACCGGCGAGAACGACTCCCGCATCCTCGCGTGCGCGGCGAACCTCGCCCGGGACGGCCTGACGATCACCCTGGTCACCAAGGACATGCCGCTGCGGGTGAAGGCGGCCTCGGTGGGCCTGCCCGCCGACGAGTACCACGCCCAGGACGTCGTGCTCTCCGGCTGGACCGGCATGACCGAGGTGGCCGCCGACCACCACGAGATCGGCGACCTGTTCGCCGAGGGCGTCACCGACGTCGAGGCGGCCCGCGAGCTGCCGTGCCACACCGGCCTGCGCCTGCTCGGCGGGGGCTCCTCGGCGCTCGGGCGGGTGACGCCGGACAAGCAGGTGCGCCTCGTGCGCGGCGACCGCGACGTCTTCGGGCTGCACGGCCGCTCCGCCGAGCAGCGGATCGCGATCGACCTGCTCACCGACCCCGACATCGGGATCGTGTCGCTCGGCGGCCGGGCGGGGACCGGCAAGAGCGCCCTCGCGCTGTGCGCCGGCCTCGAGGCGGTCCTCGAGCGCCAGCAGCACCGCAAGATCGTCGTGTTCCGGCCGGTCTACGCCGTCGGGGGCCAGGACCTCGGCTACCTGCCCGGCGGCGAGAACGAGAAGATGGCGCCCTGGGCGCAGGCGGTGTTCGACACCCTCGGGGCGCTGGTCTCGACCAACGTCGTCGAGGAGGTCATCGAGCGCGGCATGCTCGAGGTGCTGCCGCTGACCCACATCCGCGGGCGGTCGCTGCACGACGCGTTCGTCATCGTCGACGAGGCCCAGTCGCTGGAGCGCAACGTGCTGCTCACGGTGCTCTCCCGGCTCGGCACGAACTCGCGCGTGGTGCTCACCCACGACGTCGCCCAGCGCGACAACCTGCGGGTGGGCCGCCACGACGGGATCGCCGCCGTGATCGAGAAGCTCAAGGGCCACCCGCTGTTCGCCCACGTCACGCTGACCCGCTCGGAGCGCTCGCCGATCGCCGCACTGGTCACCGAGATGCTCGAGGGCGAGGCGCCCTAGCCTCCGGCTCGTGCAGTGCGTTTCCGTGCCCGGGCACGGGAACGCACGCACAGGGCCGTGGGCCGAAGTCACCACCCGGCCGGCAGCGGGCGACCCTCCGCGAACCCCGAGGCCGACTGCACGCCGAGCAGCGCCCGGGCGTGGAACTCCTCCAGCGTCGCCGCCCCGGTGTAGGTGCAGGCCGACCGGACGCCCGCGCAGATCGAGTCCAGCAGGTCCTCGACGCCGGGGCGGGCCGGGTCCAGGCGCATGCGCGAGGACGAGATGCCCTCCTCGAACAGGCCCTTGCGGGCGCGGTCGAACGCCGAGTCGGTGCGGGTGCGCGCGCCGACCGCCCGCTTCGAGGCCATCCCGAACGACTCCTTGTACGGCGCGCCCGACTCGTCGCGCTGCAGGTCGCCCGGGCGACTCGTAGGTGCCCGCGAACCACGAGCCCACCATCACCGCCGACGCGCCCGCTGCCAGGGCGAGCGCCACGTCGCGGGGGTGGCGCACCCCGCCGTCGGCCCACACGTGCGCCCCGCGGGCCCGGGCGGCCGCCGCGCACTCGGCGACCGCGGAGAACTGCGGTCGGCCCACCCCGGTCGCCATCCGCGTCGTGCACATCGCGCCCGGCCCGACGCCGACCTTGACGACGTCCGCGCCCGCCTCGAGGAGGTCGACGGTGCCGGCGGCGGTCACGACGTTGCCCGCGACGACGACGGCGTCGGGTGCGGCCGCGCGCACCGCCCGCAGCGCGCTGATCGTCTTCTCCTGGTGGCCGTGCGCGGTGTCGACGACGAGCACGTCGATCCCGGCGGCGACGAGCTCCTTCGTCCGCGTCGCGACGTCGCCGTTCACCCCGAGCGCCGCCGCCACCCGCAGCCGGCCGTCGGCGTCGAGCGCGGGGGAGTAGACCTCGGCGCGCAGCGCCCCGGTGCGGGTCAGCACCCCGGCGAGCCGGCCGTCCGCGTCGACCCCGACGGCGAGGTCCCCGGCGCCGGGCGCGGAGAGCTGGTCGAACACCGTCCGCGGCTCGGCGCCGACGGGCACGGTGACGGCGGGGACGAGGACGTCCGCGAGCCGGGTGAAGCGGTCGACCCCGTGGCAGTCCGACTCCCGCACGACGCCGAGCGGGCGCCCGCCTGGCGTCCCCCGTCGCGCGCTCGCCCGTCGACCACGACGACCGCACCGTGCGCCCGCTTGCTGACCAGGTTGAGGGCGTCGGCGACGGCCTCGCCGGGCTGCAGGACGACGGGGGTGTCCCAGACGGTGTGGCGGGACTTCACCCCGGCGACGGTGTCCGCGACCGCGGCGGCGTCCACGTCCTGCGGGATGACCGCCATCCCGCCGCGCCGCGCCAGCGTCTCGGCCATCCGTCGTCCGGACACCGCGGTCATGTTCGCCGCGATGATCGGGATGGTGGCGCCCGACGGGTCGGCGACGGCGAGGTCGACGTCGAACCGGGACGCGACGTCGGAGCGCTCCGGGACGAGGAACACGTCGTCGTAGGTCAGGTCATGGGCCGGCGCGTGGCCGTCGAGGAACCGCACGTGCGCACAGGTTACCGGCTGGTGGGGCCGTCTCCCACGACCTCCCGCACCCGGTCGCGCAGCCAGCGCCGCACGGGGTCGGCGTCCGTGCGCCGGTGCCAGGTCTGGACGAGGTGCACGGCGGGCAGCGGGACCGGGCACGGCCAGGTGCGCAGCGCGCCGCCCCGCACCCGGCGGGTGAGGCGCTCGGGCGCGAGGCACACCAGGTCGGCGGAGCGGGCCAGCGCGCAGGCCGCGGAGAAGCCCGGGGCGGTGGCGACGACGGTGCGCTCGAGGCCGTGCGCGGCGAGCGCCTCGTCGAGCGGGCCGCGCAGCACGCCGCGCCGCGTGGCGTTCACGTGCCCGACGGCGGCCAGGTCGGCCGCCGTCGGGTCGCCGCGCCCGACCCGCCGCGCGAAGGCCCCGTCGGGCCGCCCGACCACGACCATGACGTCGCGGGCGAGGGTCTCGCGCCGCAGCCCGTCGTCGTCGGCCAGCGGCCCGCCGAGGTCGAGGTCGACGGCTCCGCTGCGCAGGTCGGCCGCGCTCTCGTCGCCCTCGCCGACCAGCCGGAGCCGTGCGCGGGGCGCCCGCGCCGAGATCGCCGCGAGGAGGTCGGGCCCGAACTCCTCGACGGCGTCGCGTGCTGGTCCGCACGGTCAGCACCGCGTCGAGCGAGCGCTCGATCTCGGCGTCGGTGGGGGCCGTCCGGGGGGAGAGCAGCGCCTGGGCGGCGACGAGGGCGTCGTGCGCGGGGCCGCGCATCGCCTCGGCGGCGGGCGTCGGCACGAGGGTGCGCCCGGCACGGACGAGCAGCGGGTCCCCGGTGACCCGGCGCAGGCGGGTCGAGGGACCGGCTCACCGCGGGCGGGCTCAGCTGCAGGCGCTGCGCGGCGCCGGTGACGCTGCCCTCCTGCAGCAGCGCGTCGAGCACCTCGAGCAGGTTGAGGTCGACGGATTGCACGAGACGCAACTCTAGGATCAGCACGCGTGTCTGGGAAGCAACCACGGATCGCCCTAGCGTCGCCGGCATGACGATCTCGACGCTCGACACCGACCCCGTCCGCACCCTCCTCGACGAGATGCTGGCGGCCGCCGACGCCCAGGAGCCCGAGCTGGAGGCGCTGGTCGCCCGGGCCGCGCGGCCGGCCCGATCTCCGAGACGGCGATGGCGCCCCGCCTGCGCGAGGCCTGGATCTGCGTGCCCCGCGAGGTCGGGGACCTGCTGGCGACCTTGGTCCGCGCCACCCGCGCCCGCACCGTCGTCGAGTTCGGCACGTCGTTCGGGGTCTCGACGACGTTCCTGGCGGCGGCCCTGCGCGACAACGGCGGCGGCACCGTCGTCACCACCGAACTGGAGCCCACCAAGGCCGCCGCGGCGGCGGCGAACCTGCGCCGGGCCGGCCTCGACGACCTGGTGGACCTGCGGGTCGGGGACGCCCTCGAGACGCTCGCGACGCTGCCGGACCCCGTGGACCTGCTCCTGCTCGACGGCTGGAGCGAGCTCTACCTGCCGGTGCTGCGGGTCGTCGAGCCGCGGCTGCGCCCGGGCGCGCTGGTGATCGCCGACGACACCGACATGCTCCCCGAGGCGCTCGTGGACTACCTGGCCCACGTCCGCGGCGACGGGCTACCGCTCGCAGCACCTCCCGCTCGGGGACGGCCTGGAGCTGAGCTGCCGCACGTGAACGGAATTCGTCGTCGGGACGACCACATCCGTTCACATGGGGCGGAGCCCCCGGACGGCGTCGATCGTGTCCGCCTCGGAGGCCGGCTTGTCGTCGCGGTAGCGGACCACCCGCGCGAAGCGCAGCGCGACGCCGCCCGGGTAGCGGGTCGAGGTCTGCACCCCGTCCAGCTCGATCTCGACGACGATCTCCGGGCGCAGGTACACCGTCCACGAGTCCCGCGACGTCTCGAACCGCGGGAACGTCTCGGTCTGCCACCGCAGCGTCTCGTCGGTCATGCCCTTGAAGGTCTTGCCGACCATCACGAACTCGCCGCTCGCCGCGTCGCGCGCCCCGAGGTGGATGTTCGAGAGCCACCCCCGACGCCGTCCGGAACCCCACTCGCAGGCCAGCACGACGAGGTCGAGGGTGTGCGCCGGCTTGATCTTCTGCCACGACTTCCCGCGCCGGCCGGCCGTGTAGGTCGAGTCGAGGGCCTTGACCATCGAGCCCTCCTGCCCGGCGGCCAGCGCCGCCGCGACCGCGTCGGCGGCCTCGGCCGGGGTCGGGCGCACGACGCCGGGGATCACCCGGTCGCCGACGACCGCCGCCAGTTCCCGACGACGGGTCTCGAGCGGCTCGTCGATGAGGTCGCGGCCGTCGCGGTGCAGGCAGTCGAAGAACCACGGGCGCATCGCCCCCGAGCCCAGCCCCTTCATCGAGTCCTGGAACGGCCGCGGCCGCCCGTCCTCGGCGACGGCGAGGGTCTCGCCGTCGAGCACCAGGGTCTCGACGTCGAGGTCGCGCACCAGCGCGACGATCTCCGGGACGGCCCCGGTGATCTCGTGCAACGTGCGCGACCACACCCGGACCTCGTCGCCCGCGGCGGTGCACCTGGATCCGTGCCCCGTCGAGCTTGTGCTCGACGACGATCTCCAGGCGAGCGGAGGGACGGGAAGAAACGGGGCCGCCCAGGTCCGCGAGCGTCGCCTCCAGCGAGTCGCCCGGCGACGCGAGCATCGGGCGGACCGGGCGCATCACCTCGAGCCCGACCGCGCCCAGCGCCGCCACCGGGTCCGGAGCGGTCAGAGCGGCCTCGGCGGTCGTCGGGAGCCGCCCGGACAGCATGAACGCGCGCCGCACCGCGTCGGCGGGGATCTCGGCCGCGGCCGCCACCGCCTCGATCATCAGTCCCTCGAGCGCGCCCTGGCGCAGCTCGCCGCCGAGCAGGCGCACCAGGAACCGGCCCTCGTCGGCGGTGGCCGCGCCGAGCAGCGTCGTGAGCTCCGCGGTCCGTCGGGCGCCCACCCCGGTGCCCGACCCGGCCAGGGCCGCGAGCCGGTCGAGCGCGGCCTCGACGTCGTCGACCGACAGCGACGGCTTGCGACGCCGGGTCGACGTCCAGACCCGACAGCGTCCGCCAGCCGATGCCGGTCCGGCCCTGCAGCATGTCGCCGGCCAGCCACGCCGCGACCGGGCGGACCTCGGTGGGCCCGGCCGCGGCCAGGACCGCCGCGAGCGCGGCGGTCTTGGCCTTGCGCGAGCGGGTCGCGGCGACCTGCGCGGAGGCGTCGACGACGGCGGCGAGCAGCATGTCGGGCGGGGTCAGGCGTCCACGCGCGTCATCGCGAGCACGTCGAGGGCGTCGTCGAGCTGCTCCTGGGTCAGCTTGCCGTCCGAGACGTAGCCGTCGGACTCGATCACCTCGCGGATCGTCCGGCGCTCCTTCATCGCCTTCTTGGCGATCTTCGCCGCCTCCTCGTAGCCCAGGAGGCGGTTGAGCGGGGTGACGATCGCCGACGACGACTCGGCGTACCGGCGGCACGCCTCCTCGTCGGCCTCGGTGCCCTCGAGGACGCGGTCGGCGAGCAGGCGGGCGGCGTTGGCGAGCAGGCGGGCCGACTCGAGGACGTTGCGCGCCATCACCGGCATCATCACGTTGAGCTCGAGGTTGCCCTGGCTGCCGGAGAACGCCACGCACGCGTCGTTCCCGATCACCTGCGCGGCGACCATCATCGTCGCCTCGCAGATCACCGGGTTGACCTTGCCGGGCATGATCGAGCTGCCGGGCTGCAGGTCGGGAAGGTGGATCTCGGCGAGGCCGGTCGACGGGCCCGACGAGAGCCAGCGCAGGTCGTTCGCGATCTTGTAGAGGCTGACGGCGACGGAGCGCAGCGCTCCGGAGATCTCGACGAGGCCGTCGCGGGCGCCCTGGGCCTCGATGTGGTCGCGGGCCTCGGTGATCTCGGGGATGCCGACGGCCTGGCGCAGCTCGTCGACGACCTTGGTGCCGAAGCCCTCGGGGGTGTTGATCCCGGTGCCGACCGCGGTGCCGCCGATGGGCAGCTCGCCCAGGCGCGGCAGGGCGGCGCGCAGCCGCTCGGTGCCGTGGCTGCACTGGGTGGCCCAGCCGCCGGCCTCCTGGCCGAGGGTGATCGGCACCGCGTCCATGAGGTGGGTGCGGCCGGCCTTCACGACGTGGCGCCAGTCCTGGGCCCGCCGGTTGAGCACGGCGCCGAGGTGGTCCAGGCCGGGGATGGTGTCGGTGACGACGGCCTCGGTGGCGGCCAGGTGGATCGTCGTCGGGAAGACGTCGTTCGAGCTCTGCGACGCGTTGACGTGGTCGTTCGGGTGGACCTTCTGACCGCTCGCGCGGGAGGCCAGCGTCGCGATGACCTCGTTGGCGTTCATGTTCGAGCTGGTGCCCGAGCCGGTCTGGAACACGTCGATGGGGAACTGGTCGTCGTGCGCGCCGGAGGCGACCTCGTCGGCGGCGTCGGCGATCGCGTCGGCGATCTCGGCGTCGAGGACCCCGAGCGTCTTGTTCACCCGGGCCGCGGCGCCCTTGACCAGGCCGAGCGCCCGGATCTGGGCCGGCTCGATCGGGCGGCCCGAGATGGGGAAGTTCTCCACGGCGCGCTGCGTCTGCGCGGCGTAGAGCGCGTCGGCCGGCACCTGGACCTCGCCCATGGTGTCGTGCTCGGTCCGGTACCCCGTGTTCTGCTCAGCGCCTGCGTCGTTGCCCATGGCCGCAATCCTCGCCTCTGGACCGGCGGGCGACGAGTCGGGGTCGCGGTGGCCGGGGCCACCTACACCCAGGGGCTCTCGTCGGTCTCGACCTCGTCGGAGCCGAGGTCGATCGTCGAGTACTCCCGCAGCTTCGCGAGGCGGTGGTAGCCGTCGATGAGCCGCACCGTCCCCGACTTCGAGCGCATCACCAGCGACTGCGTGCTCGCCCCGCCCGCGCGGTACTGCACGCCGCGCAGCAGGTCGCCGTTGGTCACCCCGGTGGCGCAGAAGAAGATGTTCTCGCCGTGGACGAGGTCGTCGGTGTGCAGCACGCGGTCGAGGTCGTGGCCCGCCGCGAGGGCCTTCTCGCGCTCCTCGGCGTCCTTGGGCCACAGCCGGGCCTGGAACGAGCCGCCCAGGCAGGAGATCGCCGAGGCCGCGATGATCCCCTCGGGGGTGCCGCCGATCCCGAGCAGGATGTCGACGTCGCTCTCGTGGCGGGCCGCGGCGATGGCGCCGGCCACGTCGCCGTCGGTGATGAACCGGATGCGCGCGCCCGCGTCGCGGATCTCCTGGACGAGGTCGTCGTGGCGCGGGCGGTCGAGGACGACGACCGTGACGTCGGCGAGGCCCACGCCCTTGCGCTTGGCGACGGCGCGCAGGTTGTCCCGCACCGTGGCGTCGATGTCGACGACGTCGGCGTACTCGGCCCCGACCGCGAGCTTCTCCATGTAGAACACGGCCGACGGGTCGAACATCGCGCCCCGCTCGGCGACGGCGAGGACGGCGAGCGCGTTCGGCATGCCCTTGGCCATGAGCGTGGTGCCGTCGACGGGGTCGACCGCGACGTCGCACTCCGGGCCGTCGCCGTTGCCGACCTCCTCGCCGTTGTAGAGCATCGGCGCCTCGTCCTTCTCGCCCTCGCCGATGACCACCGTGCCGCGCATCGACACCGAGCCGATGAGCTTGCGCATGGCGTCGACGGCCGCCCCGTCGCCGCCGTTCTTGTCGCCGCGCCCGACGAACCGCCCCGCGGCCATCGCGGCCGCCTCCGTCACCCGCACGAGTTCGAGCGCGAGGTTGCGATCGGGGGCCTCGGGACGGCGGGCGGCGGCGGAGGACTGCGAGGAGGTCACGAACTCTCCTGACGAACAGGTGCGGGCTTGGGGAGCCAGTCTCCCAGACCCGCGCGATCGGGGAACCGGGATCGACCGGCCGGGTGCCCGGCGGTGATCACTGGAACGATGGAGGCATGGGACGGACGGCGCCGTGAGCGCTCCACGTGGCGCGTCGGGTGGGGGCGTGGGCCCGCTGGCGATCGCGACGATCGTGCTCGCGGTGATCGTCCTGGCCCTGACCGGCCTCACCCGCGCCTGCTCGTTCTCCCCGACCGCGCCGACCGTGGACCGCGGCGCCGTCCAGCGCATCGACGTCGCGCAGGTCACCCGCGACGCGACCGCCGCCGTGCCCTTCGCGCTGCGGGCGCCCGCGATGCCCGCCGACTGGATCCCGCAGTCCTCCGACGTGCGCCCGGTCGGCGGGACCCGCGCGTTCCGGCTCGGCTGGGTCACCCCGGAGAACGCGTTCGTGCGGCTGGTGCAGTCCGATGCGCCGGAGGACGCCCTGGTCGCCTCGGAGCAGGGGACGCCGCCGGCGCTGGGCCCGGTCGCCGTGGGCGGGCGGACGTGGACGACGTACCGCGGGGTCCGCGGCGAACCGCTGTGGGCCACCGACGTGGACGGGGTGCGGTGGGTGGTCACCGGCGACGCGACCCCGGCGCGCTTCTCCCAGCTGGTGACGACGGCGCTGGCCTCGCCGGTGGTGCCGCGCGGCTGATCGGCGTGCCGGGGCCGCGCCGTTCTGAGCGAAGGGGCCCTTCGGTCGGGTAGACGGGCCGGGGGCGCCCCTCGTCGGAACGGCGGGCGCTCGAGCGATTCCGGCGGTGGGCGCCCACGACCGGCTCTATCGACCGAGGGGCGCCCTTCGCTCGGTTCCGCCGGGGAGCCGAGGAGCCGGGGTCAGTCGCGGGGCGGCGGGCCCCAGCCCTCGGTGCGGGTGACGCGCTCGCCGGTCCCGGTCGTCGGTCGTCCAGCCCGCCGTCGGGTCGGCCGTCGGGGTGGCTCGGGGGAGGGCGCCGGAGGCGGGGGAGCGGCCGCCGAGGGACGGCTCGTGCCGGTCGTCGGCGGCGCGGGCCTCGTCGTACCGCGGCCTCGTCGTACCCCGGCCTCGTCGACCCGGCCTCGTCGTACCTGGCCTCGCCGTACCGGCCGTCGTCGTATCCGACCCGGCGCCGTCGGGGGCGGCCGCCTCCTGCCGCGCACGGGCCTCGTCGACGTGGGCCGCGGCCGCGACCCCCTCGCGCGCCAGCGAGTGGACGCTCTCGCGCATGGCGCGCGTCGACGCGGCCCGCAGCTCGGAGGAGAAGACCGGCAGCGGGGCGAAGCGCCCGAAGGTGTCGCGCAGGAAGTGGGCGAGCAGCGTCGCCGTCGAGCGCGAGCGCCACATCGTCCAGCCGACGTAGAGGTCCGCGCCGTAGGGCTGCACCAGCAGCATCGCCCGCTCGCTGCGCTGGCGGAACACCAGGACCGGCACCCCCGCGACGGTGCTCGGCTCGACCTCGGCCGGGATGCGGCGGGCCTGCGCGGCCCGGCTGACCCACTGGTAGGCGCCGCGGGCCGCTCCCGCCCGGCCCTCGAGGAGCCGGGAGTACTCGGCGATCGGCTCCTTGGCCGGCGCGAAGAACGACGCCAGGCCCGCGAGGTAGAGCACCGCCGTGAGCGCGGCCAGCACGTTCATGACCAGCCGACCGGTGATCGACGGGCTCGACGTGCTCGCCAGGTAGTCGAGCAGGAGCCAGATCAGCAGCAGCACCGTCGGCGAGACGAGGAAGAGCAGCGCCCGGATGAGGTGGGGCGAGAGCATCCGCCAGGTGACGACGTCGTCGACCAGCACGTCGGGATCGCGGTGGGTGCGCGTCTCGGCGTGGTACCCGTCGTGCGCGTCGCGGATCGTCCGCGCCCACCCCTGGTCGGCGCTCTCCGCACTGCCCCTGGCGGCGCTCATGGACGCACAGTGTGACCGACGGCGAGCGCGCGGGAGCGGCTACTCGCGGGACTCGGCCTCGCGCAGGACCGTCTCCACCCGTTCGCGGGCGCCGGCGAGGTGGCGTTCGCACGTGCGGGCCAGCGATTCGCCGCGCTCCCACAGCGCCAGGGAGTCCTCGAGGGAGAGCCCGCCGGCCTCCAGCTTCGCGACGACGGCGGCCAGCTCCTCGCGGGCCTGCTCGTAGCCGGGCTCGTCGGCGGTCGCGTCCGTGGTGCGCTCGGCCATGGGTCCTCCTCCCGGGATCGACGGTGGACTGCTGGCCTCCAGTGTCAGCGAAGGGCCGTCGCTGTCACTCGGGGGCCTCCACCCGGGTCCGCACCGCCCCGTCGGCGAGCCGCACGCGCAGGACGTCCCCCGGCCCGACGTCGTCGACCGAGCGGAGCACCGGTGCCGACACCTCGCCGCCGGACTGCACGATCGCGTACCCGCGGGCCAGGGTCGCCGCCGGCCCGAGCGCGGTGAGGGAGGCGCGCAGGTGGCGCACGTCGGCGTCCCGCTCGCGCAGCCCGCCCTCGACGATCCGGCGCCCGCGCCCGACGAGCCCGACCACCTCGTCCCCGCGCGCCGCCACGGTCCGCAGCGGGTCCGCGAGCACCGGGCGGGAGCGCAGCCGCGCGATCCGCGCCTCCTCGCGCTCGACCCAGGCGTGCAGCGCCCGCCGGGCCCGCGTGCGCAGGTGGGAGAGGTGGGCGGTCTCCTCGGCGAGGTCGGGCACGACGCACTTCGCGGCGTCGGTCGGCGTGGCCGCGCGCACGTCGGCGACGTGGTCGACGAGCGGGGTGTCCGGCTCGTGGCCGATCGCGGTCACGACGGGGGTCCGGCAGCGCGCCACCCCGCGGCAGAGGGCCTCGTCGGAGAAGGGCAGCAGGTCCTCGACGCTGCCGCCGCCGCGGGCCAGGACGATGACGTCGACGTCCGGGTCCCGGTCGAGCGCCTCGAGGGCGTCGAGGATCTGGGGGACCGCCTGCACGCCCTGGGTCGCGGTGTTGAGGACCCGGAAGCACACCCCGGGCCAGCGTCCGGTCGCGACGCTCACGACGTCGTGCTCGGCGGCACTCGCGCGGCCGGTGATCGAGGCCCACGCAGCCGCGGCAGGCGGGGCAGCCGGCGCTTGCGGGCCGGGTCGAACAGCCCCTCGGCCGCCAGGAGGGCCCGCAGCCGCTCGATGCGCGCGAGCAGCTCGCCGACCCCGACCGCGCGGACCTCGTCGACGCGCAGCGAGAGCGTGCCGCGGCCGAAGAAGAACGAGAACTTGCCGTGGACGACGACCCGCTGGCCCTCGGCGAGCGGCGGGGTCGCGTCCCGGACGACCTGGGCGGGCGCGGTCAGCGAGAGCGACACGTCCGCGGCCGGGTCGCGCAGCACGAGGAACGCCGTCCCCGTTCCCGGCCGGGCGCTGACCTGGGTGAGCTGCCCCTCCACCCAGACCGGCCCGAGCCGGTCGATCCACTTCGAGACCTTGAGGGCGACCGTGCGCACCGGCCACGGCGCCTCGGCGGTCGTCACTGCTCGGCGGTGACCGTGGCGATGCGGTTGGTCAGCATGGTCACGAAGGCCGGGCGGTCGCCGTGGGCGGACTCGAAGGCGAGCAGCTCGGTGAGCTGGTCGACCGTCAGGCCCCGCAGCCGCGCCCGCAGCTGCGCGATCGTCATGCCCGCGTAGCCGGGCAGGGCGTCGGGCGCCTCGCCCCCGGTGTCCTCCTCGGTGAGGACGGGGCGGTCGAGGGGCCGCGCGTGGCCGTTGGTCGAGGTGCCCGGGAGGCGGCGCCCGGGCGGTCCGGAGGCGGCGCCGTTGGTGGGCAGGACGCGGTCGTCGGTGTCCTCGTCGAAGCGCGCCCACGACGGGGCCTCCTCCACCGGCCGCGCGCCCTCGAGGGCGCCGTCGCCCTTGATGGCCAGCTCGGTGACGACCTGCTGCGCGCGCATGGAGAGCTGGAGCACGCGGCTCACGGCGGAGATCGGCAGACCGACGATCGTGCGGGGCAGGGCCTGCACCTCCTCGACCGCGGTCACGACCAGGCCGGCGGCGACGCGCACCGGGAACGGGAGGGAACTCATGACGTCCAGCCTGCCAGCCGACGGCGGGGCTGTGCGAATCGCCACGGCCACGAGCGGGTCGCGGGTCCGCGCGACGGCGGCCCGCCCGCTGCCCGGCCCGTACCCTGGACGGTATGTCCGCCTCCCCGGGATCCGGCACCACGGCCGTCGAGCGCGACGGCGCGACCGCGACGCGGCGGGTGCTCCTCGCCAAGCCGCGCGGCTACTGCGCGGGCGTCGACCGGGCCGTCGTCGCCGTCGAGAAGGCCCTGGAGACGTACGGCCCCCCGGTGTACGTGCGCAAGGAGATCGTGCACAACCGTCACGTGGTGACGACGCTCGCGCAGCGCGGCGCCGTGTTCGTCGAGCGGACCGACGAGGTGCCCGAGGGCGCCACCGTCGTGTTCTCCGCCCACGGGGTGTCGCCGGCGGTGCACGCAGAGGCGCGCGAGCTCGCGCTGCGCACCATCGACGCCACCTGCCCGCTGGTGACGAAGGTCCACCAGGAGGCCAAGCGGTTCGCCCGCGAGGACTACGACATCCTGCTGATCGGCCACGAGGGCCACGAGGAGGTCGAGGGCACCTCCGGCGAGGCCCCCGAGCACATCCAGGTGGTGGACGGCCCGGGCGCGGTGGACGCCGTCGAGGTGCGCGACCCGGAGAAGGTCATCTGGCTCTCCCAGACGACGCTGTCGGTCGACGAGACGATGCAGACGGTGTCGGCGCTGCGCGAGCGGTTCCCGGCGTTGTCGGACCCGCCGTCGGACGACATCTGCTACGCCACGCAGAACCGGCAGGTCGCGGTGAAGGCGATGGCCCCGCAGTGCGACCTCGTCGTGGTGGTCGGGTCACGGAACTCGTCGAACTCGGTGCGCCTGGTCGAGGTCGCCCTCCAGGCCGGGGCCCGCGACTCCCACCTCGTGGACCACGCCGGCGAGATCGACGAGGCGTGGCTCGAGGGCGCGACGACGGTCGGGGTCACCAGCGGCGCCTCGGTGCCGGAGATCCTCGTCGGGGACGTGCTGCACTGGCTCGCCGACCGCGGCTACGCCGAGGTCGAGGAGATCACGACGGCCAACGAGAAGCTGACCTTCTCGCTGCCGCGGGAGCTCAAGCGCGACATGCGTCCCGACGCCGTTCGCTGAGCCGCGTCCGGACCTCGATCAGCGTCGAGGGGTACTGGGCGCAGGTCCGGCGCGACGTGCCGTGAGCGCTGCGTCGTCGTGCCCCTGATTCGTACGACGAGCGGGTGAGCGACGGCCCATGGCGGCCGGCGTCGAGGGGTACTGGGCGCAGGTCCGGGGCGCCCGAGAGGTGCGTGTCGTGCCCCTGATCTCGTCGGGGCCGGAGGCGGGCACCGGGCCGGTGGGCTAGGGGCGCTCGCCGGGACGCCGCACGGGGTGGACACCCGGGGGCTTGGGCTTCGGCCCCGAGCCCCGCTCCTCGCGCTGCCGTTCCTCGCGGAGGCGCTCGTCGCGCATCCGGTCCTCCCGGCTGCGCGGCTCGCGCGCCCCAGCCGGGGGACCGGCAGCCGCGGCGGGACGGGCGCGGGCCCTTCTCCGGAGCGCCCCGCTCGCGCGGCGTGCTGCGCTGGGCCGCGGGGCGTCGCTCCGCGCCGCCGTCGGGCCGCGTGGGCTCGCGGCGCGGCCGGTCGCGCTCGGGCCGGTCGCGCTCGCGGCGCTCCCGCTCGGGACGCTCCCGCTCCGCCTGCGCGCGTTCGCGCTCGGCGCGCGCGCGCTCCTGGCTCCGCCGGCGCTCGCGCTCGGCCTGCTCCCGGTCGGCGGACGGGGACTCCCGGCGCTCCCGGCCCAGCTTCGTGGTCGGACGGTCCGGCGCGGCGTCGCCGCGCCCGCGCGCCGCTCCACCCGACGGGCCGGACCGGACCGGTTCGCGTCGGGTCGCGCCCTCGTCGGGGGCCCGCTTCCACCGTTGGACCCGGATGCGGACGACGCCGATCGAGGACGCACACCACGGTCGTGACCGCCATCGCCGGGAACCCGTTGATGAGCGGCGCGCCCACCGCCAGCGCCGTGGACACCAGACCCCCGGACGCGGGCAGCGAACCCGTGGCCGCGACGGCGACCGGCACCGACACGGCCAGCAGCAGGGGCGGCTGCACCATCGGCACGAACAGGTCGCGTCGCCGGACGAGCAGCGTGGCCAGGACGCATCCACCCGGGTAGGCGGCGAGGAAGATCCCACCGAGGCTGCCGGTGCGCAGGACGTCGGCGGCGACCCCGCCCGCGGTGAGCACGAGCGCGAGCAGCAGGACCGCCCACCACTGCATCCCCCGCAGGCCGGGGAACGCGGACGCCTCCCCGACCTCGGAGGAGGCGGACGACAGCGCGTCGTCCCGGGTGGAGGTCACCCGATCAACGGTAGCGGGCCGTCGTCGCCGGTCCGGGCCCCCTCGTCACCGATCGGCACGCCCGGGTGGTGTTCGCGTCCCGGCCGATCGGCGGCGTCCGCTCATCCCGTCAGCCGGTGCATCCCTGTCGTCCTCGCCGCGTGCTCCTCGGCGGTGCCCGGCGTCGTCCGCCTCGCGCTCGTCGTCCGGGTCCGCCCCGTCGGTGCCGGCGGGCCCGCCGTCACCGACCAGCTCCGGCGCGCCCGGCACCCGTGCGCGCCGGTCGACCTGCTCAACCTCCTCCAGCGTCCCGCGCGTGACCGACAGCTCGGAGAAGCGCCGCGCCGTGACGAGCACCCGCGACTCGAGCGAGCCGACCGTCTCGTTGTAGGCCCGCACCCCCGCGTCCAGCGACCGGCCGAGCTTGCCGAGGTGCCCGCCGAGCGTCGACAGCCGCGCGTGCAGCTCCCGGCCGAGGGTGTGGATCTCGGCGGCGTCGCGCGCGAGCGACTCCTGGCGCCACGCGTGGCCGACGGTGCGCAGGAGCGCGATGAGCGTGGTCGGGGTGGCGACCACGACGTCGGCGGAGAACGCGTGCTCCAGGAGGCCCGGGTCCGCCTCGAGCGCCGCGGACAGGAACACCTCGCCGGGGACGAACATGACGACGAACTCCGGCGTCGGGTCGAACGAGCGCCAGTAGGCCTTCGCCGACAGCGCGTCGACGTGCACGCGGAGCTGCCGGGCGTGGGCGGTGGTGCGCTCCCGGCGACCGGCCTCGTCCGCGGCCTCGAGCGACTCCAGGTAGGCCTCGCACGGCACCTTGGCGTCGACCACCACGCGCTTGCCCCCCGCGAGGTGCACGACGAGGTCCGGGCGCTGGGCGGTGCCCTCGGCGCCGGCGACGGACTGGCGGGTGAAGTCGCAGTGCTCGACCATCCCCGCGAGGTGCACGACCCGCTCGAGCTGCATCTCCCCCCACCGGCCCCGCACGTGCGGCGTGCGCAGCGCCGTCGTCAGCGCCCGGGTCTCGCCCGCCACGCCGCGCGCGGACTCGGCCACCGCCCCGACCTGTTCGCGCAGCCCCGCGAAGGCCGCCTCGCGCGCCGACTCGGCCGAGCGCAGCTGCCCCTCGAGCCGCGTCAGGGTGGACGACACCGGGTCGAGCAGCGAGGTCATCGCCCGTGCCCGCGCGCCGGCGTCGGCGGCCGCCGAGGAGGTCAGCGCGCCGGTCACCTCCCGCATGCGCGACTCGGCGAGCCGGGCGAAGGTCTCCGAGTTCGCCGCGAGCGCCTCGGCCGAGAGCGACGCGAACGCCTCCCGGACCGCGGCGTCCCGCCGCCGCTCGGCCACCTCGCGCTCCCCGGCCGAGCGCCGCTCGGCCTCCAGCTCCGCCCGCGCCGCCGAGGCCGCCGCGCCCGCCCGGCGCACCGCGTCGGCCACCGCGGCCTCCTGGCGCGCGGCGGCGACGCGGCTCGCCACGACGGCGCCGCCCAGGGCGCCCAGCAGGGCGCCGAGCAGCAGCCCGAGCAGCACGCCCTCCCCGGTGATCGTCATGGGGCGGACGGTGCCAGAGGGGTCCGACAGCCTCGGGCGACGCGCCGGTCAGGCGCCGGTCGTGGCGTCCGTCGTGGCGTCGACCGTCGCGTCGACCGTGGCCGCCGCGTGCGCGGTCTCGGCCGCCAGCAGGCCCTCCTTCACCGACAACCCCCACCGGAAGCCGCCGAGGGACCCGTCGCCGCGCCGGACCCGGTGGTCGGGCACGAACAGCCCGACGGCGTTGCGGGCGCACGCCTGGGCGGCGCCGCGCGGGGCGAGGGGGCGGCCCGCGCGCATGGCCAGCTCGCTGTAGGACAGCGACGTCCCGGCGGGGATCTCGCGCATGCGCGCCCACACCTCCTGCAGGAACGGCCCGCCGTACTGGCGCACGGGCAGCGTCGCGGCCGGGTCGGCGTCGCCGTCGTGGAAGGCCGTGACGGCCGCCGTCACCGCGCCCAGCTCGGGGCGCTCGACGATCTCCGCGGGCCGCAGCGAGGGGTGGACGAGCGGGAGGAGCTCGTCGTCGGGGGCCGTCGTCCACCCGGCCGCGAGGACGACGCCGTCGGCGTCGACCACCACGGTGAAGGGGCCGAAGGGGGTGGCGAGGGTGGCGCGGGCGCCGGAGCGGTCGTCGGGCATCTCAGGACCTCCGAGGTCGTGATCGGTCTGTCTCTCGGGGGCTTGGACGCAGCCGGGGCCCGATCGGCTCCCTCCGGTTTCCTGAGGGGCTGTCGGACCCGGTCTCTAGACTGGGCGACCGTGAGCCTGACCCTCGGCATCGTCGGGCTGCCCAACGTGGGCAAGTCGACGATGTTCAACGCCCTGACCCGCAACGACGTCCTCGCGGCGAACTACCCGTTCGCCACGATCGAGCCGAACGTCGGCGTGGTCCCGCTGCGCGATCCGAGGCTGGACCGGCTCGCCGAGCTGTACTCCTCGGAGAAGATCGTCCCGGCGACCGTCTCGTTCGTGGACATCGCCGGCATCGTCGCGGGCGCCAGCGAGGGCGCGGGCCTGGGCAACAAGTTCCTCGCGAACATCCGCGAGGCGGACGCCATCTGCCAGGTGGTGCGCGTGTTCGACGACGACGACGTCGTGCACGTCGACGGCCGGGTCGACCCGGGCGCGGACATCGAGACGATCTCGACCGAGCTCGTCCTCGCCGACCTGCAGACCGTCGAGAAGGCGGTGCCGCGCCTCGAGAAGGAGTCGCGGATGCAGAAGGACCGGCGCGCGGTCCTCGAGGAGGTCCAGCAGGCGGCGGCGGTCCTCGAACGAGGGCCGCACCC
Source organism: uncultured Actinomycetota bacterium (assembly GCA_963716955.1). GTDB lineage: Bacteria > Actinomycetota > Actinomycetes > Mycobacteriales > Pseudonocardiaceae > Actinomycetospora. Next base: position 625,169 of record CAVQUY010000020.1, read on the forward strand.
TGTTCTCCGCCGGGATGAACTCGCCGGCGCTGCGCGAGCTCAACCTGCTCACGGTCAAGCCGTTCCTCTACGTCTTCAACGCCGACGAGGGCGTGCTCACCGACGACGCCCGGCGCAAGGAGCTGGCCGAGCTCGTCGCCCCCGCGGAGGCGGTGTTCCTCGACGCGAAGGTCGAGCAGGAGCTCCTCGAGATCGACGACGAGTCCGCCGCCGAGCTGCTCGAGTCGATCGGCCAGACCGAGCCGGGCCTCGACGCCCTCGCCCGCGCCGGCTTCCGCACGCTGGGCCTGCAGACCTACCTGACGGCGGGCCCGAAGGAGTCCCGGGCCTGGACGATCCCGATCGGCGCGACGGCGCCCGAGGCGGCCGGGGTCATCCACACCGATTTCCAGCGCGGCTTCATCAAGGCCGAGATCGTCTCCTACGACGACCTCATGGCGGCCGGATCGATGGCGGCCGCCCGCAGCGCGGGCAAGGTCCGCATGGAGGGCAAGGACTACGTCATGCACGACGGTGACGTCGTCGAGTTCCGCTTCAACGTCTGACCGGGTCCGGCGCGCCCGCGGCACACGGACCGGACCGACCGGGGCAGACTCCCGCGTCATGGCGAAGTACCGCGTCCACCTCATGACCGACCTCACGCGGCTGGACCAGGACGGACTCGACGACCTCCTCGAGCGCCTCGTCGAGGTCGGCGGGGTCCCCTCGGTCCCGTTCGGCGTCCTCGAGGTCACCGGCAGCGCCGAGGCCCCGGACGCGCGCGCGGCGGTCGACGAGGTGGGCCGCGTCCTCGAACGCGCGCTCACGGCGATGAACCGCCCGACCCGCGTGATCGGGCTGCAGGCCGGCGAGGTCGGGCCGCACGCCTGACTCGAGGAGCACACCACGGCGGGCCGGCGAGCACGCCGGCCGGAGGCACGGTGTGCCCCTCGGCGTGCACGGGGCCGGGGTCAGCGCCAGCCCAGCTCGGGGGCGAGGTGGGTGAGCACGCTCTCGAGGACGTGGGCGTTGTAGTCGACGCCGAGCTGGTTCGGCACGGTGAGCAGCAGCGTGTCGGCTGCGGCGATCGCCTCGTCCTCGGCCAGCTCCGCGATCAGCTTGTCCGGCTCGCCCGCGTAGGTCTTCCCGAAGCGGGCGTCGCCGCCGTCGAGGTGCCCGACCTGGTCGGTCGAGTGCCGCTCCCGCCAGAACAGCTGCCGGTCGAGGTCGCTGACGATCGGGAAGATGCTGCGGCTGACCGAGACGCGCGGCTCGTGGTCGTGCCCGGCCGCGTCCCAGGCGTCACGGAAGCGCTGGATCTGCTCGGCCTGCAGCCGGTGGAAGGGCACGCCGGTGTCCTCGGTGAGCAGCGTCGAGCTCATGAGGTTGAGGCCCTGCTCGCCGGCCCACTCCGCGGTGGCCCGGCTCCCGGCGCCCCACCAGATGCGGTCGCGCAGCCCGGGGGAGTGCGGCTCGATGCGCAGCAGACCGGGCGGGTTGGCGAACATCGGCCGCGGGTTCGGCGCGGCGAAGCCCTCGCCGGACAGGACCTCGAGGAACCGCCGGGTGTGCTCCCGCGCCATGTCGGCGTCGGTCTGCCCCTGCGGCCGGCTCGTACCCGAAGTGCCGGTAGCCGTCGACGACCTGCTCCGGGGAGCCCCGGCTGATCCCGAGCTGCAGGCGGCCGCCCGAGATCAGGTCGGCGGCCCCGGCGTCCTCGGCCATGTACAGCGGGTTCTCGTAGCGCATGTCGATGATGCCGGTGCCGAGCTCGATGCGGCTCGTCCGCGCGGCGGCCGCGGCGAGCAGCGGGAACGGCGACGCGAGCTGCTGCGCGAAGTGGTGCACGCGGAAGTAGGCCCCGTCGGCGCCGACCTCCTCGGCCGCCACCGCGAGCTCGATCGACTGCAGCAGGGAGTCCTGGGCCGAGCGCACCAGCGAGTGCCCCGACGGCGACCAGTGCCCGAACGACAGGAACCCAATCTTCTTCACGCTTCAACCAACCCGTCGAAGGTGAGGCGAATTCCTTCGGGCGATGGTCCCGGCGGCCTCGGTCCTCCCGGGCTTCCTGCTCGCGCGTGCGCCGCTCGGGCCGCCACCGTGGAACGCTGCGCCGCTGCGCGTCACGAGCGATGACTCCCGCTCGTCCGGCCGGTCCTACCCGTGGAGACCACCGAGGTGAGGACGTACGGATGACTGCACGCGTGGGAATGCTCGACGACGTGGCCGCGGAGCGGCTCGGGCTCGCCGACGAGCTGGAAGCGCTGACGCCCGAGCAGTGGGCGACGCCGTCGCTGTGCGCGGGCTGGACGGTGCACGACGTCGTCGCGCACCTGACCCTGTCCACGCGCCAGTCGGTGCCGTGGACGCTCTGGCGCGTCGCCCGGGCCCGCGGCGACCTCGAGCGGGCGTTCGCCGACATGGCCCGGGAGCGGGCCGCGGCGTTCGGTCCCGCCGAGCTGATCGCGCAGCTGCGCGGGATGGCCCGCGTCGACCGCCGCCTGGCGATCTCCGGGGCGCTCGATCCGCTCAACGACCTGCTCGTGCACTCCCAGGACGCCCTGGTCCCGCTCGGCCGCGGGCGGGACCTCCCCGTCGAGCGGGCGCTGCCGTGCCTGCGCCACGTCTGGGCGGCGCCGTTCGTCGGGGCCGCGAAGCGCTTCACCGGGCTGCGCCTGCGCGCGACCGACGCGGACTGGTCGGCGGGCGAGGGCCCGGAGGTGCGCGGGCCCGTCGGTGCCCTGCTGCTGGCGGCCAACGGCCGGGTCGCCGGCCTGGACGGGTGCGACGGCGAGGGGCTCGACGAGGCGCGCCGCCGCTGGGACTGAGTCGGTCGACGAAGCGGAATTCCTGGCGATGAGTGCAAGCATCGGGGGGGGAGCACGCCGATAGGCCTTCGCTTGCATCAGCGTGGGACCCGTGCTGAGCCACCTGCACCACATCCAGCTCGCCATGCCGTCCGGCCGGGAGGACGAGGCCCGGGCGTTCTTCGCCGGGGTCCTCGGGATGACGGAGATCGAGAAGCCGCCGGTGCTCGCGGCCCGGGGCGGGGCGTGGTTCCGCGGGGGCGGCGTCGAGATCCACCTCGGGGTCGAGGACCCTTTCGCGCCGGCGCGCAAGGCGCACCCGGGCCTCGTCGTCGACGACCTCGACGAGGCCGCGCGCCGGGTGGCGACGACGGGTCAGGACGTCACGTGGGACACCGACTTCCCGGGGTTCCGCCGCTTCTACGCCCACGACCCGTTCGGGAACCGGCTGGAGTTCCTCGAACCCGTCGCCGCCCGGCCCGGGCGTCAGTTGAGCTTGCGGGTGTCCGCGGGCAGCCCGCCGCCGGCGTAGACGTCCTCGGCGAGCTTCGCCAGGGCGGTCAGCGCCGTGTTCTGGCTCCAGGGCCCGTACGAGACGCGGGCGATGCCGATGCGCTGCGCGGCCTCCAGGGAGATCGAGCCCGGGATGCCGATGATGTTCACCCGGCGCTCGCCGAGCTCGCCGACGATGCGGGTCAGCTGCGCCTCGTCGAGCTTGCCCGGGACGAAGAAGCTCGTGGCGCCGGCCTCGAGGTAGGCCTTCCCGCGGGCGATCGCGTCGGTGATGACCTCCTCGGGGTCCCGGTCCCCGGCCTTCAGGAACGCGTCCGTGCGGGCGTTGAGCGCGAACGGGATCCCGGCCTGCTCGCCGGCCTTCACCGCGGCCTCGACGGCGCGCACCGACTGGTCCAGCGGCTTCATCTGGTCCTCGAGGTTCGCCCCGACGATGCCGACGTCGATCGCGCGGCGCACCGTGCCGCCCGGGTCGCCGTAGCCGGCCTCGAGGTCGGCGGTCACCGGCAGGTCGGTCTGGCGGGCGATGAGACCGACCTCGGCGATCATCTCGTCGCGCGGGATGACCTCGCCGTCGGGATAGCCGCGGGAGGCGGCGATGCCGTGGCTCGCCGTCGCGAGTGCCGTCGTGCCCGGGGTGCCGGCGACGACTCGGGCGGTGATCGCGTCCCACACGTTCACCACGAGGAGCAGCTCCGGGGCGGCGTGCAGCCGCTGGAGCTCCTGGGCCTTGTCGAGGGTGCTCATGCCCGTGCCAACCCCGGCTCGGGCGGCGCGTGATTCCCGGTCTCCGCGGCGGTCGGACGCCCGGGAGGAGGGATGCGGCGCAGACGGGTGGTCCGTCCGGAGTCGCCGGTCTGCCGCCCGTCGTCTGGTGGACGCCGCGTGGCGACCGGACCTCGTCCGGGGCGCCCGTCCGGGTGAGGGATCACGGGGTCGTGTGCCTAGGCTGTCACCCGTGCGCTCCGGACGATGGTCGGCCCCGACCCGGGATCTGACCCTCCCGGAGCGCGTCGCCTGGGTGCTGGGCGACGAGGACGGCCGCCCCGTCTCGAGCCTCACCGAGCCGGCCGGGCTGCTCGTCGCCGCGGCCCTCGTGGAGCTGCTGCTCGACGCCTCCCTGCTCGACGCCGGGTCCACGTACCGTCCCGGCCCGGTCGCCCCGTCCGACCCGCTGCTCGACTGGGTGGCCGACGGGCTGCTGCGCGGCGGCGGCCGGAAGTCCGACCTCGGGCACGCCGTCACCGGTCCCCGCGGCGCCCAGATGATCCGGCGCACCATGGACCGCCTCGTCGAGCGCGGCCTCGCCCACCGCGAGCCCCGCCGGGTGTTCGGCTACCTCGCGATGCCGGTGTTCGGGTCGGCGCTGCGTGTCCACGAGACGGCGGCGCTGCACCACGACCGCGCCGTCGTCCGGGCCGTGCTCGACGGCGCGGAGCCCGACGAGGACACCGCGATGATCACCGTGCTGCTCCACCACGGGCGGCGCGTGCGGGCGCTGAACCCGCTCGACGTCCACGCGGCGGTCGGCCGGGCCCGGTCGGTCGCGGGCGGACGCTTCGTCCCCGCCGGCGTCGACCAGGACATCGTCCGGCTCGTCAGCCCGACCGTGCAGGCCGTCCTGGCGGCCCTCACCGCCACCGAGGTCCTCAGCTCGGGGCACTGATCCCCCTGTCGGGGAGAACCCGTCGCGCCGACGGGTCCCGATCGGGCGCCGAGCGGTCTAGGCTCGGCTCGTTCCGCGAGCAGCGCCCGGACCGAGGGGGCACGCCATGCCGATCAACCACCCGCCGTCGCCGTTCGTCCCGTCCGCCGACGACGCACCCGACGGCATGCCCGTGCTCGAGGCGGGCGCGCACCGCGACGCCCGCTCGGGCAGCTGCGTGATGGAGTACGTCTCCGTCCTGGCCGGTGAGCGCTTCACCGACCGGCCGCGCTGCACGCACCCCGCCGTGGCGGCGCTCGCATGGCAGGTCAACGACGCCGTGTCGCACGACGCCCGTCAGCAGCTGGGCGTGCGCGCGGTCGACCTGGTGGGTGCGGGCCGCGACCTGGACGGCCCGGTGCGCCCGGTCGTGCTCGCCGCCGTCGCCCGCGCCGGCCTGCGGCTGGACCCGACGAGCCGGTTCTTCACCCGCCTCGCGCGGCGCGTGGAGGAGGCCCAGGACAAGGCCGCACAGCGACGTGCCGAGGGGCGCGACGCCGGCGACGGCTCGGGCGGGCGCATCGCCACGCTGCTCCACGTCGGCCCGGTCAACCACGCCTGCGCCCACCTGCTCGTCGCGTCCCGCGCGGCCGGGCTGGACGCGACGGCCCGGGACGCGGTGCTGGTCGACCTGCTCGACGACTGCCTCGCCGCCGTGCGGGCCGGGCGGACTCCGGCGCCGGCGGCGGTCCCGGCGGGCTGAGCGCCGCAGCCGAGCGTCAGGAAAGTCGCGTTCCGCACGCTGGACGTCCGGAACGCGGCGTTCACGGCGGCGGCCGGTGCCGCGTCGACGACCCCGGCCGGACGCTCCGGCGTCAGCCGAGCTGCAGGCATCCCCCGAGGACGGGCTTCAGGCACACCTTCGCGAGCGGGGCGCTCGACGGACCCGACCCGGACGACCCGCCGGCGGAGCCGCGCGCGGGCGGGCTCGACGAGCCGGAGCCCGAGGAGTCCGCGGGAGCGGCCGTCGCGGCGGGTGCCGGGCCCGGCCCCGACGACGGAGCCGGCCGTCCCGGACGCCCGACGACGCGGCCCGGCTCGCGGGGGCGCGCGCGGCGCTCGGGCGCTCCGGCGTCGCGGCCCCGACCCGGGGCGCGGCGGGGGCGGGGCTCGGCGGCGGGGCCGCCACCGGGACGGGCAGGCCGGTTGCCGCGGCCACCGGGTCGAGGACGACGGCGGGGGCAGCCGGGCCCGCGGGAGCGACGGCTGCGGGCGGTCCGCCGAGCTCCCACGGCTCCGGGGACCCGACCGGCGCGAGCGTCAGCGCCGTCGCCACCTGGGCGAGGACCATCATCCCCACCGCGCCGCTGGCGACGGCGAGCAGCATCCGGCGCACGACGCCCCTCTCGACGGTTCCCGTGCGGGCCGCCGCAGCACGCGGCCCGCGTCGGGCTCATCGGTCGGCCGCACGCGGACGTCAGCGCGACCCGCGGGGGCCACCCGGATGCCGGGTCGTCGTCACCCGGTCGTCCCATCGACACGAGGCCGCAACCACGGAGCGCTGCCGAGCGTCAGGGTGCACGCGAGCGCGGCCACGACGAACGCCCACGGCGCGCCCGCCGCGCCGAGCACCGCCGAGAGCACGGTCGCCCCCAGCCCGGTGCCCGCGTCGTACGCGGTGTTCCAGACGCTGCTCGCGGGCCCGGACCGCCCGGGGCCGGCCCGGGCGAACAACGTCACGAGCGTGTCGTTCTGGACCCCGCCGAACCCCAGCCCGACCAGTCCGGCCCCCGCGACCACGACCGCCGTCCCCGCGCCGACCAGCCCCCACGCGACGACCCCCGCGCCCAGTGCGGCCAGGACCAGGGCCGGGGCGGTGACGCGCCCGGTGAGCCCGAGGCGGTCGCCCAGCTCCCCGGCGACGCTGCGCCCCACGAGCTGCGCGGCGGTCAGCGCGAACAGGGCCGCCGCCGCGACGCCCGCGGGCTGGGCGAGCGGGAGCACGGTGATCACCCCGCCCGCGCTCGCCGCGCACACGAGCATCACCGTCCACGGGGCGACGGCCGCGGCGAGGAACGCCGGGCGGGACACCGCGGACGTCCCGGCGTCGCCGGGGTCCGGCTCGGGCAGCGTCGGCGCGACCCGGCGCGGCAGCAGGGCCATCGCCGGCACCGCCAGCAGCGGGAGCAGCGCCCCGGCCAGGAGCACCGGCACCGGGCCGAGCCGCGACCACGCCCACACCCCGCCGGTGAGCAGGACCAGCTGGGGCACCCCGATGGCGATGCCGTAGACCCCGGTGGCGCGGCCGCGGACCCGGGCGGGCACGAGGTCGGACACCAGCGCCGCGCCGGTCACCGTCAGGACCCCGAAGCCCGCGCCGCGCAGCACCGCCACCGGCATCGCCAACCACGGCGAGGGCGTCAGCACCAGCAGGGCCGCGGGTGCCCCGAGGGCGACCGCGGCGCCGATCAGCGCCGCGCGGTGCCCGACCGCGCGCAGCAGCGCGGGCACCCCGAGCTGGGTGGCGACCGTGGCCGCCATGAACACGCCGGTCACCGACCCCGCGAGCGCCGGTCCCGCGCCGGAGGAGGCCACCCAGAGCGGCAGCACGGGCAGGAGCAGCGCGTACCCGCCGAACGCCGCGAGGGTGGCGGCCAGGACCGCGAGGAACGGGCGGGAGACCAGGGGCGACCCGCCGGCCACGTGGGTCAGGAGTGCGCGTCGACCGCGGCGGAGATCCTCGCCGCCAGGTCGGGGTCCTTCGCGGTCAGCCCGCCCTCGGAGTGCGTGGAGAGCCGGAAGGTCAGCGTGGCGTAGCGGATGTCGATGTCCGGGTGGTGATCGGCGTCCTCCGCGGCGTCGGCGACGGCGTCGACGGTCGCGATCGCGGCGCGGAAGGACGGCAGCTTCACGGTGCGGACGATGGCGTCGCCGTCGCGCTCCCACCCGGGCAGCCCGGCGAGGGCGTCGGCGACGGCGTCGTCGGAGAGGAGGTCGGCCATGGCGTCATCCTGGCACGCCGCGTCCGCCCCGGTCAGCGCGTCGGGGCGCGCTCGGCGACGATGATCGCGTGCAGGTCGTGGTGGGGGCGGCGATCGTCGTGGACGGGCGGCTGCTGGCGGCGCAGCGGGCCGAGCCGCCGGACATGCGCGGGCGCTGGGAGCTGCCCGGCGGGTCCGTGGAGCCGGGGGAGACCGAGGCGGCGGCGCTGGTCCGGGAGCTGCACGAGGAGCTGGCGCTGCCGGTGGTGGTGGGCGAACGGCTCGGGCCGGACCTGCCCGTCGAGGGGCGCCGGGGCACGGACCTCCTGCTGCGCTTCTACCGCTGCACGCCGGTGGACGGCGCCGTCCCGCACGCGCTGGAGCACCTGGAACTCCGCTGGGTGGGCCCCGAGGAGCTCGACGGGCTCGACTGGCTGCCGTCGGACCTGGCGCTGCTGCCCCACCTGCGCGCCGTCCTGGGTGCCTGCGGCTCGTGAGCAGAAAGTGCGGGCTATGGCCGACCTTTCTGCTCACGAGCGCGAAGCGCACCTACGCCGCGCGCGCCCGCTTCACGGCCTTCGCGAGGTCCTTGCCGGTGAGGCCGGACTCGGCGGCGCGGGCGGCGCGCATGAGCACGACCGGGCAGCCCTTGCAGCGCGGCGTCGAGCGGCAGCACTTCTTCTTGATCCGCTTCGCGCCGGTGATCGCACACGCCTGCTGCGGGCTCAGCCGCTCCGGGGTGCGCTCGGGCACCGCGCGCAGGCGGCCACGGTCGCGATCGCGGGGCCGCAGGCGGGACAGGGCGTCCACCCAGTTCGCCGTCGTCCTCGTCGCCGACCCCATGAGGTGAGGCTAACCTGAGCACCGGCCGCGACGGAAGGCCCGGCGACGTCCGTGTCGGTCCCCCGTGCCACGATGGCGTTCCCCGCCACCCCAGCAGGCCGCGGGCCCGACGGCGCCGTCCCTCGGGCGCCGGCGGAGAGGCTCCTCCCCACCTCGACATGGCCCCGACACCCCCAGCCGTGCTCCGTCGCCCGAGGTCGTCTCGCCGGTGCCGGGGCGGCCGGAGGCCGGGCGCGCGGACGCTCCTCGCGGGGGTGCTCCTGGTCCTCACGCTCCTCGCGGGGTGTGCGAGCTCGCCGCCGCCGGTCGTGGGCCAGGCGCCGACCCCGGCGCCCGCCAAGCCGCAGCTCGAGCCGGACCCCACGCAGCTGCGGATCGGGGTCGACGACCTCGGGGTCGGGTTCAACGTGCACCGCATCGCCGACCTGACCCCGACGAGCCGGACGACGGCCGCGCTGGTCCTGCCCTCGGCCTTCCGGGTCGGGCCCGACGGCGTGCGCCGGCTCGACACCACGGTGGTGACGTCGGCGCGGGTCACCTCGACCGAGCCGTACACCGTCTCCTACGAGATCCTCCCCGCGGCCGCGTGGTCGGACAACGCCCCGATCGCCGCGGAGGACTTCGTCTACCTGTGGCAGCAGATGCGCTCCCAGCCGGGCGTGGTGGACGCGGCCGGGTACCGCGCGATCTCCGACGTCCGCTCGCGCGCGGGCGGCAAGGCCGTCGACGTCGTCTTCGACCGGCCCTACCCGGCGTGGCCGACGCTGTTCGACGCGCTGCTGCCCGCCCACCTGCTCAAGGACGCCCCCGGATCCTGGGGCGGGGCCCTGCAGGACAGCATCCCGGTGTCCGGCGGGCCGTTCGCGATCCGCCTCGTCGACCGCATCCGCGGTCAGGTCACCCTGGCCCGCAACAGCGTCTACTGGGGCCCGCCGCCGGTGCCGGACCAGATCGTGCTGCAGGCCGCCGACCACGCCTCGCTGATCGACCGGGTGCGCACCGGCGACGTCCAGGCCACCCAGTTCCGGTCGGACTCCTCCGACCTCGCCGCGCTCACCGCCCTCGGGGCCGCCCCGCCCGGCCCGGCGGGGACGTTGGCCGTCCGCACCGTCCCCGAGGCGAGCCAGGTGCAGCTCGCACTGCGCAGCGACGACGGCCCGCTCGCCGATCCCCGGGTGCGCCGGGCCGTGGTGTCGCTGCTCGACCGCGACGCCCTCGTCGCCGCGGGCACCGGCGGCGGCCCCGCGGCGGGCCTGCGCGCCGACGCGTTCGCGACGGCGCCGTCCGAACCCGGGTACGCGCCGACCCTCACGGCCGACTCGCCGGCGCGCGCCCCCGACCCGGCCGGCGCGGCCCGCCTGCTGACCGCGGCCGGGTACGTCCGCGGCTCCGACGGCCGCTGGTCGCTCGACGGGAGGACGCTCCGCCTGCGGCTCGCCGCGCCCCCGCAGGCCTCGCCCTACGGCCGCCTCCTCGGCACCGTCGTCAGCGAGCTCGGCGCCGCGGGCATCGGCACCACCATCGTCGCCGACTCCGGCGCCAACCCCTTCCCGCCGGGCCGGGGGCCCATCCCCTCGAGCACCGCGGTGGCCCCGGCGACCCCGTCGACGCCGGGCCCGCTCACCTCCTCCGCGCTCCCGGGGACGACGACGACCTCGCCCGCCGCGCCGTCGACGCCGACGACCACGACGACCCCGCCCGCGTCCTCGGAGACGACGACGTCGGTGCCCCCGATCCCGAAGTCGACCTCCGACATGGTCGTCGCCGACATCACGGTGCTGGCCCTGCCCGTCGGCGGGGACAAGATCGCCGACCTCGACTCGATCGTCGGGTGCCCCGGCCGGCAGGCCCCGACGACGTCGGGCGTCTCGCCCGCCGTCCCCCGGACCACGACGGCGAGCGCCCCCACGACGACGGCGACGGTCGTGCCGCCGGCGCCCGCGCCCCCGACCACCACGGCCGCGGCGCCGACCAGCACCAGCCCGCCGACGACCACGACGACGCCGCTCGGTGCCGTCGGCACGCCGGAGTCCTCGGAGGCGCTGTCGGTGACCGGGTACTGCGACCCGGCCCTGCAGTCGGTGCTCGACGGCGCCTCGTCCGGGGCCATCGGCGAGGACACCGCGCTCGCGCTGGCCGAGCCGATGCTCTGGCGCGCGACGCCGGTGGTGCCGCTCTTCCAGGCCGCCTCGACGCTGGTCAGCCCGACCAGCCGCACCGAGGTCGCCGTGCCGCCGCTGGGCGTCAGCCCGTTCGCGACCGCAGGCCGGTGGAACCCGCCCGCCCGGCAGGCCCAGGCCAACGGCGACGCCAACAACTGACGCTCGCCGGGTCGTCCGGGCTGCCCTATCGTCCCCCTCGGTCCCCGGACGGAAACTCCGGGCGACCGACTCGTGACACAGCGGAAACGCCGCGGGGTGGCGCCACAGGTCTGGACCACTTAGGTTTCCCGCGGCGACGACGACCTCGTCGCGCAAACATCTCCGGGAGGTGTGGTGACCAGGATCACCGGGCGCGGTCGGTCGCGCTGGATGCTCGCCGCGGCCGTGACCGCGCTCCTCGCCCTGGTCGCCGCGTGCGGCGGTGGTGGTGGCGGCGCCGGTTTCGGCGCCACGAGCGCGCCCCCGGCCAAGGGTCGGCAGGGCACCGTCTACAGGGCCCCGCAGGTGCCGCAGGGACCCGGCGTGGTGTTGGCGGCCGACACCGCGTACACCGCCTACAACAACGACACGGCCGCGAACAACTCCCTCTACAACACCTACGTGCTCGACCAGGTCCTCGCGGCCGCGACGGTGCTCGACGCCGACGGCACGCCGCTGGTCAACGGCGACGTGATGGACGGGATCGACGAGGTCTCGAAGAGTCCGCAGGTCGTCCAGTGGAAGATCAAGCCGGGCGTGACCTGGTCGGACGGTCAGCCGTGGAACTGCAAGGACTTCTACCTCGCCTACCTCGCCGGCAGCGGCAAGATCCCCGGCTTCACGACGGCGAGCTCGAACGGCTACGGCAACATCGGCCAGGCGCAGTGCCTGAACGACCAGACCTTCCAGGCCACCTTCGCCACGCCGTACGCCGACTACATCGGCCTGTTCAGCCAGAACAACGCCGACCTGCTCCCGGCCCACGTCCTCGAGCAGAAGGCCGGCATCCCCGACATCCGCCAGATCACGCCGCAGTCCCCGCCCGACCAGCTGGCGAAGATCACGCAGTTCTGGAACACCGGGTGGAACGGCTTCGACAAGTCGGTCGACCTCGCCTCCGGGCCCTACCAGCTCGAGAGCTGGGTGCAGGACCAGTCGGTGACGATGACCCGGAACCCGGCGTGGAAGGGCGCGCCGGCCGGCCCGGCGAGCATCACCTACCGCAACATCGCCGACGCGACCGCCGCCGCCCAGGCACTGCAGAACAACGAGATCCAGGTCACCGCGAACCAGGCCGACGTGAACGCGGCCAACCTCCTGCGGGGGCTCAACGCCCAGGGCATCAAGTTCCAGGCCACGACGGGTGCGGCGTACGAGCACCTGGACATGAACTTCAAGGACCCGCTGTTCGCCGACAAGGCGGTGCGGCAGGCGGTCGCCGAGTGCGTCCCGCGGCAGGACATCGTGGACAAGCTCGTCAAGGGCGTCCAGCCCGACGCCGCCCCGCTGCAGGCCCTGATGTTCCTGCCCAACCAGAAGGGCTACCAGGACTCCTACTCGCAGGTCGCGACCGGGAACGTCGCGCAGGCCAACCAGACCCTCACCCAGGACGGCTGGGTCAAGGGGCCGGACGGCATCTACGCCAAGAACGGTCAGCAGCTCACGTTCCGGATCAGCCACACCAACGTCCCGCGCCGGGTCCAGACCGTGCAGCTGATCCAGGCCGCCTGCGGGCAGGCGGGAATGAAGGTCGTGGACGACAACGACCCGAACTTCCTGGACACGCGGGTCGGCGCCGGTGACTTCGACGTCGCGCTGTACGCGTGGGTGAACGACCCGTTCATCTCCTCCCACGAGTCGATCTACCAGACCCGCGGCGGGCAGAACCACCAGAACTACTCGAACCCGCAGCTCGACGCGCTGATGACCCAGGCCGCGTCGAACCTCGACCCCGCGGGCTACATCGCGCAGTGGCAGCAGGCCGACAAGCTGATGGCCCAGGACATCCCGTCGATCCCGCTCTACGTGCAGCCCAACACCGTGGGCTACACGGACAAGATCGACCAGGTCTACTACCAGCCGAACCTCGGTCCGACGTACAACGCCAACGAGTGGGGCGTCAGCCAGTAGGTCACTGTCTGCCCGTCGGGGGCCGGCGATCCCGGCCCCGACGGGACCGCTCGACGGAAAGAGGTGACACGTGGCCGCCTACATCGTGCGGCGTGTCCTGATCTCGATCGGCGTGCTCTTCGTGGCGTCGTTCCTGCTCTACGTCGCGGTGGCGAGCTCCGGGGATCCGCTGGCCGCGCTCCGGGCGCGCCCGGGGATCACCCCGGCCGCGATCGAGGCGACGGCGCAGCAGCTCGGGCTCGACCACCCGGTGGTCGTGCGGTGGTGGATCTGGCTGACCGGAGTGCTCGCCGGTGACTGGGGCACGAGCGTCGCCCTGGGATCGGCGCAGGCGCCGGTGCTCCCGGCCGTCGGTCGCGCGCTCTGGGTGACGATCCGCCTCGTCGTGATCGCCGAGCTGCTCGCGCTGCTGGTCGGCTGCGCGGTCGGCGCGATCGCCGCCCTGCGGCAGTACTCGATCACCGACTACGTCGCGACGACCCTCGCGTTCGTCCTGTTCGCGATGCCGGTGTTCTGCATCGCGATCATCCTCAAGGTCTACGGCATCCAGCTGAACCTGGTGCTGATCAACGTCTTCGGCGAACGATGGCTCACGACGTCGGGTCCTCCCGACGGCGGGTTCACCGGCAGTCCGGGCGAGGTGGTCTTCAAGTTCACCGGGGCCTACATCCTCCCGACCATCGCGCTCGCCGCGATCAGCTTCGCCGCCTACAGCCGCTTCCAGCGCGCCTCGATGCTGGAGACGATGCGCTCGGACTACGTGCGCACCGCCCGGGCCAAGGGCCTCTCCGAGCGCCAGGTGGTGCTCCGGCACGCGCTGCGCAACGCCCTGCTGCCGGTGACGACCTACTTCGCCTACAACTTCGGCGCGGTGTTCGGCGGCGCGATCGTCACCGAGCAGGTGTTCGGCTGGAACGGCATGGGCTCGCTGCTCGTGCGGTCCATCCAGCAGTACGACCCGAACATGCTCATGGGCTGGCTGATCGTCACCGCGACGATCGTCGTGGCGTTCAACCTCGTCGCGGACATCGCGTACAGCTACCTCGACCCGAGGATCCGCCTTGGCTGAGACCACGGACGTCACGCCCGACCGCACCGTCCACCCGGGCAAGGTGCCGCCACCATCCCCGCCCGACGGCGGCGAACCGGACAGCGTCTTCCTGACCCAGGGCCAGCTCGTCCGGCGCCGGTTCCTGCGGCACAAGGCCGCGATGACCAGCCTGACGATCCTCGCTGCTGTTCGTGCTGTTCGTCTACATCGCGCCGTTCTTCCTCGGCTACTCGCTGACGAACCTCACCGCGGGCTCCTACGAGGACCCGAGCCCCGCGCACGTCTTCGGCACCGACCAGGTCGGCGCGGACGTGTTCTCGCTCGTGATGAAGGGCTCGCAGTACTCCCTGCAGATCGGCCTGGTGGCCGCCCTCATCGCGACCGTCCTCGGCGTCCTCCTCGGGACGGTCGCGGGCTACCTGCGCCGCGGCACCGACACCGCGGTCTCCCGCGTGACCGACCTCTTCCTCGTCGTGCCGCTCCAGGCGGTCGCGGCGATCCTCATCGCCGGGCTCGGCGGCACCTGGTGGCTGGTCGCGCTGGTGCTCGGGTTCTTCCTCTGGATGCCGATCGCGCGCGTGACCCGCGCCGAGTCGCTGTCGCTCTCGCAGCGGGAGTTCGTCGAGGCGGCTCGGGCGTGCGGCGCCACCACGTGGCGGATCGTCACGAAGCACCTCGTCCCCAACATGATCGGGACCATCGTCGTGAACGCGACGCTGACCCTCGCGCTCGCGGTGCTCGTCGAGGCCGCGCTCTCGTTCATCGGGCTCGGCGTGCAGATCCCGGACACCTCGCTGGGGCTGGTGCTCAACCAGAACTACACCCAGCTGGCGACGCGGCCGTGGCTGTTCTGGGCGCCGTTCGTGGCGATCGTGCTGATCTCCCTGACCATCAACTTCATCGGCGACGGGCTGCGCGACGCGTTCGACCCGCGCCAGACCCGTCGATAGGGGCACCGGCATGGCGCTGCTCGAGGTGGAGGGCCTCTCCGTCACGTTCCCCTCCGACGACGGCGAGGTCCACGCCGTCCGCGACGTCGGCTTCGTCGTCGAGCCCGGCGAGGTGCTCGGCGTCGTCGGGGAGTCCGGGTCCGGCAAGTCGGTGTCGCTCCTGGCCGTCCCGCGCCTGCTGCCGGGCTCGGCGCGGGTGTCGGGGTCGATCCGCTTCGACGGGACCGAACTGGTCGGCGCGCCGGCGGAGACGCTGCGCGGACTGCGCGGCGCCGAGATCGCGATGATCTTCCAGGACCCGATGAGCTCGATGAACCCCGTGCACTCCGTGGGCCGGCAGATCGCCGAGGCGCGGCGGGCCCACGGCCGGGTGTCCAAGGACGAGGCGTGGTCCGACGCCGTGGCCGCGCTCGCCCTCGTCGACATCCCGCAGCCGGAGGCCCGCGCGAAGCAGTACCCGCACGAGTTCTCCGGCGGCATGCGCCAGCGCGCCATGATCGCGATGGCGATGGTGAACAAGCCGCGCCTGCTGATCGCCGACGAGCCGACGACCGCGCTCGACGTCACCGTCCAGGCGCAGGTCCTCGAGGTGCTCGACCAGGTCCGGGTCGAGTCGGGCGCGTCGATGGTGCTCGTGAGCCACGACCTCGGCGTCGTCGCCGGCACCGCGGACCGCGTGCAGGTGATGTACGGCGGGACGATCGTGGAGACCGGCCCGACGGAGGAGGTCTTCGACCGGCCGCGGATGCCCTACACCGTCGGGCTGCTGTCCTCGCTGCCGGCCGTCGACCAGATCGGCGGGCGGCTCACCCCGATCCCGGGCGCCCCGCCCTCGCTCGTCGCCCTGCCGCCCGGGTGCTCCTTCGCGCCCCGCTGCCCGCTCGTCGAGGACGCGTGCCGGGCCGAGGAGCCGCCGCTGATCGCGGTGGAGCCCGGGCACGCGACCCGCTGCCGCCGCTGGGAGGTCCTCGCCGAGGGCGGGGCCACGGACCTGTTCGCGCGGTCGCGGAGAGCTCGACCGGGGAACGACGACGGGGCGAGCGGAGCGACGGGGAACCCGATGGAGGTGTCCGCATGAGCGCCGCCCCCGCCGGGACCCCCACCTCCAGCGCGCCCGACGACCCCGACGGCGCCCTGCTCCGGGTCCGGGACCTCACGACGACCTTCCCCGTCCGCAGCCGAGGGGTGCTCCGGCGCGTCACCGGGCGGGTCCAGGCCGTCACCGGGGTGTCGTTCGACATCGACGCGGGCGAGACCCTCGGCCTCGTCGGGGAGTCCGGCTGCGGCAAGTCGACGACGGGCCGGTCGGTCCTCCAGCTCGTGCGCCCCGACTCCGGATCGGTCCGGTACGGCGGGCGCGAGCTGGTCGGGCTGTCGGCGACGGAGATGCGCCCGCTGCGCCGTGAGCTCGCGATGGTGTTCCAGGACCCGTTCGGCTCGCTCGACCCGCGGCTGCCGGTCTCCGAGCTCATCGCCGAACCGCTGCGCATCCACGCCGTGCACCCCGACGAGGCGTCGCTGCGTGCCCGCGTCGAGGAGCTCCTCGGGCTGGTCGGGCTCAAGGCCGAGCACCGCAACCGGTACGCCCACGAGTTCTCCGGCGGGCAGCGCCAGCGCATCGGGATCGCGCGGGCCCTCGCGGCGGACCCGCGGGTGATCGTCCTGGACGAGCCGGTGTCCGCGCTCGACGTCTCGGTGCAGGCCGGCGTGGTCAACCTGCTCGAGGACCTCCAGGAGCGCCTCGGGCTGTCCTACCTGTTCATCGCCCACGACCTCTCGGTGGTCCGCCACATCTCCGACCGCGTCGCGGTGATGTACCTGGGGAAGGTCGTCGAGATCGGCGACGCCGCGCAGGTGTACGACAACGCGCGGCACCCCTACACGCGTGCGCTGCTCTCGGCCGTCCCGTTGCCGGACCCGGCCGCGGAGCGGCGCCGGCGCAAGTCCCGGGTGGTGCTCTCCGGGGAGATCCCCAGCCCGGCCGACCCGCCGTCGGGCTGCCGCTTCCGCACCCGCTGCCCCAAGGCCCAGCAGCGCTGCGCCGACGAGACGCCGCTGCTGCGCCCGTCCGACCCGGCCGGGCGGCACACGTTCGCCTGCCACTTCCCCGACGGCGACGCGGACTCGGCCGCCTGACGTCACCGTGCGCCGTGGACCGCTCGGACCAGCGGGCTGGTCCGGGAGGCCATTGGTGAGTGACGCATCGACCGAGTGGTCGAATGGGGCCGTTGCGGCAGGTGGGTGGGTGCCTTGGGGGGACTGATGACGAGCGCCGTCGAGGTCGACGAGACGGGGACACCGTCCGTCCCCGCCCGCGGATGGCCACGGTGGGCGTCGTGGCTGGTCGCCATCGGCCTCCCGACGCTGCTCGTGGCCGCCCATGCTCTCGTCTACGGACTGTGGTTGGTCGACGACGCCGGGATCACGTTCGCCTACGCGCGTTCCATCGCCGCTGGCGCCGGTCCGGTCCTGCAACCGGGTGCGCCGCCGGTCGAGGGGTACTCGAACCCGGCGTGGCTCGCGCTGCTCGTCCTCGGCCGATGGCTCGGCCTGTTCGACCACAGCACGTGGTTCGGGGTACCCGACCTCGTCGCGTACCCGAAAGCGCTCGCGGCGCCCTCCCCGCCCTCGTGGCAGGAACGGCGTCGCTTGCTGCCGTCAGGGCGGCGGACGGCGCGGCTTTCGACCAGCGTCCGGTGGACTGCTCTCCTACCTCGGCTGGCTGCTGGCCCTGGTCGCGGTGGGCGCGGTGGTGTCGGTTCTCGTCGGCCGGTCGACGACCCGGTCCGTGGTGCAGGTGCTGCTGATCCCGCTCGGGTTGGGCGTTGTGGCGTTCGCGGTGCTGGCCCCGGACTGGATGCCGCAGTACCGGTTCGCGACGGTGGTGTGGCCGTTGGCAGCGCTGACGACGACGGTGGCGCTCGCGGAGGTGCTGCCCGGGTTGGCGCGCCGCGGGCGGCTACTCGTCGGCGGCCTGGTCGTGGTGGCGTTGCTGGTGTCGGCCGGGTCGTGGATGGGTGATGCGACGACGCACCGGGCAGGCCCGACGTCGCCGTTGTGCTACGTCGCGGTGGAGGACGGTTATCTGGTCAACAGCTATGCGGCCCTGCTCGGGGTGCATCAGGGGACGCTGCTCGCGTCGAATGCCGGGGGGACCGCCCTGACCAGTCAGCTCCGGCTGGTCGATCTCGCCGGGCTCGCCGACGCGCGCATCGCCCGGTACTGGGCGACAGGGGACCGGGCGGGGCTCGTCGACTACGTCTTCGACGAGGCGAGGCCGACGTTCATCAAGCTGTGGGTGGGTTGGGGCGGCCCCTTGCGGCGGGACCTCGAGCACGATCCACGGTTGCTGCGGGACTACCTGCTGGTGTTCGCCCCGGACCCGCAGAGTGGGGTGTGGGTACGCCGCGACGCCGCCGGTCTCACACCGGACGGTGTGGCGGCGGCAAGGGGATTCGCCGCGACGGCGTTCCCGCAGAAGACGAGAGGCTACGGCCCGGGGACGGGTTGGCCCTGCCCGAGCCGACTGGTGCCGGCCAGCTACGTGACCCCGAGAACTGAGTCGCAGGTGTGGAGTCAGCTTCCGACGGCGAGGGCGACCAGCGCCCGGGTGCGCTCGGCGTCGGGGTCGGCCCGCAGCGCGGCGAGGGCGCTCACCGGGGCGAGGGCGCGGCACCAGGCGTGGAGCCGGTCGGGGTCGAGGCCGTCGAGCTCGCGGGCCAGCGCGGCGATCGTCGTGTCCATCCGGGCGGGGTCGACGAGCACGAGGTCGACGAGGTCGCTGGTGCGGTCGCCGACGCACGGCCGGGGGTCGACGACGACGGCGCCGTCCGGTCCGGCGAGGAGGTTCCCGCCGTGCAGGTCGCCGTGGACCAGGCCGTGGTGGCCGGGCTCGCCGGCCAGCGCGAGGGCCGCCGCCTCCCCGCGGTCGAGCACGTCGGCGCCGAGCCGGTCGACGACGGAGGCGGCCCGTCGCCGCACCAGCGACAGGCCGAACGCCATCCGCTCGGTCGCGGACTCCAGTCCGGCCACGACGCCGGGCGTGCTCCACAGCTCCCGGAGCGCCGGCAGCACGGCCGGGTCCGTCGCGAGGGCGGTCGGCACCGGGTCGCCGGGCCGGACGCGGCCCAGCAGCAGCGCTCCTCCTCGGCGTGCTCGGCTCGTGGTCCAGCAGGTCCACGACGTGGGCGGCCGGTCCCCAGTGCGCCAGGGCGGCGGCCTCCGCGGCGGCGATCGCCGGGTCGGGGTGCAGCTTGAGCACGCCCCGGTCGGCCGGCAGGACGAGGGCGGAGTTGCCGTGGAGCACGGTGCCGTCGAGGACCAGCCCCCAGCGTCGCGTCAGGGCGTCGACCAGGGCGGGCGCCCGGTCGACCCAGGCGCCCACCCCGGACCCGAAGCGGGCCTCGAGCCGGCGCCGGGCCGCGTCGGGGACCGTGATCACCGGCCCAGCATGGCGCGACGGCGGGCGGGTCGCGACGCCGTTTCAGGAGCGGCGCCTCACTTCGCGGCGGCCGCGTAGGTCGTGGCGACGCGGGCGCTCTCGATGTCGTACGTGGCCGTCGAGGTGATCTCGGGGTCGCGGTACATCCCCATCTTCCAGTAGTCGAACTGCGCGTCCTTCGCCGATTCCGTGACGTCGTCGGTCGTCGCCGAGCCCGGCTCCTTCGGCGTCCCCGCGGGCTGCGGGGTGGCCGCCTGCGCCGCGGCCTGCGCCGCCGCCACCTGGGCGTTCGCCTTCTTCTTGCTGACCTTCGGGTAGAGCGTGCCGCTCGGCGGGTGGTAGCCGGAGACGACCTGCCTGCCGTTCAGCCAGACGTCGATCAGGCCGACGGACGGCGTGCGGGAGAAGTGGATGTGCACGACCAACGACGTCTGCGTCCCGGTCACCGCCGGGCCGATCGGCCGCGACCAGTACTTCTTGCCGGCCGGGCCCTTCGGGTAGCCGTACCCGCCGTCGATGAAGACGTTGCCGTTGCCGACCTTGAGCTCGACCGGCGGGGAACCGTCGCCGTCGTTCTTCCACTGGGTGATGACCTGCCAGCTCGGCTCGGCGACCGGGAAGCCGGGCGGGAGGGTGAAGGAGTCGCCGAAGAAGTAGTCCGAGCCCTCGGTGAACGTGAAGACCTTCGGCTCGATCTCGGAGCGGGTGCCGCCGCCGGGGACGGAGAACCGGGCCGCCTTCTCCGGCGCGTTCACCGTGCTCGTCACCAGCACGGGCGCCGCCGCGCCGACGTCGTTGTAGGGCGTGTCCTTGAACTTCGCGAATCCCTTGTCGGTGAAGGCGGAGTTCCAGATGACGTTGGACGCGGCCTGCGCCGCGAACGTCCACGAGACGACGAGGCCGATCGTGAGGGCGATGATCGCGGCGGCGCGGATCGTTCCCCGGGGTGGTGTCACGGCTGGTGAGGGTAGTGATGACCATGGTCGCGTGATATCGCCGTGATGGCCCAACATGGGTTCGTGATCTGCCGTGGGATTGTCGTCGAACGGCGATTCGGCGCGGTTGTGGGTGATCGACTGGGCCGATCGTGAGATACGGTCCGGAGCCGGATGATCGATGCCCACGACGTGGCGGGCCGCCCGCCGTCGGGGTATACCGCACCGCGTGGACGAGATCGCGGAGTGGAGCCGGGCCCAGGCGCGGGTGATCGCGCTGATGGAGGCCGCGACCGACGAGCAGGTCGGGCGCACCGTCGCCCGCCTGCCCGGACTGGACGGCGAAGGACCTCTTCGCGCACATGGTCGGGCTGGGCAGCGACGTCGTCGCCGGCGACGAGCCGGACGACCACAACCCCGACTGGACCGCGAAGCAGGTCGACGAGCGGAAGGACCGCTCCGTCGCCGACCTCGTGACCGAGTGGCGCGAGACCGCCGAGCCGCTCCGGGCGTGGATGGCCGAGCACGGCACGCGCCCGCTCGGCGACGTGGTCATCCACGAGCAGGACCTCCGCGGGGCCCTCGGCGTCCCCGGCGGGCAGGACACCGACGGGCTCGCGGCGATCCGGGACCGGTTCGCCCCGCGGGTCGGCGCCCGCCTGCCCGAGGGGACCACGCTGGGGCTGGTGGGGGAGGCCTGGTCGTGGGCCTCGGACGGCGGCGACCCGGAGCAGGCGGACGTCGTGATCGCGGCCCCGGACTTCGAGCTCGCCCGCGCGGTGCTGGCCCGCCGCTCGGCCGACCAGATCCGCTCCTGGGTCCGGTCCGGCGACGTCGAGCCCGTGCTCGACGCGTTCGCGACCCTCGGCGCGCTGCCGGAGGACGACCGGCACGAGTAGGCCCACTCGGCCGTGCCCGGCCCGCCGAACGCCCCGCGGCTAGGGTCGCCGGCGTGCCCGTGCCCCGGCGGATCGTCCTGGTCCACGCCCATCCCGACGACGAGACCATCACCTGTGGCGGGCTGATGGCGCGGGCCGTCGCGGCCGGGGTCGGGGTGACCCTGGTGACCTGCACCCTCGGCGAGCTCGGCGAGGTGATCCCGCCGGAGCTGAAGGGCCTCGAGGGCGCCCCGGAGCTCGCGGAGCACCGGGCGGGCGAGCTCGACCGGGCCTGCGCCGCGCTCGGCGTCACCGACCACCGCCTGCTCGGCGGACGGGGCCGCTGGCACGACTCCGGGATGGTCGCCACCGGCGAGGGCATCCGCGCCGCCGCCCCCGCGGACCTCGGCGAGGGCGCGTTCTCCCGCCGCGCCGACGTCGACCTGCAGGTCGCCCAGCTCGTCGAGGTCCTCACCGAGCTCGAGCCCGACGTCGTCGTCAGCTACGACGCCGCCGGCGGCTACGGGCACCCCGACCACGTCCGCGCCCACGAGATCGCGGGCGGCGCCGTCGAGCGCCTGGATCCGCTGGCCGAGCGGATCGGGCTCTGGGCGACCGCGGCCGCGCACGACGAGGTCGCCGCCGGCCTCGAGTCGCTGCGCCACCGGGCGTGGCTGCCGCTGCCCGTGCCGCCCGTCGAGCGACCTCCCGACGGTGCCGGACGACACGGTCACCGTCCGCGTCGCGCTGGGCCCCGCGCGGGTGCGCAAGGTCGCCGCGCTGCGGGCGCACGCGACCCAGATCCGGGTGTTCGACGACGGGCACGAGCCGCCGGCGTTCGCCCTGTCGAACGACCTCGCCCAGCCCGTCCTGGCCGCCGAGTCCTTCGTGCTGCTGCGGGGCCCGGCCGGCGCGACGGCGGCGCTGGCGGCGCTGTCGGCGTGAGGCTCCTGCGGGGCGTGGCGGGCGTCGTCGTGGTGCTCGACGCGGTGCTGCTCGCGCTGACCGAGGTCGCCTGGCTCTCGCTGCGGGTCGGCACGGTGCCCCTGCCGCTCTCGGCGCTGGTCGCGGCGATCACCACGCCGCTGCTCGTCCGGGCCGCCGACGCGGTGGCGCCGGGCACCCGCCTCGCGCTCGTGCCCGTCGTGGTGTGGCTGGTCGTCGTCCTCGTGACCGGGCTGTGGAGCCCCGCGGGCCCGGGGATGTTCCCGCCCGACTGGCGCGGCATCCTGCTCGTCGCGGCGGGGCTGCTGCCCGGGGCGTGGGTGGCCGCCCGGCCGGTGCGCCCGTCCGGGCCCGCGTCGGAGGCGGCCCCACCCACGTCGTCCACGCCTCCCACCCCGACCCGGTGATCATCAGTACCTGAGGCACCCGTCGGGGCCCTCCGACCAGCGTGGTGTGCCCCTCGGGCGATGACGGTTCCGCGACGCCGTTGATCAGGAGCACCTCGGACACGTGACTCGGCCCGTGGGCCTGCCGGGTGTGCCCCTCGTGGGACGCCGACCCGAGCTCAGCGACGGTGTTCCGTCCCCAGGAGCCCGATGACGGTCCAGACGGCCGACACCCCGAGGAACGGCGCCGCGAACGAGGCGATCGAGGGCGCCAGGTCGATGTCGATGCGGCACGCCATCAGCAGCGCGACCGCCACGACCACGCCGAGCAGGCCGTCGGCCACCCGGATGCCCCGCGGCGGCGGTGGGGGACGACGCGCCGACGCGGCCGCCTGCACCGCACGCGGGCCCGGCATCGGGCCGTCGTCGAGCCCGGGGGTCGGACGCGCGCGCCGTAGCCGTCGTCGACGACGACCGTCCGGCCGCGCCGGGGCAGCCCGGTCGCGAGCAGGTCGTCCACCGCCCGCCCGAGCTCGTCGCGCCCGGCCCGGCGCGAGCGTGACGCGTGCACGAGCGTGGCGTGCCCGCGGTCGGCGGCGGCGAGCTCGGCGTACTCGACCTCCCACTCGTCGAGGCGCCCGCCGAGGGCGCGGAAGACGAGCCGTCGTTCGCGGCGCCGGGCCCCGGGCGGGAACCACCACGAGACCGAGCGGGTGCCGTCGGGCGCCGTGCGGCAGGCCCCGTAGTGCGCACCGTGCGCGGCGAGCTGCGGCCCCACCTCGGCGCGCACGACGTCGACCCACATCCCGCCCGTCATGCCCCCACCTCCGGACGGGCCCGGCCCCCGGACGCCACTGTGACACGCGTCATCCGGGCCGACCAGCCCGATCGGGCGTGGTTCGCGGGGTGGCGCATCGGGAACGAGGCGGACATGCCCGCCGTCTCCGACCAGTACATGATCAGCGTGTTGCGCCCCTTCGTGGCCGCGACCGGCCCGGTGCTCTCGGGGCTGCGCGACGCCGATCCGTTCCGGCTGGGCCGGCTCGCCCGTCGGCGCGGCCTGGAGCTGGAGTCGGCACCGACGGACGCGGCACCGGAGCCGATGCCGACGACGCGGCTCGGGAAGCTCCGGCGCACCGCCCGGAACGTCCGGAGCCGCGTGCTGGACCGCCTCGCCACGTCCCGGTTGCCCGGCACCCCCCGCTGGTCGGTGATGACGCCGGAGGAGCGGGACCACTGGTGGGTGGCGCGGGTGGGCCGCTTCACCTCGGCGGTCGCGTCGATCCCGGGCGTCGGCGGGGCGCTCGCGCGGCGGCTGCCGGTCTCGGACATCCTCGGGCTGGCCGCGCAGGGCCTCGTCGTGTGCGCCATCGCGGGCGAGCACGGGGTGACCGGGCGCGACGAGCAGGTCCGCCTGCTCGGGAACGTCCTCTTCGAGCGCGACCTGCGCCCCGGCGAGTACGGCGACCCGCACGACGAGGGCGTCGAGCGCGACGCCCGCGACCTCACCGGCGAGCTCTCCGACGGGTCCGGGCACGCCGCGCGACGGCCGCCTCCGCGCGCTGGCCCGGGCGGTCTGGCGGATGGGGCGGTCGCTGTTCGCGCTGCACGAGGAGCTCGACCGGCGGCCCCAGGGCCACTGGTGGTGGCGCACGCTGGCGAACGTGCCCGTCGTCGGGGCCTTCGGCGCGTACAAGAGCGAGCGGTCGGGCCTGAAGCGGGCGGCGCGGCGGGCGGCCAACCTGCTGGGGCGGGACGGGGCCGCGGGGAGGTCCTCCCGACGGTGATCCGGATGTGGCGTCACCCACGTCGATCCGGGGGCGACCCGCCCGGGCACAACGCGCCGCCGGACGGGATACTGCGGACTGGTTTCACCGATGTCGCGGGACCACCGGGCGTGCCGACCACCACCGGCCGGGTCGACGCTCCCGCGACGGTGACGAGAGCGAGGAGCAGGAGCCGACGTGACATACGTGATCGCCGAACCGTGTGTGGACGTGCTCGACAAGGGCTGCATCGAGGAGTGCCCGGTCGACTGCATCTACGAAGGGGGCCGGATGATGTACATCCACCCCGACGAGTGCGTCGACTGCGGGGCCTGCGAGCCGGTGTGCCCCGTCGAGGCGATCTACTACGAGGACGACGTCCCTGACCAGTGGTCGGTCTACACCCAGGCCAACGTGGACTTCTTCGACCAGCTGGGCTCGCCGGGCGGGGCCGCCAAGGTCGGCAAGGTCGACCGCGACGTGGGCCCGGTGCCGAGCCTGCCGCCGCAGGGGGAGTGACGCCCGGGGTCGGGGCGAGCGGAGCGACGGGGATCCGGCGCGGCCCGGAGCTGCCCGACTTCCCCTGGGACAGCCTCGCGACGGAGACGGCGACGGCGCGGTCGCACCCCGACGGCGTCGTCGACCTCTCCGTCGGCACCCCGGTCGACCCGGTGCCCGACGTCGTCGCCGAGGCGCTGCGGTCGGCGTGGAACTCGCCGGGCTACCCCCAGACCTGGGGGACACCGCAGCTGCGGACGGCGGCCGTGGACGCGCTCGCGCGCCGCTACGGCGTCGCCGGCGTGGTCGCGGACGCCGTGCTGCCCACCATCGGGTCCAAGGAGCTGGTGGCGTGGCTGCCGACGCTGCTCGGGCTCGGCGCCGGTGACGTCGTCGCCATCCCCGACCTCGCCTACCCGACCTACGAGGTCGGGGCGCTCCTCGCGGGGGCGTCGGTGGTGCGCGTCGCCGACGACGAGCCGCTGCCCGCCGGCGCGCGGCTGGTCTGGCTGAACTCGCCGTCGAACCCCACGGGTCGCGTGCTCGGCGTCGAGGCCCTCGCGGCGCGGGTCGCCGAGGCCCGGGACCTCGGTGCCGTCGTCGCCTCCGACGAGTGCTACCTCGGCCTGCCCGCGCCGGGCGCCGACCCGGTCTCCGTCCTCGACCCGCGGGTCCACGACGGGTCCGTCGGGTCCCTGCTCGCGGTGCAGTCGCTGTCGAAGACCTCCCAGCTCGCGGGCTACCGGGCGGGGTTCGTCGCCGGGGACCCGGAGCTGGTCGCCGGGCTGCTCGCCCTGCGCAAGCACGCCGGGATGATCGTGCCGCGCCCCGTGCAGGAGGCGATGACGGCGGCGCTGACCGACGACGCGCACGTCGCCGAGACCCGGCTGCGCTACGACGCCCGCCGGGACCTGCTGCGCCCGGCGCTGGAGGAGGCGGGCCTGCGGGTCGACCACTCCGAGGCCGGGCTCTACCTGTGGGCGACGGCGGGCCGGCCGTGCCGCGAGACGGTGGGGTGGCTCGCCGAGCGCGGCATCCTCGTCGCGCCGGGCGAGTTCTACGGCCCGGCGGGGGCGGAGCACGTGCGGGTCGCGCTCACGGCCTCCGACGAGCGGATCGAGGCGGCGGCGGCGCGCCTGCGGAGCTAGTTCGCGTGCAGGGCCTCGTTGAGCTCGACCGAGGCGCCCTCGGTGCGGGGGAGGGCCTCCACCGCACCCGTCGTCGAGTTCCGGCGGAACAGCAGCCCGGAGCGCCCGGAGAGCTCCACCGCCTTCACGACGCCATCCCTGTCGGCGTGCTCCCCTTCCACCAGGGCGACCCGCGTCCCGGCGGTGACGTAGAGCCCGGCCTCGACCACGCAGTCGTCGCCGAGGGAGATCCCGACCCCGGCGTTCGCGCCCAGCAGGCAGCGCTCGCCGAGCGAGATGACCTCCTTGCCGCCCCCGGAGAGCGTGCCCATGATCGACGCGCCGCCGCCGACGTCGGAGCCGTCCCCGACGACCACGCCGCCCGAGATCCGGCCCTCGACCATCGACGCGCCGAGCGTGCCCGCGTTGAAGTTGACGAAGCCCTCGTGCATCACGGTGGTGCCCTCGGCGAGGTGCGCGCCGAGCCGGACGCGGTCGGCGTCGCCGATGCGCACGCCCGAGGGGACGACGTAGTCGACCATCCGCGGGAACTTGTCGACGGCGTACACCGTCACCGGTCCCCGCCCGCGCAGCCGCGCCCGGACCACCTCGAAGCCCGGGACGGGGCACGGCCCGTGGTTGGTCCACACGACGTTCGCGAGCAGCCCGAACATCCCGGTCAGGTCGACGCCGTGCGGGCGGACGAGACGGTGCGAGAGCAGGTGCAGGCGCAGGTAGACGTCGTAGGCGCTCGTGGGCGGCCCGGTCAGGTCGGCGACGGTGCGCACCGCGACGACCTCGACGCCGCGGTCCTCGTCGGTCCCGAGCGCGTCGACCAGCGAGGGCTCCAGCTCGCTCGCGGGGACGACGACGGTGCCGGGCTCGGCGGTCACCGGGTCGGTGCCCGTCACCTCCGGCAGCGGGTACCAGGTGTCGAGGACGGTGCCGTCGAGGGCGACGGTCGCGAGGCCGACGCCGACGGCGCGCGTGGGGGTCTCGGTGGTCGGGGTGCTCATCGCCGCCCAGCCTATCGAGGGGGCTCCTAGGGTGGCGCCGTGAGCGCCGCCCTGGACCTGCACGCCGACCCGATCGACCTCACCGCGGCGCTCGTCGACGTGCCCAGCGTCTCGGGCGAGGAGACAGGTGCTCGCGGACGCCGTCGAGACCGCGCTGCGCCGCGAGCCGCACCTCGAGGTGGTGCGCCTCGGCGAGACGGTGCTGGCGCGGACCGCGCTCGGCCGCGACCGCCGCGTACTGCTGGCCGGGCACCTCGACACCGTGCCGATCGCCGACAACGTCCCCTCGCGCCGCGACGGCGACCTCCTCTACGGCTGCGGGACCTCCGACATGAAGGCGGGCGTCGCGGTGATGGCGCACCTCGCCGCCACCGTCCGCGAGCCCGCCCACGACGTCACGCTCGTGCTCTACGACTGCGAGGAGGTCGAGGCGGTCCGCAACGGGCTCAACCGCGTGGAGCGGGAGCGGCGCGACTGGCTCGACGCGGACCTCGCGATCCTCGGGGAGCCGACGTCGGGCCTGGTCGAGGGCGGGTGCCAGGGCACGCTGCGCGTCGTCGTGGCGCTGCACGGCCGGCGGGCGCACTCCGCGCGCTCCTGGCTGGGGGAGAACGCGATCCACGCGGCCGCGCCCGGTGCTGGCGCGGCTCGCGGCGTACGAGGCCCGCACGGTGGACATCGACGGCTGCGTCTACCGCGAGGGGCTGCAGGCGGTGCGGATCGCGGGCGGGGTGGCGGGCAACGTCGTCCCGGACGCCGCGGAGGTGACCGTCAACTTCCGCTTCGCCCCGGACCGGTCGCCCGCCGACGCCGAGGCGCACGTGCGGTCGGTGCTCGACGGCTTCGACCTGCGGGTGACCGACGCGGCCCCGGGCGCGCTGCCGGGGCTGTCCGCGCCGGCCGCCGCCGAGTTCGTGGCGGCGAGCGGGGAGACGCCGGTCGCCAAGTACGGCTGGACCGACGTCTCGCGCTTCTCCGCCCTCGGCATCCCGGCGGTGAACTTCGGGCCGGGTGACCCGAACCTCGCGCACACCCGGGACGAGCACGTCGACGTCCGCCGCATCACGGCCGGCGCGGAGACGCTGCGCCGCTATCTGGGTGCCGGAGGCTCGTGAGCACTGTTTTCGCCGTCATGACACGGAAAAGTGCTCACGAGCGCGGAGCGCACCTAGGAAGCGGCCAGCGCCGCGTCCCGGCCGGCGATCAGCTGCGAGGTGACCCCGGTGACGCGCTCGGCGGCGAACCGGGCGGCCTGGCGGGTCTCGTCGGCGATCGGGATCGAGCCCTGGCCGTCGACGTGCGAGACGCCGTACGGGTTGCCGACCTGGAACATCACCGGGTCCGTGTAGCCGGGCGAGACGATGAAGCCGCCGAAGTGGTGGATCGTGTTGTAGAGCGCGAGCAGCGTCGACTCCTGGCCGCCGTGCAGCGTCGACGACGAGGTGAACCCGCTGTAGACCTTGTCGGCCAGCAGGCCCTGCGCCCACTGCGGACCGAGCTGGTCGATGAACTGCTTGAGCTGGGCGGCCACGTTGCCGTAGCGCGTCGGCGATCCGAAGATCACCGCGTCGGCCCAGAGGACGTCGTCCGCCGTGGCCTCGGGGACGTCCGCCGTCTCCTCGCGGTGGGCCTTCCACTTCTCGTTGGAGTCGACGGCCTGCTGCGGCGCCAGCTCGGCGACCTGGCGCAGCCGGACCTCGGCGCCCGCCTTCTCGGCCCCGGCGGCGTACTCCTGCGCGAGCTGGTGGATCGTGCCGGTCTGGCTGTAGTAGATGACGGCGACCTTCGTGGCCATGCGGTGGGGACATCCTCCCGTGACGGGGAAACTGGTTGCTTCTTCAACCGGTTACCCGGCGGGTCCGCCCGCACACGTGGCCTGCGGCGCAACACCGGGGGGCGGTCCGGCGACCACGGCGTGCGCCACGACCGGGCCTCCCTACCCTGGAGGACATGACCGGGTCCCTTCCGTCCGATCCGCTGCGTCCCGATCCGCTGCGCTCCGACGACCTCACGACGCCGCGGCCGACGACGATCGACAAGCGGCGCGCCGAGCACAGGGACCCGGCCCGGCTCTCCTCGACCACCGACCAGCGGCTGCTCGACTCGCGCGGCCCCGCCGAGTGGGTCCACTCCGACGCGTGGCGCCTGCAGCGGATCCAGGCGGAGTTCATCGAGGGCTTCAGCGTCCTCGCCGAGATCCCGCGCGCGGTCACCGTCTTCGGCTCCGCGCGCACCAAGCCCGGCCACCCCGACTACGCGACCGGGATGGCCCTCGGCGGCGCCCTGGCCCGCGCCGGCTACGCGGTGATCACCGGCGGCGGCCCCGGGATCATGGAGGCCGCCAACCGCGGCTGCTCCGAGGCCGGCGGGCTGTCGGTCGGCCTCGGGATCGAGCTGCCGTTCGAGCAGGGCCTCAACCCGTGGGTCGACCTCGGCGTCGGCTTCCGCTACTTCTTCGCCCGCAAGACGATGTTCGTCAAGTACGCGCAGGCGTTCGTCTGCCTGCCCGGCGGCTTCGGCACCCTCGACGAGCTCTTCGAGGCGCTCGTCCTCGTCCAGACCGGCAAGGTGACCCGCTTCCCCGTCGTCCTGCTCGGGTCGGCCTACTGGGGCGGGCTCGTCGACTGGCTGCGCACCAGCGCGCTCGAGCACGGCGTCATCAGCCCGCCCGACGTCGAGCTCATCACCGTGACCGACGACGTGGACGACGTCGTCGCCATCGTCGAGAAGGGCTTCGCCGAGCTGGTCGCGGACCCGGAGCAGTGAGCCTCGCGGTCTGCGTGTTCTGCGCGTCCGGGCCGGTCGCCGACGAGCACCTGCGGCTCGCCCGCGAGGTCGGCGCCGGGATCGCGGCCCGCGGCTGGACGCTGGTCTCCGGCGGCGGCCGCGTCGGGATGATGGGCGTGCTCGCGCGCGCCGCGCGGGCCGGGGGAGCGCGCACCGTCGGGGTCATCCCGACCGGGCTCGTCGACCGGGAGGTCGCCGACGACGCCTCCGACGAGCTCGTCGTCGTCGACGGCATGCGCGAGCGCAAGGCCGCGATGGACGCGCGCAGCCAGGCCGTCGTCGCCCTCCCCGGCGGCCTCGGCACGCTCGAGGAGCTCTTCGAGACCTGGACCGCGCGCTACCTCGGGATGCACGCCAAGCCGGTGGTGCTCTGCGACCCGACCGGTCACTACGACGGCCTCCTGCGCTGGGTGGACGGCCTGACCGGGACCGGGTTCGTGTCCGCGGGCTCGCTGGACGCCCTGGTCCGCACGACGACGGCGGGTGCGGCGCTGGACGCGGTGGCGGCGGCCGCGCCCCGGCCGTCGTGACCGCGACCCACGAGCCCTGGTTCTCGACGCGGACCTGGGCCGAGCCGCCGTGGACGGCGGCCGGGCTGGCCGCGGCGAAGGCCGGCCGCACCGTCTCGGTCGTCCTGCCGGCCCTCGACGAGCAGGACACCGTCGCCGGGGTGGTGGGGGCCGTGGTGCCGCTGGTGGGGACGCTGGTCGACGAGGTCGTCGTCGTGGACTCCGGGTCGACCGACGCCACCGCCGCGCGCGCCCGGGACGCCGGGGCGCGGGTGGTGACCCGCGAGGAGGCGCTGCCCGGCGTGGCGGTGCGGCCGGGCAAGGGCGAGGTGCTGTGGCGGGCGCTCGCGGCGACGACCGGGGACGTGGTGGTCTACCTGGACTCCGACCTCGTCGACGTCGACGCCCGGTTCGTCACCTCGCTGCTCGGACCGCTGCTCACCGTGCCGGGGATCGAGCTGGTCAAGGGCTTCTACCACCGTCCGCTCCGGCTCTCCGAGCACGACGTGATCGCCACCGGTGGCGGGCGGGTCACCGAGCTCGTCGCCCGGCCGGCGCTCGCCGCCCTGCGGCCCGAGCTCGCCGGGATCGTCCAGCCGCTCGGCGGGGAGTACGCCGCGACGCGGGCGCTGCTCGAGTCGCTGCCCTTCGCCGGCGGGTACGGCGTCGAGCTCGGGCTGCTGCTCGACACCCACCGCACCCGCGGGCTGGACGCCATCGGGCAGGTCGACCTCGGGGTCCGCAAGCACCGCCACCGCAGCCTGCGCGCCCTGGGCGTGACGGCCGCCGAGGTCCTCGACGTCGCGCTGCGCCGCTGCGCGGTCCTCGACGACGGGCCGCGGCCGCTGACCCAGTTCGTCCCGGTCGGCGGGCAGTGGCTCCCCGAGGTGCACGACGTGGCCACCGGCGACCGGCCGCCGATGCGGGAGCTGCTCCGCGCGGCGGGCACCTGACGGACGCTGTCGGACGCCCGTGCCACCATCGCCCCATGGGCAGCGCGCTGGTCTACGTCCTCGTCGTCGGGGTCGTCGCGGCCGTCATCTACGTCGCGACGGCGCTGTTGGCCGGCCGGGGAGAGGAGCTCGAGCCCATGCCGCCCGGCGCCACGCCGACCCGGCTGCCCGCGCGGGACCTCACCGGGGTCGACGTCCGCGGGCTGCGGTTCCAACTGGCCTTCCGCGGATACCGCATGAGCGAGGTGGACTGGGCGCTCGACCGGTTGGCGGCCGAGGTGGACGGCCTGCGGGCCCGCCTCGCCGTCCACGAGGGCTCGTCCGGACCCTCGGCGCGGGCCGCGGAGCCGGAACCGGACGCCGGAGACCGACCTCGTGCTCCCGGAGCCCGACCCCACCCCCACCGACCCGACCGCCGGCGTCCCCTCGACGTCGGGCAGCCAGAAGGACACCGCCCATGGCCACGCGTGACATCACCGTCGGCGTCGACATCGACGCACCCCAGGACCTGGTGTGGAAGGCGGTCACCGACTGGGAGGGCCAGAGCGAGTGGATGCTGGGCACCGTCGTGCGCGTGACGCGGGGCGACGGCGTCGGCGTCGGCTCCGAGCTCGCCGCGACCACCGGGATCGGCCCGCTCGGCGTCACCGACTCCATGCGGCTCGTCGGCTGGGACCCGCCGCACCGGGCCACCGTCGTGCACACCGGATCCGTCGTGCAGGGCTCCGGCACCTTCACCGTCGTCGAGCGCGGCCCGGGCGCGTCGCGCTTCGAGTGGGGCGAGCGGCTGGACCTGCCGCTCGGGCTCCTCGGGGCGATCGGGTGGCCGCTGGTCGCGCCGCTCTTCCGGGTCGGACTGGTGTTCTCGCTGCGCCGCCTCGCCCGCCGGTGCGCGGCCGAGGCGGGCACGCCGACGTCGTGACCGGGGCGATCGTCGGCGAGGACGGCGTCGGGCGCTGCCCGTGGGGCGCCGGGGACCCGCTGCTGCGCGAGTACCACGACACCGAGTGGGGCCGTGAGCTGCACGGCCGGGACGCGCTCTACGAGCGGCTCTCCCTCGAGGGCTTCCAGTCGGGCCTGTCGTGGTTGGTGATCCTGCGCAAGCGCCCGGCGTTCCGCGCGGCGTTCGCGGGGTTCGACCCCGAGGCGGTCGCCGCGTTCGACGACGCCGACGTCGAGCGCCTCCTCGCCGACGCCGGGATCGTCCGCAACCGCGCGAAGATCCTCGCCGCCGTGGCGAACGCGGCGGCGGTGCTCGCGCTGGAGCGCGACGGCCCGGGGCTGGACGCCCTGCTGTGGTCCTTCGCGCCCGACCCGCGGCCCGCCCCGCCGGCGACCCTCGAGGGCGTCCACGCCACCACCCCGGCCTCGACGGCGATGGCGAAGGAGCTCCGCCGCCGTGGCCTGCGCTTCGTCGGCCCGACGACCTGCCACGCGTTGATGCAGGCCACCGGCATGGTCGACGAGCACCTCGCCGGGTGCTTCCGCAGCGGCGGTTCCTGACCGCCCGACCGGCGCGCCACGCCCGATGATCGCTCCGGTGTCGTGCGCGGCGGGCGGATGGGGAAGAATCACCGCGCGGCGTACGACGACCACCGCTGGTGGCGCCGGTCCGGCGTCGCCGAGGACCGTGTGGAGGGAGTGCGACTATGGCGGCCATGAAGCCCCGGACCGGTGACGGTCCCCTCGAGGTCACCAAGGAGGGGCGCGGCATCGTCATGCGCGTGCCGCTCGAGGGTGGGGGCCGGCTCGTCGTGGAGATGACCGCCGACGAGGCGAGTGACCTCCGGGAGGCGCTCACCTCCGTCTCGCCCTGACCGGGTGACCGTCACGACGGGACCGCGCTCGTCCGGCACGCCCTTCGCGCAGCCGTCCCTCCCCACGCCGCTGGCCGACGTCGTCTGCGTCGACCCGGGCACCGACCCGGCCGGCGATGCGCTCGTGCTGCTGCGCCGCACCGCCGACGCCGCCGGTGGGTCGCTGCCCGCGTCGGAGCCGACGCCGAGCGGGTGGGTGGCGTCCGCGGGTGCGGTCGCCGCGCTGACCCCCGTCGACGGTGCCGGGCGCTGGCTGGTCGGCGCGGGCGCCGGCACGGCGTCGGACTGGCGTGCCGCCGGCGCGGCCGCGGTGCGCGTGGTGTCCGGCCGCACCGAGCCCGGCCCGCTGCACGGTGCGGGGGAGGGCGAGGACGACGTGGTCGCGCGGGCGCTCGTGACCCTCGACGAGGGGCACCCGGGCCCGGACGACGACGCCGCGTGGACCGCGCTGGCGACCGGTCTGCTGCTCGGCTCGCACAGGTTCGGCGTGCGCTCGACGCCGCGGGCCGCGGCGCCCGTCGTGCGCGTGGCCGTCCCGGAACCAGCCCGGCCGGCCGTCGAGCGGGCGCTCGTGCTCGCCCGCGCGACCGCCACCGCCCGGGACCTCGCCGACAGTCCCTCGGGGGCGAAGTCGCCGGCCTGGTTCGCCGAGGAGGCGACGGCGCTGCTCGGCACGGTGCCCGGTGTCGGGCTGGAGGTGCGCGACGAGGGCTGGCTCGCCGAGCACGGCTTCGGCGGTGTCCTCGCCGTCGGCGGCGGGTCGTCCCGGCCACCGCGGTTCCTCGAGATCACGTGGTCCCCGGAGGGCGCGCAGCACCACGTCGTGCTCGTCGGCAAGGGCATCACGTTCGACACCGGCGGCATCTCCATCAAGCCGAACGCCGGCATGGCCGACATGCGCACCGACTGCTCCGGCGGCGCGGCCGTCGTCGGCGCGCTCGGCGCGATCGCGACCCTCGAGCTGCCGGTGCGGGTCACCGGGCTGGTGCCGCTCGCGGAGAACCACGTCTCGGGTTCGGCCTACCGCCCCGGCGACGTCGTCCGGCACTACGACGGCCGCACCTCCGAGGTCACCAACACCGACGCCGAGGGCCGGATGGTGCTCGCCGACGCCCTCGGCTGGGCCGTCGCGACCCTCGAGCCCGACGTCGTGGTCGACGTCGCCACGCTCACCGGCGCGATGAAGGTCGCGCTCGGGGTGCGCACCGGCGGGCTGTTCGCCACCACCGAGGACCTGACGCGCCGCCTCGTCGACGCCGGGGCCGCGTCGGGCGAGGCGTGGTGGCCGATGCCGCTCGCCGCCGCGCACGCGCCCGACGTCGAGTCCACGATCGCCGACGTGCGCCAGGCGCCGCCCGGCCCCGGCGGGATCGTCGCGGCCCTCTTCCTGCAGCGCTTCACCGGGGGGCTGCCGTGGGCGCACCTCGACATCGCCGGGCCCGCCCGCTGCGACTCGCCGCACGAGGAGGTCGCCAAGGGCGCGACCGGGTTCTCGGCGCGGACGCTCGTGGAGTTCGTCGCCGGGTACTGAGCCCCGTTTCTGCCATACGCCGTCAGGCCAGCAGCGACGCGCAGAGCAGCCCGTCGGACATCGGGAGCAGCAGCGGGGCGAGCCGCTCGTCGGCCCGCACCGCCCGCACCGTCTCCCGCAGCGCCGAGGAGATCGCCTCGCGACGGGCCGTGTCGCTCACCCGGCCGGTCCACAGCACGTTGTCCAGCGCCACCACCCCGCCGGGGCGCAGCAGCCGCACCGCCTCCTCGAGGTAGCGCGGGTACTCGACGGTGAGCGCGTCGACGAGGACGAGGTCGTAGCCGCCGTCGGACAGCCGCGGCAGCACGTCGAGCGCCCGGCCCGTGATCATCCGGACCCGGCCCGCGGGGAACCCGGCCTCCAGGCACGCCCGGCGGGCCAGTCCCAGGTGGGAGACCTCGCAGTCGATGCTGGTCAGCAGGCCTTCGCGGGGCATCCCGCGGAGCAGGCTCACGGAGCCGAGCCCCGCGCCGGAGCCGATCTCGACGACGCTGCGGGCCCGGGTCGCCGACGCCAGGAACGTCAGGGCCGCGCAGGCCCCGGCACCGATCGGGACGATCCCGTACTCCGCGGCCCGCTCCCGCGCCGCGGCGAGCACCTCGTCCTCGGGGGTGAACCGCTCGGCGCGGGCGCGCAGCCGCTCGGTGGCGTCCGCCTCGGCGGCCTCCTCCGGGTCGAGCGCGACCGTGACGGCGGCCTCGTCGTCGTCCGGGCCCGGTGCCCCGTCGGCCGGGGCGTCGACCGCCCGTGGCCCGACGCGTCCTGCGGTGGCCTCGGCGCTCCGGCGTGCGGCGCCCGGGCGGCGGGGCCGGCGGGCGCAGCGGTCCGGTGGGGACCCGGGGGTACACCGGGATGCGGGCGCCGTGCGTCCCCCGGGTGCCCGGCGGGCGGGCGGCGCCGCGGCGGCGGCCGGCCAGGCCCGGCGCAGCCGGCGACGAACTCGTGCGGGTGGCGTCATCGCCGGCCGCCGGGGGCGTCCGGTCGGTGGAGGGCCGCGACGTCGTGGGCGGCTCCGACGGCCGGCCCGCGCCCAGCGGGGTCCCCGACGGCGAGGCGGTGGGCGTGGAGTCGACGACGCGCAGGGCGGCACGAGCACGGCTCTCGCCGTCCCCCCGCCCCCGGCGACCCCCGTCCTCCGTCACGCGGCCCAGGCTAGATCGCGATCACGCGGCTCCCGCCGCGCCGCGCCGGGCCCGGATCCTCAGCCCCCTCTCAGACGACCCTCACCCGGGTGTCATACCAGCCGGAGAGAGTGAACCCATGACCGAGACGCTCGCCGCGCGCCCCGTCGACCTCGACGTGGACGCCGACGCGACCGGGACGCGCGCGGGCTTCACGGATTCCACCGGGAGCTGGACCCCGCCGTCGTGGGACGACGTCGTGCGCGAGCACGCCGACCGCGTGTACCGCCTGGCCTACCGGCTCACCGGCGACGCCCACGACGCCGAGGACCTCACCCAGGAGACCTTCATCCGGGTCTTCCGCTCGCTCGCGGCCTACCAGCCCGGCACCTTCGAGGGCTGGCTGCACCGGATCACGACGAACCTGTTCCTCGACATGGTCCGTCGCCGCGGCCGGCTGCGGATGGAGGGCCTCCCCGAGGACACCGACCGGCTGCCCGGCGGCGGGCCCGACCCCGAGCAGGTCTTCTCCGAGGCCCACCTCGACCCCGACCTGCAGGGCGCGCTCGACGAGCTCGCGCCCGAGTTCCGGGCCGCCGTCGTGCTCTGTGACGTGGAAGGTCTGTCCTACGAGGAGATCGCGGCCACGCTGGATGTCAAACTGGGGACCGTGCGCAGCCGCATCCACCGGGGACGTCAGGCGCTCCGCAGCGCCCTCGAACGCCGTCGCGCCGAGCGCGCGGCCGAGGAGGGGGCCGGCGGGCGTACGCCGGTGACGCTCCGCGCCGGATCCGCACCGTGATCGGCCGGCCGCACCACGGTCCCTGGTCCCGCTGGATCGGGGCGGTCTCCGAGGCGATCCCCGAGCGGGCACCTCTCCCTCGACGCGGTCGTCGCGCACGTCGACGGCGAGCTCCCGGCGGGACCCGCCGCCCGCGCCGCCGCCCACGTGGACCGGTGTCCGGCCTGCGCGGGCGAGGTGATGGCGCAGCGGCAGGCCCGTCGGCGGCTGCGCGGGGCGGACGCCCCCGGCGTGCCGGACTCCCTGCTGTGCTCGCTGCGGGCGATCCCCGACGTCGCCGACCTCCCCGAGGCCCCCGCCGGGCTCACCCTCGACGCCGAGGGCCGCTTCGTCGTGCCCGCGGAGGTCCCCGACGCCCGGCGCCGCGAGCGTCGGTCGGGTGGCTCCCGCAGCCGCCGGCTCCCCGTCGTGGTCGCGTCCGGGCTCGTCGCGGGCGCGGCGGCCGTCGTCGGACCCGTCGTCGCCGCCGGTGCCGTGCCCGCCGCCGTCACCCCTGGGGAGTCCGCGCCCGCCGGCGCCTCGCTCACCGCAGCCTCCCCCGTCCCCGCCGGGGACCGGGGTCCGGTCGCGGGTGCCGTCGAGCACGCCGGGCCCGCCGGCGCGATCCCCGCACTCGGCCCGCCCCGCACCTCGACGCCGGCGCCGTCCCCGTCGCCCACCACCGGCGAGCACCCTCCTGCCTGACCCCTCCTTCACCTCCGGCTGCGGACCATCGGGTGGTGTCGCCCCGTCGTCCGTCGCGCTCTACCGTGGGTGGACGATGACCACCCACCGCGCGCGCACGCCCACCGCGAGTAGGGCGGCCTCGGGAGTGCAGCGATGAGCAGCCCCTGGTCGCGTCAGGCGACGACGGAGCGCCCCGACGCGCCCGACGACGACGCGGCGCCCGCCGAGGCCCACGACGCCGTCGGCGGCACCCCTGGCGACGACGCGGCGGCGACCAACGGCCACCACACGAACGGTCACTCCCGGTCGGCGGTGGCCGAGCCGGACCCGGACCGCGGCGTCGCGGTGTCGGGTGCCGA
This sequence comes from uncultured Actinomycetota bacterium, assembly GCA_963716955.1. GTDB lineage: Bacteria > Actinomycetota > Actinomycetes > Mycobacteriales > Pseudonocardiaceae > Actinomycetospora. Next base: position 662,746 of record CAVQUY010000020.1, read on the forward strand.
CGGACACCCCGCGTCCGCTCCGCGCCGGACGCGCTCGACGACGACGAGCTGGCGGCGGCGTTCGGCCGTCCCCCCGGCGAGCGTGGGTCCGACGCGACCGATCGCGCCACCGAAGCCGAGCCCCGCCGGCACGACCGCGCCGGCGGCCGCGAGCCCTCGGTCGCGCTCGCCAGCGCCTTCGGCCGCCCGCAGGGCGCCCCGGACACGCTGCAGCGCCCCGCCGCGTCCCCGGAGCACACCGGCCACGCCCCGGAGGACCTCTGGGACGGCGAGACCACCGAGCGCGACCCGTGGCGCGACCCGTCCGCCCCGGTCGAGCTCGGCGCCCCCGCGGTGCGCGAGGGCGGGGACGGCCCGGACCGCCGCGCCGTCGGCCCCCGGCTCTCCGCGCGCGAACTGCTCTTCGGCCGCCGCGTGGCCCCGAGCGCCCTGGTCCTGCTCGCCGTCGTGGCCCTGCTCGTCGGTGCGGTCGGCGGGGTCGTCGGCCACCTCACCGCCGAGGGCTCCGACGCGCTGGTCGACCCGGGCGCGACGCTGGCCCAGGTCGACCCGGGCAAGGAGCGCCCCGCCGGGTCGGTGGCCGACGTCGCCGGACGGGTGGTGCCCGCCGTCGTCTCCATCGAGGTGCGGTCGGGCACGACGGGCGGCACCGGCTCCGGCGTCGTCGTCGACCCGCGCGGGGACATCGTCACCAACAACCACGTCGTCTCGCTGGCCGCGACCGACCCGCGGGCGACCCTGGAGGCCGTCTTCGCGTCCGGGATGCGCGCGACCGCCCGGATCGTGGGCCGCGACCCGCAGACCGACATCGCGGTGGTGAAGGTCGACGTCGTCAACCCGGTGGTCGCGCAACTGGGTCGCTCCGCGGACCTGCGGGTGGGCGACGGTGTCATCGCGATCGGCTCCCCGCTGGGCCTCGCGGGCACCGTGACCACCGGCATCGTCAGCTCGCTGCGCCGCCCGGTCCGCCTGGACGCCGAGTCGGCCGACGCCAACCCCGTCATCGACGCCATCCAGACCGACGCCGCGATCAACCCCGGGAACTCCGGGGGCGCGCTGGTCGACTCCACCGGCGCCGTCGTCGGGATCAACACCGCGATCCGCACCCTCGGCGGGACCGACAGCTCCGGTCAGGGCGGGTCGATCGGCCTGGGCTTCGCGATCCCGATCGACGACGTCCGGACCATCGCGACAGTCGCTCATCCGACCGGCGGCTTCGCCCACACCGACCTCGGCGTGAACGCGAAGTCGGTCACCGACGGGACCTCGGACGGGGCGCAGATCCTCAACGTGCGCCAGGGTGGTCCCGCCGACCGCGCCGGGGTGCTCGAGGGCGACGTCGTGACGCGGGTGGACGACCGGCCGATCGCCTCGGCCGACGAGCTCACGGTCGCCATCCGCGAGCACCGCCCGGGGGAGGCGGTGACCCTCGGCGTCGTGCGCGGGGGTCGGCCGCTGTCGCTGCAGGCGCAGCTCTAGGAGGCGCGGGGTGTTCGAGAGCGTCGGCTGGGGCGAGATCCTCGTCCTCGCGCTGATCGGGCTGTTCGTGCTCGGTCCGGAGCGCCTGCCCGGGGCGGTCCGCTGGGTCGCCGACACGGTGCGCACGGTGCGCGAGTACGCGGCCGGGGCCCGTGACCAGCTGCGTCAGGAGATCGGCCCGGAGTTCGAGGAGCTGCGCAAGCCCCTCGAGGACCTGCGCTCCATCCGCGACCTCGACCCGCGCCGCGCGGTGCGCCGCACCCTGTTCGACCCGGTCGCGGACGGCACCTGGAGCGGTGCCGCGACGCCGGCGTCCCCGGACCCGGCCGCGACGGCGGCCGGTGCTCTCGGTGCGTCGGGGCGGGCGGGCCCGCGGCGCTGACCACCGGGGAGAACGGGGTGCCCGCCGCCGGGCAGGGCGGCGTCGTGAAGGGCCAGTCGGACCGGGCGACCCCGCTCGCGCCGGGTGAGGCGGCCCCGTTCGACCCGGACGCGACGTGGTCGCGCCAGACGTCCGCGGCTCGTGAGTCAGCGCGTCGTGCGGCCATGCGCTCCCAGCCCTCGTCGCTCGCGAGCCGGAGGCACCTTCCGAGGCCATCGGGTTGGCGCGCATCCGGGCGGTGGGGTCGAGGCGGCGCAGGATCGCGCCGGTGATGGCGTCGAGGTCGGCGACCCGGTCGCTCCCGACGGCGTCGATCACCAGCCGGCGGACCTCCGCGGCGTGCCCGGGCGCGGTCGCGACGACCTTCTGCCACCCCGCCTCGGTCAGCCGCGCCATCGTCACCCGGCCGTTGCCCGCGCAGGGCTCGCGCGCGACCCAGCCCTGCTGCTCCAGCCGCGACACCACGTGGGAGAGCCGGGAGAGCGAGGAGCTGACCATCGAGGCCAGCTCGCTCATCGGCATGACGCGGCCCTCGGTCTCGGAGAGCATGGCGAGGACGAGGTAGGAGAACTGGGTCAGCCCGGCGTCGCGCTGCAGCTGGGCGTCCAGCGCGGCGGGCAGGAGCTGCATGACGGCGGCCGTGCGCCGCCAGGCGTGCTGCTCCTCCGGACTCAACCACTCGGCCATATCGGACAGCTTACACTTGATGCTTCAACTGTACAGCGGTAGGGTCGGGTCGATCCGCCACCCCAGGAGCGCACCTCATGACCTCCCCGTTCGCCACCGCCGTCCCGGGCGCGGCCTTCGACGCCTTCGTCGGCCCCGCCCGCGCCACGGCCTCCGGCCGCCGTCCCTGGACCCCGGAGGACGGGCCGCTGCCGGCGATCTACCTGTCCCACGGGGCGCCGCCGCTCTACGACGACGGCGACTGGATGCGTGAGCTCTTCGCCTGGGCGCACCGCATGCCGCAGCCCCGCGCGATCGTCATCGTCTCCGCCCACTGGGAGTCCGCGCCGCTGACGATCTCCTCGCCCGCCGCGGGAACCCCGCTCGTCTACGACTTCGGGGGCTTCGCGGAGCGCTACTACCGGATGACCTACGCGACGCCGGACGCGACCGCGCTCGCCGACCGGGTCGCGACGATGCTCGCCGGCGGCGAGCCGGTGCACCGCTCGGAGCGGGGGCTCGACCACGGGGCCTGGGTGCCGCTGTCGGTGATGTACCCGAACGCCGACGTGCCGGTCCTGCAGATCTCGATGCCCGACGAGGACCCCGAGCGGCTCATGCGCATCGGCGAGCGCCTGCGCGAGCTGCGGTCCGAGGGCGTGCTCGTCGTCGGGTCCGGGTTCATGACCCACGGGCTGCCGTTCCTCACCCGCGACATGCTGCGCGGCGACGCCGTGCCCGGCTGGACCGACGACTTCGACGCCTGGGTCGCCGACGCGCTCTCCCGCGGGGACGTCGAGGAGCTCCGCCGCTTCCGCTCCGCGCCGGGGATGCCCTACGCCCACCCGACCGCGGAGCACTACGTCCCGCTGTTCGTCACCCTCGGCGCCGCCACCGACGCGGAGACCCCGGTGACCACCGAGATCGACGGGATGATGTGGGGCCTCTCGCGGCGGTCGTTCTCCCTGGCCTGAGCGGCGGGCGTCCGCGCGATCGCGTGACGGGGACGGCATCGGACGACGTGTGGCGACTCCCTCGCGTCGGGACTAGCCTGAGGGATCGTGCTGACGATCCGGGACGCCTCGGCCGAGGACGCCGCCGTCTGCGCCGCGATCTACGCGCCCTACGTGCGGGACACCGTGATCAGCTTCGAGACGGTCCCGCCGGACGCCGCCGAGATGGCCGGCCGGATCGACGCGGCACACGTCTGGCTGATGGGTGAGGACGACGGGCGCCCGGTCGGCTTCGCCTACGGCGGGCCGTTCAACCCGCGCGAGGCCTACCGGTGGGCGTGCAGCGTCAGCGTCTACCTCGAGGTCGGGCGACGCCGGACCGGGGCGGGGCGGGCGCTCTACGAGGCGCTGTTCGCCCGCCTCGCCGAGCTGGGCTACCGCCGCGCCGCCGCCGGGATCACGCTGCCGAACGAGGCGAGCGTCGGCCTGCACGCCGCGCTGGGCTTCGAGGCCGTCGGGACGTTCCCGCGCATCGGCTGGAAGGACGGCGCCTGGCACGACGTCGCCTGGATGCAGCGCGACCTCTGATCAGCGCGTCGTGATCGACGACGCTTGCCGGCATCCAGTGTCTGGAGCGACTCTTCTGACGCTCCGGCGGGTCAGCGGCCCGCCGGCGAGATGTTCAGCGACATCCCGGCGAGCCCGCGGGCCCGGACCGTGAGCCGGTCCGCCACGCCGCGCAGCGCCTCCCCGGCCGCGGACTGCGGCGCCGAGAGCACCAGCGGCACGCCGGCGTCCCCGCCCTCGCGCAGCCGGGTGTCGATCGGGATCTGGCCGAGCAGCGGCACCGGCGAGCCGATCGACTTCGTCAGCGAGTCCGCCACCTGCTGCCCGCCGCCCGAGCCGAACAGCTCCAGGCGCGACCCGTCGGGCATGTCCATCCACGACATGTTCTCGACGACGCCGACGAGGCGCTGCCGCGTCTGCAGCGAGATCGCCCCGGCGCGCTCGGCCACCTCGGCGGCGGCCTGCTGCGGGGTGGTGACCACGAGCAGCTCCGCGTTCGGGATCAGCTGCGCGGTGGAGATCGCGATGTCGCCGGTGCCGGGCGGCAGGTCGAGCAGCAGCACGTCGAGGTCGCCCCAGAAGACGTCGGCGAGGAACTGCTGCAGGGCGCGGTGCAGCATCGGCCCGCGCCAGACCACCGGGGTGTTGCCGGGGGTGAACATCCCGATCGAGATGACCTTCACCCCGTGCGCCTGCGGCGGCAGGATCATCTCGTCGACCTTGGTGGGCAGGGCGTCGGCGCCGAGCATGCGCGGCACCGAGTGGCCGTAGATGTCGGCGTCGACCACGCCGACCGAGAGGCCCTTGTTCGCCATGGCCGCGGCGAGGTTGACCGTCACCGACGACTTCCCGACGCCGCCCTTGCCGGAGGCGACCGCGTACACGCGCGTCATCGAGCCCGGCTGCGCGAACGGGATCACCGGCTCGTCGGCGTCGCCCTTGACCGTGCGGCGGAGCTCGCGGCGCTGCTCGTCGTTCATGACGTCGAGCTCGACCGAGACCGCCGACACCCCCGAGACCGCGGACACCGCGGACGTCACCCGGCTGGTGATGGTGTCCTTCATCGGGCAGCCGGAGACCGTCAGGTAGATCGCGACCTCGACCTTGCCGTGGTCGAGCACGCGGACGTCCTTGACCATGCCGAGCTCGGTGATCGGACGGTGGATCTCGGGATCGTCGACACCGGAGAGCGCGGTGCGGATCGCCTCGACCGACGGGGAACCAGCCATGACCCGATGTTACGTGGCGCCGTCCACCGCGCCCGGCGCTGCGGGCGTGGTCCCGCGCACCCCGACCTCCGCCCGGTCCAGCGCCCGCTCGAGCGCCCGGTCCACCGCGCTCCCGACGGCGCGCTCCACCGCCCGCTCGACGGCCCGGTCCAGCGACTTCGCCAGCGACCGGTCGACGACGCGGCCGAGCTCCTTCTGCGTCTCCCGGCTCACCCCGCCGCCGCGCTCGCCGCCGCGCTCGGAGAGCTCGCTGCGCAGGAAGTCGCGGGTGACCATCTCGCCGAGCGCCAGCCGGACGGCCGCGAGCTCCCGCGAGAGGTACTCGGTGTCGGCGATGGTGCGTTGCGCCCGGGACCGGTCCTCCTCGAGGGCGACCCGGTCCCGGTCGTCCTGCCGGTTCTGCGCGAGCAGGATCAGCGGGGCCGCGTACGCCGCCTGGGTCGAGAAGGCCAGGTTCAGCAGGATGAACGGGTACGGGTCCCACTGGTAGACGATGCCGGTGAGGTTCAGCGCGATCCAGACGAGCACGAGCACCGTCTGCCAGAGCAGGTAGGTGCCGGTCCCGAGGAACCGGGCGAGCCGCTCGGAGAGCCGGCCGAAGTAGTCGGTGTCGATCTGCACCCGCAGCCGCCGCTGGGGACCGGCCGGGGTGTCGAGCCGGTAACGGGTGGAGCGTTCAGGCACGGCGGCCTCCGCGGGTTCGGCGGGTGGGCGCGGACCGGGGCGACGCCGACGACGTCGAGGGCGCGGCCGCGGCGTCCACACCCGCGGGCGGGAGGGCCGACGGCGGCACGCGCAGGCCCCCCGTCGTCGTCGGGTCCGGGTCCTGGGTGCGCCAGTCCTCGGGCAGCAGGTGGTCCAGGACGTCGTCGACGGTCACCGCGCCGAGCAGGTGGTCGTTCTCGTCGATCACCGGCCCGCAGACGAGGTTGTACGTCGCGAAGTAGCGGGTGACCTCGGTCAGCGACGCCTCGGGGTGCAGCCGGGTGAGCTCGGCGTCGAGCACCCCGGCGACCAGCTCGAACGGCGCCTCCCGCAGCAGCCGCTGGGCGTGCACGCACCCGAGGTAGCGCCCGGTCGGCGTCGCCGACGGCGGGCGCGCGACGAACACCATCGACGCGAGCGCGGGGGTGATGTCCGGGTTCTGGACGCGGGCCAGGGCCTCGGCCACCGTGGCGTCCGGGTTCAGGACGATCGGCTCCGGGGTCATCATGCCGCCGGCGGTGTCGGCCGAGTACGTCAGCAGCCGGCGCACCGACTGCGAGTCCTCGGGCTCCATCAGGCCCAGCAGCTGCTCGGACTCCGGGTCGGGCAGGTCGGCGAGCAGGTCCGCGGCGTCGTCGGGGTCCATCGCCTCGAGGACGTCGGCGGCGCGCTCGGAGTCGAGGTGGCGCAGCAGGTCGCGCTGGTCGACGTTGGGCAGCTCCTCGAGGACGTCGGCGAGGCGCTCGTCGTCGAGTCCGTCGGCGACGTCGTGGCGGCGGCGCTGCGGCAGGTCGAGCAGCGCCTGCGCGACGTCGGCCGAGCGCATGTCCTCGAACGTCGCGAGCAGCTGCTCGGTGCCCTGGCCCTCCTCGGCCAGGGACAGCCCGCTCACCGCCGCCCACGGCAGCACCTGGACCGGGCCGCGGCGCCCGAGCCGGCCCATGCGCTCGGTGACCGCGAGCCGCGTGATGAGCCAGTCCCGGCTGCGGGTGTGCTCCATGAGCGCGTCGACGACGGTGGCGTCGACGCCGCGGTCGACCACCCGCACGCCGGCGTCGAGCATCTCCCCGACGACGAGGACCTCGTTGGGGCGCTGGGCGAAGGGCCGCAGGTTCACCTGTCCGGTGGACAGCGTCACCGCGCCCGCGTCGATCGCCGTGACCCGCAGCATCGGCACGAAGATGCGGCGCCGCGACCCGACCCCGACGACGAGGCCGAGCACGCGCGCCGGCCGCGGCCCGACGGACACCGCCGACACCGCGTCGCGGACCCGTCCGATGTTCTCCCCGTCCGGCCCGAGAACGGGCAGACCGACCATCCGGGCGACGAACACCCTGGTCATCGCGGTGCTGGCGGCGCGGGTCACGTCGAGAGGTTAGCGGCGGCGGGAGGGTCGTCGGTGCTGAGAGGGTGGGTGGGGGACGACGGCCGGGCGGGGACGGGCCCGTCGGGGGCGGCGCCTGAGAGCGTCTTCACCTGAATCGGCACAGCCGGGCCCGCGCGTGTCAGCATCCCGGTCAACCACATGTCTCCACGACGACGACGTGGAGATCCCGAGGAGGTCAGTGCGAGTGAGTGTCGTGAACCGTCCGCGCCGGTCGTGCCTGGCGGTGCCCGGCTCGAGCCAGAAGTTCATCGACAAGGCCCGGACCCTGCCCGCGGACCAGATCTTCCTCGATCTCGAGGACGCCTGCGCCCCGCTGGTGAAGCCCGAGGCCCGCAAGACGATCGTGGCCGCGCTCAACGACGGCGGCTGGGAGGGCAAGACCCGCGTCGTCCGCGTGAACGACTGGACCACCGAGTGGACCTACCGGGACGTGACGGAGGTCGTCGAGGGCGCCGGGCGCGAACGCTCGACGCGATCATGCTGCCGAAGGTGCAGACCGCGGCGCAGGTCCACGCCCTGGACTTCCTGCTCACCCAGATCGAGAAGACGATGGGCTACGAGGTCGGGCGGCTCGGCATCGAGGCGCAGATCGAGAACGCCCTGGGCCTGATCAACGTCAACGAGATCGCCGCCGCGTCGCCCCGCCTGGAGACGATCGTCTTCGGCCCGGCCGACTTCATGGCCTCGATCAACATGAAGTCGCTCGTCGTCGGCGAGCAGCCCCCCGGCTACACCGAGGGCGACGCGTACCACTACATCTACATGCAGATCCTCATGGCGGCGCGCGCCAACGACCTGCAGGCGATCGACGGCCCGTACCTCCAGATCCGCGACGTCGACGCGTTCCGCCGGGTCGCCGGGCGTTCCGCGGCGCTGGGCTTCGACGGCAAGTGGGTGCTGCACCCCGGCCAGATCGACGCCGCGAACGAGGTCTTCTCGCCCGGGCAGGACGACTACGACCACGCCGAGAACATCCTCGACGCCTACGAGTGGTTCACCTCGGAGGCCGGGGGAGCCAAGGGCTCGGCGATGATCGGCGACGAGATGATCGACGAGGCGTCGCGCAAGATGGCGCTGGTCATCGCCGGCAAGGGTCGCGCGGCCGGGATGACCCGCGGCGAGCGCTGGACGCCCCCCGAGAGCTGAGCACCGACGCCGGCCCTGTCGCATACTGGCCGGTAACCACCCCAGAGCAGGGAGCACGTCGCATGGCACGCCTCGCCCAGACCGCGGGTCTCACGGACATCCAGGACGAGATCCTCTCCACCGTCCGCGACTACGTGGACAAGGAGATCATCCCGCACGCCCAGGAGCTCGAGCACGCCGACGAGTACCCCCAGGAGATCGTCGACGGGATGAAGGAGATGGGCCTGTTCGGGCTCATGATCCCGGAGGAGTTCGGCGGTCTGGGCGAGTCGCTGCTGACGTACGCGCTGGTGGTGGAGCAGATCGCCCGCGGGTGGATGAGCGTCTCGGGCGTCATCAACACCCACTTCATCGTCAGCTACATGCTCATCCACCACGGCACGCAGGAGCAGAAGGAGCGCTACCTCCCGCAGCTCGCCACCGGGGAGATGACCGGCTCCTTCTCGATGTCGGAGCCCGACCTGGGCTCCGACGTCGCGGCCATCAAGACCCGCGCGAAGGCCGACGGGGACGACTACGTCGTCGACGGCGCGAAGATGTGGCTGACCAACGGCGGCTCGTCGAACCTCACCGCGGTGCTCGTCAAGACCGACGAGGGCGCCGAGAAGCCCTACCAGAACCTGACGACGCTGCTGGTCGAGAAGCCGCGCGGGTTCGGCAAGGTCGCCGAGGGGCTCTCCATCCCCGGCAAGATCGACAAGATGGGCTACAAGGGCGTCGACACCACCGAGATGGTGTTCGACGGCTTCCGCATCCCGCAGTCCCAGGTCCTGGGCGGGCTGCCCGGCAAGGGCTTCGCGCAGATGATGGACGGCGTCGAGGTCGGCCGCGTCAACGTGGCCGCCCGCGCCTGCGGCATCGCGATCCGCGCCTTCGAGCTCGGCATCGACTACGCCCAGCAGCGCTCCACCTTCGGCAAGCCGATCGCCCAGCACCAGGCGATCGCGTTCAAGCTCGCCGAGATGGCCACCAAGGTCGAGGCCGCCCACCTGATGATGGTCAACGCCGCCCGCCTGAAGGACCGCGGCGAGCGCAACGACGTCGAGGCCGGCATGGCCAAGATGATCGCCTCGGAGTACTGCAAGGAGGTCACCGAGGAGTCGTTCCGCATCCACGGCGGCTACGGCTACTCCAAGGAGTACGAGATCGAGCGCCTCATGCGCGAGGCCCCGTTCCTGCTCATCGGCGAGGGCACCTCGGAGATCCAGAAGACGATCATCAGCCGGGGTCTGCTGAAGGATTACAAGGTCCGCTGAGTGTCAGGAAAGTCCCGTTGCTGACGTCCAGATGTCAGCAACGGGACTTTTCTGACATCGGGGCCTGCCGCCGTCCGGAGCAGTGAGCGAGCGGGCACACACCCCACCTGGGCACTTTCCACCGGGCCCACCCGTTGGAAGGATGCTCGGACCTCACACCATGAGGCCGGTCAGTCAGCGGAGGAAGTCGTGAGCTCGCCGTTCCTGGGGAACCGTCCCGGGGCAGCCCCCGGGCTGCCCAACCTGCCCGAGCCCCCGTCGGGGTGGCCGGTGGGGTCGTACTCGAAGTACGAGGAGGCGCAGCGCGCGGTCGACCACCTCGCCGACAACGACTTCCCCGTCGCGGACGTCACCATCGTCGGGGTCGACATCATGCTGGTCGAGCGGGTGATCGGCCGGCTGACGTGGGGCCGGGTGCTGGCCACCGGTGCGGCCTCCGGCGCCTGGCTCGGCCTGTTCGTCGGGGTGATCCTGTCGCTGTTCAGCGCGAACGGCTCGATCGGCGCGATCCTGCTCGGGCTCGGGATGGGCATCGTGTTCGGCATCGTCTCCGGCGCCATCACGTACGGCGCGTCGCGGGGCCGCCGGGACTTCACCAGCGCCAGCCAGCTCGTCGCCGGCCGGTACGACGTCCTCTGCCAGCCCCGCAACGCCGAGAAGGCCCGCGACATGCTGGCCAAGCTCGCGATCGGCACCGAGCAGACGTAGCGAGGTCGCCGACGGCGGGGGTCGGCGCGGCCCGTCGTCCGGTGCCGAGCGGCGCAGAGCCGCCGGGTGGACTCCCACCGCGGTATCCTCGGGTGCCATGCGCGTCGATCCGCACCTCGGGCATCGGTGCCGCCCGGGGCGTCGGCGACCGCGATCGCAGCGAGTCGGGCTCCCAGCCGGCGCGTCGACCAGCGCCGTCGAGGTCTGCAGCTGGCGGCCACGTCGAGGCGCCGAGCACCCCGGGCCGGCCAGCCCCGGATCGTGGTGGACGTGCCCACGCGCTGCGTCGAACCCGCCCTGCGGGACCACTCGCGCGCCACGGCGGGTCCGGACGGCCGCGTGAAGGCGCCGTGTCGATCAGGCACTGCTCACAGCCACGGGTCGCCCGCGCGGTCCGGGTCACGAAGCGCTGCCGACGTGCTGGTGGGCTCCGCCACCCGGGCTGGGACCAGCCGTCCGAGGCGGCCTCCGGCCTCGTGAGCACTGTTCCGCCCTATGACCCGGAAAGTGCTCACGAGCGCGGAGCGCACCTACGGCCCGCCGCCGCCCACCCCCGTCGCCCGGACCACGGACAGCGGGATGGCCACGTCCTCGAGCGACTTGCGCTCCGCGTCGACGCCGAGGACCGCCGCGACGACGCCGCCGACGATCATGATCGCGGCGCCGAGGATGTAGGCGTAGAACAGCCCGGACTCGCTCGGGGCGGTCTTCGGGCCGATCATCGCCGCGTAGACCAGCGGGGCCACCGACCCGAAGACCTGCGCGATCGCGAAGAACACCGCGATGGCCTTCGCGCGGACCTCCATCGGGAAGATCTCGGAGACCGTCAGGTACGCGGCGCTCGCCCCGGCCGACGCGAAGAAGAAGATCACGCACCAGGCGATCGTCTGCGTCGTCGCGTTGAGCACGCCCGCCCGGAACAGGAACGCGCTGATGACCAGCAGCACGCCGGCCAGGATGTACGTCCCGGCGATCATCTTCCGGCGACCGAGGGTGTCGAAGAACCGGCCGAGCAGGATGGGGCCGAGGAAGTTCCCGATCGCGAACGGGATGTAGTACAGCGAGGTGTCCGCGTCGGGCCCGAGGAAGAAGTTGGCCAGCACGATCGCGTACGAGAAGAAGATCGCGTTGTAGAGGAACGACTGGGTGATCATCAGGACCGCGCCGAGGGTGGAGCGGCCCGGATACGTTCGGAACAGGATCCGCAGCAGCGCGATGTACCCGGTCTGGGGGCTGGGCTTGATGTCCAGGGCCCGCGACTCGTCGACGGGTTCGACCGTCCTTGCCCGTGCCGGCGACCTCGTGCTCGATGTACTCGATCGACCGCTCGGCCTCCTCGGCGCGGCCGTGCATGATCAGCCACCGCGGGCTCTCCGGCACCGCTCGACGGAGGACGACGATCACGATGGCCAGCACCGGGCCGATGAGGAAGGCGATGCGCCAGTCGAGGCTCGGGCGGATGGCGCCCGAGAGCAGCGGGACCTGGATGGCCGCCGCGATCGCGGCGCCCGCCCAGTACGTGCCGTTGACGGCGATGTCGGTCTGGCCGCGGTACCGGGCCGGGATCAACTCGTCGATGGCGGAGTTGACCGCCGAGTACTCACCGCCGATCCCGGCGCCCGCGATGAACCGGGTCGCGTAGAGGAACGTCAGCGACAAGGCCCCGGAGCCGAGCGTGAAGGCGGTGAGGGCGCTGCCGCCGAAGTAGATCGCGAGCGTGATGAAGAACAGCCGGCGCCGGCCGAGCCGGTCGGAGAGGTTCCCGAAGACCAGGGCACCGACCACCTGACCCAGCAGGTAGACCGTGGCCAGGAAGCCGACGGCGGTGGTCGAGAGGCCGAGGCGGGAGCCGTCGGTCAGCTTCTCGCCGACGTTGCTGGCGATGGTGATCTCGAGCCCGTCGAGGATCCAGCAGGTCCCCAGGGCCACGACCATGCGCGTGTGGAACGGGGACCAGGGCAATCGGTCGATCCGCGCGGGGATGAGGGAGCGCACACTCCCGGGCTGCTCGGTCGTCCCGCCTGTCGCCGTCACGAGGACCTCCCGCCATCCGCCGCTGGAACGCGGAGAGCGTAACCACACAGTCACGCTACGGCGCGCCTGAATCGAGCCGCGCCGCGTCCGGACCGGGAGGACTACAACCAGCGGTTGCGTCGGAACGTCCGGAAGAGCCATCCGCAGATCGTCAGGATCACGACGATCACCAGCGGATAGCCGAACGTCCAGTGCAGCTCGGGCATGTAGTCGAAGTTCATGCCGTAGATGCCCGCGAACATCGTCGGGACGGCGAGCAGTGCCGCGTAGGCGGTGATCTTGCGCATGTCGTTGTTCTGCCGCAGCGTGATCTTCGCGAGGACGGCGTCGACGAGCGTCGTCAGGAGCTCGTCGAACTGGGCGACGCGCTCGGAGACGGTGACCAGGTGGTCGTCGACGTCGCGGAAGTAGCTGCGCACGTTCGTCGGCACCAGCGGCGAGTAGCCCTCCGAGAGCCGGCGCAGCGGCGCGACGAGGGGCTGGACGGCGCGGCGCAGCTCGAGCACCTCGCGCTTCATCAGGTAGATCTGGTCGGCGCCGAGCTCGGAGTACGGCGCGAAGACCTCGGCCTCGATGGTGTCGATGTCGCCCTCGACGGCGGCGGAGACCTCGAGGTAGGCGTCGACGATGTGGTCGGCGATCGCGTGCAGCACCGCGGCCGGGCCCGAGCGCCAGGTGCTCCGGCTCGTCCTCGAGCATGCGCCGCACCCGCCGCAGGCCGGAGTGCTGGCCGTGGCGGACCGTGACGACGAAGTCCTTCCCGACGAAGCACATCAGCTCGCCGGACTCGACGATCTCGTTCGCGGTGGTCGGGGAGGCGTGCGCGACGTAGCGGACCGTCTTGAAGACCGAGAAGACCATGTCGTCGTAGCGCTCGATCTTCGGCCGCTGGTGGGCCTGGACGGCGTCCTCGACGGCGAGCGGGTGCAGCCCGAAGACCTCGGCGATGTCGTCGATCTGCTCGGCGTCGGGCTCGTGCAGGCCGACCCAGACGAAGCCCTCCTCGCGGCGGCGGACCTCCGCGATCGCCTCGCGGTGGCTCCAGCGGCCCTCGAGGCGGTGCCCGTCGACGTAGACGGCGCAGTCGACGACGAACGCGGAGAGCGGGACGTGGGGGACGTGGACGCCGTTGTCGAGCGCCCGCGGGCGGCGCGCGCGGGCGGCGGTGGAGCGCAGGGAGGGGAGAGCGGGCATGAGGTGTCTCCGTGGGGCTCGACCGGCGCCGGGCCGGTCAGCGGGATCTCGGATGGATCTCCCGCGTCACCTCGGGGACCACGACGGTGTGCGAGCCGTCGTCAGCAGCCCCGCGAGAGGACGCGGCCGGTACTTCCGTCGGCGCCGGGATCGGCGCCCTGCTGCTCGGTCGTGGCCACGTCCACCTCCTCCGTCGTCGCCGTCGGGCGAGCTCCTGGCGAGCCACACCGGGGACGGCCGGAGGGCTGCCGGGGTGGGCCTGGTGTCGCACGTGTCACGCGACGGTGCGTCCACGTGCGTCTGTGCAATACGCCATCCTACGGGTCGTCGCGGACGCTGCGCCGTCCGGACGCCCGGGAGACGACGACGTTCAGGGAGTGGTCACGTGCAGTTCGGTCGGTACTTCGAGGAGTTCGAGGTCGGGGCGACCTACAAGCACTGGCCCGGCAAGACGGTGACCGAGTACGACGACCACCTGTTCTGCCTCATCACGATGAACCACCACCCGCTGCACCTCGACAGCCACTACGCCGAGGGCACCCAGCAGGGGCGCAACGTCGTCGTCGGGAACTACGTCTACTCGCTGCTGCTCGGCATGTCGGTCGCCGACGTCTCGGGCAAGGCGATCGCGAACCTCGAGGTCGAGTCGCTGCGCCACGTGAAGCCGGTCTTCCACGGCGACACGATCTACGGCGAGTCCACCGTGCTGGACGCGAAGGAGTCGAGCTCGAAGAACGACCGCGGCATCGTGCAGGTCGAGACCATCGGCTACAACCAGGACGGCGTCGTCGTCTGCATCTACCGCCGCAAGGTGATGGTCCCCAAGCGCCCGGTCACCGACTCCGACGAGGCCGCCCTCGCGGCCGAGCAGCCGAACCGCCCGGTGCCGCAGGAGCGCTGACCCGCCGGCGGCGGCCGACCCGGTGGTCGGCGCCGCTGGCGCCCCGTCCCGTGACCCCGACGGGTTACGCTGCGGCGTAGTTCCGCCCGGGGCAGGAGGGGAGGGCGCCGTGCTGGCACCTCGCGAGGTCGACGAGTACGTCCTGCCGACCGAGCGGCGGGTCATCCGCTTCCGGCGCCACTGGGTCGTCATCGTCAGCGAGGTCATCCAGGCGACCGTCCTGATGGTGATCCTCATGGTCGCCGCGCACCTGCTCCCCGACGGCCCGGTGCTCTCCAACATGCTCTGGTACGGCGGCCTGCTCGTGCTCATCAAGGCCTGCTACAAGGTCAGCGAGTGGTGGGTCGAGAAGGTCGTCATCACCGACAAGCGCGTGATGCTCACCCAGGGCGTCTTCACCCAGAAGGTCGGCATGATGCCGCTCGGCAAGGTCACCGACCTGACCTTCGAGCGCACGCTCAACGGCCGCATGATGGGCTACGGGACGATGATCATCGAGTCCGCCGGCCAGATCCAGGCGCTGAACCGCATCGACTTCCTCCCCGACCCCGAAGAGGTCTACGAGGCGATCTCCGAGCTGGTGTTCGGGGAGAAGCGGCAGACGCCCTCCCGCCCCTGATCTCGGGTACCCCGGGGCCGTGATCGACCTCCACCTGCACTCGAACGCCTCCGACGGCACCGACGACCCGGCCGACGTCGTCCGCCTCGCGGCGGCGGCCGGCGTCACCGCGCTGGCCCTCACCGACCACGACACGACGGCGGGCTGGGACGAGGCCGCCCGCGCGGTGCCGGCGGGCGTGCAGCTCGTCCGCGGGGCGGAGTTCTCGACGACGGCGCCCGACGGGCGCGGCGGTGAGGTCCCGGCCCACGTGCTCGGGTACCTCTTCGACCCCGCGGACCCGGCGGTCCTGGCCGATCAGGAGCGACTGCGGGGCGAGCGCTCCCGGCGCATCGCGGTGATGACCGAGCGGTTGCGCGCCGACGGGTACGACGTCGACCCCGCCGCGATCGCCGACCGGACCGGGGCCCCCGTCGGCCGGCCGCACGTGGCGCAGGCGCTGGTCGACCTGGGGGCGGTCGAGTCGGTGCCCGCGGCGTTCGCGTCGTTCCTGCGCAAGGACGGTCCCTACTACGAGCCGAAGGCCGACACCCCGATCGCGGAGACGATCGGCGTCGATCCGCGCCGCCGGCGGGGTGGCGGTGTGGGCGCACCCGTGGGCCCGGAAGCTGGGCGGGATCGTCGAGGAGTCGGTGATCGCCGCGATGGCGGAGCTCGGGCTCACGGGCGTCGAGGTCGACCACCCCGAGCACGCCGCGGCCGACCGGGACCGGCTCCGCGGGCTCGCCGCGGAGCTCGGCCTCGTCGTCACCGGGTCCAGCGACTACCACGGCACCCGCAAGGAGATCGCGATCGCGGCGGAGACGACGGCGCCCGACCAGCTCGACGCACTCGTCACGCGGGCCACCGGTGCGGTCGTGGTGACGGGCGGGCCATAGTCTGGAACCGATGAGCGGGCAGCTGACTCTCCAGGACATGCCCTCTCCCCTGATCAAGGTCACCCCCGCGCGGCTCGGCACCTGGGACGACTGCCGGCGCCGCTACCGCATGACCTACCTCGACCGCCCGAGCCCGCCCCGCGGCGGCGCCTGGGCCCACGCGACCCTCGGCGCCGTCGTCCACAACGCCCTCCGGGCCTTCTTCGAGCTGCCCGTCGCCCGGCGCGGGGCCGAGCGGGCCGCCGCCCTCGTGGAGCGCCACTGGTCGTCGGAGGGGTTCCGGGACGACGCGCAGGCGGGCACCTACCGGGCGCGGGCCCAGGAGTGGGTGGCGCGCTACGCCGACGAGCACGGCGCCGCGGTCGGCGAGCCGCTCGGGGTGGAGCGCTGGGTGGCCGCGCCGGTCGGCGGGATCGTCGCCGAGGGCCGCGTCGACCGGATCGACGCCGGCGTCGCCGAGGACGGCGGCCGCGAGGCCGTCGTCGTCGACTACAAGACCGGGCGGTGGGTCCCGGACGCCGACGACGCCCGGTCCTCCCGCGCGCTCGCGCTCTACGCCCTGGCCACGACGCGGACGCTGCGCCGGGCCTGTCGGCGGGTCGAGCTGCACCACCTGCCGTCGGGCACCGTCGCGGGCGCCGTGCACGACGACACCTCGCTCGCCCGGCACCGCCGCCGCGCCGAGGAGTCCGCGGTGGAGATGGCGGCCGCGCAGGAGGCCCTCGCCGCGGGCGGGGACCCCGAGGCGCTCTTCCCACCGGCGCCGGGCCCGCGGTGCGCGCGCTGCGACGTGCGCCGGCACTGCCCCGAGGGCCGGGCCGCCGCCCCGCCGCTCGAGCCCTGGGCGCTGCTCGCCCCGTGAGCACCCACCCCTCGGTCCCCGGCGACGAGCCGACCCCGGTGATCGGCCACGCCGAGCTCACCCCGGAGGACCCGACCCCGCCGGACGGCATCGCCACCCCGCCGGCGGGCCTGCCCACCGCGCCGGCCGTCGCGGTGCCCGAGCCCGCCCCGCCGGCCCCCACCGCCACCCCGCGGCGCCTGCAGGCGGTTCCCGACCCGTACCCGACCGTGGTCACCGGCGTCCGGACCGGGGCCTTCGGGCGGCCGATCGGCAAGCACCGCCCGACGGCGCTGCACCGGCTCGTGGAGGCCGCGCGCGTGCTCACCGGCGGGCTGATGGTCCTCACGGTCGTGGTGCTCGTCGCGCCCCTCGTGCTGGCCGCGAGCGGCCCCGGCATCGGGGTGCTCGCCGGGCACGTCGCCGGCGCGGTCGTGGCGCTCGTCGCGACCGGGCTCGCGGCGTGGCGGCGGACGCCGGTGTGGGCGGCGACGGTGGCCGCGCTCGTCGTGCCCGTGGACGTGCTGGTGGTGCTGGCGATCTTCTGGTGGCGATAGGTGCGCTCCGCGCTCGTGCAGCACTAAGTGTGGCTATAGCCGCGCTTGGTGCTCACGAGCGCGGAGCGCACCGCACCTCGCCGAGCCCCACCGCCACCTCGGTGAACGACGTCGAGAGCGGGGCGAGCCCGACGCGGATGCCGTCGGGCGCGCGGAAGTCCGGGACGACGCCGCGCCGCCAGCACGCCGCGACCACGTCCCGGGCGTCGGGGTGGGCCAGCGTCACGTGCCCGCCGCGACGCGCGGGGTCGCGCGGTGAGGCGAGAGCGACCCCGAGCGGGCGCGAGCGCCTCGTCGGCGATCTCGACGGCGAACGCGGTGAGCGCCTCCGACTTCGCGCGCACCGCCTCGATCCCGACCTCGGCGTAGAGGTCGAGGGCCACCCGCAGCGGCACGAGCGCGAGCACCGGCGGCGTCCCCGACAGGTACTGCCGCACGCCCGCCGCCGGCACGTAGCCCGCGGCCATCGCGAACTGGTCCTCGCGCCCGAACCAGCCCTGCACCGGCTGCCGGAGCACGCCGTGGTGCCGCGCCGCGACGTAGGCGAACGCCGGGGAGCCCGGGCCGGCGCCGAGGTACTTGTAGGTGCAGCCGACGGCGAGGTCGGCGCCCCACGCGTCCAGCGCCACCGGCACCGACCCGACCGAGTGGCAGAGGTCCCAGCACACGAGCGCGCCCGCGTCGTGGACGACCCGCGTGATCGCCGCCGCCTCGGCGAGGAACGCCGAGCGGTAGGCGACGTGGGAGAGGACGACGAGGGCCGTGCGCGGCCCGACCGCGGCCGCCACCTGCTCCACCGCGACCCCGCCCGCCCGGTCGGTGGGGATCCAGCGCAGCGTGCGCCCGGTCTCCGCGGCGATCCCCTCGAGCAGGTAGCGGTCGGTGGGGAAGTCGTCGTCGGAGAGCACGATCTCGTCGCGCGCGGGGTCGGCGGCGTCGACGGCGGCGCGGGCGAGCTTGTAGAGCAGCACGCTCGTGGAGTCGCCGACCAGCGTCTGGCCGGGGCCGGCCCCGAGCAGCAGCGCGCCGAGCCGGTCGCCCAGCGCCGTCGGGAGGTCCACCCACTGCTCGTCCCAGCTGCGGATCAGCCGGGCGCCCCAGTCGTGGGCGGTGAACGCCGCGAGCGCCTCGGCGGTGACGCGCAGCGGGCGGCCGAGGGAGTTCCCGTCGAAGTAGGCGACGACGTCCTCGGCCGGGGCGAACCGCTCCCGGCAGGCCGCCAGCGGGTCGGCGGCGTCGAGCTCCGCCGCGCGGTCCGCGCCGACGACGCCGGTGGTCACGCCGCGTCCCGCCGCTCGCGCTCGAGGGCCTCGCGCGCCGTCGGGCCGTGGCGCCAGCTCTCGGGCAGCGCGAGCACCCCCGCGCGCAGGCCGCGCACCGCGAGGCCCGCGGCCAGGTCGGTGGTGGGCAGGCCGGGGAGCCCGTGCATGCGCCGCGCCCACCGGGGCTGCAGCGCGAAGCCGAGGGTGGCCGCCGCGGTCCACGCCGGGCGGGCCGGGGTGGTGAGCTGCACGCGGGTCGGCATCGGCGGCGCGAGCAGGCGCAGGACCGCGCGGCGGCTGGTCGCCCGAGGCGCGCAGCTCGGGGCGCACGGCCGTGAAGTAGGCCTCGACCTCGGCGCGGCTCGCCGGGACGTCGGTGGCCCCGAGCAGCTCCGCGGCCCGGACCTGCTCGGCGAGGAACCGGTCGGCGTCGGCGTCGGACAGGCC
This sequence comes from uncultured Actinomycetota bacterium, assembly GCA_963716955.1. GTDB lineage: Bacteria > Actinomycetota > Actinomycetes > Mycobacteriales > Pseudonocardiaceae > Actinomycetospora. The sequence continues at coordinate 681,957 of CAVQUY010000020.1, forward strand.
CGCGCCGGCGCGGCGGACGGCGTCGAGGAAGCCCCAGACCTCGGTGACGTGGACCCAGCGCAGCAGGTCGGGGTCGGAGGCCCGGTAGGCCAGGCCGGTGACCGGGTCCACCCCGTGGACGTGCTCGTGCGCGGCGCGGACCTTCGCGGCGATCGCGTCGACGCGGTCGCGGGGCGAGTAGGTCACGGTCATGACGTACTCCGCGGTGCGCCCCAGCCGGGGCCAGAACGCCGTGTGGAAGTCCGAGTGCTGGTCGACCCCGGCCATCGCCCGCGGGTGCAGCGCCTGCACGAACAGCGCCGCGAGGCCCCCGGCGCCCGCCGCCGGGTCCGCCATCACCCGCCACGTCACGCTGCCGGGCCCGAAGTAGCCGGACCGCGGGTCCGCCGGGATCGTCATCGCTCCAGCGTGTCCTCGCGCAGCCAGGTGCGCCACGTGGGGACGAGGACGTCGAGCAGCGCCCGCGGGTTCTCGACGTTGGGGGTGTGGGCCGCGCCGGGGACGGCCGCGAACTCGGCCTCCAGCCGGTCGGCCATGGTGCGCTGGGTGGCGACCGGCCAGGCGTCGTCGCGCATCCCGCACACGACCAGCGGCGCCAGCCGGCGGCCCCGCAGCGCGGCGACCAGCTCGGGCACCCGGTCGGGCTCGTTGCGCAGCGCGTCGCCCATGCCGAGCAGCGCGACCGGCGAGGACGCGGCGAGGCGGTGGCGCAGGAACGCGGCGACGGCGGGGTCGGCGGCCTCCCAGTCGCCGGCCTCCTCGCGCAGCGCGACGACGGCGTCGAGGCCGCGGCGGCGCAGCACGGGCTCGAGGACGTCCAGGCGGGTGCGGCGGGGCCCCATGGGCAGCTCGCCCGGCCCGGAGTCCATCAGCGTGAGGCCCCGGACGGGCGCCCCGGACAGGACGGCCGCGCGCGCCACGAGCCCGCCGTAGGAGTGCCCGAGCAGCAGCACGGTCCGGCCCGCGGCGGCCTCGGCCCGCACGAGGTCGGCGACGAGCGACCCGAGCGGGCCCGGGCGGTGGTCGAGCTCCGAGGGCAGCGCCGGGGACTCGTACTGCCCCGGCAGGTCGAGCGCCAGCACCCCGATCCCGGCGTCCGCGAGCGGGTCGATCAGCGGCGCGAAGTCCTCCTTCGACCCGGAGTAGCCCGGGACGAGCACCGCGACGGCGTCCCACGGCTCGTCCCCGCCGCGGGGCCGCGCGTCGGCCCGCAGCGCGGCGATCGGCCCGGACGGTCCGGCGAGCTCCACCCGCGCACCCCGGTGCGGGGTCAGCTGGGCCGTCCCCGGCGCGGACGTCGACGCCTCGTCGACGCGGACCGGGAGGGGATCGTGCGCCGAGGTCACCCTCCTGAGTCTGCCGCACGCGGGGCGTACGGCGGGGTGGACGCCCGGCTCAGCGCGGGGCCCGCAGCCCGACCACGGTCGCGCCGCGCTGTTCGACGACGGTGCCGCCGACGACCTCGACCCCGACCGGGCCGGGCGGGTCCGCGCGCCGGTCCACCGGGATCGTCGGGCGGGGTGCGCCGGTGGCGGCGTCGACGACGGCGAGGCCGGCCGCGACGGGCACGAGCACCGTCGTCGGCGCCCCGAGGTCCCCGCTCGTCACCGCGGCGCCCGGGCCGAGGGTGTTCGGCAGCGTCCAGCGCGGCAGCAGCGTCGACGGGTCCAGCCCGACGGTCGCGGTGCCGGTCCACCACAGCAGGACCGGCCCGGCGAGGCGGACGCCGAGGGGCTGGCCCGGCGGGTCCGTGGCGGTCTCCTGCGCGGCGCGGGCGACGGACCCCGCGGCGGGCCCGAGCGGCACCGTCCCGACCGGCGTGCCGGCGGCGTCGTAGACCCGCAGGGTGCCGTCGGGGGCCTCGAGGGCGGTGCGGTCGCTCGCGACGGCGACGAGCCGGCCGCCGGTGACCCCGGAGAGCACGCTGTAGCGGTCCTCGGGCTTGTCGTACTCGGCGGGGGAGTCGGAGAGGACGCTGATCCGGTCCGAGGGCTCCCCGGGGCAGCGCTCGAGCAGGGCCACCGAGTCGGCGCCCACGGCGACCGAGACGTGCGGGCAGTTCGCGCGCGGCTGGGGCGTCGACTGGACCGGGGTGGGCAGCGCGCCGTAGTCGAGGGTGGCGACGAGGTCGTCGCGCCAGACCTCGAGGTAGTCCCGTCCGGTCGCCGTGACGTGGGAGCCGTCGGCGAGCAGTCGCGTCCCGGGGCGCACGTCGGCGTCGCGGGACGGGCCGCGCTGCCCGGACGACGGGTCGACCGTCGCGACGTCGTTGCAGTAGGTGCCCACCGGCGACGTCGTGCGGAAGAGGGCGAGCACCTCGCCGAACCCGCTGCCCAGCGTGCACAGCGGCTCGGGCCGGCGGTACTCCCACGCGAGGGTCCCGGTGGCCGCGTCCAGGCCGCCGACCACGCCGGTGCCGTCCGGGTCGGTGCGCCCGACGGCGACCGCGGGGCCGACCACGGTCGGCCCGGCGAGCAGGTCCGGCGCGGGCGGCGCCCCCGCCGGGTTCGCGGCCCGCCAGGCCGGCACGAGCGCCGTCGGCACCGGGGTCTCGACGACCGGGGCGAGCGGCGGCACCGCGGGGCGCAGCGTCGTGGCGGACTCGTCGCCGGTGCGGAGCACCAGCAGGGTCCCGACGACGGCCGCGACGGCCAGGAGCGCGATCACCACCAGGTCGGCGCGGCGGCGCCGTTCGGCCCGGGGCCACCAGACCGCGCGGCGGCCGGGACGGGGCTCGTCCCCGCCCGGTCCGGCGTCACCGGAGCCGTCGTCCGGACCCGTCCGGCCCCGCCGGGCGGCCCGGGGTGCGCCGCCCGCTCGGGGCCGTCACCGCGTGATCAGTCCTCGCCCGCACCCGCGGCTGCGGCGGTGGCGGACTCGCCAGCCGCCCGAACGGCCACGGCCGCCGCGACCACGACGCCGGCGACGCGGCCGCGCGGACCCGTCGCCCTCGCCCTCGGCGTCACCCGGCGCGTCGGTCACCGCGGCACCCTGGGGTGCGGCGTCGCCGTCCCCGCCCGCGGTGTCGCCACCGGGGCCGGAGACGACCTCACCGCTGCGGCGGCGGGTGCGCGACCGCGCACGGCGCTTGCGGGGCGCGGCGTCGCCCTCGGTCGGGGCCGGGGCCTCGTCGGGGGCGTTCTCGTCCTCCTCCTCGGCGGGGCGGCGGCGGCGCGCCACCCGGCCGGTCGCGTCGTCGGGGATGCCGAGGTCGCGGTGCAGGTGCGGGGAGTTCGAGTAGGTCTCCGGCGGCTCCGGGGCGCCGAGCTCCAGGTCGTCGGAGATCAGCTTCCACTTGGGGAGGTCGTCCCAGTCGACGAGGGTGATCGCGATGCCGGTCTTCCCCGCGCGGCCGGTGCGCCCGATGCGGTGGATGTAGGTCTTCGCGTCGTCGGGGCACTGGTAGTTGATGACGTGGGTGACGCCCGTGACGTCGATCCCGCGCGCCGCGACGTCGGTGCACACCAGGACGTCGATGCGCCCGGTGCGGAACGCCTTGAGCGCGTGCTCGCGGGCGCCCTGGCCGAGGTCGCCGTGCACCGCGCCGACCTTGAAGCCGCGCTCGGCGAGCTCCTCGGAGACCTTGCTCGCGGTGCGCTTGGTGCGGGTGAACACCATCGTCGGGCCGCGGTCGGTGGCCTGGAGCGTGCGGGCGAGGATCTCGACCTTGTCGAGGGCGTGCGCGCGGAACACGAACTGCGCGGTGCGCTCGCCGATGGCGCTCGCGTCGACCTGCTCGGCGCGGATGTGCGTCGGCTGCGTCAGGAACGTGCGGGCCAGCGTGATGATCGGGCCCGGCATCGTCGCCGAGAACAGCATCGTCTGGCGCTTGGCCGGGAGCATGCCGAGGATGCGCTCGACGTCGGGCAGGAAGCCCAGGTCGAGCATCTCGTCGGCCTCGTCGAGGACCAGGCCGCCGATCTTCGCGAGCACCAGGTGGCCCTGCTGCGCGAGGTCGAGCAGCCGGCCGGGGGTGCCGACGACGAACTCGACGCCGGTCTGCAGCGCGGCGATCTGCTGCTCGTAGGGGCGGCCGCCGTAGATCGACACGACCCGGGTGCCCAGGCCCTTCGAGGCGCCCTCGATGTCCTTCGCGACCTGCAGGCACAGCTCACGGGTGGGGACGACGACCAGAACGCGCGGCGTGCCGTCCTCGGTCGGGGAGCCGAGGCGCTGCAGCAGCGGGACGCCGAAGCCCAGCGTCTTGCCGGTGCCGGTCCGCGCCTGGCCGATGAGGTCCTCGCCGGCGAGGGCCAGCGGCAGCGTCAGCTCCTGGATGGCGAACGTGTGCTCGATGCCGTTCGCGGCGAGCGCCTCGACGATCTCGGGGACGACGCCCAGCTCGGCGAACGTGGGCGAGTCCTGCGACGACGTCGTGGTCGCGACGGCGGTGGTGGCGGTCTCCTCAACCGCCGCGGGATCCTGCGGGGTGGTGTCGGTGTCGGTGCTCAGCGGTCTGCCTTCCTCACGGCTCGTGCACGCGAGGTGAGCCGGCTGGCTCGACCGCCTACCTCCGGTTCCGGAGGGCGGGGACGTCGTCCGCGACGTCACCCGGGGCGGGAGAGCCGGTTGGGGCGCCCGCGCGCTGGATTCGTCCCGCGACGCATCGGGTGAACCGGGTCACCGGGCGACGCGTCTGCAGGAGGCCGGAGCCGGCGACGGAGATGGTGCGTGGGGGAGCGGCCCGGGCGGGCCACATCGGTCGAGTGGGGTGTCACCGGCTCGGACCAACCGTGATGATACCCGCACGGGCACGGACACGGCAGCACCGCGGGGGGTGTGGCGCCTAGGGTGCACCGACGTGACGGGTGCGGCGCAGCGGCCAGGGGCGGACGGGGCGTCCGCGGGAGAGGCGGCGGGCGGGGTGTCCCACGACGGATCGACCGCCCTGCTGGGCCTCGTGGCCTACGGCGAGCTCTCGGCGTTCTCCCAGCTCGCCGCGGACGCGCAGCGCGCCCCGGACCTCGCGGGCCGCGCCGAACTGGCCACCCTCGCGGCCGTCGAGATGGACCACTACGTCCGGGTGCGGGACCACCTCGCCGCGCGCGGCGTCGACGTGCTCGACGCCATGGCGCCGTTCGTCGCCCGCGTCGACGCCCTGCTGCGCAGCGTGGGCGCCCGCGACTGGCCCGAGGCGCTGGTCGCGACGGCGCTCGGCCGCGGGCTCGTCACCGACCTGCAGGCCGAGGCCCTCGAGGGGCTGACCGGCGCCGAGGCCGACCTGGTGCGCGAGGTGATCCCCGACGCCGGGCACGGCGCGTTCGTGGAGGCACGCATCCGGGAGGCGTGCGCCGACGCGCAGGTCCACGCGCGGCTGGCGATGTGGGGCCGGCGGCTCCTGGGCGAGGCCCTGGCCGCGGTGGTCGCGGCGTTCGACGAGCACCCGGGGCTCGCGGCCGTGGTGGAGGCCGGGTCGGACGCCGGCGCCGACACCGCGGCCCGCGCCGCGGTCCTCAAGCGCCTGAAGTCCCAGCACAACAAGCGCGTCTCCGCGCTCGGGCTCTCCTGACGTTCGCCCTGCGCGGACGACGCGGTGGGCGCCCCGCCCGCGTCCGCGATCTGGACTAACCTCCGCGGGCGCACCGGTCGTCGTCACCGTGACGACCGGGGAGTCGGAGCAGACCGGAGGGTCGCGTGGAGGTCAAGATCGGCGTCGCGGACAGCCCGCGCGAGCTGGTGGTCTCGAGCGGACAGTCGCCCGAGGAGGTTGCGGAGCTCGTCGACGGCGCGCTCTCGGGCTCGAGCAGCCTGCTGTCGCTCGAGGACGACAAGGGGCGGCGCTACCTGATCCCGGCCGTCCGCATCGCCTACGTGGAGATCGCGCCGTCCGAGGTGCGCCGGGTGGGGTTCGGCGTCGGCAGCTAGGGGCGCTCCGCGCTCGTGAGCACTCTCGGCGGCGATGGCCACCGAGGGTGCTCACGAGCCGCCGGCACCCAGGGGGAAGCCGCCGATCCCGCGCCAGGCCAGTGTCGACATCAGCGCGATGGCGTCCTCGCGCGGCGGCTGCAGGCCCGCGTCGAGCCAGTAGCGCGCCGCCGTCGTGGACAGCCCGACTAGCCCGACCGCCAGCAGGCGCGCGCGGTCCGGCTCCAGCCCGGCGTCGGCGGTGACGACCTCGGTGACGGCGTCGATGCAGTCCGACGTCGCCCGGTCCACGATCTCGGCGATCTCAGGGGTGGCGCGCGTGTCGGTCTCGAACACCAGCCGCATCGCCCCGTCCCGCGAGGAGACGACGTCGAAGTAGGCCTGCACGGCGGCGTGCACGCGGGCCTTGTTGTCGGTGGTCGAGCGCATCGCGGCGCGCACCGTGCGGACCATCTCGTTCGCCGCGGACTCCACCAGCGCGCGGTAGAGGTCGAGCTTGCCGGGGAAGTGCTGGTACAGGACGGGCTTGCTCACCCCGGCCCGCTCCGCGATCTCGTCCATCGCCGCCGCGTGGTAGCCCTGGGCCCCGAAGACGGACCGCGCCGCCGCGAGGAGCTGCGCTCGTCGTTGGGTGCGTGACATCCGAGGGCGGCCCGCCGCCGTCGGCGCCACCGCGCCGGTCTCGCTCATCGGTCCGCCTCCCGCCGTGCACGTACTCCGCCGCCCGGACCCGCGGGTCCGTCGGGCCCGCCCCGATCTGCACGACCCTACCGATCGTCACCCCGGTGCGCGTCGATCACACGCGGTCCGATCGCGGTCACCCGGACGACATGCGGGGGTCGGACTCGCGTCACCTGCTGGACACCTGCATGCTGGTCGGGTGACGATCACGGCGCCGGGAGGTGGCCATCCGGTGCCCGGCGGGTGGCCGCTGCCGGCGCGCCGCCGCGACGCCGTCCCCGCCGAGCCGGCCCCGGCGGCCCCGCTCGCGCCCGCCGCGGCCCTCGGTCCGATCGGTGACCCGACGCCGCACTGGCCGGGACGCCACGTCGTCACGGGCGACGTCGGCCTGCACGTCCGGGAGACCCCGCGCGTGCCGGGCCCGGGCGACGAGGCGACGGTCGTGTTCGTCCACGGGCTCGGCGGGTCGTCGACCAACTGGACCGACCTCGCCGGCGCCCTGTCCTCGCGCTGGCGCGGCCTCGCGGTCGACCTCCCCGGCTTCGGCCGTTCGGAGCCGCTGCCCTCGCGCGACTACTCGCTGAGCGCGCACGCCCGCACCGTCGCGGCGTTCCTCGCCACGCTCGACGGACCGGTCCACCTGGTCGGCAACTCCCTGGGCGGCGCGGTGGCGCTGGCCGTGGCCGCCGACCACCCGACGCTCGTGCGCACGACCACGCTGGTCAGCCCCGCCGTCCCGGACCTCCGTCCCGCCCCGGCGCGACTCGGCGACGGGAAGATGGCGCTGGCGGCGATCCCGGTGGTCGGGGCGCGGACCCGCCGCGAGCTCGCCGCCGAGGACGCGGGCACACGCCTGCGGCGCACCATGCGGCTCTGCTACGCCGATCCCGGCTGCGTCAGCGAGGCCGCGTTCGCCCAGGCCGCCGCGGAGGCCGCCGAGCGGCTCCACCTGCCGTGGGGGGCCGAGGCGTTGCAGCGCTCGTTCGGCGGGCTCGTGGGCACCTGGTTCGCCCGCGGTGCGGGCTCGCTCTGGGCGACCGCGGCCCGTGTCGCCACCCCCACGCTCGTCGTCTGGGGCGAGCGGGACCGGTTGATCTCGGTGCGCAAGGCGCGCCGGACGGTCGCGACGGTGCCGCGGGCGCGGCTGCTGCGCCTGCCCGACGTCGGGCACGTGGCGCAGATGGAGACTCCGGCACTGGTGGCGCGCGCGGTCCTCGGCATGGACGACGCCGTCGCCGCCGGCCACTGGGACGCCGCCGACGGGGACCCGGGCGCGGCGGGGCGGGACGGCCTCGCGCGCCAGCAACGGCACGTTCCTGCCGTCTGACGCCAGGACGGCGCCGTTCGCTCTCGAGGGCGGACCAGGACTCGTGTGCGGGAGCCCTGGGCCACTGTCGGGAACATCGCTCCCCGCCGTGGGGTTGAATCGGGTTGAGCAGTCGACGAAGGAGACGGACGCGATGGCATCCCTGCCGCCCCTGGTGGAACCGGCCGCCGAGCTGACGAAGGAGGAGGTCGCCCGCTACTCGCGGCACCTCATCATCCCGGACGTCGGCGTCGAGGGTCAGAAGCGCCTGAAGAACGCGAAGGTGCTCGTCGTGGGCGCCGGCGGGCTCGGCAGCCCCGCGCTGCTGTACCTGGCCGCGGCCGGCGTCGGCACGCTCGGCGTCGTGGACTTCGACGTCGTCGACGAGTCGAACCTGCAGCGCCAGGTGATCCACGGGCAGTCCGACATCGGCAAGCCGAAGGCGCAGTCGGCCAAGGAGTCGGTCGCCGAGATCAACCCGCTGGTCACGGTGAACCTGCACGAGACGCCGCTGGACTCGTCGAACGCGCTGGACATCTTCCGCGACTACGACCTGATCCTCGACGGCACCGACAACTTCGCCACGCGCTACCTGGTGAACGACGCCGCGGTGCTGCTGGGCAAGCCGTACGTCTGGGGCTCGATCTTCCGCTTCGAGGGCCAGGTCTCGGTCTTCTGGGAGGACGCCCCGAACGGGCAGGGCCTGAACTACCGGCACCTCTACCCGGAGCCCCCGCCGCCGGGGATGGTGCCGTCGTGCGCCGAGGGCGGCGTGCTGGGCGTGCTGTGCGCCTCGATCGGCTCGATCATGGTGACCGAGGCGATCAAGCTGATCACCGGCATCGGCGACACCCTGCTCGGCCGGCTGATGGTCTACGACGCCCTGGACATGGAGTACCGCCAGGTCAAGATCCGTCGGGACCCGAACGCCACCGAGATCACCGAGCTCATCGACTACGACGCGTTCTGCGGCGTCGTCTCCGACGAGGCCCAGTCCGCGGCGGCCGGTCACACGATCACCGCGACCGAGCTCAAGGAGAAGATGGACGCGGGCGACAAGTTCGAGCTCATCGACGTCCGTGAGCCGCACGAGTGGGAGATCGTCCGCATCCCGGGCGCGAAGCTCATCCCCAAGGACAAGATCCTCTCGGGGGAGGCCTTCGCGGAGATCCCGCAGGACCGGCAGACGATCCTGTACTGCAAGTCCGGCGTCCGCTCCGCCGAGGCGCTCTCCGCCCTGCAGAAGGCCGGCTTCTCGAACGCCGTCCACGTGGGCGGCGGTGTGACCGGCTGGGCGCAGCAGGTCGACACCTCGCTGCCGACGTACTGAGCCGCGGCTCGTCCTGAGCCGCGGATCGTTCTGAGCGAAGGGCACCATCGCTCGGGTAGACGGGCGAGGGGCGCCCCTCGCCGGAACGCCGGTGCAGACCACGAATTGAGCGAAGGGCCCCCTCGGTCGATCTAGTCGACCGAGGGGGCCCTTCGCTCGTTCCGGGGGGCGGCCGCCTCGGACCGGCGGCGACGTCGTCGGAGGCACGGTGACGCTGCCCGCTCCGGTACCGCGGACACCGCACGCCGATGCGCCAGGTGGTGACCGACATCCGGACGGGCCGGACGAATACCCCGAGCCAGCTCACGCACAGTGACCGAATCCGCTCGACCGGGGGTCACCCGGACATAGCACCGCCCGGCCGATGCGGCACCCACCGCGCGGACGGGGGCGAGCCCGCGGTCCACCCCCCGGGCGGCCCGAGCCGTCACCGCCGCTGACCCGCGCTCGGCGTCGCCCCGCTCGCCCCGGCCGCTCCGCGAGGGGCACGGGAGGCAGCGTCGACGGCGTGTCGGGGTGCGCCGTGTGCCCGTCATCTTCGGGTGGGTGGGGGCGCATCCGCGAGGGGCACGCGAGGCAGCTCCGGCGGCGCGTCTGGGTGCGCCGTGTGCCCGTGATCATGGGCGGCGGGCATTCAGCGCACGACGCGGTACCAGTGCGGGGTGTCGTGCGCGATCGGCTCGAGGCGGACCGGGGGAGCGCCCGGCCGGTGCGGGAACATCGGCGTGCCGTCGCCGAGCAGCACCGGCACCACGAGCACGAACACCTCGTCGAGCAGGCCCGCGGCGAGGCACTGCGCCGCGACGTCCGCGCCCAGGATCGTCACGTAGCCGTCGCCGGCCGCCTCCCGGGCCGTCGCGACCGCGTCGTGCAGGTCGGTCGCGAACACCGTCCCCGGCGGCGCGGAGGGCGGTAGGCGGTGGGTGAGCACGACGGCCGGGCCGTCGTACTGCCCGCCGAAGGCTCCTTCCGCGTCGGTGCCGCTGTTCGGGTCGTCCCCGTCGTGGGTGCGGCGTCCGACGAGGAGCGCGCCGACGTCGGCGAGGAGCCGCTCGGCGGCCGGGTTCGGCTCGCCGGCGTACTCGGTCAGCCAGCCCATGTCGCCGCCCGGGCCGGCGATGTAGCCGTCCAGCGATGCGGCGGCCGAGTAGATCAGTCGTGCCACGGGGTCCTCCTCCGGCCGGGGCCCGGACCGTAGCGGCACCCTCCGACACTCGGTCCGAGGCCGACCGCACCTGGAGCCACCGCACGAACGGCCCGTTCGTCACCCTCGATGGTGACGAACGGACCGCTCGTCCGTCCTGGGCCCGGGCCCGGGTCAGGCCGCCGCGAACGCGTAGCGACTGCCGACCGCGCCCGGCACGAACGCGTCGCCGAGTTCCTGCGCGAGCCGCATCTGCGCACGCCAGCCCGTGCAGTGCGCGGGGACGACGACGTCGGGCGCCAGCGCCACGAGCGCGTCCACGGTGGGCTCGATGATCGACTCGAAGCCCGGGCCGGTGAGGTGCAGGCCGCCGAGCAGGGCGTGCAGGCGCGTCGCCCCGGTCAGGCGCAGCGCGTGCCGGGCGATGTTCACCGCACCGGCGTGGCCGCACCCGGTGAGCACCACGAGCCCGTGGCCGCGGACGTCGACGACCAGGGCCTGGTCGTCGACGATCCACGGGTCCGGACGCCAGGCCTCGTCGACGAACGCCTCGTGGAAGGCCATCCCCCGTTCGAACTCGGTCGTCCGGTCGACCTCTCCGGTGACGAGCACGCTGCCGCCGAGCAGGAACGACGGGTCGCGTCGCTCGACGAGCTCGATGCCGTCGCCGGTGAGCGCGGCCCGGTCGAGCAGGGGCATCACGAACGGGTCGCCGCCCGGCGGGGCGAGGCGGCGGCGGGTGAAGGCGGCCGGGTGCAGCACGAGCGGGCTCGGCACCCGTCCCAGCCAGCGCTCCAGCCCCGGGAAGCCGCCTGTGTGGTCGGCGTGGCCGTGGGAGAGGACGACGGCGCCGACGCCGCCCGGGTCGAGGCCCAGGCGGCGTCCGTTGGTGGCCATGCCCTCGGGGGAGACGCCGGTGTCGAAGAGCAGCGTGTGGTCGTGCCCGTCCCGGGTGACGGTCACCAGCGCGGAGAACCCGTGCTCGGCGACGAGCCCAGTCCGCGTCGTCCCGTCGACGTACTGCGGGGCCTGCTGGGGTGCGCCGGTGCCGAGACGCGCCCGCGTGGCGACCGGCGAGTCCACGAGCAGCGCGTCGAACGAGTTGTCGACGAGCACGGTGATCGTCAGCGCGTCGACCGGCTCGAGGGCGACCTGGTCGACGGCGTCGCCCTCGGCGACCCGCGGGGCGGCGAACGCGACGGCGGCGAGATGCGCCGGTCCGGCCTCGGTGCACACGGGCCGATCGTGGCACCAGCGGGTCCGTTGCGGCAGTGCTGTGGCGCATGGTCGGGCGACCCGGCAGCTGAGGCGCGGCCGCAGCTATTGCGAGGACGGCGCCATCCTGACGTCCGGTGTCAGCAAACGGACCGCCGCCGGCGCCGGACGTCGTCTACCGGGGCCGCGCAGCCAGGCGCGGGGACGCGCGGACTCGTCGCCGGCGGAGCGGTCAGTAGTACCAGGGGAACGGCGACCAGTCGGGCTCGCGCTTCTCCAGAAATGACTCCTTGCCCTCGGTCGCCTCATCGGTCATGTAGGCGAGGCGGGTCGTCTCGCCGGCGAAGAGCTGCTGCCCGACGAGGCCGTCGTCGATCAGGTTGAACGAGTACTTCAGCATGCGCTGGGCCTGCGGGGACTTGCCGAGGATCTCCCGCGCCCACTGCAGCGCCGTCGTCTCCAGCTCGGCGTGCGGGACGACCTCGTTGACCGCGCCCATCCGGTGCATCGCCTCGGCGTCGTAGGTCCGGCCGAGCATGAAATCTCCCGGGCGAACTTCTGGCCCACCGCGCGCGCCAGGTAGGCCGACCCGTACCCGCCGTCGAAGGACCCGACGTCGGCGTCCGTCTGCTTGAACCGGGCGTGCTCGGCGGAAGCCAGGGTGAGGTCGCAGACCGCGTGCAGCGAGTGCCCGCCGCCCGCGGCCCAGCCGTTCACCACCGCGATGCAGATCTTCGGCATGAAGCGGATGAGCCGCTGGCACTCGAGGATGTGCAGCCTCCCCGCCCGGCCGCGCTCGTCCGCCGACACCGCGTCCTCCGACGACGCGTACTGGTAGCCCGTGCGGCCGCGGATGCGCTGGTCGCCGCCGGAGCAGAACGCGTGCCCGCCGTCGCGCGGGGAGGGGCCGTTGCCGGTCAGCAGCACGACGCCGACGTCGGCGCTGGTCCGGGCGTGCTCCAGGGCGGTCGCGAGCTCGTCGACGGTGTGCGGCCGGAAGGCGTTGCGCACCTCGGGACGGTCGAACGCGATGCGGACGCAGCCGAGCTCGCGCTCCCCGTCCCGCTCGGTGGCCCGGTGGTAGGTGATGTCGGTGAAGGCGAAGCTCTCGACCTCGCGCCAGGCGGTGGGGTCGAAGATCGAGGAGTCAGGCACGCCGCCGGACTCTAGGAGCCCGCGCCGGTCCCCGCCGCCCACACCGTCGTCGGGAGCCCGCGCCGGGCGTCGACGACGGCGTGGTGACGCCGGGATGTCCGGCGCACGGTGTGGGTCTCAGCCGGCGAACAGGGCCCGGACGCCGGCCCGGTCGGGCTTGCCGATCCCGCGCACCGGCACCGCGTCGAGCACCCGGACCTCGCGCGGCGCCGCCCGGCCCAGGACGGGCGCGACCGCCGCGCGCACCGCGTCCGGGTCGAGGGACTCGCCGGCCACGACCGCGACGACCCGCGCGCCCCACGTCTCGTCGGGCACGCCGACGACGCACGCCTCCCGCACGCCCGTCACCGTCAGCAGGGCGCGCTCGACGGCGGCGGGAGCCACGTTCTCGCCTCCGGTGACGATCACGTCGTCGGCCCGCCCGAGGATCTCCAGCCGGCCGTCAGCGGCGACCCGCCCGAGGTCGGAGGTGCGGAACCGCCGGCCGGGCAGGAAGTCGGCCACGGCCGCGTCGTCGGCCCCGCGGTAGCCCTCGGCGACCGTGGCGCCGCCGAGCACGACCCGGCCGGCCCCGCACCCGTCGTCGGCGCCCGCGAGCTCCACGGTCACGCCGTCGAGGGGCACACCGTCGTAGACGCACCCGCCGCAGGTCTCGCTCATCCCGTAGGTCGTCACCACCGCGACGCCGGCCTCCCGGGCCCGGGCGAGCAGCCCCGGGTCGGCCGCCGCGCCCCCGAGGAGCACCGCGTCCAGCGCGCAGAGCGCGGCCAGGCCCGCCCCGGCGTCGTCGAGCAGGCGGCGCACCTGGGTCGGGACGAGGGAGGTCCGGCTCACCGGCCCGTCGCCGTCGCGCGCGGCGTCCGCGAGCGCGGCCGCGAACCCGTCCGGCCGGAACCCGTCGCGCAGCTCCATCACCGCGGCCGGGGCCCCGGCGCGGGCCGAGCGCAGCAGGACCTGCACGCCCGCGACGTGGTGGGCGGGCAGCGCGAGGAGCCAGCGCCCCTCCCCGCCGAGGCGGGTCGCCGTCGCGGCGGCCGACGCGGCGAGCGCGCTCCCCGAGAGCAGCACCGCCTTCGGGAGGCCGGTGGACCCCGAGGTCGTCACCACGGCGGCGACGCCGGGCGCGACGGGTCCCGTGAGCTCCGCGCGCGGCGGGAGGTCGTCCGGCCCGGTCGGCAGCACCGCCGGGCCCCCGCCCGCCGCGGCCGCCACGAGCCGGGACCCCAGCGCGCGGGCCGCGGCGGCGGACCCGTCGGTCGGGACGACCTCGACGTCACGACGGTCGGCGATCACCGCTCTACCGTAGGCACGGTGACCGACACCGAGGCCGTGACCGTCGTCGCGGGCCCGTCCGGGACCGACCTGGCCGTCGCCGTCGTCGCGCTGCCGATGCGCACCCGGTTCCGCGGGATCACCGTCCGGGAGACGCTGCTGCTGCGACGTGCGGACGGGGACGGGCCCTGGGGCGAGTTCTGCCCCTTCGTCGAGTACGACGACGACGAGGCCGCGCCCTGGCTGCGCTGCGCGCTGGAGTCCGCGGGCGTGCTGGGCGGGCCGTGGCCCGTCGCCCGCCGCCGCGAGCATCCCGGTCAACGCGACCGTCCCCGCCGTCGGGCCGGAGCAGGCCCACCGGATCGTCGCCGCCTCCGGCGCGGGCACCGCCAAGGTCAAGGTGGCCGAGCGCGGGCAGGACCTCGCGGCGGACCTCGCCCGCGTCGAGGCCGTCCGCGACGCGCTCGGGCCGGACGGTCGGGTCCGGGTCGACGCAAACGCCGGCTGGGACGTCGACGCCGCCGTCGCCGCGATCACCGCGCTCGAGAGGGCCGCGGGCGGGCTGGAGTACGTCGAGCAGCCGTGCCCGACGGTGGAGGAGCTGGCCGCGGTCCGGCGCCGCGTCGACGTCCCGGTCGCCGCGGACGAGTCGATCCGCCGAGCCGAGGACCCGATGCGGGTGGTCGCCGCACAGGCCGCCGACATCGCCGTCGTCAAGGTCGCGCCGCTCGGGGGGATCGCCGCGTCGCTGCGGATGGCCGAGGCGATCGGGCTGCCGTGCGTGGTGTCCTCGGCGGTGGAGAGCTCGGTCGGGCTCGCCGCGGGCCTCGCGCTGGCCGGGGCGCTGCCCGAGCTGCCGCACGCCTGCGGGCTCGCGACGACGAGCCTGCTCGCCGCCGACACGGTGGCGCCGGCGGACGCAGTCGTGGCGGTCGGCGGCACGATCGCCGTGCCCGCCGCGCCGCCGCCGGCCTCCCCGGGGCACCTCGCGGCGCACGCCGCGTCCCCGGACCGGGCGGCCTGGTGGCTCGACCGGTTGAGGCGGGTACTACGCCGCGTGGAAGGTTGAGCAGACATCCCCGGGCGCCACCGACGCCGTCCGCTGACGTAGCCCAGGAGGAAACAGTGGACGAGCTCGACCGGCTGGAGGCGGGCCGCGAGGTGGTCGCGGCCAAGGACGCCAAGGGGATGAGCTGGCAGCAGCTGGCCGACACCCTCGAGCGCTCCCTGGTGTGGACGACCTCGGCGCTGCTGGGCCAGCAGCCGCTCGACCCCGAGCAGGCGCAGAAGATCGGCGGCGTGCTCGGCCTCGACGACGACACGGTCGCCGCGCTCTCCGCCCCCCCGGTGCGCGGCGAGGCGGCGCTCGACCCCACCGAGCCCGTCACCTACCGCCTGCAGGAGGCGCTGCAGGTCTACGGCAGCGCGCTGCACGAGCTCATCCGCGAGGAGTTCGGCGACGGCATCATGAGCGCCATCGACTTCTCGCTGGAGTTCGAGCGCGAGCCCGACCCGAAGGGCGACCGGGTCAAGCTCACCTGGAGCGGCAAGTTCCTGCCCTACAAGGTGTGGTGAGTCCGGTGACCCACAGGGTTCGACACGCCGCCGCGTCGTCGGCCTGACTCGACCCGTGCGGGGGTAGCGTGCGGAGCGTGACCGCCGCACCGCCCCAGGACACCCGGGTGCAGCCGCAGGCTGCGGCCGGCGAGCCCGAGGGCCCGCCGCTGCACGTGCGCACCGCGTTCGGGGTCCGCGAGGCGGAGCCACGGCCACGTCCCCACCTCCCCGGCCCGGCCTGGACCTGCGACGGGGTCCTGCTGCGGCCGGTGTCCGACACGGTGCTCGCCGCCTGGTCGGCGGCCACCACCGAGGAGCTCGCGACGGCGGGTGTCGACGGGGTCCGGATCGCGCGCCCGGTGCGCGCCTCCGACGGGCGCCGCGTCGTGTCCGGCTGGGCGGCCTGCCACGACATCGCGGGTCAGGTGCGCCCCCGCCACGACGACGTCGTCGCCGTCTCGCTGCGCCTGCACCGGGCGACGGCCAAGCTCGCCCGCCCGCGCTTCGTCGACGACCGCGACGACATCCTCGCCCGCGCGGACCGCATGGCCTTCGGCGAGCGGCCGGTGTCGCTGGACCCCGAGACGGGCGGCGACCTGTTCGCCGAGCTCGCGCGCCGGCGCACGGCGCTGACGGTGCCCTCCCAGCTCGTCCACGGCGACCTGTTCGGCACCGTCCTCTTCGAGGCGGGGGACGGTCCCGACGGAGCCGACGGGCCCACCGCCGAGCAGGTGCCGCCCGCCGTCCTCGACATCGTGCCGTTCTGGCGGCCGGTCGAGTGGGCGGCCGCCGTCGTCGTCGTGGACGCCCTCGCGTGGGGCGGCGCCGACGCGGGGATCGTCAGCCGGTGGTCGCACCTCGTCGCGTGGCCGCAGATGCTGCTGCACGGTCTGCTCTTCCGTCTCGCGGTCCACGCGCAGCACCCGGCGTGCACCAGGGAGTCGCTGCGCGGGCTGGAGCACGCCGCCCGCGTCGTCACCGACCTGCTCTGAGCGGGT
Organism: uncultured Actinomycetota bacterium; assembly: GCA_963716955.1. Classification (GTDB taxonomy): domain Bacteria; phylum Actinomycetota; class Actinomycetes; order Mycobacteriales; family Pseudonocardiaceae; genus Actinomycetospora. The sequence continues at coordinate 698,480 of CAVQUY010000020.1, forward strand.
CACCGTCGCAAAGGTGATGTGCCCCTCTCGCTCCGTCGCGCCCCGGTAACGCGGGGTCACGTCGGCGTAACCCGCCGTCCCTAGCGTCGCCCTCCGGACAGGACCGAGGGTGCGCGAGCGGATCGCGCCCCCCGATCGAGAGGGCGTGGCGAGGATGGGCGTGTCCGCACAGGCCTCCGGAGGACTCCTCCGGGGCCGCTGGATCGACGAGTGGCGGCCGGAGGACGAGTCCTTCTGGGACGCGACCGGGAAGAAGGTCGCGAACCGCAACCTGTGGTTCTCGGTGTTCTCCGAGCACATCGGGTTCTCGATCTGGTCGCTCTTCGCGGTCCTCGTGCTCTTCATGCCCGAGGCGACCTACCACATCGACACCGCGGGCAAGTTCTTCCTCGTGTCGATGCCGACCCTGGTCGGGTCGATCCTGCGGCTGCCCTACACGCTGGCCGTGGCGGTGTTCGGTGGGCGCAACTGGACGATCATCAGCGCGGCCCTCCTGCTGGTCCCGACGATCCTGTTGGCGATCTTCATGCACCCAGGCACGTCGTACACCACCTTCATGGTGATCGCGGCCGTCGCCGGCGTCGGCGGTGGCAACTTCGCCTCGTCGATGACGAACATCAACGCGTTCTTCCCCGCCAGGGAGAAGGGGAAGGCGCTGGGCCTCAACGCCGGCGGCGGCAACCTCGGCGTCGCGGTCGTCCAGCTCGTCGGCCTGCTCATCATCGCGACCGCGGGTGCCGGCTCGCCGCGGATCCTGCTCGCCGTCTACATCCCGCTCATCGTGCTCGCCCTGCTCGGCGCCGTCCTCTTCATGGACAACCTGTCCTCGGTGCGCAACGACTCCGGTGCCCTCGCCGAGGCCTGCCGGGACGCGCAGACCTGGATCATCTCGTTCCTCTACGTCGGCACCTTCGGGTCGTTCATCGGCTACAGCTTCGCGTTCGGGCTCGTGCTGCAGAACCAGTTCGGCCGCACCCCGCTGCAGGCGGCGACGCTGACCTTCATCGGCCCGCTGCTGGGATCGCTGATCCGCCCGGTCGGCGGGGCGCTCTCCGACCGCATCGGCGGTACCCGGGTGACCTTCTGGAACTTCGTCGCCATGGCGGTCAGCGCGTTGATCTGCATCGGGGCCTCGGCGATCGGGTCGCTCCCGCTGTTCGTCGTCGGCTTCGTACTGCTGTTCACCACCTCGGGGATCGGCAACGGCTCGGTGTACAAGATGATCCCGGCGATCTTCCGGACGAAGGCGCTCGCGTCATCGCAGGACCGGGGCTGGGACCAGGACACGGCCCTGCTGTGGGCGCGCCGCATCTCCGGCGCGGTCATCGGCATCGCCGGCGCGATCGGCGCCTTCGGCGGCCTGCTCATCAACCTGGCGTTCCGGGCGTCGTTCCAGGCGACGAAGTCCGGCACCCCCGCGTTCTGGGCCTTCGTCGCCTTCTACGCGGTCTGCTTCGTCGTGACCTACGTCGTCTACATGCGGAGCCCGACCGCCGCGACCGACCCGACCACGGGCACGAAGGTCAGTTACGCGTCCGTTTGAGGCATGTGTGCGACCGGAGGGAGCACGAATGCGCACCGTCGTCGTCGTCGGCCACGGCATGGTCGGCCACCGGTTCGTCGAGAGCCTGCGGCGCCGTGACACCGCCGACGCCTGGCGCGTCGTCGTCCTCGCGGAGGAGCCGCGGCCGGCCTACGACCGCGTCGCGCTCTCCTCGTACGTGGGCGACGCGACCGAGGACGACCTGGCGCTCGCCGACGACGAGTTCCACGCCGACCCGCTCGTCGAGCTCCATCTCGACGACCCCGCCGTCGCCGTCGACCGGTCGGGCCGCCGGGTCACGACGAAGCACGGCCGCACCGTCGACTACGACGAACTGGTGCTCGCGACGGGCAGCGTGCCCTTCGTGCCGCCCGTGCCCGGCCGCGACCTCGACGGCGTGTTCGTCTACCGCACGCTCGACGATCTCGACGGCATGCGGGCCGCCGCCGAGGCCGCCACCGCGCGCGCGGGGGCGGGGCGCCGGGCGGGCGTCGTCGTCGGGGGCGGGCTGCTCGGGCTCGAGGCGGCCAACGCGCTGCGTCAGCTCGGCCTCTCCCCGCACGTCGTGGAGATGGCGCCGCGGCTCATGCCGGTGCAGGTCGACGACGCGGGCGGCGCGCTGCTGTACCGCCTCGTCTCCGACCTGGGGCTGCGCGTGCACACCGGGGTGTCGACGGCGGCGATCGCCCGCGACCACCGCGGCGGGCTCACCGTCACGCTCTCCGACGGCGCCGAGCTGGACGCCTCGGTCGTCGTCTTCTCCGCCGGCATCCGGCCCGCCGACACGCTCGCCCGCGAGATCGGCCTCGACGTCGGCGAGCGCGGCGGCGTCCTGGTCGACGAGCGCTGCCGCACCTCCGACGAGCACGTCTGGGCCATCGGCGAGGTCGCCGCCGTGCGGGGCCGCACCTACGGGCTCGTCGCGCCGGGCTACGCGATGGCCGAGGTGGTGGCGGGGCGCCTCGCCGCCGACGACGCCGAGGCCCGGTTCACCGAGGCCGACATGTCGACCAAGCTCAAGCTGCTCGGCGTCGACGTCGCCAGCTTCGGCGACGCGCACGCCACGACACCGGGCGCGCTCGAGGTCCGCCTCGACGACCCGGTGGCCGGCACCTACGCCAAGCTCGTCGTCTCCGACGACGCGTCGACGCTGCTCGGCGGGGTCCTCGTCGGGGACGCGAGCAACTACGAGACGCTGCGCGGCTTCCTGGACGAGCGCCTGCCGGGCGACCCGATGTCGCTCATCGCCCCGGCCGGCGACGGCGCCGTCGGCGTCGGGATCGACGCGCTCCCCGACGCGGCGCAGATCTGCTCCTGCAACGCGGTCACCAAGGGTGCGCTCGTCGAGGCGATCACCGCCGGCGAGGCCGCGACGGTGCCTGCGCTCAAGGCCTGCACCCGGGCCGGCACCACCTGCGGGTCGTGCGTCCCGACGCTCGGCAAGATCCTCGCGAGCTGCGGCGTCGCGGTCTCGAAGGCGCTCTGCGAGCACTTCACCCGGAGCCGCGCCGAGCTGTACGAGGTCGTCCGGGTGACCGGCCTGGCGACCTTCTCCGAGATCCTCGCCGCCCACGGCACCGGCCGCGGCTGCGACGTCTGCAAGCCCGCGATCGCCTCGATGCTCGCCACCCTGGCGGGCGGCCACATCCTCGACGGCGAGTCCGCCGCGCTGCAGGACACCAACGACCACTTCCTCGCCAACATGCAGCGCAACGGGACCTACTCGGTGGTCCCGCGCCTGCCCGGCGGCGAGGTCACCGGCGAGGGCCTGATCGCGATCGGCGAGGTGGCGCGCGACTTCGGGCTCTACACGAAGATCACCGGCGGGCAGCGCATCGACATGTTCGGGGCGCGCGTCGACGACCTGCCCGCCATCTGGCGCCGGCTGGTCGACGCCGGGTTCGAGTCCGGCCACGCGTACGGCAAGGCGCTGCGCACCGTGAAGTCCTGCGTGGGCACCGACTGGTGCCGCTACGGCGTCCAGGACTCGGTGGGCCTCGCCGTCGCGCTCGAGCTGCGCTACCGCGGGCTGCGCAGCCCGCACAAGCTGAAGTCCGGGGTGAGCGGGTGCGCCCGCGAGTGCGCCGAGGCCCGCTCGAAGGACTTCGGGATCATCGCGACGGAGCATGGCTGGAACCTCTACGTCGGCGGCAACGGCGGGTTCACCCCGCGCCACGCGGAGCTGCTCGCGTCCGATCTCGACACCGCCACCCTGGTGCGCACGATCGACCGGTTCCTCATGTTCTACGTGCGCACCGCGGACCGGCTGCAGCGCACCGCGCCGTGGATCGAGTCGCTCGAGGGCGGCATCGACCACCTCCGCGAGGTGGTCATGGAGGACTCGCTGGGCCTCGGCGACTCCCTCGACGAGCAGATGGCGCGCCACGTCCGCAGCTACGCCGACGAGTGGGCCGCCGTGCTGGACGACCCCGACAAGCTCGCGCGGTTCACCTCCTTCGTCAACGCCCCCGGCACCCCGGACCCGACGATCGAGTTCGTCGACCACCTGGGTCGCCGCGTGCCGGCCGGCATGAAGGACGGGCAGCCGACGGACCTGCGGTCGCTCGGCTTCGACACCTCGCCCGCGCCGACGCGGATCGCGGGCCCGACGATCCCCGTGGGAGCCCCGGCATGACCCTCGACGCCGACGTCCGCGCCCACCCCGACGGCTCCACCGACGGCGTGGAGGTCAAGGACTCCCGCCCGGAGCCGACCGCCCCCGTCGCGCCGCCGGAGTCCCACGCCTGGACCCCGATCTGCGCGCTCGAGCGCCTGCAGCCCGAGCGCGGGGTGTGCGCGCTGGTGGACGGCGAGCCGGTCGCGGTGTTCCGCACCCACGACGACCGGCTCTTCGCGCTGCACGACCTCGACCCGTTCTCCGGGGCGTCGGTGCTCTCCCGGGGCATCGTCGGGGACCTCGGCGGGACGCCGGTCGTCGCGTCACCGCTGTACAAACAGCACTTCGCGCTCGAGACGGGCGTCGCGGTCGAGGACGACTCGGTCGTCGTGGCCACCTATCCTGTGCGGGTGGTGGACGGGATGGTCGAGGTCGGGAGCGCATGACCGGAGACGGGGCGGGTCCGCTGGCGGGCGTGCGGGTCGGCGTGACCGCGGACCGCCGCGCCGACGACCAGATCGACCTGCTGCACCGCCGGGGCGCCACGACGCTGCACGCCGCCACGATGCGGATCGTGCCCCTCGCCGACGACGAGGCCCTCGCGCAGACCACCCGCGCGCTCCTCGACGTGCCGCCCGCCGTCGTCGTCGCCACCACCGGCCAGGGCTTCCGGGGCTGGCTGGAGGTCGCCGACGAGTGGGGGCTCGGCGAGCGGCTGCGCACCGTGCTCGGCGACGCGACACTGCTCGCCCGCGGCCCCAAGGCCCGCGGGGCCATCCGCGGCTCCGGGCTGCGGGAGGCCTGGTCGGCCGATGCCACCGAGTCCTCCCCCGAGGTCCTCGAGCACCTCCTCGCCGGCGGCGCCGGGCCGCTGGCGGGGACGCGCGTCGCGGTCCAGCTGCACGGCGACCCGATGACGTCGTTCCTCGCCGCCCTGCGCGAGGCGGGTGCCGACGTCGTCCTGGTGCACGTCTACCGGTGGGAGCCGCCGCCGGACCTGCCCGCCGTCGACGCGCTGATCGCCGCGATCGTCGAGGGCGAGGTCGACACCGTGACCTTCACCAGCGCGCCCGCCGTCGAGGGGCTGCTCCACCGCGCGGAGGTGCTCGGGCGGACCGAGGAGCTGCTCGCGGCGCTGCGCGGCGGGCCCGACGGAAGCGGCGTGCTCGCGTGCGTCGTCGGACCGGTCACGGCGGCGCCGCTGGACGCCCGCGGTGTGCCCTCGATCGCCCCCGACCGGTTCCGGCTCGGCGCGATGGTGCGCCGCCTCGAGGAGCACGTGCGCGGCGCGGCGCCCGCGGCCGAGCCCGCCCGGTGAGACCCGCGCTCGTCGTGCTGGCGCACGGCACGGGCGAGGCGGCCGGCCGGAACACCTGGGGCCGGCTGCTCCTGCGGCTGCGTTCGACGCTCCCCGGCGTCGAGGTCCGGCTCGCCTACGCCGGCGTCGCACGCCCGCAACTCGCGGACGTCCTGCCGCGTCTGGCGGGGCCGGTCGTCGTCGTGCCGGCGTTCCTGGCGGCGGGCTTCCACGTGCGGGTCGACGTACCGGGGCAGCTCGCCGCGACCGGGCGCGACGACGTGACCCTCGCCGAGCCACTGGGTCCCGACCCGGCGCTGGTCGACGTCGCGCTGGCCCGGCTGGCCGAGGCCGGGGGCGCGGACGGCCGCGCGGTCGTGCTCGCGGCCGCCGGGTCGACCGACCCGGTGGCGCAGGAGGACCTGGCGACGGCCGCGGGCCTGTTCGCGGAGCGGCTCGGGACGGCGGTGCCGGTCGGCTACATCGCGGGCGGGGCGCTGCGCGTCGCGGACGTGGTCGCCGCGCAGGACCGCCCGGTCGCGCTGGCGACCTGGCTACTCGCCCCCGGGGCGTTCCACCGGTGGCTCGCCGACGCGGGAGCCGCCGTGGTGGCCGCGCCGCTGGGGGACCACGACGGCGTCGTGGACGCGGTCGTGGACCGGTACGCGCGCTGCGCGCCCGTGGCCGTCAACGACGCCACCGGCCGGGTCCGATGATCAGACGGACGGGGCCGAACGGGACGTCCGGCGCAGGTCAGCGGGCCGAGTTCCTCCGGATGCCCCTCGTGTCGGGCCGCCGTCGGTAGCAGGGTGGTGCCGGACACGTGGGCGAGTGCGCAGGGGGATCCAGATGGACGACCGGACGGTGCCCGATCTCGGTGCCGTGTTCGACGAGCACGTCGCCGACGAGTTCGTCGTTCGTGACGTGGCCGCGACGATGGCCACGATGACGCCCGAGCCGACCGTGCTGCACGTGTCGAGCGGGGCCGGTGGATCGGGGCAGGAGGCCGTGGCGGCGTTCTACACCGACCACTTCATCGGGCAGTGGCCGGACGACACGGCCATCACCCGGCTGTCGCGCACCGTCGACACGGAGCGGGTGGTGGACGAGATGTACATGACGTTCACGCACGACCGCGTCATCGACGCCTTCCTGCCCGGGGTGGCGCCCACAGGTCGGCCGGTGGAGCTGCTGGTCGTGGGCATCATCGGGTTCCGCGACGGCAAGGTCGACTACGAGCACCTCTACTGGGACCAGGCGTCGTTGCTGGTCCAGATCGGGGTGCTCGACCCGGCGGGGCTGCCGGTGCTGGGGGTCGAGCAGGCCCGCGCGCTGCGCCCGGCGGGTGCCCGGGCCGGCGCCGAGGCGTCCGGCTGAGATGTCCAGCTGGCCGATCTGGCTCGTCGGGATCCTGCTGGTCGTGGTCATGCCGGCGCTGGTCGTCGCCGCCCAGGCCGGGCTGCGCCGGGCCTGGCCCGCGCTGCGCGAGGGCGACCACAACGAGGTGGCCGGGTTCATCATCGCGGTCGTCGGGGTGATCTACGCGGTGCTGCTGGGCTTCGTGGTGATCGTGAGCTGGGAGAACTTCAGCGAGGCCGAGCACGTGGTGGGGCAGGAGGCCAGCGCGCTGCGCACGATCTACCGCGACAGCGCCGCCTTCCCACCCCCGGTCCGCGAGCAGATCCACACCGACGTGCGGACCTACGCGGCGGCCGCGGTCGAGACCGACTGGCCGGCGATGGCGCGTCGGCGAGCCGGGCTCGCCCGAGACGACCCGCGCGCTCGACGACATCTCCCAGTACCTGGCCACCATGCCCGCGACCAACCCGGACGAGCTGCAGTACAAGGAGGTCGAGGCCGATCGGCTCAACGACCTGGTCACGGCGCGGTCGGCGCGACTGGACTACGTCAGCCAGGGCGTCCCCGGTGTGCTGTGGCTGGCGTTGATCGTGGGCGCCGCCGTGACGATCGGCTTCACGATGATCTTCGGTCTGGGCAGTGCGCTGCTCCACACGGTGATGACCGCCAGCCTCGCGGCGCTCATCGGTGTGCTGCTGTTCGTCGCCGTCACCATCGACCACCCGTTCGCCGGCAGCGTCGCGGTCCATCCCGCGCCCCTGGAGCGTGTCCTCGTCGACTTCGGCGCCCCGCCTTCCTGAGGCCGTGCGCCCGTCGGTCGCAGCCGAACCGCCGAGCCGGTGTGGGCCGGCGCCGATCCCCGGGGAGCTCGTCGGATGACGCGTGGGCACGTCTTCGTGGTGCACGGCGACCTGACGCAGCTGGCGTGCGACGACCTCGTCGTGCCGACCTCCCGCGGCGAGGTCAGCGCGAGCTGGCACGGCCTCGTCCCGCCGGGCCGGGCACCGTGGGGCGAGGGGCTCTGGCCGGCCGACACCGGGTCCGGGGAGCCGCGGGCGGCGTCCTGGTACGCCGCCGCCGTCCACGACGTCCTCGACGCCGTCGCGGCGGACCAACGGGGTCGCCCACCCCGGCGGGGCCGGTCTCGGCACCTCACGGCGCTGCCGCTGGTGGGCGCGGGCCGGGGGGCCGCGGGATCACGCCGGGGCGACGTCATCGCGGAGGTCCTCGAGGTCCTCGAGGCCCACGCCGACGCCGGGCACGACGTCGCGCTGGT
>CAVQUY010000021.1:0-84021 GCA_963716955.1 uncultured Actinomycetota bacterium
CCGCACGTCGACCTGACGCCGCTCAACCTCGCCGCCCGGGTGGTCGACGGCCAGCAGATCCTCGTCGGCGTCGCGGGGCCGGCGGCCACGCCGTCGGTTCCGTCGGGGCCGCCGGCCGGCAGCACTGGGCCCGCGCCGGGCGGAAGCTCGACCTCAACGCCGCGACCCTCGAGCAGCTCGACGGCCTGCCGGGGGTAGGGCCGGTCATGGCGAAGAAGATCCTGGACTGGCGCACCCAGAACGGCCGGTTCACCGCGGTCGAGCAGCTGCGCGAGATCCCCGGGATCGGCGACGCCCGGTTCGGCACGCTGCGGGACCTGGTGCGGGTGTGAGCACCGGGAGACGGACGGCGACGAGAGCCGCGCCCGGCCCTCGACGCCCGGCTCGTCCCGCCGGCGCTGGCGGCGTGGACGGCGGCCCTTGTGCCGCTCGCCCTGGGCTGGGGCCCGGGCGTGCTGCTCACCCTCCTCGCCATCGGGGTCGCGGTCGTCGGGGGACGGCGACTGCTCGCGGCCCGGCAGGAGGGCGCGGCCGCCCCGCGCTGGGCGGCCGGGCTGCTCGCGACCGGGATTTGCGCCGCGGCGGTCGGCGGGGTGGCGGCCACCGCGGCCCACCAGGTCGCCGGGCACCCGCTGCGCGCCGCGGCCGACGCCGGGTCCGCCGCCACCCTCGAGGTGGTCCTCACCGACGACCCGACCCGCTGCGCAGCACCGGACCCGCCGGGGACGCCCGGGTGGTCGTGCGGGCCGAGCTCGCCGCCGCGCAGGCCGCCGGCGCGCGCTGGCGCGGTGACGGCCGCGTGGTGCTGCTCGCCCCCGCGGCCGGGTGGGCGGCTGCTTCGGCCAGCGGGCCACCGCCGGCGGCACCCTCGGCCGGCCGACCCGCGGCGACCTCACCGTCGCGGTCCTGCGCACCCGCGGCCCGCCACGCGACGTCGGCCCAGCGCCCGGCGCCCAGCTCGCCGCGGGCGACCTGCGGGCCGGCCTGCGCGACGCCGCCCGCGCCGTCCTGGAGGAGCCCGCCAGCCTGCTGCCGGGGCTCGTCGTCGGGGACACCTCCGGGATCGCGGCCGACCTCGCCGACGACTTCCGCACGGCGGGCCTCACGCACCTGCTCGCCGTCAGCGGGTCGAACGTGGCATTCGTCCTCGGCGCGGTCCTGCTCCTCGCGCGGCTGGCGCGGCTGGGCCCACGGACGACGGCGGTGCTGGCGCTGCTGGCGCTCGTCGGGCTCGTGGTCCTCGCCCGCCCCTCGCCGAGCGTCCTGCGCGCGGGCGCCATGGGCGCGGTCGCGATCCTCGCGCTCGCCCTCGGCCGGACCCGCTCGGTGGTGCCCGCCCTCGCCGTCACCGTGATCGTGCTGCTCCTGGTCGACCCGGCGCTCGCGGTGGACGCCGGCTTCGCACTGTCGGTGCTCGCGACGGGGGCGCTGGTGCTGCTCGCCCCGGTGATCGTCACGGCGCTGCGGCGTCGACGGGTGCCGCCGGGGGTCGCGGAGGCGCTGGCGGTGCCGCTCGCCGCGCACGTGGTCACCGCGCCGGTGGTGGCCGGGCTCTCCGGCCAGGTCAGCCTCGTCGCGGTGCTCGCCAACCTCCTCGCCGCGCCCGTCGTCGCCCCGGCGACCGTGCTCGGCGTGCTGGCCGCGGTGCTCGCACCGTGGTGGACCGCGGGCGCGCACGCCGCGGTGTGGCTCGCCGGGCCGGAGGTGTCGTGGCTGGTGTGGGTGGCGCGGCGGTGCGCCGCGGTACCGGGCGCGACGCTGGCGTGGCCGGGCGGGGTCACCGGCGGGCTGCTGCTGGCCGGCCTGGTGCTGCTCGGCCTCGTGGCCCTGCGGTGGCGCCGGGTCCGGCTGCTCGCGCTCGCCGTCGTCGTGGGCCTGCTGCTCGTGCTCGTCCCGACGCGGGTCGTGCCGGTCGGGTGGCCGCCGCCGGACTGGGTGTTCGTCATGTGCGACGTCGGGCAGGGCGACGGGCTCGTCCTCGCCACCGGGGAACCCGGCCGTGCCGTGCTCCTCGACGCCGGCCCGGACGGCAGCGCGATCGACGGGTGCCTCTCACGGCTCGGGGTGCGCTCGCTCGCGCTCGTCGTGCTCTCGCACCTGCACGCCGACCACGTCGACGGGCTGGCCGGGGCGCTGCGCGGCCGGTCGGCGGGGGCCGTGGCGATCGGGCCGGTGCACGAGCCGGTCGGCGCCCTCGGGGAGGTGACCGGGTGGGCGCGGGCGGCGGGCACCCCGGTCGTCGGGCTCGATCCCGGCGCGACGCTGCACTGGCCGGGGCTCGCGCTCGAGGTCCTCGGCCCGCTCCGTCCGCGTCCGCACGTCGACCCCGGCGACGGCACCGAGGTCAACGACACCTCGCTCGTCCTGCGCGCCACCACGCCGCTCGGGCGGATCCTGCTGCCCGGCGACGCCGAGGCCGAGTCGCAGGAGGCGCTGCTCGCGTCCGGGGTCGACCTGGGAGCGGACGTGCTCAAGGTGCCCCACCACGGCTCGCGGTCGTCGCTGCCGGCGTTCGTGACGGCGGCGCACGCGCGGCTCGCGCTGGTCAGCGTCGGGCAGGGCAACAGCTACGGGCACCCCAACCCGGCGATGATGGGCCTGCTCGCCGGGACCGGGGCCCTGGTGCGGCGCACCGACCAGAGCGGCGACCTCGCGGTCGTCCCGGCGCCGGGCGGGGGCACGGCGGTCGTCGCCCGGGGTGACCCCCGCCCGGATCCGAAGAAGCGGTGAGAGGAGTGCCTACAGCCCCAGCGCCTCGCGGACCGCCTTCGAGGTGGCGGGGACGTGCGCCGTCGGGCCGACCTGGCCCTCGATCGCGTCGAGGGTCTTGAGCCCGTCGCCGGTGATCAGCAGGACGGTGTCGGCGTCGGGGTCGAGCCGGCCCTCCTCGACGAGCTTCCGCGCGTTCGCCACGGTGACCCCGCCCGCCGTCTCGGCGAAGATCCCCTCGGTGCGGGCGAGCAGCCGCATGCCGTCGCGGACCTCGTCGTCGGTCACGTCGGTGACCGCGCCGCCGCATCGCCGGACGGTGTCGAGCACGTAGGGGCCGTCGGCGGGGTTGCCGATCGCCAGGGACCGGGCGATGGTGTCCGGCTTCTGGGGCCGGACGACGTCGGTGCCCTCGGCGAACGCCGTCGAGACCGGCGAGCACCCCTTCGCCTGGGCGCCGAAGACGCGCCAGTCCTCACCGTCGACCAGGCCGAGGGAGACGAGCTCCCCGTAGGCCTTGTCGATCTTGGTCAGCTGGGAGCCGGACGCCACCGGGATCACCGTCTGCGCCGGGATGCGCCAGCCCAGCTGCTCGGCGATCTCGTAGCCCAGCGACTTCGAGCCCTCGGCGTAGTACGGCCGGACGTTGACGTTGACGAACGCCCAGTCCTCCTGCTCGAAGGCCAGCTCGGTGGCGAGGCGGTTGACGTCGTCGTAGGTGCCGTCGACGGCGAGCAGCGAGGTCTCGTACACCGCCGTCATGAGGATCTTCGCGCGCTCGAGTGAGGCGGGGATGAGCACGACCGAGTCCCACCCCGCCCGGGCGGCGGCCGCCGCCGTGGCGTTCGCGAGGTTCCCGGTCGACGGGCAGGCGAGCACGGTGAAGCCCAGCTCGCGGGCGGCGGCCAGGGCGACGGCGACGACGCGGTCCTTGAAGGAGTGCGTCGGGTTGCCGGTGTCGTCCTTGACCCAGAGGTTGCGGATGCCGAGCTCGGCGCCGAGGCGGTCGGCGCGCACGAGCCGGGTGAAGCCGGGCTCGGTGTTCGGGTGCGACTCGACGGTGCTCGGCACCGGCAGCAGGTCCTTGTAGCGCCAGATCGACTTGGGGCCGCGCTCGATCTGCTCGCGGGTGACGCGGCCGAAGTCGTAGGCGACCTCGAGCGGTCCGAAGCACTGGGGACACGCGAACTCGGCGGCGAGGGCGAGGCGGTGGCCGCACGCCCGGCACGCCAGGGCGGCGGCGGGGCCGAGGTCGAGGGACGAGCCGACGGTCCCGGAGGCGGTGCTCGGACCGGAGGCGGTCAGGGTCATGAAAGGTTTCTCCTCATCTTCCCCGCCACCCGGCGGGTCGGAATTGGCACCGGTCTTGCTCCCCGCACATGCGGGTGCCGCCGGTTGCCGGGGTGTCGTCGGGCCGTTCCCTCTACCCCTCTGGATGAGCCGTATTCGGTTGTCCGCCCGGGTCCGGATCGGTCCGGTCGGGCGCAGTCCGGAACGTTACGGCACGGTGCGCACGCCGGGCCACCGCGCGGCGACGTTGCCCACACCACGGTGTCGGGGGGTCCTGGGAGGATGTCGGCGTGCCACCGAGAGCCCGTCCCGCCCAGGGAACCTCCGCCGAGGTGGACGACGCCCCCGTGCGGCTCGTCCTCGGTGACGAGGCGCTGCTGGTCGAGCGTGCCGTCGCCGGCGCGGTCGCCGCCGCCCGCCGTCGGGACCCGGACGTCGAGGTCCGCACCCTGCGGGCCTCCGAGATCACCGCGGGGGTGCTCGCGGAGCTGGTGAGCCCGTCACTGTTCGCCGAGGCCCGCGTCGTGGTGCTCGAGGCGGCGCAGGACGCGAACACCGAGGTCACCACCGTGCTCGTCGACTACGCCAAGGCGCCCACCGACGGCGTCGCGCTCGTCGCCGTGCACGCGGGCGGGGCCAAGGGCAAGGCACTGGTCGACGGGCTGAAGAAGGCGGGCGCCGCGGTCAGCGAGGCCCCCAAGCTCCAGAAGTACGACCAGCGGGCCGACTTCGTCCGGGCCGAGGTTCGGCAGGCGGGCGGCACCATCACCGGCGACGCGCTGGGCGGGCTGCTCGACGCCGTCGGGTCGGACCTGCGCGAGCTCGCTGCGGCGGCGTCGCAGCTGGTCAGCGACTCCGGGGGTCAGATCGACACCGAGGCCGTGCGGCGGTTCCACCGTGGGCGGGCCGACGTCACCGGGTTCGCGGTGGCCGAGCGCGCGGTGACGGGGGACCGCGCGGGCGCGCTCGAGGCGCTGCGCTGGGCGCTCGACACCGGCGTGGCCCACGTGCTCGTGGCCGACGCGCTCGCCGACGCGGTGCGCACCATCGCGCGGGTCTCGGCCGCCGGCCGGGGCGACCCGTACCGGATGGCCTCGGAGCTCAAGATGCCGCCGTGGAAGGTCAAGAAGGCCCAGGGGCAGGCCCGCGGGTGGGACGGCCCGGGGCTCACGCGGGCGATGTCGCTGGTCGCCGACGTCAACGCCGACGTCAAGGGCGCCGCGGCCGACCCGGCCTACGCCCTGGAGCGGGCGACGGTGGAGCTGGCGGCCCTCGCCGGGCACGCCCGCCGGCGCTGATCACGGAGGCCTCGAGCGCGAGGTCCGGCGTGCGCCCTGGCTCGGCGGCTGGCCTCTTCGGCGTCCGCCCGCTCCATGATCAGGGGCACGTCAGGCATCCGGGAGCGCCTCGAGACGTGCGTGGAGTGCCCCTCGACCGCGACCGCTGCTCCGGCGTGCGCCCACTCCATGATCAGGGGCACGTCAGCCATCTCGGACGGCCCCGAACCTGCGTGCAGTGCCCCTCGACCGCGGCCGCTGCTCCGGCGTGCGCCAGCTCCATGATGAGGGGCACGTGAGGCATCCGGGAGCGCCCCGAACCTGCGTGCAGTGCCCCTCGACGCCGAACCGAGCGCCGCCGAACACCCCCGAGACACAGCGAGGGGCACCCTCGGTCGATAGAACCGACCGGAGGTGCCCCTCGCTCAAGCCCGGATCAGGCCGGCGTCTTGCCACCCTTGGCGTCGACGGTGAAGCGCGCGCCCCGGTGGGCCATGCGCGACTTCTTGTTCGCCGCCTGGTTCTTGTGGATGACGCCCTTGCTCACGGCCTTGTCGAGCAGGCGGCCGGCCTCGCGGCGGCGCTCGTCGGCGGCCGCGGTGTCGCCGGACTCGAGGGTCTCGCGGTACCGGCGGATCGCGGTCTTGATGCGCGACTTGACCGCCTTGTTCCGCTGACGAGCCTCCTCGTTCTTGCGGTTGCGCTTGACCTGCTGCTTGATGTTCGCCACGGGGCCTTCGAACCTCTGATCGATGGTGCGGATGTTCTGCGTGCGGACGCGCCCGGGAGCAGACACAGGCGTCCAGCCCGCACGGCGCAGTTGCCGCCAGATTACCAATGCCCCACATGGCCGGTGCTCCTCGGGTGCCGTGGGACCATGGAGGGCGAGCACACCCGGGCCCGAGCAGGAACGAGGACCTCGTTGACCGAGACCGCCACGACGCAGCAGTCGGCCCAGACCCCTGGCCGACCCGGCACCGTGGGCTACGCCGACGAGACGTTCACGCCGCCGGAGCGCATCCGGAACTTCTGCATCATCGCGCACATCGACCACGGCAAGTCGACCCTGGCCGACCGGATGCTGCAGCTGACCGGCGTGCTGGGGGACCGGGCCTACCGGGCCCAGTACCTCGACCGCATGGACATCGAGCGCGAGCGCGGCATCACCATCAAGGCGCAGAACGTGCGGCTGCCGTGGTTCGCCGCCGGTCCCGACGGCGAGCAGCGCGACCACGTCCTGCACCTCATCGACACCCCGGGCCACGTCGACTTCACCTACGAGGTCAGCCGGTCGCTGGCCGCGTGCGAGGGCGCGATCCTGCTGGTCGACGCCGCGCAGGGCATCGAGGCCCAGACCCTGGCCAACCTCTACCTGGCCATGGAGAACGACCTCGAGATCATCCCGGTCCTCAACAAGATCGACCTGCCGGCGGCGGACCCGGAGCGCTACGCCGCCGAGATCGCCCACCTCATCGGCTGCGACCCGGACAGCATCCTGCGGATCAGCGCCAAGACCGGCGACGGCGTCCCCGCGGTGCTCGACTCGGTGGTCGCGCGGGTGCCGGCCCCGGTCGGCGACCCCGACGCGCCGGCCCGGGCGATGATCTTCGACTCGGTGTACGACACCTACCGCGGCGTCGTCACCTACATCCGCGTCGTGGACGGGAAGATCACCCCGCGCGAGCGGATCAAGATGATGTCCACCGGCACCGTCCACGAGCTGCTCGAGGTCGGGATCATCTCGCCGGACCAGAAGCCCTGCCAGGGGCTCGGCGTCGGCGAGGTCGGCTACCTCATGACCGGCGTGAAGGACGTCCGCCAGTCCCGCGTCGGCGACACCGTGACCTGGGAGCGCAAGGGCGCGACGACACCGCTCGGCGGGTACCGCGACCCGCAGCCGATGGTCTACTCCGGGCTCTATCCCATCGACGGCACCGACTACCCGCTGCTGCGCGACGCGCTGGACCGGCTGCGCCTCAACGACGCGGCGCTGTCCTACGAGCCCGAGACGTCGGCGGCGCTCGGCTTCGGCTTCCGCTGCGGCTTCCTCGGCCTGCTGCACCTCGAGATCACCCGCGACCGCCTCGAGCGCGAGCACGGCCTCGAGCTGATCTCCACCGCGCCCAACACCGTCTACCGCCTCGAGCTCGACGACGGCAGCGAGCGCGCGGTGACCAACCCCGCGGACTGGCCCGATGGCAAGGTCGCGACGATCTACGAGCCGATCACCGCGGTCTCGGTGCTGGCGCCGAGCGAGTTCGTCGGGCCGATCATGGAGCTCTGCCAGTCGCGCCGCGGGCAGCTCGGCGGCATGGACTACCTGTCCGACAGCCGCGTCGAGCTGCGCTACACCATGCCGCTCGCCGAAATCATCTTCGACTTCTTCGACATCCTGAAGTCGCGTACCCGGGGCTACGCCTCGCTCAACTACGAGCCGGCCGGCGAGCAGGCCGCCGACCTGGTGAAGGTCGACATCCTGCTGCAGGGCGAGCCGGTCGACGCGTTCTCCGCGATCGTCCACCGCGACGCCGCCTACGCCTACGGCAACTCGATGGCCACCAAGCTGCGCGAGCTCATCCCGCGCCAGCAGTTCGAGGTGCCGATCCAGGCCGCCATCGGCGCCAAGATCATCGCCCGCGAGACGATCCGCGCGATCCGCAAGGACGTGCTCTCCAAGTGCTACGGCGGCGACATCACCCGCAAGCGCAAGCTGCTGGAGAAGCAGAAGGAGGGCAAGAAGCGGATGAAGACCATCGGCCGGGTCGACGTCCCGCAGGAGGCCTTCGTCGCCGCGCTGTCCACCGACCAGAACGCCGTGGACAAGGCCAAGTCGGGCAAGAAGTAGGGCGTTCCTCCCCGACCGGGGTGACCGGTCTGACGGTGGGTGAGGAGGACGGCTCACGATCGTCTCGCGTAGACTCGTCCGCGAAGGTGCCGAGCTGTCGGCCTGGGATGGGACCTCGCGTGACACGGGTTCCGCGGACAGCTCGATCCAGTCCGCCGTACCCCACCGCGAAAGAGTTCTGTGACCGACGCTGCCGTCCTGCCCGACTCCGATCTCCCGCTCGACCCGTTCCTGACCGATGCCGTCGACGGCACCGACGACGGCGAGACCCTGGACGAGGCCCCCAACGGCTTCGCCGCGCTGGGCCTCGACGATCGTGTGCTCGGCACCCTGGTCGAGCAGGGCTTCCACACGCCCACCCCGATCCAGACCGAGACCATCCCGCTGCTGCTCGACGGCCGCGACGTCCTCGGTCTGGCCCAGACCGGCACCGGCAAGACGGCGGCGTTCGCGCTGCCGCTGCTGTCCCGGATCGACCCGGCCGTCCGCGCCCCGCAGGCGCTCATCCTGACGCCGACCCGCGAGCTCGCGATCCAGGTCGCCGAGGCGATCGAGTCGTTCTCCGCGGGGCTCTCGCACGTCCACACCGTGCAGCTCTACGGCGGGGCGCCCTACGGCCCGCAGCTCTCCTCGCTGCGCCGCGGCGCCCAGATCGTCGTCGGGACGCCCGGCCGCGTGGCCGACCACCTCGAGAAGGGCACCCTCGACCTCACCGACGTCGGGTACTTCGTGCTCGACGAGGCCGACGAGATGCTGCAGATGGGCTTCCTCGACGAGGTCGAGCACATCTTCGGCCTGCTCCCGGCCGACCGTCAGGTGGCGCTGTTCTCCGCGACGATGCCGACCGCGATCCGCGCGGTCAGCCGCAAGCACATGAACGCGCCCGAAGAGGTGTCGATCAAGGGCAAGACGACCACGGTGGCGAACACACGCCAGCGCTACGTCGTGCTGCCCGACCGGCTCAAGGCCGACGCACTGGCCCGCATCCTGCAGGTCGAGGACTTCGACGCCGCCCTGGTGTTCGTCCGCACCCGCCAGAACACCACCGACGTGTCCGAGGCCCTCAACCGCCGCGGGTTCGCCTCGGTCGCCATCTCCGGTGACCTCTCGCAGATCCAGCGCGAGAAGACGATCGCCGACCTGCGCTCGGGCAAGCTCGACGTGCTGGTCGCCACCGACGTCGCCGCGCGCGGCCTCGACGTCGAGCGCATCACCCTCGTCGTGAACCACGACCTGCCGACCGACCCCGAGTCCTACGTGCACCGCATCGGGCGCACGGGCCGCGCGGGCCGCTCCGGCGACGCGATCTCGTTCGTCACCCGCGGCCAGCTCCGGCTGCTGCGCGCGATCGAGAACACGACGCGCCAGAAGGTCGAGGAGATGTCGGTGCCGGGCACCGACGAGGTCAACGCCCGCCGCCGCGCCCGGTTCGCCGAGCGCATCACCGCGGCCCTCGAGAACGCCGAGGACGGCGGCGACCCGCTGGCCGTCTTCCGCACGATCGTCGACGACTACGTCACCGAGCACGACGTCGACCCGACGGCGCTCGCCGCGGCCCTCGCGAAGATGGTCCAGGGCGGCAAGCCGCTGCTGGTCGAGGACCTGCCGGCCCCGCCGCCGCGCGGCGAGAAGCGGCCCCGCGACGACCGCGGCCGTGACGACAAGCCGGGCCGCGGCCAGGGCCGCAAGCCGGCCGCACCGTCGTGGACCGTGGGCTCGGGGACCGACACGTACCGCATCGAGGTCGGCCACAACCAGCGGGTGAAGCCGGGCGCGATCGTCGGCGCCATCGCCAACGAGGCCGGCCTGGACTCCGCGCACATCGGTCACATCGACATCCGCACCGACCACACGCTGGTCGAGCTGCCCGCGGACGTCCCCGGGCCGGTCGTGAAGCGGCTCCAGCGCGCCCGCGTCGCGGGACGGCCGATGGGGCTGCGCCGCGCGTCGGAGTCCGGCTCCTCGGGCGGCCGCCGCGACGACCGCGGCGCGGACCGCCGGGAGCGCTCCCCGCGCTGAGCACCACCCCGTTGTGACCGAGGGGCCCCCTCACTCGACCAGATCGAGCGAGGGGGCCCTTCGCTCGACCGAACCGGGGCCCGCCCCGGGAATGCCGGCGGACCGCAACGCGTCACACCGAGTGGCCGGGGGCGTGGCACGCGCTTACCGTCGAGGGACGGACGAGGGAGGGCGGCACATGGCGCGCTCGGTGGTGATCGTCGGCGCGGGCCCGCGGGGCACCGGAGTCCTCGAACGGCTCGCCGCCTCCGCGCCCCGCCGCGGCGTCGACGCCGAGCACCCCCTCGACGTGCACCTCGTCGACCCCTACCCGCCGGGCGCGGGCCGCATCTGGCGCACCGCCCAGTCCGAGCTGCTGTGGATGAACTCCATGGCCGCCGACGTCACCATGTACACCGACGACACCGTCGTCTGCGAGGGCCCGATCGTCCCCGGGCCGAGCCTCATCGAGTGGGCCGAGCAGGTCCGGGCCGGTGAGCTGCCCGGCGAGACGGTGCCCGGGGGCCGCGTGGGGGACGAGGTCCGCGCGCTGCGCCCCGACACGTTCGCCACCCGCCAGCTGCAGAGCCACTACCTCGACTTCGTCCTGCGCCGCGTGCTCGCCACGCTCCCCGACGGGCTGCGGGTGCACCTCCACCACGGCCGCGCCGCCGGCGTCGTGGACGGCGACCTGCGGCGGGTGTGCATCGACGCCACCGACGGGACGAGCACGGAGGTGGCCGCCGACGCCGTCGTGCTCGCGTCCGGCCACCTCGACGCGACGCCGTCGGACGACGAGGCCGCGATCGTCGAGGCGTCGGGCCGGCTGGGCCTGCAGTACTTCCCGCCCGAGCAGACCACCGACTCCGACCTCGACGCCATCGCGCCGGGCCGCACCGTCATCGCCCGCGGGATGGGCCTCGCCTTCGTCGACCTCATGGTGCTGATCTACGAGGGACGCGGTGGGCGCTTCGTC
Organism: uncultured Actinomycetota bacterium; assembly: GCA_963716955.1. Taxonomy (GTDB): domain Bacteria; phylum Actinomycetota; class Actinomycetes; order Mycobacteriales; family Pseudonocardiaceae; genus Actinomycetospora. Next base: position 11,096 of record CAVQUY010000021.1, read on the forward strand.
GAGGACGTCACGGGGGAGGACGACGGGTCGGGGCGCGGCCGCCTCGACTACGTCCCCTCGGGACGCGAGGTGTTCCTGCACGTCGGGTCGGGTCGCGGGGTGCCCTACCACGCGAAGACCGAGTACGGCCTGCGCGGGCCCCGCCCGCCGCTGCCCCGGTTCTTCGGCCCCGAGCAGGTCGAGGAGCTGCTCGGTCGCGGCGAGGTCAGCCTGCGCGAGGACGTGTGGCCGCTGATCGCCAAGGAGGTCGGCTGGGGCTGGTACCACGAGCTCCACCACGGCCACCCCGACCGCGTCACGACGACGTGGGACGACTTCGCCGCCCGCTACGCCGCGCTGGACTGGTACTCCGACGCGCGGGAGGCGCTCGTCGCCGAGGCGGTGCCCGCGGAGTCCGACCGGCTCGACTTCGAGCGGCTCGACCGGCCGCTCGACGGCGTCGACGCCGACCTCGACACGCTGCAGAAGCACCTGCGCGAGTACGTGGCCGACGACCTCGCCCGCCACGTCGACCCCGCCCACACCGCCGAGCTGGGGGCGTTCACCGCGCTGCTCTCGGCGTTCATGGTCTCGGGGGAGCTCTCGAGCCGCGGCGGCCTGACGCCGCGCTCGCGCGCCTTCGACCTGTCCTGGTGGCAGAACCTGTTCTCGTCGATGGCCAGCGGCCCGCCCGGGCCGCGCCTGCGCCAGCTGCTCGCGCTCTCGCGCGCCGGCTACGTGACGTTCCTCGGGGCGGGGCTGCGGGTCGAGATCGACGAGGACGGCGACGGCGAGGGGCCCGCGTTCGTGGCGACGGGGACCTCGCTGCAGGGCGAGGTGCGGGCGCCGACCTTCGTGGACGCGCGCCTGGCGTCACCGAGCGTGCGCCGCACCCTCGACCCGATGCTCGCCTCGCTGACCCGCCACGGCGTGCTCGACGAGGAGACGCTGCGCTTCGAGGAGCGCGCCACGCCGTGCGCGCTCGACGCGGTGGCCGAGCGCGTCCACGACCGCGACGTGCCCGTCGTCGTGCACTCGACGGGGCTGGTCCCGGTGCGCGCGACGGACTACCGGGTGCTGACCGGGACCGACGGCGAGCCGCACCCGCGGCTGTTCGCCATCGGTCCCCACACCACGGTGCGGTTGCCGGGTGCGTTCACCCGGCCCCGCACCAACAACCTGAGCTTCCGCGCCAACGACGCGCTGGCTCAGGCGCTCCTGGCGACCGCGACCGGGCGCTGAGCGGCGCTCGTCGCGTCGCGCACGCGGGCCCGCTCGCGGAGCCGCTCGAGGGTCTGGCTGAGCAGCCGCGAGACGTGCATCTGGGAGATCGAGAGCTGGGCGGCGATCTCCGACTGGGTCTGCTCGTGGACGAACCGCAGCACGAGGATGCGCCGCTCCCGCTCGGGGAGGCTGCCGACCAGGTCGCGCACGAGGGCGCGGCTCTCGACGTGGTCGAGGTCGGGGTCGTCGGCCCCGAGCACGTCGGCCATCGTCGTCTCGGTGTTCTCGGTGAGCGTGGAGTCCAGCGAGTCCGGGCGGTAGGAGTGGTGCGCCGCGATGGCCTCGATGACCTCCTCGCGGTCGACGCCGAGGTGCTCGGAGAGCTCGCTCGCCGTCGGCGCCCGGCCCAGCTGCTGGCTGAGCGTGGTCGACGCGGTCCCGACCTGCAGGTAGCGGTCCTTGACGCCGCGGGGCGTGCGGATGGTCCACGCCGCGTCACGGAAGTGGCGGCGGACCTCACCCATCATCGTCGGCACCGCGTAGGACAGGAAGTCGCGGCCCTGCGTCGGGTCGTAGCGCCGCAGGGCGTGCAGCAGGCCGATCGCCGCGACCTGCTCGAGGTCGTCGACCGCCTCGCCGCGGCGGGAGAACCGGCGGGCGATGTTGTGGGCGACCGGTCGGTAGGCGTCGACGAGCCGGGAGACCAGCTCGTCGCGTCGTGGATCGTCGGGCGAACAGGCCGCCAGCTCCTCGAGGAGGGGGGCGTACTGGTCGTAGGCGCTCGTGCGCTCGCTCATGCAGACCTCCGAGGCGCGCCGTCCGTCGAGGACGACACAGGGATGGCCCGCGGTGGCTTGCCGGATGAACCACGTCGCGGTCGCGTGCGTGTTGCGGGGCACGGCAGGTCCGCGAAGAGGTGGAGATGCAGAAGAGAGGGGACGCGGACGCCAAGTGCCGGACCGGGACTGTGCGCTCAACCCTCGGACCATCGGCATGCCCCAGGCGGGGTCAAGATCAAACATCGCCGATTCCACGTGCTGCGAGCCAGGCGTCGAACTCCGTCGCGACCAGGCGCTCGTCGTGCACGCCCGCGGCGGCGTCGGAGCAGAGCCACCGCAGCGGCGCGACCATGACCTCGGGGTCGAGGAGCCCGTCGACCTCCGCACCCTCCGGCACCATCCCGGTCCGGGTCGCGCCGCCGGGCAGCAGGATGTTGACCGTGACCCCGCTCCCGGCCAGGTCGGCGGCCATGATCCGCGCGAGGGACTCCGCGCCCGCCCGGGACGGGCCGTAGGGCACGAACCCGCGCCGGACCATCGTCGTGTGGTTCATCGAGACGACGACGAGGCGCCCGCCGCCGTCGCGCAGCGCGGGGAGCGCGGCGCGCGCGGTGAGGAAGTAGCCGGTCAGGTTGGTGTCGACGACGGCCCGGAACGCGTCCGGGTCGACGTCCCAGAACGGCTGCGGCTCGTCCAGGAACCGCGGGTTGACGGTGCGCATCCCCAGGCCGGCGTTGAGCACGAGGACGTCCAGCCCGCCGAGCAGCTCGACCGCGCGGTCGGTGCCGGCCGCGACCGCGGCCTCGTCGCGGGTGTCGACGCCGAGGCCGTGCGCCCGGCCCGGGCCGCCGAGCCCGGCGGCCACGTCGGCCGCCCGGTCGGCGTCCCGGCCGGTGAGCACGACGTGGGCCCCGTCCTCGACCAGGGCGCGGACCATGGCGAGGCCGAGACCGCTGGTGCCGCCGGTGACGAGGGCGCGCATGGTTGGCCTCCGGCCTGTGCGTGCCCTATCGGTGTGCTGGGTCATCAGTCGTGCCAGGACACGGAAACGCACGCACGGACGAGCGTCAGCGAGTGAAGACGATCTTGCCGGCCGTCTCGCCGTCGAGCATCGACCGGAAGCCCTTCGTCGCCTCGGTCATCGGCAGCTCCTGGCCGATCTCCGGGCTGATGCCGGTGGTGGCGACGAAGTCGAGCAGGTCACGCAGCTCGGCGAGGGTGCCCATCGTCGAGCCGACGAGGTTCTTCTGCAGGAAGAACATCTGCGCGAGCTCGGCGGGGGGCTGGTTGCCGGAGGTGGCGCCGGAGCAGACGATCGTGCCGCCGGGCACCAGCGAGCGCACCGAGTGCTTCCAGGTGGCCTCGCCGACGGTCTCGAACACCGCCTGGACCTTGCCCGGCAGCTTGGCGTTGGACTCGAACACCTGGTGCGCGCCGAGGCGCAGCGCCAGCTCGCGCTTCTCGTCGGTGCGCCCGGTGACCCACACCTGCATGCCCGCGGCGCGGCCGAGCGCGATGAGCGCCGTCGAGACGCCGCCGGAGGCGCCCTGCACCAGCATCGTCTGCCCGCCGCGCAGGCCGGACTTGGTGAACAGCATCCGGTAGGCGGTCAGCCACGCGGTGCCCATGACGGCGCCGGCCGTGGCGGTCATGCCCTCCGGGCGCGGCAGGGCGTTGCGCTTCGGGACGACGACGTAGTCCGCGAAGCTGCCCTGCGCCCACTCGGTGAGCATCTTGCGCTTCGGGTCGAGGGTCTCGTCGTCCTTCCAGTCCGGGTCGCCCATGAGCGAGTGCAGGACCACCGGGCGTGCCGTCGTCGAGGGTGCCCGCGCCGTCGCAGCCCAGGATCATCGGGAACTGGTCCTCCTTGAGGCCCGACGCCGCGCAGGGTCCAGAGGTCGTGCATGTTCAGGCTGGCGGCCTCGACCTTGACCCGCACCCACCCGTCGGGGACCTCCGGGTCGGGGCGCTCGCCCACCACCAGGGAGGCGAGCGGGTCGTCGGCGTTGGGCTCGGACGCGTAGACGGCGAACATGCGCCCGAACCTAACGGGACCGGCCGGTCGACGCGACGGCTCAGCCCGCCCGCCACCGGGTCCACACCCCCGCGCGCGTAGCGTGTCCGCCGTGCTGCACGCGGTGGCGACCTGGTGGGACGGCGTCGAGCTGTGGCTGACCCAGCTCGACTTCACGCTCCAGGTGATCCTCGTGGTCGGCGTCCTCGGCCCGCTGTGCTGGGGGGTCGCCGCGACGGTGGACTCGGTGGTGGAGCGCACCGTGGCGTGGCGCCTCGCGGCGCTCGAGCGTCGCCGCGTCGCCGGGGACTGAGCGGGTGGACCGCCGCTACGCCCGGCTGTGGGTGACCGGCGCCCTCGTCGTGCTCATCGTGCTGGTGATCGTCCTCAACCTGCGCTGAGCGCGGGTCCGCGGGCCGGTCAGTGCACCACGCCGGCGCGCATCGCGAGGACCACCATGTGCGCGCGGTCCCCGGTGCCGAGCTTGCGCCCGATGCGCGAGAGGTGGCTCTTCACGGTGAGCGCGGAGAGCCCGAGGGCCTCGCCGATCTCGTGGTTGGAGTGCCCGTCGGCCACCGACTGGAGCACCTGCACCTCGCGCGGGGACAGTTCGCAGAGGGTGTCGTCGACGCCCAGCACCCGGGCGCCCCCGGGCAGGCGCGGGGCCACCGTCGGCTCGGGCTCGAGGAACCGCCGGGACATGCTGCCGAGCGGCGCCGAGGACGAGGTGAGCAGGTAGGCCAGCGCGCCCGCGTCGAAGGCCGCCCGGGCGGCCGCGGGATCGTCGGGACCCCCGAGGACGACGGTGCGCCAGCCCTGGGCGCGCAGCTCGCCGACGAGGGCGAGGGCGCCGCCGTCGGGCAGGGTGAGGTCGACGACGGCGAGCTCGCAGGCCGGGCCGGAGCGCACGCGCGCCCGCGCCTCGTCCGACGACCCGACGCCGAGGACGTGACCCGCCCCCGCGGTCAGCAGCGAGTGGGCGACGACCTCGCGCCGCGCCGGCTCGGCGTCGACCAGCAGCACCGTGAGGTGCTCGCCGGCGACGTTGAGCCCGTTGGCGGGGGTGACCAGCACGCCGCGCCGGCTGCTCCGGGTGTGGGGAGCGCGCGGCCGGGACGGCGGGGGGGACCGCCGTCGTCGACCCTGCGGCGACGCCCCCTCGGGTGATGCCGTGCCCCGAGGGTGTCGGGGCGTCCGGCCGGGCGAACGACTGACGGTCCATGAGCGGGAACACAACCACTCCATCGGCGGACGCCCGATCAGGCTTGAGGGCGCGAGGACGAGACAACCCCCGTTCGGCCGAACGTCAGGGCTCCGGCACCCAGCTGGGGGAGCGCTTCTCGGCGAACGCTGCCATCCCCTCCTGGCCCTCCTCGGACGCGAAGAACTCGGCCGAGAGGCGCAGCATCGCGTCGAAGTCGGCGGCCATGTCCTGCGCCGGGGTGCGGCGCAGCATCGCCTTCGTCGCGGCGAGGGCCTGGGGTCCGCCGCGCGCGAGCATGTCGGTGTAGCGGGTGACCTCGGCGTCGAGGTCGGCCGGGTCGACGGCGCGGTTGAGCAGGCCGATCGCGGCGGCGCGGTCCGCGTCGAAGGTCTCCCCGGTGAGCATGAGCTCCTCGGCGGCCCGGGGGAGCAGGCGCGGCACCACCGGCACCGAGATGACGGCGGGGACGACGCCGATGCGGACCTCGGTGAAGGCGAAGGTGGCTCCTTTCGGGGCGGGCGAAGCGTCGGGGGAGGCCGAGGCGCCGGCGCGGGCCCCGATCGCGATGTCGCAGGCCGCGACGAGACCCACCCCGCCGGCCCGGGCCGGTCCGGCGATCCGGGCGATCACCGGCTTGGCGGAGTGCCACAGCGTCTGCAGGATGCCGGGGAACTCCTGCACCCCCTGGTCCCCGGCGCCGGCCCCGCGCGACTCCCGCAGATCCATCCCCGAGCAGAAGACGGGTCCGGCGTGGGTGAGGACGACGACGCGGACGGCGTCGTCCGCGAGCGCGGCGTCGAGGTGCTCGCGCAGCTCCCGGCGCAGCTGGGCGGACAGCGCGTTGCGGTTGGCCGGCGAGTCGAGGGTGATCGTCGCGCGGCCGGCCTCGACGTCGAGGTGCACCAGTTCGCTCATGGGCCGTGGAGATTAGGGGCGTCCCGCGCTCTGCGCTGGTGGCCGGGCCCCGGTGGGCAGCGGCGACCGTGCCGGGCGCGTGGAGTCGCGCGGCGGCTCGGGTACCCGGTGTCACCCGGGCCGTTGACCGAGCTGGCGGTGGTCCGGCCGGGCGCGTGGATCCGCTGCCGGTCAGCTCCCGGCCACGGGCGTCCGCGCCGGCCGGTCCGACGGCTCCAGCACGACGTCGTGCCGCACGCCGCCCGCGCCGACCGTCACCGTCTCGGCCCGCGGCCGGTGGCCGGGCGCCGAGCAGATGAGCAGGGCCGAGCCCGGCCGGGCATGCAGGGTGAAGGCGCCCTCGGCGTCGGTGCGGGCGCGGCCGAGCTGGCGCCCGCCCTGGTCCGTCGCGGTGAGGGTCGCGCCGAGCGGACGGCCGTCGGGGGTCGTCACGTGCCCGGTGACGAGGCTGCCGACGCCGTTCGGTGCGCCGGTCGGGGAGGGAGCCGGGCGGGCCCGGCCGTTGCCGTTGCCGTTCGCGGCCCCGTTCCCGTTGCCCCGTGCCCGGCGCCGTTGCCCGTTGCCGAGTGCCCGCTGCCGTTCCCCGCCGCGACCACCGCGGGCCGGGACGGTGCCGGCGCCGCGTCGGCGTGGTGGTCGTCCCGGTCCTCGTGGTCGACGGTCGGCGCCGGGAGGGCCGGGCCGGCCGGGTCGCCCTCGGCGGGCTCGACGCGCTCGTCGGCGGGGGTGTCCTGGTGGACGTACTTGCCGCCGCGCAGGAGCGAGGCGACCGCACCGACGAGCGACACCGCGATGGCGACGGCGAACACGACGACGAGGCCGTCGTGGAAGGCGCCGGTGACCAGGTTCGGGAAGAACTGCTTGCCGACCAGCGTCGCGGCGTTCCCGGGCGGCAGCGCGCCGAGCACCTGCGGGCCGAGGACCTCCTGCATCGGGTTGTAGCCGAGGAACGCCGCGAACAGCGTCCCGACCGGCGGCAGGTTCGCCACCTTCCCCGCGATGTCCGCGGGCACGTGCTGCGCCGTCAGCCCGGAGAACAGCGCCGTCGGCATCGACGAGGCGAGCCCCGCGATGAGCATCGAGAAGAAGACGCCGATCGACAGCGCCATGCCCGAGTTCTGCAGCGTCGACATCATGCCGCTGCCGGCGCCGCGCTGGTCGGCGGGCAGCGAGTTCATGATCCCGGTCATGTTCGGGGAGATGAACAGCCCCGAGCCGATGCCGTTGACCAGCAGGATGACGGCGAAGACCCAGTAGTTGAAGTCCGTCGGCAGCACGAGCAGCGCGGCGAACGTGATGGCGACGATGACGAGGCCGCCGGTGGCGAACAGCCGGGCGCCGAACCGGTCGGAGAGCACGCCGGAGATCGGCGCGGACACCAGGAAGCCGACGGTCAGCGGCAGCATGTAGATCGCCGACCACAGCGGGGTCTGCTCGTACTCGTAGCCGTGCAGCGGGAGCCAGATGCCCTGCAGCCAGATGATCAGCATGAACTGCAGGCCACCGCGGGAGAGCGAGCTCATCAGCGTCGCGACCAGGCCCGAGGAGAACGCCCGGATCTTGAACAGCCGCAGGTTGAACATCGGCTGGTCGACCCGCGTCTCCACGAAGCAGAAGATCACGAGGACGACGACGCCGGCGATGAGGCAGGTGAGGACGAACGGGCTCGTCCAGCCCTCGGCGTGGGTGCCGTAGGGCTGGATCGCGTAGATGACGCCGACGAGCAGCAGGATCAGCCCGACCCCGAAGGTCAGGTTCCCCCACCAGTCGATCTTGTGGGAGCGACGGGCGACGGGGTCGCGCAGCGTCTTGTAGGCCCAGATGGTGCCGAGCACGCCGAACGGGACGCTCACCCAGAACACCAGGCGCCAGTCCACCTCGGAGAGGACGCCGCCGACGAGCAGGCCGATGAACGAGCCGCCGATCGCGGCCACCGAGTTGGTCCCGATGGCGAAGCCGCGGCGCTCGGCCGGGAACGCGTCGGTGAGGATCGCCGTCGCGTTCGCCATCAGCATGGCGCCGCCGATGCCCTGCACGACCCGGATGAGGATCAGCCAGAGCGCTCCGCCGCTCCCGGAGAACGGGTCGAGGGCCAGCGCGATCGAGGCGATCGTGAACACCGCGAAGCCCGCGTTGTAGATCTTGGCCCGGCCGTACATGTCGCCGAGCCGGCCCAGCGTGACCACCAGCACCGCGGTGACCAGCATGTAGCCCATGATCATCCACAGCAGGAAGCTGATGTTGCCCGGCTGCAGCGGGTTGATGCCGATGCCACGGAAGATCGCGGGGAGCGAGATCAGGACGATGGAGGAGTTCATCACCGCCATGAGCACGCCGAGCGTGGTGTTGGACAGCGCGAGCCACTTGTACCCGGGGTGGTCCGGGTGGGTGCGCGAGACGGGTGCGGCAGGAGCCGTCGTCGTCATGGGTGGTCCAATTCGTTAGTCAGGGCAACGAGCAGGACGATTGTAGTGTGCACCTATCTGGTCGTCCGCTGTGACTCTCGTCCGACTCCCCCCGACGCGCCACTCCGCGCCGGGTCTAGCTTGACGGGACAACTGTTCGTCGTGACGGGAGCTCTCGTGAAGATCGGTATGGCGGTGCTGCGGCTCGTGGTCGGGCTGCTCTTCTTCGGCCACGGCATGCAGAAGCTCGCCGGGTGGTTCGGCGGCGGGGGGATCCAGGGCACCGCGGCGGGCTTCGAGGGGATGGGGCTGAAGCCGGGGCGGGACAACGCCGTGGCCGCGGGCGTCTCCGAGGCCGGCGGCGGCGCGCTGCTCGCGGCGGGCCTCGCGACCCCCCTCGCGGCGACGATGATCTCCGGCGCGATGGGCTCGGCGGTCTACCACGTGCACGCGCCCAACGGCCCCTGGGTGACCAAGGGCGGCTGGGAGTACAACGCCGTGCTCACCGCGGCCGTGTTCGCGCTCGCGGCCGCGGGGCCCGGCGAGCTGTCGCTCGACCACGCGCTGGGCATCGAGCGCTCCGGCCCGGCGGTCGCGCTCGCCGCGCTCGGGGCCGGGCTGCTCGGCTCGGCCGGCGTCGCGGCGCGGGCGAAGGCGCTGGCCTGACGGGTCAGGGGCGGGCCATCGCGGCCATCAGCGCCGGCCCGTCCCACGTCGACCCGACGAGGGTCCGCCGCAGGCTGAGCAGCGGCCGCGTCGGGTCGACGGGCTGCTCGGCGAGCTGGTAGCCGGTGACGTACCCGGCCTGGTCGAGGTGGGCGAAGTCGCCGGCGTTCCAGTCGCCGTAGGGGTAGGCGAAGTGGCGGACCGGGGCGCCGGTGATCGCCTCCAGCGTCGCGCGGGGCTTCGACGAGCTGGGTGTCCCAGTCGGTGCCGGCGTAGCGGTCGGCGCGGTGGTGGTCGTAGGTGTGGGCGGCGACGGTGTGCCCGGCGTCGTGGAGCCGCTTGACGTCGTCGCGGCTCATCCAGTTCGGCTTGCCCAGCGGCACCGTCATGACGAAGAACGTGGCGCGCATCGACCGCCGCGCCAGCTCCGGGACGCCGGTGGTGATCTGGCTGCCCTGGGAGTCGTCGAAGCTCAGCAGCACCGGCTTCGGCGGCAGCGGCGCGCCCGTCGTCAGGTGGGCGAGGTGCTCGTCGGGGGAGATCGTCGAGTACCCGCCGGCGTGCAGGGCGTCGAGCTGGGCGCGGAAGGCGGCCGGTGGGCAGATCAGCGTGGCGCGGGCGGAGGCCGAGTCGCCGGCGCGCCAGTCGCGCAGCTGGTGCCAGCACAGGACGGGGACGTCGGCGGCCCGGGCGAGGACCTGCGCGGCGCGGTGCGGCGAGGTCGACGGCGGGCGTGGTCGCGGGGGCGGCGACGGCGGGGGTGGTGACGCCGGGGCGGCGGGTGCCGGGGCGGAGGTGCCGCAGCCCGCCGCCGCGAGGCGGCGGCGACCCGCCGCACCCAGCAGGACGGTGCGGCGTCTGACCCCATGGGGGAATCCTCGGCGATCACCCCGGGATCCGGGGCCGCGACACGGAGACATCCGGGTGGGGCGCCGCGTCGTCCCGGGACCACCTCCGTCCCGCGGCGTCCAGGATGACGTCATGAGCTCCCGCCACGACGACATCACCGAGCCCGGCCCGCCCCGGCTCGAGGAGGTGTCCGACGGCATCCACGCCTACGTCCAGCCCGACGGGACCTGGTGGATCAACAACACCGGCGTTCGTCGTCGGGCCGCAGGGGGTCGTCAGCGGTCGACTCCTGCTCCACCGAGCGGCGGACCCGCGCGTTCCTCGACGCCATCGCGTCGGTCAGCTCCGCCCCGGTGCGCACCCTGATGAACACCCACCACCACGGCGACCACACGTTCGGCAACGTCCTCTTCTCCGGCGCGACGATCGTCGCCCACGAGAGGCCCGCGCCGAGGCGATCGCCTTCGGGCCCGCCCGGGAACTGCCCTACTGGCAGAACCCGGAGTGGGGCGACCTGCCCCTCGACCCGCCGTTCCTCACCTTCACCGACCGGGTCGCGCTGCACGTCGGCGACCTGCGCGCCGAGGTGGTCCACGTCGGGACCCCCGCGCACACGACCAACGACTCGATCGTCTGGTTCCCCGAGCGATCCACGCTCTTCTGCGGCGACCTGGTGTTCAACGGCGGCACGCCGTTCCTGCTCATGGGCTCGGTCGTCGGTGCGGTCGACGTCCTGGAGAACGTGCTCCTCCCGCTCGGCGCGCAGACCGTCGTGCCCGGCCACGGCCCGGTCTTCCACGACCGCGCGCCCCTGGACGCGACGCTGGACTACCTGCGCTTCGTGCTCGACGTGGCGGCGCCGGGGCCGCGAGGCGGGGGTCGGCCCGCTGCAGGCGGCCCGCGACACCGACCTCGGCCGGTTCACCGACTGGCCCGACGCCGAGCGGATCGTCGGGAACCTCCACCGGGCCTACGCCGAGCTCGACGGGCTGGAGCGCGGCGGATCGATCGACGTGTTCGGGGCGCTCGAGGACATGGTCACCTACCACGGCGGTCCGCTGACCTGCTTCGCGTGACGGCTCGTGACCGGGTCCCGCACCGCCCTTGATCACGACTTCAGCGGCGACACGCCCAAATGACGCCAGGACACGCCACCGAAGACGTGATCATGGCTCGGGAGGGAGCCGTTCGGCCCGCGGGACCGTCCAAGCCGGGTGAGGGTGGACGAACGGACGGCACGCCTGCAGGCGCTGTTGCGCGACCAGGACGGTGCGCTCAGCGTCGGCCAGGCGAACGAGCTCGGCTACACCGCGGCCGCGATCGAACCGAAGGTCGGGCGGGGTGAGTGGCTGCGGGTGATGTACCGGGTGCTGCGCACCGCGGATCACCCTGACACGCCATGCGCTCGGATCCGGGTGGCGATGCTCTCCGTCGGTCCCGGCGCGACGCTGGTCGGGAGATCGGCGCTGTACTGGTGGCGGCTGACCGACACACCACCGGCCGAGGTGGAGATCGCGGTGTCCCACCGGAGTCAGCCCCGGCCCCGGCCGGGCGTGCGCCTGCTGCGCCGCGGAGTTCCGGCGGAGGACCGGGTCGTGGTCGCCGGTGTCGCGGTGACCAAGAAGGCCCCGACCGTGCTGGCCGCGGTCGCGACCCTCGAGATCGCCGCCGGCGCACGGCTGTTGGACTACGTGACCGCGAGACGTGGCTCCCGGGCTACGGGCGCGCGTTCCTCGACCTGGCCTTCGACGAGCTGCGGGTGCTCGTGGAGATCGACGGGTGGGCCTACCACCGCGACCTGCGCGCGTTCCTGCGCGACACCGACCGGCGGAACGCGCTGGTGCTGCAGGGCTGGGTCGTGATCCGCACCAACTGGTACGAGCTCACCGAGAACCCGGAGCAGTTCCTCGCCCATGTCCGCCACGCCCTCGCCGAGCGACGCCGAAGCCGGTGATCGGGACTTCGGCGGCGTGTCCTGGCGTCCCTTGGGAGTGTCGCCACCGAGATCGTGATCACGACATACCGGCTGGCCGCGCGCGGCGCATCGCTCCATCCGGCCTCGCCGCCACCGGCCGCCCCGGCGTCGTCCGGATCACGAACGTGGCACTCGGCCGTCCCGCGTGGCAGGCTCAACGTCCGTGGCCGCCTCCGGAGTCCGTCTCGTGGCCCGCCGCCACGTCGACTTCGGCCGCGTCTTCAGCTGCGCCTGTCCGTTCTCCTGACGCCCGCCCGAGCGCGCCCGGCGTCGTCGTCCTGACGACGCCCGGGCCCTCGCGTGCCGGCACGACGACGTCCCACGTCCACGACCCCGCCGATCGCGCGCGGGGCCGCCCCAGGAGAACGCCCACCCGTGACCCGTTCCTGGCGCGCGCTCGCCGCCGCCGTCCTCGCCGTCCTCGCCCTGGCCGCCGCCGGCTGCTCCCGCGCGCAGGAGTCGGCCCCCGCACCCGCCGCCGACCAGGGCCCCGCTGCCCAGCTGCGCCTCGGCTACTTCCCGAACATCACCCACGCCGGCGCCCTCATCGGCGTGCAGAACGGGCTGTTCGCGCAGAACCTCGGCCAGACCAAGCTCGCGACCCAGATCTTCAACGCGGGCCCCGCGGAGACCGCCGCCCTGCTCGGGAACTCGATCGACATCGGCTTCATCGGCTCCGGCCCGGCGATCAACGCCTACAAGCAGAACCCCGACGGCATCCGCGTGATCTCCGGCGCCACGTCGGGCGGCGCCCAGCTCGTCGTGCGGCCCGGCATCACGAGCCCGCAGCAGCTCCTGGGGAAGAAGATCGCGACGCCGCAGCTCGCGAACACCCAGGACATCTCCCTCAAGAAGTGGCTCAAGCAGAAACAACCTGCCGATCGGCACCGGGCCGGGGGCCGTCGAGGTCGTCAACATCGACAACGCCCGCGCGCTGGACGCCTACAAGACCGGCCAGCTCGACGGCGGATGGCTGCCCGAGCCGTACGCGTCGCAGTTCGTGCTCCAGGCCGGGGCGACCCAGCTGATCGACGAGCGGACGCTGTGGCCGAACGGGCAGTTCCCGACGACGGTCGTCATCGCCCGCACCGACTACGTGCAGGCCCACCCGGCCACCGTCGCCGCGTTCCTCAAGGGGCTCGTCGCCGCCGAGGACCTCGGCACCTCGGACCCGACCGCCGCGAAGGCCGCCGCCAACGCCGGGCTGGGCGCCGCGGGCAGCAAGCCGCTGCCGCAGAACGTCCTGGACCGGGCGTGGAGCAGGTCAGCCTCAACCCGGACCCGCTGGCCCCGCTCTTCCCGCAGCTGGCGCAGGACGCGGTGACGGCGGGGACGGCGCAGTCCGCGACGAACACCAAGGGCCTGTTCGACGTCGGGCCGCTCAACCAGGCGCTGACCGCGGCCGGCAAGCCCGCGGTCAACGCCGGCGGCCTCGACCAGAAGTGACCACCCCCCGGAGGGCAGCTCCATGACCGCCACGCTCGACCGTCGCGACCGCGCGCCCCGGACCGGGCCGCCCGCCGTCGAGGTCACCGACGTCTCGAAGGTCTTCGGATCCGGCGCCGACGCCGTGGTCGCGCTCGACGGCGTCCACCTCACCGTCGCCCCCGGCGAGTTCGTCTGCCTGCTCGGGGCCTCGGGCTGCGGCAAGTCGACGCTGCTCAACCTCGTGGCCGGGTCTGGACGAGCCGACCTCGGGCACCGTCGCGGCCGGCGCCGCCCGGCCGGCGGTGATGTTCCAGGAGGCGGCCCTGCTGCCGTGGCTGACCGCGGGGCGCAACGTCGAGCTGCCGTTGCGCCTCGCGGGGGTGGGCCGGACGCAGCGTCGGGAGCGCGCCCGGGAGCTGCTCACCCTGGTCCGGCTCGAGGGGCTCGCGGAGAAGCGGCCCCACGAGCTCTCCGGCGGCATGCGCCAGCGCGTGGCCCTGGCCCGCGCGCTCGCGGCCGCCACCGGGACGGCCGGCTCGGGCGCCACCGAGGTGGAGCCCGGGCGTCCTGCTCATGGACGAGCCGTTCGGGGCGCTCGACGCGATCACCCGGGACTTCCTGCAGGCCGAGCTGCTGCGCGTCTGGGAGGCGACGGGCACGACGATCCTGTTCGTCACCCACGACGTGCGGGAGTCGGTCCGCCTGGCCGAGCGCGTCGTGCTGCTGTCCTCCCGCCCGGGCCGCGTCGTGCGGGAGTGGGGCACCGGGCGCCGACACCGACGCCGAGGACCTGCACGACGACATCACGACCGAGCTGCGCGAGGTGATCTCCGCCCATGGCCGGTGAGGACCAGGCGGGATGATCACCGAGGAGCGGGAGGTCGACGGGTCGCGCGACGTCGGGCGGGGGCTCGACGCACTCGACACCCCGACCGAGCGCCGGGTCCCGTGGTGGCGGCGGTTCCTGACGAGCGTCGTGCCGCCGATCGTGGCGGTCGTCCTGTTCATCGTCGTCTGGCAGGTCCTCTGGGCCTCGGCGATCCTGCCCGAGTTCAAGCTGCCCTCGCCGGGGGCGGTGTTCTCCACGATCGGCGCGCAGTTCGCGAGCGGGCAGGCGCTGTCGATCATCTGGACCTCGATCAGCCGCGCGGTGCTGGGCTTCCTGCTTCGCGGTGGTCATCGGGACGCCGCTCGGGCTCCTGGTCGCGACGGTGCCGCTGGTGCGCTCGGCGATCGGGCCGGTCCTGACGGGCCTGCAGAGCCTGCCGTCGGTGGCCTGGGTGCCGGCGGCGGTGCTCTGGTTCGGGCTGAGCGACGCCACGATCTACTTCGTCGTCCTCATGGGCGCGGTGCCCTCGATCGCGAACGGGCTGGTCTCGGGCATCGAGCAGGTGCCCCCGCTGCTGCCGCGGGTGGGGTACGCGATGGGCGCGAGCCGGGGGCAGGCCGCCCGGCTGATCATGCTCCCGGCGGCGCTGCCGGGGTTCTTCTCGGGCCTCAAGCAGGGCTGGGCGTTCTCGTGGCGCTCGCTCATGGCCGCGGAGATCATCGCGACCTCCCCGAGCCTCGGGTTCGGCCTGGGCGCCTACCTCAACCAGGGGGAGTCGCTCTCGGACATGCCCTCGGTGATGGCGGCGATCATCCTGATCCTCATCGTCGGCATCGGGGTGGAGCTGATCGCCTTCCGCCCCGCCGAGCGGCGGATCCTCGCAGGCCCGCGGGCTGGCCACCGGACCGTAGGTGGCTCCGGCCTCGTGAGCACTTCCGGTGGTCATGGCCACCGAAAGTGCTCACGAGGCCGAAGGCCACCTACACGCGCGCGGGGAGCTCCGCGCGGGTCCACGTGTTGACGAACTCCAGGCCGCTGCGCTGGAAGAGCTGGGTGACCGGGCAGCGGCGCTCGGTCTCGGGGATCAGGGTGTCGAACTGCTCCGGAGTCGCATCGGTCTCGACGGTGGCGCGGACCTCGACCCTGTCGAAGTTCGCGTTGCCCTCGGCACCGCCGACGAGCACCGCGGTGTCGAGGTCGCCCTGGATGTCGAAGGTCCACTCGCCGAGCGAGATGCCGAGGTCCTTGGCGACGAGGCTCGCGGTGACCTGGTTGCACGAGGTCAGGGCGCCGAGGGCGTAGAAGAGCGGGCTCGGGGCCGAGTCCTGGCCGCCGAAGGCGGGGTAGGCGTCGGCGGTGAAGACGTGGCCGCCCTCGCCGCCGGCGGTGAGGGTCTGGAAGACCCCGGTCCCCTCGCTGTGCACGGCGAACGGGACGACGGTCTCCTTGGGCTTGATGGCCATGAAGGGCTCTCCTTCGAGAGGACGGGGTGATCACCGGCGCGCGGACACGGCCGGTCGGAGGTGGGCGCGTGCCGTCGGGCAGGCACGCGCGGGAGCCCGCCGAGGGCGGGAGTGGGAGCGGGGCCGGACGGGCCGGGGCTCAGCGGGCGGGTCGACAGCCCATCGACGGCGTGCGGCAGAGGTCGACGTGCAGACGTCGCACCAGGCGCCGGGATCACGGTCACGTCCCCCTGTGTAGTCGATCGGCTCCCGTGCGCCAACCCGTCCTACCTCACCGGAGGGGCGGAGGCAGCCTACTGCGCCCCCGGCCGCAGCGCGACGAACAGGGCGGACGCCTCGGCGCACACCCGGTCCCCGTCGGAGAGCGTGCCCCGCACGAAGCGCTTGCGCCCCTCCTCGCGCTCGAACCAGCCCGTGAGGGTGAGCTCGGTGTCGATGGGGGCGACCGACCGGTAGTCGACGTGCAGGTAGGCGGTGCGGGAGCGGGGACGCCCGCCGGCGACGGCGAGGCGACCGAGCACGTCGTCGAACAGCAGCGGGATCGCCCCGCCGTGGACGACGCCGTTGCTGCCCAGGAAGTGCCGGCCGAACCGGACCCGGCCCGTCATCCGCTCCTCGTCGACCTCGTCGATGTGCAGCGGCGGCACGGCGAGCTGGCCCCGGCCCGGAGCGGCGGGGATGCGGCCGGAGAGCTGGTGGGGCTCGTCGACCTCGACCTCGGCCATCCAGGCGTTGAGCTGCGCGACGGCCTTGGTGGTGTCGGCGACGAGCTCGGCGCCGGGTGCGCCGGCGGCGACGCGGTCGAGCAGCTCCCGGAGCTCGTCCACCATCCCGAGGTAGCCCTCGGGGACCGGCGTGTGCGTCCAGGTCCGCGACGCGGCCGCACCGGGGTCCGTCGGCGCGAGCGGGGCGACCAGCACGTCCTCGTCGGGACTCTCCGTGGACCCCTCGCTCACCTGCTGCTCCCGCCTGCTCGTCCGTGCCCTCGCGGCCACCGTGGTGCACCGGACGCGCACGCGCAGGCGGGCGTGGACATCGTCACTCCGGCGGCGGGGCCTCGGGCGGCGGGGACTCGGCGGCGGGGACTCCGGCGGCGGGGACTCGGCGCGCAGCAGGTCGCCGCGGCTGACCATCCCGACGACGCGGTCGTCGTCACCGAGCACCGGCAGCACCCGCCAGCGGTGCTTGATCATCCGCCGGGCGACCTTCACGAGCGGGACGTCGTGGCGCACCGCGGTGACGTCGGTCGTCATCGCCTCGCCGACCCGCGTCGGCGTCGGGCCACGCCGGCCGGAGAGCCGGTCGGACACCAGGTCGGCCTCGCTGACCAGGCCCAGCAGGTGGTCGTCCTCGTCGAGGACGGGCAGGGCGCTGAGCCGGTTCGCCGAGAGCCAGGCGGCCGCGGCGGAGACCGGGGTGGCGGGCTCCGCGACGACGAGGTCCGCGAGCGGCGTCATGACCTCCCCGACGGTCGTGCCGACCCGGGGCTCGTCGGGCGGGGGGACGTCGGGGTCGTCCGGCTCGGCGCCCAGCAGGCGGTCGACGAAGGAGCGGCGGTCGGGCGGGCGCAGCAGGTCGCCGCGGGTGACGACGCCGACCAGGATCCCGCGCTCGACGATCGGCATCACCCGCCGTTCGCCGTAGCGGCGCAGCCGGTGGGACAGGATCGTCACGGGGGAGTCGGGGCCCATCGTCATCGGCTCGCGGGTCATCACGTCCCCGACCCGCGCGTCCGCCCGGCCCTCGACCTCGGCGCGCAGCACGTCGAGGGTCGAGATGATCCCGACGAGCCGGTAGCCGCGGTCGACGACGGGCAGCGCGCTGAAGCGGTTGCCGGTCAGCAGCGCGCGGGCGTCCTCGAGCGGGCTCCCGGGCGACACCGTCACCACGCCCCGCGTCATCACACTGCTCGCCCGGACGACCACGCACTCGACCCTAGGTGCGCTCCGCGCTCGTGAGCAGTAAATGTCCCTATGGCCGCAGTTGGTGCTCACGAGCGCGGAGCGCACCCAGGAACAGCGTCGAATCCCCGAACTCGTGCCACAGGTAGTCGCCGTGCGCGACCGCGGCGTCGTACGCGCGGCCGACCAGCTCCGGCCCGGCCACCGCCTCGAGCAGCAGCAGGTGGCTCGCCTCCGGGGCGTGCAGGCCCGTGACCAGGCCGTCCACCACCCGGGCCGGACGGTCCGGCCCGAGCACCAGGTCGGTCCAGCCGCTCGCGGGGTGCACGGTGCCGTCGGGCCCGGCGGCGCTCTCGAGGGCCCGCACGACGGTGGTGCCGACCGCCACGACCCGCCCGCCCGCGGCCCGCGTCGTGCCCACGAGCCGCGCGGTCGGCGCCGGCACCGTGAAGGGCTCGGGCATCGGCGGCTCGTGCTTCTCGGGGCTGGACACCCCCGCGTGCAGCACGACCGGGGCGACGACGACCCCGCGCGCCATGAGCCGGACCAGCAGGCGCTCGGTGAACGGCCGGCCGGCGCTCGCCATCTCGGCGCTGCCCGGCTGGGTCGCGTAGACGGTCTGGTACTCGGCGAGCGGGTACGCCGCCGCGAGGTAGCCGTACCCGATCGGCCGGCCGTGGCCGGCGAGGAACGCCGCGGCGTCCCGGTCCGGCCGCGTCCGCGCCCGCCACAGCCGCGTCACCGTCACGCCGGCGTCCGGGTAGGGCGTGACCAGCTCGAGCCGGACCCCGTCGTGCAGCGTCAGGACCTCCCCGGCGACGACGCTGCGGTCGGGCCCGTCCGGGCGCCGGGGCTCGACGACCCAGGACCCGTCGTCGAGCGTGGTCGACACGTGCACGACGGTCGGCGTGCCGTCGGGGCGGGCGGCGTCGAGCGCCGCGGGCAGCGTCGCCGACGTGTTCACCACCAGCAGGTCGCCGGGCCCGAGGTGGTCGGCGAGGTCGGCGAAGCGCCGGTGGGTGACGCGGCCGGGCTCGGCGACCAGGAGCCGGACGCCGTCGCGGGTCAGCCCGCGTCGCTCCGGCGGGGCGGTGGCCTCGCGGTCGGGCGGCAGGACGAAGCGCGTCGCGGGCGCGGTCACGACGCCACCACCAGGTCCGCCGCCCGGTAGCGCCCGCTGGGCAGCTCGCCGGTGATCAGGCCACGCAGCGCCGGGACCACCGACTCCGGCAGCGGCCGGTCGCTGATGTCCTCGCCGGGGAAGGCCTCCTGGTGCATCGCGGTCCGCATGTCGCCGGGGTCGACGGTGTAGATCCGCAGGTCCGGTTCCTCGACGGCGAGCACGGCGCCGAGGTGCTCGAGCGCCGCCTTCGACGCGCCGTAGCCGCCCCAGCCGTCCATCGCCTCGACGGCGGCGTCGGAGGACACGTCGATCACCCGCGCGCCCGGGCGCAGGACCGGGCGCAGCGCCTGGACGAGGGCCAGCGGCGCGACGACGTTGACGGTGAGCACGTCGGCGAGCACGTCGAGCGGGTAGTCGACGAGGCGCGGCTGCGGGCTCGGCCCGAGCAGGCTGGCGTTGTTGACGAGCAGGTCGAGGCCGCCGAGGTCGGCGACGACCTCCGCGAGGCGGCGACGGTGCCCGGCGTCGGCGACGTCGCCGGGCACGGCGGTGACGGCGGGCGAGTCGAAGGTCAGCGCGGACGCGTCGCGGGCGTCGACGACGACGCGCCAGCCGTCCCGGACGAGGTGGTCGGTCAGGGCCCGGCCCAGCCCGCGGGAGGCGCCGGTGACCAGGGCGGTCGGTGTGGGTTCCGATGTCATGTCGCCCAGCGTGGAACCTGAACCAATGTGGAGGTCAAGGCGTGGTCGGAGCAGCCCACCTCGGCACGACCAGCGACAGCACCGCCGCCACCGCGCACAGCCCGCCCGCGGTGAGCCACGCCGAGGTGTACGAGCCGGTGGTGTCGCGCAGCAGGCCGGCCCCGAACGCCGCGATCGCCGACCCCACCTGGTGCGAGGCGAAGATCCAGCCGAAGACGACGGGCGCGCGGTCCCCGAAGTGCTCGCGGGCCAGGGCGACCGTCGGCGGCACCGTCGCGACCCAGTCGAGCCCGTAGAACACGATGAACGCCCAGATCGGCGGCGTGGCGGACGGCCCGAGCAGCAGCGGGAGGATCGCGAGGGAGAGGCCGCGGAAGGTGTAGTACGCGACGAGCAGGTAGCGCGGGTCGACGCGGTCGGTGAACCAGCCGGACGCGATCGTGCCCGCCACGTCGAAGATCCCGACGACGGCGAGCAGCCCGGCCGCCGTCGTCGCGGGCATCCCGTGGTCGTGCGCGGCCGGCACGAAGTGGGTGTTGACCAGCCCGACCGTCGTGGCGCCGCAGATGGCGAAGCTGCCCGCGAGCAGCCAGAACACCCGGGTCCGGGACGCGTCGCGCAACGCCTCCAGCGCCTGGCGGACCGCGCCCCCGGCCGGCCGCGCGACGACGGCGGGCGGCGCGTGCGGCGGGACCGGCTCGGCGCCGAGCGCGACGACGCCGACGTCGCTCGGCCGGTCGCGCAGCAGGAACAGCACGAGGGGCACGACGACGAGCGCCCCGGCGGTGACGACGAGCGACGCCGGGCGCCAGCCGTGGGTGCTCGCGAGCCACGCCATGAGCGGGAGGAACACCAGCCCGCCCGCGGACTGCGCGGCCGTCAGCACCCCGCTGACCAGGCCGCGGTGGCGCACGAACCAGCGGCCGGTCACCGTCGCGACGAAGGCCAGCGCGGTCGCGCCGGTGCCGACCCCGATGCACACGCCCCAGAGCAGGACCAGCTGCCACGGCGCGTCGATGAACACCGTCAGCCCGCTGCCCGCCGCCACGAGCAGCAGCCCGGCGGTGACGACGCGGCGCATCCCGAAGCGCTCCATCAGCGCCGCCGCGAACGGGGAGATCACGCCGTAGAGGACGAGGTTGACCGACACCGCGGCGGAGATCTCGCTGTGCGACCAGCCGAACTCCATGTGCAGCGGGTCGATGAGCACCCCGGGCGCCGAGCGGAAACCCGCGGCGCACATGAGGGCGACGAACGCGGTGGCGGCGACGGCCCAGGGCCAGGTGTTCGCGCGGGTCAGACGCGAGGTCGCGGGGGGCGTGGTCGTGGACACGGAGAAGATCGCGTGTGACGGCCGAGCCGGCGGACCAGTGGCCGGAACGACGACATGTGCCAGGATCGGGCCATGACGAGCGGAGTGCACCGCGTGGCCGTCCTCGCTCTCGACGAGGTCGTCGGGTTCGACCTGCCCATGGCCTCGCAGATCCTCGGCGAGGCCCGGCGCGACGGCGAACCGCTCTACGACGTCCGCGTCTGCGGGGTCGAGCCCACCGTCCGCGTCACCAGCGGGTACCGCCTCCAGCTCGACCACGGCCCGGAGGCGCTCGCCGAGGCCGACACCGTGATCGTGCCCGGCACCCACTGCGTCCCGGTGCGCCGCGACGGCGTCCTGCCGCCCGCCGTCGCCGAGGCCCTCGCGCTCGTCCCGGCGGGCGCGCGGTGGATGTCGATCTGCACCGGGGCGTTCGTGCTCGCCGCCGCCGGGCGCCTCGACGGGCGCCGCGCGACGACGCACTGGGCCCGCGCCGCCGATTTCCGCCGGCTCTTCCCGGCCGTCGAGCTCGACGAGGACGTCCTCTTCGTCGACGAGGGCGACCTGCTGACCTCGGCCGGCCTCGCCGCGGGCATCGACCTGTGCCTGCACGTGCTGCGCCGCGACCACGGGAGCGAGGTCGCGAACGCCGTCGCGCGCTACTCGGTCGTCGCCCCGTGGCGCGACGGCGGGCAGGCCCAGTTCATCGCCGCGCCGGTGCCCGACGACGGGGCCAGGGGCGGCACCGCGGCGGCGCGGGCCTGGGCGCTGGAGCACCTGGCCGAGCCGATCGTCGTCGCGGACCTCGCCACGGTGTGCGCGATGAGCGTCCGCACCTTCACCCGGCGGTTCCGGGCCGAGACCGGCCGGTCGCCGGCGGCGTGGCTGCTGGCCCAGCGCCTGGCGCACGCCCGGCACCTGCTGGAGACGACGACGCTGCCGGTGGACCGGGTGGCGGCCGCGGCCGGGCTGGGCAGCGCGTCGTCGCTGCGCGCCCACCTCGGCGCGACCCTCGGGGTGTCGCCGCTGGCGTACCGGCGGCGGTGGGCCTCGGCGTAGCGCACATGACGAACGCCCGACCCTTGCTGAGGGGCCGGGCGTTCGTCGTGGGGGTCAGATCACTGGTCGGAGCCTCCCTTCGCGCTGCTCTTCGAGGAGGAGCTGCCGGTCGAGGAGCCGGAGTCCTTCGACGTGCTGCCGGAGTCCTGCTCGAGGAGGTCGTCGAGTCTTGCCGCTGGTCGCGGTGGTCTTGCGTGGCCGCGCGCCTTCGGGGCGGAGTCGGCGGAGCCGGTCGGGAGCTTGCAGCCCGCCGGGAGGGTCGTGGTGTCGGCGACGACGACGGGGCAGGGCTGGGCGACCGTGGCGGGCTGGGCCTTCGCCGGGTCCGTCCCGGCCGTGGCCGGGTCCGTCACGACCTTGGCAGGGTCCGTCTCGCCCTGGCCGGTGGCCGCGGCCGGGTCGTCGACCTTCGTGGCCGGGCCCTGGTCCTCGTCCTGCTTCTGGTGGGGGCGCCCGGAGTCCTCGGCGTCCTGCTTGGCCTTCGCGGCGGCCTGCTCGTCGGCGGTGGCCTTGTCCTCGAGGTCCTTGGCCTTCGTGGCGGCGGCGGCCGCCTGGTCCTTCGCCGTCTGGAGGATTCCGGCCAGGTTCTGCCGGGCGACGGCGGCCCGGATCGCGGCGTCCTGGGCCTGCGCGAACCCGACGGGGTCGAGCTGGGGGTTGATCGAGTCGAGCTTCGCCTTGGCCTGCTGGACCGCGACGTCGGCCGCGTCGAGGTTGGCCTGGGCGCCGTCTGGGCGGTCGGCGGCCGTCGTGGCGTCGGCGCGGGCGGTGGTGGCGTCGGTGCGGGCGTTCTGGGCGAGCTTCTCGGCGGCGTCCGCCTTGGCCGCCAGGAACGGGTCCGGGTTGGGGCCGGGGTGCGGCTTCGGGTCCGGCTTGCCGGGAATGACGACCACGCGGCTGTTGTCGATCGTGGTGAAGCTGTACTGGGTGATGACCTGGGCGGTCGGGGTGATCGTGACCGCGTCGGCGGCGACGGCGCCGGCCGTGAGCGGGTTGCCGTTGTAGCACTTGACGGTGGGCTCGCCGTAGCTGTTGACCAGCACCGCGGTGCCGGCCGCGAGCACCGCGGGCTGCGGGACGAAGGCCCCGTCGACGAAGGGGTGGTCGGTGACCGAGGTGTTGGCGCGGAGCACGACCGGCGCGAGGCTGTTGACGAAGGCGGGCACGTCGGCGGCGCCGAGGTCGTAGACCCCGCCGAACGCGGCGAGCTTGGCCGGGTCGGCCTGCAGCTGGGCGAGGAAGTCGGCGGTGGTGCAGGCCGGGGGCGTGGTCGCGGCGTAGAGGCCGGCGGTGTCGCCGGCCCGGGGGCCGGTGGCGGCGACGGCGGCGACCTTCGGGGCGTCGGTGCCGAACGGGCTGGTGGTCGGGTTGGCCCCGGCGAACGAGGTGGTCTGGATCGCGGCCTCGGCGGACCCGCCGGAGAAGGCCAGCCAGGCGCCGGCACCGCCGGCGAAGAGCCCGACGGCGACGAGCCCGCCCACGATCTTCACGGCGAGCGGGCGGCGCGGCGACCGGACGGGGCCGGGGTACTGCCGGCCCGGGGTCGGGGCACCGAGCTGCTGGGCGGAGAACGACTGACCGGCGTGGTGGGGGTGGGTGGGCTGGACGGTGCGGGGGTCGAAGGCGGTCATCGGGGGCTCCTCGGTATGTCCCGGGGGCCTCGGTGACCCCGTCTTGGTGATGGGAGAAGCCTGTCGCGACCGGGGTCGCGGAACGATCGTGTGCACCCCCGAGCGGGGCGGGAAGAACCCGCCGGTGCCAGCGGGGGTTCTCCCTACCCCGGACGAGCCGGTGCCCGGCCCACCGTGGTGGGCCGGGCACCGGGGTCGGTGTCAGGTCACTTCTCGGAGCCTCCCTTCGCGGGGCTCTGCGAGCCCGAGCCCGAGGTCGAGGAGCTCGAGGAGCCGAGGAGCTGTCGACGAGCCGGAGCCGGGCCGGTGCCCGTCGACGTGGTGCCGGTCGAGGTCTTCGTGCCGCCCGTGCTCGTCGTGCCGGTACCGGTCGCCGGCGTGGTGCCGGTCGCGGTGTCGGCCGAGCCGGTGATCGGGCACTTCGGGGCGACCGCCGCGTCGGCGACGACGTCGGTGCACACCGGGGTGACCGTGCCGGGCTTCTGGACCGTGGCCGGGCCCGTGCCCGCGGTCCCGGTCTTCTGGCCCTCGGTGCCGGTGGCCGCCGCCGGGTCGTCGACCTTGGCCTTGCCCGGGTCCTTTCGTCCTTCCTGGTGGGGGTGCTTGGAGTCGTCGGCCTCCTGCTTGGCCTTCGCGGCGGCCTGCTCGTCGGCGGTGGCCTTGTCCTCGAGGTCCTTGGCCTACTTGTCGGCGGCCTGGGCGTTCTTGGTGGCCTGGGCGAGGTTCTGCGCGGCCTTCGCCTGGGCGGCCTGCGCCTGGACCAGGGCCTGCTGGGCCTGGGCGACCAGGGCCGGGTTGGGCGGGAAGGTGAGGGACGCCGTCGCGATGGCCTGCTGGGCCTTGGCGAGCGCGCTGTTCGCCTGCGTGAGGCCGGCCTGGGCGGCGGTCTGTGCGGCGGCGGCCGTGGTGGCGTCGGCGCGGGCAGTGGTGGCGGCCGCCCGGTCGTTCTGGGCGAGCTGCTTGGCGGCGTCGGCCTTGGCCTGCAGGAACGGGTCCGGGTTGTGGCCCTTGTGCGGCTTCGGGTCGGGCTTGCCCGGGATGACCACGACGCGGCTGTTGTCGATCGAGGTGAAGCGGAAGTCCGAGATCACCTGGTCGGTCGGGACGACCGAGATGGCGTCGGCGAGCGGGGCGCCGCCGGTCAGCGGGTTGCCGTTGAAGCACTTCACGGTGGGCTCGCCGTAGCTGTTGACCAGCACCGCGGTGCCGGCGGCGAGGATGGCGGGCTGCTCGACGAACGCCCCGTCCCGGAACGGGTGGTCGGTGACGGACGTGTTCGCCCGCAGCACGACCGGCGAGAGGCTGTTGACGAACGCGGGCACGTCGCCGGCGCCGAGCCCGTAGACCCCGCCGAAGGCGGCGAGCTTGGCCGGGTCCGCCTGCAGCTGGCCGAGGTAGTCGGCGGTGTTGCACGAGGGCGGGGTGGTGGCGGCGAAGAGGCCGGCGGTGTCGCCCGCCTGGGGGCCGGTCGCGGCGACGGCGGCGACCTGCGGGGCGTCGGTGCCGAACGGCGACGTCGTGGGGTCGGCGCCGGCGAACGACGTGGACTGCACCGCGGCCTCGGCCGACGAGCCGGAGAACGCCATCCAGGCGCCGGCCCCACCGACGACGAGGCCGGCGGCGACGAGCCCGGCGACGATCTTCGCGGCGAGCGGGCGCTTGCGGGAGGGCCGCGACGGCGGCGGCGGGACGGGGCCGGGGAACTGCTGGCCGGGGAAGGTCGGGGCGCCGAACTGCTGGGCGGCGGGGGACCGGCCGGGGTGGGTGGGACGCACGGTGCGGGGGTCGAAGGTCGTCATCGGGGGCTCCTCGGTGGTGTTCCGGGGGCCTCGGTCCGGCCCGCTCGGCGTTGGGAGAAGCCTGTCGCGATCAGCGCGACGCAACGATCGTGCGCACCCCCGAGCCGCGCGGGGACGACCCGCCGGATCGGCCGGGGGTTGTCCCTACCCGGCCGCCGGGTGGACTCGGGGGCTGCGGCAGGAGCCGTGGGAGCCCACTCGGTCTGCGGGGCCGCGACGACTGGCCGAGAACCGGGTCCTCAGGACCTGGTTCCCGGCAGGAGGCGTGGAGCCGCGGATCACCGTCGCTGGGTGACGCAGTGCGTCGACGGACACCACGCCGGCCAGCCGGCCGTCGCGCACGAGGTGCACCGCCTCGACGTCGGGACCCAGCCGCGCCAGCGCCTCGGCCGCGGTCTCGCCGCTGCCGATCCCCACCGGCGGCGATCGCCGGCAGCGGCACCGCGGCGTCCACCGGCCCGGCGAGATCGGCAGCCGACAGCAGCCCCAGCACCTCACCCGCAGCCGGCGCGAACCGGTCGCCCCGCCCCGCGAGCACCACCGGCAGCGCCGGCTGCTCCGACGACTCCAGCACCGTCCGAGCCTCGCCCACCGACGTCCCCGCGGGCACGCTCACCACCCGGGACACCAGCGACGCCAGCGTCCCGTCGCGGTCGTCGTCGAGGAAACCCTGCCGGCGCACCCACGTGTCGGAGTGGTACTTCGAGAGGTAGGCGCGCCCGGAGTCGGGGAGGATCGCGACGACGACGGCGTCCGGTCCCGCCTCGTGCGCCACCCGCAGCGCCGCGGCCGCCGCCGTCCCGGACGAGCCGCCGACCAGCAGCCCCTCGGTCCGGCGCCAGCGCGCGAGCCGTGAGGACCGACTCGCGGTCACCGATCGTCAGGAACCGGTCGATGACGTCGCGCCGGTAGACGTCGGGGAACACGTCGGTCGCGGTCTCGGGGTGGATGTAGTGCCCGGCCGCCTCGACGGCGAACGGCGACCCGTCCCCGCCGCCGTACGCGCTGGTCACCGGGTCGGCGCCGACGACCTGGACCCGCCCGTCCGACACCTCGTGCAGGTACTGACCCGTCCCGGTGATCGTCCCGCCGGTCCCGATCGTCGAGACGAGGTGGGTGATCCGCCCGCCGGTCGCCTCCCAGATCTCGGGGCCGGTGGTGCGGCGGTGCACGTCGGGGTTCGCGGGGTTGCCGTACTGGTCGGCGAGCCAGCCGCCGTCGGTCTCCTTCGCCAGTCGGGTCGCGTAGGCGATGACGTGGTCGGGGTGCTCGCGGGGGAGCGCCGACGACGTCAGGACGATCTCGGCGCCGTACGCGCGCAGGGCGTCGAGCTTCTCCACCGCGGTCTTGTCGGGCAGCACGAAGAGCGAGCGAGTACCCCCGCGCCGCCGCGACCTGGGCGAGCCCGAGCCCGGTGTTGCCCGAGGTGCCCTCGACGATCGTCCCGCCCGGGCGCAGCGCCCCGGACTCCTCGGCGTCGAGCACCATCGCCAGCGCCGCCCGGTCCTTCACCGAGCCGCCCGGGTTGAGGTACTCGAGCTTCGCGTGGACCTCGGCCGCGGGCGCCGACCGGGCGAGCCGGACGAGCGGGGTGCCGCCGACGAGGGCGAGCAGCGAGTCGGCAGCACGCCGATCGGGGGCGGTCATCGTCGGGTCACGACTGCGACAGCGCGTCCGAGCGCAGCGGCGCGAGCCCCAGGTGCTCCCGCAGCGTCGTGCCCGTGTACTCGGTGCGGAAGGAGCCCTTCTCCTGCAGCAGCGGGACGACCTGGTCGGCGAACACGTCCAGCCCGCCCGGCGTGATGTGCGGGACCAGGACGAACCCGTCGGAGGCGTCGTGCTGCACGAAGTCGTCGATCGTGTCCGCGACGCGCTGCGGGGTCCCGACGAACGTGTGCCGCCCGTTCTTGCGGATCACGACCTCGCGCAGCGAGAGGTTCTCGGCCTCGCCGAGCTCCCGCCACTCCCGTGCCGTCGCGACCGGGTCGCGGTACATCCGCACGCTCGCACGGCCCTTGGAGATGTGGCCGCCCGAGTCGACGTCGTCCTCGGTCTTCGGGTCGAAGCTCGGCACCGGCCCGTCGGGGTCGACGTCGGAGAGGTCGAGGTTCCACACCTGCTCGGCGAACGCGATCGCCGTCTGCGGGCCGACCTGCTGGTACTGCACCTGCCGGGCGTTCTCCGCGGCCTCGGACTCGGTGTCGCCCAGGACGAACGTCGCCGCCGGCAGGATCTTGAGGTCCTCGTGGCGGCGGCCGAACCTCGCCAGACGCGCCTTGACGTCGGCGTAGAACTCCTGGCCGGCGGTGAACTCGGCGTGCCGGGTGAAGATCGCGTCCGCGGACGCCGCCGCGAACTCGCGGCCCTCCTCCGAGTCGCCGGCCTGGATGATCACCGGGCGCCCCTGCGGGCTGCGCGGCAGCGGGAAGCGCCCGGTGATGTCGAACTGGTCGCTGTGGATGTCGAAGGCGCCCTCGTCGGGCCGGCGCAGGAACTCCCCGGACGCCGGGTCGGCGACGATGCCGTCGGAGTCCCACGAGTCCCACAGCGTCTGCGCGGTCGAGAGCATCTCCTG
The DNA here is from genome assembly GCA_963716955.1 of uncultured Actinomycetota bacterium. GTDB lineage: Bacteria > Actinomycetota > Actinomycetes > Mycobacteriales > Pseudonocardiaceae > Actinomycetospora. The sequence goes on from CAVQUY010000021.1 coordinate 38,927, forward strand.
GGCGCGCAGGTAGCGCTTGTCCTTGGGCAGGTAGCCGCCGCGGCGGAAGTTCTCGCCGGTGAACTCGTCCCAGCTCGTGACCACGTTCCACGCGGCGCGCCCGCCGGAGAGGTGGTCGAGCGAGGCGAGCTTGCGGGCCACGTCGAGGGGCTCGTTGAACGTCGAGTTGACGGTGCCGGCGAGGCCGATCCGGTCGGTCACCGCGGCCATGGCCATGAGGATCGAGACGTTGTCGGGACGGCCCATGACGTCGAGGTCGTAAATCTTCCCGGCCTGCTCGCGCAGGCGCAGGCCCTCGGCGAGGAAGAGGAAGTCGAACTTGGCGCGCTCGGCGGTCTGCGCGAAGTGGCGGAACGAGGAGAACGCGATGTGGCTCCCCGACGCCGGGTCACCCCAGACGGTCGTGTTGTTGACGCCGGGGAAGTGCGCGGCGAGGTGGATCTGCTTGCGGGGCTTGTCGCTCATCGTCAGCCCTCTCTCACGCGTGCGCGTAGCGGTCGGCGGGGTGGGGGAGTCCGAGCAGGTCGCGCAGCGAGCCGGGCTCGCCCCAGGCACTGCGGGTCAGGCCACGGCGGGCGAGCTCGGGGGCCAGCTCGCGGGTGATGCGCGGCAGGTCGGACGCGGCGACGGCGGGGCGCAGCCGCGCTCCCGCGAGCCCGGCCGCGGCCCACGACTCGAGGGTGTCCGCGACCTCGGCGACCGTCCCGGCCAGCACCGCGGCGTCGGTCTGCAGCGGCGCGATCCCGTCGAGGCGGGCGAGCTGGGCGCGTGCCGAGGCGGTGTCGTCGTCGAGGACCACGAGCAGGTCCCCGACGACGAGCAGCGGGTCGCCCTGACGGCCGACCGCGGCCTCGGCGGCGCGGGCGTCGGCGAGGGTGCGCGCGGCGTCGCCGGTGGGACCGTCGCGACCGGCGCCGTCCGGCGTCGTGAACACGACGTCGGCCGCGCGCGCGGCGAGCTGGTAGGCGCGGTCGACGTGGGCGAGCACGGTCACCGGCGGCTGGCCCTGCGGCGGGCGCGGCGTGATCGAGGGGCCGCGGACGGCGAAGTGCGAGCCGACGAAGTCGACGTAGTGCAGCTTCTCGCGGTCGACGAAGCGCCCGGTCGCGACGTCGCGGATCTCGGCGTCGTCCTCCCAGGAGTCCCAGAGCCGGCGCTGCACCTCGATGTGGTCGGCGGCCTCGTCGAACAGCGACCCGCGGTCCTCGGCGTCCGGGTCGCGGCGCCCGAAGAGGGCGTACTCGGCCGGGTCGGAGGAGACCTTGACCCGCTGGCCGGCGCGCCCGGAGGTGACCCAGTCCAGCGTCGCGATCTGGGTGGAGACGTGGAACGGCTCGGTGTGGGTGGCGACGACCGTCGGGACGACCCCGATGTGCTCGGTCGCCGGGCCGACGCGTTGCGCGACCAGGGTGGCGTCGAGGCGGCCCTGCGCGCGGTCGGTGCGGCCCTCGTCGCGGGGGGAGCGGGTGGCGGTGAACCCGTCCTCGATCGTCACGAACGTCGCGAGCCCGTTCTCGGCCTCGCGGACCTGGTCGACCCAGAACGCGGCGCCGAACTGGTCGGCGGCCCGGGCGCCGGGCTCGCGCCACGACGCGGGGTGCCAGCCGGTGCCGTCCAGGGCGATGGCCAGGTGGAACGGTGCCGTGCTCACGAGCGGGCCTCCTCGGAGGGCGGGGCGGACGGGGCCTGCACCGCGACGAACTCCGGGCGCGCCCGCAGGGTGAAGCCGAGCTCCTCGTAGAGCCGGATCGCGGTGGTGTTGTCGGCGGAGGCGTGCAGGAACGGCAGCTCGCCGCGGGCGCGGATGCCCGCGGCGAGGGTGAGGACGAGGCGGGTCGCGAGCCCGCGCCCCCGGACGGCGGGGTCGGTGCACACGGCGCTGATCTCGGTGGCGCCGGGCACGCGCATCCGCTCGCCGGCCATGGCGACGAGGCCGAGGAGGTCGTCGCGGACGCCCAGGTAGGTGCCCAGCTCGTGGGTGCGGCGCGCGAACGGCCCGGGCCTCGTGCGCCCGACGAGGGCGAGCATGGCGTCGACGTCGCCGTCGGTCAGCGCGACCAGCGTCGGGTCCCCGGGCGTGGGCACGTCCTCGGGGAGGACCATCTGGACCCCGGGGAGGTGGCGGGCGATCTCCCAGTCCGGCGGCGGGCGTCAGGGGCTCCGGGGAGCGCACGACGACGACTCCGCCCGGCCCGGCCAGCACCGCGGCGTCGTCCCACTCGGCCGCGTCGCGCGGCGGCGCGAGGAACGGGCCGACGTCGGGGTGGTAGCGCACCGCGCGGCCGTGGCGGGCCGCGAGGTGGCGGTGCGGCCCGTCGAGTGCGGCGCGCACCGGCTCGTCGAGGGCGTCCTGCAGCTCGAGCAGGCCCGTCCCCGTGCCGCCGTGCTCCGGAGTCGCCTCCACCGTCGTCCCTCCTCACCGCGATGCGCGGCGCGTCGTCCGTGCCGACATGGTGATCCGGGACGGCGTCGTCCGTCCCGGATCCGGAGGGACTACTGCCCGGGCGGGGAACCCACGCCGTCGAGCCAGCGGCGGCCGGTCAGCAGCACGGTGAGCGTGCACGACCGCGCTCGCCCCGCCTGCCGCGCCCGGATCACGTCACCACCGTAACCACGTCGGACCGGCCGCGCGGGCGTGAAGGCGGGCACAGTCGAGCCGCGCTCGGACTCGCGACGGACGCACCGTGGTGACACCGGCATGGCCGGGTAATCCCCTGCGCCGGTTCCGACCCCCCGGAGATGATCACGACGGTCACGGCGGGGCCGGACGTCGAGGTCGAGGAAGCGCGGCTGCGGGTCGGGGCCACCCCGGCCGATGATCTGTTCAGTGGCGCGAGCTGTGGCGGGATCGGGCCGCCGCGCTGAACTCGCTCGCAGATCTGGTCGGCCGGGCCCGACCCGACGCCATGATCGTTTTCCGTGTGACGGAAGTGGCCGAGGACCGAACGGTCCGCGCGCACGGGTGGCGTCGGCACCCGATACATGGCGCCGGCGGACGGGGCCCACGGGGGCCGACGAGCTGCTGGTCACGACCATCACCACCGACCACGCCGACCGGGTGCGCCGCCACGAGCTGCTCGCGGAGGTCTGGGCAGCGTGAGTCGGGCCGCGTCAGGCGTCCTGCGTGGCCCGCTTCGGGAGCACCCAGCCCGGCCGCACGAAGTGGCACGTGTAGCCGTAGGGGATCCGCTGCAGGTAGTCCTGGTGCTCGGGCTCGGCCTCCCAGAAGTCGCCGGCCGGCGCCACCTCGGTGACGACCTTGCCCGGCCAGATGCCGGAGGCGTCGACGTCGGCGATGGTGTCCTCGGCGACGCGGCGCTGCTCGTCGGAGGTGTAGTAGATCGCGGACCGGTAGCTGCGGCCCACGTCGTTGCCCTGGCGGTTCTTCGTCGACGGGTCGTGGATCTGGAAGAAGAACTCCAGGATCTCGCGGAACGAGATCTTCTCGGGGTCGAAGACGACCTCGACGGCCTCGGCGTGGTCGCCGTGGTTGCGGTAGGTCGCGTTGGGGACGTCGCCGCCGGAGTAGCCGACGCGCGTCGAGATCACCCCGGGGCGCTTGCGCAGCAGCTCCTGGGCGCCCCAGAAGCACCCGCCCGCGAGGATGGCGGTCTCAGTGGCCATCGTGTGGTCCTCCCTGATGTCGGTAATCCCTACAACACACCCGGACGGCGAGACGTTCCATCGGTAGGTGCGCTGCGAGCAGCCCACCTAGAAGTAGCCGTTCGTCGGCAACGGGTCGCCGCTGACGTGGAGCCGCCCGAGCGCAGTCGCCTTGTACGACGCCGGGTTGTGCAGGGTGATCGTGCGGATGTTGCGCCAGTGCCGGTCGAGGTTGCGGGCCCGCCCGGAGGCCGAGGCGCCGCCGACGTCGAACAGCGCCGTCGCCGCGTCGGTCGCCACCCGGTCGAGGTGCACCTTCACCGCGCAGATCGCGATCGACGCCGTCCGGCCCACGTCCTCGGTCGGCTCCCCGGCCCGGACCGCCGCCTCCGCGGCCTCGACCGCATCGGCCGCCGTCGACACCGCCGACCCCGCGATCCACGCCGTCGCCGCGAGCCGCCCGACGGTCTCCTGCAGGATCGGGTCGTCGACCGGGCGCGGGGCCGGGGCGTGGTCGAAGGTCCGGGACCGGCTGCGGACGAGCTCGGCGGCGTCGGCGACGACGCTGCGCAGGATCCCGGCGATCACCGCGTGCAGGTAGAGCTGCAGGAACGGCACGTCGCCGGCCGGGCGCGGCGTCAGTCGGTCCCGGACGCCGAGGACCTCGTCGGGGGCCACGACGACGTCGGAGAACGACGTCGTGCCGGTGCCGGTCCGCCGCTGGCCCATCCCGTCCCAGTCGTCGACCACGTCGACGCCCTCCCGGTCGCGCGGCACGAGCACCGTCGCCAACCGGTCGCCCTCGACGCGGGCCACCACCGCGATCCAGTCCGAGTACATCGTCCCGGTGCTGTAGTACTTCGTGCCGTTCAGCACGAGGCGGCCGTCCACCTCGTCGAGCCGGGTGGTGAAGTCGTGCGAGCCCGCCGTCACCGCACCGGTCTCGCTGATCGCGTTGCCGAAGACCTTCCCGGCGCGCACCTCGTCGAGCCAGCGGCGGCGCACGTCGGGGTCGGGCAGGCGCAGGAAGGCGAGCACCTGGCTGTAGTGGGTGCGCAGGACGTGCGCGACGACGGGGTCGGCCTCGGCCAGGTCCGTGACGAACGCGAGCACCTCCCGGATCGAGGCGCCCTGCCCGCCCTCGGCCACCGGCAGCGACAGCGCCCCGAGTCCGGCCCGCGCGACGGCCGCCACCTGCGCGAACGGGCTCTCGTCCCGGAGCTCGCGCTCGGCCGCGCCCGCGCCGATCTCGGCGAGCAGGGCGGTGACCGCGGGGGAGCCCAGCGCGGCGGGGGAGGTCGGGGTCGCGGTGCTCATCGCCCTGATCCCATCAGGTCACGCCGGGCGCGGGGAGGGGTCCGGACGCGGAAGCGACGAGGGCGACCCCGACGAGGGCCCTGGACGCCGGCCGCCTTGCGCCCGTCCGGCCGAGTGCGGTCGAATCATGCGCATGCGCGCCGGCGGACTCGATGCCTTCTGGCCGAGCCGCCGCGTCCAGGAGTTCGATCAGTGGTGTCGCCGGGCCGTGTGAGCCCGCGCGCCCACTCCGTCGTCGCTCTGCTGACGGCGTCCCCGCGAGTCTCCGCGGCCGGTCCGTGCTGCGACCCCTCGACCCGAGCTCCGAACGTCCCGGAAGGACGACCCGTGTCGGTCACCGACGATTACCTGCAGAACAACGAGAGCTACGCCGCCGGCTTCTCCGGCCCGCTGCCGCTGCCGCCCGCCCGCAAGACCGCGGTCGTCGCCTGCATGGACGCCCGCATCAACGTCTACGGCGTCCTGGGCCTGAGCGAGGGTGACTCCCACGTCATCCGCAACGCCGGCGGCATCGTCGCCGACGACACCATCCGCTCGCTCGCGATCAGCCAGCACCTCCTCGGCACCGAGGAGATCGTGCTGATCCACCACACCGACTGCGGCATGCTGACCTTCACCGACGAGCAGTTCGCCGACATCCTCGAGAAGGAGGCCGGCCAGCGCCCGTCGTGGAACGCGAACGCGTTCGGAGACCTCGAGGGCGACGTCCGCGACTCGATCAAGCGCATCACCGACAGCCCGTTCGTCAAGAACAAGTCCTCGGTGCGCGGCTTCGTCTTCGACGTGGCGACCGGGAAGCTGAACGAGGTCACGTAGGTGCGACTCCGTCGCTCGTGAGCAGAAAGTGCGGCGATGGCCGCACTTTCTGCTCACCGGCGCGTCAGCGCACCAGTGCGGCGGCCACCTCCCGCGCCGACTCCAGACCCGCCGTCGTGCCCTCGAATCCCCGCCGGGCCACGGCGCCCTCGAGCAGCAGGAACAGGTGGTCGGCGAGCGTCGGGTCGCCGACGAGGCGCGCGATCTCCGCCCGCACCGCCTCCTTGTGCGCCCGGATCACCGCCCGCCCGGGGTGGTCGTCGGGCAGCTCGGCCGCGGCGCGCTGGAAGGCGCAGCCCCGGTCGGTGTCGAACCACGGGTGCGCGAGATACGCGTCGAAGAGCGTGAGCACCGACGGGTCCTCCGCGAGCCGTTCCTGCAGGTGGGACCACCACAGGTCGTGCCGGCGCTGCAGGTAGGCCGCGACGAGCGTGGCCTTCGAGCCGAAGCAGTCGTAGAGCGTCTTCTTCGTGACCCCGGCCGCCTCGGCGATGCCCGCGACCCCCACCGCAGTGATCCCGTCGGCGTAGAAGAGCTCCGACGCACGCTCGAGCAGCACGCGTCCGGCCGGTGTCGTCATGCCCATCACGGTATACCGACCGGTGGGTTGACACCAGCGGTCGAGGCCGTGTTGGCTCCAGGTACTAGACCGACCGGTTTACTGGAGGACGACGATGAGCCTGCACGGCATCCGGGCGCTGACGTTCGACGTCGTCGGCACCCTGATCGACTTCGAGACCGGGATCCTGCGCGGCGTCCGCGCGGTGGCGCCCGGGGGTCCCGACGACGAGGCGGTGCTGGCGGCGTTCGGCGCCGCCGAGGGCATCCAGCAGGAGCTCACCCCGGAGATGCCGTTCACCGCGATGCTCGACCCGATCTCGGTGCGGCTCGCCGTCGACCTCGGGATCCCGGGTCTCGACGGGGGCCCGGGGCCCTCGCCGTTGCGGCGCTCGATCGGTTCCTGGCCCGCGTTTCCGGACGCCGTCGAGGCGCTGCGGGCGCTGGGGGAGCGGTACCGGCTGGTCGCGGTGACCAACGCCGACCGGCCGGCGCTGGACGCGATGGCGGCGACGCTCGGGCACCCGTTCGCGGACGGCGTCACCGTCGACCAGGTCGGGGTCAACAAGCCCGACGCGCGGATGTTCGAGGCGGCGCTGGCGCGCCTGGCGGCGGTCGGCATCGGACGCGGCGAGGTCCTGCACGTGGCCCAGAGCCAGTACCACGACATCGGCGCCGCCCACCGGCTCGGCCTGGCGACGTGCTGGGTGGAGCGGCGGCAGGGGCGCGCCGGTTCGGGGGCGACGCCGGCCGCGCCCGGGATCACGACGCCGGACCTGCACGTCGGGTCGATGGCGGAGGTGGTGGACGCGCTGGGTGCCTTCGGCTCGTGAGCAGAAATTGCGGCTATACCAGCACTTTCTGCTCACGAGCGCGGAGCGCACCTCATGCCCGCCGCCAGCGTGTCCCCGGCCTGCGGGTCGATGACGAGGAACGCGCCGGTGGCCGCCACGCGCTCGTAGTCGTCGAGCGGCAGCGGCTCGGCGACGGTGATCGCGACGTGGCCGATGTCGTTGATGGCCAGGCCGTCCGGGTCGGGCTCGCGCTCCAGGGTCTGCACGTCGAGCCGGTCGACCACCGACGTGATCATCGCCTGGACGGTGTGGGTCCCGTGCTTGACCAGCAGGCGGCGCCCGGGGACCAGCGGCTTCTCGTGCAGCCACGCGAGGGTGGCCTCGAACTCGGTGACCGGCTCCGGCGCGTCGTCGGCGGCGGCGATCACCGCGCCGCGGGCGACCCCGAGGTCGTCGGCGAGGCGCAGCACGACGCTCTCGCCCGCGCCCGCCTCGGTCTGGTCACCCTCGAAGCGGTCGATGCCCTCGATCGTCGTGCGCTGGCCGTCGGGCAGCACGACGACGGGGTCCCCGACGCGGACGGTGCCCGCCGACACCAGGCCCGCGTAGCCGCGGTAGTCGGGGTACTCGGCGGTCCGCGGCCGGATCACGGTCTGCACCGGGAACCGGAACGGCGCCCCGGCGTCGGGACCGTCGACGGGGACGGTCTCGAGGTGCTCGAGCAGCGTCGGGCCGTCGTACCAGGGCGTGCGGTCCGAGAGCAGGACGACGTTGTCGCCGACCTTCGCCGAGACCGGGATCGCGACGACGGCGTCGTCGCCGTACCCGAGGACCTCCGCGATCTCGTGGAACTCCTTGGCGATGGTGAGGAACGTGCTCTCGTCGTAGTCGACCAGGTCGATCTTGTTGACGGCGAGCACGAGGCGCGGCACCCGCAGCAGCGACATCACCGCGGCGTGCCGGCGGGTCTGCTCGACGACGCCGTGGCGCGCGTCGACCAGGAGCACGGCGAGCTGCGCGGTGGAGGCGCCGGTGACGGTGTTGCGGGTGTACTGGACGTGGCCGGGGGTGTCGGCGAGGACGAACGAGCGGTTCGGCGTCGCGAAGTAGCGGTAGGCGACGTCGATCGTGATGCCCTGCTCGCGCTCGGAGCGCAGGCCGTCGACCAGCAACGACAGGTCGGGGTCGCCGCCGCCCTGCGTGGCGCGCTCCACCGCCTCCATCTGGTCGGCCAGCACCGACTTGGTGTCGTAGAGCAGCCGCCCGACGAGCGTGGACTTGCCGTCGTCCACCGAGCCCGCCGTCGCCAGTCGCAGAAGATCAGTCGCCATCAGAAATAGCCTTCCTTCTTGCGATCTTCCATGGCGGCCTCGGAGAGCCGGTCGTCCGCGCGCGTCGCGCCGCGCTCGGTCAGCCGGGACTCGCGGACCTCGTCGAGCACCTCGTCCAGCGTCGTGGCGCCCGACTCGACGGCGCCGGTGCACGACCCGTCCCCGACGGTGCGGTAGCGGACCGTCTTCGTGACGACGGCCTCGCCGTCACGCGGTCCGCCCCACGGCCCGCTGGTCAGCCACATCCCGTCGCGGGAGAACACGTCGCGGGTGTGCGCGTAGTAGATCGAGGGCAGCTCGATCCCCTCGCGGGCGATGTAGCGCCAGACGTCGAGCTCGGTCCAGTTCGACAGCGGGAACACGCGCACGTGCTCGCCCGCCTTGTGGCGCCCGTTGTAGAGGTTCCACAGCTCCGGACGCTGCCGCGAGGGCTCCCAGGCGCCGAACGCGGTGCGCAGGCTGAAGATGCGCTCCTTCGCCCGCGCGCGCTCCTCGTCCCGGCGCCCGCCACCGAAGACCGCGTCGTGGCGGTGCTCGGCGATCGCGTCGAGCAGGGGCGCGGTCTGCAGCGGGTTGCGGGTGCCGTCGGCCCGCTCGGACAGGCGGCCGTCGTCGATGTAGTCCTGCACGCGGGCGACCTCGAGGGTCAGCCCGTAGCGCTCGACGACCGCGTCGCGGAAGGCGATGACCTCGTCGAAGTTGTGCCCGGTGTCGACGTGCAGCACCGGGAACGGCACCGGCGCCGGCCAGAAGGCCTTCCGTGCCAGGTGCACCAGCAGCATCGAGTCCTTGCCGCCGGAGAAGAGGATCACCGGGCGGTCGAACTCGCCGGCGACCTCGCGCATGATGTGGATCGCCTCGGACTCGAGGGCGGTGAGCTGGTCCGCGGACGACGTCAGGAAAGTCCCTCCGCTGACACCGGACGTCCGGGAACCGTCGTTGATCACCGCGCTCATCCGTGCAGCCCGCACTCGGTCTTCGTGAACCCGGCCCACCGTCCGCTGCGCGGGTCGGCGCCCGGGGCCGGCTTCGCGGTGCACGGCTGACACCCGATGGACGGGTAGCCCTCACCGACCAGCGGGTTGACCAGCACCGCGTGCTCGGCGATGTAGGCGTCCATCTGCTCGTCGGACCAGTGGGCGATCGGGTTGACCTTGACCAGCCCGTGCCGCTCGTCCCACGTCACGAGCGGCGTGCTCGCGCGGGTCGGGGCCTCCACGCGACGCACGCCGGTGACCCACGCGTCGTAGTGCGCGAGGGTCTCCTTGAGCGGGACGACCTTGCGCAGGTCGCAGCACCGGCCGGGGTCGGTGGCGAACAGGTCCTTGCCGAGCAGCGCGTCCTGCTCGGCGACCGTCTGCGCCGGGTGGGCCTCGACGATGTTCACGCCGTAGACCTGCGCGACGGCGTCGCGGGTCCCGAGCGTCTCGGCGAAGTGGTAGCCGGTCTCGAGGAACAGCACGTCGACGCCGGGCCGGGCCTCGGCGCCGAGCTTGACCAGCACCGCGTCCTGCATGTTCGACGCGACGATCAGCTTCTCGCCGTAGTTCCGCGCCGCCCACGCCAGGACCTCCTGGGTGAGCTCGAGGTGACCGGAGCTGGACTCGAGGGCCGCGAAGGTCTCGGCCGCCGCGAGGGCGTCCGCCCGCCGGGTGTCGCGCTCGGGGTTGGTCACTGTCGTGCTGGTCACTGGCGTGCTCCCGTCAACGCTGAGGGTGTCGTCGCGGGGGTGACGACGAAGGTGCTGCGGCAGTCCGCGCACTCCCACGCCCCGTGGGGGTCCTCCCGGGGGCGGAGGTCCTGCTCACCGCAGTAGGGGCAGTACTGGACCGGGAACGACCTCACGACAGCTGGCCCTCCTCGGCGCGCACGACCCACTGGGCGAAGCGCTCGCCCTCCTCGCGGTGTTCCACGAAGTTCCGCACGACCCGCTCGACGTAGGGACCGAGGTCGTCGGAGAGCACCTTGTGGCCGCGCAGCTTGCGGCCGAACCCGGCGTCGAGACCCAGCCCGCCGCCCAGGTGGACCTGGAACCCGGCGGCCGGGTTGCCCTCGGCGTCGTTGACGATCTGGCCCTTGAGCCCGATGTCGGCGACCTGCACCCGCGCGCAGGAGTTGGGGCAGCCGTTGAGGTGGATCGAGATCGGCGTCTCGAGCTGCGGGGCGACCTCGGCGAGGCGCGCCTCGAGGTCCTCGACGAGGGTCCGCGCCCGCTCCTTGGTGTCGACGAAGGCGAGCTTGCAGAACTCGATGCCGGTGCAGGCCATCGTCGCGCGGCGGAAGACGCTCGGACGCGCGGGCAGCCCCAGGAGGTCCAGGGCGGTCGTCAGGGAGTCGAGCCTCTCCTCGGGGACGTCGAGCACGAGGATCTTCTGGTACGGCGTGAGCCGGACCCGGGCGGACCCGGCGTCCTCGGCCGCCTTCGCGACCCCGACGAGGGTGGAACCGCTGGTCCGACCGGCCGGCGGGGCGACGCCGACGTACTTGCGGCCGTCGACCTGGTCGTGGATCCCGACGTGGTCGATGGTCCCGGCGATCGGGTCGGGGGCCGGGCCGTCGACGAGCTTCCGGCCCAGGTACTCGTCCTCGACGACCTGCCGGAACTTCTCGGGACCCCAGTCCGCGATGAGGAACTTCAGACGCGCCCGGGTGCGGAGCCGCCGGTAGCCGTAGTCGCGGAACACCGAGGTCACCGCGGCCCAGACCTCCGGGACCTCGTCGAGCGCCACCCACGCCCCGAGCCGCACCGCGAGCTTCGGGTTGGTGGACAGGCCGCCGCCGACGTGGAGGTCGAAGCCCGGGCCGTGCTCGGGGTGGACCACCCCGACGAACGCGATGTCGTTGACCTCGTGCGCGATGTCCTGCTGCCCGGAGATCGCGGTCTTGTACTTGCGGGGAAGGTTCGCGAACGAACGGTCCCCGACGTAGCGCTCGACGATCTCCTGCAGCGCAGGCGTGCCGTCGATGACCTCGTCGGCGCTGATGCCGGCCACCGGCGACCCGAGCATGACGCGCGGGCAGTCGCCGCAGGCCTCGGTGGTCTGCAGGCCCACGCCCTCGAGGCGGCGCCAGATCTCCGGGACGTCCTCGATGCGGATCCAGTGCAGCTGGATGTTCTCGCGGTCGGTGACGTCGGCGGTGTCGCGCGCGAAGGTCTGGCTGACCTCGCCGATGACGCGCAGCTGCTCGGTCGTGAGCGCCCCGCCGTCGATCCGCACCCGCAGCATGAAGTGCTGCGCGTCGAGCTCCTCCTCCTCGAGGTGACCGGTGTCGGTGCCGGGGATGCCCTGGGCGCGCTGGGTGTAGAGCCCCATCCAGCGGAAGCGTCCGCGCAGGTCGGCGGGGTCGATCGAGTCGAACCCGCGGTGCGCGTAGATGTTCTCGATGCGCGCCCGGACGTTGAGCGGGTGGTCGTCCTTCTTCGACTGCTCGTTCTTGTTGAGCGGCTCGCGGTAGCCCAGCGCCCACTGGCCCTCGGCCTTGCCCTTGCGGGCCCGCGGCTTCTTCGGGACCACGGGGGTGTCGTCGGGGACGTCCCGGAGGCCGAGCGGGGTGGTCTCGGCGTAGGACTCCTCGGGCGTCGAGGCGCCTTCGCTGGACGGAGCGCTGGTCATCGGTGGTGCGTCCTCCGGGGAGCGGACGCGCGCGTGCGCCCGGCGGCGACGCGCACGCCTGCTGACGGTCGTGGTGGTGGTGCCCGCGGGTGCGGGCGGTCAGCGGCGCTGCTCAGCAGGCCGGGCACAGTGCGCTGGCGACGCGCGCGAGGTCGACGTGGGGTCGACCGACGAGCATCGGGTCCAGGGAACGCACGGGACCAACAGTGCCATGCCGAGGGGCGTGATTCCACCGGCTGTGGCGCTTCGCGCTCCGCGGCCTCGTGCGTGCGTCCCGTGCCGGAGCACGGAAACGCACGCACACGTGCCGCGGGCACAATCGACGCATGCCCTCCGTGCCCCCCGGCGGCGAGCCCGCCCCGGCCGACGGCGTGCTGCCCGCCTCCGCACTCGACGGGCTCGGCACGCGCCCGTTCGGCGTCTACGTCCACGTGCCGTTCTGCGCGACCCGCTGCGGCTACTGCGACTTCAACACCTACACCGCCGCCGACCTGGGGCTGTCGCCGTCGTCCGCCGACGACCCCGCCTCGCCCGCCTCGTGGCTGGAGGGCCTGCGGCGCGAGCTGGACCTGGCGGCGCGCGTGCTCGGCACGCCGCCGCGGGCCGACACGGTGTTCCTCGGCGGCGGGACGCCCTCGCTGCTCGGCGCCGACGGGCTGGTCGCGGTGCTGGACGCGGTGCGGTCGTCGTTCGGGCTGGCGCCCGGTGCGGAGGTCACCACCGAGGCCAACCCGGAGTCGACGACGCCGGCCCTGCTCGCCGCGATCGCCGACGCCGGCTACACCCGGCTCTCGCTGGGCATGCAGTCCGACGTCGACCACGTGCTCGCCGTCCTCGACCGCCGGCACACGCCCGGGTGCGGCGGTGTCCGTGGCGTCGGCCGCCCGGGAGGCCGGGCTCGCGCACGTGAACCTCGACCTCATCTACGGCACGCCGACCGAGACCGACGCGGACCTGCGTCGCTCGCTCGACGCGGTGCTCGCCTCCGCGGCGGACCACGTCTCGGCGTACTCGCTGATCGTCGAGGCGGGGACGGCGCTCGCCCGTCGGGTCGCGCGGGGTGAGCTGCCGATGCCCGACGACGACGTGCTCGCCGACCGCTACGAGATCGTCGACGACGTCCTCGGCGCGGCCGGGTTCGACTGGTACGAGGTGTCGAACTGGGCGACGTCGCCCGCGGCGCGCTGCCGGCACAACCTCGGCTACTGGTGCGGCGGCGACTGGTGGGGCGCCGGGCCGGGCGCGCACTCCCACGTCGGCGGGGTCCGCTGGTGGAACGTCCGGCACCCGGCGCGCTACTCGAAGCTGCTGGCGGCGGGGGAGTCGCCGGCCGAGGCGCGGGAGCTGCTCGGGCCGGGGGAGCGGCACGTCGAGCAGGTGCTGCTGGAGCTGCGGACCGTCGAGGGGCTGGCGGTGTCGGTGCTCGACGACGACGGGCGCGCGGCCGGGGAGCGCGCGGCGGCGGACGGGCTGCTGTCGGGCCCGGCGTGGCGCGACGGGCGCGCGGTGCTGACCCGACGCGGGCGGCTGCTCGCCGACGGGGTGGCGATCTCGCTGACGGGGGCATGACGCTCCTGCACGGCGCGGATTGCGGGTGAGGATGACGACGGCACCGCAGTAGCCCGCGACAGGGGGTGACCGATCCTCTGTGCGGACACGGGCAGGCCCTCGGAGCGCCAGGTCGGCGATTCCCGATCGCCGAACCACGCGATCAAGGTCCCGCCGTCGACCGCGGCACCGGGAAGAGGGAGATCGGACCCGGTGCCGGGCCAGGGTGTGCCGGTCTCGCGGGAGATGACGTCCTGCACGTGGCCCAGCACAACCCGCGCGGCCGTCGCCGCGCGATCGTCGGGGCTCCGCGGATCGTCGTGATCATCGACGATCGCGGCCGTCCCGTTCCGGCTCTCCCGACCGTCGGTGCCGCTCGTGACGACGACGTCCGGTCCTCGCCGTGACCGCGAACCCCGCCCCGCCGCGAGTGGACGGAGCTGCTCGCTGAGAAAGGCAGCGAGCTCGTGGGACGAAGGAGGAGACACCGGCAGGCTCCGGACGAGTCAGCGCGAGACGCCGAACGACATGTAGCGGTGCCCGCGCAGGGCCATGCTCAGCAGGGTGCCGCCGAGCGCCAGCAGGATCAGCCCGATCACCCCGTGGCCGAGCACCAGCGCGGTGAGGGCCCCGGCGATGACGGTCCCGACCACCACGTCCCGGATCATCTGCAGCACGTCGACGCCGCCTCTCCATGATCGTGTTCACCGTCGACGGTACTGCGCTCGTCGGCCGCTCCGCGTCGACCGGACGCGGTCGTCCCGCGACACGTCACGGTGGTTCGAGGCCCTCGGCGAGCGGTGGCGTCGCCGGGCCGCGTAGTCGTGGGCGGAACTCCGCAGCGCGTCGCCGAGCGAGCGCAGGCCGCCGGCCTCCTGATCGAGGGCGGAGAGGCCCTCGGCCGCCAGCGGGTCGTACCGCGCCGCGAACGCCCGGCCCTGCTCGTCGGTGCCGAGCGGGTCGCCCAGGGCGCCCAGGGTGGCGCGCAGCGCGGCGACGGCGTCGGCGACGACCCCCGCGGCCTCGTCGAACCGGGCCGCGGCCGCGGTCGAGCTCAGCCCGGCAGCGTCCCGAACCCGTCGTCCACGCGGGGCCTCCTCGGTGCCGGTCGGGGAACCAGATGCTGTGGTCGTCGAAGACGAAGCGGATCGAGTCGGGCGGCTCGTGGCCCTGCGTCATCAGGCGCGTGATGGCGGCGACCAGCCCGTGTCCCGCGGTGTCGACGTCGAGGTCGGTGCCGCGGGCGTCGATGACGATGTCGCCGCTGCCCCGGGGCGCGAGCCGGCCGTTGGCGTCGAGGATCGCGTGCTCGACGGCGCCGCTGGTCGGCTCCGCGGGGCGCACGAGCTCGGTGAGCCGCCCGCCGTCGGCGGGGGAGGAGCGGACGAGCGCGGCGGGGTCGGTGCGCGCGTGGACGCTGTGGCCCTCCGACTCGAGCAGCCGGGCCGCGGGGAGCTGCTCGGGCGTGAACGACGCCGCCGGGGTCTCGTGCACGCCGGGGCGGAAGAGCGGGCCGAGGGCGCCGGGGTTCGCCGGGTCGAGGGCGGCGCTGATCACGGCCGTCGATCTCGGCGAGGTCGTCGAGCGCCGAGCTCCGGGGCGCGGACGTCGGGACCTGCGCCGGCCCCGTCGTCGGACCTCGTCCGGGACCGGCGACGGCGTCGGGAGCAGCTGTCGGGGAGCGACGCGGCGCGAGCCCGCCGAGCACGCCGCCGAACGCCGCGCCGCCGACGCGCGGACGTCGTGACCTCCGACGCCGACCACCCGCCGTCGTCGAACCCCTGCACCCGCAGCGGCTGCGTGACGGCCATGTCGACCACGGCGCCCTGCGCCGCGCCGAACCCGACCCCGACGACCGCGCCCGCCGATGATCGACGCCGCCGTCGCCGACAGCTCGACCCCGATCGCGCTCGCCGCCGCCACCAGCCCCGCGCTCACCCCCGCGGCCGCGGCGGCCGACGCGCCGAACGTCAGCCACGCGAGCCCGACCCCGGCCACGAGCGTCGCGCCCGCGGTGACCGCGAGCTCGGTGACGCGGTGCTTCGCGTCGGCGACGGCGTCGGCGTAGCGGGCCAGGGCGTCGCTCAGCGCGCGGGCGCCGGCCGCGTCGTCGTGCAGGGCCTGCTCGTGCTGCTGCCACGCGCCCGCGAAGCGCCGGGCCGCGTCGCCGGTCCACCGCGCGCCGGCCTGCGCGGCGCCGGCCCGGCCCACGTCGCCGGCGTGGTCGAGCGCGGCCGCGACCCGTGCCCAGGCGCGGGACGCCTCGCGCACCCCGTCCTCGTCCGCGGCGGGCCACCACAGCCCGACCTCGGAGACGACCTCGCCGACATCCACCGCGTCACCCGCGCGATGGGGCGCGACGGGACGGGCACGCCGTCGGGCCGGGCCCGGTCCGGGCGAGCCTCCGGAGGCGGGGTCATGCGGCCGCTGCGGGTCGCGCGGTCACGACCTCGCCGTGGGCCGCGGTGACGACGACGTCGACCCCGCCGGGCACACCGATGTAGGTCCAGGTGTCGCCGCGCTCGTCGGAGGTCGTGGCGCGGGGTGTCCGCAGCGTCCGGGCGACGGCGTCCTCGGAGACCACGGACCAGTCGATGCGCCGGAAGCCGAAGTACCGGCTCCCACACCGCAGTTCCGACTCGCCGTCGGCCCGCGGGAACGTCCGCACGACCTCGTCCTCGGGGCTGTGCGGCCCGCCGATCGGCCGGGGCTCGGCGAGGGCCGGTGGGGCGAGCACGAACAGCGCGACGAGCACGGACGACCGCTCCGAGCGCGGAGGCGAACGTGCGACGGATCATGGGACCTCCCGGCGTCGGGAGCCCGTGTCGTCGGGCTCCTCGATGTCTTGGAGGGCCGCCGGGTCCGATCGGTTCCGGCGGATTCCGGCGGATCAGGGATCGTCGTGACCAGCGTCGTGATCCGGACCCACGACGGCGTCGTCGGGGTCGACCCGAAGCCGAAGCGGACGGGCGGGTCGACGTCCGTCATGCGGCCCTGGGTCTCGCCGGCGAGCTGGACGTCGGCGTCGGTGATGCGGTGCAGGTCGCGGGCGCCGTAGTACTCGGTGCGGCCGTGCCCGGCGCTGCCGACGGTGCGCACGCCGGGCAGGACGCGTCGGGCGACGGCGTCGATGGTGGCGATCCAGCGCGGGGCGGTGGCGAGCCGGGTGGGGACGGCGCGCAGCAGGAGCCCGAGCGGGGTGCGGCGGCCGAGGTGCAGCGTGGCGGTGAGGTCGTCGGCGGCGAGGTGGGCGGTGGCGCCGTCGACCTGCATGTCCACGGGCACGAGGCGGACCTCGTCGAAGGTGTAGGTGGTGGAGACGAAGTCGGCCACCTGCTGCGTCGGGGCGAGCAGGACGCGGTGGCCGTCGGGGTGCTCGAGCATCACGTCGGTGAAGGGCCCGTAGGGCGAGCTGGGCCAGTGGCCGACGACGAGCCGCAGGCCCGAGGCGGTGCCGACCCCGCCGATCCAGCCGTCGAACCGCTCCGCTGGTGATCTCATCGCCCGAGAGTGTCGGGGGTCGGGCGCATGCTGCGCGCGTCGAGGACGAAGGCCTCGAACGGGACGCGGAGGACGATCATGTGCTGGATGTGCGACGACCCGACCATGACCAAGGGCGACGCGCTCGCCCGCATGGCGAGCATGGTCGAGGAGTACGGCTGGGCGATCCAGTTCGTCGAGGGCGACCGGGTGCACCCGCCGTGGGGCTACACGGTCGGGCTGACGCTGCGGGGGCTGCCGGAGCTGGTGGTCACCGGGCTGCGGGCGCCGGAGGCCGGCGATCTGTTGAACGACTTCGCCGACGGCGTGGTGCACCACGGCGAGCGGCTGTCCCCGGGCCAGGTGCTGACGTGCCCGCACGGGAGCGAGATGCAGGTGGTGGAGCTCGCGCACCCGGACGCGCACCTGGCCACGGCCGTGTCGCTGTTCCGGGGCGCGACGCTGCGGGCGCTGCAGATCGTGTGGAGCGACGACCGCGGCCACTGGCCCTGGGACGTCGGGTTCCGCTGTCGGCGGGGAGGTCAGCCGGTGCTCGGGCCGCGGCCGGAGCGTTCCTGACGACGAGGCGTCAGCTGCGGGCGCGCGGGAGGCAGCACTTCTTGTACTTGACCCGGGAGCCGCACCAGCACGGGTCGTTCCGGCCGGGGGGCCACTCCAGGAGCGGTCCGGGCGGGACCCCGACGACGTCCTCGTCGGCGAGCGTCGCCGTCAGGAGCTCCGGGGTCGCCATCTCGACCGGCAGCCAGCCCTCCTCCTGGAGGGTCCGCTCGATCTGTGCCCGGTGCTCGTCCCAGGTCGAGCCGAGGGCCTCCGCCCGGTCGGGGAAGGCGGCGAGGAGCTGGTCGAACGCGGCCTCCGGCCAGAACACCATCTCGGCGGCCGCCTCGTCCTCGAGCTCGTCGAGGGCCAGGTCGAGCTCGTCGGGCGGCAGCCCGAGATCGCTCCGGACAGCGCGGCGCCTCCGGGCCAGGACGTACTCGATCTCCGCGGCCTCGTCGGCGGCGTCGGTGTCCGGCTCGGCGCGCTCGACGATGTCGGCGGCGGTGGTCACCGCGGTCGTCAGCCACTCCACGGCCAGCTCGGCGCGGCCGTTCTCGGTGAGCGCATCGATCACGTAGCTCGAGGCGACCTCGTCGCGGGTCAGCAGCGGCCGCAGCTCGTGGAGCAGGCGCATGCCCTCGTCGTCGTGCCCGAAGCGCAGCAGGAGGTCCGCGTGGCGCGCTCGGGTCGAGTGCTCCTCGCGGGTTCGGCGCGGCGTCGACGGCCCGCCGGGAGAGCGCGACGGCCTGGTCGCCGTCGCGGGCCTTCTCCGCGAGGTCCGCGGCGAGGCCGAGCGCGTACGACGTGTCGGCCGCCGCGTCGGCGAGTCGGCCCTCCTCGACCGCGGCCACCAGCTCGGCGATCGTCGGAGCGGGGATCCTTCGCGACGATGGCCTCGTGGGCGATCTCGGTGAGGTCGTCCTCGGTCAGCTTCGTGGCCACAGCGGAGCACGGTAGGCGAACCTCTCGGTGTGCCCGGAGCCGGCCGTGGCGTGTCGTGCTGAACCTGCGCGTGGCGGACACACTTCGCCGGAGGACGCCACGGGTGCCACTGGACCGACGCGTCACGCGCAGGTCTCCCCAGGGTCGTCGACTCGTCCGCTACTTATGTGCGCGTCACGCACGCCGAGTGAGACTCGTTGATTCGATCTTCTTATCTTACTTTGCTCAACGTGGTGGACTACTGAGGAGATGATCGTCAGCTGCCGCTGGACTGCACCTCAACGCAAGGCCGTGGGCCCGTGCAGCGGACACATGTGCCGTGCAGTAGCTGCCGATCTCGTTGACTCGGACCGTCGGATGTCACCCGCCGGACGAGCAGTGGTGCGTGACGATGAAGTTGCTCTGGCCCCTTCCGGTACGTACCGGTTCCCGTTAGGACACGGTCCGGACGGTGCACGCACGGTGGGCTCCCCCGGCTGGCGAAGGCTGTCGCGGACCTCGCCGGTCTGAGCCGTCCCCCGGGCCGGGATGCGTGCCCCTCGTCGACTGGCCGAGGTGCTCAATCGCCCCTGGAGCGATCCGGGACGTCGACGACGCGGCTGCGGAGGTACTCGCCGAGGCCCTTGGCCTGCGGGTCGGGTCGCGTGGACGAGGCCACCCCGGCGCCGAGGATGCCGTGGACCACGACGTTGAGGGCCCGCAGGTTCGGGCAGCTCGTACACCTCGATCGCCAGCTCCGCCGCCTCGGGCCCGATGAGCTCGCGGGCCCGCTCGACGGTGAGGAACTCCCGCAGCCACGCGTAGGCCTCGTCGTCGCGGGTCCAGACGCCGATGTTCGCGTCGCCGCCCTTGTCCCCGGAGCGCGCGCCGACGACCCGGCCGAGCGGGGCGCGCGTCGTCGGGCCGGTCGGCGGAGTGATCGACGAAGCGGATTTCCTGCCACTGGGTGCAAGCGTCGACGCTTCGCTTGCATCGGGGGGTCGGCCACCACCCGGCGCTCCCCGTCCGGCAGCACCACGGTCTGCGTCACGGCCTCGCGGGGCACCGCGGCGGGCCGGTAGACGCCGAACGCCGACTCCGCGGTCGGCGGCGTCGTCGTGTGGAAGCCCGCGTAGCCGCCGAGGGCCAGCTCCATCGTGGCGTTGGAGAACGCCCGGCCGACCACGCGCGGGTCCGGGTCCTTGACGGTGACGCGCAGGTGGGCGGTGGCCTCGGCGTTCGTCGGGGCGTCGGGGTGGTCGAAGCGCAGCAGGCGCACGTCGACCTCGGCGAACCGGTCCCGCCCGCCGAGGACCTCGAACAGCAGCGACTCGGCGTGCGCGGCCTTGGCCTCGAGGTCGAGCCCGGTCAGCACCAGGGTCATCGAGTTCCGGTAGCCGCCGGCGTCGTTGAGGGCGACCTTGAGCGTCGGCGGGGGCGGCGACCCGCGCACGCCGCTGATCTGCACCCGGTGCTCGCCGTCGTCGGAGAGCTCCACGGAGTCGAAGTGGGTCGTGCAGTCCGGGCCCAGGTAGGCGGGCGCGGCGATCTCGTAGAGCAGCTGGGCGGTGACGGTGCCGACCGAGACCAGCCCGCCCGTCCCGGGGTGCTTGGTGATCACCGACGAGCCGTCCGCCGCGACCTCGGCGATCGGGAAGCCGGGGTAGCGCCGGTCGGTGACCTCGTCGAGGAACGAGTAGTTGCCGCCCGTCGCCTGCGGGCCGCACTCGATGACGTGGCCCGCGACGACGGCGCCCGCCAGCGCGTCCCAGTCGTCGCGCTTCCACCCGTGCCACCACGCCGCGGGCCCGACGACCAGCGACGCGTCCGTCACCCGCCCGGTCACGACGACGTCCGCGCCCGCGGCCAGCGCCTCGGCGATGCCCCAGCCGCCGAGGTACGCGTTCGCGGAGACCGGCTTCCCGACGACCGGCGGCGTGATCGCGTCGAGCGACCCCCGCAGGTCGTCGCCCTCCACGTACGCGATCCGCGCGCCGGTCCCGAGCTCCGACAGCGCCGCCGCGAGCCCGGCCGGGTTGAGCCCGCCCGCGTTGGAGACGACCTTGACGCCGCGGGCGACGCAGTCGGCCAGCACGTCGCGCATCTGCGTCAGGAACGTCTTCGCGTACCCGGCGTCGGGGTCCTTGGCCTGCGCCTTGGCGAGGATGAGCATCGTCAGCTCGGCGAGGTAGTCCCCGCAGAGGACGTCGATCGGGCCGCCGTCGAGCATCTCCCGCGCCGCGTCCAGCCGGTCGCCGTAGAAGCCGGAACAGTTCCCGATCCGGACCGGTCTCGCCGACCCGCCGTCCTCGCGAGGGGAGGATTCGGCCGCTCTATCCGACCGAGGGTTCCCCTCGTGCGGGGGGACGGTCGGCCGGCTCACCGCACACCGCCCAGCGGCGCGCGGCCCGTGCCGGCCTCGCCCGCGAACGCCTGCCCGATCTCCACCCACTCCTGGGCGGCCGCACCGTCGACGGTCAGTCCGAGGTCGTCCCGATGCCGGCGCTGGGTGATGAGCAGCGCGAAGTCGAGCGCGGGCCCGCTGATCCGGTCCGGCGCGTCCTCCGGCCCCCACGTCCACACCGACCCGTCGGGCGCGGTCAGCTCCACGCGCACCGGCGTCGACGGCATCTCCCGGCCGTGCGCGAGGTAGCTGAACGCCCGAGCCCCGACCCCGATGTGCGCGACGTGCCGCAGCCGCGACGACGGCTCGTGGACGGCACCGACGGTGTCGTACACGTCCTGGGCGTGCGCCCACGTCTCCATGATCCGCGCGGTCAGCGAC
The DNA here is from genome assembly GCA_963716955.1 of uncultured Actinomycetota bacterium. GTDB lineage: Bacteria > Actinomycetota > Actinomycetes > Mycobacteriales > Pseudonocardiaceae > Actinomycetospora. Next base: position 60,255 of record CAVQUY010000021.1, read on the forward strand.
GACGCCGCGCTCATCGCCGGCCCGAACCACGGCACCCGCGTCGAGGGGTCGAGCCCGCGGAAGCCCTCGAGCAGCCGGCCCCGGGCCTCGTCGAACCAGGTCAGCAGCTGCGACCCGGTCAAATCCCGGAACCGTTCCGCGATGGTGTCCGGGTCGACCCCGCCCTCGGCGTCCATCTGCGCCTTCTCCGCGGCGAACGCCTCCGGGTCGGTCGCCGAGCGCAGCGCGACGTCGTCGAAGTACGCGAGGTGGGAGACCTGGTCGGCGACCGTCCAGCCCGCCGCCGGGGTGTCCTGCTGCCACTCCGCCTCGGACAGCCCCGCCAGGACCGCCCGCAGCTCGGCGGACTCGGCCGCCAGGTCGTCGCACAGCGCCGTCATCGACACCGGCATCGCTCTACCTCCCCGTCCAGACCGGCGTGCGCTTGTCGCGGAACGCCGCCGGTCCCTCCTGTGCGTCGGCCGACCGGTACACCGGCGCCCAGATCTCCTCGGCCCGCTCGTAGGCCTCGTCGCGCGGCGCCTCGGCCGACAGGTACGCCGTCCGCTTCGCCGCCCGCACCGACAGCGGCGCGTTGGCGGCGATCCGCGCGGCGAGCTGCTGGGCGCGGTCGCGGAGGTCGCCCGGCCGGCACGACGTGGTTGACCAGGCCGACCTCGTGGGCGCGGTCGCGCGTCGAGCGGGTCCCCGGTCAGGAGGATCTCCAGCGCCACCCGCGGCGGGACCAGCCACGACAGCGGCGCCGCCCACGGCGATCCCCGCCCGACCTTCACCTCGGACACCGCGAACCGCGCGTGCTCGGCGGCCACCACGAGGTCGCACTGCTGGGCGAGCAGGAACCCGCCCGCGTAGGCGACGCCGTTGACGGCGGCGATCGTCGGCTTCTCGACGACGACGTTGCGCCCGAACTGCGGCAGGAAGTCCGGCGGCGGGATCTCCAGCGCGTTCTCCGCCATCTCCTTGAGGTCGCCGCCCGCGCAGAACGCCTTGTCGCCGGAGCCGGTGAGCACGAGGACGGCGGCGGCTGTCGTCGGCGACGAAGCGGTGCGTGCCCTCCCACAGCCCGTCGCGGACGTCCTTGCTCAGCGCGTTGCGCGCCTCCGGGCGGTCGATGGTCAGCCAGGCGACGCCGTCGACGACCTCGTAGGTCACCACGTCACGACTCACGGGAAGAGCCTCCGCAGCTCGGGTCGGTTGAGCTTGCCGCTGCCGGTCCGGGGCAGGGCCTCGACGATCTCGATCCGCCGCGGCCGGTGCATCCCGCGCAGGTCGGGGTGCCCGGCGCACCACTGGTCGAGGGCGGCGACGGTGACGCCGGGCCGGTTCGGGACGACGACCGCGGTCACCTGCTCCACCCACCGCTCGTGCGCCGTACCGATCACCGCGACCTCGGCGAGGTCCGGGTGGTCGGCCAGGTGCTCCTCGACCATCTGCGGGAACACGTTCTCGCCGCCGGAGACGATCATGTCGTCGATCCGGTCGACGTAGTAGAGGTAGCCGTCGGCGTCGCGCGACATCAGGTCGCCGGTGCGGAACCAGCGTCCGGCCGTCGTCGTCGACCGCCCACTTCTCCGGCGCCTCCTGCCGCCAGTACCCCGGCGTCACCGCGTCGCCGTGCACCCACAGTTCCCCGACGCCGGGGTCGCCGGGCTCCAGGTCGGGGGCGCCATCGACGGGCACCAGCCGGGTGCGCACGATCTGCGAGAGCGGCCGGCCCATCGAGTCGGGACGGCGGGTCTCGCCGGGCCCGTAGGTCACGACGAGCCCGCTCTGCTCGGTCTGGCCGTAGATCTCGGTGCCCTGGATGCCGGTGCCCTTCTCCAGCCGCTCGATCGCGGCGGTGGGGGTGCGGGAGCCGCCGAACATGCAGACCCGGAACGAGTCCAGCGTGACCGGGGACTGCACCGTCCGGTTCCCGACGTCGATCATCATCGTCGAGATCAGGCCGCCGTAGGTGGGGCGCAGCGACTGCACGAGCTCGAGCCAGCGCACCACGTCCCAGCGCGGCATGAACGTGATCTGGCCGCCGCGCAGCAGGATCGGCAGGCTCGCGAGCTGCAGCCCGCCGACGTGGAACATCGGCATGCAGTTGAGGACGTGGTCGTCGCCGGTCAGCTCGTAGCGGTCGATGGCCCCCTCGACCTGCGCGACGGTGTTGCGGTGGGTCTGGCGCACGCCCTTGGGCACGCCGGTCGACCCCGAGGTGTACATGAGCAGCGCGTCGTCGTGGTCGAGCCGCGGCACGACGACGTCGAGCGGTTCGGCGTCCGCCAGCGCCGTCGCGAAGGAGCCCCCGGCACCCGTCGTGAGCAGCGCGGGGGTGTTGCCCTCCAGCACGGTGTCGACGCGCTCGACGTCGTCGGGCGGGAGGACGACGAGGCGCGCGCCGGCGTCGGTCAGCGCGTGGCGCAGCGGCGCGTCGGGGAACATGTGGTTCAGCGGCACGCCGACCGCGCCGACCTGCCAGGCCCCGAGCAGCGCGACGAGGTACTCCAGGCAGTTCGGCGCGAACACCGCGACGCGCTCGCCCTCGCCGATCCCGGTCGCGCGCAGGTGGCCCGCGAACCGGGCCGCCCGGTCGGCGAACTCCGCGTAGTCGATCTCGACGTCGTCGAGCCGGAGCGCGACGTCGTCGGGGTGGTCGCGGGCCGCGCGACGCAGCAGGGTGGCGATGTTCATGTCCTGGCTCCCCTCCGACGGAACGCCTCGAACCCCTCGGTGGCGGCCGACGAGCGCAGCGCGGCGGCCTGCGTGACGGCCTCGCGCTCGAGCGATCCGCGCAGGTCGTCGCCGCTCGAGTGGTTGATCAGCTTCTTCGACAGCGCGACCGTGTAGGCCGGGAGCGCGGCCAGCTGCCCCGCGAGGTCGACGGCCTTCTCGAGCGCCGCGTCCGCGTCGGGCTCGACGGCGTTGGCCAGGCCCAGCCGCTCGGCGTGCCGGGCGTCGATCTCCGGCGCGAGCAGCATGAGCTCCTTGGCGCGCTGCATCCCGACGAGCCGGGGGAGCAGCCAGGCGCCGCCGACGTCGGGGACGACGCCGCGGCGCACGAAGATCTGGCACAGGCGCGCGTCCTCGCTCATGACGACGAGGTCGCAGGCCAGCGCCAGGTTCATCCCGCCGCCGTAGGCGATGCCCGAGACCGCCGCGACCACCGGCAGCGGCGACTCCCAGACCTCCACGACGAGCCGGTGGAACGCCCGCATCAGGGCGAGCAGGCCCGGGTCCTCGCCGGCGATGTGCTCGAGGATGGAGTCGGCGTCGCCGCCGGCCGAGAAGTGCCCGCCGGTGCCGGTGAGCACGACGGCGCGCACGTCCTCGTCGTCGGCGGCCGCGCGCAGCGCCAGCTCGAGGGCCTCCGCGGTGGCGGTGCCCATCGCGTTGCGGCGGGTCGGGCGGTCGATGGTGAGGACCCGCACCGGGCCGCGGTCGGTGGTGGTGATCCCGCAGGAGTCGTTCATCGGACCCGCTCCGAGGGGTCGGCCCCGCGGGCGGCGAGGACGTGGCGCTGCAGCTTGCCGGTGGTGCTGCGGGGGATGTCGGCGGCGTCGAGGAACGCCACGTAGCGGGGGCACTTGAACCCGGCGAGGTGCTCGCGGCAGCGCTCGACGATCTCCGCCGCGCTGACGTCGGTGCCCGGCGCGCGCACGACGGCGACCTTCACCGTCTCGCCCCACCGCTCGTCCGGCACGCCGTACGCGCACACCTCCTGCACGCCGGGGTGGCCCGCGATCGCCTGCTCGACCTCGGCGGGGTAGACGTTCTCCCCGCCGGTCTTGATCAGGTACTTGACGCGGTCGACGAACGCGAGCGTCCCGTCGGCGTCGCGGCGCAGGACGTCGCCGGTGTGCAGCCAGCCGCCGCGGAACGCCTCGTCGGTGGCCGTCGGGTCGTCGAGGTAGCCCGACATCAGGCCCGGTCCGCGCACCACGCACTCGCCGGGCGTCCCGTCGGGGACCTCGCGCATCTCGGGGTCGACGATCTTGACATCGACCAGCGGCGTCGGGGTCTTGCGCAGGTGCGGTGCCTCGCCGGGGCCGGAGAAGCCGTGGGCGAGCACGTAGCTGGTCTCGGTCTGGCCGAAGGCGTCGCAGAAGCGGATGCCGTACTTCGCGGTGAGCTGCTCGACCACCGTCGGCATCATGTTCGCGTACCCGATCGCGAAGCGGAACGAGTCCAGGTCCCGGGTGCCGACCGGCTCGGCGAGCACGTCGGTGATGACGCCGGGAGCAGCAGCGTCCAGGTCAGCCGGTCGCGCTCGACGAGGTCGAGGATGCGGGCCGGGTCCGCCCGGCGCAGGCAGGCGAACCGGCCGCCGGTGAGCAGGGTCCCGTAGAGCGACTCGTCGCCGGCGCAGTGGAACATCGGGACCCAGGCGATGAACCCGTCGTCGGGGGTGAGCCCGAACCACTGGGCGAGGCGGAGCCCGCGGATCGCCGCGGCCTGCTGGGTGATCATCGCGCCCTTGGGCGGGCCGGTGGTCCCTGAGGTGTAGAGGACGACGTGCAGGTCGTCGGGTCGGGCGGCCGGTGGCGGCGGCGGGTCGTCGGACCGGGGGAGCGCGGTGAACCCCTCGGCGGCGTCGAGGCCGTACCAGGCGGTGACCGACGGGGCCCGGTCGCGGATCGCCGCGGCGCTCGGCGCGAGGGCGCCGGAGGTGACGAGCGCGGTGGGGCGGGCGCTCGCGACGATCGCGGCCAGCTCGTCGGGGTGCAGCCGCACGTTGAGGGTGATCAGCGCGACGCCGAGCCGCGCCGCCGCGGTGTAGAGCTCGACGTACTCGGGGCGGGTCTCGGAGAGCACGGCCAGCCGGTCGCCGCGGCGCAGGCCCGCGGCGTGCAGCCCGGCGGCGAGCCGGTCGGTGCGCTCGCCCAGCTCCCGGTAGGTCCACGACGGCTCGTCGGGCTGGTCGGAGGTGATCGCGACGCGGTCGGCGAACACGCGGAACGCGCGGCGGAAGAGCGCGTCGACGGTCGTGCCGGTGGCCTCCGCGACGAGCGTCGGTGTGCGTGACGCGTCGGTTCCCCCAGAGCCGTCGGCACCCGCCGGCGGAGTGTGTGCGCCGCGCACAGGTGCTGCGCCGGCGGCCGCGCTCACGACGCCGCCTCCGCCGCGTCCTCGACGACGGCGAGGACCTGCCGCGTCTCGACCTGGTCGCCCGGCGCGACGTGCAGCTCCCCGACGACGCCGTCCACCGGCGCCGCGACCGTGTGCTCCATCTTCATGGCCTCGAGCACGACGAGGGCCGCGCCCGCGGTCACGGCGTCGCCGGTCCCCGCGAGCACCCGGACGACCGTGCCGGGCATCGGCGCGAGGAGCGACCCGGCGTGCGCGACGGCGTTGGGGTCGGCGAAGCGGGGGACGTCGCGGAACGCGCTGGACCCGTCGGGCCCGTCGACGAAGGTCTGGCCGTCGGCGCGGTGCACGCGATAGGTGCGGCGCACCCCGTCGACCTCGAGGGTCACCTGATGCGGCTCCGCCGCATGTGAACGAATGTGGTCGTCCCCGCGACCAGATCCGTTCACATGGGCCGCCAGGCCCTCCCGACGGAACGCGTACGCGACCTCGAGCGTCCGGTCGCCGACGGCGTAGGCCACCGACTGCGGCGGGCCGCCGACGTTGCGCCAGCCCGACGGCAGGCCCCCGAGCACGCGGGCCCCGGCGCGGTGCTGCGCCTGCAGCGCGAGCGCGGCCGCCACCGCCCGCACCCGCTCGCCGTCGTCGGGCTCCGGCGTGACGAGCTCGGGGTGGCGCGGCAGGTAGCCGGTGTCGGTGCGGCCGGCGAGGAACTCCTCGTCGCGCAGGATGCCGACGAGCAGGTCGCGGTTGGTGGTGACGCCGTGGATCGACGCCTGCGCGAGCGCGCGGGCCAGGGTGCGGGCGGCCTCGGCGCGGCGTGGCGCCGTGGGCGATGACCTTGGCGAGCATCGGGTCGTAGTGCGGGCTCACGACGGAGCCGTCGGTCACCCCGGCGTCGACGCGCACGCCGCGCAGCGCGGGGATCGCGAACCGGTGCAGCGTCCCCGTCGCGGGCAGGTATCCGGCGGGCACGTCCTCGGCGTACAGGCGGACCTCGATCGCGTGCCCGTCGATCCGCGCGCCCGTGACCTCGGCCGGCAGCGGGTGGCCCTCGGCGATCCGCAGCTGCAGCGCGACCAGGTCCAGCCCGGTGACCAGCTCCGTCACCGGGTGCTCGACCTGCAGGCGCGTGTTGACCTCGAGGAAGAAGAACGATCCCTGCTGATCGAGGACGAACTCCACCGTGCCCGCGCCGGTGTAGCCGATGGCCTTCCCGGCGGCGACGGCGGCGGACCCGAGCTCGGCCCGCAGTCGATCGTCCACCGCCGGGGAGGGGCTCTCCTCCACGATCTTCTGGTAGCGGCGCTGGATGGAGCACTCGCGCTCGAAGAGGTGGACGACCTCGCCGTCGGAGTCGCCGACGATCTGCACCTCGACGTGGCGCGGGTCCTCCACGAACCGCTCGAGGAACACCGTCCCGTCGCCGAACGCGGACGCGGCCTCGCGGCGGGCCCCGTCGACGGCGTCGCGCAGCTCGGACGCCGACCGCACGATCCGCATCCCGCGCCCGCCACCCCCGAAGGCGGCCTTGACCAGCACCGGGAAGCCGATGCGGTCCGCCTCGGCGTCGAGGTCGGTCGACTCGGTCACCGTCGCCCCCGGCAGCACCGGCACCCCGGCGGCCGCCATCAGCGCCTTCGCCTCGAGCTTCGAACCCATCGACGCGATCGCGTCCGGCGTGGGCCCGACGAAGGTCAGCCCGGCCGCCGCGCAGTCGCGGGCGAACCCGGCGTTCTCGGAGAGGAACCCGTAGCCGGGGTGCACCGCGTCGGCGCCGGTGGCCTGCGCCGCGGCGATGACGAGGTCGCCGCGCAGGTAGGTCTCGGTGGGGGTCGCGCCGGGCAGGCGCACGGCCTCGTCGGCGAGGGCGACGAACGGGGCGTCGGCGTCCGGGTCGGAGTAGACCGCGACGGTCCCGACGCCGAGGGCGTGCGCGGTGCGCATGACGCGGGCGGCGATCTCGCCGCGGTTGGCGACGAGCAGCTTGGTGATCATCGCGCCCTCACATCCGGAAGACGCCGAAGCCACGGCGGCCGGCGACGGTGGTCGAGTGCACGGCGGAGAGGGACATGCCGAGCACGGTGCGGGTGTCGCGGGGGTCGACGATGCCGTCGTCGTAGAGCCGCCCGGAGACGTAGAAGGCGTGCGACTCGGCCTCGATCTGCGCCTCGATCGCGCGGGTGCGGGCCGCGTCGGCGTCCTCGTCGAACGGCTTGCCCTGGCTCTGCGCCGAGGCCCGGCCGACGATCGACATGACCCCGGCGAGCTGCGCCGCGCCCATGACGGCGAGCTTCGCGCCCGGGCCAGGCGAACATCAGCCGGGGGTCGTAGGCGCGTCCGGACATGCCGTAGTTCCCGGCGCCGAACGACGAGGCCATGTTGATCGTCAGGTGCGGGACCGCGCTGTTGGTCACCGCGTTGATCATCTTGGCGCCGTCCTTGATGATCCCGCCCTGCTCGTAGTCGGTGCCGACCATGTAGCCGGTGGTGTTCTGCAGGAAGACCAGCGGGGTGTCGGTCTGGTTGGCGAGCAGGATGAACTCGCTGGCCTTCTTGGCCTCCTCGCTGAACAGCACGCCGCGGTGGTTGGCGAGGACCCCGACCGGATAGCCGTGGATCGCCGCCCAGCCCGTGACCAGCGAGGTGCCGTAGAGCGGCTTGTACTCGTCGAACTCCGAGCCGTCGACGGTGCGGGCCAGGACCTCGCGGGGGTCGAACGGCACCTTCGGGTCCGGCGGGATGATCCCGAGGATCTCCTCCGGGTCGTAGCGGGGCTCCGGGGCGTGCGGCGACGGCGGCGGGCCGAGCTTGCGCCAGTGGAACCGGGAGACGATCTCGCGCCCGAGGCGGATGGCGTCGTGCTCGTCGGCGGCGAAGTAGTCGGAGAGCCCCGAGACGCGCGAGTGCATGTCGGCGCCGCCGAGGGACTCGTCGTCGGCGGTCTCGCCGGTCGCCATCTTCACCAGCGGCGGACCGCCGAGGAACACCTTGGCCTGGCGGTCGACGAGGACCGAGTAGTCGCACATGCCCGGGCACGTAGGCCCCGCCGGCGGTGGAGTTGCCGAACACCAGCGCGACCGTCGGGATCGCCATCGACGACAGCTCGGTGAGCTCGTGGAAGATCCGCCCGGCGGGGACGAACAGGTCGGCCTGGGTGGGCAGGTCGGCGCCGCCGGACTCGACGAGGTTGATCACGGGCAGCCGGTTCAGCCGCGCGATCTCGAGCGCCCGCAGCGTCTTGCGCAGCGAGTAGGGGTTCATCGCGCCGCCGCGGACCGTCGGGTCGTGCCCGATGATCACGCACTCGACGTCGGAGACGACCCCGATCCCGGTCAGGATCGACGCGCCGACGGTGAACTCGGTGCCCCACGCCGCGAGCGGGGAGAGCTCGAGGAACGGCGAGTCCGGGTCGAGCAGCAGCGCGAGGCGCTCGCGGACCGGGAGCTTGCCGCGGTCGCGGTGGCGGGCCGTGTAGCGCTCGCCCCCGCCGGCGACGACGAGCTCGAGCTGCTCGTCGAGGGCGGCGATGTTCTCCAGCTGGGCCTTGCGGTTGCTGATGTAGGCCTCGGACGCGGTGTCGAGCAGGGAGTTCAGAAGCACAGGCCTGATCAGCGGCCTCCGTAGTGCATCGCGTGCCGGTCGCGGACGACGTTCTTCTGGATCTTCCCGGTGGACGTCCGCGGCAGCTCGTCGGCGACGATGACGGCCTTCGGGACCTTGTAGCCGTCGAGCCGTTCCCGCAGTGCGACGGTGAGCTTCTCCGGGTCGATCTCCGTGCCGGGCTTGGGCACGACGACGGCGGTGATCGCCTCGCTCCAGCGCGCGTGGGGGAGCCCGACCACGACGACCTCGGCGACGTCGGGCTCGGCGTCGTACACCGCCCGCTCGACCTCGATGGACGCGACGTTCTCGCCGCCGGTCTTGATGACGTCCTTGTAGCGGTCGGCGAACCAGAGCACGCCGTCGTCGCCGAAGGACCCGACGTCGCCGGAGTGGAACCAGCCGTGCGCGAACGCGGTCTCGGTGGCGGCCTCGTCGTGCAGGTACTCCTGCATCGTCGACGGGCCCGCGGTAGACGATCTCGCCCTGCTCACCGGGCGGCAGCAGGTCCCCGTCGGGACCCATGATCCCGACCTGCACGCCGGTGAGCGGCGTCCCGACCGACCCGACGTGGGTGAGCTGGTGCTCGGGGCGGAAGAGCGTGGTGATCGGCGACATCTCGGTCTGGCCGAACAGCAGCGCGAAGTCGCAGCCGTACCCGTCGAGGCACGCCTTGATCTGCGCCTCGGGCATCGGGGCCATGGCGTAGGTCGCGCGGCGGAGGCTGGAGAGGTCGCGGCCGGCGAACGACGGGTGGTCGAGTGCGGCCCGGTACATCATCGGGAGGCCGAAGACCTGGGTGATGCGTTCCTGCTCGATGGTGTCGAGGAACCGTGCCGGGTCGAACCCGCGGTGGACGTGGATCGTGGCGCCGACGACGACGGCGGGCGTGCAGAACGCGTTGATCTGCGCGGTGTGGAACATCGGCATCATCGCGATGAACCGGTCGTCGGCGTTCCAGACGTTGTCGAGCGCCGCGGACATCGACTCGAGGTGGATCGCGAGGTGGGTCCCGACGACGCCCTTGGGGAACGACGTGGTGCCCGACGTGTAGAGGTAGCTCAGCGGCGCGCGGTCGTCGATCGCGATCTCGGGGGGTGATCCGTCGTCGGCTTCGAGCTCATCCAGTGCCAGCAACGGCACGTTCCTGGCGGCCAACGCCAGGACGGCGCCGTTCACCCCCGGCGCTGCCCCCGCCCCCGATGCCGGCAACGGCGCATTGCTGGCATCTGACGCCAGGCCGGCGCCGTTCACCCGCGAGCCCTCGGTCCCGGGCGCGACGATCACATCGCTCACCCCCGGCGTCTCGGCCAGCGCCTCGCGGATCGTCGGCAGCAGCTGGGTCTCGACGACGATCCCGCGCGCCCCCGAGTGCCCCAGCACGTACGCGACCTCGTGCGGCCGCCATCCGAGGTTGACCGGCACGCACACGACGCCGGTCTTCGCGCAGGCGTAGTAGACGGCGAGGAACTCGGCGCTGTTGCCCGCGGCCAGCGCCAGCGCGTCCCCGACCGCGTACCCCCGCCCCAGCAGCCCGTGGGCGAGACGGTTCACCCACGCGTCGAACTGCGCGTAGCGTCGAGCCGCCGCGATCGCCATCCACGACGGCGAGGTGGTCGGGCCGGGCGGCCGCCGAGCGGGTGAGGGCGTCGCCGACGTTGATCCGCTGGGCCAGGTTGCGCTGCAGGTCCATCGCGGGCTCCTCTCAGTAGGACCGCGGCAGGCCCAGGCCGTGCTGGGCGACGAAGTTGAGGATCATCTCCCGGTTCACCGGGGCGATCCGGAGCAGGCGCGCGAGGCCCCAGTAGGGGAGGAGCCCGTACTCGGACGCGACGCCGTTGCCGCCGTGGGTCTGCATCGCGGCGTCGACGGCGGCGATCGCGGCCTCGGCGGCCGCGTACTTCGCCATGTTCGACTCCTCGCCGGCGGGCAGCCCCTGGTCGTGCAGCCACGCGGCCTTGCGGGTCATCAGCGCCGCGAGCTCGGTCTCGACGCGGGCCTTCGCCAGCGGGTGCGCGACCCCCTGGTGCGCGCCGATCGGCCGGCCCCACACCTCGCGCTCGTTCGCGTAGCGGGCCGCCCGGGCCAGCGCGTAGCGGGCGATCCCGACGCACAGCGCCGCCCCGGTGATCCGCTCGGGGTTGAGCCCGTGGAACACCTGGCGGAAGCCCGGCGCCCTCGTCGCCGACCAGCGCCGACGCCGGCAGCCGGACGTCGTCGAACCGCAGCGTGAACTGGGACTCGGGCAGCATGACGTCGACCGGGAGCGGCACCTTCTGCAGGCCCGGCGCGTCGGTGGGGACGAGGAAGAGCGAGAGCTGCGCGTTGCCGCGCTCGTCGCGGCCGGTGCGCGCGACCAGCAGCAGCGCCTCGGCCTCGTCGACCCCGGAGATGTAGTACTTCTCGCCGCGGACGACCCACTCCATCGCCCTCCCGGCGCGGCGGTCGTCGCGAGCTGGTGGGTGTTCGAGCCGGCGCCGGGCTCGGTGATCGCGAAGACGACCTTCTCGCGGCCGCTCGCGAGCCCGGGCAGCCACTCCTTGCGCTGCTCCTCGGTGCCGTACTCGGCGATCACCGCCGCCGAGATGGCGTGCGTGACCAGCAGCAACAGCATCGGCGCCCCGGCCGCCGCGGTCTCCTCGCAGACCAGGGCCAGTTCGACGAGCCCGCCGCCCCCGCCCCCGTAGGCCTCCGGCACCGACACCCCGACGTAGCCGGCGTCGCCGAGCGCGTGCCAGAGCTCGGTGCACTCGGCGCCGCGGCGCGCGTGGTCGACGTAGTAGTCGCCGCCGAACGGTGCGGCGATCGTCCCGACGGCGGCGCGCAGGTCGCGGTGCTCGTCGGTCTCCACGAAGTCCACACCGACTCCTCGCTGCTGTGACCCGCCGTTCACTCGACGGCGACCGTAGCCGCTCGTCGAGCACGTGACCAGAGGCACAGCGCCGCGGATCGGCTACGCTCACCGCCGACGACGAGGCCCTGGACCTGCGGAGGTCCGGTGGGCGCGGCGAACACTCGCCCGCGCGACCGCCGCGAACCGCCGGTAGTGCACGACGTTCACCAACGCGAGGGGAGGGCCCGTGACCAGCGAAGCCCCGGTGAACGATGTCGAGCGCCCGGACGACGACATCCGTGAACCGGCGAAGCGCGGCCGCCGCGACCCCGCCCGCAAGGACCGCATCCTCGCCGCCGCCGCCGACCTCGTCGCCCGGCACGGCTACCACGCGGTCGGCATGGCGGACATCGGCGCCGCCGCCGGCATCGTCGGGTCCGGCATCTACCGCCACTTCGGCTCGAAGGCCGCCCTGCTGTCCGAGCTGCTCGAGCAGCTCATGGACGAGATGACGCGGGCCGCCGCGGCCGCCGTCGCCGAGGCCACGGACGACCGCGACGCCCTCGAACGCCTGGTCAGCACCCACGTCCGCTTCGCGATCGAGGACCGGCGACTGCTGCAGGTCTACTACCGCGAGGCCCACCACCTGCCCGAGGAGGCCCTGCGCGGGCTGCGGCGGGCGCAGCGGCACTACATCGAGGAGTGGGTGATCGCGCTCGCCCCGCTGCGCCGGGAGCTCTCCGACGCCGAGCTGCGCGTCGTCGTGCACGCCGCCCTCGGCACCACCCAGGCCGTGCTGTTCCACCACAGCGGCCTCGCCCCCGACCGGCTCGCGGAGCTGCTCGAGATCGATGGGTCGCCGCTGCCTGGGGCTGGAGCCCGCCGACGCCCCGCAGTGAACCGCGGGTGACTGACCCTTGCGCCGCCGGGCCGCGCCTGGGAATGCTGCAGGTCACACCGCAGCGGGCAGGGAGGCACGCGTGGACCTCGGCACTGAACACCCGTCGCTCCGCTCGCCTCGCGACCTTCGACGTGACGAGCCTGCGGGGCCGGCGCGCCGTGCACCGGTGGGAGCGCACGTCCGTCGGCGACGTCTTCGAGCGGATGACCTGGAGCTACCCCGACCAGGTCGCGATCGTCGGTCGCCCGGGCGCCTACGCCGACGACCGCTTCCGCGAGGTGACCTACCGCGAGGCCGACCGGATCGCCAACCAGCTCGCCCACGGACTGCTCGCCCGCGGCCTCGAACCGGCCGCCCGGGTGCTCCTGTTCTGCGAGAACTCGGTCGAGGCCTACGTCGCCAAGATCGGCATCGCCAAGGCCGGCCTCGTCGCGATGCCGCTGAACCCGAACCTCGCGCCCGACGTCGTCGAGCACCTCATCCGCCACGCCGAGCCGTCGTTCGCGATCGTCGACGCCGAGACCTGGCCGAAGGCGGCCGAGGCGTTCGCCCGCACCGGGCTTGGCGCCCGAGGTGACCATCGAGGTCGGCGGCGGCCCGGTGTCCGGCACCGTCGGGTTCGGCGCCTTCGTCGACGGCCAGGACGACACCGAGCCCGACGTCGAGATCCACGGCGACGACATCTGGGAAATGCTGTTCACGTCCGGGACGACCGCGATGCCCAAGGGCGTGATGATCTCCCACTCGGCGAGCCACGTCGCCGCGATGAGCTTCGCGCTCTCGCTGACCCGCGGCACCGGGCTGGAGAACGACGTCCGCGTCGGGACCTTCCTGCCGATGATCTACCACGTCGGCGAGCTGATCTTCGCCCTCGGCGCGTTCGTCTCCGGCGGCACGCTGGTGGTCGGACGACGGCCGGTGCCGGCCGACGTGGCGCTGATGGTCGCGGAGGAGCGGGTGACGGCGCTGTGGGCGGGGTCGCCGCAGTTCGTGACGGCGCTGACGAAGGAGTTCGACGCGCAGGGCCTCGACGTCACCTGCCTCGACGTCCTCGTCTACGGGTGGGGCGCGCTGCCGCCGCCGACGTACGCGCGGTTGCTCGAGCAGACCGGCGAGATCGTCGTCCTCGGCATCTTCGGCCAGACCGAGGCGATCACCTGCCACCGCTTCTGGCCGCGGCGCTGGCCGGAGACCTACCAGGCCACGGCCCCCGTCGTGAACTACGTCGGGCTGCCGAGCCCGCTGCTCGCCTCGGACGTCTTCGACGAGGACGGCGTCTCGCTGCGCGACCAGCCCGGGCGTCCCGGGCGAGGTCGTGTACCGGACCCCGACGGTCACGGCCGGCTACTACAAGGACGAGGCCGCCACCCGCCACGCGTTCCGCACCGGCTGGTTCCACTCCGGCGACAGCGCCGCCTTCGACGCGGACGGCCTGCGCGTCGTCGTCGACCGCATCAAGGACATCGTCAAGACCGGCGGCGAGAACGTGTCCAGCCTGCGGGTCGAGGCCGCGCTCTACGAGCACCCCGGCGTCGCGCGGGCCGCCGTCATCGGGCTGCCGCACGACCGGTGGGGCGAGGCGGTGACGGCCGTCGTCGTGCCGGCGCCCGGTGCCGAGCGCCACCGCCGCCGAGCTGATCGCGCACTGCCGCGAGCGCCTCGGCGGCTACGAGACGCCGAAGGCGGTCGTGTTCGCCGAGGAGCTCCCCGAGACCGTCGGCGGGAAGGTCCTGAAGTACAAGCTGCGGGCGGAGTACGCGGACCTGTACGCCGTGACGGCGCAGGCCTGACGTGCGGATCGGCGTCAACGCCGGGCACTTCATCGGCTCGCCGCCGCCCGACTTCGCCGCGCGCGTGCAGGCCCTCGACGCGGCCGGCTTCGCGTCGCTGTGGTTCGCCGAGGCGTACGGCTCCGACGTGTTCACGCCGATGGCGTTCTGCGCGGCGCTGACCTCGCGGATGCGGCTCGGGGCGGCGGTCGCGCAGCTCCCGGCCCGCACCCCGACGGCGACCGCGATGGCCGCGACGACGCTGGACCACCTCTCCGGCGGGCGGGTGGTGCTCGGGCTCGGGGCGTCGGGCCCGCAGGTGTCCGAGGGCTGGCACGGGGTCCCGTACGCGCGGCCGCTGGCGCGGACGCGGGAGTACGTCGAGATCGTGCGGCAGGTGCTCGCGCGCGAGGCCCCGGTGGCGTACGCGGGGGAGTTCTTCGCGCTGCCCTCGGCGGGGTCGGAGCTCGGCAAGCCGCTGCGGTCGTCGTTGCACCCCTACCGCGCCGACCTGCCCGTGCAGCTCGGCGCGGAGGGTCCGAAGAACATCGCGCTGGCCGCCGAGATCGCCGACGGCTGGCACGCGATGTTCTTCGCTCCGACGTTCGACTCGTTCTACCGAGACGCTCTCGACGCCGGCTTCGCGCGGCGGCCGGGTGGGCGCCCGGCCGGGTTCGAGGTGGTGGCGACGGTGCCGGTGGTGATCGACGACGACGTCGAGCGCGCCGCGGACCGGCTGCGTCCTGAACTGGCGCTCTACATGGGCGGGATGGGCGCCCGCGGCGCGAACTTCCACCACGACGTCTTCGTGCGCATGGGGTACGACGCCGTCGCCCGGCGCGTGCAGGAGCTGTACCTGACCGGCCGGAAGGCCGAGGCCGCGGCGGCGGTCCCGACGGAGCTCGTCGAGCAGGTCTCGCTGATCGGCCCGCTGGCCAAGGTGCGCCGCGACCTCGACCGGTGGGACGCGTGCGTGGTGGACGAGATCGCGATCCAGGGCCTGCCCGACGACGTCGAGTCGGTGGCGCGGCTCCTCTGATCCCTCCTCGAGGGCGAGCGCGCGAGGTCTGTCACCCGGACCGATGGACGTCCCGCCGGTGCTCGACCCGGAGGACGATCACCTCGCGACGGTCCTCGTCGATGCGGTAGAGGACCCGGTACGTGCCCCGCCGCGCCGACCAGAGGCCGGCGAGCTCGCCACGCAGTGGTTTGCCGACGCGGCGCGGTTCCTGCACCAGCGCGCTGGTCAGGAAGTTCACGACTGCGGTGGCCACGGCCTCCGGTGAGCGGGTCGTGATGGCTCGACGAGCGGCGGCGCCGAGGACGAGCTCGTACTCCTCATCGCTCACCCAACAACCGCCGGACCGCATCAGCCCCGCGGACCACGTCGTCGCGGGCGTACGAGGCCTCGGACTCCCGGATCTCGGCCAGGGCTTCGGGATCGGAGAGGACGGCCAGGGTCTCCTCGATCTCCGCGAGGTCGTCCGGGCTGATGAGGATCGCTGCCTCGTGCCCGTTGCGGGTGATCACGACACGCTCGTGGTGGTGCTCGACCCGGTCGACGACCTCGGAGAGATGGTCCCGGACGGACCGCAGTGACTCCGTACTCATGGCCACAATTGTGGCGCATCAATCGGCGTCGGTCGAGGTTCTCTCGCTCCGGCTCCCCGCTCAGGTGGGCAGGTGCGGCCGGGACGGTGCGCCCGGCTGGTCCGCGGGGACGTGGACCACGGTGATCAGGCCCTCGACCCCGCGGCGGAACGTGTCGTCGACGTCGGCGGCCTCGTCGATCGCGGCGGCGCTCATGGCACCGTCGCGCAGCATCAGGAAGTGCCGCGCGGCCCGCGCCGGGCGGGCCCCCGGCCCCTCGGCGCGGTACACCTCGGCGAACAGGTCGCGCAGCGTCGTGACGAACCACGCCCGGTGGGCCACGACCTCCCGGTGCACCGCGTCCGCGGGATCGGGGAACTCGGCCGCGGCACGCAGGAAGGCGCACCCGCGGAAGCCGGGCCGGGAGAGGTCGCCCGCGAGCGAGGCCGCGACCGCCCGCAGCGCGTCGGCCGCCGACGACGCGGTGTCCGTGGCGGAGCGGACCTGCTCGCGGACCTGCGCGTCGACCCCCCGCAGGTAGCTGACGACCAGGTCCTCCTTCGACGGGAAGTGGCGGTAGAAGGTCGCCCGCGTCACCCGGGCCTCGGACACGCCGCGCGCGACGCGCGGATGCCCTCGCCGTAGAAGAGCCCGCCGGCCTGGCCAGGAGGCGCTCGCGGGCCTCGGATCGTGTCGGGCTCGGCGCGGACATGCGGTCACGTTAACAGAAAGAACGATCGGTCTTGACGAGTTCGGGCGGCGGAGGGGCACGGTGTGCTCCACGAGAGAGAACGATCGTTCTGCTCTCGTCCAACGAGAGTCCCAGGAGTCCAGCCATGTCCACCACGGCGTCCGTCAACCCGCGGCCCACCGCGTCCGCCGGCAGCGACCAGGTCCCGTGCTGATCGCCCGGGTGGTCGTTCGCGCTGGTCTGGGCGGCGGCCCTGCTGGCGACGGGCCCGACGCTCGGCCTCGCGGTCGGCGAGTCGACGTGCTGGTACCTGCTCACCCGGTCGGCGACCTCGTGCTCGTCGCCGTGGACGCGGTGCGGCTCCGCGCTCCGGGCGCGGTGTCCCGCGGCGCGTGGATCGGGTTCGCGGTCAACCTCTGGTCAGCGCGGTCGCCGCGGTGGAGCTCGTCGCGGTGGCCGCCGGCGACGGCGTGCCCGGGGTGCTCCGGGTCTGGGGCGCGTGGGCGGTCGTCGCGGGTCTGGGTCAGCTCGTCGTGGCCCTCGCCCGCCGTCGGGTGCGTCGCGGGCAGTGGCCGCTCGTCGTCAGCGGCGGGCTGTCGTGCCTGGTCGGGCTGGCCTTCGTCGCGATGGCGGCCGGGGCGGCGCCGGCGCTGCCGCCGCTCGCCGGGTACGCGGCCGCGGGCGCGGTGTTCGCCCTGGTCGGACTCCTGCGGCTGCGCGGGACGGCGTGAGCCCGGGGTGTGACGTCGGGCCCCGACGCCACCCCCGGTCCCGTCGCGCCTGACGGCATCCGTGCGTCGACCAGGACCGACGACCACGGTGGGGATCCGCATCGGCGCAACCGAGTCACGGTGACTCGGTTGCGCCGACGCGCTGTCTGCCTCCGAGGCCGAGTCGCCGGACCGCACCCCGATCACCTCAGGTGCCGGGCGAAGAACCGGTTCCCGTCGTCGCCCTCGAACGCCGGGACGCCGGTGTGCCCGCCCAGGTTGGCGTGCAGCGTCTTCTCCTTGCTGCCGAGGGCGTCGAACACGTCGAGGGCCATCTGCCGGTCGTTCCCCTCGTCGTCCCACTGCAGCAGGACCAGCAGCGGGATGGTGACCTGCCGGGCCTCCGCGAACATCGACGCGGGGCACGAAACTGCCGGCGAACAGGACGGCGGCCGCGATGCGCGGCTCGACCACCGCCAGCCGGATGCCGATGGAGATGAACCCGCCCGCGAACCCGACCGGGCCGCCGATCTCGGGCAGCGTCAGGAGGGCGTCCAGCGCGGCCCGCCATTCCGGGACGGCCTGCTCGACCAGCGGGAGGACGAGCCGGTCGACGATCTCGTCGACCGGCTCGCCCGCCGCCATCGCCCGGCGCAGGTCGGCGCGGGCCTGTTCGACGGCGGCGGAACGGGGCCGGTCACCGCTTCCGGGGAGCTCGATGGTGGCCGCGGCGAAGCCCTGCCGCCGCGGCGCCCCGGGCTCGGTCCGGCCAGCCGGGGATACATCCGGTCCAGTCCGCCGGGGTGGCCGAGCAGGATCAGCGGGGCCGGCGAGGATCGCGGACGGGCGTCCACAGGATGCCGGGGATCTCGCCGAGGGTGAATCGCGTTCGAGGACGCCGTCGTCGAGGCGCTGTTCGGAGGTGAATCGCATGGTCGTGCCTTTCGGGAGTGCCTGTGACGGCGCTCCCGGACGACCTATCGCCCGGCCGTGACCCCGGAGGGGAGCACCCATGTCGCAACGCTCACGGGGACCACCTCCTCGTTCTCTCGCACGGCTGCCGCGGAACATAGCGGCGGTCGCCGCGGGTCGCCACCGGATTTCCGCCGGTGTGCCGCGGCCGCCCGCGAGGAACCCGCCGGCCATGACCGTGCAGCTGCGCCAGGAGCAGCGGACGATGCTCTGGACCCTCGCCATGCACGCCCACGACGCCGCGTCCCCGCAGCCCGATCCTCGGCGACCGGTTCGCCGCCGACCTGCTCGACCGCGTCGACCAGCCCCCGGACCTGGGCATCAGCCTCGGCGGCAACACCCCGCTGATCTGCACCCGCGCGAAGCTGATCGACGACGCCGCCCGCGCCTTCCTCGCCCGCCACGACGAGGCCGTCGTCCTGCACCTCGGGTGCGGCCTCGACAGCCGCGTCCTGCGCCTCGACCCCGGCCCGGGCGTGCGGTGGTTCGACGTCGACCAGGAGACCGGTGATCGCAGCTGCGCCGCCAGTTCTACGACGAGCGCGAGGCGTCAAGATGATCGCCGCGTCCGTCACCGACCCGACGTGGTGGTCGCGGCTCCCCGACGACCGCCCCCGGCTCGTCCTCGCCGAGGGCCTGCTCATGTACCTCGACCCCGACGGCGTCCGGACCGTCGTCGCCCACGCGCTCGGCCCGGGGACACGCTCGTCGCCGACACGGTCGCTCCGTGGGTCACCTGGATCGCGGGCTGGCAGCCGGCGATGCGCGCCGCCGACACCGGCTTCCGCTCCTCGACCACGGACCTGGCGGCAGCGGCCGCGTCGGGCACCCGGCGCGACGAGGTCTCCCTCGTCGACGCCACCGCGACCCGCACCGGCGGGGTCCTCTCGACGGCCATCCGGCTCTTCGCCCTGGCCCCCGGCGGACGCGACGCGATGGTGCTCAGCACCTACCGCGGAGCCACGGTTGACGGCGGTACCCGCGGGTAGCCTCGGGTCTACGACATCCCGTAGGAGGTGTTCGTCGTGGCCGATGTATCCCGACTCCCGGCCGCAGTGGTGGACCACTGGGACTGGCAACGTCACGCCGCCTGCCGCGGCATGGACCTCGAGCTGTTCTTCCACCCCGACGGCGAGCGCGACCCGTCCCGGGCCCAGCGCGTGGCCCGCGCGAAGACCATCTGCGCCGACTGCCCCGTCATGGCCGCCTGCCGGAGGTGGGCCCACCAGGTCGAGGAGCCGTACGGCATCTGGGGCGGGGAAGGGGAAGACGAGCGTCGAGCGTTGTTACGCCGTAGACGTTCGGCCCGCCCGGCCCCGGCCGCCTGAGCATGATCCCCGACGACCCTCGGAGGTCACCGATGTCCGACGACACCACCACCATCTCGCCGCCGGCCCGCCGCGCGGGTCCCGGAGCTCACCGGGGTCCCGGCGAACGAGGCCCACGACCTGGCCCTCGACGCCGGCCTCCTCGCGGTCGCCGAGAACGCCTTCCACACCGCCGCGGGACGCGCCCACGTCGGCCGTCAGGACCCCGAGCCCGGCACGCCGGTCGAGACGGGGTCGATCGTCCGTATCTGGATCAGCTCCGACTAGGGGAGCACCGCGGCCACACGGCCGAGCTCGTCGAGAGGACAGGTGGAACCTGCGTCAGCACCTCGGCGGCGAGGTGGAGGGACTGGAGCCAGACTGCCCAGCGCAGCGAGCGCGGCGCTGATGTCGTGGCCGAAGGCTCGACGCGGTACAGCCTGCTACATGCCGGCCTTGGCACGAGAGACCGCGAACGGTTCGTCAGCGAGGACGGCTCACCGCTGTAGAACGCAGCCGCTCGTCGAGCCATGAGGCGAAAGGCGTCCTGGCGCGGACGGCGCGATGGACCGACAGCCACGGCGGTTCCGGGCGAATGGTTCCCGTCGACGGATCGGCAGCTCGCGCTGCGGCAGCGGAGCAGACGCTCGGGCGAGACAGGTGCTGACCGACCGGCAGCATCGAGCCTCTCACGGAGACCCAGTAACCCTCTTCAGGCCGGCCGCACCGCGAGGATCGACGCGACCGTGAACTCCCGCTCGTCGCTGCGCAGGTGGCACCACGCGTCCAGCCAGCGGTGGTGAGCGACCTCGGCGTGATCGTCCGCTCGGTCACCGCGCCGCTGTTCACGCGGTAGGTGATGTGCAGGGCCGCCTCCGCTCGACGGCGTGGGCGAGCAGGTCCAGCTCGTCGGGCGACAGGCGACCTCCGCTGAGCCGGGCGAGCGCGTGCAGGGTGGGCGAGTCTGCTGCCGCCCGCCCCTTCCGGAGCCGGCGCACGACCTCCGCCGGCTCGAGCCCTGCGGCCGCGACGGGCTCGGGGACGGCACCGGCTCCACCGGTGCGTGTTCGACGACGACCGCGCCCCGCCCGTCGTCGAGCACCGGGCTGTACCCCGCGTCGCGCAGCATCGACAGCACGATCGGCGGCGGCTCCGACGAGCCCAGCACGGTCGGCGCCACGCGGCGCCAGCCGAGCTTGCGGAGGGCCCGGGCGTGGGCGAGCTCCTCGACGAGCGGCTCCTCCGCCACCACGCAGGTGCGGACCTCGTGGACACGCACCGAGCCGTGGACCCGGGCGGCGTCGTGCACGAGGTAGTCGAGCGGCTGGGGCACCTCGGCGGCGAGTTTCCCGAGTCCACCAGCAGGGTCTCGGCCGTCCACCCGAGATCGAGGGCCCGGCGCACGCTGCGCGGAGAGAACCGGTAGACGGTCGCCGCTCCGCGGGCCTCGACGTCGGCGGCCTCGGTGAACAGCCGGAGGCCCTCGTCGTCGGGAACCCCGGAGACGACCGCGGTGAGGTCCGACTGCAGGAGGACCTGGCAGTCGTGGTCACCGAGGTAGCGCGCCGCGACGTCGACCACCCGGTCCGACGAGCTCAGCGCCACCCCCAGCGACCGAGACCGTCGCCCTCGGCGAGCCCCAGCCGGACGGCCTCGTCGAGCGCGGCGGCGGCCGCCGAGGCCTCCCAGGGGCCGGCGCCGAAGAACGGGACGAACCAGCCGATCCGTCGACGGCGGCCTGCAGCGACCCGCCGCCGGCCGCCGCGCCCAGCAGCGCCTGGCGGATGGGGCTCGAGTCCATCCGGGACGGGAGCGGTGGAGGGAGCTGGGTGTCGTCCGGCTCGACGCGGAACACCGACGCCTGCGGCATGGTCCACCAGGCCGAGGCGAGGTCCGCCCAGCGCCGGGCGGCGGTGTCCGCCCGCCACGGCGGGTAGCGGTCGGTGGTGGTGTAGCCGTCGGGGCCGGCGGCGAGGAGCCCTGCGGCGACCGTGAGGTCGATGACCAGCACGAGCTGCTCGTCGTCGGGAAGCCCGAGGCTCCTCGACGAGCCGGGCCCGCTCGCGGGCACCGATGCCGCCGCTCTTCAGCGCCGTGATCGGGGCGGACCTCGCCCGGTCGAGCACCACACCGACGTGCCGGAGGAACTCCTGCGCCGTGCCCGGCCGCCGCGGCCGCGTCGGGCCGGCGCGGCGGCAGGGCTGGGGGACCGGTCACTCGCGCGAACAGCACCCACGCCGGCGACGGCGACCTCCCACGGCACGACGAGGCTGTAGCCCGCCGCGCACGAGCATCCCGCCCCGGACCAGGTCCTTCTCCGGTCCGTCGAGGCGCGCCAGGTGGCTGTCGAAGTCGGGGTCGAGCAGCTCCTGGAGTCGGTGCACGGCCCGGATCGGGAGGTCGGCGATGCGCTGGGCGACGGCGACGTCGTCGGACATCGCGATCGTGATGGCCTCGACCAGCTGCGCCTTGACCAGGCCCCTGGTCGCGATCCCGTGGGCCTCCGCGAGCACGTTCAGGTCCTCGACGCGGACCGCCCGGGCGACTCGCGCGATCTCCGGGCCGCCGCCGATGCCCGCGCCGAAGTGCTCGACCAGCCGATCGGGCAGCCGCAGGCGGGCCCCGTCCTCCCACGCCATGCCGAGCGCGATCAGCCGGTCCACCGCGCGGTCGACGTGGACCCGCTCGGCGCCGAAGAAGGCGGCGATGGTGGTCCGGCTCGCCCGGGCCTCGAGCACGACGACGGCTCGCGCGACCTCCGTCGCGTCGCGGTCGGCCCGGGACAGCGCGTCCCTCAACGACCCCGCGGTACAGAGCCGGTCGGCGAGGCGGGCGAAGTCGCCCGGGGCCGGCTCCACGCACACGTCGCGCCGGTGGGTCAGGAGCGCTGCGAGGGCCTCGCCGTCCAGACCCTCCAGATGCTCGGCGAAGGTCGCGCTCATCGGGCAAGTCTCCGACTCCGGGGCCGGGCACGACACCGGTCTCCGCGGTCGTCGTCAGCGAGAGGGACCTTCTGGTCGTTCAGCCGAGCCACACCTCGATGTCCGGGTGGGCGGCGAGGCGTTCCCCGCTCGCGAGGGCCTCGCCGTAGACGGCCTCGCCGAGCTGATCCCTGACCGCCGCCAAGCGTTCCGTAGGTCCGGGTGACGGGGCCAGGAGCGGCCGAGGCGCGTGTGCATAGCCCGGGCGGCGCCGTAGCAGCGGGCGGCCTCGAGGGGCTCGTGGGCGTTGAGGTGGTGCCCGGCGCGCTGCTCGAGGGCGTCGCCGTGGTCCCGGGCGCCCATCCGGCGCTGGATGCGCAGGGTCTCGCCCGACCACCGCAGACCCGCCTGCGGGTCGGGGTCGAGGAGGGCGGCTACGGCGTGGGTGAGGGCGACGAAGAGCGCGACGAGGTCGTTGCCGACCCGGGCGTTGTCCTCGCCGAGCGCGACGGCCGCCTGCCGCGCGGAGCCGGGAGGGTCGAGGAAGAGGCCGGCCGCCGCGTGCACGCCCCGGGCGGCGAGCGTGACGTGGGGGTCGGCGAGGGTCTCGCCCAGGGTGCGGGCGGCGTCGGCGAAGGCGGCGGGCCAGCGGGTAGTCGTCGCCGACCCACGCCCCGGCGGCCGCGGCGAGGAGGACCTCGGCAGCGTCGGCCCGCCGGCCGGGCGCGCAGCTGCTCAGGCGTCGAGGCCGGCCTCGAGGCCCGGCCGCGCAGCGGTCATGTCCTGGTTGAGCGCGAGCCAAGTGCTGTGGGCGGTGGTCGTGGAGGCGGCGACGAAGGGGTCGACGGCGCCGGAGCGCGCGACCTCGACGGCGCGGGGGAGCCAGTGCACCGCGTCCGCGCTGCGCTCGCGCTGGTACCAGAAGACGACGAGGGGGCGACGGCCGTCAGGCCCTCCCCGCGCGGGCCGGACTGTCCGCGAACGTCGGGAGGACGTCGGAGAGGACCGCGGCCACGGTGGCCCGGTGCTCGTCGAGCCAGCCGTACCACCGCGCCTGGCCCGGGCGACCGATGCGGGGACCGGCGGCGATCGCGCCGAACACCCAGCGGTCGCGGCCGCCCGGACCTGACGTGTCTCCTGCGCGTCGCGGTGCAGGACCTCCTCGGCGTGCGCGCGCAGCGGCGTGAGCTGGTGGAAGCGGGTGTGGTCCCGCGCGTCCGCCGGGGGCGTGCTCCGCAGCAGGGAGCGACGATGAGGCCGGCCAGCAGGTCGGGGACCCGGTCACCGCTCAGCGGGGGGAGCGCGCAGACGGCGGTGGCGGCCTCGAGGGTGAATTCCCCCGGGAGGACCGCGAGGCGGCGGTGGACGATGCGCTCGTCGGGGGTGGCGAGGCGGTG
>CAVQUY010000022.1:0-100771 GCA_963716955.1 uncultured Actinomycetota bacterium
TGGTGGTCGAGCCGGGCGGTCTCGATCGCCTCGGTGCCGTAGGCCTGCACCAACGGCAGGTTGGACAGCGCCTGTTCGACGGCGCTGCCGACCTCGCCGGCCGCGCGCCGTTCCGTCCGGGCCGCGGTCTTCGTGAACCGTCCGGTGATGCGGCTGGTCAACCACAGCAGCGGGATCAGCGCGACGACGATGGCCGCGAGCTCCCACTGGACGATCACCGCGGCGGCGGCGTAGGCGATCGCGGTGCCCACCGCGATGACGGTGCTGACGATGCCCGTGGAGGCCAGCCCCTCGACGCCGTCGACGTCGCTGGTGAGGCGGGACATGAGGTCGCCGGTGGCGTGCTCGCCGAGGAAGCGCGGCCCGAGTCGCTGCAGGTGCTCGAAGACCTCGTGGCGCAGGCGGAACACGAAGCGCTCCGCGGCCCCGACGAGCAGGAACCCGCCGATGACCGAGAGCAGGCCGCCGACGGCGGTGAGCACCAGCCACTCGATCGCGGACGGCCAGACCGCGGACATCGAGTGGGCCACGGTCGCGCCGTCGACGATCCGGGCGAACATCGTGACCACGTAGGTGTCGCAGGCCGTCGAGGCGGCCATCGCGAGGAAGGCGAGGAGGAGCTTGGAGCGGTCGCCCCTGGTGTACGGCCAGAACCGGCGGAAGATCGCGCGCAGCGTCATAGCTGGGGCGTCCGGGGCGACGCCGTAGGCCGGCGACGCCCCGGAGGCACCGTCACGCTCGTCCGGGGAGGACACGGACGCGTCACGGGCGGCGTCGTCGCGGGAGGGAGCTGCGGCGCCCCCGACGCCACTGCTCTCCGTCGCGGGAGCCTCGTCCTGGCTCACCGGTGACGTCCCGTCGACCAGTGTCGAGTGCGCGCCCACCGTCTCCCCTCGAACGACCCGGGCCCGTGGGCCCGGGGGTGCCCGGCCCGGCGACCGCCGCACCGTGTGGGGCGGACGGTCGCCGGCCGGGCAGAACAGCCCTGGATCGGCCCGGTCAGCGCCGGGCCGTGCCGGAGGACCCGACAGCGGGCATCGTGCCCGCCGCGGGACCGGTCAGGACAACCAGGTCAGTTGTCGCAGTTGCTCTTCTCGTTGCAGCTCGGCTGGGAGTCGCAGCACTCCTGCTGCGGCGGCTGGCACTGGTGGCAGTGGCAGCTGCGGTGGTGGTGGTGCTTGTGGCGGGGAGGGGTGAAGCTCTCCAGCAGGCGGAAGCCCATCGAAGGTTCCTCTCGGGGGAAGGAAACAACCCCTCGTCGGGTGACGAAGGCGAGGTCACGATGTGGTCACAACATAAGAACCACCTGTGCGTGAGCTGTCAGCCAGCCCAGCGAAAAGCACATGCCTGTGAATCTGCCCAAGACGCAGTCAAGACAGGACGACCAAAGCAAAGGTCAGGTCAAGCGTTCCCATTCTCAGTTTCGGCTCAGCGGGGCGAGTGAACACCCGTTGTGACCACGTCGGGACGCAACCATCGCCAGGACGAGACGGGTGCGGTGACTCGTCGTGATGTCGGCTATCCCTCGCAGGCCGGACCGACGCCTGCCGGGACCGATTCCGCCGCACGGCGGCGTCCGCGGGCGAGCGTCAGGACGACGGAGCCGGCCCCCAGGGCGACCACGACGGCCCCGTAGACCTCGGCCGCGGTCGCGAGCCCGACCAGACCGCTCCCGATCCCGGCCGCGACCGCGGGCAGCGAGAACGCCGTGTACGAGATGACGTAGGCGACCGCGAAGAGCTCGCCCCGCTCGCCCGGGCCGCCGATCTCGGCGAAGACGCCGAAGCAGGCGAGTGCGGCCGCGCCGAAGCCGATCCCGGCGACCACCGTCCCGAGCGCCGTCAGGGGCAGCGAGGCGAGCGTGAAGCCGACGAGGGTCACCGCGGTACCGCCGGCGAGCAGGCCGGCCGCCGGGGCGATCAGGGAGCGCACCGGGCGGTCGCGCAGCAGGAACGATGCGACGGCCCCGGTGCCGCACAGCAGCGTCACCACGAGGCCGCCGATCAGGCGGGACGTCTCCCCCAGCAGCGTGCCCGCGATGGACGGGCCGAGCGAGAGGTAGAGCCCGCCGAGCGCCCAGCTGGTGACGAGCACCGGGGTGACCGCGAGCACCTCCCCGCGCAGCCGGGGCGCCACGCCGACCCGGGGGACGAGGGAGGCCCACACGCCCGCGCGTCGTGCGGCCGTCTCCGGCAGCACCGCCAGGACGACCGCCGAGACGGCCAGCAGACCGAGCAGCACGATCCACACGAGCCGGGTGGGGGCGGGTGCGAGCTGGGTCAGCGCCCCGGCGCCGACGGCTCCCGCGGCGAGCCCCGCGAGCGTGCCGACGCCGGTGACCAGCCCCGCGCGGTGCGGCGCCTCGGGCGGGGCGAGGTCGACCATCGTGGCCCCGAGCGTCGTGATGGCGGCGCCGGTGGCGATGCCCTGCAGCACGCGCGCGACGACGAGGGCGGTCACCCCGCCGGCGCCGAGGAACACCGCGAAGGACACCGCCTCGAGCAGCAGGGCGCCGACGAGCACCGGTTTGCGCCCGACGTGGTCCGACAGCGCCCCGACGACGAGCAGCGAGGCAAGCAGGCCGGCCACGTAGACGGCGAAGACGACCGTCAGCGTCGCGGCCGAGAAGCCGAAGAGCTGCTGGTAGAGCGGGTAGAGCGGGCTCGGCGCGCTGGAGGCGGCCGGGAAGAGGACGACGATGCCGCCCACGGCCGCGAACAGCCGGGCACGCGTTCTCGGGTGCATGGGGCTCCCTGGTCGGAACGATCGCAACGATCGCTGCGTTTACGTCAGCGACGCTAACATGGCTAAGGCAACGATCGCTGCGTTCATTCCGGCGACGTGGAAGACTCGGGAAGGTGGGAGACGCCGTGGGAGACATCGCCGGGGGCGCCGGGACCCGTCCGGGCGGCCGGTCGGCGCGCGTGCGCGCTGCGGTGCACCGCGCGGTGCAGGACCTGGTGTCGGAGGGCGTGCGCACCGAGGACCTGACGATCCCCGTGGTGGCCGCCCGGGCGGGCGTGCACGCGACGACGGTGTACCGGCGCTGGGGCTCGCTCGCGGACCTGCTCGCCGCGGTCGCCGAGCACCGGTTCACCGGCGACGTCGTCGTGCCCGACACCGGGGGCCTGGCCGGCGACCTGGAGCGCTGGGCGACCGACGTGGCGCGCGACCTGGAGGACCCGGACACGCTCGCCCTCATGCGCGCGTCCATCGGGGCGGGGGAGACGGCGTCGTGCGCCTGCACGGCCGACCGCCGGACACAGATCGCCGCGATGCTCGACCACGAGCGCCGCCGGGGCTGGGACGTCCCGGACGAGGGCGCCGTCGTCGACGGGGTCCTGGCGCCGCTGTACTACCGCGCCCTGTTCGAGCCTTCCACGCGGCACGACGACGGGCCCGCACCCGGGGATCGGGTACGGGCCCTCGTCGGCACGGTGCTCGAGCGGGGCGAGCGGAGCGACGGAAGGCTCGGTCAGGCGGTGTCGGTCAGCCCGTAGCGGGCCAGGATCCTCGCCCGCTTGCGGGGCTGGATGTTGGCCTGCGTGAGGTCGCCGTCGTAGTGCGCGACGACCTTCGGGTCCATGATCCGGCGCCACAGCGGCGGGAAGACCGCGACGACGATCATCGTCCCGTAGCCCGACGGGAGCTGCGGCGACTCCTCGAAGTGGCGCAGTGTCTGGTAGCGCCGCACCGGGTTCGCGTGGTGGTCGGAGTGGCGCTGCAGCTGGTAGAGCAGCAGGTTCGACACGGTGTGGTCGGCGTTCCAGCTGTGCCGCGGGTCGACCCGCTCGTAGCGCCCGTCGTCACGACGCGCCCGCTTGAGCCCGTAGTGCTCCAGGTAGTTCACGACCTCGAGCAGCGTGAACCCGACGACGGCCTGCACCACCAGCCACGGCAGCACGCCGATGCCGAACCCGAGGCACAGCGCGGTGAACAGCACGATCGTCATCGCCCAGGAGACGAGGATGTCGTTGCGCAGGCTCCACGGGTTCTGCTCGTGGCGGGAGAACTTGCGCACCTCGAGGTGCCAGGAGCTGCCCAGGCTGCCCCAGACCGTGCGGGGCAGGAACGAGGTCCAGAAGTTCTCGCCGAAGCGCGAGCTCGCCGGGTCCTCCGGGGTGGCGACGCGGACGTGGTGGCCGCGGTTGTGCTCCACGTAGAAGTGCCCGTACCCGGAGCTCGCCAGGGCGATCTTCGAGAGCCAGCGCTCGTTCTCCTCGCGCTTGTGCCCGAGCTCGTGCGCGGTGTTGATCGCGATCCCGGACACCACGCCCATCGTCAGCGCGAGGCCGACCGTGCTCACCACGCCCAGGTGCTGGGTGGCCCACACCCAGCACGTGAAGACGAGGCTCACGTACTGCACCGGCAGGAACAGGTAGGTGATCCACCGGTAGTAGCGGTCGGCCTCGAGGCGGGCGCGCTCGGAGTCGGGCGGGTTGTCGCTCGTCCGCCCGATCAGCAGGTCCAGCGTCGGCAGGACCACGAACAGGATGATCGGCCCGAGCCACCAGAAGAGGGCGAGACCGGTGAGGTGGACCAGCCCGTAGGCGGCGATCGGCAGCGCCGGCATGACGGTGCCGAGCGGCCAGAGGTAGCGGCGCTTGTCGCGCCACGGCTCCTCCTGCGTGACCACCTCGTCCCGTGACTGCTCGATGGTCATCGTCCGCCTCCTCGCATCCCCGTCACGCCGTGCAGGAATGACTGTGACAGCGTGTCGCAGTAGAAACAAGATGCAATATCTGTCTCAGAACGGAGCGACGCTCTCGGCGGGGTGCGGGACGACGACCGGTCTCAGACGGTCGCGGCGGTCGCGATCAGGCAGCCCGTCAGCCGGGCGAGCCGGTCGGCGGCGTCGCCGTGGGTCAGGCCCGGGGAGACGAGGTGGCTGATCGTGAGCCGGACGATGGCGTCGACGGCGTCGGTCACGGCCCGGGCCTCGAGCTCCGGGCGCCGGCGCCGCAGCCAGTCGCCGACGAGCGCGTTGCCCCCGGTGATGATCGCGTCGCCGCGGGTGGTCAGGAAGGGCAGCAGGCTGGTGTCGCCGCTCCGGCTGCCGGTGAGGATCGCGCGCAGGAGGGGGTTGCCGCCGGCCTCGTCGAGGGTGAACCGGACGGCGGCCTGCACGCCCGCGGGCGGGTCGTCGTGCTGCTCGAGCTCGGCGGCGATGCCGGTGAAGAAGCGCTCGGCCTCCCGGGTCACGAGGGCCTCGCCCACGCCGTCCTTGGTGCCGAACTCGCGGTAGAGGGTCGGCCGGGAGACCCCGGACGCGACGGCGACCTCGCCGATCCGGACCCGGTCCCAGCCACGCTCCACCGCGAGGGCCGCGGCGGTGTCGAGGACCCGCTCGCGGACCTGGCGCCGGAACTCGACGCGTAGCGATTCGCCGCTCATGCGTCGAGTGTCACTCATTGCGATGGCGCTCACTGCGTGGAGGACGTGGGTCACGCCCATCCGGCGGTCCGGGGTGCGCTCGTTATCGCACCGTGATCCTGCTCGGTCACGCCGCGCGTTCGGCTGGCCGCACAGGGCCACCTGGCGCAATCGCACTGGGCCAATCCAGTGATGGTCAACGAAGCCGCTCGGCGCGCGTAACGGCCCGGTCACCGCGCCTGATGAGGGGGCATATCCGCCACCCCGGTGGCCGGACCACACGGACGAAGGAGTCGCAGGATGCGCGGAGGTCCCGGGCGGGTGCTGCCCAGTGTGATCGTCGGTGGTTTGTTGGTCGGCGGGTTGGCGCTCGGGGTGGGGACCGCCTCGGCGGCGGCGGGCAGCTGTACCTATCTAGGGCAGGAGTACCCCCTCGCCAGCCACCCCGGGCTCACGCAGAACGGCACCAACTGTGCCTCCACGGACACGTCGAAGTCTGTTGGCGACATCCTCGGACTATCCGGGAACACCGCGCCCGGCACGAACCTCGGCGACACGAATGCTCCCGTCACGAGCGCTCCCGACCCGACGCCCGTAGCAACGAATCCCCTTCCCGTCCAGAACCCGCTTCCCGTCCCCAAGCCGGTTCCGAAGCGCGAGCACCGCGGGTCGCCGAACAAGACGCAGACCGGAGGAGGGACGACGGTGCAGGGCGGGTCTGCGGCCGCCCTTCCCGCGGCCGCCCTTCCCGCAGCCGCCCTTCCCGCAGCCGCCGTCGCAGCCCCGCCGGCCGCCGTCGCAGGTCTGCCCCTCGCGCCGGGCCTCCCCGGACTCGGACTGCCCGCCGGCTTCGCCCCGACCGCGCTCGCCGGGGGCTCCCTGCCCGGCGGGCTCTCGTCGAGCCTGTTCGGCGCGAACTTCGGCAACCCGGCGCTGCTGGCCGGGACACCGCTCGGCGCCGCGGCCGCCTCGCTGTACCAGCCGCAGGCCGACTCGGCGGTCACCACGGTGAGCCACTCCGAGGCCCTCGCGACCGGCGCGCCGCGTGGCATCGGCACCCCGACCGCGATCGCCGCCATCGCCCTCGCCTGCGTGGTCGGCATCCTCGTGCGCAGCCGGGTCCTGCGTCGCATCGCCCGCCGCGACGTCGTGACCGACGTCCTCGTCGACGAGGACGCCCCGATCGAGTCCGAGTCGACCGAGTCCGCCGCGACCGATCTCGTCGCCGCCGGCGTCGGCGCGGACCACGAGCCCGTCATGGTGCGCCGTCCCGTGCTGGCCGCCTGACGGTCGGGCCCCGGGCTCCCGGTCCGGCGGCGGACCCACATGGGTGCGCCGCCGGGCCGACTGTGGGCGTCCAACGGGGTTGCGCCATACCGGTCATGCCGAGCAACAGGACCGGGCACGGGGAGTGGTCGCGGCTATGAGCGTTCACGACCGAGCTGCGCCCGACCGGGCCAACCCCGGCTGCTCCTCCTGGTCCACCGGGACGGGTCGCGCGGCGCAGGGGCGTGATCAGGAGCGCCCCGGGCACCTCGTCGAGATCGTCGGCGTGTCCATCGCTTCCGTGACCACCGCCGAGGACCGCGGGCCGCCGACGGCCGGGCGATCAGCCCGCCGAGGGCAGGCGCACCGGCAGGTGCTTGATCCCGTTGACGAAGATCGACGACAGCCGGTCCGGCTCGCCGACCACCTCGAGGTCGGCCATCTCGGTGAGCAGGCGCCGGAACATCACGCCGGCCTCGCGCCGCGCCAGGTGGGCGCCCAGGCAGAAGTGCGGCCCGTGGGCGCCGAAGCCGTGGTGCGGGTTGGGCGAGCGTCGCAGGTCGAGCCGGTCGGGGTCGGTGAAGACGGCCTCGTCGCGGTTCGCGGATCCGTAGAGGAGCAGCAGCTTCTCCCCGGCGGCCACGGGCACGTCGCCGACGGTGGTGTCCGCGACGACCGTGCGGCGCATCCAGTTGATGGGGGAGGCCCACCGGACGATCTCGTCGACCGCGGTGGGGGTGACGCCGTCGAGGTCGTCGGTCCAGAGCTGCCTGGCCGCGGGGTCCTCGTGCAGGCCCCACACGCCGTGGGTCACCGCGTTGCGGGTGGTCTCGTTGCCGGCGACGCACAGCAGGATGAAGAAGGACGCGATCTCCTGGGCCGTCAGCCGCTCGCCATCGACCTCGCCGTGGACGAGGGCGGAGAGCACGTCGTCGCGCGGGTTCGCCTCGGCGTTCGCGGCGAGCTCGGTCATCAGCCCGGACAGGCCGCCGCCCGCGGTCAGGTAGTCCTGCAGCGGGTTGTCCGAGACGTACTCCGGGTCGTCCCCGGCGAGGATCATGTTCGACCAGGTGAAGACGTCCGCGCGCCGCGACTCCGGGATGCCCATCATGTCGCAGATCAGCAGCAGCGGGAGCGGGGCGGCGATCTCGGTGACCAGGTCGAACTCGCCGCTCTGTGCGGCCGCCGTCGCGCGGGCCCGGGCGAGGACCTCGTCGGCGATGCGCTCGACGTCGTCGACCAGCGACGCCACTCGCTTCGGCGTGAAGGCGCCCGCGGCGATCCGCCGGATCTTGGTGTGGCGCGGCGCGTCCATGCTGATCAGCGAGCCGAAGAACTCGTGCGCCTCGGCGGGCATGTCGAGGATCGAGACGGCGCCGCGCCCCGAGCAGAACCGGTCGGGGTTGCGGCTGACCTCCTCGACGTCGGCGTGGCGCGTCACCACCTTGAAGCCCGGCCCGGTCTCGAACCCGGGGAACTCCGGCTCGGGGTACATCGGCAGGTCGTCGCGGGCGCGCAGGGCGGCGAAGGCGGCGTAGCGGTCGGGCCACGGGGCGTTCCAGAAGCCACGGTCACCGAGGTCGAGCGGGGCGGTACTGGTCATCGGTCCTCCCGGGACGGGGTGGGCAGGAGCGCCACGAGGGTGGGGACGAGCAGGTCGCGCACACCGGCGCGGTCGAGCGAGCCGCGGACGAGCCACTCGCGCGACGCGGCGCGCACGAGGCCGAAGTAGGCGCGGACGCGGGCGCGCAGCACGACGTCGCCCGCGGGGTCCGACGCCGGGTCGTGCTCGGGGACGAGCGCGACGAGCACCCGCTCGGCCGCGATCTCGTCGGCCCGCTCGACGACCGCGTCGACCTCCGGGTCCCCGCCCGCCCCGCCGACACCGACCGAGAGCCACAGGCCCCGGCGCGCGACGACGGTGTCGAGGAACCAGTCGACCGCCGCCCCGGCGCGTTCGGTCCGCGTCCGCCCCGGCAGGTCGGCGGCGGCCGCCTCGGGGATGGTCAGCAGGACGCCCAGGGCCTCGAGGTAGAGCCCCCGCTTGGTGCCGAAGTAGTGGTTGAGCAGGCCGCGGGCGACGCCGGCCTCCCGGGCGAGCTCGCTGGTGGAGACGTCCGCGTACGGCCGCTCCGCATAGATCCGCAGCGCCGCGTCGAGGATCTCCGCGCGGCGCGCGTCGGGGTCCAGGCGGCGCCCGACCGGGAGGGTCGTCACCGCGACACCACGTGCAGCAGCAGGCGCAGCGCCCCCGGCGCGTCGGCCGGCACCGCAGGCCGTCGCGGCACGACCGGATCCACGCGGCGGTAGGGCTCGCCCGGCGCGGGTCGCGGGTCGGGCTCGCCGGCGTTCGGCCAGGTCGACATCGCCCGCTCGGCGAGCGCGGTGATGGTGAGCGACGGGTTGACGCCGAGGTTCGAGGGCACCGTCGACCCGTCGACGACGTGGACGCCCGGGTGGCCGTGGAGGCGGTGGTACGGGTCGACGACGCCGTCGGCGGGAGTCGTGCCGAGCACGGCGCCGCCGAGGAAGTGGCCGGTGACCGGGATGTCGACCAGGCTCGACGCCGTGCCGATCGGGACGCCGCCGATGCGGCGCGCCACCCGGCGGGCGACCTCGTGGCCGGCCGGGATCCACGGCGGGTTCTGGTCGCCGTCGGCGGGGGCACTGCGCAGGCCGGGCAGGATCCGGCGGGGCCGCAGCGTCAGCGAGTTGTTCAGCGTCTGCATCACCAGCAGCACGATCGACTGCTCCGACCAGCGTCGGGGCCGGTGGATGAGGCCCAGCTCGCGGCGCCGGCCGACGACCGAGCCCAGGACCCGCCGCCAGGTCGGCCCGCGCCGGCCGATCGTCGGGTCGTCGGGGTCCGCGGTCCCGTCCACGAGCATCGCCGACATCAGCGCGAGCAGGTTCGAGCCGTGCCCGTAGCGGACCGGCTCGACGTGGGTGTGCGCGTCGACGTGGATCGAGGAGGTGATGGAGACGCCGTCGGTGAAGTCGGCGGCCGGGTCCGGGGTGCGGGCCGCGAGGATCGCCTCGGAGTTGGTGCGCACGCCGTGCCCGAGCCGCTCGGAGATGCGTGGCAGGTGCGCGCGCTGGCGGTGCAGGAGCCGCTGGGTGCCGAGCGCGGACGCGGCGACCACCACCTGTCCGGCCGTGATCACCCGTCGTCGGGACCGGGCGCCGGGCCGCGGGGTCGCGCGGACCTCGACGTCGTACCCGGAGGCCCCGGACAGGTCCCCGCGGCGGGGGCGGATCGCGGTCACCGTCGTCAGCGGGTGAACGACGGCGCCCGCCGCCTCGGCCAGGTGCAGGTAGTTCTTCGCCACCGTGTTCTTGGCGTTGTACCGGCACCCCGTCATGCACTCGCCGCAGTGCCGGCACGTGCGCCGCGCCGGGCCCACGCCGCCGAAGTAGGGGTCGGCGACCTCGTGTCCGGGCTGCTCACCGAACAGCACCCCGACGTCGGCCTGCTGGTAGGTGTGCCCGACGCCGAGCTCCTCGGCGACGTCGCGCATCACGGCGTCCGCGGCCGAGGTCCGCGGGTAGTTGGCGACGCCGAGCATCCGCGCGGCCTGGTCGTAGTGGGGGGCGAGCTCGTCGTGCCAGTCGGCGACGTCGGGCCAGCTCCCGTCCGTGAACACCCGCGCGGGCGGTCGGTAGAGGGTGTTCGCGTAGACGAGCGACCCGCCGCCGACCCCGGCCCCGGAGAGCACGAGGACGTGGCGCAGCGGGTCGATCCGGAAGATGCCGTGGCAGCCCAGCCGCGGTGCCCAGAGGAAGTCGCGCAGGTGCCAGGAGGTGCGGGCGAACTCGTGGTCGGCGAAGCGGCGGCCCGCCTCGAGCACCGCGACCCGGTACCCCTTCTCGGCGGCGCGCAGGGCGGCGACGCCGCCGCCGAACCCGGACCCGATCACCACGACGTCGTGATCGAGGTGCTCCTGCGCGGCCGCCACGACGGCGACGGTGCCCCGCCTGTTGGCAGCCTGTCAAGAGGCTCGTGCCCCGCGTCGTCCGGCACGAACGGGCCGTTCGTGGCTTCTCGACGCACGAACGGCCCGTTCGTGCGGATCAGGGGCGTCGCCGGGCGCCGCTCGTACGCTGGCGGCGGCGACGAGGGTGGCCGCGGAGCTCGCGGAGGCGGCCGCCGTGCGCGGCGGCCCGGTGTTCTCCTGGATGACCGAGTTTACTGCTCCGATCGGTTCAGCCGGTACCGCCGAGGGCACCCCGACGGCGGCTATCCCCAAGGTCATCCGTGCGCGCACCATCGACCGGAGTGATCGGTCTCTCGGGGGAACAGGGGCGCAGATGACCCTCGCGGTCGTCAGGGAATCTCGGTCGCGCACGGCGAGGCGGACGCTCCGCCACGGCGTGCCGGGGCACGGCCACCAGTGGGTCGTCACCACGCCGGGAGCCGAGCCGGACCTCTGGCGCGAGTACCTGGATGGGGCGGCGCGCAGCTACGGGGCGCACGGGGTCGAGGACGTGGCGGCCGTCGACCAGATCGCCGACGGCGCGACCACCGCGCTGCTCTTCGCCGCCGTGGCCGACGAGGGCCGGGTGGTGGGGGGCATCCGGACGGCCGGCGTCCTCGCCCACTCCGAGGACGCCGTCGCCCTGCGGGCCTGGGACGGGCACCCCGAGCGGGCGCGGGCCCGTGCCCTGTTCGAGGAACGGGTCCCGTTCGGCGTGGTCGAACTGAAGACCGGCTGGGTCGCGCGCGACGCGCCGGAACGCCGGCGGCTGACCGCGAGCCTCGCCCGCACCCCGCTGCACGCGGCCCTGATCCTCGGCGCGCGCTACGGCATGGGCGCCGGGGGAGGGCACTCGCTGCGCATGTGGACCGCGAGCGGCGGGGTCGTCGCACGCGAGCTGGCCCCCCTCCCGTTCCCGGACGAGCGCTACGAGACCCACCTGGTGTGGTGGGACCGCTGGATGCCGGCCACGACGGTGACCGAGGACGAGCGCCGGGCCCTCGACGCCGAGACCGCCCAGCTCGTCGGGGTGGTCTCCCCGGCCGCGGCCTCGTGAGCGGGGCGGCGCCCGACCCGACCCCGGCGTTCCGGGCCGTGCTGCTCGACGAGTCCGACCCCGACGACGCCGCGACCCTGGCGGCGCTGCGGGACGACCCGGCGGTGTCCGTCGTCGACCGCCGGGCGGCGCAGCGGGCCGACCTCGCGGGCCTGCGCGACGGCGGTGCGGGCGAGCACGGGACCGGCCCGGGCCGGTGGGCGTACTACCCGTGGCGGCGCACCCTCGTCGGGGTCCTCGACCGGGCACCCTTCGTCCGGCTGCGGACCGACCGCAACCGCAACAAGATCACCGCCGACGAGCAGGTGAGGCTGTCCGCGCTGCGGGTCGGCGTCGTGGGGCTCTCGGTCGGCCACGCGGTGGCGCACACCCTGGCCCTCGAGGGCCTCTGCGGCGAGCTCCGGCTGGCCGACTTCGACGAGATCGAGGTGTCCAACCTCAACCGCGTCCCCGCGAGCCTGCTCGACCTCGGCGTCAACAAGGCTGTGGTGGCGGCCCGGCGGATCGCCGAGCTGGACCCCTACCTGGCGACGTCCGTGTGCACCGCCGGCGTGACCCCGGAGAACCTCGACGGGTTCCTGGACGGCCTCGACGTCCTGGTCGAGGAGTGCGACTCGCTCGACGTCAACGCCGACTTCGTCGCCACCGTCGAGAAGGTCCTCGCCGACCGGGGCCTGGTCGGCAGCGACCTCGTCCTGGAGGTCACCGAGCACGCGGTGGTGAGCGAGTCGGCCGCGCTGCTGACCCTGCGCGGGCTGCGGGCGCTCGGCGTCTCCATCGCCATCGACGACTTCGGCACCGGCTACAGCTCGCTCGCCCAGCTCAAGGCGCTGCCCGTAACGATCGTCAAGATCGACCGCAGCTTCGTGCGGGAGCTCGGGGACAGCACCGACGACGTGCCGATCGTGCGCTCGATCCTCGGGCTGGCCCGGTCGTTCGGCCTCGACGTGATCGCCGAGGGGGTCGAGACGGAGGTCGCCCGCGCCCTGCTGCTCGAGCTGGGCTGCGCCTCCGCGCAGGGTTACCTCTTCTCCTGCCCGGTGCCCGCCGAGTCGGTCAGCGCGCTCCTCGGGCTCACCGCCGGGCCGGGTCGCCGCTCGGCCTGAGCGCGCTGCGGGTCAGGTCGCCGTGCGGTCCCGTACGAGGGCGAGGGCGAGGGCCGCGTCGCGGAGCCGTCCGGCCATGGCCGGGGCGTACCCGGACGCGGGCCCGGCCCATCGAGCGGACCCGCGGTCGGGACGATTCGATCCCCGTCGACCCGTCGCCGTCCTACGGTGGGGCCGCATCAGTTCCGCGGGACACGGAGGCGTCATGTCCGAGGTCCGGCACGGCGACGTCGAGCTCGCGGTGGTCGGCGGCGTGCTCGCCGACCGGGCGCGGTGCCGCATGCTGCTCGCCCTCGACGACGGCCGCTCGCTGCCCGCGAGCATCCTCGCCGACGAGGCCGGGGTGTCCCGCCCGACCGCGAGCAGCCACCTGGGCAAGCTCGTCGAGGCCGGCCTCGTGCAGGGAGAACGCCACGGCCGGCACCGCTACTACCGCCTCGCCGGTCCGCTGGTGGGCGAGCTGCTCGAGGTGATGACCCGGCTCGGACCGACGCGCCCGGTCCGCTCGCTGCGCGAGGGCAACAAGGCGGCGCGCCTCCGGACCGCCCGGACCTGCTACGACCACCTCGCCGGCCGGCTCGGGGTCGCCCTCATGACGCAGATGATCGACGAGGGGCACCTGTCCGGCGGCGACGGGGCGTACGACCCGGACCGGGCCGTCGCGGACACCCCGGTCGGCCACGGCCGCGACCTCGACTACGAGGTCACCGATCCCGGCTGGGCGTTCCTCACCGAGCTCGGCCTGGAGCTGCCGTCCGGGCGGCGGCCGCTCGTGCGCTACTGCGTCGACTGGAGCGAGCAGCGCCACCACCTGGGCGGACGTCTCGGGCGCGGGCTGCTCGACCTGTTCCTCACCCGCGGCTGGGTGCGCCGTCGCGACACCGACCGCAGCGTCGCCGTGACCGGTGCGGGCGCCGAGGCGCTCGCCGAGTACTTCGGCGTCGTCGACGCCTGAAGCCCTCCGGGTCGCGGTCCCGGTTCGACCCCCGTCGAACCGATCCCGGGAGAGCGTCGACCCATGGACGCCATCACGGCCGCCACGACGCGGTCCCGCCCCCGCCTGGCGCTCGTCGCGCTCTGCCTGGCCTTCTTCGTCGTGCAGCTCGACGCGACCGTCGTCAACGTCGCCCTCGAGACCATCGGCCGCGACCTCGGGGGAGGCCTCGGCGACCAGCAGTGGATCGTCGCCTCCTACACCGTGGCGCTCGCCGCCGGCATGCTCACCGCGGGCTCGCTCGGCGACCGCTACGGCGCCCGCCGGGTCTGCGTCGTCGGCCTCGTGGTCTTCGGCCTGGCCTCCGCCGCCTGCGCCCTCGCGCCCACGATCGGGTGGCTCGTCGCCGCCCGCACCCTGCAGGGCGTCGGGGCGGCCGGTCTGCTGCCCTGCTCGCTCGCGCTCATCGTCGGGCAGTTCCCCCACCCGGAGAAGCGGGCCGGGGCGCTCGGGATCTGGGGCGGCATCGGCAGCCTCGGGATGGCGACCGGACCCGTCGTCGGCGGCTCGCTGATCGCCCTCGCCGACTGGCGGGCGATCTTCCTGGTGAACGTCCCCGTCTGCCTCGTGACCATCGTCCTGACCTCGGTCTCCGTCGTCGAGTCGTCGCGCCGCGAGCGCCGCACCGACCCTGTGGGGCTCGTGCTGGGGATCGTCGCCCTGGGTGCACTCACGGGCGGCGTGATCGAGGCGGGGCAGCGGGGATGGACCGACCCCCTCTCCCTGGGCCTCGTCGTGGTCGGGCTGCTCGGCGGCGTGGTCTTCGTCCTCGCCGAACGCCGCCGGGCCGAGCCGATGCTCCCGATGACGATGTTCTCCTCCCGTCCCTTCTCCGGCGGCACCGTCGCGGGCGGCGTCTTCAACTTCTGCCTCTACGGCACGCTGCTCGTCGTCTCGCTGTTCCTGCAGGGGACGCTCGGCCAGTCCGCGTTCCGGGCAGGGATGTTCGTCCTGCCGTTGACGGTCGCCGTCGGGTTCGGCGCGACGCTGTCCGGGCGGCTGACGGCCCGCTTCGGGCCGCGTCCGCCGATGCTCGGGGGCTACGTCATGGGTGCGCTGGGGACGGGGATCCTCGCGCTCGCCGGTTCGGGCGGACCGCTGTGGCTCGTCGTCACCGGGTCGGTCGTCCTGGGCTTCTGCTCGATCGCCATGCCCGCGATGACCTCGGTGACGATGTCCGGGGTCGATGCCGCCCACACGGGCCTGGGCAGCGGGGTGCTCAACACCGCCCGGCAGGCCGGCGGGGCGCTCGGAGCGGCCGTGTTCGGCACGCTGCTCACCGTGGGCGGCGCCGAGTCGCTCACCGGGCCGATGATCGCGGCGCTGCTGGCCTACCTGGTCGCGATCGGGGCGACGGTGGTGGCCACCGCCCCGGTGCGGGAGCCGGTCACCCCGGCCGGCGAGAGCGCCCCGGAGCCCGCGGGTCGCCGCTGACCGGGCCCTCGCGGGGTGGTCGGGGGCGGTCCCCACGTGAGTGGCGCCGGTGCGTCGCCGGACCCCTTAGGGTGTGGGCGTGGTCCACACCGCCGTGCTCGAATCCGTTCGTGACGAGTTCTGGCCCAGTCGCCGCATCGACGCCTTCGACGAGTTCTGTCGTCCCGGCCGCTGAAACCCCCACCCAGAACCGACGAACCCCAGGAGAGATCCGCAGTGAGCACCCCCGAGACCGGCTGGTCGTTCGAGACCCAGCAGATCCACGCCGGCGCGACGCCCGACCCGTCGACGAACGCCCGGGCGACGCCGATCTACCAGACGACGTCCTACGTCTTCCGCGACACCCAGCACGGCTCCGACCTCTTCAGCCTCGCCGAGCCGGGCAACATCTACACGCGGATCATGAACCCGACGAACGACGTGCTCGAGCAGCGGCTCGCCGCCCTCGAGGGCGGCGTCGCGGCGCTCGCCTTCGCCAGCGGCAGCGCGGCCACGACCGCGGCGATCCTCACGATCGCCGAGGCCGGCGACCACATGGTGTCCAGCCCGAGCCTCTACGGCGGCACCTACAACCTGTTCCACTACACGCTGCCCAAGATGGGCATCGAGGTCAGCTTCGTCGAGGACCAGGACGACCTGGCGCAGTGGCGCGACGCCGCGCGGGGGAACACCAAGCTGTTCTTCGCCGAGACCCTGCCCAACCCGGGCAACAACGTGCTCGACATCCGCGGCGTCGCCGACACCGCGCACGAGATCGGCGTCCCGCTGCTGGTCGACAACACGGTGCCGACGCCGTTCCTCGTCAAGCCGATCGAGCACGGCGCCGACATCGTCGTCCACTCGGCCACCAAGTTCCTCGGCGGGCACGGCACCTCGATCGCGGGCGTCGTCGTCGACGGCGGCACCTTCGCCTTCGGCGAGCACGGCGACCGCTTCCCCGGCTTCACCGAGCCCGACCCGAGCTACCACGGCCTGAAGTACTGGGAGGCCCTCGGGCCGGGGGCGTTCGCGGCCAAGATGCGGGTGCAGCACCTGCGCGACACCGGCGCGGCGCTCTCGCCGTTCAACGCCTTCCTCATCCTCCAGGGCATCGAGACGCTGTCGCTGCGCATGGAGCGCCACGTCGACAACGCCCAGCAGATCGCGGAGTGGCTCGAGGGCCGCGACGAGGTCGAGCAGGTCTGGTACGCGGGCCTGGAGTCCAGCCCGTGGCACGCCGCCCAGCAGAAGTACCTGCCACGCGGCGCGGGCAGCATCGTCGCGTTCGAGCTCCGCGGCGGCGTCGAGGCCGGGCGCACGTTCGTCGACGGCACGTCGCTGCACTCGCAGCTGGCGAACATCGGCGACGTCCGCAGCCTGATCGTCCACCCGGCGTCGACGACCCACAGCCAGCTCTCCGAGCCCGAACAGCGCTCCAGCGGCGTCACCCCCGGCCTGGTGCGGCTCTCGGTGGGCATCGAGAACCTCGAGGACATCCGGGCCGACCTCGAGGCGGGCTTCACCGCCGCGAAGTCGGCCACGTCGGACTCGGCTGCGTGACCCACCTGCTGCCCGGTGGCCGGGCGGCGGGCTCTCCCGGGGGTCCGCCGCCCTCCGACACCGTGCCGGTCCTCCCTCCCGCCACCGGTGCGTGGCGGGCGGGGGACCCGGTCGGCGGCCGCCGGTTCGTGACCCTCCCCGACCCGCTGCCGCTGGAGGGCGGGTCGGCGCTGCCCGACGTCACCGTCGCCTACGAGACGTGGGGGCAGTTCCGCGGCGACAACGCCGTCCTGGTCCTGCACGCCCTGACCGGCGACAGCCACGTCACCGGCCCCGCCGGGCTCGGCCACCCCACGCCGGGCTGGTGGGGCGCGGTCGTCGGGCCCGGGCTCGCCGTCGACACCGACCGCTGGTTCGTCGTCGCGCCCAACGTCCTCGGCGGCTGCCAGGGGACGACGGGACCCGCGTCGCCGGCGCCCGACGGCCGGCCGTGGGGCTCGCGGTTCCCGCTTACCACCGTGCGCGACCAGGTCGCGCTCGAGGTCCGGCTCGCCGACCAGCTCGGGATCGGCACCTGGGCGGCCGTGCTCGGGGGCTCGATGGGCGGGATGCGTGCCGTGGAGTGGGCCGTCACCCACCCCGAGCGGGTGGAGCGGCTGCTGCTGCTGGCGTGCTGCGCCTCGGCCTCCGCCGACCAGATCGCGTGGGCCTCGCCCCAGCTCGCGGCCATCCGCGAGGACCCGTCCTGGTGCGGCGGGGACTACCACGACCGCCGGCGGGGCGAGGGGCCGCACGTCGGGCTCGGCGTCGCGCGGCGGATCGCCCACACCACCTACCGCACGGCCGAGGAGCTCGACACACGCTTCGGCCGGCGGCCGCAGCCGGGGGAGGACCCGTACGACGCGGGCGCGCCCGGCCGCTTCGCCGTCGAGTCCTACCTCGACCACCACGCCGAGAAGCTCGTCCACCGGTTCGACGCCGCGTCCTACGTCGCGCTGACCGCGGCGATGAACACCCACGACGTCTCACGCGGGCGCGGCTCGATGGCGGACGCGCTGGGCCGCGTCACCGCCCGCACGCTCGTCGCCGGCGCGACGACGGACCGGCTCTACCCGCTGCACCAGCAGGAGGAGCTCGCGGAGCTGATCCCGACGGCGGGACCGGTCGAGATCATCGAGTCGCCGTACGGGCACGACTCGTTCCTCATCGAGGCGAAGCGTCTCGGTGAGATCCTCGAGCTGCTCCTGGCGTGACGGCGGCGGCGCCGAGCGGGGCGCCCTGCCCGTCGTGGATCCGGTCGAGCAGGTCGACGACGACGGGGTCCGCGAGCCGGTAGCGCACGACGCGGCCGTCGCGGTGGGCGCTGACGAGGTTCTGGGCGCGGAGCAGCCGCAGCGCCTGGCTCGTGGTGGAGTCCTTGAGTCCGGCCGCGAGCGCGAGGTCGGACACGCAGAATCTCGCCGACCTCGTGGATGCAGAGCAGCAGCGTCAGACGCGTCGGGTCGGCGAGCAGCGCGAAGCGTGACACCCAGCCGTGCATCGTCGCCTGGTCCGGCAACGCCGCGATGGCCGCGCAGACCCGGTGGTCGCCGTCGACGGCGGCCGCGTCCGCTTCGCCGGAGAGGTGCACGCGGCCACTATCCCACGTGGGGGGCGGAGGCCGAGGAGCCCAAGTAACGTGCTGGGGCGTGGCGAGGGAGCCGGTGACCCAGGACGCCGCGCCGGTGGTGCCCCCCTTCCGGGGCAACCTGCTCGGCGAGGCCCGCATCCAGCTCGAGCTGGCGAGCCTGCTCGCGAGCGAGGTGTACCGCGGCGTCGGCGTGCCGCGCGGCGACGGCGCCCCGGTGGTGCTCGTGCCGGGGTTCCTGGCCGGCGACCCGTCTCTGGCGGTCCTGCGCGCGTGGCTGCGCCGGCTCGGGCACCGGACCTACCGCTCGGGGATCGCCTGGAACGTCGACTGCTCCGAGACCGCGGTGCGCCGGCTCGACCGGCGGGTCACCGACGTGGCCGAGCGGACCGGCCGGCCGGTCGCGGTCGTCGGCCACAGCCGCGGCGGGCTGCTCGCGCACGCGGTGGCGGTGC
Organism: uncultured Actinomycetota bacterium; assembly: GCA_963716955.1. GTDB lineage: Bacteria > Actinomycetota > Actinomycetes > Mycobacteriales > Pseudonocardiaceae > Actinomycetospora. The sequence goes on from CAVQUY010000022.1 coordinate 18,766, forward strand.
GGCGCCCGAGCCGGGTCCGGGCGGTGATCACGATGGGGAGCCCGCTGTCCTCGCCGTTCGACGCCTCGGTCCTCACCCTCGCCGCGGTCGGGTGGGCGCGCCTCGGGCAGAACCTGCTGCGGCCGTCGCGCCCCCAGTGCCTCACGACGACCTGCCCGTGCGCGTTCTCGGGGGACCTGCGCCGGGGGAGTCCGGTGCCGCTGACGTCGATCCGCACGAGCGAGGACGGGATCGTGCGCCCGGACTCCTGCGTCGTCCCCGAGAACGGGGGCGGCGTGCGCAACGTCGCCGTCCGCGGCAGCCACATCGGGCTGTGCGTCAATGCCGCGGCGTACCGGGTGATCGCCACCGCGTTGTGAACGGATGTGGTCGCCGGGGCGACCGAAATCGTCCACAGGGGGTAAGCCCTCTCCCATGGCTCCGTGGACCTCCGCTGACATCCCCGACCAGACCGGCCGCACGATCGTCGTGACCGGCGCGAACTCCGGCCTCGGTCTCTCCGCGGCCCGTGCGCTCGTCGCGCACGGCGCGCACGTCGTGCTCGCGTGCCGCAACACCGACAAGGGCGAGCAGGCCGCCGCGGCGATCACCGGAGCAGGCAGCACGCGGGACGACGTCCCCGGTACGGCCAGCGTCGAGGAGCTCGACCTGGCCGACCTCGCCTCGGTCCGCAAGTTCGCCGCCCGCCTCGACGGCCCCGTCGCGGCGCTGGTCAACAACGCCGGGCTGATGGCGATCCCCGAGCAGCGCACGGCCGAGGGCTTCGAGATGCAGTTCGGCACGAACGTGCTCGGGCACTTCGCCCTCACCGGCCTGCTCCTCGACCGGATCACCGACCGCGTCGTGTTCCTCTCCAGCCTCGCGCACCGCCTCGGGAAGATCCGGCTCGACGACCTCAACTGGGAGCGCCGCCGCTACCAGCGCTGGCTCGCCTACGGGCAGTCGAAGCTGGCCGACCTGATGATCGCCTACGAGCTCGAGCACCGGTTCGTCGCCGCCGGGTCGTCGCTGCGCTCGATGGCCGCGCACCCCGGCTACTCGGCGACCAACCTGCAGTCGCGCACCGAGTCGATCCAGGACGCGATCATGGGCGTCGCCAACCGCGTTGTCGCGCAGGGCCCGGACATGGGCGCGCTGCCCGAGCTCTACGCCGCGACCGTCCCGGACCTGCCCGGCGGCCTGTTCGTCGGCCCCGACGGCTGGGGCGAGTCGTACGGGCACCCGATCCCCGTCGGGTCGACGGCCGCGTCCCACGACCGCGGGGTGCAGGCGGCGCTGTTCACCGCGTGCGAGGAGCTGACCGGGGTGACGGTGCAGGTGCCGACCGCGGCTCGGTGACCACGGGTTCCGTGACGCCGGCCGGGGGCGGCGGGCCGACCGTCGCCCCGGCCCCGCACCCGGCATGATCGCGGGGATGATCGAGGACCCCAGCCCCCTGGCGGTGCTGCGCCGCCTCGTCGAGGAGGGAGCGCCCCTCACGCCGGTGCACGCCGCCGTGCACGCCGAGCTGACCGCGGTCGACCGGGGCAGCTGCGCGGGGCGGATGCCGACGGTGCCGGGGGACGGGCTGCTGGAGTCGCTGCTCATCCTCGCCGACTTCGTCCTCGGGGTCTCCTACTCCAGTACCCTGCGGGCGGGCGACCGCATCGTCACCGTGCGCCTCGGGGTCCAGCTGCTCGGCCGGCCGGTGTCGGGCCAGCAGCTGGCCGCGACCGGGCAGCTCGACGACGCGAGCAACGGCGTCGGGATCAGTTCGGCCACCGTCACCGACCGGGAGGGCCGCACGGTCGCGCGCTGCGTCGGGCGCAACGCCGTGCTGACCGACGAGCTCGCGGGCCGGTACGGCCGGACGGCGCCGGCGTGGGCGGGCCGGCCCACCCCGTGGCGGATGCTCATGCCCCACCGCGGCGAGGACCCCACCCGCGACGGCACGACGATGATCGCCCACCCCGACCGGACCGCGGTGAACACGGCGGGCGTCGTCCAGGGCGGGGCGCTCGCCGGGCTGGCCGCGCGGGGCCTCTCGCACGCCCTCGACGTCGTCCCCGACGACTTCTCGGTGAGCTTCGTCCGCCCCGTGCACAGCGGGGCAGCCGGTGATGTGCCGCGTCGTCGTCGAGCACGGCGGGCGGCGCCTGCGGGTGGGCCGCGCGGAGCTGGTCGACGAGCACGGGCGGCTCTACGCGCTGGCGGGCGGGACGGCGTTCCGGTCATAGGTGCGCTTCGCGCTCGTGAGCAGAAAGTGCGGGTATCGCCGCATTTTGTGCTCACGGGCGCGAAGCGCACCTACATGGCGGCAGCGGCCGCCCGTGCTGTGCGAGGCAGCGGGCTGACGGAGCGCATCCGATCGGTCACGCCATGGACAGGAGCACGTGATCCCGCTTACGTTCGAAAAACGCCCCGACGTCGAGGAGGACGCGTGAGCAGGTTGCGTTTCGGCACGTTCCTGGCCCCCTTCCACCGAGCCGGTGAGAACCCGACCCTCGCCCTGCAGCGCGACCTGCAGCTCATCGAGCATCTCGACGCCCTCGGGTTCGACGAGGCGTGGATCGGCGAGCACCACTCGGCGGGCAGCGAGATCATCGCCTCGCCCGAGATCTTCATCGCGGCCGCGGCGGAGCGGACCAAGCGGATCAAGCTCGGCACCGGGGTGACCTCGGCGAGCTACCACAACCCGCTGTGGGTGGCCGACCGCATGGTGCTGCTCGACCACCTGACCCGCGGGCGCACGATGCTCGGCGTCGGGCCCGGGTCGCTGCCGACCGACTCCTCGATGATCGGGCTCGACCCCACCGAGACCCGCGAGCTGCTCGACGTCAACCTCGACATCATCATGCGGCTGCTCGCCGGCGAGGTCGTCACCGAGCAGACCAAGACGCACAACCTCGTCGAGGCCCAGTTGCAGCTGCGGCCCTACACCGAACCGTGCTTCGACATCGCCGTCGCGGCCGTGGCCTCGCCGACCGGGCCGCGGATGGCCGGCCGCCACGGGGTGGGCCTGCTCAACATCGGCGCGACGCTGTCCCAGGACGGGTTCGACGCGCTGGCCCACCACTGGGACGTCGTGCGCGAGCGCGCCGAGCACTACGGGCAGCCCGAGCCCGACCGGGACAAGTGGCGCCTCGTCGGCCTCATGCACATCGCGGAGACCAAGGAGCAGGCCTACCGCGACGTCGAGTACGGCATCGAGTCGTGGTTCCGCTACTTCCAGAAGACGGCGGCGTTCCCGCAGATGGCCGTCGAGGGCGGCGACGTCAAGGAGATGATCGACTTCATCAACGAGGCCGGCATCGGGGCGATCGGCACCCCGGACGACGCGAAGGCCCAGGTCCAGCGGCTCGCCGACCAGTCCGGCGGATTCGGGGCGATGCTCCTGCTCGGACACGAGTGGGCCAACCCGGAGGCGACCCGGCGTTCCTGGGAGCTCATCGCCCAGAACGTGGTGCCGCATTTCCAGGGCACGACGTGGGGCGGGCGCTCGCACGCCGAGTCGACCCAGGCCGCCAAGGAGCGCGCCGGCCTGCGTCGCGACGAGTTCGCGGCGACGCAGCTCACGGCCGTCGAGCACATGACCCGGAAGTACGCCGACGAGGTGGCCGCCAAGGGCTGAGCGACGACCTCGTCACGTCGCGCGGGCGGGGACACGGGCCGGACGAGCACCTAGGCTCGGTCGCCGTGCCTGCCCGCGATCCCCGTCCCGACGCCCGGTGAGCGTCACCGTCGTCGGCATCGGGGCCGACGGCTGGCCCGGCCTCGCCCCACCGGCCCGCGCCGCGCTGGAGGAGGCGGCCGTCGTCGTCGGCGGCCGCCGTCACCTCGACCTGCTCCCGGACGCGGTGGCCGCCGAGCGGGAGGCCTGGCCCGCCCCGCTGATGCCCGCCCTGCCGGGGCTGCTCGACCGGCACGCGCGCGCCGAGCTCGTCGTCCTCGCCAGCGGCGACCCCATGTTCTTCGGGATCGGCACGGCCGTCCTGCGCCACCGCCCGGACGCCGTCGTGCTCGCGCGCCCGTCGTGCCTCGCGCTCGCGGCGGCGCGGATGGGCTGGCCCGAGCAGGACGTCGTCACCGTGTCCGCGGTCGGGCGCCCGCTCGCCGCGGTGCGGGCGGCACTCGCGCCGGGTCGCCGCCTGCTGGTCCTCGCCGAGGGCGCCGACACCCCCGCCCGCCTCGCCGCCCTGCTCGTCGGGGCCGGCTACGGGACGGCGCGGCTGACCGTGCTCGCCTCGCTCGGTGCGCAGCACGAGTCGCGCACCGACGGCGTCGCCGCCGACTGGGACGCGCCCGCGGGCGACCCGCTCGCCGTCGTCGCGGTCACCTGCCCGGCGCTGCCCGACGACGACCTCCTCGGCCGGGCTCCCGGCCTCCCGGACTCCGCGTACGCCCACGACGGCCAGCTCACCAAGGCCGAGCTGCGCGCACTGTCGGTCGCCGCGCTGCGCCCGCTGCCCGGTCAGCTGCTCTGGGACGTCGGCGGGGGCGCGGGCTCGATCGGCATCGAGTGGTGCCGGGCCGAGCCGACGGCGCGGGCGGTCGCGGTCGAGTCCCGGGCCGACCGGGCGGCGCGGATCACCGCGAACGCCGAGTCGCTCGGGGTGCCGTCACTGCGGGTGGTCGTCGGCCGGGCCCCGGAGGCGCTCGCGGGGCTGGACCCCCCGGACGCGGTGTTCGTCGGGGGCGCGGTGTCGGCGCCCGGGATGCTCGACGCGTGCCTCGCCGCGTTGCGGCCCGGCGGGCGCCTGGTGGCGAACGCGGTGACGCTCGAGGGTGAGGCCGCGCTGGCCGCCGCGGTCGCCGAGCACGGCGGCGTGGTCCGGCGCGTCGCGGTCTCGCGCGCGACCCCCGTCGGGCGCTACCTCGGCTGGCACGCGATGGCCCCGGTGACGCAGTGGGTGCTCCGGGTCGACGCCTCCACGGACGTCAGGAAAGTCCCGTTGCAGACTCAGGATGCCGTTCAGCACGCCGATAGGGACAGAGAACCGTCGTCGATCACTCCGCCCTGGAGGACCCCGTGACCGTCCGCTTCGTCGGCGCGGGCCCGGGCGCGGCCGACCTCATCACCGTCCGCGGCCTGCGCGCGATCGCGACGAGCCCGGTCTGCCTCTACGCCGGCTCGCTGGTGGGAGAGGACCTGCTCGCCCAGTGCCCGCCGCACGCCCGCCGGGTCGACACCGCCCGCATGACGCTCGACGAGATCGTCGCCGAGCTGCTCGCCGCCCACGAGGCCGGCCAGGACGTCGCCCGGCTCTGCAGCGGCGACCCGGCGATCTTCTCCGCGGTCGCCGAGCAGACCCGCCGGCTCGACGCGGCCGGGGTCCCGTGGGAGATCGTCCCTGGCGTCCCCGCGTTCTCCGCTGCGGCCGCCGCGCTGCGCACCGAGCTCACCGTGCCCGGCGTCGGGCAGTCGGTCGTGCTCACCCGCGACGCGGCCAACGCGACGCCGATGCCCCCGGGGGAGTCCCTCGACGTCTGGGCCGCCGCGGGCGGGACGCTCGTGCTGCACCTCGCGGTCCAGCGGTGCGCGGAGGTGGTGGCCGCGCTGCGCGAGCACCGGCCGTCCGACGAACCCGTCGCGGTGGTCGCGCGGGCCTCCCGGGACGACGAGCTCGTCGTGCGCGGGACCCTCGGCGACATCGCGGCGAAGGTCGAGGAGGCGGGCATCCACCGGACCGCGATCATCGTCGTGGGCCCCGTCGTCGGGCTCGGCCACGCCGGTGGCGAGAGCCACCTCTACTCGGCCGCGCGCGAGCGGGCGTGACCGTGGGCGCGCTCCGCGTCCTCGTCCTCGGCGGCACCGCGGAGGCCCGCGAGCTCGCGGACGCGCTCGCGGCCGAGCCCGGCCTCGTCGTCACCACCTCGCTCGCGGGACGTACCCGCGACCCGCGCCTCCCGGCCGGCGACGTCCGGACCGGCGGGTTCGGCGGCGTCGAGGGGCTCGTCGGCGCGCTGCGCGACGTCGATCTCCTCGTCGACGCCACGCACCCCTTCGCCGACCGCATCACCGCCCACGCCGTCGCCGCGACCGCACGCACCGGGACCCCGCTCGTCGTCCTGCGCCGCCCGGGGTGGGTCGAGGGTCCGGGCGACGACTGGCGCCGGGTCCCGACGACGGGTGCCGCGGCGGCCGCCGTCGTCGGGTTCCGACGCGTGTTCCTGGCGATCGGCCGGCAGGGAGTGGGGGAGTTCCTCGACGTCGACGCGTGGTTCCTGGTCCGGGCGATCGAGGCGCCCGACGTGCTGCCGGCGCGGTCGGAGCTCGTCCTCGCCCGGGGTCCGTTCGCCCTCGACGACGAGCGCGCGCTGCTGCGCCGGCACCGCATCGACGTCGTCGTGGCCAAGGACTCCGGCGGCGCGACCGAGGCCAAGCTCGCCGCCGCCCGCGAGTCCGGCGTGCCGGTGGTGCTGGTCGACCGGCCCCCCGTCCCGGACGGGGTGCGGGTGGTCGAGGACGTGGCCGGGGCGCTGGCCGTCGTCCGGGAACAACGCGCGTCCTCGGCCGGTTGAGCGCGTCAGTAGTTGACGATTCAACCAGTAGGGAGGCGGCCACCATGCAGTTCGGGGTCTTCACGGTCGGCGACGTCACGCCGGACCCGACGTCCGGGCGCACGCCGAGCGAGGCCGAGCGCATCCGGTCGATGGTGACGATCGCGAAGAAGGCCGAGGAGGTCGGGCTCGACGTCTTCGCCACCGGCGAGCACCACAACCCGCCGTTCGTCCCGTCCTCGCCGACGACGCTGCTCGGCTACATCGCGGCGCAGACGTCGACGCTGCAGCTCTCGACGTCCACGACGCTGATCACGACCAACGACCCGGTCAAGATCGCCGAGGACTACGCGATGCTGCAGCACCTCGCCGGCGGGCGGGTCGACCTCATGACGGGCCGTGGCAACACCGGCCCGGTCTACCCGTGGTTCGGGCAGGACATCCGCAACGGCATCCCGCTGGCGATCGAGAACTACGCGCTGCTGCGCCGCCTCTGGGACTCCGAGGTCGTGGACTGGGAGGGGCAGTTCCGGACGCCACTGCACGGGTTCACCTCGACTCCGCGCCCGCTCGACGGCGTCGCGCCCTTCGTGTGGCACGGCTCGATCCGCTCGCCCGAGATCGCCGAGCAGGCCGCCTTCTACGGCGACGGCTTCTTCCACAACCACATCTTCTGGCCCGCGTCGCACACCGAGCAGATGGTGTCGTTCTACCGGCAGCGGTTCGAGCACTACGGCCACGGGTCGGCGGACCAGGCGATCGTCGGGCTCGGTGGCCAGGTGTTCATGCGCCGTCGATCGCAGGACGCGGTGGACGAGTTCCGGCCGTACTTCGACCACGCGCCGGTCTACGGCGGCGGTCCCTCGCTGGAGGACTTCTCGAGGCAGACGCCGTTGACGGTCGGGTCGCCGGCCGAGGTGATCGAGCGGACGCTCGGGTTCCGCGAGTACGTCGGCGACTACCAGCGCCAGCTCTTCCTCATCGACCACGCCGGGCTGCCGCTGAAGACGGTCCTCGAGCAGCTGGACCTGCTGGGCGAGGAGGTCGTGCCGGTGCTGCGGCGGGAGTTCGCGGCGCTGAAGCCGGCGCACGTGCCGGACGCGCCGACGCACGCGTCGCTGGTCGCGGCGGGTGCTGAGGCCGCTGCGCCGGGCGCCCAGCCGGCCACCGTCTGACCCCGGGGCGGAACCGTGTCCGATCGACACGGTTCCGCCCGCCGTGGTGGGTCAGGCCGCCTGCTCGGTCTTCCGATCATGGTCGTCGACCCGAGGTGCGCTCGCACTCGTGAGTACTTGTCCGCCCAATGACACGGGAAAGTGCTCACCAGCGCGCAGCGCACCTCAGTAGCGTCGCGGGGTGTAGACGGCACCCGTCGGGGTCCAGCGCGTCTGGGAGGACCCGACGATGAGCAGCGTGCGCATGTCGACGGTCTCCGGGTCGAGGGCGCCGAGCTCGACGACGCGCACCGACTCCTCCGGCCCGTCGATGTCGCGACCGACGATCACCGGCGTCGTCGGGTCGCGGAACTTCAGCAGGACCTCGCGCGCGGCCTCGACCTGCCACGTCCGGGACCGGCTGGCCGGGTTGTAGAGCGCGACGACCATGTCGGCCTCGGCGACCGCGGCGAGCCGGCGCTCGACGACATCCCAGGGCTTGAGGCGGTCCGAGAGGCTGATCGTGGCGAAGTCGTGGCCGAGCGGAGCGCCGATCCGAGCGGCGACGGCCTGCGCGGCGGTCACGCCGGGGACGACGCGGACCGGGACGTCGGGATGGTCCTGCGCCGCCACCTCGAGCACGGCCGAGGCCATCGCGAAGACCCCCGGGTCGCCCGAGGAGACAACCGCGACCCGCCGGCCGGAGCGCGCGAGGTCGAGGGCGAACGCGGCGCGCTCGGACTCGACCCGGTTGTCCGAGCCGTGCACCCGCTGGCGAGGGTTCGGTGGCACCCGGGCGACGTAGGTGGTGTACCCGACGACGTCATCGGCCTCGGCGAGCGCGGTGGCGGCCTCGGGGGTGAGCCGGTCGCGGGCGCCCGGGCCGAGGCCGACGACGGTGACGGTGCCGCGGGCCGAGCCGGTCGACGGAGTGGATTTCCTGTCACTGGGTGCAAGCGTCGACGCTTCGCTTGCACCCAGCGCCGCCGCCTCCCCGTCCGCCCGCGCCGCACCCGTCGTCGCCACGTGCACCCGCGACGGCACGATGCCGACGGAGAAGTACGGCACCGACTCCGGGTCGACGTCACAGAACTGGCCCTGCCGCTCGCTCGTCGTGCTCGCCCGCTCCACGTAGTGGGCCTCGTCGGCCCGCCCGGACCGCCGCAGGGCCGCGCGGACCCCCGTGAACGTCCGGCCGAGCTTCATGACCGCGGCCGCGTCGGTGTCCGCGAGCCGGCGCGTCAGCTCGTCCTCGCCCAGCGTGCCCGGCAGCACCGTCAGGACCTCGTCGCGCTCCACCAGCGGTGTCCCGAGCGCGGCGCTCGCCGCGGACACGCTCGTCACCCCCGGCACGACCTCGGCCGCGTACCGGTGCGCCAGCCGCTTGTGCAGGTGCATGTAGGAGCCGTAGAAGAACGGGTCGCCCTCGGCGAGCACGACCACGTCGCGCCCGGCGTCGAGGTGCGCGGCCAGCCGGGCGGCCGCGTCGGTGTAGAAGGCGTCGATGAGGCCCTGGTAGTCGTCGGTCGACTCGGTCGTGACCGGGTAGGTCAGGGCCTCCTCGACCTGCGTGCCCAGGTACTGCGCCGCGATCGCCCGCGCGTTCGACCGCCCGTGCCGCGCGCAGTGGTAGGCGACGACGTCCGCCGACCGGATCAGGTCGACCGCCCGCACCGTCATCAGCCCCGGGTCGCCGGGACCGACCCCGACGCCGTACAGCCGCCCGAGGGTGCCCTCGTTCACGCGTCCGCACCCAGGGCCAGCGAGTTCACCGCGCCCACGGTCATCGCCGAGCCGCCGCGGCGCCCGTGCACCACGACGTGCTCCAGGCGGGCCGGGTGCCCGGCGAGCGCCGCCTTCGACTCCATCGCCCCCACGAACCCCACCGGCAGCCCGAGCACGACGGCGGGTCGCGGGGCCCCGGCCTCGATCAGCTCGAGGAGCCGGAAGAGGGCGGTCGGTGCGTTGCCGATCGCGACGACCGCGCCCTCGAGCAGCGGCATCCAGAAGTCGAGCGCGGCGGCGCTGCGGGTGGTGTGCAGGGCGGCGGCCTTCGCGGGGACGTCCGGGTCGTTCAGGGTGCAGACGACGTCGTTGCCCGCGGGCAGGAACCGCCGCGTGATCCCGGAGGCGACCATCTGCGCGTCGCAGAGGACCGGGGCGCCCGCGCGCAGCGCCGTGTGCGCGGCCGCGACGGCGCCGGGGGAGACGACGGTGTCGTCCGCGAGGTCGGTCATCCCGCAGGAGTGGATCATGCGGACGACGACGTCGTGGGCGTCGTCCGGGAGGTGGGAGAGGTCGGCCTCGGCGCGGATGATCGCGAAGGAGCGGCGGTAGATCTCGGGGCCGTCGGCGACGTAGGCCGGGACGGCCGCGGAGGCCGGCTCGTGGACCACGCCGTGTCCGTGCTGGGCCACACTGCCCGAGGTCATCCGGTCACCCTTCCCGAGCGGACCACCGTGCGGTAGGTCCCTCGCTGCTCGTCCCGGTGCTGCGGCGCGTCCAGGGCCTCGATCACCGCCACCCGTCCACCGGGCGTCCCGCAGGCCCGCGCGCATCCGACCCAGTGCTGTCGGACGGTGCCCCCGACGTGGCCCGAGGCGACGGCGGCGGCGAGGTCGCCGCGCACGTCCGCGTGCGACTTCGCGCAGCGCGGCGCGCCCACGCACGCCGAGACCCCGCGCCAGCGCGACGCGGGGTCGGTCTCGACGAGGCCCTCGAGCCGGCGGGCAGCGTCCTCGGGATCGGCGAGGCCGCGCAGGACGAGGGTGCGCCACGGGGTGACGCGGAGGGTGACGCCCCTGCCGGGCGAGTCGAGCAGGCCGACCAGGGCGGCCACCGTGGCGAGGTCGAGCTCGCCGAGGCGGGGGAGGACCTCGAGGGTGCCGTCCCTGCGCGGGCCGAGGGCGGTCGGGTCGGCGGGCCCCGGGGTCAGGACGGGGGTGACCACAGGGATCCAGGACAGCACGCCGATAGGGGCGCTGGTGCGGTCGCGGACGTCGGCGACGAGCGCCTCGCGGGCGGCCTCGTCGAGCTCGCGGACCCGCCAGGCGGTGTCGCGGCGGGTGGTGAAGGCGTCGACGGCGGCCAGGGCGAGCGCGGCCGGGTCGGGGTGGCGCAGCCCGGTGTCGACGACGCCGTGCGGGCCGTCGAGCAGGAGGGCGGCGACGAGGTCCTCGTCGAGTGGGCGTGGGTGGGGCGTCGCGGGGTCCGTCGCGCCCGACGGACGCCCACTCGGCGTCAGGACGACCGTGACGTCCGCGCCCTGGCCGGACACATCTCCGTTCGTGGAAGTCGATCCCCGGACGTCCAGTGTCTGCGCAGCGACTTCCCTGACGTCCGGGGTCCGGTCCTCCAGCGCCACGAGCAGCCGGCCCGGGACGTCGACCCGGCCCCGCAGTCCGCCGGCGACCTCCGCCGCCACGACGTCGAGCCGGGTGGAGCGGGGCGAGGCGAGCAGGCCGCAGGGGACGTCACGACCGCGGGGGTCGAGCAGTGCGTCGGGCCGGTCGGCGCGCAGGGCGTCCGCGAGGTCGTCGGCCGTGCTTCGCGCGAGGCCCCGGACCTGCAACGATCCTCGCGACGTCAGCTCGAGGGGGGATCCGCCGACGGCCGCGGCGCCGGCCAGCAGGCGCAGCTCGTCGGGCCCGACCGCCCCGCCCACGGGCCGGAAGCGCGCGAGCGCCCCGTCGGCCGCGTCGTGCCGGCGCCAGGCCCCGGGACACGCGTCGGGCCGGGAGCGGAGCATGGTCACACAGTACGGGGCGACGCCCCAGCATCTAGTCAGATGGTGAGATGTCGGGGCCGCGAATCACCGTGGCGCTCCGGGCGGCGGGGAGGACCCGGGGATGACCGTCTCGCCGGGCGGCCGCCTCCCGGTGACGGCACGACGTGGCCGCGGCCGAGCCGACCGACCCGGGGCACGCGTCGTCCGGCCCGCCCGGCGACATCGTGATCGGCGCCCCGGGCGCGTGTCACGATGGCTGTTCAGGTGATGAGATGTCGCCGTCGTCCCCACCCGACCCCGATCCCGCTGGAGCGCGCCGGTGCTGTTGCTGCTCTCGACGTCCGACACCGACCTCCGATCGGCCCGGGCCGGGAGCGAGGACGGCGCCGTGCCGTGGCGGTGGGCGAACCCCGCGCGGGTCGACCCGCAGCAGGACCTGCCCGGGCTGCTCGAGGGCGTGGACCTCGTCGTCGTGCGCCTGCTCGGGGGGCGACAGGCGTGGGAGGCGGGCCTCGACGCGCTGCTCGACACCGGCGCCCAGCAGCGGCCCGTCGTCGTGCTCGGCGGGGAGCAGGCGCCCGACGCGCAGCTGATGGAGTCCTCGACGGTGCCCGTCGGGGTCGCGACGCAGGCGCACCTCTACCTCGCCCAGGGCGGGCCGGACAACCTGCGGGAACTCGCGGCGTTCCTGTCCGACACCGTGCTGCTCACCGGGCACGGGTTCGCGCCACCGGAGGAGCTGCCGTCCTGGGGTCGGCTCCCGGGCTGGGACCCGGCCGACGTCAGAAAGGTCTCGTCGCCGACACCCAGTGACAGCAACGGGACTTTTCTGACATCGCCACCCCGCCCCCGCGTCGCCGTCGTCTACTACCGGGCCCACCACATGGCCGGGAACACCGCGTTCGTCGACGCCCTCTGCCACGCCGTCGTCGACGCCGGCGGGGTCCCGGAGCCGCTGTTCTGCTCGAGCCTGCGCGCCCCGGACGACGCGCTCGTCGAGCGCCTGCGCCACGCCGACGTCCTGATCACGACGGTGCTCGCGGCCGGCGGGTCGAAGCCCGCGACGGCGAGTGCCGGCGAGGACGACGAGTCCTGGGACACCGGCGCGCTCGCCGCCCTCGACGTCCCGATCCTGCAGGCGCTCTGCCTCACCCGCAGCCGCGAGGAGTGGCTCGCCGACGACGACGGCGTCAGCCCCCTCGACGCCGCCAACCAGGTCGCCGTCCCGGAGTTCGACGGCCGGGTCATCACGGTGCCGTTCTCCTTCAAGGAGATCGACGGCGACGGGCTGCCGGTCTACGTCGCCGACCCCGAGCGGGCCGCGCGGGTCGCCGGGCTCGCCGTCAACCACGGCCGGCTGCGCCACCTCGACAACGCCGAGAAGAAGATCGCCCTGATCCTCTCCGCCTACCCGACGAAGCACGCACGCATCGGCAACGCGGTCGGGCTCGACACCCCGGCCTCCGTCGTGGCCCTGCTGCACGCGATGCGCGACGCCGGCTACCGGGTCGGGTCCGCCGAGCACCCCGTCCCGGGCCTCGAGGAGCACGACGGCGACCTGCTCATCCGCGCCCTCATCGCCGCCGGCGGCTACGACCAGGACTGGCTGACCGAGGAGCAGATGGCGGCCAACCCGGTGCGCATCGACGCCGCCGAGTACACCGCCTGGTTCGCGACCCTGCCGGCCGACTTCCGCGAGGGGATCGAGCAGCACTGGGGTCCGGCGCCGGGCTCGATGTTCCTCGACGACAGCGACGGGACCGAGGCGATCGTCCTCGCCGCCCTGGTCCGCGAGCACGTCGTGATCATGATGCAGCCGCCGCGCGGGTTCGGGGAGAACCCGATCGCGATCTACCACGACCCGGACCTGCCGCCGTCGCACCACTACCTCGCCGCCTACCGCTGGCTGCAGTCCGGCTTCGGCGCCGACGCCCTGGTCCACGTCGGCAAGCACGGCAACCTCGAGTGGCTGCCGGGCAAGACGGCGGCGCTGTCCGCGTCCTGCGCGCCCGACCCGATCCTCGGCGACCTCCCGCTCGTCTACCCCTTCCTCGTCAACGACCCCGGCGAGGGCACCCAGGCCAAGCGCCGCGCCCACGCCACCCTCGTCGACCACCTGGTGCCGCCGATGGCGCGCGCCGAGGCCTACGGCGACCTCGCCCGGCTCGAGCAGCTGCTCGACGAGTACGCCGCCATCCAGGCCATGGACCCCGGCAAGATCGAGGCGATCCGCGGCCAGATCTGGCAGCTCATCCAGGCCGCCAAGCTCGACCACGACCTCGGCGTCACCGGCCAGCCCGACGACGAGCGCTTCGACGAGTTCGTCATGCACCTCGACGGCTGGCTCTGCGAGATCAAGGACGCCCAGATCCGCGACGGCCTGCACGTCCTCGGTCGCGCGCCGGCCGGCCAGGAGCGGGTCGACATGGTGCTGGCGGTGCTGCGGGCCCGGCAGATGTGGTCGGGCACGCAGGCGCTGCCGGGGCTGCGGGAGGCGCTGGGTCTCGACGAGTCCGGCCAGGGCGAGCGGAGCGACGGGGGAAGGCTGCGCGCGGCGTCGAGGATCGACGTCGACCGGGCCGAGGAACTGGCCCACAGCCTCGTCGTCGGGATGGAGAAGCGGGACTGGGTCGCGGACGAGGCCCCGGACGTGGCGGTGGAGGTGCTGGGGGAGCAGACCGACGACACCGTCGTGCGGATCCTGCGCTTCGCCGCCACCGAGGTCGTCCCGCGCCTGGGCCGCACCACCGAGGAGATCGACGGCGTCCTGCACGCCCTCGACGGCGGGCACGTGCCGGCCGGGCCGTCGGGGTCGCCGCTGCGCGGGCTGGTCAACGTGCTCCCGACCGGTCGGAACTTCTACTCGATCGACCCGCGCGCGGTCCCGTCGCGGCTCGCGTGGGAGACCGGGCAGATGCTCGCGGACTCGCTGCTGGAGCGGTACCGCGCGGACCACGACGGCGAGTGGCCCACCTCGGTCGGGCTCTCGCTGTGGGGGACCGCGGCGATGCGGACCAGCGGCGACGACATCGCCGAGGCCCTCGCGCTGATGGGCGTCCGCCCGGTGTGGGACGAGGCGTCGCGGCGGGTGACGGGGCTGGAGGTCACCCCGACCGCCGAGCTCGGCCGGCCCCGCGTCGACGTCGTGCTGCGGATCAGCGGGTTCTTCCGCGACGCGTTCCCGCACGTCGTGGCCACGATGGACGACGCCGTGCAGCTCGTCGCGGGGTTGTCGGACGAGGCGGACGAGGACAACTTCGTCGCCGCCCACGCCCGCGCGGACGCAGCGTCCGGGTCGAGCTGGCAGCAGGCGACCACGCGGATCTTCGGCTCCCCGCCCGGGGCCTACGGGGCGGGGCTGCTGCAGGCGATGGACTCCCGCGACTGGCGCGGCGACGCCGACCTCGCGGCGATCTACACGACGTGGGGCGGGCACGCGTACGGGCGCGACCGGCACGGCGAGTCGGCGGTCGAGGAGATGAACGCGGCGTACCGGCGGATCGCGGTCGCCGCCAAGAACATCGACACCCGCGAGCACGACATCGCCGACTCCGACGACTACTACCAGTACCACGGCGGCATGATCGCGACGGTCCGCGCGCTGACCGGGGTCGCGCCCGCGGCCTACGTCGGGGACTCCACGCGCCCGGAGGCGGTCCGGACGCGCTCGCTGATCGAGGAGACCGCGCGGGTCTTCCGCAGCCGCGTCGTGAACCCGCGGTGGATGGCCGCGATGCGCCGCCACGGCTACAAGGGCGCCTTCGAGATGGCCGCGACCGTCGACTACCTCTTCGGCTGGGACGCGACCGCGGGCACCGTCAGCGACTGGATGTACGGCTCGCTCACCGAGAACTACGTGCTCGACGAGCAGAACCGGACGTTCCTGCGCGAGGCCAACCCCTGGGCGCTGCACGGGATGGCGGAGCGGCTGCTCGAGGCGGTCGACCGGGGGCTGTGGGCCGACCCCGACCCGGCGATGGTCGAGGCCCTGCGCGAGGCGTTCCTGGAGGCGGAGGGCGAGGCCGAAGGCCAGTAGGTGCCTCCGGCCCGTGAGCACGAACGGTGGTCATAGCCGCAGTTGGTGCTCACGGGCGCGCAGCGCACCTACTCCCGCTCCGGCACCGTCGTCAGCGCCTCCACGAGCTCCGCGGGGTCGGCGAAGCGGGCGACGGGGTCCGGGTCGAGGAGCTTCTCGATCACCGCGCGCAGCTCCCCCGAGCAGGGGAGCGTGCCGACGTCGACGGGGCGGGTGGCGGCCCGCGCGATGATCGTGGCCGTCGAGCCGTGGCGGGCGGGCTGCGCGGTGAGCATCTCGACGAGGACCAGCCCGAGGGAGTAGAGGTCCGCGGTGATGTCGACCGGCCGGCCCGCCAGCGCTTCCGGGGCGAGGTAGAGCGGGGTCCCGACGACGATCCCGGCCGGCGCGTCGTCAGCGTCCGCGCGGTGCGCCGGGCCCAGCCCGACGAGGACGGGCCGCCCGTCCGGGGTGATGACGACGTGGGACGGCGTGAGGTCGAACCGCACGACGCCCGCGCCGTGCAGGTGGTGCAGGAGGTCGAGCAGACCGAGCGTGAGGTCCACCGCCACGGGCGGCGCGAGCGGGCCCCGCTCCAGCAGCTCGTCGAGGGGCAGCCCGGGGACGAACTCCGCGACGAGGCCGAGCCGTCCGGCGTCCTCGAGGGTGCCCAGGCTCGGGGCGAGCAGCGGGTGGCCGAGGCGGCGGGCGAGGTCGACCCCGCGCCGGAACCGCTCGCGCGCCCCGTCGTCGTGCGGCCCCGGGGCGTCGAGCAGCCTGATCACGACGTCGCGGGCGGTGAAGGTGTCGTGCGCCCGGTAGGTCCGCCCGAGCGTTCCCCGCCCGAGCTCGGCGAGCAGGGCGTACCGCCCGTCGCCGACGCGGCCGAGCTCGCGGGGCGGGGGACCGGTGCGCGCGACGTGCGTCGGCGGCCGACCGCGAGAGCCGGTACACGGTCTCGGTCGGGCCGGGCGTGCCGACGAACGTGGCCCGGGGCGAGTCGGGCTCCCGCGCCACGAGGATCCCGGTCCCGGCGAGCTCGCGGAGCAGCCCGACGCACTCGTCGTCGGAGGCGAGCTCTCGACGGTGCCCCCGGGCCACGCGGTCGGCGACGAGGTCCGAGGCGGTGAACGTCGTCCCGCGACGGTCGAGGGCCCAGTCCAGGACGAGGTAGGTGGCGCTGCGGCGGCGGTCGATGTCGAGGTGGTCGGGGAGCGGACCGCGCGGGCGGGACTGCGCCCAGAGCGGGCCGACCCGGCGCTCGAGGGCGGCGTGGACCGCGATCGAGGTCGCCCGGACCGGGTCGACGACGACGTGCGGCCCGTCCGGGTGCCACTCGACGAGCGCGTCCAACTCGCCCAGGAGCAGCCGGGGGTTCCCGCGCGAGCGGTACTCCAGGTGCTCGGCGAGCGCCTCGTGCTCGGGACCCGGTGCCAGCAGCACGCCCCGCAGCAGCTCGCCGGCCGCCCCGCGGGGCAGCGAGTCGAGGTAGACCCGATGCCCGAACACCGCGGGCACGATGCTGCCCCCGCGGGTGTCGCCGCGGCGGGCGACGTCGAGGACCTCGACGCCGGCGACGACCACGACGTGCGCCGCGGCGCCGGTCAGGACGGGGTGCAGGGCGCGCAGGAGGCCCTCGAACGCCGCCATCCCGGGCCCGTCGGCGGTGAGCTCGTCGACGTCGTCGAGGACCACGACGACCCGGCCCGCCCAGGGCTCGCCGCCGCCGCGCCGGAACCACCGCCGCGAGGGCGTCGTCCCGGACCTCGCCGAGGTGGCGAGCGCGGCGAGCAGCGCCAGGACGTCGTGCTCGAGGTCGGCCAGGGCGAACGGGGCGGCGGCCCGACGGCGGGCGGTGTCCAGCAGCTCGGCGACCTCGGGGGGCAGGCGCGCCACGATGCCGGCCCGCTCCAGGGCCTCGGCCAGGCCCGCCGACCAGGCGGGCGAGCAGCTCCTCCGGGGAGGTGGGCCGGGCGAGGGATTCCCACACGACCACCACCGGGGTCGGCTCGGGCGTCGTCGAGACCAGCTCGGTGTGCAGCTCGTCCAGCGCGCGGGCGACCACGGTCGTCTTCCCGGCGCCGACGGTGCCGGTGATGAGCACCGACCCGCCCGGTGCGGAGCGCAGCCGCGCCCGCAGGTCGTCGACGACGTGCTGGTGGCCGAGGAACGGCAGCGGCGACGGGTAGCGCAGCGGGCCGGGTGAGGGCTGGTAGTCCGGCCGCAGCGCCCACCGCCCCGGCTGCGGCGCGAGCAGCTCGACCGGCGGCGGGGGCGGCAGGCGGGTGACGACGGTGCGGGCCGGGCCCGCCCCGGCGCCGGCCCCGGTCGCGGCGGGCGCCGGCGCCGCACCGGCGGCGGTCGGCAGCGGCGCGGCCGCGGTGCGCTCGGGGGCGCGGGTCGACGCCGGGGCGGGTCCCGACCCGTTCCCCAGCGCGGCCACCAGGGCCGCGCCCAGCTCGCCGGCGCTGCGGTAGCGGCGGGCGGGGTCCTTGGCCATCGCCTTCGCCACGACGTCGTCGAAGGCCTCCGGGACGCGCGGATCGCGCTCCGAGGGCCGCGGCGGCGGTTCGTGGACGTGCGCGCGCAGCGCCTGCGCCGGGTTGGCGGTCGTGAAGGGCGGGTGGCCGAGCAGCATCTCGGCGAGGACGCACCCCAGCGCGTAGACGTCCGACGCGGGTCCGGGCGGGATGCCCTCGAAGGTCTCCGGGGCGAGGTAGGCGAGGGTGCCGATGACGGTGCCCGCCTGCGTCAGCCCGTCCGAGCGGTTCTGCTCGGCGGCCACGCCGAAGTCGGTGAGGTAGGCGAACACCGGGTCGCGGGCCGCGAGCAGGACGTTCGCCGGCTTGACGTCGCGGTGGACCAGCCCGCCGGTGTGCGCCGCGTCGAGGGCGCTCGCGACCTGGGAGACGATGGCGGCGGTGCGGTCGGGCGGGACGGGCCCGCGGGCGACCACCTTCGCGAGATCGGGGCCGTCGACCATGCGCATGTCGATGTAGAGGCGACCCTCGAGCTCGCCGAAGTCGTGGATCGGCAGGATGTGGGGGTCGGAGAGCCGGGCGGCGAGCCGGGCCTCGCGCCGGAAGCGCGCGACGAACTCCTCGTCCTGGGCCAGCGGCTCGAGCAGCAGCTTGAGCGCGACCCACCGTTCGCGGCCGGTGTCGAAGGCGCGCCAGACCTCGCCCATGCCGCCGCGGCCCAGGAGCTCGGAGAGGCGGTAGCGCCCGATGCCGGCGCCGGTCCCGACCTCCGTCACCGTCACACCGTCCCCCGGAGTCGGTCTCGTGGGCACCCCAGTCCGTCCGGGGGGAGGTTACTCGCGGCGATCACCGCCCGGGGGGTACCGCCCGGGCGGACGAGCCGGGCGACGACGACGCCACGGTCCGCGCACCCGCCGCGCTCAGGCGCCGCAGCTCCCGCCGTAGGTGGTGATCTTGTAGTCGACGACGGCGAGGGCGCCCTGCAGGTCACGCAGCTGCGCGACGATGGCCGCGCGCTGCTCGAGGAGCAGGGCGAGCCGCTCGTCCTGGGTGTGCGGGCCGGCCTTGACCAGGTCGAGGTAGCGGCTCACCCCGGCGATCGGCATCCCGGAGAGCCGCAGCCAGGTGACGAAGGCGATCCGGCCGAGCGCGTCGCGGTCGTAGACCCGGTGCCCGGCGGCGTCGCGGTCCGCCTCGACCAGGCCGATCCGCTCGTAGTAGCGCAGCGTGTGGGCCGTGATCCCGGTGATCTCGGCGACCTCGGAGATCCCGAGGGGCGCGGGGAGGTCGTCGGGCAGGCGCATGGCCCGGACGAGCTCGTCGTTCAGCGGTGGCAGCGAGCCGTCCGCCGCGGTCACCGAGTCGAGGATGGAGCGCAGGCGGGCCGCTGGATGGGCGTGCGGCTCGGTCTCCGGGGCCGTGCGCAGTGCCGTCATGTCCACGACGCTAGGCCTTCGAGCGCGCTCGAAGCCACCACCACGGTTCGGTCCTCCCGACGAGCGTCACACGCCGGGACGATCACGTTGACGATCACCTGTCACCGCCGGTACCCGTGGACCCGGGCGGAGATCGACCAGATCCCCGACCGCGAGTACAGCGACGTCTTCGACGTCGTGGTCGCGCTCACGTCGACCCCGGCGCACCTGCGCAGTCGGCGGCCGCTGTAGACGGCGCACCGGCGCACGAACCGGTCGGACGATACCCACCGGGGCACGAATCCGGCGCTGGACCTGCGGAAACACCCCGACCCGTTCCGCGGGCCGGCGGGGCCGGTGTGGGACCGTCAGGCCCGGCGCGCTCGGCGCCGGGGAGCGAGGACTCATCCGTGGTGATGTGGCGTGCGGTGCGCCGTGGGTCGGGCCGGCACGGCTCGGACCGGCACGGATCAGCACCGGCGTGGCGGGTGCCGGCGGTGCTCGCCGTGGCCACCGCCCTCGTGCTCGCGGCCGCCGCCTGCTCCGGCGGCGGGTCCACCACCGCGGCGGGCTCGTCCCCGGCCGCGTCGGCGGGGTCCGCGACGCCGGCCCTGCCGCCGCCCGGGCCGCGGGTGACCGTGGACCCCGCCGCCGACGTGAACCCCACCGCCCCGGTCCACGTGCACGCCGACGGCGGCCGGATCACCGGGGTCCAGATGACCAACGCGTCCGGCGCCGCGGTCGCGGGGACCGTCTCGCCCGACGGCGCGACCTGGACCACCACCGAGCCGCTCGGCTACGACCGCACCTACACCGTCGTCGCCGACGCCGTCTCGCCGCAGGGGGCGCCGACGCACCTGCAGTCGACCGTGGCCACCCTGGCCCCGAAGCAGACCGACAGCGCGGCCGTCGACCCGGGGAGCACGGAGTTCGGGGTCGGGCAGCCGGTCGCGGTGACCTTCTCGCACCCGGTCACCGACAAGGACGCGGCGGTCCGGGCGCTCACGGTGACCTCGACCCCGCCGCAGCCCGGGGCCTGGCACTGGATCTCCTCGAGCCAGGTCGACTACCGGCCCCAGGTCTACTGGAAGCCCGGCACCTCGATCACCCTCGACGGCAAGCTCCTCGGCGCCGACCTGGGCGGCGGGGCGTTCGGGGCGAAGGACGTCCACGAGACCTTCCACGTGCACGACGCGTGGGTCGCCAAGGCCGACGGCGGCGCCGAGCAGATGCAGATCTTCGACAACGGCGCCCTGGTCAAGACCATGAAGATCAGCCTGGGCTCGCCGCAGTTCCCGACGCACACCGGCACGCACGTGATCTCCGACAAGGAGCCCAGCGTCGTCATGGACTCGGCCACCTACGGCGTCATGCCGGGCCAGCCGGGCTACTACAAGGAGACCGTGCTCCTCGACGAGCGCATCTCCAACGACGGCGAGTTCGTCCACTCGGCGCCGTGGTCGGTCGGCCAGCAGGGCACGGACAACGTCTCCCACGGGTGCGTGAACCTCAGCCCCGCCGACGCGCAGTGGTTCTACGACCACTTCGGCGTCGGCGACGTCGTCGAGGTCACCAACTCCGGCGGCCCCGCGCTGCCGCTGTGGGACCGCTGGGGCGACTGGGCGCTGCCGTGGGCGCAGTGGCAGGCCGGCACGACCTGATCCGACCCGCGCTCCGGCCGGCTCAGCCGGCCCGATCCGTGGGTCCGTGAGGGGTGGCCCTCGCCCCGACGACGCCGTGGCGCAGGGCGAAGGACGCCGCCCCGAGCCGGGAGTGCACGCCGAGGGCGGCGAGGACGGCGCGCACGTGGCTGCGGACGGTCGCGACCGTCACACCCATCGACGCGGCCATGTCCTCGGTGGAGGCCCCGGCGACGATCAGCTCCAGACACTCCCGCTCACGAGGCCGGAGGTCCGCCAGCCGACGACGGGCGTCGAGGGTGACGTCCGTCCGCCCGTCCGTGCCCTCGTCCGCTCCCGCCGGCGTGCCCACGCCCCGCTCGCCCCGCGCCGCCCGGGCGATCGCGTCCAGCACCTGCTCGCCGGACGCGGTCTTGAGCAGGTGCCCCGCGGCGCCCGCGGCGGCCGCCGAGCCGGGCCCGGGGTCGCTCGGGTCAGCGGTCAGGACGACGACGCGGGTGGACGGCGCGGCCTGCGTCAGTCGGGCGACGAGCGACGTCGCACCGTCGGCGGCGAGCGCGGGCGCGTCGATCAGGCAGATGTCCGGCCGGCACGTCCGCGCCAGCGCGAGCGCCTCGGGGGCGCTGGCGGCGACACCCGCGAGCTCGATCCCGCGCTCCACGAGGAAGGCGCCGACGAGGTCGGTGAAGAGCTGGTGATCGTCGGCGATGAGCACGCTGGTCATCGGATCCCCCGTGTCAGCCCTGTGGGTGTCCCTCGATCGAGGGACGCCCCCGTCCCCGAGCCGTTGTCGGCCGGCTCATCTCGATCGGGTCACGACCTCGCCGGCGTCCGTCAGATGGATGAGGACCGGCAGCGCGGCGTCACCTAACGTTCCGCTATGAGTCGCCTCCGTGTCCGGTATGTCACCGGCTCCCGGCTGCTTTCCGACGCACTCGGCCGCCGCCTCGCCGAGGAGCCCGACCTCGCCCTCACCGACGACGGGCCGCCGCCCGACGTGCTGGTCGTGGAGGCCGTCGGGTCGACACTGCCGCCGGCCGCCGACCGTCCGTCCGTCCCGACCCGGCTCGTCGTCCTCGCGACGTCGGACGCGCCCGGGGGTGCCGTCGCCGCGGCCCGCGCGGGAGCCTCGGCGTGGTTGGACCACCGCAGCGGCGCGGAGGACCTCCTCCGCGTGCTGCGCGGCGTGGCGCGCGGCGGGGCCTTCTTCCCGCGGGCGGTGCAGGCCGAGATCCTGGCCTCGCTGCGTGCCGACGCCGCGGTGGGCGGATCGTCCGACCCCCTCGCGCGGCTGACCGGTCGGGAGCGCGACGTGCTGCACGCGCTCGCCGACGGCCTGGGCAACCGGGAGGTCGGTGAGCACCTCGGGATGTCGTACAACACCGTGCGCACCCACATCAACGAGATCTTCCGCAAGCTCGGGGTGCACACCCGGGTCGACGCGGTCCGGGCGCTCCAGGCCGCGGGATGACGCCGGACCTCCGACCGCGCCGACCGGCGGAGGCCGAGGCAGGAAGGGCGAGGGAACGGAGCATGGACACGGTGGACCCGGCGCTGCTCCACGACATCGGGCACGAGGTCGCGACCCTCTCGGCCCTCGTCGCCGCGGTCCGCTGCCAGGGAGGGTTCGACCCTGCGGCGGCCGCGCGGATGGAGCTCGTGGAGCGCGAGGTCGACCGGCTGCTGGACCTCGTCGGCGCCGTGAGCGCGCCGTCGGGCACGGCCCGGGTGGCCGACGAGGTCGTCGATCTGCGTGAGTTCCTGCGTGAGGTGGTCGTCGGCCGGGACGCCGCCGCCGCCGGCTCGGTCGTGCTGCGCCCGGGTCCGTCCGTGCTCGTCCGGCTCGACCGCCACACCATGCGACGCCTGGTGACCAACCTCGTCGACAACGCGGTCCGCGCGGCGGGCCCCACGGGGCTGGTCGAGGTGGGGCTCCTCGACCCCGTCGACGCCGCCGACCCCGTGGTGCACGTCGCCGACGACGGGCCGGGACCGGGCCGCGGCCCGGAGGGTGACCACGGCATGGGGCTCGCCATCGTGCGCACCCTCGCCCGCCGGCTCGCGGCGGAGGTGACGTTGCGTCCACGGCGTGGTGGGGGCGCGGTCGCCGAGATCGTGCTGCGGGGCCGTGGCGTCGTGCCGGTCCCACCGCCCCGAGGGAGTCGCGGGTGACGGCGGACGGCGCCGTTGACGCGTCCGCCCCAGCGCCTCCTGGTCAAGTTGCACGAGGTCCCGGGCGCACCGCGCGACGAGCATGGGACGGGTGACGCTGCGGATCCTCCTCCTGGACGACCACCAGATGCTGGTCGAGGCCCTGGCGGCGCGGCTCGGCGCCGAACCCGACCTCGTGGTCGACACCCGGGTCCCGGCCGGCGTCGAGACGGTGGTCGCCCACGCCGTCCGGGCCCGGCCGGACGTGGTCGTCCTCGAGGTCGCACCGCTCGACGGCGACCGCCGGGAGCTGATCCTGCAACTGCGCCGACGCCTCCCGGACACCCACGTCATCGTCCTGTCCGCCGACGAGGACGCCGGCACGGCGGGTGAGGCCGCGCTGCTCGGCGTCGAGGGCTGGATCTCGAAGGAGGCCGACGTGGGCGAGCTGGTGGCGATCATCAGGGCGGCGGCGCAGGGTCACGCCTGGTTCCCGCCCGAGCAGCTCGCCGCGGCTCTCGACCGGCTGCGGGCCGACGCGTTGCGGGGCCGGCGCCGGAGCGGGCCGCTCGACCTGCTCACGGAGCGGGAGCGGGAGATCCTCGCGGCGATGGTGCGGGGTGAGTCGACGGTGACGTTGGCCAGGAGACTGCGGCTCTCGGCGAACACCGTCCGCAGCCACGTCGGCAACATCTACGCCAAGCTCGGCGTCCACAGCCGGCTCGAGGCCGTCGCCCTCGCGAGGTCGAGCCGGGCTCGTCAGCTCCTCCGGGTCCGGGACGGTCCTCGCCCCGGCGGGCCGATGACGGCGGGCGGGACCGGTCCGGACCCCGAGCAGAACGGGCCGGAGCCGGAGTCGGAGCAGAAGGGTCCGGAGCCGGACGGTCCGGAGCGGAGCCGGAGCCGGAGCAGAAGAGTCCGGAGCCGGACGGTCCGGAGCCAGAGCGTCCCCGGGGGCACCGGGCCGAGACCGCGGACGCTCGTCGTCGTGGGCGTGCTCGCCGTCTTCGCGCTGCTCGCCGTCGCGGCCGGCTTCCTGCTGCCCACCGCCGCCTCCGCGCCCACCGGTGACGCCACCGTGCCCGCCCCGGGCGCGGCGGCGGCCCCGCGGGCTCCGGGGGCACCGCCCCCGCCCGTCGTCGTCTCCCTGACCTTCGACGACGGACTCGCGGGCCAGATGCAGTACCTGCAGACCCTCCGCCAGCACGACCTGACCGGGACGTTCTACGTCAACACCGGCGACATCGGCCAGCCGAACTACATGACCCAGGGCGACCTCGCGCAGATCGCCGCCGCCGGGAACGAGATCGGCGGACACTCGGTCTCGCACCCGAACCTCGTCGGCGACGCCCCGGAGGAGACGGCGCGCCAGGTGTGCGACGACCGCGCCACGCTGACCTCGTGGGGCTTCGACCCGGTGTCGTTCGCCTACCCGTTCGGGGTGACCTCGCCCTCGGTCGAGGCCGCGGTGCAGGGCTGCGGCTACACCAGCGGCCGCCTGGATCACGGGCTCGGTCCGGTGAGCGCCGGGTGTCCGACGTGCGCCGGGGGCGAGACCGTCCCCCCGGCCGACCCCTACGCGCTCCGGACCCCGCCCGACGTCGTCGAGTCGACGTCCCTGGCCGGCCTCGAGGCGTTCGTCACCGCCGCGCAGTCCTCCGGCGGCGGCTGGGTGCCGTTCATCTTCCACCACGAATCGTGCGCCACCTGCGGCACCCTCTCGACGAGCCCGGTCCTGCTCGACCAGTTCGCCGCCTGGCTGGCCGACCAGCAGCGCGCGGGGACGGTCGTGGTCCGCACGGTGGGCCAGGTCGTCGGGGGACGGGGCGGACCCGCCCACACCGCACCCGCGGCGACCTCCACCTCCGTCGCCGACGGCGACCTGGCCCAGACCGGGACGACGGTGCCGGACTGCTGGGAGGAGTCGGGCTACGGGACCAACACGGCCACCTTCGCCTGGACCCCGCCGCAGGCCGGCGTGCCGGCCTCGGAGACCGTGACGGTCGGCGCGTACACCGACGGCGATGCCGTGATGCTGCCCCGGCTGGACCTCGGCCAGTGCACCGCGACGACGTCACCGGGCACCTCGACCCACCTCGCCGCGCAGTACCGGTCCACGCTGCCGACGCAGTTCGCCGTCTACCGCCGGACCGGTACCGGGTCCTGGGAGTACTGGACGAGCAGCCCGTACGTCGGCCCCTCGGCGGACTGGAGCCCCGTCGTCTGGGACACCCCGCCCGCACCCCCGGACACCACCGGCGTCGCGGCCGGCCTCGTCGTCGGTGGGGTGGGGTCGGTGTCGAGCAGGGGCTACGTCGAAGCGGCGGTCACGCCGCCGCCGCTGATCCCCCCGGGGCTGCGGGGCGTGCTGGAGGTGGGCGCCGCCGCGGCGGCCGTGCTGGGACTGCTGGCGGCCCTCGCCGGGCTCGCGCAGCACTACCTGCGGCGGCGACGGTCGGGACCGGAGGGCCGCGGGGGCGTCCCCTCCCTGCCGGCGCCCCGCCCACCGGGCGACGGCCCGCCCGACGCGGCGGAGGAGGGGGACGCGGCGGAGCCGGCGGTGCGGTCCGGACGGCAGGGCGTGACCCGGTGAGGCCGTGGATCCTGATGTACCACTCGGTCGCGGAGTACGAGCACGACCCGTACCTCGTGACGGTCCGCCCCGAGCGCCTCGACGCCCAGCTCGCCTGGTTGCGCCGCTCCGGCCTCGTCGGCGTCGGCGTCGGCGATCTGCTCGCCGCCCGGCGACGTGGTGCCGCCCGGGGACTCGTGGGCCTGACCTTCGACGACGGCTACCGCGACTTCCTGAGCACCGCCGTCCCGCTCCTGCGTCGCCACGGCTTCGGCGCGACGGTCTACGTCGTCGCGGGCCTGCTGGGCGGCCACAACCACTGGGATCCCGACGGCGAGCGCAAGGACCTGATGACCGCCGACGAGGTCGCCGAGGTCGCCGCTGCCGGGATGGAGGTCGGCGCCCACGGCATGACGCACGTGCCGCTGGCCGGGTCGAGCGCGACCGTGGACCTCGTCCGGGAGGTGGCGGAGAGCCGCCGCGTCCTCGAGGACGTCGTCCGCGGGCCCGTGTCCGGTTTCTGCTACCCCTACGGTGCCCACGACGACCGGGCGGTCGCCGCCGTGGTCGCGGCCGGCTACGACCACGCCTGCGCCACCGGGAGGCCGGCCGACCCCGGGCGGCACGCCCTGCCACGGACCTACGTCGGCGAGCGTGACGGTGCACAGCGACTGGCGGCCAAGGGCGCGCGCCACGTCGCGGCCGAGCTCCGTGGGGGTGCCGACCCCCGCCACGCGGCCGGCCGCCGGGAGTCCTGGCTCGCGGCCGCGGGGCGGAAGCGGAGCTGAGTGTGGAGCTGCGGGTCCTCCACGTCGCCCAGCCGGTGGAGGGCGGGGTGGCCGTCTCGGTCGCGCAGGACGTCGTCGACCAGCGGCGACGGGGCTGGAAGGTCGCCGTGGCGTGCCCCGGCGTCGGGACGCTGCCGGCCGCGCTGGTCCGGCGTGGCGTGCCCCAGTTCGAGTGGCCGGCTCGCCGGACGCCCGGTCCGTGGTCGGTGACCGAGGTCCGCCGACTGCGGACGATCGTGGACCTGGTCCGCCCCGACGTCGTGCACCTGCACTCGTCGAAGGCCGCGCTGGCGGGCAGGCTCGCGATCCGGGGCGTCGTGCCGACGATCGTGCAGCCGCACGGCTGGTCCTGGCTCGCGGTGGGGGGCCGGCTCGCCGGCGTGGCGCGCGCGTGGGAACGCCACGCGGCCCGCTGGACGGACCTGTGCGTGTGCGTGGGCCCCGGTGAGGCCGGGCTCGCCGTCGAGGCCGGCGTGCCGGGGCCGCGCGAGGTGGTCCGCAACGGCGTGGACGTCGCCAGGTTCCGGTTCGCGGGGCCGGCCGACCGCCGTGCCGCCCGGGCGGCGTTGGGCATCGCGCCGGACGTCCCGGTCGCGGTCTGCGTGGGGCGGGTGTGCCGGCAGAAGGGACAGGACGTGGCCCTGCGGGCCTGGCCCGCGGTCCGGGCCGCGGTGCCCGGAGCCCGGCTGTTCGTCGTCGGCGACCCCGGCGACGGGACGATCAGCGGCCCGGGCGTCGTGCGCGTCGGTGCGGTGACCGACGTCCGGCCCTGGCTGGCCGCCGCCGACCTCGTCGTGCTGCCCTCCCGCTGGGAGGGGCTCTCCCTGGCGTCGCTGGAGGCCCTCGCCACGGGCCGGCCCGTCGTCGCGAGCCGGGTCCCCGGCCTCAGCGACGCCGTCGGCGAGGGGACGGGTGCCCTCGTGCCGCCGGAGGACGAGGCCGCGCTGGCGTGCGCCGTCGTCGCGCGGCTCACCGATCCCGGACCGCTGCGCGGCCGAGGGCGCCGCGGGCGCCGCCCACGCCCTCGACTTCGACCTCCGACACACGCTCGACCACCTCGCCGCGGTCAGCGTCGCCGTGGCGTCCGGACGCCTCCGATCACCAGACCTGCGTAGAGGGGTTGGTGTGGATGACCGAGGACGGGTGGCCACGCGCATCGCAGGCTGGTGATCAGGCGGGCACGGTGCCCGCCCGAGCCGGAAGGACGCCCGATGGTCGCCACCACCCCGTTGTCCCTCGCGATCAACGGCCGCGAGCGGCTGCTGGTGCAGGACCTGGTCGCCTTCTCCCGCCCCGCGGAGTCGGAGCGGTTGGGGACGGTCGCGATCGTCGGGCTGGGGTACGTCGGACTGCCCACCGCGCTGGCGATGGAGCACGCCGCGGAGCGGGTCGTCGGTCTCGACGTCGACCCGGGGCGGCTCGCCGAGATCGCCGCCCGGGCTGCGGACCTCGACGACGAGGCGCGGCGGACCCTCGACCTCGTCCTCGACGCCGGGCGGCTCGACCTGACGACCGATCCGGCCGCCCTGGGCGGTGCCGACGTGGTCATCGTGTGCGTCCCGACGCCGGTGCTCGCCGACCGGAGCCCCGACCTGCGGGCCCTGCGCGCGGCCTGCGGGACCGTGGTCGCCCACGCCCGGCGCGACCAGACCATCATCCTCACCTCGACGACGTACGTCGGCACCACCCGGGAGCTCCTCGCCGAGCCGCTGCAGGCCCGCGGGCTCCTCCCCGGGGCCGACGTCTTCGTGGCGTTCAGCCCCGAGCGCATCGACCCCGGCAACCACGACCACCGCCAGCGGGAGACCCCCCGCGTGGTCGGCGGCGTCACCCCGGAGTGCGCCTCCGCCGCGGCCAACGTGGTCTCGGCGCTCACCGACTCGGTCTTCCTGGTGAGCTCGCCCGAGGTCGCCGAGCTCACCAAGCTCTACGAGAACATCTTCCGCGCGGTCTCCCTGGCCCTGGCCAACGAGTTCGCCGACGCGTGCGGCGCCTTCGGCATCGACCCGATCGAGGTCACCCTGGCCGCCGGGACCAAGCCCTACGGCTTCCTCGGGGCCTTCCCCGGCCCCGGCGTCGGGGGCCACTGCATCCCCTGCGACCCGCACTACCTGCTCGACCAGCTCCGCCGCCACGGCACGCCCGCGCCTCTCGTCGACGCCACGATGCACGCGATCGAGGACCGTCCGCTGCGTGTCGCCGACCGCGCCGGCGAGGTCCTCGCCGCCGACGGGATCGACCTCGCCGGCGCCCGGATCGTGGTGAGCGGGGTCAGCTACAAGGCCGGGGTGCGCGACGTCCGCGAGTCGCCCGCGCTCCCGCTGATCGCGGCACTGCTCGACCGCGGCGCCGACGTCGCCTACCACGACCCGCTCATGCCGGCGATCCGCCTCGACGACGGCCGGGAGCTGCGCTCGATCGCCGATCCGGCCTCCCGGGACTGGGACCTGGCGATCGTGCAGGTCGTCCACCCGGGCGTGGACCACGACTGGGTGCGCCGGTGCCCCCGGGTGCTGGACGCGACCTACCGATTCCCCGCTCCGGGTACCGAGCGCCAGGTGG
This sequence comes from uncultured Actinomycetota bacterium, assembly GCA_963716955.1. Taxonomy (GTDB): domain Bacteria; phylum Actinomycetota; class Actinomycetes; order Mycobacteriales; family Pseudonocardiaceae; genus Actinomycetospora. The sequence goes on from CAVQUY010000022.1 coordinate 47,750, forward strand.
TGTGACGACCGTGCGCCCTGCTCCAGCGTCCCGCGCCGGGCGAGGCGTCCGGCTCGACACCGACGTCCCGGTCGTGCTGCTCAAGACCGACCCGAACGTCATGCACCACGGCGCCCTCGGGGTCATCCGCTCGCTCGGACGCCTCGGGGTGGCCGTGCACGCCGCGCACGAACACGACTGGGCTCCCGCCGCCCGGTCCCGCCACCTGGCGCGGCGCTGGCCCTGGTGGGCCGACCCCTCCGACCCCGACGTCGTGGTCGCCGGCCTCGGCCGCATCGCCGACGCGCTCGCCACCCCGGCCGTCCTGCTCACCACCGACGACGCGGGCGCGATGCTGCTCGCCGAGCACGGCGAGGTCCTCCGCGAACGCTTCCGGTTCCCCCGCGTCCCGCCCGGGCTGCCACGCCGGCTCGCCGACAAGTCGCGGCTCCCGGCGCTGTGCGCCGAGCACGGGATGCCGACGCCCGCGCACCGAGCGGGTGGCCGACCCGGCCCGGGTCCGCGGGCCCTCGCGGCGGAGCTCGGGCTGCCGCTGGTGGTCAAGCGGCTCGGCGACCGGCGGGGGTCGCCCGAGCACGACCGTCGTGCGCACCGCTGCCGAGCTGGACGACCTCGTCGCGGAGGTCGCCGCCCGACCGGGATCGGTGCTGGTGCAGGAGTACCTCCCCCCGGCGGCCACCGACGACGGCCCGCAGGACTGGATCGTCCACGCCTACCTCGACGGCACCGGGCGAGGCGGTCTTCGTCGGGACCGGGGTCAAGGAGCGCTCCTACCCGGCGCACGCGGGCCTGACCAGCCTCGGGCGGGTCGAGCCGTGGCCCGAGCTGGCCGAGGTGACCACCGGGTTCCTGCGCCGCGCCGGTTACCGCGGGGTCGTCGACCTCGACCTGCGGGTCGACCCCCGCGACGGCGAGGCGAAACTGCTCGACGCCAACCCGCGGTTCGGGGCCCAGTTCCGCGATGTTCCGCGGCGCTCCGCGGCATCGACGTCGCGGTGGCCGCCCACCTCGACCTCACCGGCCGCGCCGTGCCCGCCGACCCGCCGATGCCGCGCCGGTTCGTGGTCGAGCCCTACGACCCGGTCGCCGCGCTCACCCACCTCCGGCGGCGGCGAGCTGGGCGCCCGCGGATGGGCGACGTCGCTGGCGGGGGGTCGACGAGCCGGCGTGGTTCGCCGCGGACGACCCGCTGCCCTTCGCGCTCATGGCCGCCCGGACGGCCGACCGAGACCACCCGGCGCGGCGCCGCCGGGATCGCCCGCGCCCTCGCGGCCGGCGCACCGCAGCAGCCACATCCGAGCACCGAGCGCACGAATCACTGGGGAGGACACCACCATGCAGGACCGCACCGATGTCGTGATCATCGGCGCCGGCCCCTACGGTCTGTCACTCGGGGCCCACCTGGCCCCGACCGGGCTACGGGTCCGACAGTTCGGCAGCGCCATGCAGGCCTGGAAGACGATGCCGAAGGGGATGTTCCTCAAGTCGCAGGGGTTCGCGTCGAGCCTCTCCGACCCCGGGGGCACCCACACCCTCGAGGCGTACTGCCGTCGGACCGAGACGCCCTACGCCGATTACGGGGTGCCGGTCGCGCTCGACACGTTCGTCGCCTACGGGGAGTGGTTCGCCCGGGAGCTCCTGCCCGACCTCGAGGACACCTCGGTGGTCGGCCTGGCCCAGGACGAGCACGGTTTCCGGGTGGAGCTCGCCGACGGGGAGGTCGTGCACGCCCCTCGCGTGGTCGTCGCGGTCGGCCTCACCGGCGCCGCGGCGATTGCCCCCGGAGCTGGCGGGCCTGCCCGCCCGGCTGGTCTCGCACACCAGCGACAAGAGCGACATGGCCGAGTTCTCCGGCCGCCGCGTCGTCGTGCTCGGTGCGGGGCAGGCCGCGCTGGAGAGCGCGGCCCTGCTGAACGAGGCCGGCGCGGACACCCGCCTGGTGGCGCGGGCGGAGCAGATCGCCTGGAACGGTGAGCCGCTCGCCGCGCAGCGGTCGATCTGGCGGCGGCTGCGGGAGCCCGAGGCGCCGCTCGGTTCCGGCTGGGGCACCTGGTTCTACTCCAACCGGCCCGACCTCTACCATCGCCTGCCCACCACCGTGCGGTTGTCGCGGGCCCGCTCGGCGCTCGGTCCCGCCGGGGCCTACTGGTTGCGCCCACGGGTCGAGGGCGTCGTGCCGATCCTCACCGGGCACCGCCTCGAGGGCGCGGAGATCGACGGCGACGAGGTGCGCCTGGACCTGCGCGACGCGTCGGGCCGGCAGCGGGTGCTGCACGCCGAGCACGTCCTGGCGGGCACCGGCTACCGGATCGACCTGTCCCGGATCGGCTTCCTCGACGAGTCCCTGCGCTCGCGAATCCTCACGCTTGGGCGGTACCCCGTCGGTCACCGCGGACTACCGCTCCTCGGTGCCCGGGCTGTACTTCTGCGGGCCCGCGGTCACGCCGAGCCTCGGCCCCGTGATGCGCTTCGCCTACGGCTCCGCGTACGCCGCGAAGGCGGCCGCCGCCAGCATCATCGCCTCGACGCCGGCACCCGCCCCGGTGGCGTGATGACGGCCGCCCCGGAAGCGGCGGCGCGGCGGGAGCCGCGCACGCCGCCTCGCGCGCCCACCCGGGCCGACGGGGCCGCCGTGCTGGTCGGGGGTCTCGACGGCGCGGCGGCCGCGGTGGCCGCCGCGTCCGTCGGGCCTGCCCGGCCTCCTGGCCGCCTGCTACGGGCTGGCGGTGGTCGGGGTCCTCGCCGCCGACGGGTCCTACCGACCGCGGCTCACGACCCTGGTGGGGCCCCGCGTGCCCCGGCTGGCCGGCGCGGCGGCCCTCCCGCTGCCGGGGCTGGTCCTGCTCGGGCAGGGACTGGTGGCGCCGTGGGTGCCGGTCGCCGCGGTCGCGGCCGGCGCCGGGGCGGTCCTCGCCGCGCGGACCGGGGTCGGGGTCGCTGCAGCGGCGCCGCCGCCGCCGCGGGGCAGGGGAGCCGGCGCTGGTGGTCGGGGCCGGCCCCACGGGGCTCCGCCTGGCCGGTGCGATGCGCGACACGTCCCGAGCTCGGGCTCGACCCCGTCGGTGTCCTCGACGACGGTGGTCCGACCGTCGTCGGGGCGGGGGACCCGCCGTGGCTGGGCCGGACGGCGGATCTCCCGGACCTCGTCCGCCGGCTGGGCGTGCGGCGGGTCGTGGTGGCCCTCGGCGCCGCCGAGGAGTGCGGACGCGCGGGGCCGGCACCCGAGGGAGCCGGTGCGGGTGCGCCGGAGGAGGCCGTCCACGCCGCCCGCGAGGCGGGGGCCCGGGTGTGGGTGGTGCCGCCACTGCCGCGGAACGGGCTCGACGTGCCGCTCGGAGCGCTCGACGACCTGTGGGGCACCACGCTGGTCCCGCTCCGTCCCGTCCGCGACGACGCCTCGCCGACGGGGCGGCTGCGCCGCGCGGCCGAGGTGCTGCTCGCGTCGGTGCTGCTCGTCGTCACCGGCCCCCTGGTCCTGGGCGCCGCCCTCCTCGGGGGGACCGGTCCGGCTCGCCGGTCAGGGTCCCGCCTTCTTCCGCCAGTGGCGGGTCGGCCGGGGAGGCGCGCCCGTCCTGGTGGTCAAGCTGCGCACCGTCGTCGGGGACGGTCACGAGCAGTGGGCCGTGCCCGAGGGGAGCGTCACCCGCTGGGGGCGCCTCCTGCGGCGCACCCACCTCGACGAGCTGCCCCAGCTCCTCGGCGTCCTGCGGGGGGACCTGGCCCTCGTGGGCCCCCGCCCCGAACGCCCCGTGTTCGCCGCGCTGTTCGCCCGCGCCGTGCCGGGCTACCTCGACCGGCTCCGCGTCCGGGCGGGACTCACCGGGTGGGCGCAGGTCCACGGACTCTGCGGCGACACCTCGCTCGCCGATCGCGCCCGCTTCGACGGCCAGTACGTCGAGTACCGCTCGACCTGGCTCGACACCGTGATCCTGCTCCGCACGCTCGCCGCCCTACCGGTCACGCCCGCCCGAGGCGCGACCGGGACACCCCCCACCTCCGGAGGTCGTCCGTGAAGGTCCTGCACGTCATCACCGGTCTCGGCGTCGGCGGCGCCGAGCTGCAGCTGCGCTCGCTGCTGCGGCACACCCGCCACGACGCCGACGTGGTCACCCTCTACAACCCCGGTCCGGTGGCCGACATGATCGTCCGCGACGGCGGCCGGGTGCGGGACCTGGGGATGACCCGCAACACCGAGCTCCCCGCGCTGCTCCACCTCGCCGCGCTCATGCGCCGCGGACGTTACGACGTGGTGCACGTCCACCTCTACCGGTCGTGCATCTACGGCCGGCTCGCGGCGCGTCTGGCCGGCGTCCCCATCGTCGTCACCACCGAGCACTCGATCGGCGAGACCCACCTGGAGCGCCGGCGGATGACGGGTGGCGTGCGCGGCCTGTACCTCGCCAGCGACATCTGCTCCGACGTGACGATCGCCGTGTCGACGGCCGTCCGCGACCGCCTGGTGCGCTGGGGGGTGCCCGCCCGGAAGATCGAGATCATCCCCAACGGCCTCGACCTCGACCGGGTCGCCGCCGACCCGGTCGCCGGGGCGGAGGTGCGCGACCAGCTCGACCTGCCCGCGTCGGCCACGGTCATCGGCGTGCTCGGGCGGCTCGACCCCAACAAGCGGTTCGACCTCGTGATCTCGGCCGCGGCGCCGCTGCTCGGTCCGACGGTCCGGCTGCTGATCGTGGGCGCGGGGGAGGAACGGACGCACCTCGAGGAGGTCGCCCGCTCGACGGGGGCGGCGCCGTACGTGACGTTCGCGGGGGAGCGCCACGACGTGGCCGCCGTGCTGTCCGCACTGGACCTCTTCGTCGCGAGCTCGGCGCAGGAGACGTTCGGGCTCAGCGTCCTCGAGGCCCTCACCAACGGCGTCCCGGCGCTCTACACGACCTGTCCGGCGCTCGCCGGGATCCCCACCGACCGCGCCCGCCAGGTGCCCGGCGAGGTCGTGGGGATGCGGGAGGCGCTCGCGGAGGAGCTCTCGTCCCCCCGCCCCCGCCGCAGCGAGGCCGCGGTGATGGCGCACTACGGCATGTCCGCCGTGGCCGACCGGATCGACGGCCTCTACGAGCGGCTCCACGCGCGGCGCCGTCCGCTGGCGGGCGTCACCGAGGTGATCGGGGAGGTCGTGCCGGCACCGCGGACGGCGGACGCCCCGGAGCCGCGGACCCTGGTCGGGGGTGCGTGATGCGGACCCTCGTCACCGGCGCCGCCGGCTTCATCGGCTCCCACCTGGTCGAGCACCTCCTGGGTGCCGGGCACGAGGTCGTCGCGCTCGACGACCTGAGCACCGGCTCGCCGGACAACCTCCGCGGGGTGTGGGACGACCCGGCGCTGCAGTTCCACCGCGGGTCGGTGCTCGACGCCGACCTCGTCGACGACCTCACCGCGGGCGCCGACACCGTCTTCCACCTCGCGGCCGCCGTCGGCGCCTTCGTCGTGCGCGACCGCACCGTCGAGGGCATCCGGGTCAACGTCCACGGCACCGACATCGTGCTCGAGGCCGCGCGCCGCCACGGGTCGCGGCTGCTCGTGGCCTCGAGCAGCGAGATCTACGGGAAGAACACCAAGGTCGGGCTCCGGGAGGACGACGACCGGATCGTCGGCTCGCCGCTGATGCACCGCTGGTCCTACTCCGAGGCCAAGGCCCTCGACGAGAGCCTCCTCGCCGCCTCGGTGGAGGCCTTCGGCATGCACGGGGTGATCGCCCGGCTGTTCAACACCGTCGGGCCGCGCCAGACCGGCCTGTACGGGATGGTGGTTCCCCGCTTCGTGGCGCAGGCGCTGGCGGGGGAGCCGCTCACGGTGTTCGGCACCGGCGAGCAGATCCGCTGCTTCTGCCACGTGCTCGACGTCGTGCCCGCCCTCGTGGCGCTGGCCGCGTGCGACGAGGCCACCGGCCGCGCGGTGAACATCGGCCGATCGGAACCGGTGAGCATCGCCGAGCTGGCGGAACGCGTCATCGCGCGCACCGGGTCGTCGAGCACGATCGTGCGCCGCACCTACGAGGAGGTCTACGGCCGCGGCTACGAGGACCTGCAGCGCCGGGTGCCGGACTGCGCCCTGGCCGAACGGCTCCTCGACTTCCGGCCCGCCCGCGACCTCGACGACGTCATCGACGCCGTCGTGGCCGACCAGCTTGGGCGTCGCGCGGCCGTCGCATGACCGCCGCCCGCCACCACCGCCCCGTCGACTCCGAAAGGAGGGCCGACCATGCCGCCCGACCGCGCCGTAGGCCCCGCCTCCTGCTCGTCGCGCTCGCCCTGGCCGCGACCGTGGCCGTGGTCGCGGGAGTGGCCGCGATGACCGACCACGGTTCCGTCCTGTCCACCGCGTCCGACGCCGTCCCGCCCGCGCAGCACACGGTGATCGCGTCCATCCCGTACTGGAACCTCGGCCCCGGTGCGGCCGCGGTCGAGGCGAACCACGAGGACGTCGACGAGATCTCGCCGTGGATCTACAACATCGGCCCGAACGGCACGGTGGCGTCGGCGGTGCCGCCCCAGGACACCGCCACGGCCACCACCACGATGGCGAAGCTGCGGGCGCTCGGCGGACCACTGCTGCCGAGCGTCTCGAACATGGTCGGCGGGGACTTCTCCTACGACGCCGTGGCTCCGGTGATCCACGACCCGGCGACGATGAAGCGCAACATCGCCTCGATCACGCAGCTCGCCGTCTCGCAGGACTACACGGGCATCGACCTGGACTACGAGGAGCTGCAGGCCGGCGACCGGGCGGCGTTCTCGACCTTCGTGGCGCAGCTCGCCGACTCGCTGCACGCCGTCCACAAGTCGCTGTCGGTCGCCGTGTTCGCGAAGGTCGACGACGCCGGGGACGACCCGCGCAACGTGGCCCAGGACTACGCCGCGATCGGCGCCGCCGCCGACGAGGTGCGGCTCATGACCTACGACTACCACTGGGAGACCTCGCCGCCCGGTCCGGTCGCCCCGGCGAGCTGGGTCCACGACGTCCTCGCCTACGCGACCACCGTGATCCCGGCGCAGAAGCTCGTCGTCGGGCTGGACCAGGCCGGGTACGACTGGGTCGGCGACCAGGGGACGACGATCTCCTACGCGCAGGCGATGTCCCTGGCGTCCTCGCACGGGGTCGCGGTGCAGTGGGACCCGCTGAGCCGGTCGCCCTGGTTCCGCTACACCGACGCGAACGGCACCGAGCACGAGGTGTGGTTCGAGAACGCCGCCAGCGGCGCGGCCAAGCGGGACGTCGCCGACACCTTCGGCGTGCACGCGGTCTTCCTCTGGATGTACGCCCCGCCGGACCCGGGCCTCTGGACCGACCTGGCGCGGGCGCGGACTTCCTCGCAGTCGCCACCACCCCCCTCACCCGGAGGTACCGGATGATCCCCGTCTGGCTGCTCGCGCTCGGCATCGTCGGGCTGAACGTGACGATCTGGGGCTTCGTCGGGCTCCTGCGGCTCATCGACGAGCACCCGCTCGCCGCGTGGCGGCGACGCCGGGCGGCTCGGCGCCCGGACACGCCGGAGGAGCCGGCCGCGCTGCCCGCCCCCGTGCCCGACCTGTCCCGGGTCGCGGTGCTCATGCCGGCCCACAACGAGGAAGTGGTGATCACCGAGAGCCTCGCCGCGATCATCGCGCTCGTACCCGCCGACCAGGTGCACGTCGTCTCCGACGGATCGACCGACCGCACCGTGGAGCTCGCGGAGGCGATGGGGGTGAACGTCATCTCCACCGCGACCAACGTCGGCAAGGCCGGGGCCCTGGAGGAGGCCATCGAGCGGTTCGGGCTCGTCGACCGCTTCGAGTACGTGCTGCTCCTCGACGCCGACACCCGCGTCCGGCCCGGGTACTTCGAGGCCGCTCTGCCGCTGTTCACCGACGAGGGCGTCAGCGCGGTCGCGGGTGCGGTGCACAGCGCGTGGGACGGCCAACGGCTGTCGCTGATGGGCAAGATCCTCGTCTGCCACCGGCAGCGGATCTACACGCTGACCCAGCGACTGATCAAGTTCGGCCAGACCTGGGCCCGCATCAACGCCACCCACATCGTGCCGGGGTTCGCGAGCATGTACCGCACCCGGGTGCTGCCCGAGATCGACATGAACCCGCCCGGGCTCGTGATCGAGGACTTCAACATGACGTTCGAGCTGTACCGGCGCAAGCTCGGCCGGGTCGGCTTCACGCTCGACGCGGTCGCGGAGACCCAGGACCCGGACCGGCTGATCGACTACGTACGACAGACCCGCCGCTGGTCGCTCGGGCTGTGGCAGACGGTGCGCCGGCTCCCGCCGCGGCCGAGCCTGTTCGGTGCTGATGCTCTGCCTGCTGCTGCTCGAACTGGTGACCGCGGCGGTGACGTTCCTGGTGCTGCCCCTGCTCGTGCTCGTCCTGGTGCTCCCGGAGATCACCGCGGCCGCGCTGACGTGGCCGGTCGAGGGGCCGCTGCACGCCGTCCTCGCCGCGCACCTCAACCTGCCCGCCCTGCTGTTCGGGATGCTGGCGCCCGACTTCCTGCTGACCTGCGTCGTCGTCCTCATCGAGCGCCGGACGCGCTACCTGGCCGCGTTCCTCGCCTTCCCGGTCATGCGCCTCATCGACGCCTACCTGGCGATGCGGACGCTCCTCCCGGGCATGGTGCGCCGCTCCGACGGTCGGTGGACGAGTCCCGTGCGCCGCGAGGTGACCGAGCCCGCCACGGCACGCATCGAGGTGGTCACCGCCGAGCGGCTCGACCGACCTGCATCGTCGGGTGAGCTCCCGGCCGCGGCCGGCGTCCCCGCCGTCGAGGCCGGCCACCGATCACGAGCCGCGGCAGGCGGACCCCGTCACGTCCTGACGTCGCCACGGCTGCTCGGCCGTCAGCGGGCCGGCGGGGCGATCTCCTCGTCCTCGTCCTCGTCGCTCGGTTCGACCGGCCGCCGCCCGTCGAGGGGTTCGCGCGGCCGGGGCGGCGTGGCGGGCGTCCCCGGACGGACGGCCGGGACCAGCTCGTAGCGGGCGGCGAGTGCGGCCGCCTCCAGGCGGGTGTGGACGCCCAGCTTGATCAGCACCGCCTGGACGTGGGTGCGCACGGTGGTCACCGAGACACCCCACTCCGCCGCGATCTCGGTGGTGCCCCGCCCGTCGACCATGAGGGCCAGGCACTGTCGTTCCCGACGGGTCAGGTGTGCGGCCTGGCGACGGACGTCGGCGCCCTCGGCGTCGGGGGTCCGCCGGCGAGGCGGGAGCTCCACCACGGTGCCGCCGTCGACGACGCGGTGGATCGCCTCGACGAGTGCGGTCACCCCCCGCGTCTTGTGGACGAAGCCCCGCGCGCCGCGGGCGAGTGCCCGGTCGGCGGCGCCCCGGTCGGGGTCGGCGGTGACGACGATGATCCGGGTCCCCGGACTCGCGGCCAGCAGGTCGGGGATCAGCTCGATCCCGTCGCCGTCGCTGAAGGTCCGGTCGAGCAGGCAGACGGTCGGGGTGTGCTCCGCGACCGCGGCCAGGACGTCCGAGGCCCGGTGGGCGACCGCCCGGACGACCAGGCGGCGCTGACCCAGGACGGTGCTCAGCGCGTCGACGAACACGCCGTGGTCGTCCCCGACCACCACGTCGGTCATGCCGCCGGCTCGCGGTGGGGTCACCGCCACGACGGGGGTGGCGGCGGAGCTGCTCTCCGCTGCGGCGATCGTCCGCGTCCGCGGTCGACCGAGGTGTGTAGGTGGTTGCGGCAACAATTCCCCCTGGCACGACGTGGTCGCTCAGCTGCGGGGTCGGCGGGGACCGGGCCGACCTCGCACGGTGACCACTGACCGTAGTGCCACCCACACCCGCCGTCGAGAGCCACGCCGTCCTCGTCGTGCCCGCTGTCCGTGACCGGTGGTCGTGGCCGGCGGTCCCGATGGGCTCCGCGACGCCCGAACGGGCGACCCGGCCCGGGCGTCAGCGCCGCGCGAGGACCAGCGTCGTGAAGGCGCCCACGTGCACCCGGTCGCCCTCGCGCAGCGGGACCACCGTGTCCCGGGCGATCGGCTCGTCCGCGTAGTTGATCGTGGTGCCGTTGGTGGAGCCCGGGTCCAGGACCGACCACCCGTCGTCGTCCGGCAACGGCAGCAGCACCGCGTGCAGGTGCGAGACCCCCGGGTCCAGGGGCGGCCCCGCGAGGTCCACGTCGGGCGGCGTCGACGACCCGCGGACCCGCCGCCGCCCGACCCGGACCTCCTCGCCGACCAGCGGGACCTCCGCGCGCGGGTAGTAGTTCGGGAACGTGACCGCGGCGATGTCCGGGCCCTCGCGGGCGACCATCGACTCGTAGTAGCGGCGGTCCGCCTCGACGCTGACGACCCAGCCGTGCCCGTTGGTCGACGGCGCCCGCCGCCGCCGCCGTGCCCGCTGACGGGGCCGGGGCGGGCGCCGGGTCCGGGGCGGGGATGGAGCCCGAGACGACGAAGTCGTGCCCGTCCTCCTCGCAGAACCGCCCGGTGCGCGGGGTGCCGCAGCGGGGGCACACCTCGCCCGGGTAGGAGCTCGGCTCGGCCGGGGCGGGCCGGGCGGGCGCGGCCGGGGCGCCCGACGACGAGCGTGCGGGCGCGCTCGCCACGGCGGCCGGGGCCGCGCCGTCGATCGGGACGCCGCACTCGTCGCAGAAGTCGAGGGTCTCGGACTCGTGCCCGTGGCGGCACCGCACGGTCATGCTCAGCCCTCCCGCACCCGGGCCGTCCGGGTCGACCGCACGTCCAGGGTCATCTCGTCCGCCGCGGTGACCTCACGGCGCAGCCGCACCCGGCCCGTCGCCGGGTCCTCCACCTCGACGACCCGCTCCAGCAGCGCCGAGGTCTCGTCGTGGCCGGACTGCGCGGCCAGCGCGACGGCGCGACCGAGCCGCGCGGTGGCGGTGTCGACGTCGCCGCTGCGGCGGGCGTCGAGACCCTCCTGGATCGCCTCGGCGAGCTCGGCCTGCCCGGTGTAGTGGGCGACGCGGTTGTTCAGGCGGGTCGACAGCGCCGAGTCCGGCGTCCAGGTCACGCGGACCCGCGTCTCGCCGAGCGGGGTGTCCGACACCGAGGGCGCCGCGACGCCGATCCGCGCCGCGAGGATCTCCTCGCCGGTCGCGAGGGGGTCCAGGGTGACGCGGACGTGGTACTCGCGGGCCTCGTCGCCCCACGCGCCGGTGGGGTAGAGCCCGACCAGCGGCTTCGCCGGGTCGGGGGTCCGCCGTCGGTGAGGTCCTCGACGGCGGGGGACACCTGCTTGACCGCGCGCACCGTCGCGCCGCGCGGGGTCCACACCCGCAGCGCCACGTCGCCCGCGCCCTTGCCCATCGCCCGCCCGACGATGCCCTCGAAGTCCGCGGCGAGGTGCTCGGGCTCGGCGACGATGTCGGCCGTCCCCAGCAGGCGCGAGGCGATCCCGCGCACCTCGTCGACCACCCAGTCCGTGCCGACCCCGCGCGCGTCGCAGGTGAACACGCCGTCGCAGACGTCGAGCGCCGCCGCGAGGTCCTCGGCCGTCTCGTGCTCGTCGCGCCCGTCGGTGAGCAGGACGGCGTGGCGCAGCCGGCGTGGGTGCGGCGCGAGCAGCCGCTCGGCCAGCCGCAGCCACGTGCCGATCGCCGTGCCGCCGCTGGGCGAGAGGCCCTCGACCGCGGCGCGGGCCTGACGGCGGGTGATGCGGTCGAGCACCACCATCCGCTCGCTCTGCGGGAACAGCATGCGCGCGTCGTGGCGGCCGGCGACCACGGCGAAGAGCACGCCGTCGGGCAGCGCGTCGATCGCGGCACGGGTGGCCCGCCGCGCGGCGGCGATCTTGGCGGCCGGGTCGCCCATGGAGCCCGAGCAGTCGATGACGATCACCTCGGCCGCGTCGGTGCTCGTCGTCGCGGCGCCCAGCCCGGTCGCGGTGACCGACACGATCACGTCGACCTCGCCGCCCCCCTCGGGCAGGTACTCGTTGTGGAACGCCTCGAGGGTGAACGACGGCGCGGGGGTGGTCATGCGGGGCTCCCCTCCGGCGCGACGTCCACGACGACGAGGGTGGTGTTGTCCGTGCCGCCGTCGTGCAGCGCCGCCTCCAGCATGGCCCGCGCCGTCGCCGGCGGCCCGTCGGCGTGGACCAGGCGGGCGAGGTCGGCGGGGTAGGGGATGTGGTTCCACAGCCCGTCGCTGCAGATCAGCAGGACCCCGGGCCGGTCGGCGGCGTGGGCGACGACGTGGGCCGGTCCCGGCGGCCCGTCGGCGGCGACCCAGCGGGTGATCGCGTGGGCGCGTGGGTCGGAGTACGCCGCGGCCGGCTCGAGCAGGCCGACCGCGACGGCCTCGGCCGCCCACGAGTCGTCGGTGGTGAGCACGCACGACGAGTCGGGCTCGTCGGGGACCAGCCAGTACGCGCGGCTGTCGCCGATCCAGGACACCACGAGCACGTCGCCGACGACCATCGCCGTGACGTAGGTGCACGCGGGGTAGTCGTGGCCGGGCCGGGCGAGCTCGGTGACCGCCTCGACGGCGGCCTCGGCGCACGTGTAGGCGAGCTCGGTGACGTCGATGCCGCCGGTGTCGGCGAGGTCCGGGTCGGCCGGGTCGGGGTGCGCCACGGCGTCGCGGGCCGTCGCCAGCACCGACGTGCACGCCACCGCCGAGGCGGCCGCGCTGCCCCGCACCGAGCCGACCCCGTCGCACACCACCCCGACCACGATCTCGCGGTCGCTGCCGGGCAGCGGGAGCCGGACCAGGCCGAAGGCGTCCTCGTTGGCGGGGCGCACCCGGCCGACGTCGGTGATCGCGGCGGCCCCGCGGACGGCGCGTTCGGCGTGGTCGCGGTCGTCGGGGTCGTAGCCGAGCCCGTCGGCGTCGTCGTCGCCACCGCGGGTCCCCCCGGTCCCGTCCGGCGCGGCGCCGTCCCGCCCGTCACCGTCGGGCTGCTCCGACCCGGCCCCCGGCCCCGCCGTGCGCGCGGTGATCGGCCGCGCGTGCGTGTCCTCCCGCGCGGCGGGCGGCGGGCCCTCGGTGGCCGGCAGCGACGCCCCGCAGCCCTCGCAGAACCGGTCGCCGGGCTCGCCGCGCTCGCCGCAGTGCTCACAGACGGCGCCGTCGGTCGCCGTCGTGCCGCCGGGGCTCATCGGGCGGTCCAGGGGCGGGCGTCGTTCGCGGCGTCGACCAGGGCGAACCGCTCGGCCGCGGTGCCGGCGAACCGGGCCCGCAGGCGGTAGCGCTCCTCGATGCCGAGGCCGAGCCCGTGGTCGTCGAGCGGGCAGCCGAACAGGGACGTGTCGGCGTGCGCGTCGCCGTCGGTGTCCTCGAGCCCGCGCGCGGCCTCGAGCACCTCGGTCTGCAGTTCGGCGGCGCGCAGCGCGTCGAGGTCGATCGACCCGGCCCGCGCACCTGCCTCCATGACCGTCGAGCGTGTCAGACGCCCCTCGTCCCGCGTGCCGAGGAGGACGCGGACGGCGGCGACCCGGGCGTCGGCGGCGTGCACCGAGCTCGCGGGGACCTCGTCGAGCACCGCGACGGCGCCCGCGCGGTCGCCGGCCGCGGTGCGCAGCCGGGCGAGGGCGAACGCCGCCCCCGTCCAGGTGCGGTCGGTGCGCCAGAGGTCGGCGAACCGCTCCTCGACGACCGGCGGCGCAGGCGCGCCGTCACGGGCGGCGCGGTACTCGCCGAGGGCCGCCAGGGCGAACTCCGGGGCGGGTTCGCCGGGCAGGGCGTCGGCGACCTCGTCGACCAGCGCCGCGGCGGTGTCCGCGTCGCCGGTCGCGGCCGGCATGGCGGGCCCGCAGCCACGTCCACGTCCACTCGCCGGGCAGCGCGTGCTCGGCCAGGGCCCGGCCGGCGGCCTCGGTGTCGCCGGCGTCGAGGTGGGCGACGACGGCGGAGAGCCGGGCCTGGTCGCTGTCGGGCGCATCCGGCGCCGGAGACGGCGGCGAGCACCGCCCGCGGCCCCTGCGCGGCGGCGGCCACCAGCTCCGGGGTGGCCGGGTCGTCGGGGTCGGGCCGCGGGGCCGGCATGGTGTCCGCGAGCTCCTCCGGGGTCACCGGCGCGGTGATCCCCGCGGCGCCCGACGGCGCCGCGAACATCGTCGAGAGCCGCGGCGGGGGCGTGGCCCGGCGCGCGGTCAGCCGGCGCAGGACCCCGATCATCTGGTCGGACATCTCGTCGATCGAGACGAAGCGCCGCGCCGGGTCGCGGTCGGTGGCGCGGGCGAGCAGGCGCCGCAGCGGCTCGTGGGTGAGCGCAGGCGCGTCGTGCGGGTCGGGGAGCCGGTCGCGCATCGAGCGGTGGAAGTCGAACGTCGCGACGAGGACGGCGAGCGTCCGCCCGACCGTGTAGACGTCCGAGGCCACCGAGGGGCCCACGCCGTCGGGGGAGATCTCGGGCGCCTGGTAGCCGACGGTGCCCCACACGTCGCCGCCGGGCTCGTCCATGCGCCGGACCGCGCCGAGGTCGATGAGGGTGACGTCGGTGCCGGTCTGGACGACGTTGTCGGGCTTGAAGTCGCAGTAGAGCAGGCCGCGCTCGTGCATGTGGGAGAGCGCGGGCAGGACCTCCAGCACGTAGGCCAGCGCCTGCTCGGGCGCCATCGGCTCGCGCGGGTCGCGCATCGCCTTGAGCGACCGCCCGCCGATGTACTCCATGACGATGTAGGTCGCGCCGTCGTCGCCGGTCACCACGTTGTAGATCCGCACGATGCGGGGGTGCACCAGCTGGGCGAGGAAGCCCTGCTCGGCGTCGGCGGCGGCGAGCGCGGCGGCGTCCCCGGTGTTGAGCAGCCCCTTGAGCACCACCCAGCGGTCGCGGACCTTCCGGTCGCGGGCCAGGTAGACCCAGCCGAGGCCCCCGTGGGCGAGGGCGCCGAGGATCTCGTACTGGCCGGCGACGAGGTCCCCGGCCCGCAGGGTGGGCGTGAACGAGAACCGGGTGCCGCACTGGGGGCAGAACCCCTCGGTGCGCCCGGGCCGGTCGTCGCGCCCGCGCCCGACGGCGGCGTCGCACACCGCGCAGTACCGGCTCGACTCCGGCACCACGGCCTCGGCCATCACCGCCTCGGCGGGGTCGGCGGCCGGTTCGGGCGCGATCTCGACGAGGCCCGCCCCGATCCGGCGCCGGGTCGAGCCGGAGCGGGTGCGCCCGGACGCCGTGCGGGCCGACGCGGTGCGCCCCGACGGGGTGGCCCCGGAGCCGGTCCCCGCGGCCCCGCCGGGGCCGCTGGTGGCGGCGGTGGCCGGTCCCTCCGCCTGCGCCGATCGCGGCGCGGCTGCCGACGCGGCCGACGCCGGCCGACGCGGCCGCCGGCCGCCTCGGGCGCGCGCCCGCAGGTGTCGCAGAAGCCGTCCTCCTCGATCTCGCCGTCGCAGCCGGGACGGGTGCACGCGCGCGTCACGTCCCCTCCTCCAGGCCGCGCTGGTAGGCCCGGACCGCGACGGTGGCCGCGGCCAGGTCGCACGGCGCGCTCCACAGCAGCTCCCGCGCACGGGTGTGCAGCGCGTCGAGCGCGAGGTCCTCGCTGCGCCCGCGGGCCCCGGCCTTGGCGCGCAGGGCCCCGAGGCGGCCCCGCAGCTCGGCGCGCCGGTCGAGCAGCCCGCCGAGCACGGCGCGGTCGGCCTGCGCCTGCGCCGTCGCGGTGTCCAGGGCCTCCGACACCGCCGCGAAGCCCGCGGACGCCTCCTCCCACCGCCCCGCCCGCGCGAGCCCGTGGGCGTCGCGCACCGCCGCGCGCAGCTCGGGCGCCCGCCGCCGCGGCGCCGGCAGCCCGGGCACCGCGACGACGAGCCGCGCGACGTCGGCCGCCACGGCCTCGGCGGCGGACTCCGCGGCGACCAGGGCGTCCACGCGGGCGGTCAGCGCTCCCACCCGCTCGTCGAGGCCGGTGCGCAGCGCGCGGGCCTCCCGGAGCTCCTCCCGGGCGTCGGCCAGGCCGGCCTCGACCTCGGCGAGTGCGGCGGCGGGCACGGGTGCGGCGGTGCCGGTGTGCGCCAGCGGATCGGTGAGCACCGCCGCGCGCAGCGCCTCGAGCCGCTCCGACCAGCGGATCACGCCCGCGGCGGCCTCCGGCAGCGCCGTCGCCTCGGCCCGCAGCGCGTCGAGCGCCCGGTCGGCCGGACCGAGCTGGGCGGCCACGGCGTCCCACACCGCGGCCACGTCCGCGACCACCCGGGTCGCGGCGTCGAAGGCGGCCGTCATCCGCGCGAGCAGGGCGTCCGCGCTGGTCCGGGTCACCTCGGAGGTCGGTCCGAGCAGGCCGCGGCGCTGCAGCGGCACCGCCTCCTCGGTGACGGTGACCGACTCGCCGTGCAGCGCGTCGTGGGCGGCGGCGAGCTCGTCGGCCGACGGCCGGCCCCGGGTAGCCGCGGGCGTCGCGGGCGGTGGCCACCGCGCGGCGGTAGAGCGCGAGGTCGCGGTGCAGCTCGGCCACCGTCGCCAGCGTCTCGTCCCGCCGCCGCGCCGAGATCCCGGTGAACCCGCCGGGGCGCAGCAGCCCGTAGCCGGGGTGGCCCTCGAGGTCGACGAGCGCGGAGGAGGCCCGGGCGACCGCCTCCTGCGCGGCGTCCAGCTCGGCGTCCAGGCCGGCGCGGTCGGGCGTCACGGCGCTCATCCCGCGTACTGCCCGGGCGGCGGCGGGGCCGGCGTGCCCCCGAAGGTCGCGGCGACGATCGCGGCCCACGTCCCGTCGGCCTTCGTCCGGTCGAGCACCGAGTTGACGAAGCGCAGCAGGTCGGTGTTCTGCGGCGCCACCCCGATCCCGTACGGCTCCGAGGCCAGCGGCGCGCCCCGGACCGCGACGCGGCGGTCCTCCAGGGCGTACCCGGCGAGGATGGTGTCGTCGGTGGTGGCGGCGTCGACCTGCCCCTGCTGGAGCATCACCAGGCAGTCGGCGTTCTCCGGCACACCGACGACCACCGGGGCCTGCCCGTTCGTCCCGCGCTCGGCCTGCAGCGTCGCGATCGACGTCGTGCCGATGATCGAGCACACCGGCCGTCCGCCGAGCTCGGCGACGCTGGTCACGGGGGACACCGCGGGCACGGCGATGCGCTGCGCCGCGTCGTAGTACACCGACGACATGCCGATCTGGCGCTTGCGCTCGCACGTCACGGTCATCGCCTGGACGACGAGGTCGACGTTGCCGGCGAGCAGGTTGCGGGATCCGCTGGGCGGAGCTCTCGATGCGGAAGCGGATGCGGTTCGGGTCGCCGAAGACCGCGCGGGCCATCTCCTGGGCGATGCGCACGTCGAGCCCCGTCAGCACCCCGGAGCGGGGGTCCCGGTAGCTCAGCGGGACCGTGCTCTGGTCGATCCCGACGATCAGGGCGCCGCGCGCGGCGATCCTCGCCATCGTCGAGCCGGCGGGCATCGCCCCGGGCGGCGGCTCGGGCGTCGGGGTCGCGCTGACGCGCGGGTCCCCGCAGCTGGTGTCGGTCGCCGCGGGCGGGGGGCCGGTGACGACCGTGGTGCCGGCGGGCACCGGCCGCACCGGTTCGACCGGGGCCGGCGCCGCCGCCTGCGAGCACCCCGCGAGCAGCGTCACGAGCGCCACCACGACGGCCGCCGCCCGGGCCCTCACCGGTACTCCTGCAGCCGCGGCCACACCCCGGCGACGAGGCCGCCGGCGGCCACCAGGGTGAGCAGCACGACCCCGACGGCGAGCAGCGTCGTCGCGGTGTCGGCGCCCGCGGCGTCGGCGGCCGCGGTGTCGGCGGTCGTCGTCACGGCGCGGTCCAGGGCGTCCTCCACCTGCGCCGCCGTGCCCTGCCCGCCGTCGGGCGCCGTCGAGAGCGCGAGCGCCACGGCGTCGTCGTAGTCCCCCGAGACGTCGAAGCTGCGCACCAGCTCGTGCACGACGATGCCGCGGCGCCCGACGGCCTCGGCGGTGCTCGCGTCGTCGGCGACCGGCCCGGGTCCCGCCTCGTCGCGGGCGCGGTCGAGCAGGCCCTGCCAGCCGTAGAGGCCGATGCTGCGGCGCACGTAGTCCTGCTCGTAGTCGCCCCCGGCCGAGCGCGCGACGAGGGTGAGCACCTCGTCGCTGCGCGACTGCAGGACCGCGAAGCGGGCCGCGACCAGCTCGCGGTTGGGCTCCGACCCGTCGTCGCGGGCGGAGGCGGTGAGCGCGGCGCAGAGCCCGAGCGCGATCGCCCCCCAGACGAGCAGCAGCGCGACCGCGCCGCCGGCGAGCGCGACGCCGGGCGTCAGGCGCCGCTTCGTCGTGCGCGCGATGCGCCGGTGCAGGACCCAGATCGCGACGAGCGCGGCGACGACCGCGACCAGCGCGAGCACGGTCCACGTCCCGCCGTCGGCGACCGCCTGGTCCTCGGCCAGGGCCGATGCCTGCGCGTCGTAGGCCTGCTGCGCCGCCGGGAGCAGGGTGGTGCGCAGGAACGACGACGCCTCGCGCAGGTAGGCCGCCCCGTAGGTGAGGCCCTGCCGGTCGGCCGTGCGGGCGGTCTCGACGAGCCCGGCGTAGACCGGCACCCCGGTGGTGAGGACGCCGACGGGACCGGAGACCGCGTCCTGCCCGGAGGCGGAGCCGACGACGGCGAGCGCGCGCCCGGCGGCGGCCAGGTCGGTCTGGTAGCGCAGGCGCAGCGAGTCCGGCTCCCCGGCGCCGAGGAGGAAGCCCTCGCCCGCGCTCGCGTCGGCGTCGGACAGGGCGCGGTAGAGCTCCTGGGTGGCCGCGGTCAGCGGGCTGCTGCGGGCGACGACGTCCTCGCTCGCGGCCTGCGTGCGCAGCGTCGCCACCAGGGCGAGGACCCCGGCGAGCAGGACGAGCACGAGGGTGGCCGCGGCGAGGCTCGCGAGCCGCCCGACGCGGGTGTCGCGGCCGAGCGCGCGCCATTCGCCCAGCCGGCGGCGCCACGGCGGCCGTCCGGGGCTCCGGTTCCACCGCGGACGGACGCGCGGGAGCACTGGTGGTCACCATCGGCCCCCTCCCTGGTGGAGGCGATCACCCTATCCGAGGGGTCCGACGGCGTGAGGAGCTCAGTACGGGGCGTACGCCCAGCCCAGCGGGTGCTGGAAGAAGCCGACCGGGACGATGCCGACCTGGTGGTGTGCGCTGGAGGACACGACGCGCCCGTCGCCGAGGGAGAGCGCGACGTGGCCGTCGGACGAGGTGTCGTAGAAGACCATCGCGCCGCGGGGCGCGTGCTGCCAGTCCGGGTGCTGGTCCTGGGACTCCCAGTCCTGGATGGCGCTCGCGTAGTGCCCCTGCGTGCCGAAGGCGTTCTCGACGGCCCGCTCGCACCAGTTCTCGTACTGCGTCGAGCCGATCTTCGACTCGAACCGGTCGACCGCGGACTCGATCTTCTGCTGCTGGTGCGCCCGGCCGGCGGCCTTCGTCAGCTCGGGCACGGTGGCCGCGGCCGAGGTGGGCTCGGCGCTGACCGGCGTCACGGCGGCGCGCACGGATGAGGCGCCGAGCGGCCGGGCTCGCGCCGGCGGTGAGGTGCAGGTCCGCGGTCACGGTCGCCGCCGAGGGCAGGTCCGGCAGGTCGCCCTGCGCCGCCTGGGTCCCGACGACCGCCGCGCCGACCGCGCCCGCGGCGAGGCCCAGCACGGTCGTGACCGGGTTGGCGGCGAGGAGGCTCACGCTCCGGGGGAGCGCGGCGCCGGTGGGTCCGTAGGCAGCGGTCATGGTGCGGGGTCACCTTCTTCTCCGGGCGGCCCGGTCGGGGGAGCGCTGGGGAGCGTGACCGGGTCGTGATCCGACTGGCGCACATTAGCAACCTTTCCGGCTCCGGCGCGTCTCGACCCGCCCCCGTTTCCCGGACGGGTTCCCTCGGTTGACCGGGCCTTTGCCGTCGGGACACGGGGAACTGACCGGTGGCGACGCCGGTCCGCCCGGTCCCGGAGGGCCGGGGGCCCCGTCGTTAGCCTCGGTGCTGCGGTCCGTGGGTGGACGGATCGCGGACGGGAGGACCGCCGGTGTCGGCACATCTGAGTTGGCTCGAGGCCGCCGTGATCGGCGCGCTGCAGGGCGTCGCCGAATTGTTCCCGGTGTCCAGCCTGGGCCATTCGATCCTGTTGCCCGCCGTGATCGGTGGGCAGTGGGCGCGCGACCTCGACGTGTCCGCGCCGGGGTCGCCGTACCTGGCGTTCATCGTGGGCCTGCACGTCGCGACGGCCATCGCGATGATCGTCTACTTCTGGCGGGACTGGGTCCGGATCGTGCGCGGGCTGGCGCACGAGCATCCGGGACCGGCGCGTCGAGACCGCCGACCAGCGGCTGGCCTGGCTGCTGGTGATCGCGACGATCCCCGTCGGGCTCGCCGGCCTCGTGCTCGACCACCTCTTCCGGACGCTGCTCGCGAAGCCGGTCCCCACGGCGATCTTCCTGGTGATCAACGGGGTGCTGCTCCTCGCCGTCGAGGGGCTGACCCGCCGCCGGTCCGTCTCCGGGGCGCACGCGGGGCCGGACGCCGACGCCCTCGAGGCACCCACCGTCCGCCTCGACGCCCCGACCGAGGTGATGCGGGGCGGCGCCGGCGTCGGGGTGGCCCCGGCGCGCACCGCCGAGGAGCGGTCGGACGCCCGCGTCGCGAAGCTCCCGCTGCTCACGGCCGTGCTGATCGGCGCCGCGCAGATCCTCGCGCTGCTGCCCGGCATCAGCCGCTCGGGCGCCACGATCGGCGCGGGCCTGCTCGCGAAGCTCTCCCACGAGGACGCGGCGCGGTTCGCGTTCCTGCTCGCGACGCCGGTGATCCTCGCGGCCGGCGTGCTCAAGGTCGGCGACCTCGCGGGCCCGGCCGGCGACGGCATCCGCGGCCAGGTGCTGCTGGGCAGCGTCCTCTCCGGGGTCGGCGCCTACCTCTCGGTGCGGTTCCTGACCCGCTACTTCGAGCACCGGTCGATGCGCCCGTTCGGCGTCTACTGCATCGTCGCGGGGGCGGCCTGCCTGGCGTGGTTCACCCTGGCCTGACAGGGCCGTCACCGCCAGCCGTACGCCCCCCGCAGCTCGTGGGCCACGGCGTCGAACCGGTCCTTCGGCACGACCGAGCCCTCGCGCCGGATGCCGTGCTCGGGCACCTCGAGCACGCGGTCGAGGCGCACGTAGGAGTCCCGGCCCTCGCGGTCCCACGGCCCGGAGCCGATCGGGACCCAGTTGGCGTCGTCGGCGCGGTGGCCCTGCGAGGACAGCATCAGCCCGAGCAGCTCGCCGGCCTCGGCGGCGCGGGCGACGACGAGCACCGGCCGGTCCTTGCCCTGCGAGGCGTCCTCCTCGAACGGCACCCAGGTCCACACGATCTCGCCCGGGTCGGCGGCGCCGTCGAGGTCGGGGGCGTAGGAGATCCGGCGGGCACGCTCCGACGAGGGCACCGTCCGAACCCCGCGACCGGGTCCCGGGGCCGGTGCACCCGACGGTGCGGCGCCCGTCACGGTCCTTCGACGAGGAGTTCAGCAGGTCCAGCCCGGCCTGCACGGCGCGGTTGAGGAAGTCCCCGAAGTTCGGCACGGGCGCAGCATGCCCTGCCGGGCGGAGGAGACGCCGTCGTGGGCCCGATCTCGCTCGGGAGCACGGCCGGCCGGAAGCACCGGGCGCTCGCCGCGGCGGAACCCGAGGCGTCGTCACCGACCGACGCGGGTCCCCGGGAGGTCTGGCAGGGTCGTCCGGTGCCCGTGCTCCTCGTCGTCGTCGGCGCCATGCTGGCCGCGGTGCTGTTCGCGGGCGCCGGCGACCGCCTGCGCCTGCCCTGGCCGGTGCTGCTCCTGCTCCTCGGCGCCGCGGCGGCGTTCGTGCCGGGCATCGAGGCCCCGGACATCGAGCCGGAGCTGATCCTGCCGCTGTTCCTGCCGCCGCTGCTCTACGCCACGGCCCAGCGCACCTCGTGGGCGCTCTTCCGGCTGCGCTGGCGCACGATCGCGTTCCTCGCCGTCGGGCTCGTCGTGGTCACCGTCGCCGCCGTCGCGGGCACGCTCGTCGCGCTCACCGGCATCGGGGTGGCCGCGGCCCTGGCGATCGGGGCGGCCGTCGCGCCCCCGGACCCGGTCGCGGTCGAGGCGGTGGCCGGGCCGCTGCGGGTGCCGCGCCGGCTGGTGGCGACGCTGCAGAGCGAGGGCCTGTTCAACGACGCGACGGCGCTGGTGATCTTCCAGACGGCGGCCGCGGCCGCCGTGGCGGGCAACGACCTCGGCGCGCTCGGGGTCGCCCTCGGGTTCGTCTACGGCGCCGCCGTGGCGGTCGCGGTCGGGTTCGCCGCGGCCTGGCTCGCGCGCCGCGTGCTCGACCGGCTCACCGACGTCGTCGCCAGCAACGGCCTGACGCTCGTGCTGCCGTTCGCGGTCTACCTCGCCGCCGACGCCCTGCACGCCTCCGGGGTCATCGCGGTCGTCGTCGCGGCCCTGCAGCTGCGCCAGCACTCCGACGCCGACGCCTCCGAGGCGCGCCTGAGCGGCGCCGCCTTCTGGAACGTCGTCGAGATGCTCGTGACGGGGGTGGCGTTCGCGCTGATCGGGCTCGAGCTGCGCATGGTGATCGGGCAGGCCGACCGCGCGCTCGGCACGATCCTCGCCCACGCCGCGATCGTCTGCGGGGTCGTGGTCGGGGTGCGCGTGCTGTGGATGGGCCTGGCCCTGCTGCGCATCCGGGCCGGGCGGCCGGCGCCCACCGAGCGGGCGGTGCCGTCGACGCCGGGCGAGGCGCTCGTCCTGGCGTGGGCCGGGATGCGGGGCCTCGCGACGCTCGCGCTGGCGCTCGCCCTCCCGACGACGCTGGACACCGGCGCGCCGTTCCCCGACCGCGCCGAGCTCGTCATCGTCGCCTGCTCCGTGCTGGTGGTGACGCTCGTCGGTCCCGGCGTGACGCTGCCGGTGCTCGTGCGGGTGCTCGGCCTGCGGGAGGACGTCGACGCGGCCGGGGAGGCCGAGCGCCGGATGGCGGCCCGTGCCCGCCGTGCCGCCCTCGACGAGCTGTCGACGATCGACCGGGAGGCCCTCGGCGTCGACGACGAGCAGGGCGAGCAGGTGCTCGACGAGCTGCGCAGCCGGTTCGCGCGGATGGGGGCGGCGCTCTCCGGCGACGACGTCCGCCCGCAGGACACCGACGACGACCGCGACGACGACTACCGGGAGCGGCTCGCCCGCCTCAGGCGCCGCCGCGAGCAGTGGGGCCGACTGCAGTCGGTGGCGCTCGCGGCGGCGCGGCGCGAGGTGGTGGCCGCCCGCGCCGAGCCCGGCACCGACCCGGAGGTCGCCGACCGGGTGCTGCGCCGCCTCGACGTCCGGAGCCTCGCGCTGTAGGAGGGCGCCGGGCGGCCGTGATCGACGCCGGTTCTCCACGTCCGGTGTCAGGAACGCGACTTCTCTGACACGGCCTCCAACACCACCACGCCCTCCGCCCCGGCGTCCGGGTGCCCGTGCTCCCGCGAGGTCCCCCGGACCGACGTACCCGGCGTGGGCCGGCTCGTGGCCCGAGCCCCCGCCGGGGATCACCGCGACGTGGTCGTCGGGCAGGTCCGTCCGGACCAGTACGGTCGTCCCCTCGACGAGCGCCGCGCGCGTCGTGGCTCGGGCGACGCCCTCCAGGGCCTCCCGGACGACCTCCGCCGGCTCGTTGATCAGCTTCTTCACGGCCGGGGTTCGCCCAGGTCACCCGTTCACCACCCCCGACCACCCGTGCGGCCCCGAACCAGGAGGACGGGCCGCGCGGACGCTGGGGGTCCAGACCGTCCTCGTTCGAGAGAGGTGGAGGCGCAGGGCATGGGCACCCACACAGGTGGGCGGACCGACGGCCCGGTGAACGGCGCGCGGCCGAGCGGGCCGCCGACCGGGACGCACCACGCCGTGCCCGTCGGCGCCTGGCGCGCGCGCCTCCCGCTGCTGCTGGCCGTCTGGCCGGGGTGGTGCTGCTCGCGGCCGGGCTGCTGGTGGGGCGGCTGACCGCGCCGGGCGCGGGGGCCGTCCCGGTGGCCGCGACGCCGGCCGCGAGCACGTCGCCGGTGTCCGCGACCACCGCGGCGTCGCACCCGACGCTGCTCGCCGACGTCGTCCGCGTCGACTCCGGTGACGAGGTGATGGTCCGGGTCGACGGCGCCGAGCAGACCGTCGCGATCCTGGGGATCACCGCGCCGCAGTCCGCCGGGCCCGAGCGGACGACGGCGCAGTGCGGTGCGAACGACGCCCTCCGGTTCGCCGACGAGCGCCTCTCCGGCCAGACCGTGACGCTCGTGCCGGACCCGACGGTGCCCGAGGTCGACGACCAGGGCCGGCGGCTCGCCTACGTGGTGCTGCCCAGCCAGCTCAGCTACACCGACGCGGCGCTGCTCGCCGGCGTCGTCACCGCCGACACCGACCGCAAGCTCTGGTACGCGCCGGTGTTCGCGCGCGAGCAGTCCGAGGCCGCCGCCGCGAAGCGCGGGCTGTGGGGCCCGCCGTGCCGCGCGACGCCGGGCCGCCCGCTGCCGGCCGGGAACTGACCGACGGCGGGCCGTCCCCGACCGGTGGGTGAGCGGCGCCGTCCTGGCGTCGGACGCCAGGAACGTGCCGTTGCTGGCGCGGCTTCGATCCCCGGGCCGGAACCGGGAGGCGACGGCCGGAGGGTCAGCGACCCCCGCCGAGGACCCCACCCACGAGCCCCCCGACGCCGCGCAGCACCCCGCCGACCGCACCCTCGGGCCGCTGCGTCGTCGACGACGCGCCCGTGTCGGTGTCGGTGTCGCTCGTCGGTGTCCCGGGTCGGGGTGGTCGTGCGGCTCGGCGCGGTGTGCTTGGTCGTGGGCCGCGCCGTCGAGGTGTCCCGCGTCGGGGAGGCCTGGGTGTGCACGGGGGCGGGGTGGGACGTGGGCGTGGCCCCCACCGTGCGGCGGCGACGGCCATGTCGTCGCCGGGGTCCGACGTGGGTGCGACGGCCCCGCCCGACGGGGGCGGCGCGAGCGGCGGCAGGGCGAGCATCGCGCTCGGGTCCGGGGCGCCCACGGTGGCACCGCCGGGGACGATCGCGGCGGGCCGGGCGGAGTCGGCGATCTGGGCGACCGGACCGGAGGTGGCGATGGCGACCGTCCCGGCGAGCACCGCGCTCGCGGCGAGACCCGCGAGGACCAGCACGCCGCGGGTCCCGGTCGCCCGCGGGGTGCGACGGCGGGTGTCCCGGGTCGCGGGCCACAGCGCGCCGGGCGTCCCGGTCCGCGCGGCCGGACCGGTGGCCACCGGGCCGGTGAGCACCGAGGGGATCGACGAGCGGTTCCGCGTCGACGAGGGCCTGGCGCAGCCCCACCGAGACCTCGGCGGCCCCGGGCCGGGTGGCCGGGTCGCTCCGGGTCATCGCGGCGATCAGCTCCGCGAGCGGACCGGGCAGCCCGGCGGGCACGGTGGGCTCGCGGTCGAGGCGGGCCTGGGCCGCGGACAGCGGGTCGCCGGGGAAGGCCCGGCGCCCGGTGAGCGCCTCGATGAGCACCAGGCCCAGGGCGTAGACGTCCGCGGGCGCCCCCGCGGGCTCGCCGCGGACCTGCTCGGGCGCGAGGTAGGGCGCCGCGCCGACGGTGAGCCCGGTGTCGGTGATGCGGGGGGCGTCGGCCACGAAGGCGACGCCGAAGTCGGAGAGGTGCGCGCGCCCGTCGGCGTCGTAGAGCACGTTCGCGGGGGTGACGTCGCGGTGGAGCACGCCCGCCCGGTGGATGTGGTCGAGGGCGCCGGCCACCGTGCCCGCCGTGCGCAGGGCCTCGGTGAGGGCGAGGCCGCCGGACTCCGGGCCGTGCTCACCCAGGCGGTCCGCCAGGGACCCGCCGTCGAGCAGCGCCATGACGACGAAGGCGCGCCCGTCGTGCTCCTCGACGTCGTAGACCGGGACGAGCCCGGGGTGGTCCATCATCGCGAGCAGGGTCAGCTCGCGGCGGGCGCGGGCGTCGGTCTCCACCCGGAACGTCTTCACCGCGGCGTCGCGGCCGAGGAGGGTGTCGTGGGCGCGGAACACCGAGGACCCGACGCCGCGGCCGATCACGGGCCCCACCTCGTACCGCTGCGCGAGGCGGGCCGGCAGCGCCGGGATGCCTACCGTGGTCATGCGGGCCCCACCCCCCACCTCTCCCATTCCGCAGTGTTGCACCAGATTCCCCCGTCCGGCCCATCCCTACTCGACTAATCGCTCAATGATGTGAGAGCGATCGCCCCCGATCAGTGGGTGGGACGACCCTCACGGGTCGTTGACAGAAGTTGCAGTCGCGAGTAGAACTTTGGCACGGGCCGCCCGGCGATGAGCCGCGCGACCTGCACGGATACGAGCAGTCCCGGGACTCCCGGGAACGACCGCAAGGACGCGACGAGCTGTGGGCGCCGAGGGCCTCGACGACGAGGACGTCCCCGCCCTGACCACCGGTCAGGCCGCGGACGTCATCGGGGTGCAACCGGCGTTCCTCCGCAGCCTGGACGCGGGTCAGATGGTCCGCCCGACGCGATCGGCGGGCGGACACCGGCGCTGGACGCGCCGGCAACTGGCCCTCGCCGCCAGGGTGCGTGCGCTCTTCGACGAGGGGTTCACCCTCACCGCGGCCTGGAAGGTCGTCTCCCTGGAGGACCGGGTGGACGAGGTCACGCACGAGCGCGACCTCGCCCTGGCCGATCTCGAGCGCACCCGGCGGGACCTCGCCCGGGCGCGCCGGACGTCGGCCGAGGCAGTGAAGGCCGGCACCGAGCCCACCGCTCGGTCCGGGTCGCCCGAACGCGCCCACCGGGCGTCCGGGCTCCGCCGCGGTACCGGGTCCTTCCCGGCCACCGCCCGCACGTCGACCACCCCTGCGACCACCACGGACATCACCTCGCCATGAAGCTCATCGACCCCACCCGCACCCACCGCCCGGCCATGCCCCGCCGTCCGATGCCGCCCGCGCTGGCCCGGATCCCGCTCGTCGACCTCTGCACCTGCAAGCACCCGCGCGAGGCGCACGAGCACTACACGGTCGCCCAGGACTGCGCCCAGTGCGACTGTCGCGCGTTCGTGCGTTGGGAGCCCGCCACGATCTGAGGCTCCGCCTGCTCTCCACGGCCCCCGCACGCTCCGGCGTCCGGGGGCCGTGGTGCGTCCCCGCCGCGCTGCGCGCCTGGGAGGCCGAACGACGTCCGGGCACCGACGTGGCGCGGACCGCCGCGCGGCGCGCCCGGGGCACCGCCTCGCTGCCGTGGGTGGCCCGGGTGCTGCGCGGCGCCCCGCGGGCGTAACCGGCGCCCCGAACGGGTTCTCCATCGGTGACGTTCACCCGACGGTCACCGCTCGTCCGGCCGAGGGCACGGCGTCGCTCCGTACGCTCTCACTCCATCGGGCATGGAGGCGCCGAGTACGCTGGGCGATCCGATCAACGCGGGTAGGGAGATCGAGTGTCGCCACTGCGACGCCCCCGTCCGCGCGCACGGGAACGCCCCGTCGTCGCGGCGCCCCGGTGCCCGGTCGATCGGTATCCGTGCTCGGAAAGGACCAGAACCGCCACCCATGAGGCCCGCTGACGAGACCATCCGTCCCCGCCGCTCCCTGCTGAGCAGGGTCGCCGACCCGTTCGGCATCGCGCGCGGCAGCGGTCGACGCCCTGGACCCCGCGCGCTACCGGGGACGCCACGTGTGGCGGGGCGAGGAGCGGGTCCACATCGGGGTCCCGGCCACGTCGCGGGAGTCCGGCGCCGAGCTGCTGCGCGCCATCGAGAAGGCGCTCTCGGCCCACCCCGCGGTGGACTGGGCGGCGGTCAACGCCGCGCTGGGCGTCGTCGTGGTCGCGCTCGCCGACGAGGGGGGCGACCCGGCCACCGGGAGCTCCGACGCGGACGAGATCACCGACGACCTCATCGACCTCGTGGAAGTGCTCGAGGAGCAGGAGCAGCAGGACGCGCCCGGGGTGCGCCACCCCGCGGACGGCCACTCGGGCACCGCGGTCTCCCGGGCCGTCACGGCCTTCGCCGCCGACCTCGCGGGCCTCGGCTTCGCCGGGGTGGGCTCGATCCTGCGCCGCACCCCGCTGCCGGTGGAGTACGCCTCCGCCGCCTCCTTCGTCGACCACCAGCCCCGGCTGCGGGCGGCGGTCGAGCGTGCGCTGGGCCGCCAGCGCGCCGACGTTCTGCTCGCGCTCACCAACGCCGCGGGGCAGGGCCTCGGCCAGGGCGCCACCGGCCTGCTCGTCGACGCCGCGTACCGCGCCATGCAGATCGCCGAGTCCCGCGCGGCGCACGACGCCTTCTCCCGCGCCGAGCCGCGGATGATGGGCACCCCCGAGCAGGTCATCTCGACCGCTGAGGACGGGCTCGCGCTCGACGCCCGCCCGGTGCCCTTCCCCGAGGGCCCGATCGAGCGCCACGGGGACGTCGTCGGCCCGGCCGCGCTCTCCGGCTTCGGCCTGACGGCGGCCGTCGGCGGCCCCCGCCGCGCCATCGGGGTCGCGCTGGCGACGCTGCCGAAGGCCGGCCGGATGGGCCGCGAGGGCTTCGCGACGACGTTCGGCCGGGTGCTGTCCAAACGCGGCGCGGTCATCGTCGAGCCGACCGTCCTGCGCCGCATGGACCGCATCGACACCGTGGTGCTCGATGCGTCCGCGCTCACCACGGGGGCCCTGATGCTCGGGGACCTGGCGCTGGTCGACGGCGAGGGCCTCACCGCTCCCGACGGCTCCCCGGTGAGCGTCGAGTCGCTGACCCCGCTGGTCCACGAGCTGTTCGACCCGTCGAACGCCGCCGTGCCCGCGGAGCACGAGACCGGCTGGCTCCTGGCCCCGCTCGCGCCCGGCCGGGAGGACGAGCCCGCGATCGCCGGCGCGGTCGACGCCCTGCGCGTCGAGGGCGCGACCGTCGTGCTGGGCCTGTCGCTCGGTGACGACCTGGTCGCCGTCGTGGGCGCGCTGCCCGAGCCCGCCGCCGCGGCCGAGGCCCTGGGGGCGGCCGCGCGCCGGGCCGGGCTCACCCTCGTCGTCGGGACCGACGAGACGACGGCCGTGCCGCCGCGCCCGGAGCGGGTCGTCGAGGGCGCCCCGGACGAGGAGGACGCCGGCGAGGCCGTGTCCCTGCCCGGCGCCGACACCTCGGTGCCCGCCACCCGCCGCACCGTCGACCGCGAGGTCCCCGGCGGCGACGGGCTGGCCCGCGCCGTCCGCATGCTGCAGACCGAGGGCGCGGGCGTCCTCGTCGTCTCCCGCGAGCGGCGCGCGCTCGCGGCCGCCGACCTCGGGGTCGGCGTCGCCCGGGCGGACGGCACCCCCGCCTGGGGCGCGCACGTCCTCGTCGGCGACGACCTCACGACGGCGGCGCTGCTCATCGAGGGCGTGAAGGTCGCCAAGGCCACCACCGGCCGGTCCGTGGCGCTCGCCCGGGCCGGCACCGCGCTCGGGGCCGCCATGGCGACCGCGGGCACCGCGCCGCGCGGGCCCTCGCTGGCGGGGCTCGCCGTCAACGGCGCCGCGGGCGTCGCCCTGGGCGCCGGCGCGTGGTCGGCCTCCGAGCTCGGCCGCAAGACGCTCGTGCCGGGCGTCTCGCGCACCCCGTGGCACGTCATGCCGGCCGAGACGGTGCTGGCGCGCCTGGACACGACCGAGCGGGGCCTGTCCGCCGCCGAGGCCGCCCGGCGCACCCGGGAGGACCCGGCCGCGGACGCCGAGGAGACGCCGTCGCTGGGCCGGGCGTTCATCGACGAGCTGAACAACCCGCTGACCCCGGTGCTCGCCGGCGGCGCGGTGCTCTCCGCGGCGATCGGGGCGGTGGTCGACGCGGCCATCGTCGTCGGCGTCACCGCGGCCTCGGCGCTCATCGGCGGCGTGCAGCGGGTCGTGACCGACCGCGCCGTCGCCGGCCTCCTGGAGCGGTCCTCGACCCGCGCCCGCGTGCTGCGCGACGGCGTGCCGACGACGGTGACCGCGGACGACGTCGTCGTCGGCGACGTCGTCGAGCTCGGCCCGGACGACGTCGTGCCCGCCGACTGCCGCGTGCTCCGCGCCGACGCCCTCGAGCTCGACGAGTCCTCGCTGACCGGCGAGTCGCTGCCGGTGGCGAAGAACCCGGCGCCGGTGATCGCCCGCTCCGTGGCCGACCGCCGCTCGATGCTCTACGAGGGGACCACCGTCGCGACCGGCCGCGGCCGTGCCGTCGTCGTGGCCGTCGGCTCGTCGACCGAGGTCGGCCGCTCGACCGCCTCCGCGCGGGCCAACGCCCCCGTCGCCGGGGTCGACCAGCGCCTCTCCGGCATCACGAAGGTGACCACGCCGCTGGCGCTCGCCTCCGCGGGCGCCGTCGTCGGGGCGGGCGCGGTCCGCGGCCTGCCGATGCAGCAGAACCTGCACGCCGGCGTGAGCCTCGCGGTCGCCTCGGTGCCCGAGGGCCTGCCGTTCATCGTCTCGGCCGCCCAGCTCGCCTCCGCGCGGCGGCTGTCCGCCGAGGGCGCGCTGGTGCGCAACCCGAAGACCATCGAGGCCGTCGGCCGCGTCGACGTCCTGTGCTTCGACAAGACCGGCACCCTCACCGAGGGCAAGCTGGCGCTGTCCGCGATCTCCGACGGCGTGAAGCTGCGCCCGACCGACCGCCTGCGCAAGCGCCAGCGCCGCGTGCTCGCCGCCGCGCTGCGCGCCACCCCGCGCCCGAAGGCGGGGGAGCGGCTCGCGCACCTCACCGACCGCGCCGTCGTCTTCGGCGCCCAGTCCTTCGACGTGGACCCCGAGCACAAGCGCCCCGGCTGGTGGCCGCTCGCCTCGCTCGACTTCGACCCCAGCCGCGGCTACCACGCGACGCTGGGCGAGGCCCGCGAGGACGGCGCGGCGCAGCGGGTGCTCTCCGTGAAGGGTGCCCCCGAGGTCGTCATCGCCCGCGCCACCGACTGGGCGGGCGTCCCGCTCGACGACGAGGCCCGCCAGCGCCTCGTCGACCACACCGAACTGCTCGCCGGCCAGGGGATGCGGGTCCTCGCCGTGGCCGAGCGGGCGCAGCCGTGGCCGGAGCACGACGCCGCGGACGACGCCGCGCCGCTCGAGGTGACCGACGACGACGTCGCCGACCTGACCTTCGTCGGCTTCGTGGGCTTCACCGACCCGGTCCGCGCCGGGTCGCAGGCGACGGTGCGCGACCTGCGCGACGCGGGCGTGCAGGTCGTCATGATCACCGGCGACCACCCGAGCACCGCCGAGGCGGTCGCGGACGAGCTCGACGTCCTCGGCGAGGACGGCACCGTCATCACCGGCCAGGAGATGGACGAGCTCGACGACGACGCCCTGGACGCGGTGCTGCCGACGGTCCGCGTCGTCGCCCGCGGGACGCCGGCGCACAAGGTGCGCGCGGTGCAGGCCTTCCAGCGCCTCGGACGCACGGTGGCGATGACCGGCGACGGCGCCAACGACGCCCCCGCGATCCGCCTCGCCGACGTGGGCATCGCGCTCGGCCGGCGCGGCACCCCGGCGGCCCGGGCCGCCGCGGACCTCGTCGTCACCGACGACCGCCTCGAGACGATCCTCGCCGCGCTCGTCGAGGGCCGGGCGATGTGGGCCTCGGTCCGCGAGGCCCTCGGCGTGCTCGTCGGCGGGAACCTCGGCGAGATCGGGTTCACGGTGCTGGGCGCGTCCACGACCGGGACCTCGCCCCTGACCGCCCGCCAGCTGCTGCTGGTCAACCTGCTCACCGACCTCGCGCCGTCGCTGGCGCTCGCCGTGCGGGCACCGCAGGCCTCCGACGCACGCTCGCTGCTCGCCGAGGGCCCCGAGGCCTCGCTGGGCGACGCGCTCAACCGCGAGATCGCGCTGCGCGCCATGGCGACCGCCGGCGGGGCGACGCTCGCGTGGGCGCAGGCCCAGGCCACGCCCTACGGCAGCCCGGCCCGGGCGCGCACCGTGGCGCTCGCGGCCCTCGTCGGGACCCAGCTCGGCCAGACGGTCGTCGCCGGGGGGCACCGCAGCCCGCTGGTGATCGGGGCGAGCGTCGTCAGCGCCGGCGCCCTGTTCGCGGTGGTGCAGACGCCGGGCGTCAGCCAGTTCTTCGGCTGCACCCCGCTCGGCCCCATCGCGTGGGGCCAGGCGGCGGGGTCGGCCGTGGCGGCCACGGCGGCCTCGGTCGTCGGACCGGGACTGGTGGCCCGCTACGGCGACGTCGTGGCCCCCGAGGGTGGCCCGGTCGCGGAGCTGCTCGATCGGCTGGGGGACGTCCGCGACGACGCGGCCCGGCGGTACCTGGACCTGCAGGAGAAGGTGACCGCTGCGCTGACCGGCTGAGTGGCGGTGGTCACCTGCGGGTGTTTGTGCAGGTCGCGGGCGGGCAACACTCACAGTGATTCCGCCGGTTGCCGACCAACCGGCGCGAGGGACGAAGACACACCCGAGACCGAGGAGTAGTGGAAGCCGCCATGGCCGACCGTGACGTGAAGCCGACCGACGACGGCTGGCAGGTCCTGAAGAAGGGCGCCCAGCGTGCCAGTGCCAAGGCCCCGACGCAGGTCGAGGCCGTCGCGCGCGCCACCGAGATCGTCGCCAAGGACGGCGGCGGCAAGGTGGTCGTGTACGGCACCGACGGCAAGGTCCGCGAGTCGCAGACCGTCAAGCCGGGTGCCGACGCCATCGCCGAGGCCCCGAAGAACGCCGCCAAGGCGACCGCCGCCGGCGCCCGGGCGACCGGGAAGGCCGCCGCGGACAAGGCCGAGCAGACCGGCGGCAAGGTCGCCGCCGACGCGAAGGCCACCGGCGAGAAGATCGCCGACCGCGCCGAGACCTCCGGCAAGAAGGCCGCCGCGCAGGCGGAGGCCGGCGCCGAGGGCGTCGCGAAGGAGGCCAAGGCCGCCACCAACGGCAAGGCCCCCAAGGCCGCCGTCAAGGACGCCGCCACGATCGCGCAGACCTCGGGCGCACAGGTGGCCGAGACCACCGGGCGCGCGGGGGAGCGGATCGCGAAGGACGCGGCCGGCGCGGGCAAGCGCGCCGGGCAGACGGTCGGCGCCGCCGCGCAGGAGGCCGGCGACAAGGCCGTCTCCCAGGCCGACCGTGCCGACAAGGTGAGCTCGAACCTCGACGGTGAGCTCAACACCGTGGGCGACGACGTCGCCGGGCGGATCACCAGCGTGACCGAGGCGCAGGCCCGCAAGGTGGACTCGTCGGTGAAGGAGGCGGCCCGCCAGGTCGACTCCTCGGTCTCGCAGGCCACCCGGCAGGTGGAGCAGACCGCGCCGTCCTACAACCCGGTGCGCATCGCCGGGCAGGTCGCGGGCTTCGCGGTCCGCACGACGTTCAGCCTGACCGGCGCGATCGTCTCCACCGGCGGGCACGTGCTCGCCGAGGCGGCGCGGAAGGTCACCGGGCGGCGCTGACCCCTCGGTGCGGCAGCAACGGCACGTTCCTGGCGTCCGACGCCAGGACGGCGCCGTTCACCCGCCGACCCCGCTCACGACGACGGGCCCGGCTCCTCTCCTGGAGAGGAACCGGGCCCGTCGTTCGTGTCGTCGCGCCGAGGTGGTCCTGCTGGCTCCTCGCGCTGCACCGGCGCCCACCGGCGCGTCGGCGGTGCTAGGCGCTGAGCGGGAGCGCCTCGCCGGCGCGGCCGGCGCGACGCATCGCGCGGCGGTCCTCCTCGGAGGTCCCGCCCCAGACGCCGGCCTCCTGGCCGGTGTCGAGCGCCCACCGCAGGCAGGCCGAGCGGATCGGGCAGGTGCCGCAGATGAACTTCGCAGCGGTCGCCTGCTCGGCCCCGGGGCCTTCGGTGCCGACGGGGAAGAAGAGTTCGGGGTCGTGGTCGCGGCATGCCGCGAGCTCCCAGTCCATGGGTCCTGCGTCCTTTCCTCACTCGGGTGTCCAGGTGGGCGTCCGGTTCCCGGTGCCCGTGGCGTGCTCGGTCGTGCTCCCGTCGTCGGCGCGCGCACGCTGGCGCGCCCCGGCGTCCGTGACGCCGTGACGGTGCGGTCGTCGTGGGTGGTGCTTCGTGTCGGACTCGATGTCGACGTCCGGCCGGGGTGATCACCCCGGGGCCTGGACGTCGGTCCGTCCGCTCCGGTTCCCCGATCGGGCGGTTTCCCACCCGGGCGGAGCAATCGTGCGCTGGTCAGCGCGCCGTGGCGCGCCGACCGGCTCACCAGAATAGCCCCAGATCGTTCAGCGCAAACGGCACATGACCGCTGTGGCCGATCGAGTGAACGGTGATCCTGCTCACAGATCGTTGTCGCCGTCGGTGACCATCTCGCTGTCATCACGGTACGTGCATCGCACCCGGACGGCAGGCACACTGGCCGGTGACGCCGACGACATCGGCGGGGGAGCGGGGGTGCGCGGTGAAGGGGATCGTGCTGGCCCTGCGTGACATCGTCGTCGGGGCGATCTGTGCCGGCGCGATCGTGGCGTTCGTCCTGCACTGGCCGATCATCGGGGCGATCCTCGGCGTCGTCGGCCTCTGGCAGGTGGTCCGCATCATGCGTGGGCGTCCCAGCATCATCGGGATCGACCAGCGCTGGGCCGACCAGGAGGGCCGGCCGAACATCCGCGGGTGATGCGCGGGGCGCCACCCCGGCCGGGAGGATGGGCCGGTGCGCACCGCCGTCACCGGGTCGACCGGATACCTCGGGACCCGGCTCGTCCCCCGCCTGCTCGCGCGGGGCGACGAGGTCACCGTCCTCGTCCGCTCGCCGGACAAGCTGGCCCGGTGCGCGTGGGCCGACCGCGTCGACGTCGTGCCGGGCGAGCTCGGCGGTGACCCCGGGGCGCTCGCCCGCCTCGTCGACGGGGCCGACGCCGTCGTCCACCTCGTCCACGCGCTCGACCACGCCGACTTCCCGGAGCGCGACCGCGCCGCCGCCCACGCCGTCGCGGACGCCGCGGCCGGGGCCGGCGTGCGCCGGCTCGTCTACCTCGGGGGTCTGCGCCCGGCCGGCGGTGAACGCCTCGCGCCACCTCGCGTCCCGGGCCGAGGTGGCCGACATCTTCCTGGCCTCGCCGGTGCCGACGGTGGCGCTCGAGGCCTCCGTCGTCGTGGGCTCCGGCTCGGCGAGCTTCGAGATGATCCGCTACCTCGCCGAGCGGGTGCCCGTGCTGCCGGCGATCCCGTGGCTGGCACACCGCACGCAGCCGATCGCGGTGGACGACGTCCTGCACTACCTCGTCGCGGCGACGACCCTGCCCCCCGAGGTGGACCGGGCCTTCGACGTCGGCGGACCCGACGTCCTGTCCTACCTGGACCTGGTGCAGCGCTACGCGCGACTCGCGGGCCTGCCCCAGCGGATCGCGGTGCCCCTGCCCGTGCCGGTACCTCCCGGGGGCCCGACGGTCGCGGCGGCGGCCATGGAACTGCTCTCGCCGCTGCCCCGCACCCTGGTCGGGCCGCTCGTCGAGTCGCTGCGCCACGAGCTGGTGTGCGGGCCCTCCCTCGCCGAGGCCGTGGCCGCGATGGGGCTCCCGCCCGGCGGTCCCACCACCTTCGACGCCGCCGTGCGCGCCGCCCTCGGCCGCCGCCGCGACGGGACCGACCCCGAGGAGCGGGAACCCTCGCCGCTGCCGCCGTCGCCGGACGGGGACGACCCGCCGTCGGGGGACCGGTCCGAGCGGCCGGCGGCGCTGGCGCTCGCCACCGACCCGGTCGGGTCGGGCGGGGCCACGTGGCGCTGGCGGACGCGGGCGGACGCGCGGGCGCCGGCCCGGAGCGTCTGGGGCGTGCTGCAGCGCCTCGGCGGCGACACCGGGTGGTACACGCCGCCGGGGGTGTTCGCCGCGCTCGGGTGGGCCGATCAGCTCCTCGGCGGGGTCGGCGCCTACCGCGGCCGCCCGCACGGGCGCGACCTCGTGGTCGGCGACGTGATCGACGCCTGGCGGGTGGAGTCCCTCGAGCGCGAGCGGGTGCTGCGCCTGCGCGCCGACCTGCGGGTGCCCGGGCGGCTGTGGCTGCAGTTCACCGTCGTGCCGCAGGGCCAGGGCTCGCGGCTGGAGGTCGAGCTCGGGTTCGCGCCGTCGGGGCTCGCCGGCGTCGCCTACGGGGCGGCGCTGCGCGTCGGGGCGCCGCTGGTGTTCCCGTGGATGGCGCGGGGGATCGCCGGTGCCTCCGGGTAGGTGCGCTGCGCGCCCGTGAGCACTAAATGCGGCTATCGCGACCGTTTGTGCTCACGAGCGCGGAGCGCACCTGGCGGGCCGCGTCCAGCGCCACCGCCCGCGTCCCGCCGCCGGTGTGACCGCCCGCCTCGGCGAACACCCGCCGCTGCCGGGCCGCGCCGGTGTCTCCGGCGAGCACCCGCGCGCACCCGGCCCGCACCCGCTGCGCGTCCGCCCCGAGGGCGTCGGCCACGTGCTCGAGCAGCCCGTGCACGACGGCGCCCGCCTCGGCCGGGCGGCCGGTGCGCGGGTCGACGAGCACCCCGGCCTCGGCGTCGGGACCCGGCACGCACCCCGACCGGGCCGCGCGCCAGTGCGCCAGGCGCAGGACCTCCACCGACGTCGTCGCCGGCGGCTCCCCGGCCGCCCACGCACCGTGCCGTGGTCTCGACCAGGCGCCCGGGCGAGCAGCGCGACGACGACGGCCTCCTCGACCTCGCCGGCGACGTCGGCCACGCGGATCTCCACCGTCGGGTAGGACGCGGCGAGCCGGGCGTCGAAGTAGACCATGCCCTCGTCGAGGACGGTGCCGCTCGCGACCATGGCGGCCACGGCCGCGTCGTAGCCCGCGGGGGTGCCGAACAGCGGCGTCGGGCCGGCGCTGGGCCACCGGCCCCACACCAGTGAGCGGTAGCTGGCGTGCCCGGTGTCGTGCCCGCGCCAGAACGGGGAGTTGGCCGAGATCGCGCGCAGCACCGGCAGCCAGGGGCCGATGCGGTCCAGGACCCCGACGCCCTCCTCGCGCGAGGCGATCTCGACGTGCACGTGCTGGCCGTTGGTCAGCTGCTCGGAGGCGATCGGGCCGAAGCGCTCGAGGATGCGGCCGTAGCGCCCGGGCGGCGGGGCGAGCGGGTCGGGGGCGACCGGGGAGGTCGCGAGGCCCGCCACCTCCGCCCCCTGGGACGCGGCGGCGTCCGCGGCCGCGCGGCGGCGCGCGAGCAGGTCCGCGGCGAGGGCGTCGGCGTCGTCGTGCGGGGCGCTGCCGGTCTCGACCTGCTCGGCGCGCATCTCGCCGTCGAGCTCCTCGCCCGCGTCGCGGACCGCGGCGGACAGGCCGAGCGGACGCCCGTCGTCGGGGTCGACGAGCAGCAGCTCCTCCTCGACGCCGAGACGGCGCGCAGCGTGGTCCACGACGGGGGATCATCGTCGTGTGGCGGCGCGCGAGCAGGACCGGGGTGTCAACGGCGACGGCTGGGTGCGCTGCGCCGCAGGGCCACCGGCACTGGGGCCGCTTCGGCGCGGCGGGGCTGCTCGTCGTCGCCGGCGGACGGCTGCTGCTGGCCCACCGCGCCTTCTGGAGCCACCACGGCGGGACGTGGGGCATCCCCGGCGGGGCGCGCGACGGAGCCGAGTCCGCCCGGGACGCGGCCCTGCGCGAGGCGGTCGAGGAGACCGGGCTCGACGCCGCGGCCCTCGTCGTCGGCGCCGAGACCGTCGACGACCACGGCGGGTGGTCCTACACGACGGTGCACGCGACGCTGGCGGGCGACCCGCCGGTGCTCCACCCCACCGACGCCGAGTCCAGCGAGCTGGCGTGGGTGCCGCTGGCCGGGGTGGACGACCTCGACCTGCACCCCGGGTTCGCCGGGTTCTGGCACGGCGCGGACGCCCCGGTGCACTGACGCGCGATCTGCTGAAGACGGCGCCGGGACCGCCTACCGTGGCGGGATGGCCGAGAACACCCCCCGTCGCCCCGCTCCGCCGGACCCCGGTGACTTCCTCGCCGTCGACGCCGAGCTGTCCGCCGAGGAGCGCGACATCCGCGACGCGGTGCGCGACTACGCCGCCGCCGAGCTCGCCCCCCGGATCAGCGAGTGGTACGAGTCGAACACCCTGCCCCGGGACATCGCCAAGGGGCTCGGCGCCCTGGGCCTGCTCGGGATGCACCTCGAGGGCTACGGCTGCGCCGGCACCAACGCCACCTCCTACGGGCTGGCCTGCCGCGAGCTGGAGGCCGTCGACTCCGGGCTGCGGTCGTTCGTGTCCGTGCAGGGCTCGCTCGCGATGTTCGCGATCCACCGCTGGGGCTCCGAGGAGCACAAGCAGCAGTGGCTGCCGCGGATGGCCACCGGCGACGCGCTCGGGTGCTTCGGGCTGACCGAGGCCGACGCCGGGTCCGACCCCGGCTCGATGCGCACCCGCGCCCGCCGCGACGGCGAGGACTGGGTGCTCGACGGCACCAAGATGTGGATCACCAACGGGACGCTGGCCGACGTCGCCGTCGTGTGGGCGCAGACCGACCCCGACGCCGGGTCGACGGGCATCCGCGGCTTCGTCGTGCCGACCGACACGCCCGGCTTCGCCGCCCACGAGGTCAAGCACAAGCTCTCGCTGCGCGCCTCGCTGACCGCGGAGCTCGTGCTCGAGGGCGTGCGGGTGCCCGGGGACGCGGTGTTCCCCGACGTCGTCGGGCCTCAAGGGCCCGCTGTCGTGCCTCAACGAGGCCCGCTACGGCATCCTCTGGGGCGCCGTCGGGGCCGCCCG
Organism: uncultured Actinomycetota bacterium; assembly: GCA_963716955.1. Taxonomy (GTDB): domain Bacteria; phylum Actinomycetota; class Actinomycetes; order Mycobacteriales; family Pseudonocardiaceae; genus Actinomycetospora. The sequence continues at coordinate 86,169 of CAVQUY010000022.1, forward strand.
CGCCTGCTTCGAGGCGGCGCTGTCCTACGCCATGGACCGCGAGCAGTTCGGTGCGCCCATCGCGGGGTTCCAGCTCACCCAGCGCAAGCTCGCCGAGATGGTCGTCGCGGTGAACCAGGCGAACCTGACCGCGGCCCGCATCGGCCGGCTCAAGGACGCGCACGAGCTGCACCCCGCCCAGGTCAGCTTCGGCAAGATGGCGAACGTCCGCGCCGCCCTCGACGTCGCCCGCACCGCGCGCACCGTGCTCGGCGGCAACGGGATCACCCTCGAGTACCCGGTGTTCCGGCACATGACGAACCTGGAGACGGTGCTGACCTACGAGGGCACCGAGGAGATGCACACGCTCTCGATCGGGCAGGCGCTGACGGGGCTGGCCGCGTTCCGGTGACCCGGTGCGTCAGGCGGGCGGGGCGGTGACCACGCGGTCGCGCCCCGCGCGCTTGGCCTCGTAGAGCGCGCCGTCGGCGGCGCCCGACGAGCTCGTCGACGCTGCCCGCCGCGGTCGGGCTGGCGACGCACCCGACCGACGCGGTGAGCCCGCAGATGCGCGACGAGCCGCCGACGCCGGGCACCGTCAGGTCGATGGCCCCGATCCGGAGCCGCAGCCGGTCGGCGGTGCGGGCCGCCGCGACGGTGTCGACCCCGGAGAGCAGGACGACGAACTCCTCGCCCCCGAAGCGCCCCACCGCGTCGTAGGCCCGGACCTCGGCGGCGAGCGTGGCGGCCACCGCCCGGAGCACCTCGTCGCCGGCGAGGTGGCCGTGCGCGTCGTTCACGGCCTTGAAGTTGTCGAGGTCGACCATGAGCACCGCGAGGCCGGAGCCGATCCGGCGGGCCCGGGCGAGCTCCTTCTCGGCGATCTCGGCCCAGGCGGCGCCGTTGGCCAGCCCCGTCTTCGGGTCGGTGCGGGCGGCCTGCCGGAACTGGTCCACGAGGACGCCGCGGTGCAGCATGATCACCGGGACCAGCAGGATCGGCACCAGCCACGGCGAGGCCGCCGCGAGGACCGCGAGCGCCGCGCCGAGCGCGAGGGCGCCGAGCCCGAGCAGGGTGTCCGAGGGACTCGCCAGGTGGCGCCGGACGTCCGGGCTCGACGACAGCAGCAGGATGATCCCGACGACGAGGCCGTGGTTGACCGTCCAGCGCGCGAGGGCCGCGCACGCGATGAGGACCAGCCCGGTGGGGCCCGCGGCCGCGGTGAGCAGCTCGCCCCGGTCGACGTCGACGAGCACGAGGGCGGCCGCGCCGGTCCCGAGCACCACCGTCGCCCACGAGAAGATCCAGCGGTGCGGCGGCGGGTGCTGCTCGTTGCGGACCCACCAGTAGGCGAACGTGACGGTGACGAGCACCAGGGCCGGCCCGAGCGTCATGAGCAGCAGGCCCGCGAACGTCCACATCGACTTGAGGTCGATGAAGGGGCGGTCGGTGCGTGAGATGCGGACGCGCTCGATGTGGCGGGCGGCCTCGGCGTGCACGGCCGCCCCGAGGAAGAGCAGGCCGCCGACCATCCAGTCGTGCGCGCCGGCCGGCCGCCACAGGAACCCGGCGACGATCACGGCCAGGGCGAGGGCGTCCACGACCAGGACGTAGGCGAGCGCCCGGGGACGGAGCGTCCAGAGGTCCCACCGCGTCGGGAGCAGGGCCGACAGCGACGAGGCCGCGCTCCGGTCGCGCGGCGTGACCGTCCCGGTCTCCTGACCGGGTGGCCGCGGGCGAGGGGCGGTCACGTTCTGCTGCCTCCGAAGCTCCGTGCGGCCGCTGACGGTGATCCCAGGTCGCCTCGAGCGGAGCCCCCGCACCCGCCGGTCGCGCCCTCGTGCTCGTGACCCAACGGTACCGCGCAGCGCCCCGACGAGGGCGTCTGGATCACCCTTTCGTGGCTTCTCACCTGGATGGTTGACGCCCGGTCGTCGTCTGGTGACCGAGGGCCACAGTTGCCAGGCTGGAGTCGTCCGACCGCAGAGCGTGACCGGGGCGACTCCTCGGTCCGACGATCCGACGCTCACGCGGAGTGACATCTCTACCCGGATGGGGACCTCGTGCCGCGCGCAGCAGTGCCGCGCGTGGACACGGGGCGCGACCACGAAGGAGCACCTCCGATGCACACCACCCCTGATTCGAACTGGGTCCGCGGCGACGACTCGCACTGGGTCCGGTCCGCCGTCCTCGCGCTCGGCGACGACTCCCACTGGGTGCGCGACGCCCACTGGCGGGACGCGCACTGGCGCTGACCTGCGGCGTCGTCCTCCGCGCCGGGGACGCCCTCGACGGCCGGGCACCCCCGGACGCGCTCACGCGGCGTCCGGGGTGCCCGTCGCCGTCGCGGTCCCCGTCCCGCCGGACCCGTGACCGCGGGCGGCGGACGCCCGCCGGGCCCGCCGCCACGTCCGCGCGACGACGAGCGCGGTGGCCGCGCCCACGACCCCGCTGATCGCCACCGCCCGAGGTGGCGACGTCGCCTGGGCCAGCACCCCGGACAGCAGCACCCCCACGCCCTGGGTGACCCGCAGCGCGGTCACCGCGAGACCGAAGGCCTGCCCGCGGTGGGCGTCGGACACGGCGGCGACGAACGCGGCGTTCGCCGGGACCTGGTAGGCGCAGCACAGTCCGGAGAGCACCCACAGCCCCAGGACGGCCGGCAGCGGCGGGTCGAGCGCCGACCCGATCAGCGGGAGGCACGACCCCACCGCGAGCGGGCCGAGCAGTCGACCCCGCGCGTCCGGCGCGACGAGCCGGGTCAGGGCCACGATCCCGACGGCGGCCCCGAGCGGGTTGGCGGCGAGCAGGAACCCGACGGCCGCCGGTCCCGCGCCGAGGTGGGCCGCGTAGGGCGCTGCGAGCCCCTCGACGGTGACCACGAACGCGGACACGCAGGCCAGCGCGATCAGCGAGCGCAGCCGCGCGTCGCCGCCCACGACCCGGGCGCCCTGCCCGATGCGGGCGAGCGCCTCCCGCACGCCGGCCGCGACACCTCGCAGGCCCGGACCCGCCGTCGTCACCCCCGCCGCCCGGTGCTCGGGCAGGCCCAGGCGCAGGACGAGCGCCGAGACCAGGAACGTCGCGGCGTCCAGGGCGAGCGCGGGGGAGACCCCGAGCAGGGTCACCAGCGGCCCGCCGAGGGCGAACCCGAGGACCTGCGCGGACTGGTAGGTCGTCCCCATCAGCGCGGCGCCGGCGACGTAGCGGTCGCCGTCGAGCAGGTGCGGCAGGATCGCCGAGCGCGCGGCGAGGAACGGCGACGCGAGCATCTGCACCGCGACCAGCAGCACGCACAGCGCCGCCAGCGGGACGCCGGGCACGGCCATGACGGCGACGAGGGCCGCGCGGGCCACGTCGGTCACCACCATCGTCGCGCGGCGCGGGAAGCGGTCCGCCAGCCCGGAGAGCAGCGGGCCGGCGACGAGGTCGGGCAGGAAGGTCAGCGCGTAGGTCAGCGCGGTGAGGGCGGCCGAGGCGGTGCGGTCGAACACCAGCACGGTCAGCGCGACGCGGGCGACCTGGTCGCCGAGGATGGAGAGCAGCTGGCCGGCCCACAGCCGCCGGAACGCGGCGACGGCGAGGGTGTCGGTGAAGGTGGCGGGGCGGCCGTCGTCGGGACCGTCGCGCTCCGTCATCGTCCGTCGACGGTAGGCGATCGGGCCCCGTCGGTCGACGGGCTGCGGCGCCGCGACACGCCGGACACGCGGATCACTGGCGCAACAGGGGTCTCGGCAGGCACACTGCTGCGCGACCGCGGACGTGGGATGGTCCACTTCTCGGCCACGGACGACTCGAGGACGTTGGGGAAGACGCTTCTCGTCTCGACCGGAGGTCAGCAGTGAGCACCCGTGGCGTGGTCTACGTCCACTCGTCGCCGCCTGCGGTCAATCCGCACGTCGAGTGGGCCATCTCGGGCGTCCTCGACGCCCGTGTCGTGCTGGACTGGACCGCACAGGACGCGGCCCCGGGCCAGTTGAGGGCCGAGTGCTCGTGGACCGGTCCCGTCGGCACCGCCGCACGCCTGGCGAGCGCCCTGCGCGCCTGGGGCATGCTGCGCTTCGAGGTCACCGAGGAGCCCAGCCCCGGCACCGACGGTGAGCGCTTCAGCCACGTCCCCGGTCTCGGCCTGTGGCACGGGCGCACCAGCGCGAACGGCGACGTCGTCCTCGGCGAGGACCAGGTCCGCTCGGCGATGGCCGCGGCGCGCCGCGACGGCCGGGACGTCCTGCACCACGCCCTCGACGAGCTCCTCGGCCGGCGCTGGGACGACGCGCTCGAGCCGTACCGCTACGCGGGCGAGGGCGCGGCCGTCGGATGGCTGCATCAGGTCGGCTGAGCACCGGGCCGGGTCCGCGCCGCCCCGGCGCGGGCTGGCACAGTGATCCGCATGCCCCTCGTCTCGATCCGCCTCCCGGGGTGAGCGGAGCGCGCAGCGGGCGGACGGCGGCGCTCACCCGGCCCGCCGTGACGGTGCCGGTCGCCCTCGTCGTGCTGCTCGTCGTGCTCGGCGCCGTCGCGGCGGTGCTCGCGGGGCGGGCCGCCGGGACCGCCCGCGACGCCCTCGGCGACACCGGACCCGCCCTCGCCGGGGTCGCCCTGCCCGAGGACGGGTCGGCCGGGCCGCCGACCGTCGCGCTCACGCCCTCGGCCGCCGCCTCGCCGCGCTCGGCCGAGATCCGGGACCTCGTGCAGCGCCAGGTCGACGCCCGCAACGCCGGCGACTACGCGGCCTGGGTCGCGACGTCGTCGGCGACCTCGTCGGCGTCGGTGTCCTCGGCGCAGTTCGCCGACCGCAACCGCACCGTCAAGGTGGGGTCGGTGATCCTGCGGCGGATCGACCCGGTCGGCGACGAGGAGTACGTCGTGCCGATGGGCATGATCACCACCCAGGACCCCACGGCCGCGCCCCCGGACGTCCCGGTCCCGCGGCTGTGCTGGCAGGTGTCGGCGACGGTGGTGACCGAGCGCGGTTCGCTGCGTCTCGTGGATCCGATGGCGGGCAGCTCGTTGCGGACGCCCTGTTAGTTAGGTGCGCTTCGCGCTCGTGAGACTTCATGGCCTACCGCTGGCCGCCTCGACGGATGAAAATCGGGGCGGGGTCGGCTGAGCTCGCTTTTGCTTGGTGCGCGAGAGCCTGGTCGTGAGACTGACGCCTGGGGCCTTCCCGGCACCTCGGACTGTTGTCACGTGCACGCTTCACAGCGTCGTTGATCGGTCGGCCCCGCCGGCCCCACCCATGGTTCGGGCGGGGTGAGGAGGCCGCTGGTGGACACGTTGATCGAGCGGTGCGCGGGGATCGACATCGGTAAGGACGAGGTGGTCGCCTGTGTGCGGGTGCCGGGGCTGCGGGGCCGGGTGAAGACCACCCGCACGTTCGCGGCGTTCACCGGATCGCTGGAGGCGATGATCGAGTGGTTCGTCGAACAGGGGGTGACCGCGGTCGTGATGGAAGCGACCGGGTCGTACTGGAAGCCGGTCTGGTATCTGCTCGAGGAACACCACCCGGGGTTCGAGTTGATGCTGGTCAACGCCCACCACGTGAAGATCCTGCCCGGGCGCAAGACCGATGTCCTCGACGCCGAGTGGCTCGCCGAGCTGCTCGAGCATGGGCTGCTGCGGGGCAGCTTCGTGCCCCCGGCCGCGATTCGGGAGCTGCGCGACCTGACCCGATACCGCAAGCGGATGGTCCAGGCCCACACCAGCGAGTGCCAGCGGATCCAGAAGACCCTCGAGGACGCCGGGATCAAGCTCGACTCGGTGGCCTCGGACGTGCTCGGGGTCTCGGGGCGGGCGATGCTGGCGGCGCTGGTCGCCGGCGAACGTGACCCCGTGGTGCTCGCCGAGCTGGCCAAGGGACCGCTGCGGCGGAAGATCCCCGCGTTGCGTCACGCCCTGCAGGGCCGGTTCAACGAGCACCACGCACTGATGATCGGCATGGCTCTGGAACACACCAGCTACCTCGAGGCCAGCATCGCCCGCCTCGACGAAGCCGTCGACGCCCTGTTCGCCGCGCGCACCCGCGAGGACGGAGTCCCTTTCAACCGGGCCCGTGACCACCTCGCCACGATCACCGGGGTTGGGAAGCGGGCTGCCGAGACCGTCATCGCCGAGATCGGGGTCGACATGACCCGCTTCCCCACCGCGGCGCACCTGGCGTCCTGGGCCGGACTCGCACCGGGCAACAACATCACCGGCGGCAAGCGCCGCTCAGGCACGACCACCAAAGGCGACGTCTGGCTGGCCGAGGTACTCCACCAATGCGCCTGGGCCGCCTCCCACACCCGCGACACCTACCTCGCCGCCCAGTTCTGGCGGCTGGCCCGCCGGATCGGCAAGAAGAAGGCCGCCACCGCGGTCGCCCACTCCATCTTGGTGATCTGCTGGCATCTGCTGGCCAACGACTGCGACTACGACGATCTCGGCGGCGACTACTTCACCCGCCGCAACACCGACCGCCAACGCGACCGCCTGATCCGCCAGCTCCACAACCTCGGCTACCGAGTCACCCTGGAGCAGCCCGCGTAGCCCTCCTCACCTCGATTTTCTTCACAGCACAAGTGCGGGTATCACCGCATTTTGTGCTCACGGGAACCGAAGGTTCACCCAGCGCCTCCAACCCGTGTGGAAGACCCCGACGCATGGCAGCGGCTGAAGCACGAGCAGGGCAACGTGGCCAGCCTCCAGCAGTTTTTCGCCCACGGGATCACGGTCGCGATGATCCGGGCGAACGTCGACGCGGGACGGTGGGTGCCGCTGTTCCACGGTGTCTACGCACTGGTGACCGGTGAGCCGACACCCGAGATGTGGCGGCGTGCCGCGTTGCTCTTCATCCGCGGGACGGCCGTCCTCAGCCATGCCACCGCGGCCGCCGTGCTGGGTCTTCCGGGCGGGCGCGACGGGCTCCCGATCCACGTGACCGTCGAGTACGGGTGCTCCGCGCGCGGATGTCCCGGCATCGTCGTCCACCGCAGCCGGGCCTTCCCCCACATCATCCAGAAGGATTCCGACCCGCCGGTCACCACCCGCGTCCAGACTCTCATCGACCTCGCCGTGGACGCGCCGGACGCCCGGGAGGCGATGCGGGTCCTGACGGCGGGGGCCACGCAGGCCCACGTGCCGGGGGAGCGCATCGAGAAGGCCCTGGAGGTCCGTCGTCCCCGGCGCTACCGAAAGGCCCTGCTGTCGGCGGCCAAGCTCCTGGTCGAGGGCGTCGAATCGGTGCTCGAGGCCTGGTACGCCGACGACGTCGAGTTGGCGCACGATCTGCCGCCCGGGACTCGGCAGGTCGCGCGGGTGGTCGAGGGGCACCGTCGGGCCGAGGACCTCGAGTACTCGATGCCCCTCGGGACCCTGACCGTGCGCCTCGACGGCTGGCGCACCCACGCCAACCGTCGGACGGCCCGCGTCGACCGCGCCCGGGACAACGCCGCCGAGCTCGAGGGTCGGGCCCGGCTGACCTTCGGCTACGAGGAGGTCAAGGACATGCCGTGCACCGTCGCGCAGGTGGTCGCGGCCCGGCTCCGGCAGCTCGGGTGGAGCGGAGAAATCCAGAGGTGCACTTCGTGCCCGTGAGCACCAAGTGCGGGTATCGCCGCATTCAGTGCTCACGAGCGCGTAGCGCACCTACAAAGGAATGTTCCCGTGATGACCCCGCCCGGCGGGGGCACCGGCGAGCGCGTCCACCAGCCGGGCGCGCGACTGCGCCGGGTCGATGACCTCGTCGACCACCCCGAGCGCGAGGGCGCGGTCGACCCCGCCCGCGGTGCGCTCGTGCTCCTCGGCGAGCTGGGTGTGCAGGGCCTCGCGCTCCTCCTCGGGGACGGCGGCGAGCTGCTTGCGCTTGAGGATGCCGACCGCGGCCTTGGCGCCCATCACCGCGACCTCCGCGTCGGGCCAGGCGAACACGGCGGTGGCCCCGAGGGAGCGGGAGTTCATCGCGATGTAGGCCCCGCCGAACGACTTGCGGGTCACCAGGGTCACCCGCGGCACGGTGGCCTCGGCGAACGCGTGCAGCAGCTTCGCGCCCCGGCGCACCACGCCGTCCCACTCCTGCCCGACGCCGGGCAGGTAGCCCGGGACGTCGACCACGACGACCATCGGGATGCCGAACGCGTCGCAGAGCCGCACGAACCGCGCCGCCTTCTCCGCCGACGGCGAGTCCAGGCACCCGCCGAGGCGCAGCGGGTTGTTCGCGATCACGCCGACCGCGCGCCCGCCCAGCCGGCCGAACCCGACGACGATGTTCGGCGCGTACCGCGGCTGCAGCTCCTCGAACGGCGACTCGCCCTCCGGCGCCAGGTCGAGCAGCTCGCGCAGCAGCGGGTGCACGTCGTAGGCGCGCTTCTTGGCGTCGGGCAGCAGCGCGCGGAGGTCCGAGGCGCGGGTCTCGCGCACGTCGAACGAGCCGGGCCGCGCGAAGAGCTCCGTCAGCCGCCGGGCCCGCGCCATCGCGTCCGCCTCGGAGTCGGCCACGACGTGGACGACCCCCGAGCGCCGGCCGTGCGCATCCTGGCCACCGAGGCCCTCGGCGTCGACGGTCTCGCCGGTCACCGAGCGCACCACGTCCGGACCGGTGACGAACACCCTGCCCTGCGGGGCCATGATCACCAGGTCGGTCAGCGCCGGCCCGTAGGCCGCGCCCCCGGCGGCCGGCCCGAGCACCACCGAGATCTGCGGCACCCGCCCGGAGGCGCGCACCATCGCCGCGAACACCTGCCCGACGGCGTCGAGGGCCTCGACACCCTCGGCGAGCCGCGCGCCCCCGGAGTGCCACAGCCCGATCACCGGGCAGCGCAACCGCAGGGCGGTATCGATGGCCTCGACGATGTGGCGGCAGCCCTCGGCGCCCATCGCCCCGCCCATCACCGACCCGTCGGTGATGTAGACGACGACGCGGGCGCCGTTGATGCGGCCGTGCGCAGCCATCGCCCCGGACGTGTCCGGCGGGCGCAGCGGCGAGAACGTGCCCTCGTCGACCAGCGCGTTGCCCCGCACGTAAGGCGAGCGCGGGTCCAGCTCCCCGGTGGCGGGCAGCGACGGCGTGGCGGACGGGGTCTCGGGGGGACTGGACGAGGGACGGGCCTCGAGGGCGGTCATGCGGTCTCCTCTCCGGACCGCCGCGCGCCGGTCGGGCGTGCGGCGGTGGGCAGGGCGGGCGGTGCGATAGGGGTCGGCGGACCACACCGTCCGTGGGCCGGGTCGTCGGGCGGCGGGGCGGACCCCGCGGTGCCCGACGGCCCCGGGTCAGGCAGGAGTGACAGCGAGCGCGACGTTGTGCCCTCCGAAGCCGAAGGAGTCGTTGACGGCGGCGTCGAGCGACACCTTGCGGGCATCGCCCGCGACGACGTCGAGCTCGACGTCGTCGTCGAGGTCGGTCAGGTTCGCGGTGGGCGGCACGAGGCCCTCGCGGACGGCGAGGATCGTCGCGATCGCCTCGACGGCGCCGGCGGCGCCGAGCAGGTGGCCGAGCGACCCCTTGGGTGCACTGAGCACCGGGTGGTCGCCGATCGCCTTGCGCACGGCCACGGTCTCGGCGACGTCGCCGACGTTCGTGGACGTCGCGTGGCAGTTCACGTGCCCGACGTCGGACGGTTCCAGCCCCGCGGTGCGCAGGGCCGCCGCGATCGCCCGGGACTGTCCGTTGCCCTCGGGATCGGGCGCGGTGATGTGGTAGGCGTCCGCGCTGGTCCCGATGCCGGCGATGCGCCCGTGGACGGTCGCGCCGCGGGCGGTCGCGAACTCCTCGCGCTCGAGCACGAGGATGCCGGCGCCCTCGCCGAGCACGAAGCCGTTGCGCTTCGCGTCGAAGGGGCGCGAGGCCTGCGCCGGGTCGTCCCAGCCGGTGGCCATGGTGCGGGCCTGGCAGAAGCCCGCGAGGGTGATCGGCGCGATGCAGGCCTCGGCGCCGCCCGCGACGACGACGTCGACCTCGTCCGCCTGCAGCATGCGCCAGGCCCACGCGATCGCCTCGGCCCCGGACGCGCAGGCCGAGACCGGCGCGTGGATGCCGGCGGCGGCTCCGAGCTCGAGCCCGACGTGGGCCGCGGGCCCGTTGGGCATGAGCATCGGGATCGTCAGGACGGCGACCTTGCGCAGCCCCTCGTTCTCCAGCAGGTCGTCCTGGTTCAGCAGCGTCGTGGCGCCGCCGATGCCGGTGCCGATGACGACGGCGAGGCGCAGCCCGTCGACCTTCGACGAACCGTCCTTCGTCGCCGGGTAGTCGCCGAGGTCGGCGTGCGCCCACGCCTGGCGGGCCGCGACGATCGCGACCTGCTCGGAGCGGTCGAGACGGCGCATCTCGACACGCTTGAGCACCTCCGAGGGCTCGACGGCGAGCTGGGAGGCGAAGTCGACCGGCAGGTCGAAGCGCGCGTACTCCTCGGCCAGCGGTCGGGTCCCGCTGGCGCCGGCCAGGAGACCGTCCCAGGTGGACTGCACGTCTCCGCCGAGCGGGGTCGTCGCGCCCATCCCGGTGACGACGACCCCCTGGCCGGCGGCGCTCACGAGTGCGAGGAGATGTAGTCGACGGCGTCGGACACCGTGGTGAGCTTCGCGAGCTCGTCGTCGGGGATCTTGACCCCGAACTTGTCCTCGGCCTGGACCGCGATCTCCACCATCGAGAGCGAGTCGATGTCGAGGTCGTCGACGAACGACTTCTCGGAGGTCACCTCGGAGGCGTCGACGCCGGCCACCTCCTCGACGATGCTCGCGAGGTCGGGGAGGATCTCTTCCTTGGAAGCCACGGGGCTCCTTTCTTCAGGGGACTGGTGGGTCGGGACGCTAGGGCAGGACGACGACCTGGCCGCCGTAGGACAGGCCGGCGCCGAAGCCGACGATGAGCGCGACGTCGCCGGAGCGGACCCGGCCGGCGCCGCGCATGTGGTCGATCGCCATCGGGATCGACGCCGAGGACGTGTTGCCGGAGTGGACGATGTCGTCGGCGACGACGAGGTCGTCGCGGGCCCCCTCGGCGCGCAGCTTCTTCGCGATGGCCTCGACGATGCGCAGGTTGGCCTGGTGCGGGACCAGCACGTCGACGTCGGCCGGGGTCAGGCCCGCCTTGTCCAGGGCCGCCATCGCGATCGGTGCGATCTTCGTGGTGGCCCAGCGGAACACCGCCTGGCCCTCCTGGCGCAGGTAGTTCTTCTCGTCGATGCCGATCGTGGCGACGAGGTCGCCCGCGGCGCCCCAGGCGACCGGACCGACCCCGACGTCCTCGGGGGTCTCGGCCGGGCCGAGCACCGCGGCCCCGGCGCCGTCGGCGAAGATGATGCAGACCGACCGGTCGTCCATGTCGAGCCAGTCGGAGAGCTTCTCCGAGCCGACGACGAGGACGTGGCGGGCGGTGCCCGAGCGGATCATGTCGGCCGCGAGACCGGTGCCGTAGCAGAACCCGGCGCAGGCGGCGTTGACGTCCATCGCGCCGATCCCGTTGACCCCGATGCGGTCCGCCATCTGGGCGGCCGCGTTGGGGATCGGGCTGGGCATCGTGCAGGTCGCGACGATGACCGCGTCGAGGTCGGTGGGGGAGAGCCCGGCGTCTGCGAGCGCCTTGGAGCCGGCGTCCGCGCCCATCGAGACCACGGACTCGTCGGGCGAGGCGAAGCGGCGCTCGACGATCCCGACGCGGCTGCGGATCCACGCGTCGTTGGTCTCGACCCGCTGGGCGAGCTCGTCGTTGGTGACGATGCGGTCGGGCTGCGAGCTGCCCAGGCCGAGGATGCGCGCGCCGGCGACGGGGGCGGGCTGGGTGATGGTGCCGCGCAGGCTCACGCCCCACCCCGCACGAGCTCGACGGCGGCCGCGAGGTGCGCGGGCTCGGAGACGTTCACGGTGGCGGTTCCCTTGATCTGGCGCTTGACCATCCCGGTCAGCGTCCCGGCCGGTGTCAGTTCCACGGCCCCGGTGATGCCGCGTTCCCGCAGGGTGTCCAGACAGGCGTCCCACCGAACCGACAGCGTCACCTGCGCGACGAGCCGGTCGAGCATGTCGCCCCCGGAGGTCACGACGGTGCCGTCGGCGTCGGAGAGCAGCGCCAGCACCGGGTCGGCGGGCGCGAGCTCGCCGCGGTGCTCGTCGACCCAGCCCGAGAGCGCCTTCTCGGCGGGCGCCATGAAGCGGGTGTGGAAGGCGCCGGCGACGGCGAGCGGGCGCACCCGGGCGCCCTCCGGCGGCTCGGCGGCGAGGGCCTCGACGTCGCTGGTCCGTCCCGCCGCGACGATCTGGCCGCTGCCGTTGCGGTTGGCCGGCTCGAGGTCCCGGGCGGCGAGCGCCTCGAGCACCGTGGCCTCGTCGCCGCCGAGGACGGCGGCCATCGACGTCGGCTCGGCCGCGCAGGCCGCCGCCATCTCCCGGCCGCGCACCGCGGCGAGCGCGACCGCCCGCTCCGGGGCCAGCACGCCGGCGATCGCGGCGGCCGCGAGCTCGCCGACCGAGTGCCCGGCGACGGAGGTGTCGTCGGGGAGCACGTCCGCGGAGCCGAGGGTGCCGCCCAGCTCGGCCAGCAGGGCCTCGCCGGAGAGGAGCGCCGACGCGACGAGCAGCGGCTGCGTGACCGCGGTGTCCGCGATCGCCTCGGCGTCGGCCTCGGTGCCCAGCTGCTCGAGGTCGAGCCCGGCGGCCTCGGAGAACGCCGCCAGCCGTTCGCGCGCGCCGGGACGTTCCAGCCACGGCGCGAGCATCCCCGGCTTCTGGGCGCCCTGACCGGGCGCGAGGATCGCGATCACACTCCGTACCCCACCACGCGCGGGTTGCCGACAGCAGGCGCCGCGGTGACGAATCCTCGTCCGGGTTCGTTGTCGGGTTCCTACAACGGCGGACCCAAACGGGACAGCTCCTCGGAATCGATCGAGAAGCCGAAATCCGCTTACTGCCGCGTGATCGCCGGCGTCGTCGCTGGTCAGCGCCTCGTCGTCAGCTCCCCCGCGCTGCCGGTCGTCCGCAACCGGTCGAGCGCGATGGCCATGTGCAACAAGCGCGAGCCGCGCGCGTCGGAGGGCCGGGCGCCGGTGAGGTCGGCCACTCGACGCAGCCGGTACCGCACGGTGTTCGGGTGCACGAACAACGAGCGCGCGCACGCCTCGAGCACCCCGGCGTGGTCGAGGTAGGACTCCACGGTCTCGACGAGCGAGCCCCCCGCCTCCCGCAGCGGGCGGGCCACGTCGCGCACGAGCTGCTCGACGGCGGACGCGTCGCCGGCCAGCACCCGCTCGGGCAGCAGGTCGTCGGCCGAGACCGGACGGGGCGCGCCCGGCCAGGCGGCGACGGCGCGGTGCCCGGCGAGCGCACGGGCCGCCGAGTGGTGGCCCTCGAGCAGGCCGGCGACGACGGGTCCCGCGACGACGGGGCCGGGACCGAACGCGTCGGAAAGTGCCAGGGCGGCCTTCGACTCGCCGCGGGTGAGGTCGCTGACCCGTCCGCCCCGGGGCTCGTCGTCGGGGTCCGCCTCCGCGCCGGTCTCGTCCCGGGCCTCGTCGAGTGACATGATCATGACCAGGTGCGCGCCGTGCGCGCCCAGGAGTACGGAGACCCCGGCCCGGGCGGCCGCGCGGCGCACGCCGTGCAGCGGGTCCGGACTCTCGGGGCGGGCGGGGTCGTGCTGGGTCGGCGGGTCCCCGACGAGGACGACCGCGCGCACCGTCGGGTCCCACCCCAGGGCGGAGGCTCGGGAGAGCAGCGCGCCGTCGGCGTCGTGGTCGGCACGGACGACGGCGTCGACGACGAGGGCCTCCAGCCGCGCGTCCCACGCGCCGCGCGACTCGGCGGCCGAGGCGTAGACCGTCGCCGCGGCGAAGGCGACCTCGCGGCCGAAGCGCAGGACCGCGGTGACGAGGGTGGCCCGCTCGGCCCGGCTGCCGCCGAGCGACGGGATGCGCTCCTCGAAGACCTCGGTCGCGATGCGGACGAGCTCGACGGTCTGGCGCAGCGTCATGCGCCGGGCGAGGTCGGGCGGGGCGCTGCGGAAGGCCTCGGCGGTGAGCCGGGGTGTCGCGTCGGGGTCGCGGAGCCACGTGACGAAGTTGGCGGCGCCGAGCTGGGTGACCATGAGGACGCCGGCGCGCTGGTCGGCCGTCAGGCGGGAGAACCACGGCAGCCGCGCGGACATCTCTGCGACGCCCGCCCCGGCCACCCCGCCGGTCGCGAGCTCGAGGCGGCGCAGGGTCGCCTCGGACACCGAGCGCTCGCGCGGGCCCGCCATGGCCCACCTCCCCGGCGCGACGTGAGAGTCGATTCTCTGACGTGCAGGCTGGGGAGCACGCCGATAGGGCGACTTTCCTGACGCGGGGCACGTGGCCGCTGAGGAGAACGGGGCCGCGGACGAGAACGGGGCCCCGGCCGGCGAACCGGCCGGGGCCCCACCGAGGTGGAGCGCGCCCGTGCTGCTACAGCGGCGTGACCTGAACGGCCTGCAGGCCCTTCTGGCCCTGCTCGACGTCGAACGAGACGCGCTGACCCTCGTCCAGCGTCCGGAAGCCGCGGGACTGGATTGCCGAGTAGTGGACGAAGACGTCAGCGCCACCACCGTCGGGAGCGAGGAAGCCGAAGCCCTTCTCGCTGTTGAACCACTTGACGGTGCCTTCTGCCATTCCTGCTCCTCATACCGATCGCCCGAGGGTTTCTTC